>NZ_JAVYAE020000005.1:0-379824 GCF_032334105.1 Paenibacillus hubeiensis
TCAACTCCGCTCGACTTGCATGTATTAGGCATGCCGCCAGCGTTCGTCCTGAGCCAGGATCAAACTCTCCAATAAAGATGAATTTCGGTCACGAGGTTAATCGTGATGAAAATCATCTGAGGTATTGAAAAGAGCGATTAGCTCATTTTGAATCTGACGAGATAAAATATCTCAATGTCGCTCCGGTTTTCATACAGTCATACGACATGTACCAAAAACCTTCGCATTACTCACTCGTTGTTCAGTTTTCAAAGATCAAACAATTTCTTACCGTCCGTCTCGCGGCCGGAATAAAAATATAACATGTTTCATTAAGCAATTGCAACTTGTAAAAAAAACCATTTACTCAAACGACAATTCAACGAAAAATGAGCAGCTTCCCAAACTACAGACTGCTCATTGATTTGTTGAACTATTTTTCCCGTTAACGTAATAGTTTATTCTATTACTGCCTCATTTTTTAGCCGCTTGATAATTTCATTAACCGTCTCTTCTGGGGACAAATCTGATGAATCTAACCACAGTCCCAAGCGTGGAGTTTCATTTCGCAGTACGCGATCTAACTCATCAACGCTCCATATCCCATAACCTTTCTTTGTGCGGTTTGCCTCTCTCATTGCAACCACAGCAGTGTTTGGACATAGCACTACTAAATACAATGGGCGGTTATTAATATATGAGATGAAATCAGTAAGTAGTGGTCCGATGACAACATCTTGTACAACAACTGTATATCCCGACTTATAGTACATCTCCGCTGACAGAGCAGCGAGCTGATATCGCAGCCTCAGCTGATCGAACTCGTCACTTCCTGAATCAGGACGAACTTCTTTGCGGTTATTTACAATCATTCTCCGAAAAATGTCTCCACGTAAATGTACCGAATTATCAAATTGTTCAGAAAGTAACTGCGCTACGGTAGATTTTCCACTAGCCATGATTCCGGTGACCAGTATGATGCTTGGACTCTCCACTAACATAAAACCACCATCCTTTAAGTAATTACATAAACATAATATTTGATAAGAAAAAACGATAAAAGGTCGACGAATAGATATATTCAGTTATTACGCCCTTCAGCCTGTTAGACGATTGAAAGCAGCCAGTCACAATGATCGACTGCTTTTTATTGTTATTGAACTAACGTTTCCCGTTAGCGGAACGTTTGTATGTAAGTTATCTCATCACGTTTTTTATTTTGAGAAAAATATTAAAATAAATCGCTTGCACCTTACGTTACGTAAGGTTTTATAATCAGGCTACCGGGATCAAGCTAGCGACAAAGAACGGAGATGATCATGAAACCATATTGGAAGGTCGGGGATCTGGCCAAGCTGACGGGGTTAACCGTGCGTACGTTGCGCTTCTACGACCAGATTGGACTGCTCTCGCCGTCGGCTGCCACGGAATCGGGACATCGGCTCTACGACGACGATGATTTGTCACGACTCTATCAAATTATATCGCTGAAGGAGTTGGGCCTGTCGCTCGACGAAGTGAAAGCTGCACTAACGGGCCCCGGAATTGACCCGCTCGAGGTCGTCGACATGCAGATCGAGCGCGCGCAAGAGCAAATACGGCGGCAGCAGAAGCTGCTTGATCAGCTGAGGCACGTATCTAAGTTGATGAAAGGAAAGCAGCAGGTGACGGTAGACGATTTCACCACACTGCTGCAAGCGATGAAGAACGACTACGAGAAGCCGATCCTGAATCGTCAACACAGTTGGGAGCAACGCTTGGGCCTGCTGGGGATGTTTTTAGCAGGCGGGAATGAGGGAACAAACCCTACAAAAAAAGAACACAAGGAGGATTAAGAGCATGAAAGAAAAATTTGTAAGACATGGAACATTTGTAATTGAAAAAACGTATCCGGCATCCAGGGAGCAGGTATACCAAGCAATGGCTGACGCTGAAGCCAAAGCACGCTGGTTCACGAAGCCGGAAGTGTTCGAATTCCGGGTAGGCGGACGGGAATTCAGCAGCGGCGAAACGCCGGACGGCGGATTGTTCACATTCGACGCGACTTATCAGGAGATCGTTCCGCTTGAGCGGATTGTTTATACGTACGTAATGGACTTTAACGGCGTGCGGTTCTCGGTGTCCATTACTACGATTGAGCTTGCAGACACGGATGGAGGCACGAAGCTGACCTTTACGGAGCAAGGCACCTTCTTCGATGGGCTCGATGCGGTGGAGAATCGGGAACACGGGTCAAGGGAGCTTCTAGAGCTGCTGGGTCATTCGCTTACTCAGGGCGGAGATGCGGTTGCTGCGGAAGACGACGCCGATCTGATTCCCGGCCAATTGGAGTTTGCTCATACGCGTTTGTACGACTTCCCGAGCGAAGATGTTTACCGGGCGTGGGCGCAACCGGAGCTTCTGGCGCAGTGGTGGGGGCCTAACGGCTTCACAAGCACATTCCACGAATTCGACTTCCGCGAGGGCGGCTTCTGGCGCTTTACCTTTCACGGACCGGACGGCAAGGATTATCCGAACGAGAACAAGTTCATCGAAATCGAGTCGGGGAAACGCATCGTACTGGAGCATCAAGGCACTCCTGAATTCAGGTTGACGGCAACATTTACCGATATGGCCGGTCGGACGCGTGTGACATTCCGTCAACAGTTCAAAGACGAAAACTTATTCCAGCAAGCAAAATCATATTGCCCGGACAGCAACGAGCAGAACCTGGACCGTCTTCAAGCTGTGCTAGAAGGACGGCGCATATAGTAACCACGCGGAAGGACGGCCAGCCAGCGCCTGGATTTAGGTGTCGCGAGCAGGATTCATAAGCACCTCTGCTTGGAAAACGTCATTAAATTGATATACCCAATTGGAACTTTCCTACCCGTTAGATGAGGAAAAAGGCGGCCGGCTTTTGGGGCGGCTGCCTTCAAATGTCTTCATTGAGCTAACGTTTGGATGTGGGGGCCCAGTTCATTTCTTATTTAGTCTCCATAGAAGTTGTAGTCCTACTACTGCTCACATTTTTCTCAATCCATTTCGCTAAATGGACACAGGCCGCACCCGAATTCATCCTCTTTTCCGTCAATGTCTTTCCACAACACAACCTGAGGGCCTTGAATCTGCTGCCGAATTTCCGTTGTTAATAAAAGATTCAATTGACGAAATCACGTTCCCTTATTGCTCATACCGCTTCAAAAATCCCTCAACCAGCTCCGGGCGGGTCATCAGCGCAACCGATTCGTTCTCCAGCTCCTCTGCCTGATCGTCATCCGTCATGGACACAAAAAAGACGATGTCTTCCTTGGATTGCCCGTATTCGGCAAAAACTGACGGTTCCGTTTCCTGAACCACCCTTGCAATGATCTCGATCAATTGGTCCTTGTAGTCATATGCATTTTCTACGGCATACAACAGCTTGCTGATATCATTGAAATGCGTGTCGTCACCATATTGGTACTCCGAACAACCCCACCTGAAATAAATTTCATCCTCTTTCGAGTTACACAGCCCTTTCTTCTTCATGTCGGCAATATGCCGAGCCAGCGATTCCTCCGTATTTACGGCCAAAAATAAGGTGACGAAGTCGCTATCCGTGCCAAAAGCACAGGCATACACGCGTTCATTTCGCGTTTGTTCCAACGTTCTTTTCAAATCTTCCACAAAGCTTGCCCGAAAGCGCTCCTCAAATTGCTTCAAAAAATCAGTCATGATGGTTCGTCCTTTCCCCAATTTATTCCCTTCCACCCTAGCAACGCAGGTCCAAATAAGCTTCCCACTCCTCAATCGTCGACGTATTGATGCCATCTTAACGTTTAATCCAAAATAACGGTTTTGCTCGGATCATCCAGAAACTGAAACATCGTTTGAATCTGCTTCACCGTATTTCGCTCCAACGAGAGCTCTGGCAACCGGTCTCTATCAAAAAAGGCAACTTCGCTCGTTTCAACCCCGCCACTGGGCTGTCCGGCCACAATCTGGCATTCGATAAAGATTTTATACACGTGATATTGTTCCGGAGGATGATCGTGGAATTTTTTATCCATCACGGCAAGTATCCGCTTGGGTACCGTAATGTAACCTGATTCTTCTTCGATTTCTTTTACGGCGATTTCCGAAGGAGAATGTCCAATGTCAGCCCACCCGCCCGGCAATGCCCAGGCATTGTCGGCTTTTTCCCGCACCAGCAATATTTTTCCCTCTTTAAAGACGACTCCGCGTATGTCCACCTTAGGCGTGGCATATCCCGTTTCGCTTCCGAAGTGAAGCTTGATTTTCTCCCGGCTGACATTCGTATAATTCGCAAGCATTTCCATGCTAAGTTCTCTTAACTCTTCAAATCGTTCAAGGTCGTACACGTCCTTGGAGTATGTCAGCCCGGTTTGGGCGATCGCTTGAATTCGCTTAACCCAATCAAGCCATTGCATGTCTGAGCTCATCGACTTCCACCTGCTCTCTTGTATTTAGGCATCTGGAAAAAACGGGTCTTTCGTGTCTGCCGGATTCGCCGATCACATCAAAATGGGAGACAAATGCTCGATCACCATAGAGCGAATGCGTTGTTCCTCCGGGATCTGGTCAATCAGCAGATGGCCCTTGCCCGCATGTTCCAACCGTTCGCGCATGGCCGCAATGCGCCCTTTGTTCATATCGATAAAACGAAAATCCACCTGCCTTAGATGCTCCATTTCTGCCAATGGGTCAAAAGCTTCCGCTTTAATCGACGTGTTGATCTCTTTAAGCGTAATCGCTTCAAGGTTGCGCGCAGTCCATAGTTGGTCTATATTCCGCAGCGATTTCATGTAATCCAGCTCCAATTGTCTGAGCCTGTCCAGCTTCGAAAAATTGCACAGGTACTCCACCTTGGGCAATGCCAAATGCAGAAATTCCAAGTTGTGCAACAGGGCCAACTCGCCGATGTCGCTCAACTTACGGACTGCGGACAATCTCAACATGCTTACGTTCGAATCTCCCAACGCGGCAAGCGGAGCATTTAATTCACAACTGTCGATGCCGAGGTATTTGAGCAGCGGCAGCTCTGCCGCCACGTCCAACCGATCCACCTTACAATTTAGTACGAGCGTATCCAGATGAATGCATTCCGAAATCGGCGTTAGATCCGTGAATTTGCCGTGCAGCTCCAAATAGGTCAAGCGTTTATAGGACTCGATAAACTCCAAGTTTACCGCTTTTTTGGGCGAACTCACGTTCAGGAACTGCATTTGCTCCATGGCGCCAAGCGTGGACAGATCCTGCGATTGCCGGAGATCCAGCTTCAAGGCGGCTGCATGTTTCAGTTGCGCGAGCGTTTCGAGAAACTCCTTCGTGTAACTGGCTTTCTCATCCCTGTTCCACACGTGCAAAATGAGATCCGGCCGTCTAAAAAACACCTGCTTGTCCAAAGCAAACAAATCCTCCGTTTGATCCGCCCCGACTGCAATGCTGACCGTCGCGCGATGCCGCAAACAGCGGACTGCCTCATTCATTTTGTCCTCGTTCCAGGGAACGCCTTGCATGGAAGCATGCCAACTTCCGCTCATGATTTTCCCCCTTTGCATACGGCTTGTTTCCATCAATTGTAAATCAAATTCATGCGTTTGGAAACCAGATGCCTGGTGCCAGCATGACCTTCTGCGATGCACAATACCAAAATATATGTCAATGCAAAAAAAGGCGAGGATGGCGGAGTTTCCTCCTTTCCTTGCCTTTGACGATTCCTGCAACCAAATGCCAACGTTTATTCGGTCAGATCCGCATTTCGTGCAGCAGCTTCGGCGAGACTTCGATGTATGGTGCGCCATCGGCAGGTTTGATCGCCTTCACTTATCCGACATTTAGTAGCCATACTCCTGTACAGAAGCGAAGCCAGTTCGCCCGTTTCATCCAATACATCAGGCTGACCCTCGAGATATTGCAAGCTCGGCCATATCTTTATTCATAAGTCCTCAGGGCCTATTTCCGCGCAATTAAATATCCTGGATTCCATTCAAAAAGGAATAACGGATGCCTGTCTCCACTCTTCATACATCCATGGAGCCTTCCTCTCCACATGTTGAAGAAATGGAGCTAAATAGCCTATATTTGCAAGACTTTTCAGTATCCTTGCCGGATATGGTTGTACTGTCCTATACGAATTCACATGATCAATCACTTTGACTTTTCCTGCGGGAGTGACATAAACATGGCGTAATGCAGCATCAATTCTTGTAAATCCAACTCGTTTCATCTCATGAAGCATTGTTAATAATTCTTCAGCGAGAAATGAAGGAAATACTTGTCGGTGTGAAAGATATGCTTTAATTCCCTGCCCTCGGATAAGTTCCATGATGATGTAGTTTGGACCGACCTCATATACCTGAGGGACAAACGAAGCAGAGGAAGCTCTTCGGAGTGTCTCAGCCTCCTGATGAGTATCGAACTCGTTTACATAGACCTTGACGCATGTATTAACCGATAACTGAAAAACGGCTCCTTGCGCCCCTGCCCCAAGAAAAGGATATCCATCCGGGTTACGCCACTGTACGACATAAGGAAGATTAGGACTATGAATGCCAGGATACACTTGGATATTAAAGACTGTCATGATTCTATCACAACCCTCCATGTTGACTTCTCCACATAGGGAAATGGTCTTGCAGATGGCTTATCCAATAGGGAAGATAATTCTTTCGCACTTCTAATGCATGTGACACCGCAGCTATTTCCTCGTGACTAACCCCCCATTCAGCTGGCATTACAGCCATAACTTCGATCAGTTCGCCTGTGGGTAGAGCTATAATATTAGCTATTGCTTTGCCAAAAGGATCGGGACCATCCAAGAAAGGAACAAACATCGCATACAGTGCCCCCCAAAACATGGGATGTACTGAAACCGAATTAAACATCGACTGAATCGTCCAGTTGGGACCAGCGAATATATTGGCATTATCAATCATCCACAACTTTGGAGTTGGCGTTCGTGAAACCAAAATATTTTGTCCATTATCCCGCCTCAAATAACGGTCATTGTTATCCAACCAACAATCAAAAGCGATAATATCTGCCGCTTGGCCAATATTGCAACAACTAGCAAGCTCTGATTGTGAAGGGTAACTTGTACTATCAAAAATAAATTGACTGCCGTAATGCGGGCCATGTCCGAGATCGTACCCAAGTTCTAAATATTGTTTCCTTAATGAATCATTGATATAGATTACCTGACTGCAAGGAACAGGGATCCCCAATCGTCCTGCCAACCAGCAGCAAATCATCTCATTCGCTAAAGCGCGACTTCCTTGGGGATTCTTATTAAGTTTAACAACGTAGTAGTTACCATCATCACATTGCATAAGATGAGGTAAACTGGTACCCGTAAGTGATTGGACATAGGTAACGGCTTGAAGCATGAATCCACCTCCCCGAAAGCGAACCAATCTGATTTTACTAATATATGTTTCCTATAAACTTTTGGTATAGTCATGCTCCTATTGAAATACTCTGACTTCAACCGCTAGATAAGCCAAATTATTTCACATTCTGCTCTACTGGTTCTTCTCGGGAAAACACGTTTATAATCAATGTTTCCATTTCGTGAACCGCAGACTTGGGATAGCATGATCGTATCGAATAAAGAGGGTCAGATTTAGCGGAGGGGATAATACATGCCACGTACGTTTCAAATCAGCTCAGAGGAAAATGTAAGAAAAATACTCGCCCATTCCAAACATGCAGCGCTCAGAGCGCTGCAAAGTTACGATTTGGATTTGGATTGGGATCATATCCGGTTCAATCAATTGTCCGATACGTGTACGTTTGTTGTGCAAACAAGTAAAAGCCAGACCTTATTGCTGCGCATTCATCCGGGAATGAACAAGGAGGAACTGCGTTCTGAACTCGTTTGGCTGGATGCGCTGAATAGGTTGACGAACATTCCCGTTCCCCAAGGCGTTCCGAATCGGCATGGCGACAGCGTGTTGGAACTTAAAGGGGACCATGGCGACGATCTGCCCGTTTATGCGACATTAATGCGCTGGGTTGATGGCATAAACGAGGGCCGGGAACTTTCCGAGGAACAGGTTTTTAATGAAGGAGTCCTGCTTGCAAAGCTTCACCATGCATCCCGGCAATTCGAACCCCCAGCCGACTTCACTCGGCCTGAATGGGGTTTGCCAAGCTTCAATGCATCGATGATACGCCTGGCAGAGCATCACAAAGCCTTTCTTTCCCATGACGGGTTTGCGCTGTATCAATCCGCTGCCGAAAAAGTACGCACCCACTTGACCGGACTTGTCAAAGACACTACAAATTACGGATTAATCCATGGCGATCTGCATCAAGGAAACATCGTGTTTGACGGCAAGCATCCGCGTCCCATCGATTTCGGCAGATGCGGATTCGGATATTTCCTGTACGACGTGGCTCATACGATCTTGGGCCTGTATCCGGCTCAACGAAAACTTGTGCTTGAGGGGTACCAAAGCATTCGGAAACCAGCCGCGGATGGGCTGCAGGAACTGGAGTCGTTTGCCGTGATGGCCATGCTCGAAAATTTCGCCCACCATGCACCCGATCCAAGGGAGACCGACAGTCTGAAAGAAGAACAGTCGTATGCGCAAGCCATCTTGCGTCATTATTTGAGTGGCAGCCCCTTTCTATTTCAAGCGATAGAGCTATAGTCTCTTGCCATAATTCTGCCTAAATGCGTGTATCAATATGGAACACGCGGTTGTTTTGAACGGCTTTCAGCGCGTTTGACGCACGAAGCTCCATCCCATTCTCCACGCCAAAGAGGGCCGCACATGAAGTGCAGCCCTCTATTTGGAAAGCCGGGACGAACGTTATTGGCGGATCCAGGCATTGGCCAGGAGCATTGCGCCTTTGGCGGCATGGGTATCGGCCAGCGCATTCAGCATGACAAAGTCATGAATGATGCCTTGGAAGCGAACCGCCGTTACCGGTACTCCCGCTTCACGCAATTTGTTGGCATATGCCTCGCCTTCATCGCGAAGCACGTCAGCTTCACCGGTAATCACCAGCGCCTCAGGCAAGCCTTGCAATTGATTCAGGTTTGCGCGCAGCGGGGAAGCGTAGATTTCCGCTCTTTGTGCCGGATCGGTCGTATATTGGTCCCAGAACCATTGCATCCCATCCCGGCGCAGGAAGTAACCTTCCGCGAATTGGTGATAAGACGGGGTGTCGAACGACGCATCGGTTACTGGATAGAACAGAAGCTGTTTGCTGATTTTCGGGCCTTTGCGGTCTTTGGCCATCAGCGTAATAGCCGCCGTCATGTTGCCGCCGACGCTGTCCCCCGCTGCCGCAATAGCGTCGGATTTCAGGTTATGGCTGGCGCCTTCACTCGAGATCCACTCCAACACGGCGTAAATTTGCTCGATCGCAACAGGATAACGGACCTCTGGAGACAGGTCGTAGTTCGTGAACACGACGGCCGAATTCGAACCTACAGCCAGTTCGCGAATCAAACGGTCATGCGTATGGGCATTGCCGAACACCCATCCAGCCCCGTGAGTGTATAGAATGACCGGCAAAGCCCCGTTAGCGTTTTGCGGACGTACGATTCGGATCGATACTTCGCCCGTTGGTCCGCCCTGGATCGTTAAATCTTCAATATCAACCGCAGGTTTCGCGATATCACCGGACTGCACTTCGTCGACGGTTTCGCGTCCTTTGGCTGGACCCAGGTCAAACAAATACGGAGGATTGGCGGTATCTTCCACGAATTTTTGCGCTGCCGGTTCAAGAACTACCTTGTTTTCATTGTTTGGGTTGTTTGCTGTTGTCATGATAAATTCCTCCTAAAATGTGATGTTTGTTTTTATTCATATACAACGAAATAAAGAATCTTAAATTTAAAATACTTAATTTATAAACGAATTATAACCCGTTTAAAACCCATTGTCAACACTCTCCATTTTTTTACCCAAATCCATCCTGTTTTACGCGCCGGAGTCGCCTTGAATGCACGTAAAAAGTCTCAATATTATCAACCATCTGATTTCAGGATGGCGTTTATCCGCTCCCCTTGCGATTTCGAAACGAATATGCTCTGACCTCCCTTCTCATTTGACCCAAGTCCCTTTATGATAGAAGAATACTATTGGACAACAGGTTTGGAGGCTGCATCATCATGAAATTCGCCAATCGCATGAACCATTTTCAGGAAGGCATCTTTTCCCGACTGCTCGAAATCAAGCGCCAACGGATCGAGAACGGGCAGACCGTGATCGATCTGAGTGTCGGAGCTCCAAATACCCCTCCCGCGCAGCATATTATCGATGCATTGCTCGAAGCTGCCGGGGATACCCAAAATTATATTTACGCCATCAACGATCAGAGCGAGCTGCTGCAAGCGGTCAGCGAATGGTATGCACGGCGCTATCAGGTAGAATTGAACCCGGCTACGCAAATCTGCTCACTTCTTGGCTCACAGGAAGGCCTTGCCCATATTTCCCTGGCCATCGTGGACGAGGGCGACCTGGTGCTGGTCCCGGACCCTTGTTATCCGGTGTTCGCCGATGGGCCTCTTCTGGCAGGTGCAGAGCTTTATTACATGCCGCAAAAAGAGGAACACGGTTATGTCATCCAGCTGCAGGATATCCCGGAAGAAATCGCGAAACGAGCTAAGTTCATGCTCGTATCCTATCCGAACAATCCAACCACGGCCATGGCGCCCGAGCAGTTTTACCTGGATCTGATCGCGTTTGCCAAGCAGCATGACATCATCGTTCTGCACGACAACGCTTATAGCGAGCTGGTATTTGACGGGAACAGCTGCGGCAGCTTTCTTTCCTATCCCGGAGCCATGGAGGTCGGAGTCGAGTTCAATTCCCTCTCCAAAACATATGGACTCGCCGGTGCACGGATCGGATTCTGCGTCGGCAATCCGTCCGTCGTATCTATCCTGAAAAAGCTGAAATCCAACATGGACTATGGCATGTTCCTGCCGATCCAGAAGGCGGCCATCGCAGCCATTACCGGGGATCAGTCCGACGTGGACCGGGTACGGGCGATCTATGAGGAACGCCGTGACATTCTCTGCGAAGGCTTCGGCAGACTGGGCTGGCCTATTGCCAAACCGGATGCCACTATGTTTATTTGGAGCCGGATTCCCGACCATTACGCCACTTCCGAACAATTTGCCATGGACCTGGTAAGCCGGGCCGGCGTAATCGTGACACCCGGCAGTGCATTCGGTCCTTCCGGCGAAGGATATGTCCGCCTCGCGCTTGTTCAGGATCGTGAACAGCTCGAACAGGCGCTGCAATCCGTGGAAAGCAGCGGCATTCTGACATCAAACGAATAGAGTCAGCAAAGGAACCGTTCCTTATTAGCAGGAACGGTTCTTTTTGTGCAATTAGGGATGAACGTGAGTCCTTCCCTACCGTTGACCGTACACCCTCCAGGTAATGAATAAAAACAAACATTTTCCATCCCTTGCCTCTATCGAAACGGATTCGAAATTCCGAAATATATGCTAAGAGCACAGCTCAATATCCGATTTTGGGGAGATGGCCGCATGGTACAGCCAGTCAAAAAAAGGGGTAACAAAGCAACGAGCATCGCCAATACACTGTCCATGGTGCTGTTGGCCATTATCGTTGTCGTCTTTTCGATTTTGGGGACATTCATGTTTACCGGCACGCGAAGCATTCTGGTCAACCAGCAGGAGGCCCAGCTTCAGACGAAAACGCAGGCGATCGTCAGCCAATTCGATGCGTTGTTCAAAGAAAAAGGCTCGCTTGTCAAACAGATGTCCACAAATCATTTGTTCGAACAATATATTGAAACGACCGAATCGGCAGCGACGGCCACAACGTCACCTTATGCCGCAGAGGTTCAAGCCACGCTGGCCGCGATCGTCAAGGAAGAGCCTTCCTTTGCCGATGCATGGGTCGCGGGCATCGACGGAAACGGCTTCTGGCTGCAAAATGACGGCGTAGCCTCCGCCGCCGACTTCGATATCAAGACCCGTCCGTATTATGAACCGGTGATGGCCGCAGACGGACTTTATTTTTCCGAACCCTATAAGGACCTGGCATCCGGCAATATTCTGATAGGCATTTTCTACCCGGTCAAAAACGATGGGGGCGAACTGATCGGCTTTGTGGCAGCGGATATCGCATTCAAAGACATTCCGGCCATCATGAAGAGCTACTCGCTTGGCAGCACGGGATATTCCATCCTTGCATCCAAAACGGGAGATATTCTATATCACCCGGACGAGAGCAAAGTGCTGAACGAAAAAATCAATGAAATTCCAGGCGACCTCGGGAACGTCGGCAAAGAAATGCTTGCAGGCAAATCCGGCATACAGCTCATGGATGATCAAGGAGAACGCCGCTATATTGGATACGCCACCAGCAAAGATACCGGATGGTCTGTCGGACTGACCATTACCGAGAAGGAAGTGCTTTCGGAGCTGGCCAGCTTCAACCGGATTCTGATCGGCGGTTTCGTGGTCGCCGCGATCCTGCTTGTCCTGATTTGTTATGTTACGCTCCGCGCTCTGCTCCGGTCGATACCGAAGCTGCTGGCCAAAATCAAACAAGTGGAAGACGGAGATCTCACCGTTCAATTCGATATAAGCTCCAGCAATGAGATCGGACAGATCTCGCAGGGCATGCACAACATGACGCAAAAACTTCAAGCCATGATGCAAACGGTCGGCAGCACCGGTTCGGTGCTCAGCCAATCGTCCAAGGATTTGCAGGCCATATCCTCCAGAACGGCCGTCACGATGAATGATACCGCAACAGCCATTAACGAAATCGCCAATGCAACCAACTATCAGTCCGTTGAATCGGAGAACATTCTGCAAAAAACCGGCTCGTTGTCCGTACAAATCGACGAAATCGCCAGCGATGCCCGAGCCATTGAAACGATGGTCCAAGCGACTGCTGAACAAAGCGGACGAGGAATCGGCGTACTGGACCAGCTGTCCAGATGGGCAGAGGAAAACCACCAATCCACGCAGGCCATGTCGTCCATCATCCATGAGATTGACTTGAGTCGGGATGCCATCTCAGGCATCGTGGACACCGTCCATCAAATTGCAACCCAGACGAACCTGCTGGCTCTCAACGCTTCCATCGAAGCGGCGCGTGCGGGAGAACACGGGCGCGGATTTGCCGTCGTTGCCGGAGAAGTCCGCAAACTTGCCGAGCAGACCACTCTGGCCACAGAGGAGATTGGCCGGAAAGTGGGCGAAATTGCGGAGAAAACGAACGTATCGGTGGAGCATACCGCGCGCGGCCTGAGCATCGCCGAAGGAAACGCGCGATCCGTTGAGGAGACGAAGCAAGTCTTTTTCAGCATCAACAACGAACTCGAAGAACTGAGACAGCGCATGATCCAGATCAGCAGCAATACGGCCAAAGTGCACCGGCACAAAGATGAAATCGTGCAGGCGCTGGAGATCATCTCATCCACCACCGAAGAAAATTCTGCTTCCACCGAAGAAGTCAGCGCGAGCACGCAGGAGCAGCTGGAAAGCATCGAGCAGGTGGCGGAGCTGTCGCAGCGGTTAAACACGTTGTCCATCAAACTGCAAGAGGAGCTCAGCCAGTTCCGCATCGATTCCGTACAAGGGGCGGACCACTGATCCGCAGGGAGACACTGTGCGCGTTCGCCGAGAGCTGCGTGTAGAGCGTTTCCCCTAGCCTCAACTAGCCCGTAACAAATCACGTATAACGCGTTGAACGAAGCACATCGGATGCATTACATTATTGGCTTGGGAGTAACCCTGCTATATGGGGATCAGTAACACCGCGCATGCACGCAGCTCGACGATATCTGTAATTATCTGTAATGAACCTGCCCCACCTTATTTGGGGTATTTTCACTCATTTAGAATTTTGACGAACCTGACACACGCTATTCGGCCAACATTGCTACTCATAGGCTATAAAACTGCTGAATAAGGTGACTGAGTTTCGTTAGAAATTTTAGACAGCAAAAAAGCCTCAATATAAGGTGTCTGAAGTTCGTTAGCGCACGATGAAAAAGAGCCTGCATGACCAACCATGCAGGCTCTTTCAGTATGTTTATTTCGTAAAAGGGAAGAACGTTCAAGCAGCCGGCAGAAACGCGCGATATTATTTTACGGGTCTGCGCCAGTTGGAACGGTACATGAGATACAGGAAGTACGGCGCGCCGATGATCGCGATCAGCAATCCCGAAGGAATTTCCGTCGGTGCCATGACCGTTCGTCCGATGGTGTCGGTCAGCACCAGCAGCAAGGCGCCAACCAGCGCGGACAGAAACATCGAACGGCGCAGATGATGACCGGTCAGCAACCGGACCATATGCGGCGCAATCAGCCCGATGAATCCAACGGTCCCTACGCAAGCAACCGCGCCGGCTGCAAGCAGTACACCCGTCGCCATCGCAAGCAGGCGTGTCCGGCGCACATGCAGGCCCAGTCCCGAAGCGCTCTGATCATCAAACACAAGCAGTTCGAACCGGCGGGCCAGCCACCAGGCCACGGGAATCAGAATCACCAGGAAGGCAGCGATGATTTTCACCTGATCCCATGTGCGGGCATACGTGCTTCCGGTCAGCCAAATGTAGCTGCTTCCTCCGTATAATGAGCCTACGATGATCAGAATCTGAATGCCGGCTCCCGTAATGGCCGAGATTGCGATGCCGACCAGCAGCACGGCCGACGGATTCAGCCCTTTGTTCCAGGATAACGAGAAAATGATTCCCGCCGCAATGACTGCGCCGACGATAGCTGCCAAAGGCACCATGTAGATCGGAACGCCGGTCCACAATATCATGACCATCATCGCCCCAAGTCCCGCCCCGGACGTGACGCCTACGACCGAGGCGTCGGCGAGCGGATTGCGAACCGCCATCTGAATAAGCACGCCGGCAATGGCCAGAGCCGCTCCCGCCCCGGCGGCTACAAGCGTACGCGGAATGCGAAGCTGCACCATGGCCGAAAACGGACCGTCCGAGCTGAACAGGCTTGGCAGCAGATCTGCCAGCGGAATGCGCATTCCGCCAAACATCGTGCTCAGCAGCGTCACTCCAACGGTAACTACCGTGAACAGCACGGCCAGCCGCCGGAAAGGCCAGCGTCGCCCGCGCGAACCGGTGCTCATCGACGTGTTGGCGGCCGGTCCGTTCGCCGCTTTCATGCGGGTCAGCACCAGCCAGATCAACCAAGGCGCGCCGATGATCGCCATCATTGCCCCTGTAGGCAATTCCAGGCTCGACTTGTGAATCATTTTGGAAAGAACGTCCGCCGCAATTAACAGCGCTGCTCCCCATACAAAAGCGCCTGGCAAAAGCCAGCGATGGGAGCGGGCGCCGCTCAGTCGAACGAGATGCGGCGCGACCAGCCCGACGAATCCGATCGGGCCGATGACGCTTACGATGACTGCCGCAAGAAGTACCGATACGAGCAAACCTACGGCACGAATCATCCCTACCCGCTGTCCGAGCGACGCCGCCGTCGATTCGTCCAAATCAAGCACGTCCCACTGCCTGGACAAGAAAAAAGCAACCAGCGTAATGCCGATGACCCAAGGCCAGGCATAGGTTACGCCGCTCCAATCGTTTTGCACGAGCGTACCGGAACCCCATAGAAACAGACCTTGCGTTTCCATCGAAAAAAAGATATGTAAAGCACTCGTAAACGAACCGAGCACCATGGATATGATCATGCCCGAGAGCGCGAGCCTGACCGGGCTTGAAGACCGCCCTCCGCCCATAACGTAGGCCGCAACAGCAGCCAGGAGCCCACCGAGCGCTGCGAACAAAAACGGAGACTTTTGCAGTACGCCCGGGAACATCACCGTTCCGAACACAACGGCGAAATAAGCGCCGGCATTGATGCCAAGCGTGTCCGATGCAGCCAGCGGATTACGCGTGATCGTTTGCAGCATCGCACCTGCCACGGCAAGCGCTCCGCCGGACAAAATGCCGATGACCGTGCGCGGCATGCGCAGATCCCAGACCATGTTATGTTCCAGCGTATCCTGTCTGCCGGTCAGCGCATCAAAAACGGTATGCAGCGGGATCGAAGCTTCCCCGAAACACAAACTTACAAAAAAAAGCACGATGAGAGCGGTCAAGCCGCCCCCATAAATGCTTATCATTCGCCAGTTGAAAGATTGGCGCGCTGTCTGAACGGAACTCATTTCGTGATCGCCCCAACGACTTCGTCAACGAGCACTTTGGAAGACAGCGGACCGCCAAACGTCCAAGTTGTGCTCGCAATCGGGTAAGTGCGGTTTTCTTTCACAAAGTTCAAACCATTCCATACGGAATTATTTTTCACGCCTTCGCCAAAAACATCATCGTCCGGCTGCGTAATATAAATGAAGCTGCTATCCTGAACATCCGACAACGCTTCGATGCCTACCGTCGTAAAACCGTAATCTTCAAGCTTTTCCGGCTGCCAGTCATTGATCAGGCCAATCTTCGCCAGCGTGCTGGAAACGACGGAATTGTCCGTGAACATGCGCAGCGATGCTGCATTTTGGTACGTGAACGCTTGGGTCAGCACGTAGTGGAAATCGGATTTGCCGGCAGCAGCCAGTTTTTCCTTGGCATCCGCATAGTGCTGGTCAAGGTCAGCCAACACTTCCTTCGCTTTGTCTTCTTTGCCCAGCGCAGTTGCGATGGTATTAAAAATGGAGACCATGTGGTCGTGATCGTAACCGCCTTTGTACGTATCGAATTCCAGCGTAGGTGCAATAGCTTTCAGTTGATCGTGAATCGCCTCATGGGATCTTTTATCGGAAATGATGAGATCCGGCTTCAGAGAAGCAATCGTCTCCAGGTTCGGCTCGTTGCGTGCGCCGACATCGGTTACGTTGCTATCCAGCGCAGCTTCGGAAGTGACGTATACTTTATAATTTTCATTATCCGCGTTACCGACAGGCTGTACGCCCAGAGCAATGACATCTTCCGTAAATGTCCATTCCAGAACAACAACGCGTTCTGCCGGCTTGTCGAGTTTTACCTCGCCGCGATCGTCTGTTACTGTGATCGGACCTGCAGCATTTTCAGTCTGCGCACTGCCCGTATTTTGTTGGCCCGCTTCGGATGCGCTCCCGCCAGCACTATTATTCGAAGATCCACACCCCGCCAGCGCAAGAGCAAAAACAACCAATAGCGCAATTCCGTTCCAACCTTTTCTCATGTTCGTAAGTCTCCCCCTGTTTATATGTATAGACATGATAATAATTCTCATTATCACTCATAAAATTATGCGACATGATTGGGGGTTTGTCAACAACATTGATGATATCACTCAACAATTCTAGGAATGACAACTTAAAGGCCCGCCGGAAGCGAGCCCTTTTCTGCGGGATATTCTCTTTGACGTGATTGTCCACGCAAAGCCCTTCTTTTTACCTTTGTACAGCTTTTGGAATCAGCTTAACTGCATCGTTGTAATGCATGTATTGTCTTGGTCGTATGTAGAGATCTGTGCTTCGGCGACCTTTCCGTCATGAACCATCTTGACAAGATAACTTCTGTCTCTGGGCAGCCAAATGTCAACGAAACCATTGGATGCCGTCTTGAGCGAAGAATCTTTCATGAGCGTATTTCCTTCGGAATCGAGAATGGTGACGAGAAAATCCTCGTTTTTCATTTCCCCTTGGCAACCGGTCAGACTGTGGATCTCGCAGGGATGGGTTTGCTGTACATACGGGGCAATGGATAAAAAGAAGGCATCTTCCGGCAAATCATAATCCGCCGATTGACCGTCATTCCCTACGACCGTCAGCGTTTTTGCATCAATGGAGGCCGATTGGGCGGACACCTTGCCTGCCCCGATATCCTCGACCAGCTGTTTGATATTGATATGATCCCCGGATGGCAGCGCCGTTTCTTCTTTCTGCAAGTTTCCGGCAATCAGATACGTTCCCAATGCAACGACAACTAACACCCCTGCGGCCCACGTCGCTTTTTTCATCTGGCGTTCATCTCCTTGTCCGTTTTGTTTTATTATAAAGGAGAAGCTGTCCAAGTGAGCGATTCGACCGCCCATTTCACCATATTTTCACACTTTTAACCGATTGTTCCTGCCCCGTCGTTTCAGCGCTTTCCGTTCAAATCTCAGAGAGTACACGATCCGTTTTTATGCGCCATTAGCTGAACTGCCAAAAGCCTGCCACCGGCTCTTTCCCTCCACCCTTATCGAACCCGGAATAAAGAAACAACGCCCCATAACCAAAAACATACTCTTCGGCGAGACCATCCGCATAACCGTCTTCATCGATCTGAATGAAGAAATCATATCCCTCCTTCAGAAGAGCGGAAGTATAGTGTCTTTCATCCTGAATTAATCGGGGATTGCCCCCGATTTTCACGAGAAAAGCTTGCTCCCTCGCTTCTTCATCAGCCATGCGTATTGGTGCGCTCAGTGCATGCCTTTCCAAATCGGGATGGGCATATCGTGCTGACAGGCTTGGCGGTGAATGCGGGTGGCGAATGACCCTGACGGCGCAAGCCGGATAGATGTTATTTTCGAAATGCGTGTCCTCGTCGCAGGGCACAAAGACCGACAGCATGTCTCCAGCCTGCCCACCCCGTTCCAGCCCTGCAGTAACTTCAGCCGGCATAACCAGGGCCATGTAAAAGCGATAATCCCCGTCTGCAAGATTGTCTTGCTCCCGCTCATTGTCGAAATAAGCTGGTGCGCTGCCGCCAATCCACCCCGACGTAAAATCGTCCGATCGTTCGGCGTAATATAACAAGCTGTGAGTCCGTTCTTCGAAAAGCTCTTTCCAGAGTGACATATCTAAGCTCCCTTCCATATACAGCATCTTTCCACAAATAACGTAATATCAGGTTCGTTTGGCAAGCCAACGTTTAAGCAAAGGCAAAACCACGGCAGGCTGCATCGCCCCGGTATGGTCCATTCGCTCTCCTTTGACGATCTCAACGTCCCACCCATATGCTTCGAGTTCATGCCTGTGCCGCTTCAAGCGGTCCGCGATATCTACCCTGACGTTTCCAAACGATTCACCATATTCTATCAAATCAAGTTCCCCTGCAAAGGCCAATTTGGGCATGCCCGAGACGGGATGGATGATTCGGTCATCGAAATCGGCAAGATGCTGGTACATGGTCATGAACTGTTTGCATTGATCGGGATGGATGCTCACCTCCACCTCGTTCCAATCGATGTCTTCGGGCTCTACGAGCTTTTTGTCCTGCGCTCCCGTTTCCTGCCCTGCTCCTTCCTTGTTCTGATTCGATAGCGCCTGTTCATACGTTTTCGTCGTTACGGTCAACATTTCTTTATAGGGTCCGCCGTAGGGCGGGAAACCTCCCATGATCAGTCCGTTCAACCGATCCGTGCGAATGGAAAGTTGGAGTCCGGCAAGCGCCAGCCAGGAGTAACCGTAGTACCAGAATCGGTCCACTTGCATCTGGTCCGCGATTCGCAGCATATCATTGGTGATATGCTCAGGCGTAAAACGGTCAGGTTCAGGCTGTGCCATGTAATGTCCTTCATAATCAAAATACAGCACGCAAAAGTCGTCCGACAACCCTTGTACCAGTTTCTCGCCCAGTTCGGGGTCCACCCCCCACAATCGCAGCATTTCCGCCCCTTCGCCATATACGGCAGGTTTGGTCCCCGGCAGCATGACGACGCCATCTTTGGGGTTACCCACCAAGCCAACCTCGATCATTGAACCATTGGGCAGCGTTACCTTCTTTTTCAACAAACTCACTCCTTTTTCTTTACTTGTCTTCAGTCTATAACATGGATGCAATCTTTCGGTTCGGGTGCAAGTTTTCCTTAAAGAATGGTACCTGCAGCGGGAATATGTTATCGTAGCACTTTAAGGTTTAAGTTCAAGGTTAAGGAGCAGATGGACATGGACAGGATATTCACTCCCAGCGAGATGGCTTCCGCGTTAAACGTCAGCACGACCACGCTGCGCCGTTACGAGGAACAAGGGCTGATTCCCGATGTACCGCGTACTCCCGGCAATCGCAGAATATACATGGGTGTTCATTTACACGCATTTGTCGCGATCCGGAGCCTGCTGAGTGCTTATGATATTCCCGTGGTGTACGCAGCTATGCGGGAAATCAGGCAAGGTGAGAAGCTGAAGGCGTTATGGCTCGTAAACGGGCAGCTGACCCACGCACAGTCGGAGAAAGAACGGGTTGAAAAGATCTGGTCCATGCTGCGCGATTCAAACCGGGGAAATCCGATGGCGGCAGACGTGCCGGACGGACTGACGATTGGCAAGGCTGCAGGGCTGGCCGGGGTCAATGCCTCTGCCATTCGCCATTGGGAGAAGGAAGGGTTGATTCATTCGGAACGTGACCCCATGAACGGTTATCGGATCTACCCGGCAAACCAAACGAGAAGAATTTTGCTGATCAGCAGTTTGCGCAAAACGGTGTATTATATCGGCCATATGAAGCAGCTCCTCGAACTGTTGGAAGAACGTGACCCTGTTCAGGTCGAAAGCTCGCTCAGTCTTGCCATGACAAAGCTGAACGAGCGGCTCGTGCGGCAGTATGCAGGCATCCAGGCCCTTATGCGATACATCGAAGCACTTGATGAATATAAATCGTAACCGTCCACGTTCCATATTCGCCAAAACGCCATTACGGTCTGCCTTATCCATGATGAACGGAAAACAGGCGAGGAACATTCCCCGCCTGTTTTCTTTGTACAGCGACTGTTTTGGCACGAGCTGGCCTCACATCACCTTTGCTGTTTTGAGTTCCATTTCCCCATCCGACCCTGGCAGCCCCTCAGTCCCTCACGCCAAAGGCAAGCGTTAACGCGCTCTTGGCCTCCATGCCGAAACTCATCGTTTCGTATCCCGGCACCCTTACCTCCACGCTCTCCGAATGAGACCGGTCATTGAACAGCACCACGGCAATCGATCCGTCCACGTTCCGGAACGCTACCGTTGGCACGGCATCGTCACTGTTTGAACCTATGCGTACGGCTCCGGGACGAATATGTTTGCTGAAATGAGCCAGCGCGTAATAATCAAGCGTATAGGTGAGCTCCCGCGTTTGCTGGTTGATCTTCACGATGCCCCGGCATGTACTGTTGCCGAATCCCGGCACCGTCGGTCCGTTCTCTTCGTCCAGCGCCATATTCCACAGCACGAACGAACGGCTGTGATTGCGCAGAATGCCGATGCCCGTCCGCATCACGTTGCTGAACGCCTGCTCGAACGGCGGTATCCATTCTCCGCCAGATCCTTCCGTAAAGTGCACTTCTTTCTCCGGAAAAGCAGCCCACACATCGCTCTGCGCCGAGGAGCTTCCGCCGTACCAATGCCATGCCACTCCGTCTACCGCGTCGCTCGCCTGTTCCAACACTTCCAGCGGATATTCCGGCTTATCCCAGTTGTGGTCATAACAGAAAATTTTGGTGCTGATGCCGTTCGCTGCGAACTTCGGTTTCAGATGCTCGCGGACAAATCTGGCCTGATCGGCGGCCGGGAAAATCATGCCCGGATAATGCGGCGGCGAAAACAGCGCCTCGTTCTGAGGCGTTACGGCGTATACGGGGATGCCGTGCTCCGCGTAAGCCTGTACATAGCGAACGAAATAATCGGCGTACGTCGCGTACCACTCTTCTTTCAGCGTGCCGCCGATCATGGAGCCGCTGGTTTTCATCCAGCCTGGCGGGCTCCAGGGCGAGCCCATCATTTTAAGCTGCGGATTCAGCTGCAACGCCTCTTTCATCAGCGGAACGACGTCCTGCTCATCATGGGCGATCGTAAACCGCTCCAGTTCGGGGTCGGTCTCGCCCTCGGGCAGATCATTATAACTATAGAACTCGCGGGCATAATCGGAAGCGCCCATCGGATTGCGAATGACGGACAGGCCGATCCCCCGTTTATCGTCAAACAGCTTGGGCATCAGCTCCGCGCGCTGTTCCGCGCTCAACACCTGATGGATCAGATAAGCGGCCGAATCCGTGAATGACGCGCCGAATCCGTCCATTTCCTGATACCGCTCGCGGTCGTCAACGACGATGACGCGTGCATCGACGGAAGAAGGAGCCGGGGCCAGCTCCGCTTTCGTTTTTTTCGCAAACAATTGCCCTTCCCCGTTCGATTCGTAGATCAAAACTTCGCTTTTGCCCCTATCCATGTTCGTGTTCATGTTCACGCCTCCTGTCCCCGGTTACAGACCGAGCTTTTCCTTGTTGGCTTTCATTTTTTCACTGCGAATGTCCACGATTTTGCTCCAACCGTTGCTGTCCAAAAACTGCTTGTAATCGTTCAGAATGGCCTCGAACTGCGCATCATCCTTGGCCCGGATCATGCTGACCATCGTGCTGTTCCATTTGGTGTTGATCGCGGTCAGTCCGCGAGCTTCCGGCGTGCCCTGATCCGGGTCGATGTTTTCCAGAATAAAGTGAGGTACCAATTTGCCCTCGCCCCATTGCTGCATTTGCTTGATCGATTCCGGGAAGGCGTCTTCGCTAAAGGCTTTGTGTTTGTCGTGCCCGAAGAACATGAATTCGCCCATGCGATACTCCTTTTTGAATTTGTCCGCATTGGTCTGCTGCAGCTCCTTGATTTCCGGCGTGAACTGAACCGAACCATCCGCATTCTTCACATAGGTCTCGCCTTCGATGCCGTAGTTCATGAGCATCTGTCCTTCCTCGCTCAGCAGGTACGTGAACAACTGCATCGATTTGGCCGGATCGGCATTTTGTTTGGTGATAAAACTCACCATCCAGCCGGAGATCCCGGATTGGTTCAGCTTGGGCTCGTTGCCCGCCGTGCTTTGCGGCCCGTCCACGGCCATATATGCCTTGTCCGGATTAGCCGACATGAAAATTTGCAGGTTGCCCCCCTGCTGCGGCGTGCCGTCCAGCAGAATCGTCGCGTATTTGCCGGACTTGACCTTCTCTTCGAATGCAGTGCCGTCATCCGCAAAGCTGTCGTCGCTGATGTTCCCGTCCCGGTGAACCTGGTTCAGCGTCCGGAGCCATGCCAAATAATCGTCGTCCAGGTTGCGGTTGTAGAAACCGCCATTGCCGTCCTCCAGCGGAACGCCGATAAAATCCTGCAGCACGTCGCCGAGGGACCCGGTGCCTTCGCCGATCGAGTTGAACCCGAACGGGATCAGCTCTGGAAACCGTTCCTTGATCTGCTGCATGGCAGAACGGAATTCCTCCGGCGTGCCGAAGTCGGGACGACCAAGCGCCTCATAGACGTCCTTGCGAATGATGAACGCCGTTTTGGCCGGGATCGTGCCATCGTTGTAATCCGCCTGCGTATTGGAGTAATTCGGATATCCATACGTTTTGCCGTCGGACAGCTGGAACCATTTGAGCGTATCCTGGGCGGCGACGGTGTTAAAATACGGATCGTACTTTTCCGCCAGATCGTTCAACGGAAGCGCCCATGAGGAAGCTTTTTGCACAACCGGGGAGTTGATGCCGAACGTCGTGATAAGATCCGGCATCTCTCCGCCTGCAAAAAACGTGTTCAACTTTGTGTCGTCTCCGGTAATGAACTTGATGTCCAGGTTCAGGTCTTCCTTGATTTTTTTCGTAACGACGTCTTTGCCGTAATCCGTGTTCCACCAGTCCGCGTTGACATACCAGGTAAGCTGCGTCGGTTCCTCCTTGGTATCCAGCTTCCAGGCAGGTGTACTTGCATCCGGCGTGTAGCGCCCTTCAATGGATACCCAGTTATCTCCCTTGGAGCCGCTCCCCCCTCCGCAGGCGCTGGCAACGAGCATAACAGCCATTAGAACAGCGGTCAGGGTAATCCTTTTCGATCTTTTGCGTTGCATTTTCATGGACATATAACATTCCCTCCTTTTGGATATAAAGCGCTTACTCTTTGACAGCACCAAGCATCATGCCGGAGATAAAGTACTTTTGCAGCAGCGGATAAATAATGACGATCGGCAATGTCGTGATCACGATGGTTGCCAGCTGCACACCCTTGGTCGCCGTTTCGATCACAACAGACCCCGCCACATTTTGCATCGATTGCGTTTGCGACTGAACGATGATCTCGTACAGCTTCATCTGCAGCGGATACAATGCTTCGCTCGTGACATACAGCTTCGTCGTCATAAAGTCGTTCCATTGGCCAACCCCGTTAAATAGTGCAATCGTCGCCATGGCCGGCATCGATAACGGAATGAACAGGCTGAGGAAAATGCGCCAATCCCCCGCACCGTCAATCTTTGCCGACTCCTCCAGCGAATCGGGCACCCCTCTGAAAAAATTCATCAGAATGATCACGTCGTAGTAACTTAGCAGGGCAGGAATGATGTACACCCAGAAGCTGTCCAGCATGCCCAGGTCCTTGATCAGCAAATAGGTCGGAATCATGCCGCCTGAGAAAAACATCGTAATGACGCCCATGGAAACGTACACTTTGCGCCCCCGCACGTATCGTTTGCTGAGGCCGTACGCCACCATCGCACAGAAGAAAACATGGGTCACAACGCCGATGACCGTTTTGGAGATCGAGATGAAGAAGGCCTGCCATATGGAGGAATCCCGGAACACGGCCCGATAGTTTTCCAGGGACAGCTCGGAGGGCCAGAAGATGTACCCTCCCTCTGCCAGCGCTCTGCTGGAAGCGAATGATGAAACGATGACGTTCCATAGCGGAACCACAATCGCGATCATCGTGATGACGAGCAGCACGACATTCACCGCGTTAAAAATTCGGCTGTCGGTATCGCCCTTGATTGCTTTTGAACTCACGGATTTCCCTCCTTTTATCGCTCTCCGCTTTACAGAACGGATTGATTGTCGTTAAGCTTGCTTGTTATTTTGTTGGCGGTGACGAGCAGAATGACCGAAACGATCGATACGCCAAGACCGACTGCAGTCGCGTAGGAAAAGTCTCCCTGCGTCATCCCCATGCGGTACACGTAAGAATTGATGACCTCCGCCTTTTCCCTGTTCTGGGAGTTCATCAGCACGAGCGTCTGATCGAGGTTAGAACCCAACAAGCCGCTGACGGTCAGGATCAGATTCAGGCTGATGATCATCTTCATGTTCGGAATCGTAATGTTCCAGATTTGACGCATCCGGTTCGCTCCGTCGATTTTGGCCGCTTCGTAATACGTCGGGTCGATTTTAGCCATCACCGCGAGGTACAGAATCGTGCCCCAGCCCGCCTCCTTCCAAATGTCGGAGAGAACCGCGATCCACCAATATTTGCTCGGGTCAAGCAAAATATTTTGCGGCTGGCTGATGAGGCCTAAGGACAACAGGATCTGGTTGAAGAGGCCGGTCGTCGACACCCAGGTGATCAGCATGCCGCCAAGCACGATCCAGGACAGAAAATGCGGAAGATACGATATCGTCTGCACGATTTTTTTGAAACGGCTCCCGCTGACCTCGTAAATCATGATCGCCAGAATGATCGGCACCACGAAGCCGATGGCCAGCTTCAGAAAGCTGATGCCCAGCGTATTGACGACCGAATCCCAGAAATACGGATCGGTCAGGATGATCCTGAAGTTATCCAGCCCTACCCAAGGCGCGCTGTCGATCGTATCGATGACCGTATAATTTTTGAAAGCAATGGTCAGACCGTAGATCGGGATAAAATTGAATACGATCATGAAAATGACGCCAGGCAAAATCATGGATTGAAGCTCCCACTGCCTGATGAAATCCGTGCAAAATGCCTTGGCACGCTGCACGACAGGCTTTTTGCCCGGCGGCCGCACCATTGCGCCCGCTGCCTCAGCCGACGTAGCCGCCGCTGGTTTGCTCATGTGTCTCGCCCCTTTTTATTCGTTTTTATAAAATTCGCCCAAATAATAAAAACGTTTTTATTTTTGAGCAAAAAAATTTATCCCCAGATTTTTTTCAAATCCCCTTTTTCAAAGGGAAAATCCGGTGATAAGCCTATGCTTCCGAAGCAGCTTTCTTTCAGAAAGCTTTTAGAACGCTTCGCTTCTCCAGATTGTTCTGCCTCTCCGTTAACGTGTGCATCTTTTTTGCGGTTTATATCATTTCCTTATCCCTGCCATGAAAGCGTTTACCATTTTGCCAAAGGAGGCCCTCTTATCGCGAGGGTTACTCCCGTGCCATCTTGATCTGCGTGGAATTGCGCACGACCAGCTCGCCCGGCAGCTTTTCATGACGGCCTTTCTCGTCTTTCTCGATCATACGAATCAGATCGTTCACGACGAGCATCCCTTGTCTTGCAATTTGGTTGCGTACCGTTGTGAGCGGAGGCGTGAAATACTGTGCAATGTCGATATCGTCGAATCCAACGACGCTGACGTCTCCCGGAATGTCGTAGCCAAGCGACTTCAGCGCACGCATCGCTCCGATGGCGCTCAAGTCATTGCCTGCGAGGAACGCGTCCGGCAGCTTGCCGGCATGCACGTTAACGAATGATTTGACTGCGCCGTACGAGCTTTCTTCCTCGAAGTATCCCTGCAAAATGTAATCCTCATCCTGCGGCAGATTGTAATCGCGCAAGGCATCCAAGTAACCGGCCTTCCGCTGCTCGCTGTCGAACATCGTTTCAACGCCGGAAATGTAGGCGATTTTTTTGTGCCCGAGGCTGATCAAATATTTCGTGGCCTCATACGCATCGACATAGGAATCGAAGATGATGCTGCCCATCGATTCGCTCTGGATTTCGCGGTCCAGGAACATGGCCTTGACCCGGTTTTGCTCCATGACGGCAATGTCGTTTTCATTCACCCGCATCTCCTCGTACACGATGACTCCATCCACGCGTCCGCCCAATATGTTGCTCATGATGACCTGCTTATCCTTCGTTACGAAGATGTTCAGCCCGTATCCATGGCGGTCGCATTCGCGGGACATCGTCTCGACGAGCGTATAGAAATATGGCCCCGACACACTGGTCGTGAAAAAGCCGAGCATTTTCGATTTGCCGGATTTCAGCAGCTTGCCGTTGATGTTCGGTACATAATTCAACCGTTTCGCCACGTCGAGAATATGCGATTTGGTCTCGGGATTCAGCACGTCCACGCCATTAAGCGCATTGGAGACCGTAGAGATGGACACGCCGGCTTCCTTTGCTACATCTTTGATCGTTACCTTTCTCATCTGCGACTTCCTTTTTATAAAAACGTTTTTATGGAATGAATATACTATACA
Source organism: Paenibacillus hubeiensis (assembly GCF_032334105.1). NCBI lineage: Bacteria > Bacillati > Bacillota > Bacilli > Caryophanales > Paenibacillaceae > Paenibacillus > Paenibacillus hubeiensis. The sequence goes on from NZ_JAVYAE020000005.1 coordinate 27,050, forward strand.
AGCGTTTTCATGGCAATCCTTTTTTTCGTGCACATCGATTTTTTTTCAGGAAAACTCTCTCGCAAAAATGAAAAAGGCTGCACCAAATGATCTTATCTCATCTGGAGCAGCCCTTCTTTTATTACTTATTTCGAGGTTGAACGTTCCTGCCCAGCAGCCAGAAAGCCAATGCACCGGCCGAAACAAAGGCAAGCGCCATGCCGACGAGCCCTTGCAGCAAATTCAGGCTGCCTTCTTCGATCCACAAAGGGAGTTCAAGCAGCCCGAGCGTACTGCCCAGCGCAAACGTCTTTACCTTCAGCAGTCCCATGTACAAGCCGCCAACCGCGCCTCCCGCAAGGGCCGAAACAAAAGCGGCTCGCCGCCTCATGTTTACGGCATACATCGCGGGTTCGATAAAACCAATCAGCGCTGTGCCAGCAGCCCAGTAGGCAAGCCTCCTGTGATCAGACTTGCGCTCGCGCAATGCAGCGGCCATGGCCGCTCCAGCCTGTCCCATCACAGCCACCGTGAAAGCCGGCAATAACATCATGGAACCATTCGTGACCAACTCACTGATCAAAATCGGAACAACAACAAATTGCATCCCCAGCAGCATCAACAACGCGTAGAACGCACCGACAAGAACGATCGTGAGCACTGGAGTCTTATCCATCATCGAAGTGATGGTTTCCGTCAAATGGTTCTGCGCATACATGCCAATGGGACCTAACACAAGCAGCATGACCGGGATCATCACCAGTAACGCCAGCGCGGCGGGCAAAACGCCTTGAAGCCCCTTCGGCAATACGCGCCCCAACGCTCGTTCGATCCATGCAGCGCCCACTACCGCCAGAATGACCCACAGAGGGGCCGTATAGAATGATGACACCGGGACAAGATCAACGCCAAACAGACTGAATGCCTGCTCCCCGCTCATCACTCCTGCCACGGTTGGATACAAAGTAAAAACACCAATGCCAGCCGCTGCGTATGGATTGCTGTTCATCCTCCGAGCCGTACTGAACGCGACCAACACAGGCAAAAAATAAATCAAAGCGTCCGCTATGCTGCTAAATACGATGTATACCGTGCTATTCATATCCACAATATCCGTCACATCAAGCGTATCCAGTAACACAAACGTCAAAAGCACGAACTTGATCAAGAGCACTCCCAAAAGAGCAGGCATTAAAGGCCTGAATACGTCGGAAACAAAATGCATGATCGAAAAAGGTTTCCTTCTTTTTCCCGTTCGCCCCGCTTCTTGCGACCCAATGGCGTTTGCATGATCCTCCCCTTCGATACCCAGGAATGCCGACAAAGCTTGATATCCATCTGATGCCTCGTCCCGAAGTACCATCTGTGCGCCGCTTTTGCTTGCGTGAATCTCTGCCTCCATCTCGGCGACATCCATCGCCGACAGATTCATGTCGCTACTACGCTTTAACTCTACAACGGTTTTGCCGTTCTCGTGCTTGACTTGCTTGATGTTCTCCATTCCTCCTGCGAGTCGTAAAACGGAGTCCATCAGTACTCTGTCATTCATATGTACAATCTCCTTATGCTGCGGTAAAACCGAGTTTTGTGAAGCTACTATTCTATATACACATTTCCACAAAAAAACTTCAATAGGCAATATAAACTAATTTCCCTTTTATGTGTATTCGCATATATTCAGAAAAAAAGAGCTGTACATTTGCCCAAGATGGCAAACATACAACTCTGTTCCAACGGGTGAAAACCGACTACGACAATGCCAACATGGCGTTCATGTCTTCCTTTGCTGTCGTTATCAGTTTAAGTCCAAACATGTCGACGAGCACGTCGAGCACGCCTTGCGAGATGAATTCCGGCGGCTTCGGTCCGATCCGGATATCCTGAATGCCCAGGCTGAACAGTCCCAGCAAAATGGCCACGGCTTTTTGCTCGAACCAGGACAATACGATGCTGACCGGCAGCTCGTTCACGGTGCAGCCGAAGGCATCGGCGAGGGCAAGCGCGATTTTGACCGTCGAACCGGAATTGTTGCATTGTCCCAGATCGATATAACGCGGAATGCCTGTGTCGCCAACCGTCCCGTAATCCACGTCGTTGAAGCGGAACTTGCCGCAAGAGGTCGTCAAAATCACCGTATCGTTCGGCAGGCTCGTTGCCAGTTCCCGATAATAGTTTCCGCCTTTGCCCGGCGCATCGCAGCCTGCAATGACGAAGAAGCGGCGAATATGCCCGTCTTTAACCGCTTGAATGATTTCGGGAGCCAGACCGATGACCGTTTCGTGGTGATATCCTGTCGTCAATACCTGCTCCGATGGTACATCAGCCGCAGGCAAGGACAAAGCACGCTCGATCAGCGGCGCGAAGTCGTCATTCACGATTTTGGTCACGCCCTCCAGTCCGGCAACCTCGTAGGAGAAGAAGCGGTCCGCGTAACTGCCCTTGATTGGCATAACGCAGTTCGTGGTGGCCAGAATGGCGCCCGGGAACTGCTCGAACAGCCTGCGCTGGTCATACCATGCTTTGCCGATGTTGCCTTTCAAATGGGCATATTTCTTGAGCGCGGGATAACCGTGCGCCGGCAGCATCTCCGAATGGGTATAAATGTTGATGCCTGTTCCTTCCGTCTGGCGCAGCAATTCTTCCAGCGCATATAGATTGTGCCCTGTCACGACGATGCACTGTCCTTCGATCCGGTTCTGGCTGACGGTAATCGGCTGCGGGATGCCGAAACGGTCCGTATGGGCGCGATCCAGCACATCCATAATACGTATGGCCGCATTCCCTACCCTCATTGCCATGTCCAGATGTTCCTGCACGTTGAAATTCGAGTTCGTTAACGTCATATATAACGCTTCATGCGTAACACGGTTTACCTCGGGGTCTTCATAACCCAGCTGTCTGGCATGCGTGGCATATGCTGCGATTCCCTTCAACGCAAAGATCATCGTATCCTGCAGGCTGGCAATCGTCTCGTCTTTGCCGCACACCCCGATCACCTTGCAGCCGCCCGTTGGTGTCTGCTCGCACTGGTAACAAAACATAACATTCCCTCCATGCATGATCAGTCTGTTTTTTTCCCATTCAGCGTAACAGACCACGATTCGGGCAAGTGTGACGGCGCACACATTTACCAATCATTTTCCATGCCGTTCCCAAGATCAGCCGGGACGCTTTTTTCGTTCCAACGATCATTTATTGAGCAGCTTTATGCCAGAGGGTCAATGCCCTCGTTGACAATTAACGATTACATGTGTAATCTATTCACTAGCGACAATTGATTACATATGTAATCGAAGAAAGAAGGATGATCATCCATGAAGAAACTCCCTCGTATTTCGGAAGCGGAATGGGAAGTGATGAAGGTGTTATGGAGCAGGTCTCCTGCATCCGCCCAGGAAGTCATTGAACGACTCAACCCTGAATCATCTTGGAAGCCGGCCACCGTGAAAACCTTGATCAGCCGCTTGCTCAAGAAGGAAGTGATCGGATTCGAACAGGAGGGAAAGAGTTACCTCTATTATCCGCTGGTCAGTGAAGAGGAGTGTCAGCGGGCAGAGAGCCATTCATTCCTTGAGCGACTGTACGGAGGGGCCATAAAGCCGATGCTAGTCCAATTTCTCAAAGAGGAGAAGCTGTCCCGCGAGGAAATCGAAGAGTTGAAGCGGATCCTCGACGAGAGGAAGGGCTCATCATGAATGCCATCGCTGCGTGGATACCCTCCTTTGTAAAGTGGGTCATTGAGACCTCGTTCATGGCAACCGTGATGGCCATTCTTATTTTGGCGATCCGAATGGTGCTGAAGCATCGTTTGCCGATCAAATGGCAATACGGGATGTGGTTTGTGTTGATGGCAAGAATGATCCTTCCTTGGGCACCTGAGAGCGGTATGAGCATGTATAACATGTTCCCGTTCTTGGAACGGCAAACTCCCGTAGCGATTATGAATCCCGTGCAGGACATATCCGGAGGACTGCCGCCCATGCAGACATTGTCGCCGCCGAATAGAGAAGCGAACGACGCATCCGAGATCCCTTCAAACATTGGAATTCCAACGCTGGATCTCGTCATGTTCATCCTATGGGCAGCCGGCTCACTCGCCCTTCTCGGAACCATGCTCAAGGCGAATCGGGATTATGGACGACGACTTGGAAAGGCGCAACCTATGCCCGCCGAGTCCGATCTCGTCCGGCTGCTGGACCGATGCAAAGACGAACTGGGAATCAGACGCCGCGTTCCGCTTCTTGTTTCGGCCGAGGTGGACGGGCCGAGTTTGTACGGACTCGTGCGCCCCCGAATTTTGCTGCCCGCCCATAGCCCTGAGACGTTTGGCTCCAAGGAATTGCGTTATATCTTCCTGCATGAGCTGGTGCACTTGAAACGCAAAGACATCGCAGCCAATGTGATGATGACCGCATTGCTCCTTGTACAGTGGTTTAACCCGATTCTTTGGTATGCCTATCGTAAAATGCGGGAAGATCAAGAGCTGTCGTGCGATGCGGCGGCCATCTCACATATCGGCGCGGGCGAAGTACAGGACTACGGCTACACCATCGTTAAACTGCTTGAGCGCAACGTTTCGCGTCCTGTGCCACTGCTGGCTGCCACCAAGTTTTCGCCGAAACTACCCCAACTGAAGAGGAGAGTTACGATGATTGCAACATTTAAAAAACATTCAATAAAGTGGACCGCTGCCGGATTCGTCCTTATTCTGCTGTTAGTTTCCGTGTCGCTCACAAACGCCAGAGCTGAAGAGGCAAACCCTGCCTTGATGAGAGAGCTCGCCGAAATGGAACAAGCGAATGCGCCTCTTCTTAAGACGGTTGACCCCGCCATTCGCGGCCAGGTTGAAGACACCATCCGTGAGGTGATGACCGATCTTGGCATGGCGCTGCCATTAAAGAGAGCAGAGCATGTTCCGAATTCGAACCAATGGTTTCTCGAGTTCGAAGGCGATGGAACCGGAATGACGTCGCTGTGGGTAAACGATGAGACAGGCAAGTTCGAGAACGCTTCGATCGGAATCGATTTGTCCCAGGATCGCTTGGAAGCTGCGCTGATGCATCAATACGAGCAAGCTTTGAAGAAGCAGGGCTACGCTAAACAAGCGGATATTTCGGTGCATCGCGTCATCGACAATATGCTGGAGAACGGCCCGTATCAGGTCCAGACCAATATAACAGATGCGAATACGCGGGTTGTTTTTTTGGACGGGAAGATCATCCAATTTATCGCAGATGGCTCTTAACAGCACAACGAGCGAGCACCTTGCATCCACAACGATTAAGCGCTACTGCGGCGCTTTTTTTCGTTCCAACGATCATTTATCGAGCAGCTTTATGCCAAAGGCAATCCATCTGCCGTCAATGTCCTCGACGACAAAATCGCGGTTCGCATAATCGGTTTGCCTCAACTCCCGAACAATGCGGACATCGGCTTGTTTGAATTCATGCTGCAGAGCTTCCTGATTACGGGTGATAAAATAAGCGTCATACCCATAGCCATATAACTCCCTGTTCGGAATCACCCTTTGCCCGTTTGACATGGTCAAAATGACCTCGGTAGCATCCCGGTACAAGCAAATATGCGGCTCCTCTGTATGCAAATATTCATAGGCCCGGAAACCGAGTTTTTGCACATAAAATGCTGCAGTACGTTTGATATCGGTTGTCGGAAAAACCGAATGCGACATCAACAAATCGTGACTCATTTTCATTTCTCCTTTATGTAATACTTCCATTTCGTAAATATACCGCCCCTCCATCGTATATACCTGTCCGGGACAGCGTCCATGCCAAACATGATTATGAACCATCTTTATCAGCCTGCATTTTAATTATGACATTATTGCCATATATAAATTTCAAGGTTACAATGAATTATTAGAATCGCGGCAGCCTGCAGGTTCGTTTGATTCATAGGCTGCCTTTGCGAACATACTATAGAAAAACAGACAGGAAGGATCCAATGAAAGACAAAATCGTCATGCCGCTATGGACATGCTGCCTCTTCATCGTGGTCATGAACACTACCATGTTTAACGTTTCCCTGCCCGTGATCATTCAGGATCTGCACATCACCTCGGATCTTGGGTCGTGGGTTATTTCGAGTTATTCTATCGGCTATGCGCTCTCTACCGTTATTTTCAGCCGACTCTCCGACCATGTGCCTGTACGCAAACTGGTTACGGTTGGACTGATCATCCTCGGTTGTTCATCCGTCCTGGGACTGTTCGCCCACAATTTCACCCTGTTATTGATCACGCGCATCCTGCAATCGGCAGGAGCCGGAGTCATGGCCGGACTGGGTTTGGTCATCGCGAGCCGTTATGTTCCGGTGGAGCGCAGGGGCGCCGCCATCGCGATGATTTCGTCCGGGAGCGCCATGGCCTTCGGACTTGGCCCGATCGTCGGCGGACTTGTCAGTGAATACTTGGGCTGGAACGGACTGTTTGCGATTACCGTGCTGGTGCTTGCGGCCTTGCCGTTTTTGCTGCGTTTTTTGCCGCGAGAAACGATTCGGGCCGAAAAATCGTTCGATATCACCGGTGCAGCACTTACCGTAGTGAACGCCACGACGGTGCTTGTGGCCGTGACGCAGCAGTCGTTGATCTGGCTGCTCATCGGCCTGGTTTCGCTCGCCGTGCATATTGCTTATATCCGCAAAGCAAACGGCTCGTTCATCAATCGTGAGGTGTTTGCGACCAAAGGTTATTCGCGTCTGCTGATCATCGGCTTTTGCGTGCTGATCGTCAATCTGGGCAATCTGTTCCTGATGCCGCTTGTGCTTGCCGACCTGTTCGGACGCTCGTCGCTGGCGATTGGACTGCTGATTGCACCAGGAGCGATCGTTGCGACATTCCTGGCGCGGTTTGTCGGCCGCTGGATTGATCGTTTCGGAAACATGCGCTTCCTGATCATCGGCCATATATTGCTTGCCAGTGTATTGCTTTTATACGTATTCGGGTTGAAATATTCGGCCTTGATCATCACCGTGGGTTACTTGTTTTTCTCCCCTGCATTGTCGGCCTCCATCGCCTCAATGAACAACGAGGCTTCACGGGTGCTGCCCAAAGCGCGGATCGGTGCCGGCATGGGTCTTCTGCAATTGATCCAGTTTTTCGGCGGCTCTCTCTCCGTGGCTGTCTGCGGGCTGCTGCTGCACAGCTTTCCGGGGGTCCCGGTGAAAGAAGCCTATCCTTACGTGTACGGCTGCCTGCTGCTCGTTTGCCTGATTTCGCTCACGCTGGTGCTTCTCTACGCTCGCTCTACGCGCAGTAATTCAGCAGCATCCGCAGCTGCAAACTGACACCTCCCTATAAGGCGCGATCCAGAAAATCGAATGCATCAACACCGGTCATGCCGCATATAGCAAAAAAGGTCCGCTTCAACAGCGGGCCTTTTCCCATTTTCATATTAAATAATAATCACGGAGACGGTTTCGCGGACAAAGCGGTTTTCCATGCCTCCGTGACGGAAACAGGAGCTTTGGTGCTATTCTCGCCTCCACCCTCTTTCGACCAAAGCGGCGGATAATAGGCAAATACTTCGCCTGGCCGGAGCTGCCCCATCGTATCCTGCCAGTCATTCCAACGAAACATCTCGTAAAACTGCTGCAAATTTCCGTTGGCCAGCCAATTGATGAACCCTGAATAGGCCAGCTCCGTCGATTCCCATTCCATCGTGTCCGGCGCAAAATAATAGATATGACCGGTGCGTCCGAACCTGCCCGTATCGAGCGCAAAAAATCCGCCTGCCGCATCATAAGCCACCACCAACACGCCCGGTAACGCCGGAACGGTAGACTGCTCGTCCAATCCGTTCCAGAATGTCAGGCTGCCGTAGCTGCCTTCGCCTCCGGAACCAAGCAACGTGATCCAGCCATGGTCGAATCGCATTCCCCCGGTCTCATACGCTACAGTCCCCAAATAAGAACGGGTGCTGACTTGCAGCCGCACAAGCGTTTCTTCTGCCGCTTCGCGCCGTGCAGGGACGTAGTTCCATGCATTCTCGCCGCTGTCCAGCAGCTCCCGCAATTCCTCCCAGGCGTGATGTTCCCGATCATATAGCTGATCCGCATTCAATGCATCCATCATAAAACTCCTTTCATGCGTCAAAACTTGCGTTGATGACGTTCATGTACAATATAAGTCACAGGTCAATCGCCTGTTTGCTGCGGCACAGCTCAGGCAGCGAGGTCGCAACCTGCACGCCATCTTCGTAACTCAAATTGCCCGAATGGGCCATCAAAATGGGGTATTCCCCCTTAACCGCCGCTGACCGCATATCGAACATGTAGTGATTGCCGTTTCCGTCCAAGGCAAAGGATACGGCACCCGGCATATACTCCGGCAGTTCGTATGCCAGGTTCATTTCCCTGAAATCCGCCGTGCCAAAAAGCTGAAAGTAACGCTCCCCGTTCTGAAACTCGCCGCCATTGGAGAACAGCAGCAGTTCGATATAACTTTCCGGCAGCATCCTCTCGGGGAACGACCAATCCGCCGGATCAGGCCGTCCTCCATGGACATGCAGCGCGGGCATGCTCGCCAAAAGCTTCTCCCGCCCTGCCCGAATCTCTCCGACCTCCTCTTCGTTCAGCCGGGCATTCCACTGTCCCAAAAATTGCTCGAGCTCTGCCTTCGACGCCCCCGGCTGCCTGGACCACTCATGTTCAAATACATCACTCCACATGCTCGTCCCTCCTTCTCCTGCACATTTGGCATGCACCAAGAAAACGCAGCATGCATCTTGGGCCGCCATTCGTTCTTTCCCTTTTTTACCATTCCGACTATGAGCATATCACGGCCTTTTTCCCCGTTCAAACCCTGTCCATCTTTCCGTTCGTCCCGTAAGAAAAAGCAAAAAGTCTGTTCACACCCTTTACAATCTGACCATCGTCAGGTAATATCAATAAATCATGTCGCGCGACAACAATAAAAAAGACGGAGGATTAAACATGGTTACCCTGACTCATAACAAAACGAATGCACGATTATGGGGAAAATCGTTCATTTTCATCATGCTGGCCAACGCCCTGCTGTTCATGGCCTTCGAAATGCTGCTCCCTACCTTACCGCTGTTCGTATCAAGCCTGGGTGGTGACGCATCGCAGATCGGACTCGTCACAGGCATCTTCATGTTTTCGGCAATTCTGGTCCGCCCTTTCACCGCAATCCTGGCAACCAAATGGAATAAAAAAATGCTGCTCATCGCAGGCATCGCCATCTGTGCGCTGGTTACCGGTTCATACTACCTCGCGTCAGGCATCGGCATGATTTTGCTGCTCCGGGTCATTCATGGTTTTGGCTTCGGACTCGCGACAACATACTTCGCAACCATTGCCACCGAGAACATTCCCAAGCAGCGCCGGGGTGAAGGCATGGGTTACTTCGGCGTCGGCGAGACGGTGGCCATTTCCGTCGGCCCCTTGCTCGGAACGAGCCTGCTGCTGCAATTCAACTACCAAAGCCTGTTTATGGGCGGCATGTGCATTTTGCTGCTGGCGCTGCTCATGACCGTGTTTGTATCCCGAAAACCGGTGCAGCAAAATGATTCTCAAACGTCGGAGACGCCTCATACAGCCGTCAAACTCATCGAAAAAAAGGTGCTGTTCCCCTCCATTCTCATCATGCTGGTCGGTATTGCGGCAGGTTCGATCATGTCGTTTGTCGCGTTGTTCGCTGAAGAAAAAGGCTTTACGCAGGTCGCCTGGTTTTTCTTCGTCATCGCCATCGCCAGCTTTGTCGTCCGGCTGTTTTCCGGCAAAATGTTTGACCGGCTGGGGCCCGGCTCCGTGCTCGTGCCATCAGCCGTCTTCGCCATCGCGGGATTGTCGGTGCTGACCATCGCGCAAAATGACGTGCACTTCCTCGTCGCCGGCGCGTTGTACGGCTTCGGGTTTGGAGCCATTTTCCCCGCGATCCAGACGTGGTGCGTAAATTTGGTGGAAGAGCATGAGCATGAAAATGCCATGGCATCGTTTTTCAACTTTTTCGATCTCGGCATCGGCGGCGGCTCGCTCGTACTGGGTATGTTGGCATCTGCATTTTCTTATACGTTGGTGTATGATATAGCCATAGGCATCTTCGTGGTGTACATCTTGCTGTACGTCATGTACGCCCGAAGACGGCGCCAAACGACCCATCATTCACTGGAGGCAGACATTTGAGCAAACAACGAATCAAGGATATTGCCATACAACATTTTATCCGCTTCGGGTACGAGGGCACCAAAATGGCCCAGATTGCCGAGGAAACCGGGATTCGCAAACAATCCCTTTCCTACCATTTTGCATCCAAAAAAGCGCTGCTTGTGGAAATTTACGAGGAAGTGGTACAGGAAGAGCAGCAGTTCGTGCGCGAGTTTTTCGCTCAATCGGCAGGGCAGACCCTGGAACAGCAGCTGCACTCGTTTTTGCAGGAGCATAAAAATCGTTTCCTCACGCATCCCAACGTGGCTTTTATGTACATTCTGTCTTTCATTACGCCCTTGGAAGTCCATGACTTCGTGCTGGCTCAGTACCGAACCTATCTGCGCACACTCAAGGAAGAACTTGCTGGCGTGTTCGTGCAGCACCCTGACATTCGCCTGAGTCCCGAGGAAGCGACCGTCGCTTTTGTCACGCTGATGGACGGCCTTGACGTTCAGCTCGTGTACGAAACGCGGCAATCCTTCGAACAGGCACTCGCCATCGCCTGGAACGTGTTCTGGACCGGCATCCAGCGGAGCCTTTCCTCCTGAACGACAAAGAGCCTTCTCCCTAGGGAAAGGCTTCTTTGTCGTTTGCGCTGCCAACTAACGATTATTATTTAACCGTCAGAATGACGCGTTGGTACCGTTTCAACTGATGTTTGCCGTTATCCTGAACCTCGGCTACGATATGGATCGTATCGCCTGCCTTGGCATCTTGGGGCACGGTAAAGGTAACCGTGTCGGTGTCGCTGCCTTGCAACTCGATCGTGTCGATTTTCTCGTCTTTGCCGACCTCGCGATGCAAGCCCAGCAGCAGGTCACCGGCTTTCTCTTCCACGACCTTGTTCTCCACCGGGGAATCCTGATACGTATCGGCTTCGGCGTATCTCCACCATGTATACGTAAGTTGGTCCCCATCCGGGTCCGTACCTTCCGCATGCAGCGTCACCTGTTCGCCAGGGCTTGCTTTCAAGTCGATGCCTTCCTTGACGGTCAGCGCCGGATTATGGTTTGCGCCTTCGAACGTGTCTGCAGCGGCCCAATCGGCACGTGCGGCAAAGTCATCCTGAATGTCGTCAAACCATCTCATCAGGGAATATTCCGCTTCGTAACGTTTGGTGTACGGATCGTAATCCAGCACGTTGTTGCGGAACAGCTTGTCATTCACGACGCCGAAGCGTCCGCCCCAGCCGCCGTAGGAAGGATCCTCCATGCTGCGCAGGCCGTTATCGATCAAATAGAAGAAGGACGGGGAGTCCCCTTCGGAAATAAAGTCGTATTTTGCATACTGCGGGTTCTTCTTGATATACTCCGGATCTCCGCGCTGCTCTTCAGGCAGCTCGCCTTCGATCATTTTGCCGTCGGCCATCGTTGCATACATGTCCAACAGCTTGCCATGCCCGGTCAACAGGTTTTCTTTCATCCAGTCGCCGTGCAGCTTGCCATTGACTTCCTCGGCATGCATTTTCCATGCATAAGCGAAGTGCCAGAAGTTCGATTGATCGTTCAGGATGCGGATGTCCGGCCAGCTTTTGGCGATGTAATCGTTATAGCTGTCATCCTGGTCAAGAATGATGTAGAGCACCAGTTTGTCGCTGACTTTTTTGCGAATGTCATCCCACTCGTCCGTGCCTTTATATTGATCCTCAATCGATTTGAGCGCACGGGCCGTCGTATTGGTCCCACCCCACGTTTGCACGTACAGATCACGCTGATCGTCGTCGAGGAACAATGTTTTCAGAAATTCGGAGCCTTCGGTTTCTTTTTCCATTTCGCCTTTGTTGGAGATGTTCCCGATTTTCGTCATGACGCGCAGATCTTCCGGTTTAGGATAACCGTCCGCATGTTTGATCAGGTTGGGGTAGATTTCGCCATAGGCATCAATCATGTCGTACACCCACTGCGTGCCCGTCCAGCGGAATGGCTTGATTCCCGCATCCGGATCTCCGGCGTAGTGGTACACCGAGCTGGTCAGCACGATGCCTGCCAGGTCCATTTCATTGGAGTACAGCAGGAAGCGAATGACCGAGTTCATATCATCGACTTCGCCGTCGGTCGTAATGACCGTCCTCGCTTTAGCTGCCGTCGTTTGATCCGTTGTTCCCTTGTCTTCATTTTGCTCTTGCTGCGCTGACGGGCTCGGTGCCTCATTGCCCGCCTGCGGCGTTTTGGAGGCGCATCCGCTAATGACCAACGTGCAGATGCAGCATGTGATCAATGTCCTGAGCCACATTGGTTTCTTCATCCTCTTCTCCCTTTCTGCGTTCGACCTGATGTGTGGTGCCGAAGGGTTTTTCTTACAGCCTTTCTTTTAATATCGGCCAAAAAAAAACAAAAAAACCCGAGTATCTATGCATGCGGACAGAGTCCGTGCACGTGATAATCAGGTTTTGCCTGCGCTAGCAGTCACAATCCTTCGTATGAATATGACTGTAACACATTTCTGTACAAATGTAAACGTTACCAATGTAAATTTAGTTCGTCATTGCGAATAACGATGGATGGCATTCATTCAAAAAGCGGCTGCAGCATGCCGGCCGGAATCGTGCTGCTTGTTCTGTTTTCTCGGGAAATCCTCCCATTTGGTATACTGTGCATGTAGAATCTAAGATAAAAGGCATACCGGTCCATTCATTGTCGCAGAGGAGGAACCATTTATGATCTATGTTGCATTGCTTCGGGGCATCAATGTCGGGGGCAACAACAAAATCAACATGAAACAACTGAAAGAGACGTTTGAAAAATCAGGCTTCACCGACGTGGTGACCTACATCAACTCCGGTAACATCATCTTTGTCGATCATCGCGAACGAGCCAACGCCCATGCCGAAATCTCCCTCCAGCTTGAACAAGCGATTGCGGACGATTTTGGCTTGCAAATCCCGGTCATCGTGCGGAACATCCATGAAGTCGAAGTGGTCATCAAGGCACTTCCGGAGGACTGGAGCAATGGTGACCAGAGCAAAAGCGACGTTCTGTTCCTCTGGGACGAAATCAATGATGTTTCGGTGTTGGACAGGCTGCCCATCAAACCCGGAATCGGGACGCTGATCTACGTTTCGGGAGCCGTATTATATTCCGTCAGCAGGGAAGATGCCGCCAAAAGCGGCATGAACAAACTCGTCGGCTCCAAGCTCTACAAATTCATTACGGTCCGAAACGTCAATACGACGCGACAAATTTACAAGCTGATGCAAGCGATCGACGAGAAAAAGAATTAACTTTCACTGATTTAACACAACGCGCCCTTTCATTTTACCTGCTTTTAACGTTTCCTCGTTAACATGATAAACATCACTATCATATTTCCACACAAACGTTAAAGGGGATCGGTCCATTTGAAAAAGAAGACGCCTTGGCTGGCCATGATGTCCATGTCAGCCATTCTGGCTGCGGGCACGGCAGCTTATGCACCACACACTCATGCATCCGGCACGTCTGAAGCCACTAGCGATCATGTCATTTTGCGTACGGCTATTCAGAACATGCAGGGTGCCGTTACCTGGGACAGCAGCAGCCGCAGCGTCGAGATCCGGATGGACGGCGTCCGCGCACAGCTCCCGGTCGGCTCGGATTCCATCACCATCAATGGTTCAACATTGGCTCTGGACAGCAAGGCGTATCTTCAAAACGGAACCACTTACGTTTCTCCAAATACATTGAAGCAGATCCAGAAGCAGGTGATCGCGGCCCAAAACAACACCGGCTTCGAACTCGCAGCATCGTTTCAAATGCCGAGCGGCAAAGCCGAAATCGCAGCTTCCACCCCTGATGGACAGCGTTTGCTGGTAACCGAAGCGGATGAAGGCAGCATCTCCGTATTGGACATCTCGGATCTGGGCCAAGTGAGCGTACTGCAAACCGTGAGTTTCCATGACCTCTCGCCAAAGACTGAAGTGACGAGCGTTACGGTATCCAAAGACGGCAAATACGGACTGGCGGTCGTTCGAACCGGCGATACGGACACCGAAGCGAACAAAGGCATTTTGGCCGTTGTTGACCTTGACAGCTACCGTACCGTCAAAACGTACGAGCTCGGCATCGGTCCGGATTCCATCGCGCTTTCGCCGGACGGACAACATGCCGTCATCGCCATCGAAGACGAGGAGATCAACAAAGCCACAGACGAAATCGATTACGCCAACGCCAAACGGCCTGGCAGCATCATGATCGTTTCGTTTGCTGGGGGCAATCCGCTGGAAGGCAAAGTCACGAATGTGCCCGTATCCCTGGAAGATGTGAAAGGCGCAGCCTATCCGCATGATCCGCAGCCCGAATACGTTGCGATTAGCCCTGACAGCAAAACCGCGGCCATCACCCTGCAAGAAAACAATGCCGTGGCCATCGTTGATCTGCAAACCAAAACGCTGAGCACCATTTTTGCTCTCGGCACGACGTCTCACGCGGCAGACCTGAAGGATGACGGCATCGTACAATTTACGGACAGCCTCACTGCACGTTATGAACCGGACGGCGTCGCGTTTACGCCAGACGGAAAGTATATCCTTACCGCCAATGAAGGAGATCTGGGCAAAAACGAATTCGATGACGGCGTGAAGGCGGGCGGACGCGGCATCAGCGTCTGGGATCTGCAAGGGAAACGCGTCTATGACAGCCAAAACCTGATCGATGAAGCGACGGCCAAAGCAGGCCTGTACCCGGATGATCGCAGTCCGAACAAAGGCAGCGAGGTGGAAAACCTGACCGTATCCACGGTGGACGGCCGTACCTATGCCGCCGTTGCGTCCGAACGTGCCGATGCAATCCTTTTCTTCGATCTGGCAGACCCTGCGAACCCGGATTATCTCGGACTGATCCGGGCGGCCGGCGAATCCCCTGAAGGCATTCATCGCGTGAATGGCCGCAGTCTGTTCGTCAGCGCGGACGAAAGCACGGGAACGATCAGCTTTTACGAGAAAAAGTAAACGGCCTCACAGGCCATAGAGCAGTGACCTCATCGGCATAACAACACATGAGTAACCAAGAAGGAGCGAATTCCCGTGACATCATTGTCAAAGGGAGATTCACTCCTTCTTCTTTGTGAGGAAGCTGCTCAGGGGCAGCTCCCTAGCTATTTCGAAATGTCCTTGTTGATCAGACTCTTTCGTTCGTAAATGTAATGCCCCTTTCGTTCATTCCCAGAAGAAACGACCGTTGAACACTTTTTCGTCGAGCAGCTTGAACGTTTCCTCTGACAATTCCTTTTTCATTTTGGCACGGACGGCTGCTTTATCCAGATTGTATTGGGAGGACATGCCGATTTCGGTCTCTTCGTTGTTTGCATCAAAACGCATGATTGGTGCCGTCGCATCCTTCGTCCACGGCGTCCATGCCGCGAGCTCATTGCTGCCGCCATTGCCTGGATGACCCGTGTACAGGAATTGTTTCAGGTACGCCGCCATCGCATCGGACAACGCTTCGCGGCCCGGCTTGTTGGCGTCCGTGAAGTAACCTTCCGGGAAGTAGGACGCAATGCCGTCTGCGCGGCCGGTGTAGAAGTCCATGTCCGCTCCGTGCGGCGCGCCGAGCAGCGTTCGGAGCTTGTCGGAAATGACGCCAGGCTGCGTGCCCCATGCAAAGCGGTATGCGTATACGGACGGTTGCCCGGAAAGCTTGGTCAATCGTTCGGCTACGCGCTCCGCGTTGAAGCCCGCATAGGCCTCGCTGCCGTATTTGAGCGCTGCGGCATACTGCTCGGCTTTCGTTTTGTCCGTAAACAACGTGCCGTCATTGATCGCCGGGGAGAAGTTCGGATCGCCGAAGGCAAAGCCGGAAAACTCGGTTTCCAGGCTGCCCAGCAGGACGGGCACTTTGGCATAATCCCCGCTGCCGATCGCGTCGAAGCCCTGCTTCGGAATCACCGTCCCGTCACGGAACAGATGCGGGAACGGCTCCATGCGGATGGCCGTGCCGCCGAATGCGCTCACCAGCTTATCCGCAGGCAAGCCGCGCAGATAAGCTGCCAGTTCTTCCTTGGACTGCTTGGCGATCCACGCTTTCGCCTCTTCGGCAGTCGCCGCCTTGCCTTCATCCACGAGCAGCTTCTCCAGCACGTCGCCGGACTTCTTCTCGCCCTCTTCCGGCGCTGCCGTCGTCAAACCGCCGCTGAATGCCGCGACCTTCTGGAACAGCCCCTCGCCCAGCGGCGAAATCATGGCCGCGAGCACGTCGCGCGCGCCTGCCGACTGTCCGGCGAGCGTAACGTTATCCGCGTCGCCGCCGAAGCTTTTAATATTTTCCTGGACCCATTTCAAGGCTTGAAGGGTATCCAGCAGACCGAAGTTGCCCGAATCGTCGAGGGCGTCACCGGTCTCCAGCGCAGCGTTTTTGAAAAATCCGAGCGCACCGAGGCGGTACTCCACCGAAATGATGATGCTGTTCGTTTTGCGGGCCAATTGCTCGCCCTGGAACTCCTTGGTGGACCCGGTCATATTGCCGCCCCCATGCACGAATACCATGACCGGAAGCTTGGAGCTCGTCGTATTCGGACGCCAGATGTTCAGATACAGCGAATCCTCGCTGCCCACCGTCTTGGTACCGGACAGCTGCAGGCTTTTCTCCGCAAACTCCTTCGCCGATCTCGTTTCCGTCCATGCCTCCGGATCAACCGGTGCTTTCCAGCGTAATTCGCCTACCGGCGGTGCCGCGTAAGGAACGCCCAACCAGCCGAGGGTGCCGTATTGCTCGTATGCCACGCCGTCGATCGGGCCGTACTTGGTCTGCTGCAGCGTTTGCGGCGTGAACGCCTTGGGTTCGGCGCTGTTTTTCCAGCTTTGTTCCAAGGTGCCTCTGCCGTTCTTGAGCTGGGCCTGCAGCGCCTGCGCGGTGGCCTCCGCCAACTGGCGGTTGGTCAACTCGCCGGCTTGCCCCAGCGCCGCCATGCCTTTGCCGACAGCAAACGCGGCCGCCCCGCCTGTTTCGTAATCCGTGCCTTCTTCGTATCCAAGCGCTTTCAGCAGCATGAACGCATACCCTTCTGCCGTAATCGGCGCGGACGGCTCAAATCGGTTGTCCGTTGCTCCTTGCTGCAAATATGGATGAAGTTTGAGATATCCGACGACCGGCTGCAACACTTTGCCCGCAAGCTGCGCATCATCGTATGTATCCGTGCCTTGATAAGAGAGCGCTTCCTTCTCCAGTCCGGATAAACGCAAGTACATGACTGCGGCCTGAATGCGGGTTGCTTTTTTATTCAAATACGCTGCGGTAACCCCCTGTCCGCTGCCACGGATCAGCTGGGATTGGATCAGTTTGTCGATGGCCGCGGACGAAGCGGAAGCCGCTCCGGAAGTTTCGGCCGCATAGGCAGGCAAACCGGATACGCATAATCCCAAAATGCTGGCGATGGCCATCGTGCGTTTCATTTTTTTCATTTTTCTCATGTGCAAAATCTCCTCGCTGTCGGATCATGTGTGATGTGCTGTCACCATTGCTTAAGTCAAAAACGGCTGTCCCTATGAAGCATTCCAAGGTTCGTCTGTGATCTCTCTATCTGCCCTTGTAAGCCTGATGCCCCTTCTCCTTTCCTGCGAATTTCGGCTGCGATGGGTGCTTTGAATTGTACCTCCAGGCAAACGATACTAAAAAAACCCGAATCAAAGGCAAATCGTCGCATCTTGCGCCGTGATCTGCCCTCAATCCAGGTTTTGCCTGCAATCAGTTACAACCCTTGGGTATGAGGTGAATGAAGTTTCAATACGTTGTCCCGATCCCCATTGGAAGCTGTTATGCTTCATCATTGGAAGCCGGTAACCTACAGGTATTGCCCGAATATAAGCGGTTACAATCCTGTTGTTATCGTGATGTTAGCACACAATGTAAGCGATATCAATACCATATTTCATATTTCGCCCAAAAAAATGGCCAGCAGGAAGCCGCCTTGTCCGGAGAATATTCTCCGGCATAGACGGCCTGTACATTACTGATTTCCGTTTCCGCTTTCGGCAGACCTCGCCAATCGCTCCAGCAGCTCGACCGCCGGCATGAGAACACGCTCGTCGATATCGAAAGAAGGATGATGATGCGGTGCCGGCAGGTCGCTGCCAACGATCATGTACGTTCCCTTGCCGCCTTGCTCCTGCACACGTCGGATCATGTAACTTGCATCTTCGCTGCCCAGGGCAGCGCTGTCTTCAAGGACGACAGCACGGCGGAATCCTTCGATGCTCTCCGCTTCCTTCGCCGCCAGCTCGGCCAGCTCCAGATCGCAATGAATCGGAATGGCGCCGCCGATCACCTCCACCGTTGCTTCCAGTTCATGCATGGCCGCGCTGCTCTCGATGATGTTGCGCACGCGCCGTTCCAGCTCGCGATTCGTCTCATCGCTCGTCGAGCGGGTCTCAATGACCATGCGCGCCTGTTCGGGAATGATGTTCGCTCCCGTTCCGCCCTCCAAAATGCCGACATTGATGCGGGTATCCGCCGAGCTGAAACGCGGCAGCGCATGAATGTTCAGCAAGGCCGTCGCCGCGCCAAGCAGCGCATTTCGGCCCTCTTCCGGGGAAGCTCCCGCATGGGAAGACACGCCGGTGAAACGCGCCTCCAGCTTGGTCGTGGCCAGGAAGCCGCCGGACGCGCCGCGGAATTCGCCGGACGGCACATCGGTGCCGAGGTGCATGCAGAACAGGCGGTCCACCTGTTCCAGCATGCCTTTTTCGACCATGGCGTAAGCGCCGCGCACCCCTTCCTCGGCAGGTTGGAACAACAGGCGGACTTTGCCTGCGAACTGCCTGTCGCGCAGCCGTTCGGCCAAGGCAAGGCCGATCGCCGTATGGCCGTCATGCGCGCAGGCATGCATCAGCCCTTCATGCCGCGAGCGGAACCCCCCCGCTTGCGGAACATGCTGTTCCGAGGCGCTTTCGCGGATCGGCAGGGCGTCCATGTCAAAGCGGAACGCGGTGGTCGGTCCTGCGTGTACACCCTCCAGCTCCGCCACGACCGCGGTGAAGCCGCCGCGCATATGCTGCACGATGGACGGCTCCGCTCCTTCACTTAGAGCACGCTGGTACGCGTCTTCCAACACCTCCGGTTTGGGCAGGCCCCGTCTCGATGCATCGTCAATCGCATCTTTGCCATAGATGACCTGATACCCCCATTCCGTCAATAGCTGCACCACTTTGGTGGCCGTGCGAAATTCGGTGAAGCCCAGTTCGGGATGTTGGTGCAAATCCCGACGAAGCGTAATAATGTCCATCATTTGGTTTTACCCCTTTCTTGTTTGATCTCCTGATCGGTTACAGTCTCGGATATACTCCCGGACCCAGCGGCAGGTTGAATACGTACCACAGAACGACCATGATGACCCAAGCTGCGAAGAATACGATCGAATACGGCAAAATCAAGGAATAATACGTCCCCATCTTCGCGTCCTTGCGATACTCCTGCAGGAAACCGACGAAGAGCGGCACGAAAGGCGATACGGGCGCGAGCGGAATGATGACCGAATCGGATACGCGGAAAATGACTTGCGTGAATGCCGGATGGAAGCCGAGCAGCATCATCATCGGAATGAACACCGGTGCCAGAATCGACCAGATCGCCGACCCGCTCGCAATGAACATGGTCAGCAGCGCGGACAGGAAGATGAGTCCGATAACGACCGGAATCCCGTTAACGCCGAGCTTCTCCAGCAGATCGGTAATCGTCAATGCCAGAAACTTGCCCATGTTGCTCCAGTTGAACATGGCGACGAATTGGGCGAGCGGGAATACCATGACGATGAACCCGGCCATCGTTTTGATCGGTTCGACCAGCAGTTTCGGCAGATCATTCTGGTTTTGGATCACTTTTAATTTAATGCCGTAAGTCAGCGCTACGGTAAAGAAGAAAAGCAAAATGACAGGAACAATCCCTGAAAGGAACGGCGACCCCATCACGCCGCCCGTCTCCGGATTGCGCAGAATGCCATTGGACGGAACGACCAACAATGCCACGATGGCGATAAAGATCAATGCCGCAATGCCTGCGGCGCGCAAAGCTCGATTTTCTTCCGGCGTAGGCGCTTCAAGCTTATAGATGCGCTCTCCTTCATATTTTCCCAGTCTTGGCTCCAGGAACTTATCCGTCATGAATCCGGCGACCAGCGTAAGCACAATGACCGAAACGGACATGAAATACCAGTTGTCCAACACCGTTACGCCAACGTTCGGGTCGACGGAAGCGGCTATTTCGGTGCTTATTCCGGACAAAAGCACGTCCGTGGTCACGATCAGCATATTCGCGGTGAATCCGGCCCCGACTCCCGCAATCGCGGCGATCAATCCCGCTACGGGGTGCCTGCCTACGGCCAAAAAGATGAGCGCTCCCAGCGGGGGCATGATTACCAGAGCCGCATCCGACGACACGTGGCTGAAGAACGCGATGAAAATGACGAGGTAGCTTGCATAACGTGCAGGCACGCGAACAGCCATTTTGCGCATGACCGCTTCCAGAAGCCCTACTTTCTCGGCAAGACCGATCCCCAGTACAAGGGACAGAATCGAAGCCAGAGGTTTGAAATCGGCAAAGTTTTTAACCACATTCGGCAGCAGCCACTGAATCCCTTCCGCGCTGAGCAGATTTTTGACCTGCACCTTCTCTCCGTCGATCGGATTGTGGGCCGTTGCATTAAAAAACGATAAAATCAGTGTGGCAACCATAAGTGCGGCGATCAGATAAATAAACAAGATAAACGGATTGGGAAGTTTGTTCCCGACTCTCTCGACCCAACCAAAAAGCCCTGTGTTCTCATGTCTTTCCGCTTTGACCATGCATTTTACCCCCTGACTGAGATGGAACTGCACCCGGATGACTGAACCTGTCCGCAGGAACGATCCTTGTCCCCTTTGCAGAACAATAACGCACATTTAACGAAAATGTCGCAATTAATTTAGGACATTATATAATTAATGCCGAGAAAAACTCAATACCTGTGTTACGTATTTTGACACAAAATAAAAAAACGATGTGCCGTCCTCCTTTGCTCCTGTCCTCCACTGGCGGACATGACAACTTAGATGGCATCATCGCTTAGGTTCTTGATCATTGGTATGGATTCATCTTGAAATGGATGTCCTTATATCTAACACGTTAGCCGGTACCGATTGCTTGGCCTTCCACGGCGGGTGTTCAGTTCGTTTCCGGTAATTTCCGCCAAAGAAAAAGCGGTCAGGCTGCCCATGATGCGCTGCACGTGTCTAATGGTCATGGACAGTCCGGAAGCCAAGTCGCTGGCCGTAAATTCTTCCTTGCCCATCCTTCGGACATATACTTTGATCTTCTGGAAGGTGCGAATGCTGACGCCGGCCTTGTTCAGCTTCTCCAACAGTTCAGCGTCGTTGGAAAACGTTTCGTACGCCAGCTCCTGTTCCTCGCCGGCCGCTTCCACGATCGTTCCGTCCGTTTCATAAACGATGATCCGTCCGGCTTCATCATCCTTTGCGTACTGAATCGCCTTGCGGGCATGACGCTCCGCATCGAAGGCCGTTTCGCCGAATCCGATGCCTGCATAACAAGGCAAATCCGTATCCAGTTCAAGCTGATGCAAGGTGGAGTGCAGCGAATCCATGCTGCGGGCCATGCCGCCCCTGGAGCCGTACATCAGGTATCTGCCCGTTCCGTCCTGATGCAGGGAACCATCGATTTGCTCGCAATGGTGCAGGAGCAGGCTGCGGATTTTCAATTCCATGTATTGCAGTTGGTATCGCTCCGCTCCATGTTCACCCGCCTCATGCAGGCGATCCACCTCAACCATCAGCACGCCGATTTGGCTTTCCTTGAAAGCAGAGCTGCGGATCCGTTCCACCAGCATGCGTACCGCCTGCACCGTTTCCAGCTTGGTAGAGTTGATTTTAAACACGGGGATCCCCCGTTTAAGCAAACCCTCATAGACGGCATACAAGCAGGTAATCGCCGCTTTGACGGTTCCCCGCTCGAAATGCCCGACATGGAATGCGATCATTTCCTCCACATCGTAATCGGTCGAAAAGACGTATTTGCGTAATCGTTCCTCGGGAAAGTCAAGCTCGTGCAGGCTGTCCATCAGCCCCCAGCCCTCATTTTCCGTCATATCGATGGAAATGTCCTGGATGGCTTCTTCCGAAGCGTATATAGCCTGCAGTATGGCTTTGTACAGACTTGCGCCCGTAGGCGGGCAATAAATGGCGTGTTCCTGTTCCCGCAGAACGGCCTGGGCCGCCAGATAAGGAATGGGCCCCGTGAATACCCACCCATGAACATGTCCACGGTATTTTTCGATAATGTCTGCAGTTTCCCGCGCATGCTCGTAGGGATACAGCTCATAGCTTGTTCCCAGCTCCTGCCCCTGCAAGGCATTCATTGTCCGCTCAATCGACGGCTGCGGCCCGACGATGCCGATTCGGTACATTCGCGCCCCTCCTCATCCCCAATTGGATTGTTCGTAACTACTTATTGTAAAAAGGTGAATCCTTCCCTTGAAATTGGCCCAATGATAGCAAATTATGTTCCAGAATGATCATCAACTGATCCGTCATTTCCGCTGGCGTGTAGGGCATGGATTGCACAACCCACCATTCCACCAAGCCGGCGACCGATAGGCTTAAAAACTGGATGAGAACGTCCTTTTTCACGTTCGTATGAACTTGTACGCGCTGAACCTGCTCCTGAATGCCCTGCTCCATCAATGAGATCATTTTCTTGCGAAAAGCCGGAACGCCCTTGCTCGTCATCAGCGTGGAATAGATGGCGGCATGCCGCTCCAGAAATTCGAACGTACGCAGCAGCAGAGCACGCGACTGGTCGCGGTCAGGCTCCCCGTCCGGCATGCAGCTGTCGTACAGTAACTGCAAGTACGTTTCGACGCATTCGTCCAACAGGGCGTATTTATCCGCAAAATGCAAATAGATGGTTCCCCGGTTTACGTTCGCTCGGTCCGCAATCGCTTGAATCGTGATTTTCTCGAAGCCGAGTTCCTCCACCAACCCGATAAAAGCTTCCATGATGGCTTGTCTCGTCCTTTGAATACGTCTGTCCATATGCGTACCTCTCTATTTTTATTAGACAACCAAGACCCGTTTTGTTGAATTCTCAACAGAATGCAAGAGATCGGCGATTGATCCGCTGTTTTGTCGAATGATATGTTTATTTTAGTCAACAAACGTCATTTATTCAACAATTGTTTATTCGATATAAGGAGGTTCATTTATGAACGTATTGGTTTATGGAGCAGGTGTTCTAGGCAGCTATTTGGCACATGTTCTTGCACGAGGAGGCAACGAGGTTAGCCTGCTGGCTCGAGGAAAACGGGCAGAAGAGCTGGAGAAAGACGGCCTGGTGATCCGCCACTATTTCCAGCGCAAAACAACGGTGGATCGGATCCGCGTCATCCGGAGCTTGGAGCCGGACCATCATTTCGATCTTATCTTTGTGGTCATGAAATATACGGACTTCGCCTCGATTCTGCCGATTCTGGCCGCCAACAAAAGTGAAAATATCGTCCTCGTCGGAAACAATGTGGATGCAGATGAGATGCAAACCTACGTACACGAACACAGTCCTATACCCAAAAACATCGCTTTCGGATTCCAAACGACGGCAGGACGTCGCGAAAACGGTCGTGTAGACTGTATTCGCATAGGCCCCGGGCAGATGGTTATCGGCGGGCTCGACGGGGAAATCCCTTTCCGGTCGGCTCTTGATCAAGCATTTTCGAAAACAAAGTACAAGCTTATCTATGAGGAAAATATCGACGCTTGGTTAAAGAATCATATCATACTGATCGTGGCGATGAACTTCGTTATCGTGATCCATAGCTATCAGATGAAAAACATCGCCCGCGATAGCCAGATGCTGCGCCAGATGATCGCAGCGATGGACGAAGGATTTCAGGTCCTCGAATCCCTCGGTTATCCGCTGATCCCCGCCGCACAAGCTTCGCTGGTCCGCAAGTACCCTGGCCTCATGCGGCTGGTCATGAAAATATTCCATATGCTGCCCGCCAGCCAGCTGGTTGACGGATCAGTAAATGAAATTGCGGCTTTAAGCCGCGTATTTCGTCTCTGGAAGGAGCAGACAGGGGTCCGGACTCCGCATTGGGACGCATTGGAAAAACAGTTCAACGCAAAGACGCGTTAAAATAACGAAAAAACTTTTTTTCGCTGCAGGTTGCGTCAAAAAACCAAAAGGGGCTGATCATGACCGGCAAGGATTGTCAGGCATGATCAGCCCCCTTTTATGTTTTTCATTCGCTGCGGCTTGACGAATTGCACGTATCCGATCATCAAGCCGATATATTCGCCCCACTAATCGTAAAATTTACACTTGGTTAACTTAGGGAAAACGTCCATTTATTATTTCGCCTGTACACTAGGTTCAGTACATACAAACACACACCATATTTAGGAGGCTGTATTCATGTTAAACCGGTTGAATGCCCGTGCGGCTAAAATGCTGCTCGCGATGACCACGATCGTTGCGGCAAGCATGGGAAGCACCAGCGCTGCCTGGGCTGAAGAAAACACTGCAGCGACATCGTCTTCTTCCCCGATCAAAAACGTAATCATCCTGATCCCGGACGGCATGGCTCATGAAGCGACCACGCTGGCCCGTTGGTACAAAGGCTCTGCCCTGACGCTCGATTCCATGGCAAGCGGTCTCGTGCGCACCTATTCTGCAGACGCGGCAATTGCGGATTCCGCGCCGGCAGGTACGGCATTTGCGACAGGCCACAAATCCCATACCGGATATGTTGGCGTCCTGCCGGATAAAGCGACCATGCCAGGGCAAAAGGCAATCGCTGCCGGCGATGCCAAAAAACCGATCGCTTCCGTGCTGGAAGCATCCAAACTGGCAGGCAAAGCAACCGGCATCATCGCTACTTCGGAAATCATGCATGCCACGCCAGCCGATTTCTCGGCACATTACCCTGATCGCAAAAATTACGACGCACTCAGCAAACAACAAGTGTTTAACGGCATCGATGTCGTGCTTGGCGGCGGAAGCAGCTACCTGGTACCCGACGGACGGAAAGACGGCGAAAACCTAGTATCTTCCATCAAAGCGCTGGGATACGATTACGTTACGACGCCTGAGGCGATGAAAGCTTCCAATTCGAACAAGCTTTGGGGGATGTTCGCTCCAGCGGGCATGTCGTACGACATGGATCGCGATCCTGCGAAACAGCCAAGCCTGGCCGAAATGACGTCCAAAGCCATCGACGTTCTTTCCAAGGACGAGGACGGTTTCTTCCTGATGGTCGAAGGCAGCAAAGTCGACTGGGCTTCCCATGCCAATGATCCGATCGGTGTCATCAGCGACGTGCTGGCATTCGACGATGCCGTGAAAGTAGCGCTCGACTTTGCGAAAGCCGACGGCGAAACGGCGGTCGTTGCGGTAACCGACCATGCGAACGGCGGTCTGACCATCGGTAATGCGGCTACAACGGGCACGTACGATGAGGAGCCATTGTCCACGTTTATCGGCCCGCTGAAAAAAGCCAAACTGACCGGCGAGGGCTTGGAATCCAAGCTCAATGCCAAACGCACCAACATCAAAGCCGTCATGAAACAATATTTCGGCATCACGGATCTGACGACCGAAGAAGTGGCCGCCATCAAAGCGGCGAAGCCGGGCAGCCTGAACTATGTCGTCGGTCCAATGATCAGCAAACGTTCCGGCATCGGCTGGACGACCGGCGGACATACGGGCGGAGACGTCGTTCTCTATACGTACGCACCGAACAATGACCGTCCATTCGGCGTCATCGACAATACCGATGTGGCCAAATACATGGCACGCGTGCTCGGACTGGATCTGGAAAGCACCAGCAAACAATTGTTTGTGCCTGCGAAACAAGCCTTTACGGCCAAAGGCGCGACCTACAAGCTGGACCTGAAGGATGCCAAAAATCCGAAGATCCTCGTGACTAAAGGCAGCACCAAGCTGGAACTGCAAATTTACAAAAACGTCGCCCTGGTCAATGGCAAAAAGACGGCACTGGAAGGCGTGATCGTGTATAACGGCGTTGACGCTTTCGTACCGCAAGGTGCCGTGGATTTGATCCAGTAAACGCTGATCGCATTTAATGTTCACGCAATAAAGAGCACTGCCAGCAATATGCAGCACTCTGCCTGCAAACTTTATGGGCTGCCGAATTCCTTCGGCAGTCTTTTGTTGTCTGTCGAAGTGAATTCGCTGCAGCAGCTTCGCCTCGTGATGGCCCCTCTTTCGTTTCCATGGTAGGACCACGTTCCAGCTTGTCGTATAATGGGCATAACATCCTGAATTTTCATGACAAAAAGGAGAGAATTCCCCATGTTGATTGGACTAAACTGGATTACCCTGCGGGTGCGGGATTTGGAGGCATCGCTTGCTTTTTATCACGGCGTGCTTGGCCTGCCTGTTCACCGCAGGTTCGAAAGCCGGGGACGGCAAATCGCCATGCTTGGCACGGAGAACGAAACGAAGCTGGAGCTGATCGAAAACAGCGGGACCATTCTGAAGCCGGAAGCAGGCATTTCTATTGGCTACGAGGTATCGTCGCTGGAGGAAACCATAGCCAGGCTGAAAGAGCTGGGCGTCCCGGTCGCACGCGGACCCATCGAGCCCAACCCCCGTTTGCGGTTTATTTACATTGTCGATCCGGACGGCTTCGAAGTTCAGCTTGCCGAGCATTCCTAAGAAGATCCCAACAACCGCCTGCGCGGCTTACAGCTTCATTTTGCGCATGATCGGCACGCCTACCCGGTTCAGCAGCCTGTCCAGCAGCGACCAGCACCAACGCCTTGCGAGCGGCAGATGTCGGTCGTACACGGCTGAATATTCGAAATCGGCCACTGCGCCGCGATTGCGTTTGAACTGTGCTGCACCTGCGCTCTCATGAAGCAGGCAGCCGTTCTCCTTGGCTTGCCCGATCAGGCAGGCCGACAGCATCCGGTACAGGCCGACGGACTGCGGCAGCGCCGTGTCATAGCCGAACAACGGGGTTGTCATCATTCCATTGCGGCAGAAATAACCCATGACCGCGTCGAGCCGCCCTTCTTTTCGCAAACCGTAAAGCGTCAGCGTGCCAGAGGCTTTCGCCAGCGCGATGAACGGCTCGCCGAACTGGGGATTGTCGTACGAATACTTTTCAAGGTAAAGCAGTCGGTACAACTCGGCAATTCGCGGAATGTCCGCATCCGTCATCTCCGCTTCGGAGACAAGGGTATATCCGTTTTTGGCCAGCAGGTCGTAATCGCGCTTCAGCAGCCACCGCGACTTCGAATTGCCGAATGTCGGGTCATTCGCCCGGTACAGATAAATCTGCCTGCTCGGAATCATTTTGCAGCCGGCCTCGCCGAGAGCGGCCATAATTTCGGGATGCAAGCCGGGGCATAAGGAGCGAAAAACGACGGCATGGTCCGGGAAGCGTTCCCGTACCGCATGCATCAAGGCGACCGCCTGCTCGCCCGTCATGGCAGGAAACAGGTTCGTGGACAACAGCCAGTTGTTGACGTGCACGACCTTGTTGAATTTCGAACGGCGCATCCCCCAGCCGACCAGATTCAGCAGCCGGGACAACCCTTTTTCGAGCAGCGGACGTTGAAGCAGCGACAATTCCTGTTTCGCATAACGCACATAATGCGTGTACGGGGAGCAAACATAAGCATTTTCGTATTGCGCATCGTTTACGGTCAAAGGCAGAATAAGGTCATCGATCCGGACGAGCATTAGCGTCGTCTCGACGTTTGCCATGTAATGCTTCGTGCCCTCCAGCATAAGCGGCTCCAGATATGCTCTCGCATATCGGCCATCATCCGTATCAGGCCAATCCATGTGACCGACGTCGGTCCGATCATAAATGTGCACGCGTACGCCGAGGCTGCTTCCTCCCCCGACGCGCGGTCGTTCTGCTGCTTCATGGAGGACACTTCCCCCTTTGACTCCACTCCCGTTAGTTATGTCTCGTTCCATCTTGGTTGCTACCTCGCATTTCCGCAATCATTGTATCCCTGACCGCTAAGGCCAAGGTTTCACATTCCTATCAGACACGACGAATCTTCCGGCTCATAGCGAGCATTTCTCTTTAATCAACAGGGCCAGCCTGCGATAAGTCGCACCATCCATGTGGCTTTCGGCCTCTTCTTCGTCCATATCCAGCCAATATTCGGCTTCCATGAGCTCATACATGTCAAGCATCGTTATTTCCGCGCATGCGGGGTGCTCAAACACGGCAACCATAGGTTCCGGTCCGTCGTCCCAGTTGTACCCGTCCACAACCGCATGCAGCAGTACGTCCGAATCGAGCTGACGAATTCGCGTGATGACCTCATCCATGGATTCCTCGTACAGAATCGCATCGACCCGCTCCTGTTCTTCATCCGTCAAGGTTAGCCTAACCGCTCCCGGCATCTCGAGCAGCAGGTCCGCGATTTTCGGATGGTTTCGGGAGGCATACCATGCCGTTCCCGCGATCCCCATCGGCGAATCCAATCTCGCCCCATGCTCGATCAGCAGCCGGATCGCCTCCTCCTGTTTGAACTTGACCGCCTTTTTAAGCGCCGTGTCCCCTAGTTTATCCGCGACTTCCAGGTCCGGATTTTGCTGTAACACGTAGCGAATGCCTTCGATCGGCATGCGGTGCGTCAGCAGCAGCATGAGCGGTGTCCGTCCTCGTTCATCCGTTTCATTCACGTCCAACATTGTCACGGCTTCTCGAACCTGTTCAGCGTTTTTCGATTTGCTGATTTCCTGCCAGTTCATCTATTCGTTTACCTCCTGGTGTAGGAAAGAAGGGCGATCTCTCCAGCATTTTTGACAAATTCTTCATTCTCCCATTATAGTGGGATTTCATATACGTGCACAAATGCTTCTAATGTTCATTGCGTTCACAAGGAGGTAGATTTAGGCATTTCATTCGATTTCTTTTCTGAATTTTATCCTTCGCCGGGGGACATCATCGCTCTGCACGAACTGCCCGGCGATCCATTCGACAGTTTAGGAGCTGGGCACGATGGGCATTCTCTCAACGTTATCATGATATTTCTCTTAGTACGAGTTCGAGAGAGACAGCGATACATGCATATGTGGCTCATGAAATACACATACAGTCTCGAACGCGTTGGGAATGGCCGCGAAAAAAAAGGTTTAGGCCTTTAGGGAGGATGAAAGAAGTTGAATACAAAAAAGAAGTGGTTTGTACTGCCTTGTAGTCTTGTTCTGTTGCTAGCACTTGGTATTTGGTATGTCCTAAGTTCTGATATTTTGCTAGGATGGTCATCCCCATCTAAGCAACAGGAATATTACACAGGTACAGTTGTTGAAATCGTTGAGAAAAATTCCACAATTGATGGCGATAAAGTACTTCATTCTATTAAACTCGACACGGGAGATGTGCTAAACATAACCAAAAATACGATGTTCTTTGATCAGACAAGTGACGTCAAACGAACAGAAACCGATTTTGATGTAATACAAAAAGGTGTTGAAGTCGAAGCTTGGAGTAGACAAGTCAATAATCATATGTTTGAAGCATTTGAAATAACAGCAAAATAGAAAACAAGCCTTTATCAAGGCTTCAGGCTGTCGAGACTTTCTCGACAGCCTGAGAACCGGCTCCGGCCGGTTTTGTCCTTGTATAGATTTAAAAGGTTCTGAAGTTTGTACGCTTCGTGCCCGTTATTCTTTACTCCGCCCAGCCAGTTCTTATTGAGCGCTATCCTGCGATTCTTCCTGATCGGTTACCAAATTGTTCAGTCCGTGTATCAACTGTTCCAGCTCGCCGAAGCTGGCGACCATCCGCTGAGTCAACATACGCTGCTCCTCCATGCCGGCCAAAATTTGTGCCGCCGCCGCGCTGGACTGCTCGGTAACGCTGGAAATTTCCGACACCTCATTGACCACTCTGGTGGAGGATGCCTTCATCGTTTCGGAGCTGCCCTCGATATCCGCGGCTTGGCTCAGCACCAATCGGGAATTTTGGCTGATGGTACGGAATGCCTCTTCCGTCAGCCTTGCATTCTCTTTCCCCTCTTTCAAGGTAAGGCGGAGATTTTCGAATCGATCCGTAAGTGCCTGCGTCTGTTCCCTGAGCCTGGACAGAATGCCTGCAATATCAGACGCAGATTGCCCGGAATGCTCTGCCAGCTTGCGCACCTCTTCGGATACAACGGCGAACCCCCTGCCATGCTCGCCCGCGCGTGCCGCTTCGATGGCCGCATTGAGCGCAAGCAGATTGGTCTGGCTTGCAATGTCCAAAATGCTGTCCAGCATCAAGCCGATGGATTCGCTCTCATCATTGAACTTCTTCATGTCATCGGCCGTCGTGTTGATCGCATCGTATAATTCAAGCATTTTCAGGTTGAGCTGGTCCATGTTGGCCGTTCCGTTCTCGGTGCTTTCAGCCATGCTGGAAGACAGTTCTTTCATTTTGTTCGAGTTGGACGCAACCTCGCGAATGTGCTGATCGGAGACGGCAAGCGATTCGGAAATTTCCGCCACGCTGCTGGCCTGGAATTCGACGCCTCTCGCCACTTCGGTGAAACCGATGGTCACCTCATTGGTGATGGAGCCTGTTTCTTCGACCTTGCGTTTCAACTGCTCCGTAAAGGTCGACAGACCCGATACGGCGCTTTTGACATGCTCCAGCATTTCCTCCACCCGCTCCCGGGATTGCTGCATTTCAGCCCAGCGTTGCTCGCTTTTCAGAAATAATCTTTGATTCAAGTGAGACACCATGAACAGAATAGCTCCCGTTATGGCAAGCAGGCCCGCGTTAATGGCATTACCGGTCCATTGATCTGCCGTAGCCGTCGGAACGATCAACAATTGAAGAATGTTGCCTGCAAGGGCAACCACAAAACCGACCGCAAATTTTTTGTTATCCGGATAGATCAACAGAATGGACGAGATCAGAATGCTGACCAAGGGATCATTGCTTCCCCATCCGGCAAATACGCCGCTTAACGATATAAGAACGGTAACCAGCCAGGGAATCAGATGGATATGTTTTTTCTTGGCGTTCGCATAGGTGATCCATGCCGTGAACAGAATCACGACAACGCTGGAAACGATAAGTTTCGGTTCCATAAAGGCGAGCGAGGCTCCCAGAACCAGGACGATCCATAGGATGATGGCGATTATTTTGTTTCTTTTCAAGATGATTTCATCAAAACGATTCATTCAAACCCCGTCCTTCTGGTAAAATTGAAACTGCGATTGTAGGACGCTTTCCCTTACATCGGTTGACCTAGGCCGATTCGCACGTTCCCTGCTTCTCCCGAATCAGTCCGTATTTCTTAATCGTCTATCGTTACTTCACAAAGATGAAAGCAGCGCTACATACCTAATATCGGAATGTGATTCGCAAAAATCAATATTCTGCCAAAAATCACTTCTACCCATAGCGAAAAGGAACAAGCTATCTGAGAATTGGCCTGTTCCTTTCTAAAGTTCAATGTTTATTCAACTTATTTCTGGAGCTGATATTCATGAGATTTCAAAGAAGCATTATTTGTTTGATTGCTGTTTTTTCTATCGCTGTTTCAACAGGATGTGGTCAACAGAGTGAAAGCCTTCAGGGTCACAAAGAGACTACTTCTAATGACATGCAAACAGAGAACCCTACTGCTGCTTCAACAGCCGACAAAGTTGGTAGCAAAACTCTTCTCTATTCGAAAGAGTTTAATCAACAAAAGCCTGAGCTCTCTAATTTCAAAGAAGGGATCTCGTTTAACTTATCCGAGCATGTCGAGGATTTCTTCACAGCTGACCTATCTAATATGATTAACAACAACATGGAAGCAATCGTGAATCACGACGAAAAAAAGTTTAAAGAAAACATGCTCGATGCGGATTCCATTACATTTAATATGGATTGGTTCAATTATAAATATGAAGAAGGTGTCAAATACGAATTTAAAGAACTAAATGAAATCTCTTTCGATGAAGATGCCAAGCGTATCCAAGTTGTGGTGACTTTCGATAGAAACATAAAAAATGAAGAAATGGAACAGGGAATCATGACTTACTCTTTATTAGAAGACGCAGGTAGCGGAGATTGGAAAATTGCAACTATGGATGGAAGTTGAATGTTAGTGCGGAGCATGGCTTGGGACGATGCGCGATTCTACAAATTGCCTTCCACATCGATCCCGTCCGCCGTCTCAAGCGTTTTCGAGGCCCATGCCACGAATCGGTCCATGAACGATCGCAAATCCGGTTCCTCGAACGTTTGCAGGTTCAGTTCGTCCAGCACGCTGAGCCATACTGCTTTGCTTATCGGATTATCGAAACAATGGTCGAAGCTTTCCATCATCTCTCCGCGATGCATGTCCTCCAGCGGAAAATATCGTTCCAACACCTCCAGAATCGGCACAAAATCTTCCGCGTAGATAAACAACATTTCTTCTTCTACCACCTGGGACTGAGCCTGTTCATCCATATACAATGGGGAGAGGGTATAACCGATATTCCTGCCAGGTCCCTCGTAACGGTATAAAAGTACAGGTATTTGCTTCTTTGATTGCCGTGTCATGGGCAAGTCCCCCCCCCTATCTCCGAGTTTTAACCGTATGCCTAGTGTCGCATCCACAATCAATGGATCGCTTTAACTGACCCTATCACAGCTCATTACGGCTCTTCAACAGCCACATTTTCGTCTTCTGTCATTTCTTTTAGCGAGCGGTCCAGCCATAGCTCATACCAGTCCAAAAATCCAAGCCGCTCCGCATTGCCGAAATAATGGTCAGGATAAATGCCATTGCTGTTGCCGCGGTCATCCGTCCAGATCTCGCCGTAAGACTCGCCTCTGACGATCAGATTGATCGACACCCCGCAGCCGAAATTGCTGATTCGCAGCATGCCCGCAGACCACTTCGGATCATAATATTCGTGCTCCAACGCGGCCCATTCGTCTTCGTCCTTGCTATCATCATACCAGTCATAATCCCAGTTCCATGCTTCCGTGAACAGAAAAGGATCTGAGATCGCATTCAGCTCGTCCGGGTAATCCAATACCGCATACACGCCATCCTCCGGCTTCTCCAGGCCATAGAACGGCCCTGCTCCGCCAGCGCCAATCGTCGAAAGAAACTCCCTGTACCCGTCAGGCAGCCGGATGTCCCACTTCCGTTCAAATGCTGTGATCTGCTCCTGAGTCATGACAGGCAGCATTTCATATTCGTGATGATCCGCCCCGAACAATTCAAGCTCAGCATCAAGCACTCTTAAAAGACTCCATTTCTCGCGGATGCGCGTCAATTGTTCATTCATCCAATCCTGCCTCCCCAGATTCAACATCTCCCAAAAGGAGCCCTATGTATGCCTGACTCTTCCAACATCCTGTTAAATCCGGATGCATTCCTTCCATTAATTATCATATCGTTTATTATATCAAGCCACCCGCTTCGGTTAAAGGAACTATGGAGCTATTCCCCGCTTGCCCCGGATTACCCGCATTCTATTTTCACGGATCATGCCGCATCTCTTCATTTCCTTGATAAAATTGACGATATATCCTATACTTACTTTTTTTGAATCTGGTGGAGGAAGCCATGTCGATCAACCTTAGAAGAGAACCGTTTCGTTATACTTTAAAAGAACCACTCGACTTTGACATCTATATTCTCAGCATAAACGGTGTATCTGCGCCGCATAAACCGATTCAAGCCGAATTATGCGATATTAGCCGTTCCGGATGCCAATTGTCGTTCCCGCTCGCTCTGCACGTCGAGAGCAACAACATCCGAATCGGAATGGATATGACTTTGTCCGAGGATCCCATCCATTTGGAAGGCCTGATCCGTTGGGGCCAGCAAATTGACGGCAAATGGCACTACGGCGTGCAGCTCGATATGACCGAAGGCAACAGCGAACGTTTCTATAAAGAGATGCGCATGCTTGCCGGCCAAGGCCGAATCATCGTCAAGTGAGTAACACGCGGCATGTCGCCACCCTTGATCTTAACGAAAATCAAGTCAGCTGATTGCATTTGTTGGATTCGGAGCAAATGCGAAAACCAGCGAGCATGAACACCCTGCATACGTTGAAGTCGTATGCAGGGTGTTTTGGCATTCCGGGTTAGAAACAGGTAAACGAGCCGATCTGCTGCAGATCTATGCCAGTGTACATCCAGAAGAAACCGGTCCAGCGGAAGCCGGCTACCGAGTTTCTGCCGACGAATATGGGGTACATCCAGAAACCGGGACCGCGAGTCGGCCAAATGTACGTATAACGGAACAAGCACCCGGATATGGCTCCCGGATCTACCGCGAACGCCGAAACAGGCTGCTGGGGAGTAAACGAAGGCGGCGGCGAGGTAGGAGCCTGCACGCCTTGCGGTCCGCCACCACCACCGCCAGGGAAAAACGGTGGCGTTGAAGGACCACCGGGACCGCCTGGTCCAAATCCTCCAGGACCACCAGGTCCAAATCCGCCGGGGCCTCCACCAGGACCTCCGGGTCCAAAAATTCCTCCAGGTCCTACACCAGGTCCGCCCGGTCCTCCGGGTCCAAAAGGGGGAAACATTGCCATGCAAAATCACTCCAGTTCATTAGGCTAATGCATAGTATGTAGGCACCCGTGTAGAGGAACCGGGCAAATGCCCATTTATATGCCGAAAAAAAAGTGAAATCCAAATGTTTGACCTGCTGGAATCCGCCCCTTCCGTTGGATGCTTCCGTCATTCTCGTCGAAAACAGCAACAGCGGCACTTCCCGGTAAATCCGGAAGTACCGCTGTTGCCTTAGGTCGTTTATGCTTTGGCCGTGTAGATCAACTCTTTTTCTTTGATCATTGTGCGTCCAGCCGATTCAATGGTGGAGTATTGGTGCATGTTGGTGATGATCACCGGTGTAATCGTGTTATATCCCGCTTTTTCGATCTCTTCGCGGTCAAACTCCATCAACACGTCGCCAACGGTCACCTTCACGCCAGCTTGTACTTTTGGCGTGAAAAATTGCCCTTTCAATTTCACTGTATCGATTCCGATATGGATCAGCATCTCTGCCCCTTCGTCACTGACAAGACCGATGGCATGTCCGCTCTTTGAAAGGGAGAATACGGTACCATTGACCGGCGATACAGCACGACTTCCAGCAGGCTGGATCGCAAAACCTTTACCCATGATTTCTTCGGAGAATGCAGGGTCAGGCACCTCGCTAAGCGATTTGACTTCCCCATCCATCGGGCTGAAGATTTGTGCAGCTTGAACCGTGCTTGGAGCTTCGACGACAGCTGCAGGTGCGGAAGAAGTGCTGTTGTCCGCAACCGGTGCAGCAGGTGCAGCCGCCGGAGCGTCTTCTTCTTTGATTCCCAAAATGTACGTAATCAGCGCTGCGGCCGCCATCGCAATCAGACCGCCGACAATGGCCAAGATCAATGTGCTGATCGCCGGACTAATGAAGGCAGCAACGCCCGGCAAACCGACCAGACCTGTAATGACGTAAGCTTTGACATGGAAAATCCCCATAAATGCACCGCCGATCGCTCCTCCAAGCAGAGCAGCAATAAACGGCTTTTTATATTTCATGTTTACGCCATACATGGCAGGTTCGGTGATCCCCATAATCGCCGTCAACCCTGTAGAGAAGGCCAACGATTTGGATTGCAGGTTTTTGGCGCGGAATCCGACACCGAGCGCACCGCCAGCTTGAGCCCAGTTGGCTACAAACATCAGCGGTATGATAAAGTCATAACCCAGGCTTGTAATGGAGCCGATAACGATCGGCGTAAGGGCATAGTGCATCCCTGTAATAATGAGCAGCGACATCGTTCCGCCAATCAGAATGCTGGCAACGATAGACATGTTATCGAACAGCCATGAAATACCGCCAGACAACCCGTTACCAATAATGGAACCCAGCGGCCCAATGGCAATCAGCGTGAGTGGAACCATGATCAACAGCGTTACCGTAGGTACAACGATCAATTTCAGCGAAGCATGCGTGATGCGGTCAACCGCTTTTTCCACGTAGGATGCGATCCAGATCGCAATAACGATCGGAATCACCGTGGATGAGTACGTTGCGGCGACGACTTTAATGCCTGCGAAAGACGAATCACCGTTAGCAAGCAATGCCGTAATCGTCGGGTGCATGATGCCCGCGCCCAGAGCCGCGCCGATAAACATGTTGCTGCCCAATTTTTTGGCTGCGCTGACCGCCAGAATGATGGGCAGGAAGTAGAATGCGCCATCACCGATCGCAGACAAGATGATATACGTGGAGCTGGAATCGCTCATCCAGCCAAGGGCTACCAGGATCGCCACGATCCCTTTG
This sequence comes from Paenibacillus hubeiensis, assembly GCF_032334105.1. Classification (NCBI taxonomy): domain Bacteria; kingdom Bacillati; phylum Bacillota; class Bacilli; order Caryophanales; family Paenibacillaceae; genus Paenibacillus; species Paenibacillus hubeiensis. The sequence goes on from NZ_JAVYAE020000005.1 coordinate 63,429, forward strand.
ATCATACCCGCGCCCGTGATGGCCGGCAGGATCGGCGTGAACATCCCCGCGATGAAATCAAACAAAGCACTTACGGGATTTCTTTTCTTTTTTGTTCCGGTCGAAGCTCCTTCTCCTGTCGGAGCCTTGCTCATATTACTCACAAGCGCGTTGTATACGACGGGTACGTCGTTCCCGATGATGACCTGGAACTGTCCGCCGTTTTCCATTACGCCCATAACGCCCGGTGTATTTTTCAGCGTCGCTTTGTCCGCTTTTTTGTTGTCGTTCAAGTTGAATCTCAATCTGGTCATACAGTGCGTGACTTGGTCAATATTTTCTTCGCCGCCAACCAGCTTCAGGATCTCTTTGGACAATTGTTGTTTATCCATTGCGTATTGCTCCTTTGATGTGTAATGAAAGGTGTAAAAAAAACCTAAACACTGGATAATGAGAGAGCCCCCGGCTTATCATTATTCAACGTTTAGGTTTTGCCTTTTTTGGTTAGTAACAATCCCAATGTTATTCGATTGTTTGTTCATTGCGGACGACCCGTTCAATATGAATCGTCAAGTACAGCACTTCTTCCTTGGAAAGGACCCGGCCATAGATTTTGCGCGTATAATCGCTGATCTTCACCGCACAGGCATGCGCCTCGGGGTATTGCTTGCTGACCAGATCATGAAGCGGATTGTCTTCCACCTTGTCTTCGATCGACGTGCCTTGCAGCACGCGCTGGGCGAAGAACTTCAGATGGGTCAAAAAACGATAATAGCTCAGAGAGTCCTCATCCAGTTCCACGACAAAGCTCCGTCTGACAATGTTAAGAATATCTTTCACGATATTCGTAATGCTGATCGTTTCGCGCATCTCGCCGTTCATTTGGGCATTTACCAGATGCATGGCGATAAATGCACACTCGTCTTCAGGCAGCAACACGCCTAACGTTTCCTCAATAATCTGAAGTGCCTTAAGCCCGATCGCATATTCCTTGCGGTACATGCGCTTGATCTCCCAAAACAATGCGTTGCGAAGCTGCATACCCTGACGATGGCGATCAATGGCGAAATGAATATGGTCGGTCAGCGAAATGTAAATGCTCTCATGCAATTTCTCGCCAAGCACCGTTTCCGCATAGCGGATAATCTCGTCCGAGCACTCGACATATTCGACAGGAATATCGGACAGAAGCGTTTTCAGTTTCTGGGATACTTCCTTGCTTTCCAACGAGAATATTTTTTCGACCAGACTTTCGTCAATCGATTCACCTGTATGCTTTTTGAACGCAATTCCACGTCCCATGACAACAAGCTCGTTGCCTGCGGGATCAACCACGGTAACTACGTTGTTGTTCAGCACCTTCTCGATTTTCATTTCTTCACATCACCTTGCACCGTCAAAATAGTAAAAGGCAAAACCCCGGCAGGGCAATAAGATGTCCCTGCTTCTGGTTTTGCCTGATTGAACAGTAACAATCCAGTATTCATTAGCCTTAGGCCCATACTACCATACATTAATGAATCTGACAAGGTTTTTGTGAAAGCGGTTAATGATGCGGAAATGTATGCGTGGAGATGCTCTTCAACCCACCCCAGAAAACCGAATGAGTCAGATTATTGCTTTTTCAGGCTTGCGCCATTGGTACTATGGACCTCTTTTCATCTCGGCTGTCGATACGCTCCCCCCAGGTCGAAGCAGCTCCCTGTCGAAACGCAAAAAACGGGCAAAACGCCAGCCAAAAGCAGGCTTTCGGAGCACGGCTCCATAAGCGACCTGTTTTCGCATTGGGTTTTGCCCGCCACTATGCGGTTACAATCCATCTATAGTATAGAGAAAGTTATTTTTGCAATTACAGCTGCTCGCCATTGCTTGCAATGACATTTTTGTACCAGTCAAAAGAATCCTTTTTCGAACGGGCCAGCGTACCATTTCCTTCATCGTCCAGATCAACGTAGATGAAGCCGTAACGTTTGGACATTTCGGACGTGGACATGCTCACGAGGTCGATGGGTCCCCATGCCGTAAAGCCCATGAGTTCAACGCCGTCTTTAACGGCTTCCTTCATTTGTTCGATGTGTTTTTTGAGGTAGTCGATGCGGTAAGAGTCATGGATGGAACCGTCCTCTTCCACTTTATCGTATGCCCCAAGTCCGTTTTCAACGATAAATAGCGGCTTCTGATAACGATCCCAGAAGTTGTTGAGCGTTATGCGCAGACCGATCGGGTCGATTTCCCATCCCCAGTCGGACGCTTCCAAATAAGGGTTTTTCACGCCTCCGGTCAAGTTGCCGGATGTTTCCGCTTCGGTCGCCGACGCCGATTTGGTCACGGACATATAATAGCTGAAGGAGATGAAGTCCACGGTGTTGTTCTCCATGATTTCTTCGTCGCCTGGCTGGATGTCGATCACAATGTTGTTTTCTTCGAAATAACGCGCCATGTAGTTCGGATATTTGCCGCGAGCATGCATATCCGTGAAGAACAGGTTGATTTGGTTCTCGAATTGCGCCAAACGCACGTCAACCGGATTACATGTGTTTGCATAAGTTTCCATGCGAGCCAGCATGCAGCCCACTTTTACGTCAGGAATGATCTCATGAGCCAATTTCGTTACGGTTGCACTTGCTACAAATTGGTGGTGCAGTGCTTGATACGTCGTTTGCAGCTTATTATCCACTTTATCGATCAAGATGCCCCCGCCAGTATACGGGCTGAAGAGCATCACGTTGATTTCGTTGAACGTCAGCCAATATTTGACTTTGTCTTTGTAGCGTTTGAACACCGTTTCAGCGTATCTTACATAATGTCCGATGACTTCACGGCCAGCCCAACCGTTGTATTTCAGGGTCAAACCGAGCGGAGTTTCATAGTGAGACAGCGTAACGAGCGGCTCGATGCCATGTTTCAACAATTCATCGAACACTTCATCGTAAAATTTCAGACCCGCTTCGTTCGGTTCCGCATCATAACCGTTCGGGAAAATGCGCGCCCAATGGATCGACATACGGAACACTTTGAAGCCCATTTCCGCAAACAAAGCGATATCTTCTTTGAAACGATGGTAGAAATCGATGCCGAAGCGTTTCGGGAAACGTTCTTCGATTTTGCCCGCCAGGATTTCTTCGATCCGGGAAGAGGAAATTTCCATGGCGTGCCCGCCTGTGCGTTTCTCTTTCGGCACGTGGGCGATCATGTCTGCCGTGGACAATCCTTTGCCGTCTTTATCAAAAGCACCTTCCAATTGGTTCGCCGCCGTTGCGCCTCCCCAGAGGAAATTTTCAGGAAATCCTTTTCTTGCTGTAATCATGAGCAACAACCTCTTTTCAGATAGATATGCATGATGGTTTTGCCGGAAAACAAGAAAAACCTAAACTCAAGGTAAAATAGCGCCTAATAAAAGGAGCGTTCATTTCACCATCAGTTTAGGTTTTGCCTGTCTTCGCAGTAACAACCCATCACACGATGTTATGGATCATATGTTGTTTTTAGCTGTGATGTAAGCGTAACATAATTGCTTTTCGAAATCAACTTGTCCTTCAGCATGAACTTGTTCAGGACTTTTTTTGGGACCTGAGTCACCGGAGCATCGCAGCATGGCAGCTCTCGGCGTATCGATATCCCGCCAATTAGTTTAGTTCGTTTTCAGGACTTTCGTCGCCCTAAAAGCCGGGATGCTTTGCGTGGCCAATCCAGCGTGCGCTCTCCCATGCCCCATAACAGCACTGGTTTATGTCGTCCAGAATTCCCCGCCCTGCCGCCTGTTCTAGCCGTTCTCTCCCAAGGCCCAGGCTCTGTTCTTCAAACAACGCTGCGAATGCATCCTGATGTTTTGAATGGTTTTGAATTACACTCTGCAAGGTAAATATCTTTCATACTCATGTAAGTGTCCTTCCTGTTTTCTGGGGCCATCCACCCCATCTGTTCGATTTGCGGATTTCATTCTTAAGCTCCTTGAAACAAAACTCTCAAATAGTAGACTATTCTTTAACGTGTTTTCATAGAGATATAGAGAGTCAAGGAGGAAGCAGCAGTGACTGAAGAAATAAATACATCCGGTTGGGACGCCATCGAAGCAGCCTGCACCGAAGTATACGGAGCTCAGGAGCCCAAACATTATGGCACGGCCATCCCTTACATGCTTGGCGGACCTGATCCGCTGGATGGCATTAGCGTCTATCAGGCCGAGGCGCCTGTCCCTCATTGGCATTTCGTGACCTATGGTTTTTCCGAGCTTTATGAGAAGGAATCGGAAAACAAGGAATGGAGCGGCTATGGATTCGAACTCACCTTTCGTCTGCTGAGAAATGAAAATGACACCGAACCTCCTGCCTGGGCGCTCAATCTTTTGCAAAATATGGGACGCTACGTCTTCAATAGCGGGAATGTCTTTCATGCCGGGGATTACCTGGATGCCAACGGCCCGATCTGTCTCGGATCCGATACGCTGCTGACAGCGCTGGCTTTCGTGGAGGACGAGGATCTCAAGGAATGCTCCAGTCCCAACGGGCGAGTGCAGTTTCTGCAAATGATCGGCATCACCGGACCGGAACTCGAAACGATGCAAACGTGGAATACGCGTGGATTTCTTGCCGCCTGTAAAGCGTATGTGCCGAAGTACATCACGGATTTGGCAAGAAACTCGTACGAACAGCTCCCTTCGGTGGCGAAAGCCGTGCAGCAAGGCATTGCGGAGGAAGGATCAAGCACGGCATTTTTGTACATTCAACAGCTTGGTTGGACTGCCGGACGGAAGCGTATGCTGCAAAAGAATATTCCTGCAGAACTGCAGCTCGGAGCCAAACAGGCCGGTTTGATCGGCAAAATATTGCACAGCCGCATTTCAAAAAAAGCGCCTCTGTCCCTTATCGGTCCCGACCTCAACGTAACCTTCGAAGCCGGGGAGGATGCCTCGATCCATGAGGATGAGGGCCGGATAACGATAACGGTTCATGAGCAGGCCGTTGCGGAACTATGCGAACAATTGCGACCCAAAGCACGGACATTCGAGCTCGCCTCGCTGCCGGGCATTCTTTTCCGCATCGAACCGACGGAAATCAAAGATCAGGAAGGTCGCGTCGTCGAAACGATCGGTTAATCAGCAAGGAGGAAAACATGTCATCCAACACAGCAACTTTGAGGAAACGATGGGCATGCCCCGGTAGTTCTTCGAAGCCAGCCATACAATATGTAACTCACGACCATCTCAACGTTGTAACTCAAATCAATCATGTTCTGATTCAAGCCTTCCGGGACAGCCTCTCGGCAATCAAAGCAAACTTGACCGCATCCCATCTCTTTCTCTTAACCGATTCGGAAGGTGTATTGCTGGATCTGGAATACAGCAGCGACCTTGAACAGGAGGTTTTACGATCACCGATTCGCAAGGGCATGGTATTTACCGCCGAAAGCTGCGGCACTAACGCCATTTCGGAAACGATGGACTTCAATCAAGCGACCTTTTTGCCTCCAGAGAGGCATGAGAGTCCTCTGTTTCAACAATGGCATTGTTACGCCACACCATTGTCCATAGGCTCGGGGCATGCCGGATATTTGGACGTATCGACCATCGATGCGCACATGCAAGGTGAACTGATTGCCATCGCCAAGCTGATTCCGGCTCAAATGCAGAACTGTTACGAAAACCTGGCAGCGCAAGAGGGAGTCGGCGAAACGGGCATAGAATTCACGGAAAGGCAGCGCACCATTTTGAAGTTGATCGCCCGGGGACTGACGGTCAAGGCGATTGCCCTCAAGCTCAAAATCAAGGAATGCACCGTCAACCACCATAAAAAAGTCATTTTCAACAAATTGGGCGTTCAATCGAGCACGGAGGCCGTTTCGCTGGCGAGCCGCCTTTCATGCCTGTAAGCCACCTATAGATTTCTATAGGTGTGATACGGGAACGTTTGTTGCTATACTTTTTGCATGGAATCGCCTAACAGGGAAAAAACAGGCATATTTATTTTTACAGGAGGGTATTATGTTTACAACCAAAAAGATGTCTTTGATTGCCATGCTGATCATGGTTATGCTCGTAGCTGCCGCTTGCGGCGACAAGGCGAAGGAAAGTAACAGCGCAGAAGAAAAGGTCCAAACGGAAAACGCCGCAAAGACGGACAATGCTGCCACCGATGATGCAAAGAAAGAAGCAGCGGATAACGAAACAGCCGATAACGAAGCAGGCGAAAGCAAAGAAACATCCGCAGAAGCTTCCACGGACGAAGACAAAACCAAAAACGTCGAGCTGGGCACGACCGAAAAAGGATCTTATACGAATGATTACTTTGGCGTATCCCTGAAATTTCCCGAAACGTGGGAGTTCCAGGACGCTGCCGGAATGAACGAGCTGACGAATGCTTCTTCCGAAGCGATTGCCGGCGACGATGCAACGAAGAAGAAACAGATGGAGCTGTCGATGCAAAAAACGTTGAACCTGTTGATGGCATCGGAATTGCCGCTCGGTGGTCAAGAAGTTGGACCGTCCGCGATGGCCATTGCCGAGAAAGTAAGCCTGCTGCAAGGTATTCGCAACGGCAAGGATTATCTCGAAGCCACCAAAAAATTCATGCAGGACAGCCAGTTCCCGTATGAATACAACGATATCACTACCGAAACCATCGGCGGCAAAGAGATGGATCTGATGAAAATCACGATGGATGCCGGCAATGGCACCACCCTTACGCAGGAATACTACAGCACCATTCTTGAGGGCTATGCGTTCAACTTCATCTTTACGTATTTGGATGACAAGAGCAAAGCCACCATTGATGAAATCAAACAATCCGTGCAATTCAAATAATCGTTTGAAGCAAACGCACATGCAAGCTTGAAGCAGCCCCGTGTCCATGATCGGCAACGATCGGGACCGGGGCTTTTTGTTTAGGATCACTCCGAATGCGAATGCATAATGCTATGCTGCAATAACGTTCAAATTCACCCCACTACCCTCGGCCCTCTTACCCCGACATCGCTACCCAGTGTCCTTCCGTGACTTCGACCCAGCGGGATTGCTCCAGGTTGTAACGATCTCCGCCGTTTTCCCCGGCATTGTCCTCTGCGGCAATGCGTTTTTTCTTCGACTCCACGGCCGGATCGGGTACCGGAATTGCCGAAAGCAGCGCTTTGGTATAGGCATGCTGCGGGTTGGAGTATAATTCCTCGCTTTCCGCCAGCTCCACGATTTTGCCTTGATACATGACGGCCACGCGGTCGCTGATATGTTTGACCATCGACAGGTCATGCGCAATGAACAGATATGTCAGGCCAAGGCGCTGCTGCAGTTCCTGGAGCAGTTGCACGATTTGGGACTGAATGGATACGTCGAGGGCGGACAGGGGTTCATCGCACACGATAAACTCCGGCTCCACGGCCAATGCCCGGGCGATGCCGATGCGCTGGCGCTGCCCGCCCGAAAATTCATGCGGATAACGATGCGCATGGGACGGATCTAATCCCACCAGTTCCAGCAATTCTTCCACCCGCTTCTCCCGTTCGGACGTACTGCTGACGAGTTGATGAATATCCAGCGCCTCGCCGATAATGTCCATGATTTTGAATTTGGGATTGAGCGATGCATAAGGATCCTGGAATATGATCTGCATATGGCGTCTCATCTTTTTCATTTCCTGCTTGGAAAGACGGCTCATCGGCACGCCTTTGAACAATACCTCGCCGCCTGTAGGTTCGTGCAGCCTTAGAATGGCACGGCCCGTCGTTGATTTGCCGCTGCCTGATTCCCCGACCACGCCTAACGTTTCCCCTTGCCGGATGTGGAAGCTGATATCGTTGACGGCCTTCAGCGTATTGCCCTTGCCGAGATTGAAATGCTGGCGAAGCGATTGGACTTCAAGAAGCGGCGCTGCGTCCTCTCCATGGCCCGCTACAAGCGAAGCGGGCTTCGGTTTTTTCTTTTCGTCCAGCCGCGGCAGCGCATTCAGGAGCTTGATCGTGTAAGGATGCTTCGGATGGGCAAAAATTTCAGCCGTCGTGCCCGTTTCCACGATTTCACCGTTTTTCATAACGACGACGCGGTCGCACATCCCCGCCACAACCCCCAAGTCGTGCGTAATGAGAATGATCGACGTGCCAAGCTGCTCCTGCATATTTTTCATCAAATTCAGAATCTGTGCCTGAATGGTCACGTCGAGCGCCGTTGTCGGTTCATCCGCAATCAATAGCTCAGGGCGGCAAGCCAAAGCGATGGCAATCATCACCCGCTGGCGCATGCCTCCGGAAAATTCATGCGGATATTGGTTATATCGTACCTCGCTATGCGGAATGCCCACCAATTTCAGCATCTCGATCGCTTGTTTCTTCGCTTCCCGTTTGGATAAACGCTGGTGTTTGATCAGACTTTCCGCGATTTGTTTTCCGATCTTCACGGTCGGATTAAGCGAGCTCATCGGGTCCTGAAAGATCATGCCGATGTCGCGCCCGCGGATGCTTTCCATTTCCTTCTGCGTTTTGTGGGCCAGGTCCGTGCCTTTGAACAAAATCTCCCCGCTCTTCATCTGCGAAGGCGGAGACGGAAGCAGCCTCATGATCGAACGCGCCGTGACGCTCTTGCCGCTGCCTGATTCTCCGACGATGCCCAGCGTCTCGCCCTTGCGCACCTCGAACGACACCCCTCGGACCGCATGGAACTCGTCTTCACCTGAATGAAAAGAGACGGAAAGATCATTGATTTTCAATAAAGGCTGCATGCCGTCACCTGCTCTCTTTCAATTTATGGATTGCACTCATATGTACCGATTTCCACGTCTTGACAATGTTTGAACCCTGAAATAATATATACTATATTCATCGGAATAATGCAATTTAAACTTCAGCGAAAGGGGGATTACTACATTTGAACGTTGCAGAAGGCAGCAAAACGTCACGGCTAGCGGACACCTTGGGTTTCATTTACGGCAAAATGCTGCAGCACCCCTCGTACCGATATGTTCTGTTCATACTAGGTCTGCCGATCCATTTGATCGTGCTTTTTGTATGGCTTAAGGAACGAAAGCAGGATGGCTGGCTCGCTGCCGAGCAGGCCGCAAAGCAGGATTTGCTCGACCCATCCTATCGCGATTCGTTGCGCTCCCGGGTGGAAGATCAGCTCAGGCGCAAGCACCTGTTCTTCAAACAGCAGGTCAGCGAGCAGGAATTCAAACGCCAGGCTGATGAGTGGATGGAAGAAACGTTTCGCAAGGAACTCCGGGAACGTACCGCCATTCGTCTTCAAGAGCAAGGACGGCAGCGGTTAACTTTGGCGGATGCGTACCGCTCGTTGATCAGCCACCGTTGGTTTCTGGCGCTCTCGATCATTCCGGGATGTCTGATGTATCTCATGTTGTTCTTGTACGGGAATTCGTACCTCAAGTACATATTCGAAAGGATTTTGATGACGGTATTCGTCATCTTCGGCGTAGCTACGCTTGTCTTCACCATTTTGTACCTGTCCCCGTTTAACCCGGCGGCGAACATCTTGGGCGAAACAGCGACGCCGGAACAGATCGCGAACTTTAATCGCGTGTATGGGCTGGATCAGTCCTACCTGTCTCAACTGTGGAACAACATCAAGGGAATCGCGCTGTTCGATTTGGGCAAATCCTTCACCGGGAACGAAGACGTCACGGCAACGATTGCCAGAAAATTCCCGATCACGCTGACCTTGGCGGCCATTTCGCTGCTGCTGGCACTGGTGATCGCTCTGCCGATCGGCATTATTTCGGCGATCAAGCCGAATTCATGGTTCGATTATACGTTTATGTTTATCGCACTCATCGGGTTGTCCATTCCGAACTTTTGGCAAGGCCTTATCTTTATTTTGAATTTTTCGATCAAAATGCAGTGGCTGCCCCCTACCTTCAATCCGCAAAATTGGCTATCCATCATCATGCCAACGATTGTGCTGGGAACGGGACTGACGGCGGCGGTGGCCCGTATGACGCGTTCTTCCACCCTGGAGGTCATTCATGAGGATTACGTCATGACAGCCCGAGCCAAAGGTTTGAACGAACGCACCGTCATGTTGAAACACGCCGTTCGCAATGCGCTCATCCCGATTATCACGGTAGTTGGCTTGCAATTTGGGGGCATGCTCGGCGGAGCGGCCGTCACGGAAAAAGTGTTCAATATTAGCGGACTCGGCAGCTACATCGTCGACAAACAATTTATACCTGATATTCCGAGTATAATGGGCGGAGTAGTATACACTGCCATTACGATTTCCATCATCAACGTCATCGTTGATCTGTTGTATGCCTTCATTGATCCGCGTGTACGTTCCAAGATGAAACAATATTAAAGCAGGTGCATCATGACAAAATCGGATTCTACCCTATCGTCCATGCGCTTCCGGCTGAAGTCTTCGCAGGAATACCGTCAGGCAGGCTTCGCCTGGATCGCCACCGTATTGTTGACTTTGCTGCTGCTGTTGAACAGTTACGACTGGAGCCTCGGGGAGATGAAGCCCTTTGTGCTCACGGCAGCGTTGGTTTATCTGTTTTTCGTGCTCGTCCAGACCTTGCTGACGCTGAAGCTTCGAGGCGATTTGCTCCAACATGGACAGGTCGGCACGCTCGTTCGCGGACTGGCCTGGGTTCAGCTTCTGGCCGCGTTGTCCGGCAACATTTTCATCGCTGCGTCCGCATTCCATCTGATCCGGAAGCAGAAGAGCATCGAATATACGTTTGCGGTGTATATGCTGCTCACCCAACTATTCGTGATCGGCGTATCCGCATTGAACGTGTTCAAACCGTACGTGTCCGATACATTCCTGCCTTCGATGGGAGCACTGCTGGGGCTGCTTGCAGCCGAGTTGGGCGTGCTCATTTGCATATCCCGTTATCCCGTTCAACGCCATCTTCCGCGTTGGATGACATGGCTGGGTATTCTGCTGATCCTGATCACCGTCACGGGCAATCTGTTCGCGCTGCTGCTCGGCATTTCGATCATCGGCCGCATCCGTCGGCAGGGAAAACAGAAATCGAACTTCTGGAACGACCTGTGGACCAGGCTCGCTTCCAATATCACGGCAATGTCCGGCCTGTTCTTCATCGTCTTCCTGTTCGCGATGTCGATCTGCAGCCTGTATACCTTTGACTATGGCATGGCCGTGGAAAATGACTACTCGGCGCTCTTGCAGCCGCCTTCCCTGGCTTATCCGCTCGGGACCGACGATTTCGGGCGCGACCTGTTCTCCCGCATCGTATTCGGAGCCAGAATCTCGCTCATCGTGGGCTGCTTGTCAACGCTTATTCCCGTCGTGATCGGCGGCGTATTGGGCGCTGTCTCGGGATTCTACGGCAGGCATACGGATAACATCATCATGCGGCTGCTCGACATTCTTTATGCCATTCCGGGCATTCTGCTGGCGATCGCCATCATTGCCGCCTTCGGCGCCAATACAGTGAACCTGATTCTCGCGCTCAGTCTGGGGGCCATACCAACGTATGCCCGTACGATGAGAGCCAGCGTACTGTACGTCTCCACGTTTGAATTCGTGGAAGCCGCTCGTGCGCTCGGTTATAACAACCGTACCCTAATTTTCAAACACATCATTCCGAACTCGCTCGCCCCGATGATCGTCAAATCGACCCTGACCATCGGCGGCGCCGTCATCGCAACCAGCAGCTTGAGTTATCTCGGACTCGGCGTGGAGCCGCACATTCCGGAATGGGGCAACATTCTCAAATTGGGCAGCACGTATCTGGAAACCCATTCGTACCTGGCGATCTATCCGGGGCTCGCCATCATTCTGCTGGTGCTCTCATTCAATTTCCTGGGTGACGGATTGCGCGATGCCCTGGATCCAAAGCTGGAAAAGGCGTAAAGCCAAACGACCCGCTTAGCCAAAAATGAGCAATATCCTTTGTTTCGATATTTGCGGAATCAAGCATAGGCATGAATCATCTTTCTTTTATCTGACATTATCGTGGAGGTTATGACATGAAATTAAACAAACGTACGCTATTCTCGCTGCTGCTCGTGCTGGTCATCGTGATTTCCGGCTGCAGCGTCAAAACCAAATCGGATGCCCAAACAACGGAGACGCCTTCCAATACGGCGGAAACGACGGATCAAACGCCGGTTGACATCGAATTGCTGGCCCAAAGCTCAAGCGAAAACGACGTAAACATCATTCGCGATCAGCTGACCAAAAATGGTTTCAACGTCAAGTTGAACCTGCAGCCCGACTATGGCAGCTACAAGTCCCAGCAGGACGCCGGAAACTATGACATCGCCTTGTCCAGCTGGACGACGGTAACCGGCAACCCGGATTACGCGGTTCGTTCCCTTTTCAAAACCGGCGGGGATTACAGCATTCTGGCCGACGAGGAAGTCGACAAACTGATCGACCAAGCCGCCACCCAAACGCCGGATCAATACAAAGAAACGTATAAACAATTGGAGCAGCGTCTGGTGACGGACCAAGCCTATATCGTACCGCTGTACAATTCGTTGAAAAGCCAAGCCTTGAATCAAGAGGTCCTGAACGCGGATACGGTACGTCTGTCCAAATCACGGGCCATGGCCTGGGAACCGATTGAGTTCAAAGACAGCTCTCTGAACGCCAAACAGCCTTTGATTCTGACGCAAAGCGCGTCCGTCCTGACTTCCCTTGACCCGATCAAAGGCAACGACGGTTCCATCAACCAGTTGAACACCAACATGTATGTGCGTCTGGTGAACTTGACGGACGATGACCAAATCACGCCGGAAGCCTCCCTTTCCCATAATTACAGCATTGCGGACGGCAATTCCGAATACTATTTCATCCTGCGCGACGACATCAACTTCGCGAAGATCGAAAACAAAAAAGCGGTGGACACCGGCGAACGCGTAGGCGCGGACGATGTCATCTTCTCCCTGGATCGCGCCAAAAATAAAGATTCCGTGCCGGATCACCGGACATACAGCCTGCATGAGCATATCAAAACGGTAGAACTGGTCACCGATCTGGCCGCGCTCGAATCGACGCAGCAATCCGGCGGCGGCGGCTCCGTCAAAGACGCACTGGAGAAAGGATTGGACAGCAAAATCTCCGAACTGGTATCCGACAAAACCAAGGCCGACAACAAAGCCGGAAAATATCAAGTGGTCAAATTAACAACCACCGAGCCTTTCCCGCAAGTATTGAACTACCTGGCTCACCAATCGGCAGGCATCGTGTCCAAGAAACAGGTCGAAAGCATCAATACGTATGATGTGGCATCGTTTGACGTGAACAAGGACATTCCTTACGGAGACCAAAATACGGTAACCGAAGGCGCGGCTTACAACAATACGCTGTACACGAGCGGTCCTTACATCCTGTCTTACAAAAACGACTACGAAGGCGTGTTCCTGAAAAATCCCGGCTATCGCCCCGGCTCTGAATATGCGCCTAAAATTTCTCAAGTCAACGTTCGCTTCATCGCCGATGCGGACAGCGCCCTTTCCGCCCTGCGCAGCGGCGAGATCCACGTTTACTACGGCGTCCCTGAAACGAAGTACGACATTATCGAAGGCGACAGCAAATTGAAGCTGCAAAGCATGCAAAGCAATGCCGTGAGCTACCTGTTGTTCAACACGGCCAACCGCGATGTAGCCAAAAGCAGCGATCTGAGAAAAGCGGTCCTGTATTCCATCAACCAGGATGACATTCTGCAATTCTATAAAAACAACAAACTCAAAGCTTACTCCACCGTTAGCCCGCTCGTTCAAACCGGAAACGAATTGAAGGCCGACCCGGCAAAAGTGAAAGAGTTCCTGGCCGCATACAAAGCTTCAAAGTAAGCCTCATGCAGGGCGGTTTGATCAAAGCCGCATCTCTGGCCCTGCCGAACCCGGGCTAATCCCCGTCTGATCCTTTGGACATCAAACAGCCTCTCCCGCACGCCATGTCGGCTCGCAGGAGAGGCTGTTTTTCACATTTACATCGTTTGATCCAATCGGTCTTCATTACATATCGGCACTTCCCGAAAATATTGTGTCATAAGCACCCCGCTCCTCCTGTGCTCTATTTCACGAAAACTTCCCCGGGCAGAAAGATTAACATGGAAAAACTTGATAACGGAACATATGTTCGCTATAATATAAATACTATCCTGTACATACGCGAGGCATAACATGGACGAAAATTTTATCAAGGAACTGCGGGAAACGAGCCGCGAGGACAGAAGAAGGTCCGAACTGATTATTTTGGGCATGAAAGAAACGTTAAAGGTCAGGAAGGAACAAGGGCGTTTAAAGCGATGGCTTGGATTCAAGAGAGCGGAGAAGAGAATACTGCGACGATTCAACGACTCCCATTTTACTGATTCCAAATAATCGAAAAGGCAAGCACATTAGCGCGAACGATATGTAAGGCATTCCATGCCAAAGAACGTTTCGACATTTGTTCAATAAGAAAAACAACGATTCGCAATTTTTCTTTTGCGGTCATAGCCTTGTTCAACTTTAACTTTGCCAAAAACGGGTACCATTCCATAGGTTAAATTCAAAACAGGAGGCCGGGGCGGCCTCCTGTTCTTCATTCCGTGTTAATGTAATGGAGTTATGGCAAGATTGCGAAGGAGCGAACCGGGAAGCCGGATGCCTTTTCGGCCTTGGGCACGATATTAAAGATGACGGCTCCCTTGGCAGGCACTTGGTCCAAATTCTTCAGCAGCTCCACCTGGTATGTATCTTGAGCAAGCACGTAATACTCTGCCAGCAGCGATCCGTTTTTCTGGTAATCGACCGCCGCATCCGTATCAAACGTTTCGTGGCCGATCGCCTGAATGCGGCGCTCCTGGAACAAAAACTCCAATGCCCCGACAGACCAGCCCGGTGCATGGCTGTTGCCTTCGGCATCCTTGTTGTCGAACTGCTCATGGCTTGGCCAGCGTTTGCTCCAATCGGTGCGCAGCGCCACGAAACTGCCCGGCTCGATCGTCCCGTGCTCCTCCTCGAATGCGAGAATGTGCTCCACATTCAGCGTAAAATCGGGGTTCGCCACAACCGCTTCGGATTGGTCAATAACAACGAGCGGCAGCACAAGCTCCTTCAAATCCAGCTCTTCCAGATATCGAGTATCCCGAACGAAATGGATTGGCGCGTCCAGATGTGTGCCGTATTGCCCAGGAAATGTGAAGCTTTGCGCGAAAAAGCCCTGGTCATGATTGAACAACGTATCAAATCGCGCAGCATCAAAGGCGGAGAAATGCGGTGATTCCGGACCGAAGGTATGGGTCAGGTCAACCCATTTTTTCTGTTTCAATAGCTGCAAGGCTTGCAAAAGTTCGTTCGACATTTGAAATCACCTCATGCGTATATTGGAATAAATTTCTCCTATTATATCCCATCCCCTCGGATTTGTGGAGTATCCCCATGTGGAATATATGAAATAAAAAATTCCAATAATGTTCGGTCATATGTCCCCACAAGCGAAAAAGCCGTGCCTAGGGCACGACTTTCCCAACAATATGATGTCTTTCCGTTGTCTTTGGGGTCTGTACACATCTCCCCCGTATCCAAGCAAGACTCAGGGTATTTCATCTGCCACCTTATTTCTAGTACGCTTCCTTCTACGCTTCTTTATTTTGTTTCTTTATTTTGCTTCTTTACTGAGATTTCTCACTGAGCTTCCTCACTTTGCTTCTTGCTGCCCCTTTTCCGAAAACGCTCGTATTGCTTGTAAACCCATGGCGACTCCTTCGTCAGAATTGGGCCAAGCACGGCCAGAATCAACACGTACAGCACGGCAAACGACTGAATGGAGGCCATTAGGCCTCCCGCTTTGCCGATGTTGGCCATGATGATCGAGAACTCTCCCCGCGACACCAGCGTAAATCCTACGTTCAGCGAAGCTTTGGGCGACATGCCGGACAGCCTGCCCGCAATCATGCCGGCACCGTAGTTGCATACGATGGTCAGCACAACGGCGAGCACCGTCATGCCCACCGCTCCCCCAAGCGAGGCAGGTTCGATCGTCAAGCCAAACCCGAAGAAAAAAATCGCGCCGAAAAAATCTTTGAACGGCATCACCTGATGCTCGATCCGGGAAGCATGCCTGGACTCACCCAGCACAAGCCCCATCATCAGCGCACCGATGGCTTCGGCAACATGCAGCGTTTCGGAGAATCCAGCCACGAGAAACAGCAAGGTCATGACCGTTAACAGAAACAGCTCCGATGATTTGATGTTCAGCGCTTTGTCGATGTACTTGATGCATTTCCGTCCAACGACGAGGAACACCACGATAAACAGCAGTGCCGACAAACACACCAGCAGCACGCTTAAGAACGAAGTCGCTCCGCTAAGCACAAGACCTGTCAAAATGGAAATATGAATGGCAATGAACAGATCATCGAACATGATCATGCCCATGATGATTTCCGTTTCCGGATTTGCGGTGCGCTTCAGATCGACCAGTACCTTGGCCACGATGGCGGTAGAGGAACTGGTCATGATGCCGCATACCACCAGCGTTTCTTTCAGCGGCAGATCCGCCAGCCAGCCCAGGAGCAGACCTGAAGCAAAATTCAAGCCCACATAGAACATGCCCCCGGTCAGAATGGCTTTGCCCGACTTCATGAGCCGGGACACCGAAAATTCCAGCCCAAGATAAAACAGCAAAAACAGTATGCCCAACCTGCCCATAAATTCGATAAAGGTTGAGCTTTCAATAAAACGCAAATCCACGATGCCCCACTGGGGGGCATGCGGACCGACAGCCATGCCGATCAGAATATAGAACGGAATGACCGAAAAACGCAATCGTGCGGATATAAGCCCCGTAAGTGTAATCAGCGCAACGGCAATTCCCACTTCGAATATGAGCTTATCCATGGGCTACAGCCCTCCGGTGGCGAGCAATTGCTTCAGTTGCCTGATCTGATCCCTCTCTCCTGCAACAACGACGGTTGTTCCAGCCGCAAACGTATACTCTGGCCCCGGATTAAATTGTTTGGTGCGGCTTCGCTCTACTACGGCGAGCACGACGGCACCCGTCTCCTGCCGGATATTCAGTTCTCCGATCGTTCTGCCTATGCTTGCCGAGTGCGGCTCGATTCGCAGCCATTCGATGAGCAGGCCCTCCAGCATGACTTCACGTTCATTCTGGAACTGAGGTTTGTAGGTCATGCCGCCAATAATGGCCGCGACGGCGCGTGCTTCATCATCATCCAACGTTACGAGCGAAAGCATGTCGCCCAGCTCTTCCGGATGGTCCCCTGCTTCCATATGAAAGAGATCCCGCCGCTCGTCGTTATGCACGACGATGACCAAATGTTCGCCGCTGCGGGTATGAAGCCAATATTTCCTGCCGATGCCCGGCAGGTCCGTTTCCTTAAAGTGCATGGTCGACACCTCCAGCCGCCGGTGTATCCGGCACTGGGTCAGACATGCTGATCTGCGTGATCCGTATGCGCATGGAGCCCGATGGCGTGCTGACGGCCCTCACTTCTCCTTTCCGCCCCAGCAGCAATTGGTGGCCTACCGGGGACAAGAAGGAGATGCGCCCTTGGTCCGGATCGGCTTCATCCGGCATCGTAATCATGAAAGAGTCCGAAGTGTGAAAATCGATGTACTCAAAGCCCACGCTGCTGCCGATGAGAACCATCGAATCCAGCTCGCCATCCGGCTCCTGTAACAATTTCTCAACGCACTGCGTATACGCCTTCAACAGCCGCTCCATGTGGGTACGTTCCGGTTCGCGCACGTCAAAATAGGCGTCAAGAAACGCTCGTTTCTCTTCACCCAGCGTAATCAGCTGCGCAACCAGCTTCTCTCTGCAATTTTGCACTTGAGACCTACGGTTCATAATAGATCTCACCTCCAATCCACGCCTTTCTCTCCACGTTGCTGCCCGAATGTTGATTTTTCATGCTGCTTTTCCTCCCTTTTTAGCATTAATGACCCCGGAATCCGTGGTCGTAATACCATCTTACCAAATTGAATTTTTTAATCCAGCCTATTTCATTTAACTTCACGTTATCAACACAAAGTCACTTGCAATCATGAGGTACATCACATGTATCCTTGACATCGCATGACAGTTTCATAGAAGTTTTTAATTGCGTCATAAAAAACATTTTATGGGTTTTCATCTCGTATTTTTATGATCTTTACTGTATATTTAACTACAAACTTTTATGCGATTTATGCAAAGAGGGATTCGTATACTTTAACACCACAAAGGAGTGCTTCGAAAAAGTGTCTACGATTACTACTGCTTCAAACCAGTCCACTGCCGCCCAGTATGTTCAATCCGTATATGAATCGGTCATTGCCCGTAACCCGAATGAACCGGAATTCCATCAGGCCGTCAAGGAGATTCTGGACTCCCTTATTCCTGTCATTGAAGCTCATCCAAAATATATGAACCAGGCGCTGCTCGAGCAGCTCGTTGAGCCGGAACGCGTCATCACTTTCCGCGTACCTTGGGTCGATGACCAAGGCAAGGTACAGGTTAACCGCGGTTTCCGCGTGCAATTCAACAGCGCTATCGGACCTTACAAAGGCGGCCTTCGCTTCCATCCGTCGGTATATGCCGGCATCGTGAAGTTCCTCGGCTTTGAGCAAATTTTCAAAAATGCACTGACCGGCCTGCCGATCGGCGGCGGTAAAGGCGGCTCCGACTTCGATCCAAAAGGAAAATCGGATCAGGAAGTCATGCGCTTCACCCAAAGCTTCATGACCGAGCTGTACAAATACATCGGCTCCGATGCCGACGTTCCTGCAGGCGATATCGGCGTAGGCGCGAGAGAAATCGGATACATGTTCGGACAATACAAACGTATCCGCAGCGCTCATGAAGCCGGCGTTCTGACAGGCAAAGGCCTGTTGTACGGCGGAAGCCTTGCACGCAAAGAAGCAACGGGATACGGATGCGTATACTTCGTCAACGAAATGCTGCAATCCAAAGGCCTTAGCTTCAAAGACAGCACCGTGGTCGTTTCCGGTTCCGGTAACGTATCGATCTATGCGATCGAAAAAGCGCAAGAGCTGGGCGCCAAAGTTGTGGCATGCAGCGACTCGGGCGGTTACATCTATGATCCGGAAGGCATTAACCTCGATACGGTTAAACAGCTCAAAGAAGTGGATCGCCTGCGGATCAGCGAATACGTCAAAGCTCATCCACATGCAACGTATACGCCAGGATGCGAAGGCATCTGGTCCATTGCTTGCGACATCGCACTGCCTTGCGCAACGCAAAACGAGATTGATGAGCAAGCGGCAGAACAGCTCGTCAAAGGTGGCGTAAAAGCGATCGGCGAGGGCGCAAACATGCCTTCCACGCTGGCAGCCATCGACGTATTCCTGAAAGAAGGCGTTCTGTTCGGACCTGCAAAAGCAGCCAACGCAGGCGGCGTTGCCGTATCCGCGCTGGAAATGTCGCAGAACAGCATGCGTCTCTCCTGGTCCTTTGAAGAAGTGGATGCAAAGCTGCATGACATCATGCGCAACATCTATGCAAGCTGCGTAGACGCTGCGGATCGTTACGGCTGTCCAGGCAATCTTGTAGCCGGTGCCAACATCGCAGGCTTCCTCAAAGTCGCTGACGCCATGATCGCTCAAGGTATCGTGTAATCCGGACCGGACAACGGGGTGTACCGGGTTCATTTACAGCATAAGCCGTCTTTGCGGCCTGGGTCCATTAAGTGGCGGCCCTTAACCGGCCGGCTCTGGTAACTCCCTCTGATCATACAAGAGGAGTATCCCTTATTGTCATGAAAATGGCATGGGATACTCCTTTTTGTGTGCTTAACCGCACGTGCGATGACTCGAGTGACACGGAGGAAGAACAATCTGCCGAAGACATCCACTGCACCGAATACTTCTCGTTCTTTCGCGACCCTCTGGCACATGTATGTAATGCCCCGTGCATACTTATAAAGTCTGTAACGAACCTGAGAGAGCCTTATTTCCCCCTATCTACGCTTGACCAAATTCTAACGAATCTCACGCACGTTATTTCAATGATTTCGGGGCATCATTCCTCTTTTCACGTTCCTAAGGGTTTCTAATGTTCGTTAGCATTCCTAAGCCTCCAAAATCACCCTAATAAGGTGTTTAAGATTCGTTAGCGCTCGAGCGGGTGAAGCTCAGGATTATCGTTGGCACTGCGGCATGAACATCGAGCACCTGCAACATTGAGCTCTGGTATGAGCATCCGGCGTCATCAGCATTCGTATAGAACACCGAAGTGAGATTTGAGCACCAATATGAGCATCAAGCAACCGGCATTGGCAGCAGCAGCATTTCTCACCATCGCATAACAAAAGAGCGAATCATCCGGCAATTCTCGTCCGGTATCATTCGCTCTGATTTCATTCGCTCAATTCATCGCTGGATATTCTATTATAATGTAGAAACTCAATGACTTGGCTAGAGCACCTCAGTGCCCTTTTCAACCCAAAGTTACTTCACCGTCATCAATGCATCGCCAGGTTTAATGTCGCCCTGAGATTGAGCCTGAATATCGGTGAACATCGCCGTATTGGAGACGATGACGGAAGTGGTGGTATCCAATCCGGCTGCGGCGATGGCATCCAGATCGAATTCGACCAGTTTGTCGCCCTGGCGCACCGTGTCGCCGTCTTTCACGAACGAGGTGAAATGTTGACCTTTCAGGCTGACGGTGTTAATGCCCACGTGAATCAGAATCTCAACGCCGTCTTCGGACAGAATGCCGATGGCATGTTTTGTTTTGAACATGGTCACGATGACGCCGTCGAACGGAGCGTATGCGACACCTTTGGCAGGCACAATTGCAGCACCTAGTCCCATGGCTCCGCTGGAGAAGGCCTCGTCCCCGACTTTAGTCAAAGGAATGAGTTTGCCTTCAAGCGGGCTGTATACGATTTTAACTTCGTTGGTACCTGTCGTCGTTTGTACTGCAGAAGCCGTATGGCTAGACGCAGCGGTAGCGGATTCCGATTTGCCACCGGAACCTTCAGCCGATGCACTCGATGCAGATGCGGATGCCGCTGCTGGAGCATTTTTGTAACCAAAGAGGTACGTCAGAATGAAAGCGGCCACAAATGCTACGACCAGCGACAGCAGGAAGCCGACAAAACCGCTATCCATGCCTTTTGGATTGATAAACAACGGAATACCGAACACTCCGCCGCTCGCAAATCCATAAGCCGTCGAGCCCAAGACACCCGCAACGGCTCCCGCGATTGCACTGGCGATGGAAGCCATGATGAAAGGTTTTTTGGTCGGGAGGGTAACCCCATAGATCGCCGGTTCGGTAACCCCCATCAGTCCGGCAATCGTGGAAGACATCGCGATCGGTTTCAAGCGTTTGTCACGGGTTTTGAGCGCAACCGCAAATGCCGCGCCCGTTTGTGCAAATGTCGTACAGAACAGCATGCCGTTAATCGGGTCAAATCCATTGGTCACGATGTTGTTGATCAGAATCGGAATGAATGCCCAGTGCAAGCCAAAAATGATGACCGTTTGCCAGATCCCCGCAAGAACCAGACCTGCAACAACCGGGCTCACTTCGTAAACCCACATGGCCCCTTTGGCCAAGAAATCACTAATCAAGGTAGCTACAGGTCCTACGGCCAGGAATACCACCGGCGTAACAATCGCCAGCGTGGCCAGCGGGACAAAGAACATTTTAATGGAAGAGGGCGCAATTTTCGTCACCCATTTCTCGAAAACAGCTGCAATATATGCGGCGATAATAATCGGAATGACGGATGACGTATAGTTGATCAGAACAACCGGGATCGTCAGGAACGTCATGGCCGTTCCGTCCGTAAACGCAGCGGTCATCGTTGGATAAACGAGAGCCGCACCGATCGTTGCCGAAATGAACGGATTACCTCCGAATTTTTTACCTGCAGAGAAGCCGAGCAAAATCGGGAAGAAGTAGAACAACGCGTCCGCCGTTGCAAACAGGATTTTGTACGTGCTCATCTCTTCCGTCAACCAACCGAGCGTAACGAACAGAGCAAGCAATCCTTTTAAAATACCTGCTGCGGACAACACCCCTACGACAGGCATAAATACGCCGGAGATGACGTCCACGAAACGGCTGAATAACCCTTTTTTCTCACCCGCTGCTTCCGAATCGGCATTTGCCGCCATCGAATTGGTGCCACCCATTTGCTGTACGAGTGCTTCATACACTTTCGGCACTTCATTGCCGATGACTACCTGGAACTGACCGCCGCTCTCCACCACCGTAAGTACGCCGTCGATGTTTTTGATCTCTTCCTTGTTCGGGCTTTTCATATCTTTCAGGTTAAACCGGAGCCGGGTCACGCAGTGAACGACGTTATTGATGTTATCATTGCCTCCGACGGCGTCCAGAATTTCCTTGGCCGTTTTGCCATGATTCATGGTAAATCCTCCTTTTGCGCAGGTGCCTTCATATAATGTGTTAATTCATATCAATTCAACCAAATAACGGGTGTGTATTTTACGTTGTTATCTGATTTTTACTCCCATTTTTTGATTCGCTTTCATGGAAAACGATGCAGCCATCGCGGCGCTGATGCCTCCGGCCAGCTTGCCAACGATCATGGCGGTGACCATCTCTTTGTTCATCCCCGCCACAAATCCAAGGTGTCCCCCCAGAACGAATGAGCCGCTGACCGCAAAAGCGATGCTGACGACTTTGCCGCGCGGGTTCATGTCCTTGACCAGGCGGAACGTCGGGATGTTATGCGCAAGCGCGGCGACAAGCCCGGCCGTCGTTGAAGCATCCAGATTAAACCATTTGCCTGCCCGCTCCAATGGAGCTTTACAGGTCCGGTTGATGACCTCCACCATCGGAAATGCGCCTGCGAGCACGATCGCGATCGTGCCTACGGTCATAATGCCTTCGGAAAAAGGCGCCATGTCGGGAACCAGCTCCCAACCGGTCAGCGTTTTGACGGCGATCGCCACCAGCCCGATCAGGGACAACAAGGTGATACCGCTTCCAAATATTTTAAACAACCTTACCGTCTGATTGGTGAAAAAGCGCAGACCCAGCATAATGAATATGGACAACATCACCGGAATGATCAGGTTTTTCAAAATGATCATGATGTCGATGCCGGCCGTCAATCCGCCGGCCAAACAGCCGATGGGAATGGTGCTGATGCCGATCAGAATGCCTTTGGCAAAGTACGGATGGTCCTTTTTCTCCACAATGCCCAGCGCAACCGGAATCGTAAATACCAGTGTCGGGCCAAACATCGTACCCAGCAGCACCCACGAAAACAGGGCCGCCTGCTCACTCTGGGCCATCTGTCCTGCCAGCGCATAACCACCCATATCGACGGCCAAAATCGTATTGGCAAAGGAGGCAGGATCGGCTCCGATGGCTTCATACAGAGGAGAAATCAACGGAACCAGCAGGCTGGCCAGGAAGGGAGCCAATGAAACGATCCCTACCATAACCAGTGCCAACGTGCCCATCGCCATGATGCCTTCCGTGAACGCGTTTCCGAGTCCCCATCGGTTCCCGAACGCTTTGTCCGCAGCTCCCAGTACCAGAAAAAAGGCAATGACAATCATGACTAGATCATTGATGGACATGCTTAAGCCTCTTCATACAGCTTCACCTGATGGGTGGCTGCACTGTCATACGTATCGAACACCAGCTGCAGGGTCCGGAGATTATCCACCCCGCTGGTCTGGAATTCCTCGCCCGTGTTCAGGCAATCAATGAAATGGGACTGAAGTTTGCGATGGCTGTCCTCATAGTTCAATTCCGTATGCTCGGCGACCACCGTTTCCACGCCGGCATTGTCGATCAAGGTCAATCGACCGGTATGGTACAATTTGATCGTTGCTTTGTCGCCTTCGATGATCAGCTGCTCTTTATGATCCGGCAGGACCCGATCCGGCAGAGGTTCGCTCAGTTCGCGGCGCGTCGCCCAGCTCATATCCATCAAGCCGACATAATCGGAATATCCAAGCATCACCATGCCGCTGTCCTCGCCGACCGTGTGGCTGCTGACCTTTCTCGTTTCGGCATACAAGCGCTCCGGCTCGCCGAACAGGAACCGCCAAGTATCGAACCAGTGAACGCCCATCTCGTAGAACAGCAGACGAGGCATATCCCTGAAGAATGGCTGAGGCAGTTCGTTCTCGGGCGCAAAGCGCGGCGAGTAATAATCGGTATGAATATAGCGGATCGTATTCAACTGCCCTGCCGCTCCATCCACCAGCAATTGTTTGATCAGCTGGAATGGTTGCAGCCAGCGCCAGTTCTCGGTAACCATCAGGCGCACGCCAGCTTCCTCCGCAATGCGTACCATCTCCTGCGCTTCCTCGATCGAACGGGCAAACGGCTTCTGGCACATGATATGTTTGCCTGCCGCCGCAGCCAGCTTCACCAGCTCCAGATGTGTTTCCGGCGGCGTAATAATATCAAGCACGTCGATGTCGGCCTGCTCAAGCATCGCTTCCACATCCGTATAACGGATGTTTGCGGAGAGATCGAAACGATCCGCCTTGTCATTCAAGGTCGCTTCGTTTCTGTCGCAAATTCCCGCAATTTCGGCATCGGCAATGAACTGCCAAGCCTTAATGTGTTTTTCCGACCAGTATCCCGTACCCACGATACCGATTTTCCACATACGTTCCACCTCTTTTACAAAATCAATCCCTGTCAGGGCTTAAGTCCTTCGATTCGGACTTTCATCTTACTTCCGTGTACCCACAATGACGACGTCATGCTCGAAAGCATGCATCGGCAATACGCCGTATCCGTTCTCGCGCACGGCATCCGTTTGGGCGAAACGACGGTTCACCAAATCGATTGTCGTGAAGTCGTACTCTTCCACCAGGAAGTCGAGCTTTACTTTCGTGTTCACCGGCACGTACAGCACCACGGTATTTTCGTTGCCAGCAGCGCGAATTTCGCGCGTCTTGTTCTGCACGATGTCCAGCGGTTGCAAACCTACCAGGCCATAGTTTTCGAACAGGTACTTAATGAAGGAATAATCCCATGCTCCCTCAAAACGCAGAGCCGATCTCCAATCGTAAGGGCTGTCGAAGCCTTCTCCCTCCACGATGCCGAACGATTTTCCTTTTTTGTGCCAGCTCCAGATGCCATGCGCTCCGTACGTCACTCCGGCTCCTCCGCCAGCCAGCAAGCTTTGCCATGCAGCTTTGCGTGCATCCGCGGCAGAATAACGTCCGTACACGTTGCGGCTGTAACTGATTTGCTCGTAGCACGGCTCGCCGTTAATGACAGGACGAACAGGCGTTTTATTATAGAAATGCTCCGCAATTTCGTGAGCCATGTATTGGAACTCCGAGTTATGACCCGATTGGTACATATAAAAGTCAAGTCCCTCATGCTCCGTGAACACTTCGGGAATCTCCCGCAGCCTTCCCTGAATGTGGAGCGTCGTCACGCTTGCCGGGCTAATGCGTTTCACGATTTCCAATGCGGCCAGATAATACGCGTTCGCCTCATCGGAAGGAAAATCCGTGTCGCCGCTCACCAGATAGATCGGGTCATACTTCGAGAAACGCTGCACGACATGGGTGACATACGGTTCAACCGCTGCGATCGGCATCTTGGCATTTTTCTGCAACGGCGTAGCCCATGTATCCGGCACATAGTTGCACCACAACAGGACAAGCGCAGGCGTGAATCCTCTCTCCGCGGCCATGCGTACCATTTGTTCGGCACGGTCGAAATACGCCTCGTTCAGTGCCGCATAGTCGTAAGATCCATCTTCTTGTAAATGAAAGGGTTCCCAATTGAGATCCGATCCGCTGGCGTCCCATTGACGAAGCACGTTCATCTGCAGCACGTTGAATCCCTGCATTTTGCGATAATCCAGGTATTCCTCCCACTCTTCCAGCGTAGCGTTCGTAAACGCGCTCCAGACCGTATCCGCCAGGTAAAACATCGGTTTGCCATGCTTCTCCAGCGTTCTTCCGTTTGCAGCAACCGTTATCGTCATTTCTTCTGCTCCTTTCGATTGAAGATCAGCTAAATGAATATGGATCAGAACTAAACAAACAAAAAAAACATTAGATTAACAAACTAAACTAATAATTGTAATTTAACTTAAATTAATATAATTTCAGTTCTGAATGCAAAATGAATACGTTTTACAATTGCATATTAGCACTCAATTCATAAACAGTCAATGTTTTTTTCAGTTTTGTTTTTATGTATTTTAGTTAAGTTTAGTTTAGTTGAAGGACTGAAAGTTTAGATGAAATCGTGGTATACTGAACATATGCATTTCATGGTAGGAGGTTGTACGTTGAAAATCGATGATATCGCGAGGCTTGCTGGCGTTTCCAAAGCAGCTGTGTCTCTTGCCTTTAACAATAAACCGGGTGTAAGCGAACAGACCCGCGAACATATACTGGACATAGCCCAGGCCCATGGCTACAAACCAAGAACGATCAAGACTGGCAGGGAGTCCCATAAATCGCATGCCAATGCTATTATTCGTTTCGTTGCCTGCAAAAATACAGATATCGTCACCGAGCATTACGATACACTTCCGTTTTTTAACGAATTGATCCACCACATTACGGATCAGGTCAAACAGCATGGCAGCACGCTCGTCATCTCTTCGATTGACGTAAACGACCTGGAACAGGAGCTGCCTAATCTGGAAAAGGATCAGCCTACCGCCGGCCTGTTGGTGCTGGGAACCAACTTGACGCCGCCCATGATTGAACGGATTCAAGACATCCACCGAAATGTCGTCATTCTGGATACGTGTTTCGATCATTTGGATGCCAACTTTGTCTCCATCAACAACTCGCTTGGGGGATACCAGGCGGGCAAACATCTGATTGGATTGGGCCATCGCCGCATCGGTTATGTGAAATCCCGAGCTCGCATTTCCAATTTCACGAAACGGGAGGAAGGCTTCATGGCCGCGCTTGCCGAGCAGCAATTGAAGGTCGACGACGCGTTGACTTTCGAATTCGAACCGATGATGGTCATGCCGCAGGACCGGTTCCAGCAGTCCATCCGGGAGCTGAAGGAGCTGCCGAGCGCGATTTTCTGCGAAAACGACTACATGGCGATCAGCGTCGTCAAATCGCTGCAAAACGTGGGGCTTCGCGTCCCTGAGGACATTTCGGTCATGGGCTTCGACAACATCTTCGAGGCCAAAGTGATCAGCCCCGAACTGACGACCGTGCATGTCAAGAAAGACGCTTTGGCGCAAACCGCCGTAAGGCTGATGATGGACCCTCTGAATCAGACGGCCAATGTCGCGAGCAGAGCCCATATTTGCGTGAATACCGAAGTGGTCGAGCGCCGCTCGTGTGCCCGAGTAAGCCGTTAACTTAGCCACACCATTGATATTGATACGAACTAAAGGAAGTGTTCCCATTGTTGAATATCCGTTCCGCTACGAGCGGCAATCCACATTTGGCGTCCGATTGCGAGCAATGTTTCGGCTTGTGCTGCGTGGCGCTGCCCTATGGCAAATCCTCCGATTTCGCCTTTGACAAACCGGGCGGCACGCCCTGCACCAATCTGGGACAGGATTATCGCTGCGGCATCCATGACCGGCTTCGGCAGAAAGGCTTCAAAGGATGTACGGTCTATGATTGCTTTGGCGCCGGGCAGAAGTTATCCCAAGAGACATACGCAGGCAAGGACTGGAGACAACATCCGGAACTGGCTGCGGAGATGTTCGACTGCCTGCCGGTCCTGAAACAGATTCACGAGATGCTCAGTTACGTGCGGGAAATGCTTCAGCTTCAGGACACCCGTTCTATTCATGCCGAGCTGCAGCACGCTTATGAAGAAACAGAGAAGCTGGCCAACCTGGAGCCTGCCGCAATGCTGCGGCTGGACCTGCCTGCCCATCGCTCTGTCGTGAACGACCTGCTGCTGCAAGCCAGCGAAATGGTCCGTGCCAAAGCCTATTCCGATGCAGGCGCAGGTGGTCATCGCTCGGGCTCCGGGAAAACCAAACGCAAAAAGCTCTCCGGTTGGGATTTCCTCGGTGCCAAGCTGAAGGGCGCCGACCTTCGCGGGACCAGCTTCCGCGGTGCAATTATGATCGCGGCGGATCTGCGAAATGCCGACATGCGAAGAACGGACCTGATCGGCGCGGATTTGCGCGATGCCGACCTGAGTCATGCCGATTTGCGGGAGAGCATTTTCCTTACCCAATCCCAGATCAATTCGGCCAAAGGCAGCCGGGAAACCAAGCTGCCGACACATCTGAAACACCCTGAATACTGGCTGAAGAGCAGCTAGGAGTCGGCTGTAGGCCGATCCTGATGTATCTTGCCGCTGGCGAAAAGATGGGACATCGGACCACGGAGATAGCCTCGCTTGGTACGGCTCGTCAGATGTGCCTCACACGAGTCCGGAGGACGCGTACTGACGTTGCACAACATACGAGAGACACTCGCAAGTGGCAACATCTCCGTGGATGCTGCCACCCGTACGGGTCATGTTCACGTCATGGAAATTTTTCGACCTCAAAAAAATCTAACGAACCCTAGACACGCTAATTCGCCGATATCTTGCCCATAATAACCCAAACATCCTAATTAAGATGTCTCAGGTTCGTAAGACGATCGACCATCGCCCATACAACCTGATAAGGTGCGTGAAGTTCGTCAGAGCGGGAACGTACCACGCGTGCGAGTTATATTCGAGTGCGCCGAGGTACCTTTGAGCTCGATCCGAGGAAATTGAGCGACTACGCTAAATCCCTATAACACAAAAGGAGCAAACCTCACCCGGATATGCTTGTCCGGCAAGGTTCGCTCCTTTTTGATAGAGAGAAGTGCTTTTAGCAACTCATCCCTATACTTGTATGAATATCGACGATTACAGCAAGTCGCGACGAAGCTCGTCCGCAGATTTCGGGGACAGGTGGCCCAGCGGAATGTCAAATACCGTTTTGGCTCCCTTGTGTCCTTCGCCGCTCAAACGATGTGCCGCTCTCGCATATGCAACCAGAACGCTGGCCGTGAATTCGGGATTGCTGTCCAGCTTCAGGCCAAACTCGATGATTTGCTTCGAGCCTGCGCCTGTAACTCCGCTGCGAATAACGAAACCGCCGTGCGGCATGCCTGCATGCTCGGATTTCAATTCTTCTTCGGAAATGAACGTTACCGTTGTATCGTAATCGGCAAAATAGTTCGGCATCGAAACGATCGTTTCACGAATCTCGTCTTGGTTCGCGCCTTCTTCGGCTACGACGAAACATTGTCTCAAATGTTTCTCGCGCGTAGCAAGCTCAGGCGTTTCGCCTGCCCGAATGCGGTCGATGACTTCTTCTACCGGAACGGTGTATTGCACGCCGGCTTTGACGCCAGGTACGCGTCGGATCGCATCGGAGTGTCCTTGGCTTACGCCTTTGCCCCAGAACGTATACTCTTTGCCTTCAGGCAAAATGGATTGTGCCAACAGGCGGTTCATGGAGAACAAGCCCGGGTCCCAACCCGTAGAAATCACGCTGACATGTCCGCCTTGCTCTGCTGCCGCGTTTACAGCGTCATAGAACTCAGGGATTTTGGCATGCGTATCAAAGCTGTCCACCGTATTGAACAGACGCGCAATGACAGGTGTTTGCTCCGGAAGATCGGTAGCGGAACCGCCGCACAGAATCATGACATCGATTTTTCCGATGTATTGCTCGGCTGCGGAGATATGTTCGAAGTGAACAGCCGGACCCTCGGCAACCATTTGTTCCGGGTTACGGCGTGTAAATACTGCGATAAGCTCCATGTCCGGGTTTTGCGCGATGGCTTTCTCGACGCCTTTACCCAGGTTCCCATAACCTACAATCCCTACTCTTACCATTTGCGATCCTCTCCCTGTCTTCATCTATAGTTGCTTTGCTATGTAAATGGAACAAGTCCGATTACCGTTCAGTCCAAGGTTCGATTTACATACTATAAATATATAACATACCATGTGACTTGTCAGGTTTCCAGTTTAAATCGCCATTTTGCAGAAAAAAAATTTTCCGCGTTACCGGAGGAAAGGGTTAAGGCGGCATCGAGCATTCTTTTTCGCTGACAGGTGAGTTTGTTGGCCCAAGGTCGATCTGGCAAATAAAGGACCCTCATTCGTTATCAATGAAAAAGCCCTGAAACCCAAAACAGCCTCGATGCTGCCATGGACGCAGGACATGTTTCAACCTCAATCTTGTTCACCGCTTGTTCTTGCTGGTCATTAATGAGATACACTCCTTGCTCGATTCATCACGGCAGCTTGCGCGCAGCTCCAGCTTCCCTTTAAATGCCGCTGTCGCCTCGTATATTCAGCATTCGCAAAATTTCGTTTACAACCACATCCGGATGGCTGTTGTGCAAGCCATGATCTGCATTCGGGATAAAAACTTGCTTGCCCTTTCCGGACCAACCGGCAAAATCGGCTTGATCCTTTCTCCACGCTACGCTCTGATCGTCCGCATTCTCGGGATCTGCCGTCAGAATCGTCAGCGGAAACGAAAACTCCGTTCGCTCGGCCAGCACGCGCCTTGCATTGTTCTGGGCATTCCACATTTCTTCCATCATGTTTTCGTTATAAGCAAGCTTCAAGGTGGAGATGGTCGCCGCCTTTCGCATCGGCTCCGTTACCGAACCGGGATCGATGACCCACTGGCTCATCATTTTGTCGGAATGAAGCAATGCACGGACCACGCCCGTTTTGATCAACGCGCGGGCCGAATCGAAATACCACTCGGGCATCTCCATCTCCTCGGAGCAGTAATAATTCGGACTGCCCCCGTCGATCATGACGATGCCGGCGACTTCATCCGGATACATCTCCGCATACCGAATCACCTCCAGCGACCCTAGGGAGTGCCCCACCATGATAAAAGGCGGACGATGTCCTGCCGACTTCAGCAATTGGTGAATCTCCCGGGTCATCGTATCGATGTCGCGCGGCGCATCCGTATAATCGCTGTAGCCATACCCGAACCGGTCATATACCGCAAGCTTTGCATACGGTCTTAACCCTTCGTATAGCGGACTGAAGTCAGCATAAGGATTCGGCGTTCCCCAGCCCGAAGCAAAAACAACCGTTGTTTTACCCGTTCCTGTCGTGTACAAATGCATATTGCGTCCGTCGACTTCGTACAACTTTCCCGGCGGAATGTAATCCCTCAGATCCTGTCTCGACTGATGAACTTCATAGATCATGCCGATCACGAGCAGAACGCCCATGGTCAAAATGAATCCGCCAAATAACTGCAAACCCCTTCCCAGCCATTTGCCCATGCTTTCCCTTCCCTTTACCCCATATTCGATGGTTTCTCTGTTGTCTCATCTTACCTAAAACAGGTCCGCTTCCGAAACATTCCAGGGTCCAGTTCGTTCCCCAACCAAAGTCCAGTTTCGATCTCATACCTTCACCCAACATAAGGGCTCAACAAGTCACATCGTTCCAAGTCAAAACAAAAAACCGCAAATCTCCGGCGAACGGAAATCTGCGGGTTAAACGCATGAAATGCAGTTATGATGACAATTATAGTCGAAGATTCAAACCAACCGGGCAATGATCGCTGCCCATAACGTGGCAGTCGATCCGGGCATCTTCAACCAATGGCAGCAGTTTGCCCGACACCAGGAAATAATCGATGCGCCATCCCACGTTGCGCTCTCGCACCTTCGGCATGTACGACCACCAGCTGTACACATCCGTACGATCCGGATATAAATGGCGGAAACTGTCCACGTATCCCGCTGCCAGCAAATCGGTCATCTTGCCGCGCTCCTCCAGCGTAAAACCGGAGTTGCCCTGGTTAGACTTCGGATTTTTCAGATCGATCTCCTGATGGGCCACGTTCAAATCGCCGCACACGACGACAGGTTTGCGCTGTTCCAATTCCAGAATGTACGCCCGAAAACGATCCTCCCACTCCAATCGATAAGGCAGGCGGCTCAGATCGCGCTTGGCATTGGGCGTATACACGTTGATCAGGTAAAATGCCTCGAATTCCAGCGTAAGCATCCGTCCTTCCGGCTCGCTGTCTTCTTCCATGCCGTAACGGACAGAGAGCGGTTTAATCCGGGTGAACACGGCCGTGCCGGAATATCCTTTTTTAATGGCATAGTTCCAATATTGATGGACACCCTCACCCAGGTCCAGCTCGATCTGACCTTCTTGCAGCTTCGTCTCCTGGACGCAAAAAATGTCTGCTTGAACCTCGTTGTAATAATCCACGAATCCTTTATTGACGCAAGCCCGCAGGCCATTGACGTTCCATGATACCAATTTCATCGTTTTTTCCACTCCTCACGTCCCCCAATATAGCATGGGAGATTCGTAAGGACAAGGCCGAACATGACGATGATTCCGGACTCGTTATTCCAATGGATGATAAGCTTTTCGTGCTTCAAATCTCCTTTTAATGAATATATAACACTTCCTTCTTCCGCCACATTAGACTCTCCTTCATTTTGAGGATATAGCGCTACTTTTTTGGTAATTCCCCTTTTCGAGGAGTTGAAGAAGCAAAGGACCCATTATATAGAAACTACTGAATCTAAAGAGGACGGTTACCATGTCACTTTTCGTGTCCGTCAACCGGAAGAATGGCTGAGTTGGATTCTTGGGTGGGGGCATATGTGGTAGCCACTGAACCTGAATCATTCAAAAAACGAGTAAGAGAACAAATCGAGAAAATGAAAGTACGCTACTGACATACTGTTGGCAATAGGAGGCTTGTATAATCAAGATATACAAAATGAAAGCGAGGTTATTTACATGACTTTGAAGATTGGAAATGCTTATTTTGAGGCGATGGCGCATCGAGATGTTTAAATGGTTATTTTTCTCTCAGCTAATGAGGTCAATTGTACTTCCCCTGCTGATGAGCTAAAGGGTACCGCATCTTTTCATGAATTCCATGAGAGATTTGCACAAATGCTTAACAAACTCACGTTAGTTGATGCTTTCGGCAATGACGAAAAAGCAGTTATCATCTACGATGTTTGTCAGCATTACGAGTTATACGAATAACATAAACAAGCACATATACAAAGGAGGACATTACATTATGTCAGCAATTGGACCCGACTTCATTTCACTTCAAGTGAGTAATCTTGAAGGCTCTGCGGAATTCTATCAAAACTATCTCGGACTGGTCCGCTCACAGGCGGGACCATCTCATGCTGTGGTCTTTGAAACAAAGCCTATTGCATTTGCTCTTCGTGATCTAATACCAGGAATTGAACTCGGCTCAGGTACTCAGCCAAGACTTGGTGTCGCTCTTTGGCTTCATGCCCCTGATACGCAAGAAATCCACGATAAACTTGTTGCAGCAGGTGTAAAGATTACATCTGCACCAATAGATGGACCATTCGGGCGAACCTTTACATTTGCCGACCCAGACGGTTATCTAGTTACTCTTCACAGTAAAGCCTGATACGCAAATCTATTGATATGCTCCCCATACGGTAGACAGGTGAAATAATAAACCCTGTTACTGTGAGGGGAGTTTTTTCATCCAAAAAACCTTGACCGACTGGTTCGTATTCCGGGAATCGCGGGCAAATGCAAGTCCTCCAAACACGTAAAGGCAACAAATATCTTCGATCCGCACTCATCGAAGCTTCTCACTCCATACGAGGATCTGATCATGATCTCGGTGCCCAGTACAGGCGAATGCAGCTCACAAAGGAAGGCAGCGTGCCGCTTTAACCTTCTCAAAAACCAAGAGGCGCAGCTTTTTTTAAAAATCTGTAAGCTGCGCCTAGCTTCGTTTTGTCTTTTTTAGAGTTACGCCATGAGTTAATTTTCAGGGTAGTTTAATAAGATAGATGAACAATATCGTCCGGGTCTGAACCAGCTGATCCCCATACTTCCCCATCAACACGATAACCACCGCCACTCCATTGAAGTAAGTAGTCTCCGGTACGCATTCCTTGTTCGAAACCTTCAAAAAGATTTATCCAATCCAAAGATTCCTCGGGAGCCATCGTTTTAACGAAATACAGTTTATTCGTATCTACGTGCGTTAAACTAACATTGACTTCATGGCTGCTATTGTTCTTCAGTAGAAGTTTTATATGTCCAACTCCCGGCTTTACTGAAAAAGGTTGCTGTACAACTGCGCCCCGAGAAGCAATATAGTGTGAGGGTTTATTCTCTTCTTCACTTAAAGAATTAGTAAGGGTTGTAATAGCGGACTTGCTTGATAATAAACCAGACTTTGGATTAGACGTATTCTCTTCACTTGGGTTTGTTGAATCACAGGCAGTTACGGTCGACGTTATTATAGATAAAAATAAAATGGCAAAGAAAAGTCCCTTTTTATTCACCTTGATCCCTCATATTCTCTTTTAGTAATTATTGTAAAACCTTTAAGACGTTTCTCGTTATTAATAACGCTATCCGTCAACGAAAGTTACATCTTAAATTTATAAATGGGACTGAAATAACTTGCCCGCTTGTTGAACAAGAGCAGCCGATCACTTTGATCGGCTGCTTTCTTGGCTTTATTAAGCTCCAGTTTCCCCGTATTTTAATGATGTACATTCATCAAAGTGCTTTGCATCATGCTGTTAAACCATTGGGCACATCACAATTCGAACTCAGCAAATGGTATTCGCTTTCCTAAAGTGTATGTAAGGTTCACTTAGCGAGAAAAAACCTTTTTTATCACACTCACTAATCCAGGAACAAGAAAAAAGATGCCAAAAAAGACAGTGAGTAAATTATATTGGGGCGTTTCGTAGAAATTAAACCATTCAGTGAAAATAGGAGTGTCAAGAATCCTTCCAAATATCGTTCCATTCGTATCTCTGTAGTTAAGTTTCCAACCTGTTGCTTCAGATGTGAGAAAGAATATTTGTGACAACAAAAACACACCAATAGAAGATACCCAATATCGTTTCAGAAATGGTACAGCATTTTGTTTCCTAGCCAAAGTAACCCCATCCTTATTTAGTACTATTTTCTTCACATTATAAAGTTTAATACGGATATTCAGGGATTAAGTTCCAAAATTGATGTATTAAATTGTTGAAAAATTATGTTTTAATTTTAATTCAACAGATCCTTCTATTCCTTCTAACCTGTCCGTTAGTGAATAAAAGCAGCCGATCACTTTGATCCGCTGCTTTGTTGTTTTACTCAAACGTTTCCCGTTAGCTTAATACTTCCGCCTTTTTGCTTGTTCATACTCTAACCCGTAGTCCTATTTTATCAGATAGAGTGTCTACAATCCCGTTTCCGCGGACTTCTTACCAACTGGGGTGTAAGGTCAATGATTCATATAATGGGCATATAGTTGCTCGAAGGTTGTAAAACGTTCGACTTCTCTGCCGACCTTATCATACTCGACTAGATATTCATCCATCACTTCAAGGAACTTCTCTTTCATAACTGGTAAATCACTTGCATCAAAGTACTGCATAAGATCAAATTTCTTGGTTCCTTTCTCCACAGCCATTTCATCAAGATACCCTTGGGCTCCAAAGGCCGAAAGAAAGACATAGGAAGCATCGTTCGTTATAACGCTGTTCAACATTTTATTGCGGTAGTTGCACCATAATTCTTCGTATGTTCCCCTCAGATTATCAAAGGTCGGAACAGGTTTAACAATGAAGTTATCACTCATCGTGCGATGTAACTTCGTAACGCTTTTCAACATGTTAAAAGACGCTATACGGATATCTTCAATGGTATGAGCTTCGATGATTGACATGTATAAGGATTCGAGATCATCCGGAACATAGCGCAACGAGCGGATCTCTTCCAAATATCGCTTGATTCCTCTTTTGATGCATGTGTTATTCATACTGACCAAGGCATTGACCAGATTGTACAGAACGCCCGCAGATGCCTGTCGCACTGAACCGATATCTTCACCGAGCATCGTATCGCTGTATGCTTGCTTAGCCAGGTCGATCCATTTATTTGCTCGATGAAGACACGCTTCTCCGATCGGGTTCGAAAGTGCATCTAGCGCTTTTTGCCTGAAGTCGTTCAATTTTTCCAGATCCTCAGGCTTTGCATAGTAGAGTATTTGGAGCTCGGTTAGGCTCGATACGTCGGGACGCTCCAAGGTGGATTGCTGTTGTATTCTTGAATCCCATGGCGTGCAATAGATGTCATATCCGACGTCATCCAAGATGAAGCAATCGGATATTTCCCATCCCCTTTCTGTATTATTAATGATAATCAAATCAAGATCGCTCTTCTCATGAAAGTCCCCGGTGCTAAATGAACCCGTAAGCCCAATAATTGCGATATCGTCTAGAAAATCTCTTTTTGCGCGTTCGATCACCATGTTAATGAGCAGTTCATTTTTGGCCAGCAGCTTCTTCTTTATGATTTCGTTCATTCGGTACACCCCTTCGTATAATCCGGCCGTCCTTCATCACAACAACCTTAACTTGAGTCTATTGATTTAGAGGTGCGGTTACTATGTATAAGTTGATTTAATTCATCTTTGCACAAAATCCGCTAAACCGTCGATACGACGATTTAGCGGATTTCATCAGTTCTTTTTATAGACAATTTTCTTTATGCTTTCGCAGGACAAGAAATACCGGCCCGCCAACTCCTCTATCCTAACTCCATTGCGGAATAAGGATTTAATCTCGGCGTTTCGAGCAGATACCCTATTTTTGCTGTGAGTTTTCTCGCCCCATTTTAGGTGTGCCTCTTTGGGTTTTGGGATATAAACCAATTCGCCTTGAACGTATTCTTGAATGGTACGTAGCAATTCTTCCGGAAAAACAGACTCGGCTTTTGAATATTTCATGGGCCTCACTCCTTATTTAATCAATCAATAAGGTGCAAAGCCAGTTCGTAGAATATTACGATTCGTCGTTGGCAATGTGATTGTTTCTAAGCTCTATGCAAAGCATTGCCATATCCTTCACTGGCTTTGCATAGAGCGATGCATGTAAGAATCCTACCCCGATGGTTTTCAATATAGCTTCACCTCCATAGAAAATAGATAGCTGCTATATGCTTATTATATCAGAGCTTGTTGTTCAAGATGTGTTTTTGAGGCTGACACGATTGTCGCTATAACTCTTTGGTTTCATCCTCTTGGTCGTGTTGGGTTAGACAAAACTACAATCAGCCGGACATCCCAGGTTCTCGAAAACGGTACGTGCAGCAGCATCTACCGGGAGGAAAACTACAATTTGCGGATATAATCGGCTGCCAGCGGAAATCGAAACCTGTCTGTAACGTATGGGAACAAGCTCTCCGGAGCTTTCCATCCTGGCCAGTATGGTTTGTGTATGATCCATCTTTGGCTCTGCATCCGCCCCATTCAGAACTTCGTCCACGTTATATTTCTGGACTTTATCCAACAATTTTTGATACCACGCATCATAACGCGAAAGCATGTGCTCCCTCTTAAAGGCGTGGATCCCGTTTATGGCATGCTCCTCCCACTGCTCAGTCGACGCTTTGTCAAAAGTGGAGCGGGGCCGGATCGGTAAACCGGAATTAAAATGAAAATCGATCCTATTCAATAAACCGTCATATGAACGGTCAAGAGGAATATCGAACAAATGACGAAACGGCTCATTTAACCCCTGGATGTCCTGTGTATGAGCTACGATCATGGCGGGAAAAGGAATGCTCCTCATCGTTTGCTGAGCCCACTCCAATGCACGCTCCAACGACCTCCCCTCCAATTCGGTCCGGATCGGAAGATAACCGGCCGCCAATAGCAAATCGTTCCGCTCATCGGATGTACATTCAAGATATTCTGCAATATTGATAATCGTCTGACGAGCCGGTATGCGCCGGGTACGTCCAATCAGCAAATTTTTATACGAAGGAAAAGCCTCGTCGTTCAACTCTTGTTGAGTAAATCGTTTCAAGGACGGATGAGGCCGATCGGCAAGCTTTTGCTGGCGTTTGACCCGCAGCGCTTCAATTTCTCCCATTACGATTCGATGTCTGGAATTCTCCGCATCTATATCCATCCTCTCTTCCCTCCTCTTATGAAGTGTAGTTCTGCACTTGGGATGAAAATATATTTAAAGTATACTCCTCATTGAAATTGAAAGTCATTAAATGACACATAAAGATACATGGAGGAGAAACGGATATGATTCGTACCATTGTAGTGGATCCGCTTGCCCCGTCACATTTGGCGTTCAAGGAAGTTGACGCCCCGGAGGCCAAGCCTTGGGAAGCACTTGTGCAAGTGAAGGCCTTCTCTCTCAATCGCGGTGAAGTGAGCGACGCTGAGCATCAGGAAACATCCAGCCGTCCCGGCTGGGATTTCGCCGGAATTGTCATCGAGCCGGCCAGGAGCGGCGCAGGTCCGCAAAAAGGGGCCAGGGTTGTCGGTTTGCTTCCGATGGGAGCCTGGAGCGAGCAAGTGGCTGCCCCCGTATCGATGCTGGCCGAAATTCCAGAGAAGCTCACTTTTACGGAGGCGGCTACCCTCCCCGTAGCAGGGCTTACGGCTCTTTATGCGCTCCGTAAAGGCGGCATGCTGCTCGGCAAACGCATTTTCATTACAGGCTCTACCGGCGGGGTTGGGCTATTCGCCCATCAGCTTGCAGCCCAATCCGGCGCATTTGTCGTAGGCACGGCAAGCACGGAGGAGAAAGCCAAGATTGTTCGGGAGGCCGGATCCGATGAAGTGATCATTGGATATTCCGCAATTTCTTCAGCCCATAAGTTCGGGCCGTACGATCTGATCATCGATTCAGTAGGCGGCAATACACTGGCGGCATTGCTGCCGCAGCTGGCGCCCCAAGGGGTTTGCGTTGCGGTAGGATTTTCCTCTTCGAATACCGCAACGCTCGACATGATGAATCTGGTGACCAGCGGAGGAAAAACCTTGTACGGCTTTTTTCTAGGTGAGGAACTCACTCGTCAATCCGTCGCGGACGATCTGAGTTTGCTGGCCCGGCTCGTCACAGACGAGCGGTTAGTCCCCCGGATCGAAGTCGAGGCGCCTTGGACCGAAATAGATACCGTTGCCCGTAATCTGCTGGAACGGAATTTCTCCGGCAAAGCGGTGCTTCATATAGGTTGATTAATACGTTTGCAACGATAATGCCAGAAATCTAAACATGCATCCAAAAAAAACAGCAGCAGTATTCCCTGGCTCGCTTCGAGCAGAGAGTACCGCTGCTTTTGAATTTCATTGCTATACATGTCATTTTCTCTCCTGATCCTGCCCGTTGGCCAACCATGCCCCTCTCGGGGCACAGAATCATGAAAATTTCATGCCCTACGTCTATAGTATTCTTACTGCTTGCGAGGGAGGTCGATAACGTGTACAGTCTGTTCGCTCACCCTTCGTTTTATTGTCCAAAGGCATTCTGAAGTACCTCTCAGGCTGCGCAAGAGAATCTCTCATGTTTTAAATACGCAAACGTTTACCTGCAACCTTTGCAGATCCAAGATTACTTTTTTTCTTCTTGCAAAGTGGCTTCCCCGCCTACGAAACAGGGAATCTCAATATCATCGATGTCCACCATCTTATCCTGTTCTGCATCGTAATACTCCCCGAATAAAAATAGCGACTCATTTTTCCTACTCAATAAATAAGGGATAATTTTTTCACAAAATTCGGTAACACTTTGAAACATACTCCCTGGTGCAATCCCCGATTCATCGATAACTAACAATTCTTTGTGAACAATACGAGCAGGGTTGCGATTTAAATGGTACAGTTGAAAAGAGGTATCCTTGCGATACTCTTTATAAATCGGTATTTCTATCTTTTCTATGAAATCTCCATCCGTATAATTCAAGATCAACTTTGCGGTCATCTCCATTCTCCTTTTCGATCCGAATAACTCTTCAGTTTGTGAAACAGCGTATCTTGTTCCAAAGACTAATTTAACTCTGCTATTATACGATACAATATATTTTTGCTATCTTCATCCTTGGGTCGAGGTACTCTACCGTTTTGTTCGTAAACCTCCTTTTCCTCTAAAAGTTGCCTCGGGTGTAAGACATGGGCTGATATTCCGTTTAACATAAAGCTTTTTGATAACAACGAGTCCTGTCGCCATACCCACTCTGGTAAGCCATTCATAATAATACTTCCATCATGGGTATTCGTTATATAGCCAAATGTAATATCTACGCCATCTTTGCTAAAATCAGACTGTCTCCCGCGAAACTGCTCTCTCACAGAAATCTGTTCATAACCAGCTTCGACAAGAGCAAGCTCTAGCTGCTCTCTGTGCTGTATCCATGTTACCAAGTCTATATCGTCATGTGGACGGGTAACCTTTCCGAGTAAAAAATCGATTGCCCATCCACCGCGCAACCAGAATCTGCATTCAATAGTTGCACAAATTGCACTGGGTTGCTCTGTTACAACATTATCGTTCCCGAAGTTCATTCTCAGTCGGGGCTATGGAAGTGCCTACCGCAAAATCATAAGCTTAGAGTAAGAAAAAGATGTCCCCTTAGCTGCCAAACCACTGTAATATCAAAAAACTTAGCTTTACTACAAATGTTAAACCGAGTCATCATTCAGCGAACTTGCCCCGTTAGCAGAATGAATCGTTACCCATTCTTCTCTTAAAATTCCCATTCGAATGGAATCATAATAACTTCCATTGTAGAAACGAACCTTTCGAATTCGCGCTTCATTTTGCATCCCTAGTTTTTCACCAACTCGAATCATTCTTTCATTACCTGACCATGTAGTAAAACCTACACGAACTAGCGGCATTGTATTAAATAAATGATCCATCCATAATTTTAATGCACGTGTTCCATTTCCTTTCCCCCATGAACTGCTCTCATGAAATACAATTCCCATTTCAAGCCATTTCGAAGGCTCATGTTCCCAATAATAAGAAACCATACCTCGTACAATTCGATCTACTTCGATTACCCAAAGGTTTGGTTGGTTGATCCAGCTTTCACCGATAGGTAAAAATTCTTCATACGTTTTAGAGTGATGCGGATAATAAGGAGCATCCCATCTTTTCCACTCAGGTTTATCATCCTTATACACTAATTCCCAAATACGATAAAGATCAGTATGTTCAATTGGCCGAATTAACAAATTCTCATCATGGTACATATAAGTATGTTCCTCTTTTCAAATAATTTGGTTTATTGATTCCGATTGAAAAGAGTCAAAGGCAAACAAACTACTTTTCAATCACCTTTGTTACATATTTCATACGAATCATCTCCTTCGTTCTAGATTAGTAACATAATACTATAATACCAATGATATCATGTAATTCTTACCATTTATATTTATTGTGAAATTGGAATAAGAAAATTTCAGAACTTAATCATGAGTATTATTTATTGCCCTAACCTGCCCGTTCGTTGAACAAAAGCAGCCGATCATTTTGATCAGCTGCTTTGTTGTTTTATTGAGCTAATGAATTATCGAACTCTATAGTAAGGAGAGAACATATTAAGATATCAGTAAATAAAGAGCCCCGTTTAGAAGTTCAAATTTAATTTATCGAACCATTGCGGTTTAAATCGTTTTAATCATATTCCCATCAATAACATAATCCGCTCCGGTAATCATTGAAGCTCGCTCCGAAGCAAGGAAAACTGTAAGGTTCGCAATATCTCCGGCTTCTGCAAATTTCCCCAATGTTATACCAGCCATTTTAGGTAGCTCTTCAAAAACTTTTTCTGAATCCATCGCTGCAACTGAACCGATTGTTTTGGCCATTCCGTTGTCAGGGTCTTGCCACAAAGGTGTTACTACCGGTCCAGGTGAGATCGAATTAACTCTAATATTACGAGGTCCAAACTCACCAGCCAGCATTTTCGTCAAATTATTAAGTGCCGCTTTGGTGGTGCCATATATAGGCAATAGCAATTCGGGCATCCGTGCATTTACTGAAGAGATATTTACAATTGCACCCTCATTGTTATTTAGGATAGAAAGTTCAACTGTATTGCGTTCCATATTGACATCAATAGGTAGATGTTTGACTGATTTATGTTCAACAAGATCAGCCAATTCCTCCGTTAAAGTCCGACTTACCGCGACGACACTTGCCCCTTCCTCGATAAATTTTCGAACGATAGCGAGTCCAATTCCTTTACTTGCTCCGGTAACGACAGCTACTTTGTTGGCTAATTTAAGATCCATGTTTATCTCCTAAAGCTAACGCTTTTAAAGTTTAAATTCCTTTATTTCCAAGCATTATTCCTTGATGAAAACAATGTTTCGAAGCGATACGCTGTGCGATCTGAATTTGCATCAATGAAGTGTTTGAGAGCTTAAAGATATGGATCATACCAGCATCCCTATTCCCAAACTTTACAATGGCCCCGTACTCAGCTAAATAATCAGCTTTACAACTAATTACATCGCCCAATTTAGGTAGATCCTTATTTTTACGAAATAGGCGTACCATTAGGCATTTCAGTATCCGGCTTTAAGAGAATAACATCTCCTTTTTCCGGGACTCCTCCCAAAACTAATACCTCCGATTTGAATCCCGCAATGCGCCGAGGAGGAAAATTGACGATTCCTATAATTTGCTTCCCTACAATTTCCTCAACCTTATAACGCTTAGTTATTTGTGCACTTGAAGATTTCGTCCCGATCTCCGGTCCAAAATCAATCTTAAGCTTTATCGCAGGGACCTTTGCTTCTTCAAAAAACTCCGCTTCCTTAATCGTTCCGACACGAATATCTAGTGCTGCAAAATCATCGATCGTTGCCAACGTTTTGCCTCCTCCACTAAAGTCTTTAAGCGCTCACGAAAATATCTCTCACGCTTTACGGACAGAACTTAATGAGTTCCGCTCGGTGTTGCATTTTATTGCGCTGGGCGGAACGGCTTCAGGAGTCGAATCCCTTCCTCAATAGATCCCTCCATCAGTTCTAAGAGCTGGGGCACCAGTTCCTGCATCCGCGGGGCGTTCAGGTGCCGATCGAGAGCATCCCGGTTTTCCCAGCGCTCGTAGATGATGAATGTACCGGGCTGGCCTTCTACCTCGTGAGCCTCGTAGTCAATGTTGCCCAGGTCGTTGCGCGACGGAGTGACAGCAGCAGTCATAAATGCCTCCATCTCTGCTTCTCTCCCTGCCTTAGCTCTCGCCTCCCAGAGTACAGTAACGTAACGGTTCTTTGTATCGTTCATGCTAATTCCTCCTCAATTTATAAATACTTCGTATTTTGGCTTTAGCATCTTCTCATATGGGCAAATTCCCGGTTTATGCTTAAAATTCCAATGTATCTATGGCTTAGCTTAACGCTGTTATAGGCGTCCAAAAGTACGATTAAAGCCTTGGCCCGCAAGAACATCTCGACGAACTATATCTAAACGGCATGTTTGGTATTCACTCAAAGCATTTATTATCGAATTCGGATACTTTTTAATGGCATCCATTATGGCAACCGTATCATCAAGTGAGTCATTAAAGCCTGCGCCCGTCATTGGCGACATGGTATGAGCTGCATCGCCGATCATGGCTATTCTTCCTTTTGACAATATATTAGGGAAGTATTCATTTACAGGTGCCCCGATTAAACTGCGGTCCTTAATCGCGATTTGTAAAATGGCATCCTCTTCTTTACTCCAGTTGGCTTGGCTGGTTTGTGATAGTTCTTTCAGCAGCGAATCCGGAACAGCTTCACCGTACAAAGAATGCTGGGCAATTCCGTCCTTTAACACTCCTAATTCAGACAGCAATGGATTATGCGAATGATCAAACCAGCAAAAACCTATCCATCGCTGGCCGGGATGGGTTCCCCCCTCTTTCCCTGGCATTACCGCAGTTGTCAATTTACCGGCGGCACTATCGCTGAAATAAGCGCTCGAAAGCTGCCGTTTTTTCCAGTCTGTTTTTGGCAGCAAATTTTCATCCACTTTCCCTACCCAAGCCAGATAGCCGGCATAATCTGCAAATGGTTTGTCAGGGCTTAAATAACGGCGGACAATACTGCGATATCCATCTGCACCAATCAAGAAGTCTCCTTTAAACGTATGCTCCTCTTCACTGATCGCCCAAGCGGATGATTCATTTTGCCCAACACTAACAATTCGTGTATGGTGCTGAAGGGTAATACCAGGTTCTTTAGCGACCGCGTTGCGCAAACGTTCTTGAATGGCTGACCAGGCTTCAACATTGTTGTTACCATTGGATGCCAAGTGTCTTAATTCTCGTTCAATTTCACTATTATGATAAGGCTTTGTGTGCAAGCGAATAAAAGCACCATTTCTTAATGATGAATCTGCACGTTCAAGAATAGTCACTGTATAACCAGAACGGGATAACGCAAGCCCCATCATTAGACCACCTAAAGATCCACCTACAATAATGGCATGTTCAACCTGTTGTTGTGACATGATTCATTCTCCTGTTTTGTAATGGGGCATTCGTAAAAATATCCATCCGTTACTGCAGCTTCATCTGGCTGCGGAGCATCCGATCGAGGAGTTTGTCCGGGAGAATACGGACCAGTCGGGTCAGCAGTGCCGAATCGCGGCCGACCGTATAGCGGGTGCGTGGCTTACTTACGTGGATGGCTCGTGAAACCACTGCTGCCACTTTCTCGGGGCGGATACCGTCCGTGGCCCACGTTTCAGCCTGAGCCTTCAC
Organism: Paenibacillus hubeiensis; assembly: GCF_032334105.1. Classification (NCBI taxonomy): domain Bacteria; kingdom Bacillati; phylum Bacillota; class Bacilli; order Caryophanales; family Paenibacillaceae; genus Paenibacillus; species Paenibacillus hubeiensis. Next base: position 107,827 of record NZ_JAVYAE020000005.1, read on the forward strand.
GGCATCAAAAAGACGATCATGGCGCCGGTGCTGATCCGGCGTCATCAATTTCGCCAGTCGCTCCGCTGTCGTAATCCCTTGCTCCGACAGGCCCGTGCTGACGCCACCCGGAGTGATCATGATGACCTTGAGGCCAAACGAGAACATCTCCCTGCGGAGACTGTCATTGATCGCTTCCATAGCATACTTTGCAGCCGAATAAATTCCGAACCCGGGCATGGAAACCTTGCCCCCAAGCGAACCGATATTGACTACTCGCCCGCCGCTGTTCAGCAAGGCCGGGGTAAGTGCCTGAATAACCGCGACCTGTCCGATCACGCTGACTTCGATCTGGCGGCGAAATTCATCCAGCGGAACCATCTCGAGAGGGGCATTAACGGCGATGCCGGCATTGTTGACCACGGCCCGCAAAGGGCGACCAAGCGGATCTTGCTCCACCCGTTCGGCCAGCGCCTGTAGTGTGTTGATATTGGTAACATCGACGATCACCGGTTCGATATTTTTGCGTTTGATTTTGTCGGCGTCTTCCTGACGACGAACCCCCGCCAAAACATGAAATCCTTCAGCGGCGAGCTGCTCCGCAGTAGCCCTGCCGATACCGCTGGACGTACCTGTGACGACGACCAGCTCTTGAGTTTTAGATGGCATAGTAACCCTCCTGAGTTTGATAAGATGTGGACCACGGTATAGCACTGTTATACGGATATTATAGCACCGCTATACAAAACCGTCTATAGCGGTGCTATATTTTTTTTCGAAGTATCGTTCTGTGGTCTGAACATTGCTTTGACGGGCGTTGGTAATGCATTCCGCGTACCACATTTCACCGTCACGCAACAGGAATCCAAGAGAACGAATGCTCGCATCCTCCAAACATAAAAAAGATCGCCATCCTCCTGGAGGTCCAGGTTGGATACGCGATCTTTTTTATGCGTCTCTAAATTAGGGCTTTGCCTGGGGTCGCCAGGCTCTGTCATCGAATTCCTCATTTTGAATCGGCTTCCGGCCTCTGGATCAAAATGATCTGCATTACGCTTTCCCGAATGAGATCAACGACGTCTGGCTGGGGTGGGGGTGTCTTACGAACCTGGGCCGTCACATACAGCCAAGAGGCCGTATTCGCAGAAGCCCAGACCAGATCTGCCGCAGCCTGAGCGGACACAGCCAGTTTGCCTTCGTCGGCGACTCTCTGAACATTTTGCACCAATGCTTGGTACGACTGATCTGCCGCCTCGATATGGGCTCCCTCGAGCAACCGCCCCATCATCGCCGCATAAATCCGAGGACGGGCTGCCGCGAAGCGGACATAGTCATCCCATCCTTGACGAAGAGCCATCTCTGGAATGGTCGACTCCACCGCGGCAATCTTGCTTTCAAATAACTGTTTGAACGCTTCCACTATAGCTGCACTCAGAAGTCCATCGGCATTGCCGAAATGGTGGTAGAGGGTAGGTGCTGTAACCTGCGCGATCGCAGTTACGGCTCGCGTCGAAAATTGGGCTCCGCCCTCCTCTTCGAGTACCTTAAGAGCAGCTGCCAATATTTTGTCATATGTGTTCATACTTCTATTATAGCAGTGCTATATACGAATGTCCATTAGGAAGGTTGTACACTTGTGATCATAATTCCTGTATTGGTGACCAGATATTCAAATCGAATCGGATTATGTTCTTGTCCTTTACGGCAATCGGTACAAGTTCTTGTCTTGGGTTCGGGACAAGAACTTGTACCGATAAAACAAAAAAAGCCGCTAAAATAGCGACTTCAAATGGGACTATGCTCTTGTCCCCCAACAGTTAATCCAGATACAAAATCTCAATCTCGCCCGGAGCGAAGGATTGCTCTGCGTAATTCCCCCCCCAATCACAAAGCGATCTCAAAATGGGTTCAAGTGATTGACCCAGTTCCGTCGTTGAATATTCGACCTTAGGCGGTACCTGATTGTACATCCTTCTGCGAATTAATCCGTCTGTTTCCAGTTCCCGAAGAGTTTGAATCAGCATCTTTTGCGATATATTATGAACGAGTCGCTTAAGCTCTCCCGTCCGTTTAGGTCCTTTTATTAAATAGTACAGAACAAGCCCCTTCCACTTTCCTCCGATAACCTCTAGTGTAATTTCCAGTTCACAGAAAAATGTTTTCATATCAATGCACCATCTCCCTACCTAAGAATATCCCCTTCATGTATCGCTTGATCCTTCAAGGATTACTGAAGGAAAAATTGAACGTTACATGGAGGGGATAATACAATCGCATTTAAGTTGATTTAAAAATCTTTGTCGTTTGAAAATGATTATGTCCTGGTTAAACTTGAGCTACTCCGCCATCTACGAATAATTCAACGCCGTTCATATAGCTGCTTTCATTAGAGGCCAGGAACATGACAGCATTGGAGATCTCTTCAACCTGCCCCACTCTGCCGAGCGGAATATCATTTTTTGCCTGTTCCAGGATATGATCCAGTTCAGAGCCAAATAACTCATCGTACGCCGGCGTTACGATGGTTCCCGGACTAAGGATGTTTATACGAATTTCGGTCCCTCTCATATCAAGAATCCAGCTGCGGACGAGCTGTCTGATCGCTGCCTTGGATGCACCATAGATACTAAACGCTGGCATCCCCGTCGAGCCAGCAGTGGATCCCGTTAGAATAATCGAACCTCTTTTATTTGGAAACAAAGCTAATGCTTTTTGTACTGTAAAGATGGTTCCTTTCACGTTGACATCGAAAGTCTTGTAGTATTGTGCTTCTGTAATTTCTCCTAATGGAAGGAATGACCCTAATCCGGCATTTGCAAAGAGAATGTCCAAGTGTCCCTTTTCTCGCTTAACTGTTTCGAATAATATATCTAGATCTTCCGATTTAGATATGTCACCTCGGACACCTGTAACATTCTTTCCGATCTGCTTTACTGCTTCATCCAGTTCACGTTGTCTGCGTCCCGTGATAAAAACGTAAGCCCCTTCTTTTACAAACTGTTGTGCCGACGCGAGACCGATGCCGTTTGTACCTCCGGTTACAACTGCTACCTTCCCGTCAAATTTCCCCATTCTATTACACTCCTTTTATAATGATTTATATGGTGTAGGATGCTCTGTCTGCCTCATGAACCTCCTATGAACGATAGTATGGGGGAAAAGTTACAAGAAAAACAGTACCCACTTTTTAGTGATATAGTCACCAAAAAGTGATAATTGAGGCGGCACAAGCGTTTGTTTTTACAGCCTAACAGATGGAAGTGAGCTCCATTAATTACTCACCACATGATACCACGTATTTGAACTATCCTGCCCGTTAGCTTGTTAGCTTAATGAATTAACTGGCGATTACCCGTTAGACATATGCCTAATCGGTACAAGGTCTTGTCCTTGGCTCGGGACACAAACTTGGAATGAGAATATATAAAAAAGCCGCTAAAATAGCGACTTTCAATGTTCTCATCTTCGATATTACAAGAAAATGCTTACCCGCAATTAGTCATTCTGCCCCGGCTCTATCCAAATGTACCGATTACTCCACCTGCACCCATGGATAACGCGATGGCGCATCGTACAATAAGCGTACCCGTTCCGGCGAAGCGCCTTCCTCATCGAACAGCAGCAGCTCGTTCTCCTCCTTCAACCAGGCCATCGGAATTTTGTAGTCCTCCTGCGGCCCGATCTGCCAGTAGCGGCCCAGATCATGGCCATTCAGGACCACTGCGCCTTTGCTCATGCCGGTCAGTCGGACCATCAGGTTGGCATGGTACGGCTCCGGTACATCTGGTTTTTGGAAGCTGAAACGGTACCAAACAGGCCGACCATAGGCAGCTTTGGCCAAAGGATGGCCAGTCAAAGCAGACGAACGTTCTTTCTGCATGGAACGGTCCCGCCCGTCCGCAGATGAACCCTCTGCTGCATACGGCTGCCATGAGCGCGGCAGCAGCTGATCGCTGCCGGCCATCTTCCACCCGGACAACTCGTCGGTGCTGCGGTAAAGGATGAGCTCCAGCCGGGCAAGCGGCGATGCCCGATACGGCATTTCCAGCGCATTCGTTCCTTGCTTCACGTATGGCGACAGATCCAACGTGGTGAAAGCAAACCAGTCATGGTATCCATCCATCGGTACTTCCACGCCATTCATACGAATCCCTTTGCTCACTGCACCGACCAGGATGGCCCGATCCATGCCCTCTTCCAGCACAAAACTGCGACGGATGACCGAAGATTCCGCATCGGGATGGACTTCATCCAAATGGATCGTGCCCTGCTCCGTCTGCCAATCGCGGCGGATATCCTGCACGGCACCTCCCGCAGCCACCGGCCCGAACAACCCTTTGGATTCGCCCAGATACGGAGAAAAATTAAGCCGGCCCATCTGCTGCACGAGAACTTGCAGCTTGTTATGACCACTGACCGTGCGAATCGGCACGGCAGCCGCGCCGACCTGACGCACCAGCGCCTGCTCCACGCCGTTCACGTAAATTCTGGCGCTATCCTGCACGCCCGTCATGATCAGATGAACGGCATCATCAGCCGTTTCACGTTGAAATTCGCACTCGTAGAGCAGATATCCAAAATCCTGCCCATAATCCGAAAACGCCTCCGGTTGCCCGGTGCGGGAAGCATATTCCGCCGACAGTTCGACCAACGATACCTCTGGAGCCGACAGCTTAGGCGGCACAGGTAAAGCCCCGGCTCGCTGCGCCGACGACGCATTGCAAAGCTCATGTCCGTTCAGAGAACGCTCGCCGTTCTCCCAGCCTCCGAGCAGCAGAATGGTGCGATCCGCATCGGCCAGCATGCCTTGAACCTGCCCGGAAGGCAGAACCCGTACATCGTCGAATCCAATCGCGTACCGTACGACATCCCCTGAAGCCTCACCCTCCAATCGCCAAGTACGGTTCATCGTCTCCATATCCAGCACGATCAACCGGAGGCACGTATTTCCGCACTGCAGCCGGATCACGCCCGGTTCGCGGAAATGGGCCAGATCGAAGCGGTAGGCTCCCTTTGCCGCATCATGCGTGTACAACGCAGCCATAGTGCTGTCCAGCACGCGAAGCGAAGGTGCCTCAAGCTCCACGATGGACCGCTGGCCTGTGTCAGCAGCAACGAACAGCGTCAGCTCACCGCCCACTTGCTCGTTGCCCGCAATGAATGTGCCACCGGTCAGATGCACATCATCGGTAATGTGCATGCGGTCGAGCAGCGGCATGATCTGCCCCGGATGCAGCGATATCGGCAACGTGCGGCCATCTTCCAGCGTGACCTGCACCGTCTCCCGTTCCTCCTTGTGACTCTCGACAAACAAAATACGTTGGTCGCCCGCTGCCCTACCGCGTACGGAAATGCCGGAACCGTGACGGACCTGCAGCTGTTCCTCCGGAATTTCTTCGGCTTGCAGCAGCACGCTGTCGAAGGCATTCACGAAATACGACCATCTTTTGGTGACATCATACTTGGCCGTCCCGCGTCCGTATTCGTTCAGCGGCGCATCGTAATCGTAGGACGTAATCATGAAAATGTCGCTGCTGCCCACCGTCCGGCCGCCATAACCGCCAAAGTTGGTACCGCCGTAAAACATGTAATAGCTGATCCCTGTATATCCAGCGCGCAAAATCTCCATGATGCGTTTTTCAAGCAAAGGCGCCGTCTTCTGAATGGCGGAAGCTCCGCCCCAATGTTCGAACCATCCCGTCCAAAATTCCGTCACCATTTTCGGCGTATCCGGCTGTTTGGCCCGCAGTTTGGCATAATGACCATCGGCTCCCGACCAGAAGTTGGCCCCTTCAATGGTGCCTTCCGCCCCACCCACGCAGGTAATCAGCGGAACGTCGATGCCGCGCTGCAGCAGCGCGTCGCGAAGACGGTCCATATGGGCGCTTGCCGCATCGTCGCCCTTCAGGTAACCATACTCGTTCTCCACTTGAACCAGAATGACGGGGCCGCCGGCGGACAGCTGGCGGTCGCGGATGATCGGTATGATCCGGTCAAAATATGCATCCACATAGTGCAGGTAGACATCGTTGTTCTCCCGGAAGGCGATATCCGGTTTCGTTCCCAGCCAGTACGGAAATCCGCCGAAATCCCATTCCGCACAAATGAACGGCCCCGGCCGCGCAATCACCCACATGCCGAGCTCTGCGCAAAGGTCCAGAAAGGCGCCGCAATCGCGGTCGCCTTCGAAGTCCCATTGCCCTTCCTCCGGTTCGTGCACATTCCAGGCAAAATATGTGTCAATGCAGTTCATGCCCGCCAGTTTGGCTTTCAGCAGCACATCGCGCCATTCTTCTTTCGGCATGCGAAAATAATGAATCGTCGCGCTGTTCAGAAAGATCCTCTCTCCATTCAGCCAAAAACTTTGCCGGTCATAAGTCAGTTCCAAAGCATGTTGGTTCAGTTCGGTCTGTTGCCCTTGTATAAACGTTGGATGTTGCGCCATTAGTCGCACCCTCTCTCTATTCAACATGTCATTTCATATGTCATAACGTCAAAGCACTGAATCTAGTTATAGCCCTCTGCAAATTCAGTCCAGCCATTCTCATTCTACTGCGATTTCAAGTCGACGCCTTCCAGCACAACGGTTGTGATCGAATTGTCGCCAATCTCTACCTTCAGCCCATTAGCATACACCGGTATGTCCTGCAGCTGCTCCATGTTGTGCTCCGGCGAGGTTTGATACACTTGAGCGGTATCAGCCTCTGTAAGCTCAAACGGTTCGAGCGAAAATTCCTTCGTTCCGGCCGACATTTCGTTGCGGATGACCAGCACCAGCCGATGGGCGTCTTGATCATACGCGGCAAGCGTCCGCCCTTCATCCGTCGGAATGATGATGGCTCCTGGACGGATGAATTTGGTGAATTGCACCATGCCGTAATACTGTTTCGTCATTTCGTAATGTTCTTCCCCATTGAAATTGGCATGAATGAAACCCCAATTGTTGTTTGCGCCTTCGTCCTCCACGGCCTGCCAATATACCCATGCGGACGGCTGCATGATTTTCAGGTCAAACATGATCCGCTCGGCCAGTTCCTGCACCGAAACCATATCTTCATGGCTGTGGGGCTCGCTGCCGCCTGTGCCGTACTCGGACATCCACAGTTTTTTCCCGTGTTTCTCCGCCAGCGCGCGCAGCTCTTCCATTTTGCTTCCATTATAGGAATGGGTGTTGATCTGCGCCACCGCATCCAGCGTGTCTTGGTCGTAGACGCTGAAGTTGGCCACCGTTTCGTCAATGCTGTTGTCGTCCGCCGCGCTCACGACCGTGCCGTCCAAGCCTTTGCTTTTTAACGAGGCTGCGACCTTTTTGATGATTACCATCTGTTTGTCGACGCTGAAATGGCTGCCTTCCTGCATATTGCCCTTCTTCCACCAATCGGAGGAAGGCTCGTTGAGCGGATCAAGCGTGCGGAACGTGATGCCCCATTCGTCGCGGAAATGCTTCACGACCTCTGTCAAATAATCGGCAAAGGCATCGTATTGGTCTTCCTTCAGGTTGTTGCTCCCGTCCTCGGCTCCCGTAACCGATCCGCTGATGGTCATCCAGTACGGCGGAGAATTGGAAAAGGCCTCGGTGATGTTGACGCCGCGTTCGATCGAGCCCTGCAAAACTTTCCGCTGTCCGGCATCCGCTTCCCAGTCCCATACGCCCGGTTCGGGCTGGTACCCCGGAACGTCGCCGCCGGGACGAAGCGCTTTCATTTCAGGATTTTCCTCGCCGCCGATGTTGTACCGCACAATGTTCAGCCCCAGCCCTTTGGCCGGATCAAACACAAGGTCCATTACTTCATTCAGCTTCGCCTGATCCTTCCATTCACCCAGATCGTTGGCCCACCAGGCCAGGGACGTGCCCCAGCCTTCAAAATGGTCATAGGACTGCTCCATGTTCAGGCGAACCGGCTCCCCCTCAAAAGTCAGCGTTCGGGATGCATTCATTTGGCTCATCAGTATTCCTCCTCCTGCCAGTAACGCGATCAGGGCGATGCCTGCCGCAATATAACCGGATTTTCGTTTGCCGCTGCGTTGCTTGTCGTTCGCCATCGTTCGCACAGCCCTTCCCATTTACGTTTATTCCATACCCCTGTCCGGGCATGCATGTGATTCACGTTGGGTTCTTTGCTGTCGTATTTGCTGCACCCCTGCGTTACTTGATGCCGCTGCTGCCTCCGCTGATGTTCGCTTCATAGACATACCGCTGGCCGAGCAAATACACCAGCACCATCGGAATCGTCAGGAACAGGGAAGCAACCATGACCAGGTTCCACGGCGGCATTTGCCCTCCGCCTACGGTCGTCAGGAGCTGAACGCCGAGGGCCAGAGGCATTTTTTCGGGATCATTGATATAAATGAGCGGCCCCATGAAGTTCCCCCAGTTCCACGAAAACGAGAAAATCGCAATCGCCGCCAGGATCGGATACGTCAGCGGCATGATGATTTTCCAATAGATGCCCGGATGGCCCATGCCGTCGATCATCGCCGCTTCGTCCAGCGACTTCGGAATGCTCATGACGAATTGGCGGATCAGGAATACGTTGAATGCTCCGGCAAAAAAGCTCGGCACGATCAGCGGATAGAACGTATTGATCCATTCCAGATGACGGAAGATGATGAACTGCGGCACCATCGTAACCTCGCCCGGAATCATCATCGTGCTCAGCAGCACAACGAACAGGAAGCGGCTTCCTTTCGCCTTGATCCTTGCAAAGCCGTAAGACACAACCGATGCGGACAACACCGATCCGATAATGGTGAAGACGGTGATGATGATCGAATTTTTCAGATACGTGCCCAAATTGTTATTCGTGAAGATCGTATAAAAGTTGGACCACTCAAACTCCGTCGGAACGAAGGTAAACGCCGATTTGACCGTCGTCGACTCGCTGGCCAGCGAGATGGAGATCATGTACACGAAGGGCGAAGCGAGCAGCACGCCGACCAGAATCAGAAAAATGTAGGAGATGACCTTCTCCGCCTTGGATGGATTACTCATTGGCTTTTCCCTCCTCGTAGTGCACCCATAGCGCCGATGAACGGAACACGATCAGGGTCAAGGCCAGAATGACGATGAACAGCACCCAGGCAATGGCCGAAGCATATCCCATCTTGTAGAACTGGAAGGCGTTCTGGAACAAATACGGCACAACCATCTGGCTCGCGTTATCCGGTCCTCCCGAGGTCACGATGAACACCTGCGCAAAGGTTTGAAGCGCACCGATGATGCCTGTCACCAGATTGAAAAAGATGACGGGTGTGAGCATCGGAAACGTAATGTGGAAAAAGGACTGCGTGTTTTTCGCCCCGTCGATGGCCGCCGCCTCGTACAGCTCCTGCGGTATGCCTTTCATCCCGGCCAGCAGCAGGACGACTCCGCCGCCAACGCCCCAGAGTGACATCAGGATGAGCGCCGGTTTGACCCAATTCGGGTCGAGCAGCCAGGAAGGGCCCTGAATGCCGAACACGGCCAGCGCTTTGTTGATGAGCCCTTCCGTCGGTGCCAGGAGATGAATGAACAGCAGCGAACTCGCGACGACCGGCACGACCGATGGCAGATAGAACAAGATGCGGAAAAAGGTGATGCCCTTGATCTTTTTGTTCAGGTAATACGCGATCCACAGCGAGATGGACATGCCCAGCGGAATGGAGATCAGAGCGTAGAAAAACGTGTTGCCCAGCGACTTCCAGAACAGCGGGTCATCGGTCAGCAGCGTTTGGTAATTATCGAAACCGATGAACTCCGGGGACTGGAACAAGTCCCAGTTGGTGAAGCTCATATAGATGGAAAACAGGATCGGTCCCAGCGTCAGCCCAAGGAATCCGATCAGCCAAGGCGAGATAAAGAGATAAAACCATTTCCCGTCCTTTTTTCTCACGTTAAGCCCTCCCATGACGTCGGGAGCGGATGGAGAGCGCCGATCGTCTGCGCCCCGTTTCCATCCGTTCCCCTGCCCATACTATTTATAGAGTCTTTCCAGTCCGCTCTGGATTTCGGTAACCGTCTCATCCAGGGAAGCTTTATCGTTAAAGTACACGCCGAGTTTGTCGTTGATCAGTTTCATCATTTCGTTCCACTGCGGGTTGAACGGTTCGGCATAGATCGTGGATTCCTTGAAGGCCGCCATGTTGATCTTTTTGCCGCCATACTCGGCATTCAGGAATTCGTCGCTTTCCAGCCCGGCCTTCGTTGCCGGCGCATCCTGTCCCGCCTTGATCATCGGCATCTGTGCCTCCGGCGTCGTCAGCGCCGCGATGATTTTGAATGCTTCTTCTTTATGCTTGGAAGCGTTCGTGATCGTGAAGCCGTTAAAGAATGCATTCGTTTCGCCCCAGATCGGGGAAATGTCCCAGTTGATGCCTTCGACCTTGGCCAAGGAGCCGATGTTCCAGAAACCTGTCGTTTCCATCGCAATCTTGCCTTGCGCGAACAGCGGATCGGCACCGATGTTGCCCATGTCGGCGATTTCGGTCGGTGTCGGGGACGCTCCGTATTTGAAAGTCAGGTCATTCAAAAATTGCAGCGCTTTGCGGACAGGCTCGGTGTTGAACGTCGGTTTGCCGCCCTCGTCGAACAGCGAACCGCCGTTCTGGTAGATCAGCTGCATCCACTGCGGCCACCAGCTGCCTGGATAGTAGCCCCATTGCACCGTTTTGCCGTTCTCCTTCACGGTCAGCTTCTGGGCTGCCGCAAGCAGGTCTTCCTGGGTCCAGTCTTTGGTCGGATACTCCACGCCCGCCTTGTCGAACAAATCCTTGTTATAGAAAAGCACCATGGCGCCCGCACGGTCAGGCAGGCCATATTGTTTGCCGTCGTATTTCATCAGGTTGGCAATGTCGTCGGAATAACGTTCCGAGATGCTGACATTGTTCGCTTGCAGCATTTCGTCGAGCGGAATGATCTGATTTTTGGAAGCATAGGCCTGGTAGTTCTCCGCAATCATCATGATGTCCGGTGCGGTACCGCCCGCGATCATCGTCTGTACTTTCTGGTCATAGTCTCCGGCAACCACGTTCAGTTTCACATTAATGTCGGGATACGTCTGTTTCACAATATCGAGCCGTTCCTGATAGATCTTTTTCTCATCTTCCGAACCCCAAATCGTCATGCTGAGATCCACCTTGCCGCCGGAACCGCCGGATGCACCGCTGTCGCCTTTGCTGCAAGCCGTTAGTGCGAATACCATTGTGAGCATTAATAACGAAATGATCTTCAAGCTTCTTTTCATACCGTGCGCCCCCTAGAAAGTTGAATGTTTTGGTGAAACCCATTTCATGAAATGGGTTTCATAAAGCCGGAAATTAAAACCCGATCCATTTTTATGAAAGGGGTTTCATTTACGAACCCATTATATTTCACCCTTCGCAGAAATGTCAACGCTTTCTTTTCCAAAAAAAACATGTTCCCCTCTTAACGAGGGGCAGGTCCCGTGCTCTGGCGAACAATCAGCTCCGGCTGCAGCACGGTCTGTTTTTTGGGCTTTCCCTGATTGATCAGCTCATGCAGCACGTCTACGCCGAGCTTGCCGAGCTGGTACGTATTTTGCGAAACGGTCGTCAGTTCGGGGATAACCGCACCCGCCAGCGGCGTGTTGTCGAAACCCACAATCGAAATATCGCCAGGGATGGATAGTCCGTGTTCGATCGTGGCTTTGATCGCTCCGATGGCCGTGTTGTCGTTGACGCAAATGACCGCCGTCGGCGGATTGTCGCGTTCCAGCAGCTCGTTCATCAACCGTTTGCCGTCATCGATGGAGAAGCTGCCCAGCAGTTGGCGGTCCTTCGGGAGTTCGAGCCCGTGTTCGCGCAGTTTTTTTTGCACCGCCTTCACTTTGACCATCGTGGTCGACGTCTCGGGCGATCCGCCTACAAACGCGATTTCCCGGTGGCCCAGCTCCAGCAAATGCTCCACGGCCAGCACCGCGCCTGCCCCCTCATCCGTATATACCCGGCGAAAGCCGCCCTTGGCAATATTTCCGTTCACCAGCACGATGGGCATGCGTTTGCCCATATCGATCATTTCCTGCGCCATGTTCTCCGGGCAGTTCTGGAGGTTGATCCGCCCGCCGAGAAACATGATGCCATCGACCCGTTTCTCGCGCAAAATAGACAAGTATTCGGATTCCCGTCCATAGTCCCCTGCCGTATTGCATAGAAAAAACGTATAACCCAGGCCTCTCGCTTCATTCTCTGCCCCCCAGAACACTTCGGGGAAAAACGGGTTGGTGATGTCCGGCAAAATGATCGCGATCGTGCCCGTTTCCTTCTTGATCAGGCTTCTTGCCTGCGCATTCGGCTGAAACTGGTGTTTCTCGATGATCGACATGATCCGCTCCCTGGTGCTGGCGCGCACGGGCGCCGTGTCGTTCAGAACGCGGGAGACGGTGGATACGGATACGTTCGCTTCCTTGGCGATGTCGTAAATGGTAATTGGCGTCATGGCAAACCTCTCTCTTTCTCTCGTTTTCCTGCTAATCATACCAGATAAGGATTGCCAATGAAATGGGTTTCATAGCCTTGCATTCGGGCGAAATACCACGACCTTATCTTCCTGCATTATCGGCTTCTTCCCTCGTTAAAATAAAGAGCCGACCATCGGCGTTTAAAATTTGCGTGCCGTTGTCCAGCTGGACGAGCGGCTGTTCCCAGTGGGTATGACCGCAAAAAACGACCGTCTCCGGCCCGGCCTCCAGCGCCTGCCGGATCAGCGGTTCGCCCATGCACCCGAGTTCGGGAATGCCCGGGCTCTGGTGCAGCAATAGGCAATCCGGCTGCTGCTTCAGCAGCTTGGTCAGGGATTGCAGGTACTGCTTCTCCGGCAGCCGGTTCGGCTTGTCCGGCCGGCCGATGATGCCGCCGAGGCCAGCGATGCGCAGCGGTCGCTGCTGGCCTGCGGCGCGGGGTGCGGGCCTGCCCGGCACGGGGCCCGCATGGCTTGGCGCGGGGCCGTCCGGAACGGGGCCCGCGCTGACCACGCCCGGGGCATCCAGGTAATGGATGCCCTCGGCGCGGTGCAACCGATGAGCGGATGCCTCATCGGTGAGATCGTGGTTGCCGTCGACGCCGGCAACCCAGCCGAACGCTTCCCGGAAGGCCAGCCATACGGGAAGCGGATTGCCGCTGGCGCCGCGCTTGCCGCGCCGGGCATAGAGGTCGCCGCACAGCAATACGCCCGTGCGGCGCGGATCGAGCTGCGGCCAGTACACTTCCAGCAGCAGCTTCGCGTGTTCCGGCAGCAGCTCGCCGAGCAGCCGGTCGACGGTTTGATCCCGTGCACCGTCTTCGCCCATATTAAAGGCATACAAATTTGCAGCGTTTGGATCACGACCGCTGACGCAACTCCCGGTTCCACCCTTTATACCACTGTTGCCGCCAATTTGTTCATTGGCGTATTTGTTGGTGTTTTCGTTAGTGTATTCGTCGTCCTGCTCCATATTGTGTACGCAAGGGCTCCCCCCGTTGTCGCTCAACCCCCGACCGGTGACCTGTCTTTCATTTCCACTGCACACTTTCACGGGCACGATGCCTTGCAAATCCGAAGCCACCAACAAAGCATCAAGATGCTCCGGCAGCCCGGAAACGATCGCATGATAGATCGGCAGCCTGGCCGCCGCGACCTCTCCGCCCGGAACGGCATTCAGGTAATCGAACCCGAACCCATCCATCGGCTCCGCATTCAGTTTGACGATTTTCACGTCACTCACCTCCTCGATTTGACGCTGCCAGGTTAGACTGCGGGCCTTGACCGACGTTGTATAATCATGCGTAAATTGGTTTCAGCCCGCACTTGTTTGTAATCCAACTCGCTCGTCGAATCACTAGTTATGTTTATAATCACACAGAGAGTGCAGTCCGCCCAACATCATCTGCTGCTCTCATCCTGCATATATATAGTCCTTCTCCTCTAATCACGCTTCTCCATAAATCACTAGACAATTTTGCCACACCATCTGCGATTTCTCCATCCACTCCGGATGCGCTCCCGTATTTGGCCTTGATTATCCACCCCAACATCAGAGCGAAGTTGGGCCCCGGACATCATCGGCGGGCAACGAACCCGAGACGTCTTATTTGGCCACATTTCGGCGGGGTTGAGCGCTAACGAACTTGAGCGTCGTTATTGGGGCTAAATCGCGTGTTTGTGACTCGTTTTATGCATATTAACGTGTCTCAGGTTTGTTACATTTTCAAAGTGTGGGATTCCCGCAGGATAAGGTGTACAATGTTCGTTAGAATTTCTCGTTGCGTATGTAAGCACTCCAAAAGGGGCGCAAACACAGATCAATAGCCGATATCATCAGCACAGCGGCCTCGACAGTCTCTTTTACTAGCCGCATATCCCATATGCAACGTTTGCATCTCACCCTTCACATTGCCATTCGCATACACATGCATATCCACATACACATTCTCTCCCAGCCTTATGCTTCCGTGCCAATCCGCCAATCTGTCCAAAAATGAAGCAGCGTGAGGCACCCCAGGCTAATCCAGCACATCATTAACAATGTCACCCTCATTGTAAACGGATCTTTCCACTGATTCCAACATAAGCTCAGCGCCACCCTCACCTAAATGGCGGTACTCCAAGGCATTCCGCATCCCCGCAGCCCAAACAACCTGCTCATATTTTGCATCAAGCTCCCTATGACTTTCTCATTCTAAGCGGCGGCACACGCCCATATACTGGATTGTAAGCGAATTCATAAGAGGATTAGAGGAGTGTGATCGACGTTATGATCATTCAGGTCAGCCCATTGGCGGAATCCAGGCTGCGTGCGAAGCTGGAGGACCGGCCAGGAACATTCAAGCTGTTCTATGACACGGATGGATGCGGTTGTGACGGGATTGCGGTGCTCCTGATCGTGAACGAGCCGGACGAGGATGATATTCACATTGAAGCCGGAAAGCTGCCATTTATCATCAACAAGCAGCAAAAGATCTATTTCGAGTCTTGCCTTCGCCTGCAATCAGAAGACAGTTTCCCTTCCTTCCGATTGAGCAGTGATTCCATGATATATGGCAATCATGTCAAGGTCCATGATCTTCGGGACATCGCAGACACTTCGCCGCAGCCGCTCAGTTGGTTCGTACGATAAAGTACTCGTCGTGGAACTGCTCATATGTTAAAAAGCTAGCACCCTAAGTGAAGTGCAACCTAAGAATAGACATTCGTAAAACCCCTTAGTTATTCCGTTGAATTCTAGGGGGTTATTTTACTAAGAGAAAAAAGTTTAAGCGATATTCCGAAAACCTCAAGCCAGAAGTCATATTTCTGAAAAAGCATAAAGAAAGCCTTTATACTTCGCATAATCCCATGAATTAGCGTAATAAAGGCTTCACAATATAATTTAATAGATGGACACCGTGTCTGATGGAAGTGAAATGGTAGAAACCGCATCCCATGTACTGACTTCCTCGATTTCCTTGATCGTCAACTCGGCAAAAAAACTGTATCCTCCGAATCCTTCCTGGTCGGTTATAGCGTCCTTAAACGCAGAGAACTTCGTTTTCAAAAAGTGTTTTTTGGATATGTTGAGATCATATTTAAGCATAATATTCACTTCAATCTTTTCTTCTGTTTCATTGAGTCTATGTTCGTCCATCAGGGTTTGCAGTGGTTTGAGAATCACTTCGCCAGCCATGGCCCCATCCCCCTCTGCCTTTTGTTTCACTCCTTCGCCCTCGATTGGAGGGTATATTTTTTTTGCCTTCACTGTTTTGACCGCAGGTGCCTTCAATTGTGCTTCCTTAGCTGAAACCACAGAAGGAATGAATAAGAGACATGCGACTAAAGAAACGATCACTTTTCTTCCTATCTGCATCCAATTCCCACCTTCTCCATTTAAATTTACAATCCTTTCCTAATGGACGTCAATTGAACAGTAAATGTTTCGTTGCCTGATTATTGTCCATCTGCTGCTGGTCTCCGTTAAGAAAAAAGATAAAACCTCCTTTCACTGAATAATTGAAGTGGCGAAAGGAGGTTATAGCCTGTTGAATATCTCGGCGCGAAACCAATGAATTCGGAGAAAAAATCCATTTGCAAGCTTTAAGGCGTGAAGCGAGAAAAGCATCAAGGACAAGATCCCCATCTATCTCAAGCTCCGCTTTATTTAAGGCCGGTTGTTGCGATCCCGCGAATGATTTGCTTTTGGAAAAAAAGAAACAACACGATCAACGGCAGCACAGAAAGCGTGGCACCCGTCATGATCTGTACCCAGTTGCTGCTGTCCTTCGCTTCGCTGGAGAAAAACGCCATGCCTACCGGGATAGTAAACATCTCCTCGCTCTGCGTGATGATCAGCGGCCAAATGAACGAATTCCAGCTGCCGAGGAACGTCAGGATCGACAGCGTCGCCAGCGCGGGTCTCACGAGCGGTACGGCGATCCGCAGCATAATGCCCCATTCACCCATGCCGTCGATGCGCGCCGCATCCAACAGCTCGGTAGGCAACGACTCCATGAACTGTTTCATCAGGAAAATGCCGAATCCCGTGATCAATCCCGGAAACAGAATGCCCCAATACGTATCCATCCCGTTCAGGCCGCTTGAGACAAGATACCAGGGGATAATGAGCATTTCGGTGGGCACCATCAGCGTGCTAAGGATCAGCACAAAGATCACCTGCCTGCCCGGGAACGAAAATTTGGCCAATATGTATCCCGTGATCGTATCGAACACGCATACGCTTGCCGTAGCAATCACCGCCACGTACAGGCTGTTCAGCATCCACCGGGGAAACGCCGTTTCACGAAACATGGCTGCATAATGCGCCCACGTGAATTCGGGCGGAATCAGGCTTAGGGAGTATATGTCGTCCAATGTTTTGAACGAAGTCGAGATCATCCACAGAAACGGAAATACCATCAATCCTAGCCCCAACGTAAGCAACACGTAACTGATCACAGCTCCGAAATGCTTTCGGCGTCCATTCGTGATCGCCCTGGGCCATGCGGCGGATCTGCTCATCCTTGAACATTCACCATCCTTTCCCTTACTCCTGACTGAAACGGTTGCCCATCACCTTCAACTGGATCAGCGTCAACCCGAAAATGATCACAAACAAAATGACGGTTGCCGCAGAAGCCAGCCCCATGTCGAAGCTTTTGAAAGCGAGATTATAGATATGCAGCACTACGGAAATCGTGGAATCGAGCGGACCGCCGCCCGTCATATTGAGCACCTGGGTAAAGGTTTGCAGAAAACCGATCGATGCCAGCACCGTGGACAGCAGTATGACCGGGTTCAGCAGCGGCAACGTAATATGTACGAAACGCTGCCAGGCGGTCGCGCCGTCGATGGAGGCCGCTTCATAGTACATTTGCGGAATGTTCTGGAGTCCTGCCAAAAAGATAAGCATCTGGAACCCGATATTTTGCCATACCATCGCCGCGATAATCCAAAAGATCGCCTGTGCGGGCGAGTACAGGAACGATTGCGGGCCAAGCCCGGCCTCGATAAACAAGGCATTCAAGATCCCGTTTTTCATCAGAATCCAGCGGAATACCCAGCTCACGGCCACGACGCTGGTCATATAAGGAATGAAATACGCGGTCCGGAACAGGCTGCGAAGCTTCACCACCTGCTGCAGCAGCAGCGCAACGACCAGCCCGGTCACCAGCTGTGCAGGCACGCCAACAATGACATAGATGCCCGTGTTCAGCAGCGATTGGAGGAATAGGGAATCGCCCAGCAATGCCGCATAGTTTGCCAGGCCGACGAACGGTTTGTCGGGCGAGAGCATGCCCCATTCCCGAAAGCTGACGTTGAAGGAATACAGGATCGGCAGAATGCGGATGACCACGAAATAAAGCAGCGGAATCGACAATCCGCCATAAATGAACAGCAGCCGTTTATGCCTGTAATGAAGCTTATGGACCCTGCGTTCGGAAAACAAACGTCGTTTCGGTCGAGAAGGAATGACGCCGGTTGTTCTCATCGCTGCGATGGCCTCCTTTGGTCAGGGTTTTATTTTTTCTTGTCCTGTTTCGCCCAGTAATCATCGTACAGCTGTTGGGTTTTGGTCACCAAGCCGTTGAAAGCCTGCTCAACGGGAACCTGATTAAGCAGCACTTCATCCACCGCGTTCACGAAAAGGGTTCGTTCCTGGGTTTCGTCAATGAAGAAATGAGCATTGGCATCGTTCAGTTGCGAAATGAACGGACCCAGCAGCGGGTCGTTGAAGTACTTGTCCTGAAGCGCCACTTCCTTCTGCGCAGGCAGTTCGCCCACCTTTTCCACCCACTGCTCCTGCACGCCCTTGCTCGTCAAAAATTGCAGGAACGCCGTTGCGGCTTCCAGCTTCTCTCCGGTCACGTTGGCCGGAATGGCATTGGCCCAAAAGGAGGCTTGGGTCGATTTCCCTTTGTAAGACGGAAGGGGAGCAACCGCGAAATTCAGGTCCGGCACGTCTTTTTGGATCGAACCCAGTCGGTAAGAACCGTCGATGTTCATTGCGGCATGCCCGGTTTTGAACGCATTCGCGTCATCTGTGTAAAAACCGTTGATCCCGACTTTGTGCACGGTAGCGAACTCGACCAAGTACTTGAACGCTTCCAGCCCTGCGGGCGATTCGTTCCACAGAATCTTCCGGCGATCCTCGCTCGTATCTTTGCCTCCCGCCTGGTACAGCAACCCGTCGCGGAACCAGTGATGCAGCTGGGAACCCGGTTCCCAAGCGAATCCTTCCGTCACCAGCTGCCCGTTCTGGTCCGTTTCCGTCAGTGCCTTGGCATCCGTGACCAGCTCCTCCCACGTCGTCGGCGGTTTCTCCGGGTCCAGTCCGGCTTTGGCAAACAGGTCCTTGTTATAGAACAATCCGAGGGTTCTCACGCCGGTGGGCAGCGCATAATACTTTCCATCCAGTTTGGCCGTTTGCACGAAAGGGAAAAACGTGTTTTCGATATCCGGGAAACTGCTCTCCGGCAATGGCTGCAAATAACCGGACTGCACGTATTTCGGCAGCCATCCGTAGTACAGGTTGATGACGTCCGGCCCCTTGCCGGCAGGCACCAGCGTGGCTACTTTTTGATTGTACTGGTCGTAAGGGAAATTGGTTTGCTTGACTTTGATGTCGGGATGTTCGCTCTCGAATTCCTTGATTAACGCGTCGATCAGCTCCACCTTGGCCGGGAACTCGTACTGCCAGTATTCAATCGTCACTGTCTTTGCCTGCCCGGCGGCAGCGGCATTTGCTCCCGTGTCCGCTTCCTGGGAAGGCTTTGCCGAGCAGGCCGTGATGCTTAACACCAGCGCACCTACAACCCACAAACACAGTGCTTTCCCAAGACCGAATGAAAATAAACCGGATCGTGTCAAGTCGACCACTTCCCCTTTGCTATAGTTTGGTTTTCCTTGCCTGCCGCTTCATTTATGAACGGTCCTCATTGCCGGGCCTTGCCTTCATTCCTGTGCCCTGCCTCTTTCCCCCATGGGACGTGAAGCAAACGTCTCGCATTGTTGCCGAAGATCAGCTCGATCTCCGCCTCGCGGAAGCGCAGGTCACGGCATACCCTGACTTGATCCTGCAAATACCGATATGGATACCCGCGCGGGAACCCGCTCGCATCCGTGCCGAAAATGATTCGCTCCGGCCCGAGCAATTCGTACGTTTTGCGGAACAGTGTTTCCAGTGTCAGCTCATATGGCACCCACCGCACCCATTGGTTGGAGCCTGACGTGTCGATATATACGTTGGGACAGCTCCAGCATAAATGCAGCAGTTCCTGAAAATATCCTGCTCCAAAATGAGGAATGATGAAGGGAATGTCCGGGTAAGCCCGAGCCGTATTGAAAATCGCCAGCGGGTTGATGTTGGAATGATGCACGATCCCCCCCGCATGGCCCAGCATCCCGAAATGGATCAGGACGGGCAGGCGGCGCTCCGCAAGGAATTTCCAGACGGGGTCCAATGAAGGTGAATCGAACGGGATCGGTGTGAGCGGGCCAAACAGTTTGTATCCTCGAAGCCCCAATTCGTCAACGGCGCGCTCCAGCTCGGAGGCAGCATCTTCGCTTTCAATCGGATGGCAGGCAAAGCCGGTGAACCGGTCGGGATATCCGGCGATTTGCTCGGCCAGCTTGTCGTTATCGAGCGCAGTGAGAAAGTTGAGTCCGCCGATCTTGTATTTGTCCAGCTCATCCACCCAACGTTCGATCAGAGGTTTCGCCGCTTCCCCGGCGGTCTCCTCAGGAGCCGGAAAATCCCACGAAAGCCTCATGCGCTCGCTTCGTTCCTTGCCGTAATTCGAAACCGATTCGTGCGGTTTGTGCGGGGACAGCAGCAGTTTATATGGCAGATGGCCGTGGATGTCGAACACTCGGAATTCAGGATTGGAAAACATCGCTTAGCTCCTCCCATGTTAGTTTTGTAAGAAAGATTTGATCGCATAAATGCCGACTAATCTTATCGGAATGTTTGTTTCAAAACTCTACCATGATTTCAATAACCATACAATGCCATGGCTTATCGAAAATTTGATGGTGGTATTGCCTTTCTTTATAAGCGAATGTATTGACTTCCTCGCAGATCAGGACTAAATTAGGCTACTATATAAACCGCACTAACAATCTCTCACTTGACTACTACGAGTGCAGTACCGTCTTCCGATTACTGTTATCCCCGGATTTTTTCGAATTCCCTTTTTCAAAGGGAAAATCCGGTGATAAGCCGTGCTTCCGATTCAGCTTTCTTGCAGAAAGCTTTTAGCGCACGCTTCGCTTCTTCAGATCGGTTCCGCCTCTCCGTTAACGTGTGGATATTTTTTTTCGGTTTTCTCTGGAGTACCAAGATGCGGGAGGGTTGGCCATGTCACATAACTATGACGTTATTATCGTAGGAGCAGGCTCGATGGGCATGAGCGCGGGTTATTATCTATCGCGGAGCGGGCTCAAAACATTGCTGATCGATGCGTTCGATCCCCCGCATGGCGAAGGCAGCCATCACGGTGAACCCCGTCTCATTCGCCACGTCTATAGCGGCGGACCCGATTATATCGCGATGGCGCTGCTTGCTCAGCAGCTCTGGGAAGAGCTTGAGGATGCCTCGGGCAGCAAATTGCTCGTTCCTTCCGGCGTGCTTAACATCGTGGATCCGGGCGTTTACTCCTTCCGCGACCGCTTGGCCCATGCGGATGAGGCAGGTGTGCGTTACGAACTGCTGCGGGCAAGCGAGATCATGAAACGCTGGCCCGGCGTCGACGTGCCGGAGCATTACGAAGCAATGTATGAACCTGACGCAGGCTATCTGTTCAGCGAACGCTGCGTTCAGGTGTATCGACAACGGGCCGAAGCGCATGGAGCCACCCTGTTGACGAACACGCTCGTCCAGCAGGTCGAATGCGGCCCGCAGACCGTGAGCGTCAAAACATCGGATGGCACGACCTACTCTGCTAATCGGCTCATATTGAGCGCAGGCGCCTGGTTCCGGACTTTGGAACCGTTCGTGAACCTGCCCATTCGGGCCGTGCGCAAAACGGTGGGATGGTTCGAAGCATCGGAGGAACTGTTTGCGGAGGAGCACTTCCCCGGTTTCACCCTGGCCGGACCAGAGGGCGGGTACTACGGGTTTCCAAGCATCGGCGGGGCGGGGTTAAAGATCGGCCGCCACGATACGGGCCAACCGTGGACGCCAGGCTCTCCCCCGGCTCCCTTCGGCAGCGAAGAAACCGACGAAGGCGACCTGCGCAGGCTGCTTGAACGCCGGATGCCTCGCGCTGCGGGGAGATTGAAGCGTGGAGCGGTATGCAAATACGAATTCACGCCTGACGAGCATTTTATTATTGATCGGCATCCTGCCTATGATCATGTATGGATTGCCGGCGGGTTTTCGGGCCATGGCTTCAAGTTCGCCAGCGTGGTGGGCAGCATTCTGTCCGATCTTGTGCAGACCGGGGTCACGGATCAGGACATTTCAAGGTTTGTCCTTTCCCGTTTTGCGGAAGCGAACATCTCCGGCACTTCCCCATAGAAAAGGGGCCTTCTGAGAAGGCCCCTTGGACGATATTCTGCTTTTTTCTGCGCATGCATGCCTCAAAATTTTTCCAAGACGATTTTCCCCACGGTCCGGCCCGTCTCCAGCATCGCGTGTGCCTTGCGCAGGTTCGCAGCGTTGATTGGCGACAATGTTTCGTTCGTGGTCGTCCGAATCACGCCTTCGTCGACGAGGCGCGCGATCTCGTTTAACAGTGCGTGCTGCTCAATCATGTCCGGCGTCTGGTACGTTGAACGCGTAAACATGAACTCCCAGGCAAACGTGGCGCTTTTGTTCATGAGCAAGGTCAGGTTTAACGGTTCAGCCGTCTCGACCACCGAGCAAATCTTGCCTTGCGGCGCGATCGCTTCGGCCATGTTCGCCCAGTGTTTCCCTGTACTGTTTAAGCACAAAATGTAGTCGACCTGCTCCATGCCGATCGCTTTCAATTGCGGCACAAATGCTTCGAAATGGTTGATGACGTAATCCGCTCCCAGTTCCTTGATCCAATCGGCCGATTCCGGACGGGAAGCCGTCCCGACGACCGTCAATCCTGAATATTTCGCAAGCTGCGTTGCGATTGAACCGACTCCCCCGGCCGCTCCGATGATCAGAATGTTTTTTCCTTCATTGTGCTCCTTCGTCTGCGATATGCCCAAGCGGTCGTACAAGCTTTCCCATGCGGTAATGGATGTCAACGGGAGCGCCGCAGCCTCTGCAAACCCCACTCGGGAAGGCTTGGAGCCAACGATCCGTTCGTCCACCAGATGAAACTCGCTGTTGCCTCCGGGACGCATAATGCTGCCCGCGTAGAATACTTCATCGCCTGGCTGGAACAGCGTGACATCCGGCCCGACCTGTTCAACGACTCCCGACACGTCCCATCCCAGCACTTTGGGTACGCTCTCCTCGCGGTCTTTCGGCGAACGGACTTTGTAATCGACGGGATTCACCGAAACGGCGTTGACCTTGACCAGCAGATCCCTTCCTGTTGGCGTCGGTGTGTCCAACTCTATGTCGATCAGGCTTTGCGGATCTTCAATCGGTAAATAGTTGTACAAACCTACGGCTTTCATCGTTTTTTTCGTCATGTCTTTGTTCTCTCCTTCAAGTTGAATTCATCAATTTATATCATTATAAAAACTTGGAATACGTCATTGGATCGCGCCAAGCAGATCGTTGATCGTCTCGGCCATCGACGGATGGGTGAAAATGGTATCGCGCAGCACCGTGAACGGCTGCTCCGATTGCATGAATACGGAAACGATGTTCACGACTTCGCTGGACTCCGCTCCGAACATCGTAAATCCAAGCAGTCGATCGGAATCCGCATCCACGACCGCCTTCATCAGACCATCCGTCTGCTGCAACTGGCGAGCCCTCGTCGATGCCGTAAGAGGCAGCTTTGCCGTCTTGACGGCATGCCCCCGTTTCACCGCCTCCTGTTCCGTATATCCGACATGTGCCAACGGAGGGTCGATAAAAACGGAGTAAGGAACGAATCGGCGGTCGACGGTCGTGCGTGTCTTGTCGCCAAACATCTGGTTTTTAACGATACGGGAGTCATCCAACGAGATATAGGTAAATTGCGGCCCGCCGTTTACGTCGCCCATAGCCCAGATATGCGGGACAGTGGTCCGAAGTGTTTCATCGACTCGGATAAACCCGCGTTCCGTCACCTCTACGCCTGCTGCTGCCAGATTCAATCCATCCGTATTGGCCCGTCTGCCCGCAGCGACCAGCACGGCATCTGCCAACCATTCTTCTTCGCCGTCAGGCCCGGACAAGAGCAGCCGTGCAGCTTCGCCCTGGCTTTCGATGCTCGTAACGTTCGTCTGCAGCCGGAAGCGAATTCCCTTCTGCTCCAGCACGTTTTTCACTTCTTCGGCAATCTCTCGATCTTCTCTCGGCAGAAACACCTTTCCGCTCTCAAGAACAGTCACCTGCGAGCCGAACCCGGCATAGATGGATGCAAACTCCAAACCGATATATCCGCCTCCGATAATCGTCAACCGGGAAGGGAGTTTAGCCAAATCCAGCATTTCGGTACTCGTATAGACACGGGGACCATGGATGCCCGGAAGATCGGGAATGTTCGGTTTGGCCCCTGTATTGATGAAGATCTGCTTGGCCTCCACCATAATGGTATCCGACTCGGTCTCCACCCGGACCTCATGCTGCGAATGAAACGAAGCCGTTCCGGTCAGCACGGTGATGTTAGGGTGGTTGTTCAGTTGATTGAAGTTTTTGTCGCGGAGCAGAGAGACCAGCTCATTCTTTTCCTGCATGGCATGCGCGTACTTGGCCTGTCTCGTTTGCTGGTCGTTCCCTTCTTCCCGTGAAGCGAGATGCGCTTGATAGGCCAACGCTTTCGTGGGGATGCAGCCGATATTAATGCAGGTTCCGCCGTACATGAAAGGCGACTTTTCCACCACACCCACCTTCCAGCCTTGCTCGGCCAGAAATGGAGCCAACGTTTTCCCACCTTTGCCGAAACCAATGATTAACGCGTCAAATGTTTTTCTGGTCATTTTGGACCCACCTTTCTATACGAGAATGATCATTCTAAAATAGATAAAATCATCCCTCTTTGATGTGAACATTGCCTCTCCACTTGCGTGCCTTATCTTCAGCTGATGGCGCTTAACAAAGGAACCGGGTTGGACAACCACTGCACGGCTTCGTTCCAATCGGTGAAGTTCTCCTGGTGATAGGGTAACGCGCCAAGCCCCTCTACCGTCCGGTTTACGCTTAACTTGGCGATGACGCTGGTCGGCTGCAGCAAAGCGATGTATTTGAGCCCGCTCTCATACGCCCGTCGGATGAAAAATTCCCCGATCCATACCTTGTCATCTGCCTTAATCGCTGCTCCGTTGCGCGTATCCATCAGCACTTTGCTGCCGTTCATTTTTTGGAGCAACGCTGCGCCTTCCAAAAGGATCGTTTGAAATTCCTGCCCGTAAGCAAACCCTTTCCATTCGATAATTACGCTCTGCAGCTCCTCGTTCCATGATACGACGCCATTTTTGGATTGAAAATGAACCATGTGGGCCAACTCCTTCGACATTTGGATTGTTGTATTGAATTTGAGAATGATCATTCTAATTCAGGTTGAGACATCTTGTTTCTTCATCTGCATTGATCTTATCATATTGAGAATGATTGGTAAAGAATTATTTTTACCGATCATTCTCAATACATTACATTTCCGTCCATCAACGTAATAAAGACGTGCACGAGCCTGAATCCATGGAACTTGAATTCAGGCCGATACACGTCTTTGTTAATTACATTCGGAACGGACGATGGGGCAGCGCCAAGGTTCCGAATAGGCTATTTCGTTTTGAAGCGGGAAGCTTCCTCGGCAAGCTGTTTGGTCAAGTCGTCGATAGTGCGAACCATGTCGGCCAGCATTTCCGTCTTGGCGGTCTGCTCCTGCATCGTCGCCGAGACTTCTTCCACCGAAGCCGATACCTCTTCCCCGGAAGCGGACAGACTCTGTGCCGATCCAAGCACGTCGTCCTTGTCGCGTTCGATCGATGCGATTTGACCCGCGATATCCTGGATCTGGTTCAGGATGGTGTTCATTTTTTCAGTTGCGAAACGGAAAATCTCCTGCGTATCTGCCACGCTCTGCTTATGCTGCTCGGCAATGGCCTCGATCGCCTGTACGCTGCGATTATTCTGCTCCACATGTTCGATCGTCTGCATGACGATCTGGTGGATGACGTCCGACTGCGCGGTCGTCTGCTGCGCAAGGCTGCCGATCTCTGCGGCAACGACGGCAAATCCGCGTCCCTGATCGCCTGCACGCGAAGCCTCGATGGAAGCATTAAGCGCAAGCAATTTCGTTTGTTTGGCAATGCCGGCAATGGTCTCGGTAATCTGCTGGATACCGCTTGAGCTTTCGGCCAATTGGACCGTAATATCGGAAATGTTGCGCACCTCGGCCTCATTCCGATCATTGACGGCAATCAAAGCATCAATCGTCGCCTGATTGTTGCGGAATACGTCCTTGATTTCATCGGCCTGTTGTTTGACGGACTGGGAAACTTCGTTGACATGCTCAATTTTGTCGCCCACGTTCATGAACTTGTCCACGATCGCTTCCGTATCACTGGATTGGGATACCATGGCACGCGCAATTTCCTGTGCCGTTATCGTCGTGTCGGTGATCGAAACCGCGGTCTGCTTTGTCGATGAATCCAGCTCCGCGGTACTGGCGTGCAAAATGCCGATGGAATCGTTCATGCGCGATATCAGCTGTTTGTTCGCCTCGGCCATCATGTTGAAGCTGTCCGCCAGCCGCTTGAATTCTCCGCTGTATTTGCCTTCGGCCTTTACGGTAAGATCGCCTTCCGCCAGCTGTCCGAACAGCTTGGTCACGCGAGTAATCGGTTGGGTAACCAACCTTGAGATGAGAATCCCAGCCGCAATGGAGACCGCAATCGCACTGAAAAGCACGATATACATCTTGTATTTCATGGCTTCGAGTGGTTTGCTTACGTCACTCATGGAATCCTCGACGATCACCGTCCAATTCGATCTCGGGATTTTGGAGTAAAATGCGACTTTCTCCTCCGTACTGATTTCTCCCTGCTGCAGCTTTTCGCTGACTGGAAGATCAATCAGGAACTGGTACTCGTCCGATTCCATTTTCTGTCCAGCCATCTTCTCGTCCGCGGAGTTGAACATTACCGTACCTACCCGGTCGAGGATGATCACTTTGCCTTCTTCATTGATTTTTACGTTCTGCAATTGGTTAACAAAAAAAGAGGTTGAAGCCGTGGACACCAGAACTCCTTCCACCTGCTTGTTGTCATCCAGTAATGGCATCGCAAAGGCCGTACCCAGCGTGCCCAACTGTTTGGAGATGATCCCCTCGCTGATGACGTTGCGGCCCTGGATTGCCTCTTTGAAATATGTACGGTCGCTGCGTTCCCCGCCCACTGCCTCAGGATCATTGGCGGCAACCACGACGCCGTTCCGGTCCAGAAGGATGATGTTGCTGTTGCCCTCCATGCCCGCGAGACTGTCTGCCAATATGCCGTTGGACTTGTCCACCAGCTCCTTGTTTTCTGCGAAGAACGCATCGTTATCCTGATCAGACGCATTGCGGAGACTCAGCAGTTCATGGAACGTTTGATGGGTCGTAATCAGGAACGTGGACTGTTCTTCCAGGCTTAACGAGGAAAACAGCGCTTCGCCGATCCGGTCCGAGGTGGCCCGTATTTCATCCTTGCTCTTGTCCAGCGTAATGCTCTCGGCTACCCTGTAGCACAGCATTGCTGTCACCACCAATACGATCGTGACCAGCAATCCGATCATCAGAGGCAGCTTCACCTTGAACGACATGCCCTGCATTCGCTCTTTTTCTTTGGGTTTCAACATGATTGCGTTCACCTTCCACTTTCATCATTGTACATGTCAGTTCATATGCCTTGATTCTATATCGGCAGATGACATCTATTTCATCAGTGAAAGAGTGGCAATTATAAATTTGGAAATTTATAGCCCTTTTCTCTGAACAGTCCTGTTTTTACCAGGCCGCTAGACATGTATAACGATTCGTTGCCGTTCAAAATCCTTGCGAAGAAACTGGTCAAAGAAAATAAACATGGAGATGCTGATTCATGTTCTATAAGAAAAAACCTTGAAGATGTTATCCTCAAGGTTTCAGTATGGGGAGTTTATACATGTTCCTGGTAAGAAATTGACTCAACTAATGGACCAAATATCGGGATCAACTTTGTCATATACCAATTCATATCAGTTATTTTGTTGTAACTCTCTACATCAAGCACTTTTCGATTGATATCAGGACACATAATAAACGTACCGTTCCCTTGAATTAAAAAGGTGCCCCCTATGTTCGTATCCTTCCAAGTCATTTCAACTTCAATGATTTCTCCTAAACTATCCTCTTTATGGCCAAAATTCTTAATAACTCTTCTACAGGAATATTGACGCTTTGCCAATCATACTCATCGTCATCGCCGATGGGTAAGAAAGTTACGTTTCCATGGTCATTATATGACCAACCGAATTCCTCCAGTTTCCGAAAAATAGTCATTCCTGAGATTTGCTCTGATAAACTTACTTCAATAGAGGATGAAACAGACATGCAAGATCTCTCCCTTTTTAAGAGGGTTTGGCGAATAAGAATTAAATCAAATATTAAGCGGCATGTTCTATTTCGTAAAATAATCACTGAGACTGCTTTGATCAACCGGTTTTAAACGGTCAAAGTATTTTTGTTCATATAGTGCCTTAACTGTTAAGTTAATATTCTCTTTACTTACTTCCTTCACTAGAACTAAATTAGGCTCAATGGAATAGTACCCATAATCCTTCAACTCCGATTCAAAATCCTGCTGCAGCCTTATGATGTCATACACATAAACATGGTATAGGTTGTTTGAGATACTAACAATGACATCGTTTCTATATCCTCTACTAATTGCTTCGCATTCGGCTAATTCTGTATCTTCGAGAAAATATACTTTTATTTCATCCACGACTCAGCCCCCATTATTTTATCGGTGATACTTTAATTTAATAAGTCCTTAAGCCCCGTTCAACAAAATAGCTGTATTTCCCCATGCAAAAGGTTACTTGGGAACACCTGTTGGGCAATCATCAGTCTTTCCCATTTAACCATTTGTTTATATAGTACTTATTAGAATTTATGCTGAGTTTATTCTGATAATCTGCTATACTTCCTTTATTGATAGACCTATAAGAATTTATATCTGTAGTTCCATCATCTTGCCACTTGCAATATGGGCAAATATCATAACCTGTTCCTGCAATCTTATCATAAAGTTCTGTTAAAGTTTTTAAACCACAACAAGGGCAAGGATACAATTCTTCTACTTCACCAATAACTTCAACTTCATATCCTGTAATAGCATAAACGATCTCTGCTAAAAACCCGTTACTAACACCTTGAAAATCCATCTCACTTAGTTCCATATTAATTTTTGAAGAACTTTCCTCAAAATACTTTGGCAAATCTATTTCTTTTTCAACAATATCACGTACTGAGCATATTAATTTAAAGAAATTCTCCCTGGATATATTTCTCATTCAATTAATCCCTTTCCTTTTAACATTAAGATTACAGCATCATCAGGACGACCATCCCATTTATAAAATGACTTGATTTTACCTCCCACATCAGTCCCTACGAATATAGATTTAGTTGACGGCTCATATCTATATATAAACGCTCCATCTTTCACTTGTATAATACTATCAGATGTGCTAGTACCAAATTCGTAAGCCATGTTAGAGTATTCTTTTGATGATTTTGCCCCAAATTCATTACCATGTTTTTCATAGTGCGCTTTTAATTTCCCCTTACTCCATAAATCAGCCATCTTCTCTGTTGGTCGCCATAAAGATTCAGCCTGTTGATTAGGATTACCCGTCCCCTATGTTGTAAAGCTGAACTATTGAAAAGTAACGGTGGTTGCTAGAATTACTAGCAATACCACCAGTTTCAGCTTGCTTGCTTTTCTACTTTTTCAGGCAGACGGAATGCTGTTTTGTTTTTCATCATGCCGTAGATGATGTTAACTAACCGCCGCATCACACATACCAATGCTTGCGTTGGCGTTTTTCCTTCTTCTTTCTTGCGGTTGAAATACTCATAAAACAGCGTATTGCGCGGCTTTTTGCTCCCTTTTGAAACTTGAACCTGTTGAACAGCCAGATTGTAAAACAGTCCATGCAACACTCGATTGCCTTGTCTGCTTTTCAGATTGACGTGCTTACCACCCGAACCCACTTTTACAGGGGCAATTCCGGCAAAACGAGCCAGCTTATCTGCACTAGTGAAGCGGTATATATCGCCTATTTCCGCTACCAATGCAGAAGATGTTACCAGATCTATGCCCGGCATTGTCTCCAGTTGAAGATCGAGTAGCTTCATCATGTTATGTAATTCGCCTTCCACTCGGACGATTTCCTTCTTGTTGAACCGGATGTCGCGGACATGGCTACGAATGAGAAAGTCACGCTGCTCCTGATACGTTCGGGTTGTGTCGCCATCTGCCTGAATCCACGCTAACAATTGCTCAGCCTTCCGGGTGGAACAAGCGTTGTTGCTGGTCAGCCGCAGAAAATGAGCCAGTGATTCTACTGTTTCGCCTTTTAGCAAATAAGGCGATGGGTACTTGTGCCAAAATGACAGCGCACATTTGCCATCCAGCTCACTAAAAAACTTCTTGTAACTTGGACAGTGGTAGCTGAGCTGCATGTGCAATTGGTTTTTAAGCGAGGTCAATGCCTTAATCAAGCCATTTCTCCTCGTCACCAATTGACCAATCGTCCAGTATACGTCCTGCGGGTTTGCGCCCGGTAACATGTCCAGTTTGTTCAGCAGGATTCTGGCTACGCACTCCGCATCCCAGCTATCGCTCTTTTGCGTGGTTGGATAGCTCTTGCGCTCGGCATACGACAGAGCAGAGTTGACCTCTTTCACCTGTTGCTTCTGATCCAGCAAGTACACAGCCAGCGAACGACCATAGCCGCCAACGTCTTCTAATCCATAGATCGGCGTAATGCCTCGTTTCTTGAACCGCTTCACAAATGCAATCAGTTCAGGGAATGCCGATGGCTTATTTTCAAACGTAACTTCGCCTAATTTCTCATGCCAGCAATTGACCACAACTGCCGTATGGGTCTTTTTATGCAGGTCAATACCTATGTAGATATGCTTCGCTTTGTAGTGCATGTCATCCTTCCTTCTACCCATCAAGTCCGATGCGTATTGAAACCATGTCGGCAACCTCAGTTCAAGCGTTAGCTGCTTACGCAGCCCGCAACGGGACGCTAGCCAATCCATGCTTTCCTTATGCATCGTCTGATGGATATATATCAAATTCTTTGATTTTTTTAAGCCCAGCGACAAAAAAGTTTCAGACTGTTTATGCCGCTTGCCTTTATTGTTGCGAAGTATACGATATTTTCCAAAATCTGCACAACCCTTATTTTTGTTGTCGTGTTCAGCCGGGGAGCTGTCGTATACTTTATTTGTTACTGCCATTTGTAACGGTCGCTCTTGAACTTGTGGTTCCTGCTGCCCAAGCAATACCCCACATAGTTCTTCTAACAGCGGATTCCACGCTTCCCTTGCTAACTCGTTGAAATCCACTTGATACGAGTTAGCAAGGGTTTCTTTTACCTTTTTGCGTGTATACAGCGTTACTTCCTCTATGTCTGCCCCGTCTCTTAACCTCCGCGCTTGTTCTGCTCTCTTCTTTGGAAGGCTACCCCAATCGGTCACTACCGCTGCAAAGTATTGCTTGTTCTGTTCAGGTGGATGATGCAGCAGTTCTGCTAACGCAATTCTTTTTTCTGGCTTGAACACATTCTCAATTCGGGTTAATTCCTGGTCAATCACAATATTTTGGTTCTCATATAATTCCAACTGCTTGTTGTATATCTTGCAATGACCGTTTGTTTTACGTTGGTGCTTCTTGCCGAAGTAGCGCGTCCCTTTGTATTCCGTCATTTTTCGGCGTCCATCCTTGGGTATAACCAGCACATTATCCATTGAAGTCCGCACATCATAGGCTACGTCACAGCTAACAAAGTAAATGCCGCTGGCAATTCGACGTAAAATGTCTAGGACATCCTTGAAATAAAAATAATACTCAGGCCTTGTCTCTATCCGCAACGTGTATGCCATGCCTTTCGACTCGCTCCCGTTTCTATAAAAGACATGCAAGTAAGCACCGTTCGCCTTCTTCAAATGCAATTGATAACTGTACCCCTCATGATAAAATCTCTGTTTATACAACTCACTGCTTTTAACAGCCTTGCGCACTAAAGCATAGTAAACGCTTCTGGGCACATCCGTATATTCCACCACGAATTTGTCGATAGATACCTTCGCTTTCATTGCCTGCTGCCCTCCCACTCTCGCACGCTTTTTATGACTTGTGATTGTATTTTTTAAGACTTAATCGACTAATTTATAATTATCGGACTTACCTGCTTTCAGGTCATTTAAACGCAAAAAAACACTTGTCGCCAATGAATGGCAAAGCAAGTGTTCAAAGTTAAAAAGTTTATGGTTTGCAAGTTAAGAAAAAGTGGGTTCAAGTTTGCTTCATAGCAGCAACGTCAACGCTGTGAAGTTATTATGACATCCGGGCAGATAAGAGTCAATAATCTATACATACTCGCTCAGATAACTGTACTGCCTCTTCCCTATAATCGCCTACGAGCTTTCACGATCTCACCGTTTGCTGCCTGCTCTGGTGTCTTTTGTGGTGAATACCCTTCAAAACGTCAGCTTACCGGGTTCTCACAAGGCTGCTGCGATAATCGTTTGCGTTCTCTCGCCTTGTTCCATAGCTGCCGACTAATGATACGAGGGAATACATCCTTCTGCCGTATACCGTTTTGCTCCTTGCTGCCGTGATAAGTGTTGAAGCCTGTATACTTTTCATTGCTGAGGACATTCTGTACCTGTACAACCGTCCATGCCTTGCCTGTCTTGGTTTGGATACCAGCTTTGTTCAGCAGCTTGGCGATGCGATAAGGGTTCGTCCCCTCTACATATTCTTGAAAGATGTACTTTACGGTACTGGCTTGCTGCTCATCCAGCACCATGTTTCCGTTCAGTAGTCTATACCCATACGGAACACCTCCACCAGCGTATTGATTCTTTCTAGCCGTAGCGATTCGTCCGTTTCGGGTACGTTCATTGATGGTTACACGTTCAAACTCAGCAAAACCGCCAAGCATTTGCAAGAAAATCTTCCCTTGCGGAGTCGAGGTATCCATTCGCTCCGTCACACTTATGAACGCCATGCCGTGTGGTTCCAATTCCTCTTCGATCAAGTCCAGCAGATGATTCAATTGACGATGGATACGGTCTGATTTCGTCACGACAATCCCGCCAACCTCATGTTCGGGCTGCTGAATGTAATACAGCATATCTTGATAACCATCTCGTTCTATTGTGCTGCCGCTAACTCCTTCGTCCTTGAAGATCGCTGCCAGTTGCCAGCCCTGACTCACACAAAACGCTTCAATCTGCCTGACCTGTTCACTAATGGATGTGTTCTCCATCTGACTGTCCGAGGAGATACGCACATAACCTACCCATTTCTTGACCTTTGTTTCCTTCATGTAAATGCCCCCTGTTTTTTGTAACACCATACGACCTTACGGAAGGCATTTACAACCCTCTTTATCCTTTTTGCCGCTCGTTAACCGTGATCGTGGTAAGACATTTTTACATTCATTTTTAGATGCCACGCCTTCTGCTGTAGTAAAAAGGAGCGAAACAAAGCGTGTGCTCTGTCTGCTCCTGTCTTCATCCTTGAAACTTGCTTCTCGCTTGTTGCAGTATCTCGACCAACTGGTCTAACGAGCCATCGCTTTTCTGTTTCTGCATATCCCTGAGCTTGCTGTTCTCCCGAATCAGTGCCGCAACATTCATCTGCACTTTGGTGATGGCGTCTTCAATGGCTCTAATTTCAGCAGGGTCAGGCTTGTCCTTCTGTTCCTCCTGCTGAATACGTTGAAGCATTCGTCTAATGCGTAACGCTGAAAGTCGATACTCGCTATCCACCTGTACATCTAGGTCGGTTGAAACCTGATGGTACAACTCTTGCTCTTCCTCCGTTAGCGTATCTAGCCAAATCGTTTCATACAGTCCATGCTTCAAGGCGTTTTTGTTGCCTTTCAGGCTCTCGCTATGCTTCGCCTTGTTCTTTGGTCCCGTAGACTTTCCGCCATGAAACCTGCATCGCCCATTCACTAAAGCTGCTTTCCTACAAGATTCTCCGTTTTTCGTCTTTGCCCCACATTGGCTTTTTTCCATCCTTTCACCGCCTAACCTCATCTCATGGGGTATCGTTTCCCCGACCGGGGGAGGGTTTCTTGCCTCCAAGCTGTTTATCTATTTGTTTCAATACATGTTCGCTATTCTTGTTCATCTTCTTCAAGGAATGACTCCTTTAATGCTTTCCTTCTACTTTCTTCCCTCTGTTTCTTATGCAACTGAAATGCCTCAAGCTGTTCCGTTCTAACAATAAACGTAAAGCAGTCGAAGTACATACGTGTAAGCTCTGCTTTCGTTTCGACCTCGTGAAGTAACAGTTCCCATAAGAATTCTTCATGTTTCGTCATTTTGCTTTTTCCCCCTGTGAATTTCGTATTTGGTTGCTCTCGTGATTTCGTGCCTGCTGCGGTAAAATGCCCTTGGTTGTACATTTGAATGGGTGCAGCGTCTAAGAGCGCCTAGCTGCGTATGCTATGCTTTGGATTGCTGTGCCTTGCGTTCCCAGTATCTGCGCTCATACTCTTTCGCTTTCAGACGATTCTCCAGCTTCAGCCGCCATTTGCGCCGATATTCTCGTTCATACTGTCTTCTGTATTCCCGGCGTGCTTCTAATGCTTCCGGGCTTAGGTTCAACATCTCTCTATTCCTCCCTCTGGCTACTATATTCTGCCTGTATCGCTATTTATCGTGTCGCGGACTGCATCCTGTACCGTTGTTCTTAATTCTTCTGCTGAGCCTACACCTTCAATTTCAACGATTTCACTATCGTCTACGATCTCAATGACAAAGTTGCTGTCATCTTTGCTCGCCTGCATCGCATAGGCTCCCCTCTCTGTAAACAGTTCAATTCGTTTGCCTGTTCCCTTATGCTTCTGCAACAGATCGCGCATCACGCCTTGGTATTTTTGACGTATACCTTTACTCATCTGCCTGACCCTCCAGTTCTGCAAGCTGAGCTACTTTTTCAGTTAGTATCTGCCTTGTTTGTTTCAGCCGCTCCTCTGCATCCTGTACCATTTTCGCCGCCGCTGCCTTTGCATCTTCAAGTTCTTGCTCCTGACGTGCTTGAACTGACTGGTTATATTGCACAAGCTGCTTGCAATCTGATGCTTCTTGCTCTAGTCTATCTATGAGTTCTAGTGCTTGTTGGCGTGGTAGTTTATCCTTCTGATCTGCTACCGTATCCAAATGCTCCGCTCGGTTCAACAACTGCTGAATCTCTCCTCTAACCTGAAAATCTGTACGTCCTGATCGCTGCAACTCTGCCGCCTGTCCACGTAATTCCCTTGCTTGCTGACAGTAACTACGAATTTCATCCAGTAGTTGTTCATAGGCTACTTGTGCCTGTGCAATCATTCCTACCTGTTTTACTTCCTGTTCTCGTTTCGCCATATCATCCAGCTCCTTCGTTTATTTTCTGCACGCAAAAAAGCTCATTCCTACTCATAGTTCAAGTGGGAAAGAGCTTTTGAAAGTTTATCAAGTGTTTAAATTGTTTAGTGTTTGGTTTGTTGGTTGTATTGTACGATCTTGCTGTTGGAGTTGTAAACTCCTAACTATTGTCCATCCTCATTCTTTATTTCTTTCCACTCAACCTCGCTAGATTGAATGTTTAATACAATTACATCATCCAAACCATTGAGAACCATTTTAATACGCTCACCTTTTCCTTCAAATGGGAGTAGATCGACCTCTAGTATTTCACTACTATCCAAATTAAATAATTGAGGTTCAGTTTTGTAGAATGCTACATCAGAGAAAATTAATATTCCAAGCTGCATTTCTGGTTCAGTTTCAATATAGAAGGATTGTTTCCACTGACACAATTCTAATGTCATCCTTAACTGCTTCTTGACTTCATCATATTCTAAATCCTCTACAAGACTATCAAAAAGGGTATACGCTTTGATAAATTCTGATGGTTTCATTTTACTCTCCTAATCTAAGGTATAATGTGAGATGCTTTTGAGCCTTTTGCTACCGGATTACCATTAGCATCAAGGTAATAATCATTTTTCCCTGTACTATTGGGATTGTGAATATGATAATGATCCTTACCCTCAAAACCGTTTGCTCCTGGTTTCCCAGGATCAAACCTAACTTTCATTCCTGTAACAGGGTCAATATATTCTCGTGAGCTGGTATTCTTCGCCATTCCTTCAGGCGTTGTATCCTTCCAACCGTTATTAATTAATTCTTTAGGATCCTTCGGTAAATTATTAGTAGTATACTTAGCTTTTGGCGTCCCCTTAGTAGACTGGCCACTATTCGATGTGGAAGGCTTGCTACTACTCGATGATCCGCTTCTGGCTCTGCCTCACCGCCACCCATGCTTCCGCCTGGGGTCATTCTTCCTGCACTAGCGCTGCCGCTGCCATTATCTAATCCTAATAGAACATTGCTGCCGGCTTGTTTCCTTTTCCACTTGGGTCTACGTATTGAAGTAGATTGTTCTCCACATACGTATATAGATGGAGACTAAGCGGATTCGTAGCTTCTCCTTCAAATGTATCTTCGGTGGATAAATCTTCCTACACTTGGATCATACCACCGGGCTCTTAAATACTGCAGTCCTGTTATTTCATCCCAATATTCTCCCGCATAACGCAGGTTATTTGGGACGGTTTCATTTGTTTGTTCCGGGTTGCCCCAGATATCATACGAATATTGGTTTAGTATGTTACCGGATTTGATGCGATTTAACTTGTCATACGTGAAGAGATACGTATTTCCTTCCTCGGTTTTGCTCGTTATGTTCCGAATGTTATCATAAGCATAGCTATAGCTCGGCCCTTGGTTCCCATTGAATGTATGGGAGAGGCCGGACAGGTTTCAAACCGTCATACATGTAGGTTTCTTTCCAACCAGCAGCAGCACTTTTTTGAGCCATACTATTGTTGCCACGATACGTGTATGCAAAACTCCCGAGGACCGTTCCACTGTCACTGGCCAAACTCAGAGATGCCAGAAGTGCCGAAGCTCCCTTTTATGACAATGAGATGAGTGGCATCTTCTTAAAGAAACTGGTTAAGGAAAGGTAAGCACTCATGTAAGCCACCAAGCTGTAACTGTACAGTTGGAATGTCCCGATCGTTCAACGCAAAAAGCACCGCCATCCCTTGTTCAAAGGGATAAACGATGCCTGGTTTGCATGGGCCTGGCAGCAGGGCCAAGCGTAGAAATCTGTTCTTATAGAGAGGCTTGGTATATGGAGACGACGTCTTCGCGCTGCAATTGGTTGAAAAAGCCGAATGGTCCAAAACGCATGGCTTTATCGGCCATCGCATCAATCTGGCTGTCATCAATGTCGTAATCGGCCAAGCGGCTGGGAGCTCCGATCGAAGTCCAGAATTCGCGCAGCGCTTCAATGCCTTCTTCGGCAACCTGTTTGTCCGATTTGCCTTCCGTGGATACGCCAAACACGTTTACGGCGAGTCGTTTGAATCGCTCTACATTGACATCGAGATTATGCTTCATCCAGTGCGGGAAAAGGATAGCCAGTCCGCCGCCATGGGGAATGTCATACACGGCCGACACCGCGTGTTCGATGTTGTGCGTTGCCCAATCCCCGGCAAGACCCATGTTCAGCACATCGTTCAGTGCCATCGTTCCACAGTAGAGAATGGTTTCGCGAAGTTCATAGTTTTCCAGATCTTTAATGAGCAAAGGCGCCGTCTCAATCACCGTCCGGAGAATCGTCTCGCAGAATCCGAGCTGAACCGGCGTGTTGGTGTCCGGATGGAAATAATGCTCGAAGACGTGCGACATCATGTCTACCATGCCGTAAACGGTCTGGTCCAGAGGAACGGTATACGTATGTACCGGATCGAGGATCGAAAACGCGGGATAGGAATATTCGCTGAACCAGGCCCATTTCTCCTGCGTATCCTGATTGGTGATGACCGAACCGTTGTTCATCTCGGATCCCGTTGCGGCCATCGTCAGCACCGTTCCGAGCGGAAGTCCGCCTTGCGGTGTGGCCTCGCGAACGACAACATCCCACATGTCTCCCTCGTATTTGGCCCCTACCGCGATCGCTTTGCCGCAGTCGAGCACGCTGCCTCCGCCAACCGCAAGCACCAATTCGATCTGATGCGTCCGGCATAACTCCACGCCTTTGTGAACCGTGGATAGGCGCGGATTCGGTTCGACGCCTGCCAGCTCGGTCACTTCTGCGCCGATTGCGTTCAATTGGGCGATCACCTGATCATACAGCCCGCTGCGCTTGATGCTCCCGCCGCCATATACAAGCAAAATACGTTTTCCGTATTTGGGTACTTCCGTTTGCAATGCCTGAAGCTGTCCTTGGCCGAAAATCAGCCGGGTCGGATTATAATACTGAAAAGATCTCATAACGTTTGTTTCCTCCAAAGAAGTCTGAATTTTTGTGGAACAACTATTATAGTTCTCTTTATATGTAAAAACAAATATAGGTTTATCAAGCCTGATCCGATTGCAACGCTTGGGAATACTCACAGCGATTCAGCGCCCTCCGTGCCGACGTCGATTTCATCATGACGCTGATCTTCTTTCACTCTTGAAAGCAAATTTTTGAGGTGTGCACGCAACTCTTCATTAGATTCAGAAGGTTTAGTTTTGGGACGCAGTAACAATTCATTATTTTCCGTAACGCGTATTTCAATCTCCGAACCTTCCTCCAGATTAAGACGTTTAAGCAGTTGATTGGGAATCCGAATGGCACTGCTATTCCCCCACTTGCTGAGTGTGACTGTCGTCATGACCTTTTCACACCTCTCTTTGGATTGTTGTTCCAATTATACTCCTCCTCACCACAATTGAATATCCATATGATCTACATAGAGGATAATGAAGATGGTTCGTTTTGCCCTTATTAATGGAAAGAATATCATCGGAGACTCGTTTGTCCATCGTTATTTTGAAAAACAAAAACATCCCTGCACGTATTTCCACGACAGGGATGCTGTTTCGCTTTTAGCTTCGATGCCGAGGCATCGGCTGCGTAAATAAATTTCCTAGATAAGTTCCTGCTTCCGCTTCAGATATACATACAACGCGACGCCGGATACCGCGCAAATCGCTGCGCATAGTCCGATGAACCCGTATCCTGCCTGAAGTCCGCGCAGCAGGCCGGTTTCAGTTGTCTGACCGTAGAAACCCTTCACACCTTCGATGACCCAGCCGATCACGTAGTTGCCGATGACGCTGCCCACGCCCATCAGCGTGACCGTAAACGTAATCGCCGTGTCGCTGCCTTTGGGGTACCTTTTGGCAATGAAGGCCATGACCGTCGGATAGATCATCGCGATGCCTGCGCCGGATACCGCGAACAGGAACGCCAGACTTTCCCCGCCCCCAATCGCCGCGAACGTGCATACCGCCGAGAACGCAGAGAACAGGATGAGCGACAGCACAAACCCGATGCGGTCCGTCAGCGGCCCAAGCAGCAGCCGCCCAAGCGAGAACGTGAGGAAAAACGCTGACAACATGCCTGAGGCTTTGACCGTATCCCACGCATACGCTTTTTCCAGGAAGTTGACCAGCCAGCCGCCTACCGCAAGCTCGGATACAACGCCGAAGGACAGAATGGCGACCATCATCCAGAGTGCAGGATCACGCGTCAGCATTTTGAGGGAAATGCGGTCCTCATGCGCCAGATCGTCGCCCGGAAACGTGCTGCGCAGGGCAGCAATGATCGGCAGCAAACAGAGCGCCAACATGACGAGGTACATGCCGCGCCAGTCGAGCTGGTGTCCGAATATCGTGAGCG
The DNA here is from genome assembly GCF_032334105.1 of Paenibacillus hubeiensis. Classification (NCBI taxonomy): domain Bacteria; kingdom Bacillati; phylum Bacillota; class Bacilli; order Caryophanales; family Paenibacillaceae; genus Paenibacillus; species Paenibacillus hubeiensis. The sequence continues at coordinate 147,326 of NZ_JAVYAE020000005.1, forward strand.
ACATCACACCTGTGGCAAGCAGTGGCGCAATCGTCGAACTGGCCCCGTAGAAGAAATGGGACAAGTTCATCATCATGCCCGTATTTTTCACGAAAATCCGTGCCCCCAGAATCGCAAGCGCAATCTCCAGCATGCCGTTTCCGATGTACATGAAGAAATAGGATGATGCAAAAAGCGGATACGTATGAGACAAATAAATGAATACCCCCGACAAAATCATCGAGGCAAAAGAGATAATGCTAACGGCCTTGATGCCCCATTTGCGCACCAAAATCGCGGTGAACGAGCAGGCAATGAGATATCCGAGCGCGTTCAGGGACAACAACGTCCCAAGCTGTTTCTCATCCAGGTTAAAGTCGAATTGAATGCGCGGAATCGCGGGACCTTTAATATTCTCCGAGATGCCAAACACGATAAAACCTAGAAAGATCGTTGCCAGCTGCATGGCATATAACTTGTTGAATTTCTTTTTCGTCGTCGCTCGCTGATTCAAAATAGGTCCTCCTGTAATCCGATCCAAAGATCAAAAATGGTGCTGCGGACACCAAGCTTTACTTTTCCTAATATAAATTGTGTCTGGTCGTGCCAAAACGGGATGATAACGTTCCCGAATTCGTTTTCGGAATAATGCCCCGAGCGAGGGAAAGCGGTACTGCTGGAGATCACTCAGGTAAGCCGGAGCAAACGTTTCTTCCTTGGTACTGCTTTCTTCCAGCGCATATGCAGGACAAAATGACAGCTTTTGCATCCTTCGCTCGGGTTGGTTCAGCCTTTTTATCAGCAATCGTCATTCGTTTGAAAATTACTCGCCTGCTTATTTCTCGGGTCGTCTTTACTTGTTCACGGCTTCCCTTTACCAGCGTTTCTCGACCCGTTCGATTCGGTAAGTCAGGCTCTCCAGCGTCACCGCCACAAGGCCATTTACATATTCGCGCCGGGTATCCTGGTGGATGAGCAGCTTCGGCATATGCTCCTGCGGAATCGTATCGAGACAGCGTTCGATGATGGCATCGTGCATGCCCGGCTCGACGGCGTCCCCCGTAATGACGATGGCCGCAGGGTTGATAATCGCAATGATCGAGACCATTGAGTGCACGACCAATTGCAGCAGCCCTGCGGGCGTTTTCAGCATTTCAAGCTGTTTTTCCCGCGTCATGCCAAACGGCAGATACGAAATTTCACCCCCGAAATGGGTGTTGCCGGACAAAGAGTGCCCTTCGATCATAAAGCCCGCACCCGGAAAATAATTCGGGGAAAACGACAGCACGGCAAAGTTTTTTTCCTCGGCAAAATGCTGCTCGGTGTACAGCCCGTACACCGTCAGGTTCATGTCGTTGCCCACGACCACTTCCACGTCCTCGTACTGCTCCTTGAGCCGCGGACCAAGCGGCTGCTCCGCCAGCTCCGGTACGTCGCAGATGCCGATCACCCCATGATGCGCCACGCCGGGAATACCGATCCCGATCGCTTGCACGTTATGATACCGGTCAACAAGCTCCGCAACCAGTTTCTCCATCGTAACGAGAGTAATCTCATCGTACAGAAGCGTCTGCTCATCCAGTACCTCGCCATTCAGGTTGGCGTTAACCGCCACGATCGAGCGCTCCCCATTCACGATGCGAACGATAAGTGACAACACGCTTGCGTAATCCGCATTAAACTGATACCGGCTCGCGGGTCTGCCCCCGCTCGATTCGTCCGGTCCAAGGTCGATAATCTCCCCGGTCTGGAGCAACTCGTTCAGAATCGTGCCACACGTCGCGACACTGAGTTTCGTTAGATTCGCGATAGACGCCTTCGTGCCAACGCGGATGGTGCGCAGCGTATTTTTTACCAGCTCCACGTTGATTCGTTTGACCTGCTGCGTATTGTGTGCTGTCGGGTTCAAGGCGGTGTCAAGCCTCCTTTCGCGATGTTGGATTTCACGGTTGATTATTTTAAAAGAGTTTTAATAAGTGAAGTTTAGGTGGAGTCGAGCGGAAAGTCAATGCTTCAGTTGAAAATAAAACAGCTATGAAAGAGCGGAAAAAGACAGTGCAAGATCGTAAAACTCATGACCCCGCACTGCCCTCTGTCGGTTTCGTGTTATGTAGACTGACTGATGCGATACGCCAGCATGCTTTTCTCCAGCCGAATTTCGAATAATTTTCGGTTTAGTTCCTGCTCCATCGTGTGTAGGTGGTAAGCTGCTTGCTTCACGGTATCCATTTCCAAAACGCCAGCCTGCTTGGCAATGATGTCCATCGCGTCAAGAATAAGTTTGCGACACGTGGTTAGTTGTTCGACGTAATCGTCTTCCTGGAGAACGAGTTGTTCGTACTTCGAAGCGATCTCCACACTGTCGTTACTTACCATGTCATCACTCCTTTGTTAAGGAGAGAGTATCATAAATATAACCTGAAAGTGGTACGTGAATGCGTAGCATATGAAACTCTATACGACATGTTCACGACGGATTGTAATATGAAGTGCGACACCTACTGGAAATAAATAAAAACGGGCACATGGTCGGATTTGTGTAGAATGAAGTCACCACAACAACCATTCACACAAAGAGAATCCTCCATGAGCTACTCACATCTTAGCAACATTGAGCGCAGCAAGCTAGAAATCCTCCACCGGCAAGGAGCTCGGGAGACACCCTTCGACCATTTGCCGTGAATTAGAGCGCTCAGCTTCATCTGGGACGTACAACTCAGAACAAGAGCAGAATGCGTATCAGGAGCGGCGTAAAGCTTCGGTATCCACGGGCAAATGGTCCGCAACCTTGGCTGCTTCGTTGGAAGAAAAGCTGAAGGTCATCTGGTTTCCTGAACAGATCGGCGCGTTTTCGCATGGATGGCCTGCCTGTCGTATCCTTCAAAACCATCTATCGCTGGATCTACAAAGGAAGACTGGTCCGTGGTGTACTGCAAGTCCTTCGAAGCGTCAGGAGCCTGCTGAAACTCACGGTAGATTTATCATTGGAAGATCCATTGCTCAGCGTCCCAAGGAGGTTCGTTCCCGCGAGACGTGTGGACACCGAGAGCTGGACACCATCGTATCAAGCCGTGGAAAAAGTAAAGGATCTATCGACACGTTCGAAGAACGGAAGACACGGCTGTATACCGTCATTCTCATGCCGGATCGGACGGCCTTGTCCATGGAAATCGCCCTCGGTGTCGCCATCTTGCAGTATCCTAAAGGGACATTTCTCACCGCCACGGCTGACCGTGGGAAGGAGTTTGCTTGCTATTCAAATGTGGAAACCAACCACGGGATAGATGTTTATTTTGCGGATCCCTATTCCTCTTGGCAACGGGGTTCCAATGAGAATGCGAACGGGCTGCTTCGAGAGTTTTTCCCGAAAGGTACGGATCTTGCTGAGGTGAAGGCTGAAGACCTTGCCCGCTCCTTGATTTAATCAATAACAGACCCCGTAATTGCTTGGGGTGTGAACCGTTCACGAATCCTTTTCAGAGAAACTGTCGCACTTGGCTTGACAATCCGTCATCGCTTAAGAGACCACCTCATTTATGAAATGCACCCTGTCAAGCAGACAGACTAAAAAAACAAAATCATCAGTATGCAATCCCCTCGGTTATTCCTAGCTGAGGAGATTATTTTTTCTTCGTTAAGCTGCTCGTCGATATTCGTTAGGGGATAAACCATTTAGTCGTTCGGTATATCGATAATTATTGTAATAGCACATTTAGGATTGTACACTTCGCAGGAGATCGTCGTATGTGTCATATTTCTCCAAGTAAAATCTTTCTGCTTTAAAGGTACCCCAGAATCTTTCAATAGGCTGGTTGTCCAAACATCGACTTACACAGACATACTTGTCCTAAACTTGTATTTCGCTTGAATTCGCTTATATTTGAGCGACGTATATTAAAAGCCTCGGTAACCTTGTTTTTATGGCCCCCCCAGTTGTTTTGCCTCATGGTTAGGATTGGATTCATGTCGCAGGCAACGCCTTACCACCTGAATCTTCATTTCATATGAAATTGGGCTTCTTTTTGACATTACAAAAACTCCCATCATGGTAGAGGTAGAAGTTTTTTTCTACTGTCTACTATGATGGGAGTATATCATTAAAAAGGTGGTCTCTTAAATAATTATTTAGTTAATCTCAATATTAACATCAGGCACGCTTACCACTGTTCCACCAACCTGTTCAGTGTAAACACCAACTTGTGAAGTACCACCTGGAGCATATTTCTTATAAATCAACTTACCGGCAGTGTTAACGCCAACCGCGTAGTTAGTCAGATACATAGTAGTATAAGCAGGGATAGTTTTTTCAACACCATAGGTTTTACCGGCAGTATAGTTTTTTTCAGCAGCCAATTGAATTCCTACTTCTAATTCTGTTCCAGCCAAAAACCCTGCTCTCAGAGAAGCTGTATTTTTAATAGAGGCTGTGACATTCCATGTGGCTGTAGATGAGCTTTGTTGTTCATATTTGGCTTTGGTTTCCCCAGCACTGTTGTTTGCTACACGGAAGGTACCCATATTTTGATAACGCCAGTTCTTTGACACACTGTCTGGATCGTAACGGTCAAAGGAATAAATATAACCATCACCCGTCGGAGGCGCCATCGTTTGTACACGCTCACTCAGAGGAATGACTTCAACCGTATTTCCGTTCATATCTGTTTCCCAGGCTCTGTGTTCTGGGATTTTAAATTCATTTTGTCGGATGTTTTCATCAATTTTTTGTTGAATTTCTGCAGGTATTTCTTGTTGAGCAAACGCAGCTTGAGGGGTAATCAACGTAAGAGATAAGACAGAAAGGATAGACAGTTTCAACAGCGTCTTCTTTTTCATAAATATACCTTCTCTCGTGATATTTTTACTTCTTTAAATTACTATACTATTCCAAAACTGTCAAATATTTTTAAAAAAATCCACTATTTCTTTCATTGCGGCTCTCATTGTAACAATACTTGCATCCTTCTCAGCATTCACCGTAATAGATATAACAAGATTTTTATACAGAAAGGTCGCTACATCTGTATTTTTAGAGAGTCCAGAGTTAGTCTTTTCAAAACCTTTGGATGAGTCCCAAATTACCAGATCTTTATCCAGATAATTTTTTGTGTAACCTATTCTTACCTGTATTTGAGTCGATTGATCCTTATTCTCATAAATGTAAATTTGTTGAGTAGGGCGCATATCGCTTGTATCTCCGTTGACAGTTAGAGATTGCCTTTTATCGAAGGTGAGTTCCTTTTCTACAATAACTAAACTTTTGATGAGGGGAATGTTCTTTAGGGTATAGTTAGGAATGTGGACGACCTCAGAAAATTCCTGAACTAAAGCTTCGTATTCTTCATAAGTGTAAATATCAGTCTTAGGTTCATTTTTAACTTCCGTCTGTATAGTAGGTTCGTATTGTCCTTCAGGTTTTATTGCATCACATCCAACTACGACAGAGCACAACAAGACAACACAAATAATAAGTTTCTTCTTATTCATTGAGAATACCCCTTAATAAATGTATTTTGGATTACTCAATAAAATATAATGTTTATTTCAAATTAGGCATGTTTTTGCATTTCCACAGTAATAAACGTTATGGAAATGGAAAAGTCTGATAGTTTTCTTATTTTTTTGTTTAATTTAAGGTCCTTCACATCTTTGAATAAATTCAAAACAATAATTATCCCTCATACGGTGATAAAAACCGGTTAAAGACAAATAGAAATCGCCCTCGGTGTCGCCATCTCGCAGTATCCTAAAGGGACATTTCTCACCTCCACGGCTGACCGCGGGAAGGAGTTTGCTTGCTATTCAAATGTGGAAACCAACCACGGGATAGATGTTTATTTTGCGGATCCCTATTCCTCTTGGCAACGGGGTTCCAATGAGAATGCGAACGGGCTGCTTCGAGAGTTTTTCCCGAAAGGTACGGATCTTGCTGAGGTGAAGGCTGAAGACCTTGCCCGCTCCTTGATTTAATCAATAACAGACCCCGTAATTGCTTGGGGTGTGAACCGTTCACGAATCCTTTTCAGAGAAACTGTCGCACTTGACTTGACATTTTCATGAATGTTATACGGGACTTCTTAAATATCCGCACGGATTAGATTATAGTCATTGTCAAAATACGCATGGATTCTGTGGCCGCCAAACAATTCTCCGTCGTCATACTCGCAGTAAATATGAGTATGCTTGATCACAATATCCAACAGTCGGATGCACGCCGCAAATCTTTCTTTGCTGACGTTATACTCCCCCGCGTCAACCCGATCCCAGTCCAGGTCCGGGTCATCCTCGTCGTACTCTGGCCAGAAATCATTTTTGAACGTCACTAACTCACCCGCGATCCTTGCCTTGGCCTGTTGATCAAATTCAGACAATCCCTCGTACAGCTTCTCAGCCCGGTGTATCATCTCTTGCATGTTGACTTTGTTGTCGGACGCATCCAATGTCCAGTGCACTGTGCCTTCGCGAAGAAGCGTGTATCCTTCACTTATTTCTTCGTAAACCAATGTGCCCATCTTCGCACTATGAATCGATTTCAGCAACGTTTACCATCCTCCTTTACAACATACCGTTCATTCCGCCGAACATCCTGCCTAACACATCCCATTGTACAAATATCCAACATAATATCATTGCTAAAGATAGACCAACCAACAGATTCGTTTTGTTCTTCGGGATGGCAGCCAGCAGGATTACGACCATCAATATGTATACCGCATAAAGCCATGGGATCAAATAATAATGCGTGTGAATCGGCAAGTATGCGTTTCGTAATTCGTATCCTTCCGCCAGCAGCACGGTGATGGGAAGCGATAGGATCGCAGCAGAGATGAACCCTTTTCCACGCGCATACCACATCACATACGCACAGACTGGAGAAATTAATGAGACTTAACCCATAAGTTTGCCATTTGGCAAGCTTATGCTTCCAATTCCCCCATCTACATACACACATTCCTATTTCGCTTTGAAAATGTGCAAAAAGTGCCCGTTTCAGGACCTTTATGAATGAAAAATCACTAAAAATATCGGTTGCAGGAAGTAAGACCTTCAAAATGTACAATTTGAGTTAGAGGGAGTGTAAATTATGGTTTAAATGAAATCTTTAAAGTCAAAGAAGTCAATCACTATTACGATTGACTTCACTTGAATTTATTGAGCTATCGTTTCCCGTTAGCGAAATAACAGAAAGTTAACACAAATTTATTTAACACAGATTACTCGTCCTTTTGTCATTTGCACTAATTCTTCAGGTGTTAATTGAAACACTGCTCTTGGATGTCCGGCAGCAGCCCATATCTCTCTAAATTGTAACAAGTCTTCATCAATAAGAGTGATGATTGACTCTTTATGTCCTAAAGGGGGTACGCCTCCAATAACAAATCCTGTGTGTTTACGTACAAATTCAGCGTCAGCTTTTCCTAAATTGTCATTCAGATGGGTGTTAATTTGCTTTTCATTAATTCGATTTACTCCACTGGCTATCACCAATAAGGGTTTATCGTTATTTTTGAGTCGAAAGATAATTGACTTAGCTATATGTGCAACCTCGCAACCTATCGTATCGGCAGCTTCCTGTGCAGTTCGTGTACTGTCAGGTAGTTCTATAACTTTATTTGCATATCCCAACTCTATTAGTTTGTTTTGCACCTGTTGTGCACTATCTTTAAGTTGACTTGTCAACGTGTATCCCTCCTTAATGATTACAAGCAATTAAGATTCCGCATAATACATAACAACCTGTATTGTCACATCTTCGTCCGATTTATTTATATAACGGTGTTCAACATTGCCTGCAAATCTTATAGCCTGTCCTTCTTGTAAGGCGTATATTTCATCCTTAATCTGTAGATTAAACACTCCAGAGATAACTGTGATGTACTCTTGAACCCCATCATTGTGTGGGAGTGAAACATAGTTACAAGTAGGACTAAGAATAATCGTAAACGTTTCAATACGTGTTTGGGGGTCAAACGGAAACAGCAAGTATACTCTACAATTTCCATTGTCTTCTGTTAAATCTGGAATTTCTTTTCGAGTTGCAATGGATACTATTGCCTCATCCTCTTTAAGTAGAGATGAAAACGAAATATTGAGTCCCGTAGCAATTTTCCACACGGTTGTCACTGTGGGCTGCGTTTCTCCTCGCTCAATTTGATGAAGCATACCTTTACTAACCTTTGTTAAATCAGCAAGCTTATCTAAGCTTAACTGCCTATGTTTTCTAATACGTTGCAGGTTGTTTCCTATCCTGATGTGTATAGCATTCAAGAAGTAACATCCCCTTTCGTTCATTATACTATACAAATATATCATTATACAGTACGTTTTACAAACGTTGTATTGGGCTAAACTGCCCGTTCGTATTATGAGGTCATCCAGTTTTTTACTGTTTGACCTCTTTTGTTCGTAGGAGGTTTAGTATGGGTAGCCGGGGTAGACGTCTCTGCCCGTGGGGCTTGACCCCGTGAGCTAAACTGTTCACCCCCTACTTCATCCCAATATTCAACAGCCCGATGCACGCCGCAAATCTTTCTTTGCTGACGTTATACTCCCGTGCCCATCTTCACACTATGAATCGATTTCAGCAACGTTTACCATCCTCCTTTACAACATACCGTTCATTCCGCCGAACATCCTGCCTAACACATCCCATTGTACAAATATCCAACATAATATCATTGCTAAAGATAGACCAACCAACAGATTCGTTTTGTTCTTCGGGATGGCAGCCAGCAGGATTACGACCATTAATATGTATATCGCGTATAACCAAGGTATCAAGTAATAATGAGTGTGAACTGGCAAGTACGCGTTCTGCAATTCATACCCTTCCGCCAGCAATAAGGTAATAGGAAGCGATAGGATCGCAGCAGAGACAAACCCTTTTCCACGCGCATACCACATCACATACGCACAGACTGGAGATATCAACGCACATATGCCCCAGAACAAGATGGCTTTTCCAGGAAAAAAATTCAGGAACAGCGTGGTATACACGTAATACACGGCAAGCATGGAAACAAAAAACGCAAAAACGTTCGCTGACGCCCATTTGGGCGAGCAGCTAAACACCGACAAAAGCGTCGCCGTAAATACCCAGATCCCCAGGCGTCCGCCGATATTATCAAATATGGGGTTAATGCTTGCATTGTCTACTAACTTTGCGGCTACACCCATAATGATTCCCAGCACGATGGCATAAACGATGGAACGAAGCTTGTGTTCTTTGGTCGACCCAATCGGGGTTCGAATAGAATTCAAGGCTCGGTTGCTTACCATTTCACACATCCCCCAGACGAGCGATGGCATATTGCAGCAATTGTGCTTTTTTCGCTTGCGTAATCTCCAGTGGGGCGTCTTTTAATGCAAGTGGATTCACTTCGATTTTTTTTCCGGCAGCCTCCTGCTGCTGCGCAATTTCCATCATGGTGTTCACCGGGCTGGTGTAGTTTCTAAGCAATGAGCGGCGTAGTCTTTCCGTGAGCTTTTCCGGTTCCTCGTTTACGAAGCAAAGCTTGCCGTGTACCAAAGAAACATGTTCCTCAAATTGGTCCTTGAGATCGACGACATGCCAGCCTGACCAAATCTCCCGGACCTCGCGAATCACTTCTCCCAGATCAGGGGCATACCACAAATGGATCGTTCGGGCGGGGATATCGAGATGAAATCCTTGATCCGGAATCTCCTCCGGCCATTCTTTCAAATCCAGTTCCGTGCGTCCGACATGTTGATCCAAGTGTTCGAGCAGTTCGGGACCTTGCAGCAAATATTCCTCCATCTCCCACTGTGCCGGATATAATCGTAGTTCCCCGTTCGAAAAAACGATGCTCGCAATCGTTCGCACCCAGCCTTCCGCCGATTCCGGCGCTAATGCAGCAGGCTCTACAGGCTTGTTGGTCCGCCCCGTCAATTCATCCGTGGGATGGCCGACATATTCAGCCAGATCCAGAATGCCCGCCGATGCCCATTCAATGGACCAACCGGGCCATAGCGGCTTCATCATTCGAATCAGGTGCCTGCGCAGCGGAATTTCGTAATTCACGTCCTCCCCGCCATACCAGAGCAGCACTTGACGATCCAAATCCATCAGCGCGCCCCCTTCTGCCCAGGCCGTATCAAGCCATGCTGTCGTCGGCTCTTGACGTTTGATGAATTCCAATGCTGCTTCCGGGCCCCAAAACAAATTTTCCGGCATCGAGATGCCGCCCCAGTGACTGTAATACAGTGAATATGTATGATGTTCAACCAGTAAAAGATTTGCACGATGCCCCATTCATCTTCTCTCCCCTGTATTTCATAATCGTTGTTACTATAGAAACCGCATTAATCAATCACACTTGGCCACTGCGAGTTCAGTACCATCTTCCGATCGCTGTTATCCCCAGATTTTTTTGAATCCCCTTTTTCAAGGGGAAATCCGGTGATAAAGGCGAACGCTTCGCTTCTTCAGTTTGGTCCTGCCTCTTCGTTAACGTGTTTATGTTTTTGCGGTTTATATATATCAATAATATTATAAATCCTCCACTTTTCCCCAACCTTTTAATTCCTTAAACGTAATATTAAAGTAAGAAAAAAGACAGTCCGTTGAAAGATGCCTTTCGTATACTTAACGTATCCAGCGTACGAATCGTTTGAACGAAAATGGACCATGAACAGGAAGGTGAGTTTTCATGCAAAAACAGAGGGTAAACGACCAGCGTTCCGTTAAAAAAATACCCTTGCCGACATTGCCCCTGAAGCGCGTTTCTCCCCTTGGGCCGGGGTGGACAGGTGCGATCACGGTATTAAGCTTAGTCACGTTATGTAATGGATTGGTGCAAGGATACTACTATTTGGGATCACGAAGCGTTGCGGACTATTTAATCGGGACTTCATTGTTTTTGACCGTAATCCTGGGTATTACCGGAATCATTGCCGGGTTGCTGCATTGGGCAAAACAAATGCCTTCACGATATGTGTGGTCCATGCTTGCTTCGTTCTGTGTGTTGTCGATCAGTTTTTTTGGTCCCATCCCGTTAACGCTGCTGGTTGCTCTAGTAATGATTATTTGCTTTTCCCTGCTCGGTGCGGTGCTCTATCGATTTAAGGCTGGAGCTTATCGGGAAACTAAGAGCTGGAAAAAACGGACGGCAGGAGCAGCTGCCGCAGCGGCTCTCATTCTGATCTGCATGCTGGGGTACTGGCTCATGAGTGAAGGCAAAGCTGAGCTAACCGTGCCGTATCCGTTACAAACCGTCAAATCGGCGGAACAATACCGCACGACATTGTCCAATCCGGCGGAGCTTGGGAAATTTCGCGTGAAATCGATAACCTACCGAAGCGATCCAACATCTCGCAAAGATCTCGGAGAACAAGGCATGCTTATAACCGAACCCGTCGACGGTTCAGCCTTTGTGGACCAATGGGCGGCGAGACGCACAAAAACGTTCGGTTTCGGGCCGGAAGCGATGCCGTTAAACGGGACGGTCTGGTATCCCGAAGGCGACGGTCCGTTCCCGCTGGTGTTGATCGTACACGGCAATCATCTTGCGACGGAGCCTTCCGATCCGGGTTATGCTTATTTGGGCGAGCTGCTGGCAAGCCGGGGATTCATCCTGGCTTCCATCGATCAAAACTACCTGAACACTTCTCCATTCAACGACCTGTTCATGTTCAGCGTTCTGAAAGGAGAGAATCGCGCCAGGGGATGGCTGATGCTGGAGCATCTCAAGACATGGGACAAATGGAACTCCACCGAAGGCAATCCGTTCTATGGCAAGGTGAATATGCAGCGCATCGGGCTGATCGGACATTCCCGGGGTGGCGAAGCCGTCACCACGGCGGCAGCTTACAATGAAATGACATCCTATCCCGAGGATGCCAACATCAAGTTCGACTATCATTTCAACATCCGTTCCATCGTTTCGATTGCCGGCACCGATGGGCAATATCAACCGGCCGGACAACCGATTGCCTTGAAAGACGTGAACTATCTGGCCCTGCACGGCTCCAACGATATGGACGTCTCTTCGTTTGCCGGAGCGAATCAGTATCACCGGACCCGATTTACGGGTAACAACGGATTTTTCAAATCCTATGTGTACATTTACGGAGCCAACCATGGACAATTCAACAACGAGTGGGGCAAACACGATGGTGTCGGCTTGGGAAACATGCTGTTCAATACGGCCGGGCTTCTTCCCGAGGAGCAGCAAGCACTGGCGGCAAAAGTGCTGATTTCGTCTTTTTTGGAAGCCACGCTGAAGGATCAAGCCGCGTACCAAACCGTGTTTCAGGATCTTGGGCACGCCAGGGAATGGCTTCCCGAGACGATGTATATCAGCAATTATTGGGATGCAAACACAACAACGATCAGCAGTTATGACGAGGACAGCGATCCTGAGACGACCACGTTGTCGGGGGGCCGCTTGGAAGGAGAGTCGCTTGGGGGATGGAAGGAGCAGAAGATGGAGATGGCCCATACGGTCGAGCAGTATAGCGCCGTTTCCCTGGAGTGGGATCACGCGACAGCTTCTTCCGTTCCTGCCTACAGGGTCGTTTTGCCTGATCGGGGAATCGAAACGACCGAGCAGAGTTCCATCGTGTTCTCCCTGGCTAACGGGAATGCGGATCATGATGCAGAAGACGGAACAGACGCGCTGGTCGATCTAACCGTTTTGGTTGAAGATGACCAAGGAAATGCCGGCCGTTTGCCGCTAAGCAGCGTTTCCCCCCTGCTGCCGATGTTCGAAGGGTCGCTTGCAAAACGGCCGTTTGCTTTCTTCCAGACAACCAAGGAGCCGATCTTTCAGAATTATGCCTTCAGCCTGGCCGAGTTCGCCAAGACCAACTCTAATTTTAACCCGGAACGAATCCGCAAAATCAGCTTTGTGTTCGATCAGACGGCCAAAGGAAACCTATTCATCCGGGACATTGGCATCCGCAACGCCAAGCCGTAGATACTACCTGATGCTTTGCAATAAACAGGAAGATTTTATCTAAAAGGACGTCGTCCTTTAACCGACTTGATGGTTATAAACCAAAGATCCCCTCCGAATTTCAGCGCTGCGATGCTCGGTTTCGGATGGGATTTTTTTTGCCGCTTCATCTCCCCTCTATTTCTCCAATCCGTTAAACTCCCTCAGCATCTGTGTAAAATCAGTCAAGCGCTGGTCATCCCAATGGGAAATTCGCCCGTAAAACGCATCTTCCTTTTCCTTCAGCGCCTCGATCGTCTGCTGCCGTCCCTGCTCCGTGAGCGAGAGCAGCACGCCGCGGCGGTCTTCCGGCGATACCTCGCGGCTGACGTAACCGGCTTGCTCCAGCTGTTTGATCAAACGGCTGACCGAGCTGCGGTCCATGGCCGTCGCTTCGGCCAACGCAGCCGCGCTCGCCTGGCCGTGGGAATACAGCCAGCGAATCAGGTGAAATGCCGCAGGTTGGAGGGCTGCGTCGAAGCGTGCCGCCGTTTGCACATGCAGTGCATGCGACGCGCTGATTAACGCTTGGATCTGCTCTCCGAGCGCGAGTTCCAACCGTTCCCGTTCAGTTAGATCCGCTTGAAAATCCCTCATCTCCAATATTCCTCCCACTCATTTAATTGACAAATATCAATTAATCATTATAGTTGATTTATATCAATCATATAACCCCTCGCAGTCTCTTGTCAAAATCAGAGGACGGATTTTATTTTATTCGCCAAAGGAGAATGATTCATGTCCAAGTCCAATCATCCGATCGTTGTCATTACCGGCGCCACCAGCGGGCTCGGTCAGCTCGCCGCCCTTGAACTGGCCAAACGCGGCATGCAGTTGGTGTTGACTGCCCGAAGCCGAGAGCGCGCCGCTGCCACCCATAAGCTCATTGTAGAAGCCGTGCCTTCCGCGCAGATTCAATTCTTCTACGGAGACTTGTCTTCCATGCAGGACGTGCAGCGCATCGGACAAGAAATCGGCACGGCTTTCCCGAAAATCGACGTACTCCTCAACAATGCCGGGCTGCATGCGTTCGAACCTCGCACAACGTCCGAAGGATTGCCCGAAATGATGGCCGTCAATTACCTGTCGCCATGGCTGCTCACGCATACGCTGCTGACTTCCCTGCGAAATGCCGGGAAGGCGCGGATCGTCAATGTCGCATCCGAAGCTTCGCGCCGTCACGGAACGCTGACCTTGCCGGATGATTTGACCGACACATCTCCCTTCACGGCGCGCGGATCCTCCCCGATCTATGGCAAAACCAAGCTGCTTAATATTATGTTCACCGCTGAATTGGCGCGCCGATGCGCAGGCAGCGGCATATCGACGAATGCCCTGAACCCCGGCTTCAACGTAACCGGACTTGGCCGTGAACTCCGGTTCGCATCCGTGCTCGAACGCATCCTGAACGCACTCCGCATCGGCGACCCGCGCCGGGGCACGGATATGATGGTGCGCTTGGTAACGGAGCCCAAATATGGGCAGGTCACAGGAGGTTATTTTAATGTAGGGACGGGAAAAGAGATCCACGCTGTCGCCCCTGCCCGGGACGTGGCGTTACAGCAGCAGCTGTGGCGTGATACCGAAACCTTGCTTGCAGAACGCGGATATTTGAAATAAACAAGTACAGCAGTTGCCATGATTCATGAACTTCCGGACAACACAAAAAAGGGGCTTCATTGCCCCTCCTTCAGTCTATCCGAAGCTAGCTGCCAAAAGGCTGCGTCTAAGCTTCAACTGACTGCTCCCGCATTATTCAGAACTCCGTACAGACATAAACACGTCCACCTCATCCTCGCTGTCCACCGCAAAACCGAAACGTTCGTACAACCGCCGTGCCGCACTGCCTTGCAGGACGTTCAGATGAACGATCCGCCCCTGCACCTCGGCTCTCGCAAGCAATGTCTTCAGCACATGTGTACCGATGCGCCTGCCCTGATACGCAGGATCAATGTAGAAATGCTCCAGTAAATACGCATCTTCGCCCTTCGGCTTCAGCGCCACGCATCCGGCCTCATTCCCGTCCACCTCAATGATCCACGTATGCTCAGGATCGAATGTCTTTCGGAACCGCGCGCGCACGTTCACATCGTCATATCTGCCCAAGCGGTTTAAATCGTCATACAACACAACCGCCCGCAGATCGGCGAGCTTGTCCTGGTCTTCCTTTGCAGCCCGTCGCATGTTCACCTGCACATCCATGGATACATTCTCCTTTTTCCACCATTCGCATTAAAACGAAAAAGCCCTTAGCCCACCAAAACGAAACTTCATGGCTCCTGGGCTTAAGTATAACCTATCTTAGTCAATATCAGAGTCTCTGAACGCCTAAAAGTTACGCCGTGCACATTCCACAGCCATCTGCATCCAGGACATCCCTTCCGAAACGAATCCGATCTATCCGTACGCATGCAGACAAGCTTACCAAATCCAGGAGGAACTATGCTATACTACTTAACAAGCAACGCCCGTCACAATGCCGTCATGCATCCAAACTCGATATAAAAAGAAAGGTGTATGCCATGGAAATGAGAATGATCAAAACCTTTCAGACCATCGTGAAGCTGGGCAGTTTCCAGCAGGCCGCAGAAGCGCTGCAGTATTCTCAGCCAGCGATTACGCTGCACATGCAGAAGCTTGAAGCCGATCTCGGCGCCAAACTGATTCATCGGGGCAAAAAGATCGAGCTGACGGAAGCGGGGAAAATATTCTATGCACGTGCCGAAATGCTGCTGAGGGAATACGATTTCCTGACACATACCATTGCGGATATTCAACAAGGCGAAGCAGGGTATGTACGGTTAGGCGTTTCGGAGCCTACGGCAAGCCATCGGTTGCCAGCCATCCTCTCCGCATTCAGGGCGCATCATTCCAAAGTCAAACTAAACGTTCGCATCGGGGACAGCAAGCTGCTGAACGAACTTTTGATTGACGAGCAGCTCGATTTCGCCGTTTGCCCTTCACCGGAAGCCAGCCTGGATACCGAGTTTCACCCGCTGCTGTTTGAGCCGATGGCACTGCTCGTATACGAGGATCACCCTTTTGCCGAAATGAATGAAGTCCGTCTTAAAGACCTGAAGGACCACCATCTGTTATTCACGCCTCCCAATTGCCCCATCCGGATCCGCATCGAACAACTGTTGAAAGAACACATCGGAAACGATTATCAGGCCATTGAAATCAGCAATATCCGATCGCACAAGTACTACGTGCAAGCGAAACTGGGGATCACGATCGCTCCGGTGGGAACGATTGCTCCCGAAATTCCGGGTACAACGATAAGAAAACTATCAGATTTAAACGTCGGACCGCTTGTCGGCATTCTGCGCAAACGCAACATGCCCATAGGCTCTGCGGGGACAAAACTGATGCAGGATATTCGCTCCGCGTTGCTGCAACGCCATTTGCATATTCCCGAATTTCAGCCCCCGGCGCCGATCGCGCGGGCAGAGTAAAAGCTGCGGCTCAGTGCCGCAGTTTTTTAGCGTTCGGGCTTGAAGGCAGTGCGGCCTAATTCAGCCTACTTCAGTCTCCCTGCCGTACGTCCGCCATCCACCGTTAACACAGCCCCTGTAATAAAGCTGGCCTGTTCCGATGTCAGATACAAAATGGCTTGCGGCGCGTCATCCGGGCCCGAAGTGCGACCAAGCGGCGTAATACGAATCATCATTTCCGTGTGCTCTTCCGTCATCACGCTTACCTCGCTGCCCGGAGCGTAACCGGGAACTACCGCGTTCACTCTAATATGGTACGGGGCCAGCTCCAGTGCAAACGTTTTGGTCAGCATTTCCAAACCAACCTTGGAGACCGAATAATTACCCATACCTACGCCAGCCGTGCTGGCGGCCCCTGAACTAATGTTGATAAACGAACCCGGCACTTCGTTCTCGATCATCCGTTTGGCAAAACGCTGGGTCAACAGGAACGGGGCGGCCAGATTCAGGTCCAGCGTCTCGTTCCATTGTTTCAGGTCCATCTCCATCAATGTCCGATATGGATAGATACCCGCATTATTGATAACGATATCGGGCGCCCCCCAATGCTGCTGTACCGCTGCGATCAACCCGTCCACCGAATTTTCGTCGGTAAGGTCGGCCGCATGCCTATGAACCTCCACCGCCTCCAACGAAGAAGCAGCATTTCGCAACGGCTCCTCGCGTAGATCCGTCAAAAACAGCCTTGCTCCTTCAGCGGCATAAGCACGTGCAATCCAGCGGCCGAACACGCCTGCCGCCCCGGTAATCACTACTTTTTTGCCAATGAATCGATGATCTGGCATGCATCCGTACTCCTTTTTATCATCTATGTTGTGTTCATGCCCGCAACGGGCAACCCTTCATCCTTTTACAAAGCCCAGGCTTGCCGGATTGAAATCGACGAGTCGCGCCTCTTCGTCCTGTTCACCTCGACGATGATCACATTCACGCATGTTCTTCACCCATTTTCCCGAATTCAATGGTTCCCGACATGTGCGGGAGCTTCCGCTTTCTCCAACTCGTCCATTCCGGCAGCAACCAAATGTTCCGCTCGTTTCAACTCATGGCCGAACCGGTTCATTTCACGCACCAACCCGGTTCGCAACCGATAATAAACATCGCTGCCTGGAGTGGATGCTGCCAGAAGCTCGGCATCCGCCAATGCCGGTACGAGCGGCTGGCTGATCGCCGGATCATGCCCATACACGCTGCCCCGTACATAATTGAGGGGCACCAATATGCGGCTGAGTCCCAGCACAACCCGGTTCGCAACCCGAAGGCCCGGTTCGGACAACCCCGGCGAGACCGAAGCAACCAACCGATAGAATGCGTCCACCGTCTGGGCAAGCTGCCGAAGCCGAAGCTCGATGCGTCCAAAGTCGAGGTGCTCTCCCGCCAGTTTGGCATAGGCATTCACCCTGTCCTGCAGGGCATGAACGGCTTCACGCTGGTCGATGGGCACGATTGGCGCGGATGCGGCATGGTAGATGGCAGCGGCATATACTTTGCAATCGCGTACCAGATGCGCCGGGTCCAGCTTGTCGAGCGTATCCTCGGTGGTATGCCACCACCAGCCGAACCAACCGTCGGGCTGGTAGGACAAACCCATGAAGACCGATGGCAAGCCGACTCCCCAGAAAGATTGGTCACCGGCTCGGCCGAAAGGCGACCCGCGGAAGGGTTCCTCCGTGACGACGCGGACAGCGTCTGCGCACAAGGAGCGCGTCTCCGCCATCGTGTTGGCTGCACCGAGGCTAACCGCGCCAACGGCACCCACCGAGTCGATGTTGACGTGCAATACGCCATTCTCGTACAGCTCTTCCCAATGCAAATCGCTGTATAACGCAGAGCCTGCATACCTGCCGTGCGAATGGCCGGACCAGAAGGCCAGCCTGACGCTTCGCCGCAGACGTTCCCGGTACAACGAGAGCACGCGGGCCGTCTCCAGCATGACGGCATTGGCCGAACCGTTATCCATGGCGCCGTAATGCCAGGAATCCACATGGCCGCTGAACAGAATGAACTGCTCGGGCTCCGCCTGTCCGCGGATTTCCGCCGTCAACGTCGGAATAGGGAGCCAGCCGGTCGTTACTTCCGTCTGGATCACAGCGTGAACGATGCCATCGTTTCCGCTTTCCAGCCGGGCTTTGATTCGTTCACCATCCGTCCGGTTGACAGACAGGACCGGAATAACCGGGTATCTGTCTTCCAAAGACGCAGGGTTCCCCCATACCGCCGATACGATCATTTCATGGGTGTACGTCCCGTTGTTGATGAAAATCGCGGCGCTCGCTCCTTGCTGCTGAAGTCGGTCCAACACGGTCCAGTTCGCCAAGCCGTGCACAACGGCAGCGCCTCCGTTGAACTCATGATCGCCGATGGCCTGCGCGTCCACATATTGAAGCGGTACGTCCAACCGCGCGGTCGATGCCGACATGGCATGCGTAATGGCATCGTAAGCGACGCTGCCCACGATCAGTTCCGCGTGTCCTGGCAAGCTGATGAACGCGTCGTGGAATTCCAGCTTTGGCTCCAACCCGAAACCCTCCAGCGTATCACGGATGTACTCAAAGGCACGCAATTCCTCAGCCGAGCCTGAGAGACGTATTTCCTTAGCCACGTTTTCGTTATATACGGTCAAACAGCCAGCATCAATGCTGCCGAGGATGGTTTCCAGCGCTGTCTGGCGCACTCGTTCAGCCTGTTCCTTTTCCCTTTCTCGCTCCGTCCAATACCCCGTTCCTGCCTTCCCGATCGGTGGTTTCCGTTCAGTCACGGGCATCGCCCACCTTTCCGGCCACCCCGATGACGAGGTCGTCCTGCGAATTCCCTCCAAGGTAGCGTAGCGCCGTTTCCCCAAGGATCGCGATGCCCGTGAAGATCGCGCGCTCGTCAAAGATGATCGAATCGCTGTGCAAAGGCAGCTGTGACCTGGCGTCTTCCGCCGATACGGTCCCCAAGCGGAACATCGCACCCGGCACATGCTCCAGATAAGCCCCGAAATCTTCGGCCCCCATGGAGGGTTCCAGCAGTTCAACGACAGCTTCCCGCCCCACGATGGCCTCTCCGGCCTGACGGATCACGTCCACGAACCGGTCGTCGTTTACGACGGGCGAGCCTCCCCGATAATACGTCAATTCGGCTTGTCCCCCGAAGCCTTCGGCAACGCGCTGAACCAATTGCCGGATACGCTCCGGCAGCGCATCGCGCGTTTCGGTGCGGTGCGTGCGGACAGTGCCCGCCAACAGCACTTCATCGGCAATGATATTGTACGCCTTGCTGTTGCTTTGAAGCTTCGTAATCGACAACACGACGGAATCGAGCGGCGAAGCATTTCTGGACACGATCGTCTGCAAAGCGCTGATGACCTGGGCCGCGATCACGACGGCATCCACGGTCTGATGGGGATAAGCAGCATGGCCACCTTTGCCCGTAATGCGTATATCGAACGCGTCCGCCGCAGCCAGCATCGGCCCCTTGCGGATACCGACCGTTCCTGCGGGCAAGTTCGGCCATACATGAAGGGCCGCAATGGCGTCCACCTTCGGGTTGTGCAGCACGCCGTCTGTAATCAAGTCGGTGGCACCTCCGCTCACTTCCTCGGCAGGCTGGAATATGAACTTCACCGTGCCATGCAAATGTTCGCGGTATTCGCTCAGCGCCGCGGCCGTGCCTAATAGAATAGCCGTGTGTACGTCATGTCCGCAGGCATGCATCACCCCCGGATTAAGGCTGGCGAAGGGCAAGCCTGTTTTTTCCTCCATCGGTAGTGCGTCCATGTCTGCCCGCAGTGCCAGCACCTTTCCCAGCCTGCTTCCATGAAGCAGCCCCACGACACCCGTGCCGCCGACGCCGGTCCGCACTTCCAGACCGGCTCCCTGCAGAAACTCCGCAACGGTTTGGGCCGTCTCGAATTCCTGATGTCCCAGTTCAGGATGCTGATGGAACTGGCGGCGCAGCCGGATCGCTTCATCCTTCCACTTTTCGGCAACCCATGCAAAGCTCATATCATACTCCTCCTTCTCTTTCTCCTATATAACAATCAGAACGGGTCAGTGTTGATAAAGGTGGCACTGTACCTCCCTGCCCGGGGCAACGGCAAGATTGTCCGGCACGACGGCTCTGCACACATCCATCGCATGGGGACAGCGGGTGTGAAACACGCATCCGGACGGCGGGTTCAGCGGAGAAGGAATTTCTCCGCTCAAGACGACCCGCTCTCTCTTCAGGCGCGGATTCGGCACGGGCACGGCCGACAGCAGTGATTTTGTATACGGATGCAGCGGATCGGCAAACAGTTCTTCCGTCGGTCCTTGTTCGACCATATGCCCCAAATACATCACTCCGATCCGATCGGCAATGTGTCGTACCACGCTCAGATCATGCGCAATAAACAGATACGCTATGCCGCTCTCCTGCTGCACTTCTTCCAGCAGATTAATGACTTGCGATTGGATGGAGACATCCAACGCCGATACCGGCTCGTCACAGATAATGAGCTTGGGATCGAGCGCCAGCGCTTTGGCAATGCCCAGACGCTGGCGCTGTCCGCCTGAGAACTCGTGCGGATAACGACTGTAATGCTCCTCGTTGAAACCTACTTTGTACAGCAGCTCCAACGCTTTCTCGGTCCGTTGCCGCTTGCTGCCTTTGCGGTGAATCAGCAATGGCTCCTCAATGGTGTAACCAACGCGCTTGCGCGGATCAAGCGAAGTGTACGGGTCCTGGAATACCATCTGCATATGCTGGCGGTAACTTCGAAGCTGGCTTTTGCCTAGGCCGAAAATGTCCGTACCGTCATAAACGGCGTTTCCGGACGTCGGTTCGATCAATCGAAGGATCGTTCGGCCGAGCGTGCTTTTGCCGCAGCCCGACTCGCCCACAAGTCCGAAGGTCTGCCCGGCATGGACGTCAAAAGATACACCGTTCACAGCCTTGACTTGGCCCTTCGTTCTGCCCAGAGACGATTTCACCGGAAAATGTTTGGTCAATCCGTCGATATGCAGCAGCGGCTGCTCCTCAGACAATGTGCTCATATTCCTCCCCCCTCTCCTGCGTCGCCGCTGCGATACCCGGATACCAGCAGCGCACTTTATGATTTTCCCCGATGCCCTTCAAGGGCGGGGTCTCCTTCAGGCAGCGTTCGCTGGCATGCGCGCATCTGGAGGCGAACCGGCAACCGGCCGGAACATGGTGGAGGGAGGGCACCGTACCTTCGATGACATGCAGCTTCTCGCTGCGATCCCCGTCAATCCGGGGGATGGAGCTCATCAGCCCCGACGTGTACGGATGCTGGGGGTTGAAGAACAGGTCATCCACATCCGCTTCCTCCACGACTTGGCCCAAATACATGACTGCCACTCTGGAGCATGTTTCGGCGACGACCCCCAGATCATGCGTGATCAGGATGACGCCCATGCGGTTTTCATTCTTTAAGCTGGAGATCAAATCCAGGATCTGCGCCTGAATCGTGACATCGAGCGCTGTAGTCGGCTCATCCGCAATGAGCAGCTTGGGATTGCAAGCCAAGGCCATCGCGATCATGACGCGCTGCCGCATGCCGCCCGATATTTCATGCGGGTGCTCGTCAACACGACGTTCCGGGGACGGAATGCCCGTTTTGCGCAGCAATTCCACCGCCGCTTCTTTTGCCTTTTTGCCTCGTAACCCCCGATGGAGCCTCAAACTTTCGGCAATCTGCTTACCGATGGTATGCACCGGATTCAAGGAAGACATCGGGTCCTGGAAAATCATCGAGATGTCGTTGCCTCGAATACGCTCCATCTCCCGCCCGGACAACGCAAGCAAGTTGGTTCCCTCATAGCGGACCTCTCCGCCGTACCGTACGGCCTCTTCGTCAAACAGTCGTAGGATCGATTCGGCGGTGACGCTTTTGCCGCAACCGGATTCACCTACAATGCCAAGCGTCTCTCCCGCATGAACGCGGAAGGTGACGCCATCCACCGCATGAATGGTTCCTCGTTCGGTAGCAATGGACACTTTCAAGTCCCGTACGTCAAGCAGCGGCTCTTTTTCCACGGCGCTTCCCTCCTTTCGCCTTGCGTGCATGCGGGTCCATCAGGTCCCTGAGCCCGTCGCCGAACAAATTCAGGCCGAGTACGACCAGCAGCAGGAAGCTGCCGGGAAACACGGTCATCCACCAAGCGTTATAGATGACGTTTTTGCCGTCGAACAGCATGTTTCCGAGACTCGGCGCAGGCGATGGGATGCCCGCACCAAGGAAACTGAGCGACGCTTCCGTCAGAATGGATACCGCAAAAATGAACGTGGCCTGAATGATGAGCGGCGATAAGGTGTTGGGAGCCATATGGATCCAGATGATCCGCCAACGGCTTGCCCCTTGGGCATGCAACGCCTCGATGTAGGTCAGTTCCCTGACCACAAGCGCCTTGGCCCGAATGATTCGCGCCACGGATGGAATGAAAATGATGCTTAAGGCGATGACGACATTCACCTGACGCGGTCCGAGTGCAGCCATGATCGAAATGGCGAGCAAGATGGAAGGGAACGCGAACAACCCGTCGCAGATGCGCATCAGGATATGGTCCAACAGCATGTAACTGGCCGACAGCAATCCAACCAGCATGCCGATCAGCGACGAGATGGCCGTCACCGCCAATCCCACGATGACCGAAATGCGCAGTCCGTACACCGCGCGGGTGAATACGTCGCGACCGAAGTTGTCCGTGCCGAACGGATGAGCCAGACTGGGCCCTTTCAGGCGGTTGACCGGATCAATCTCCAACGGGCCGTATGGTGTCAGAAGCGGCCCGAAGCTAATGAGCAGCAAGAGCAGGAACAGAATGAACGCCCCCGTCACCAGTAGGCGGTTATGCGTGATGCGCTTGAAGGCCAAGCGCCGGTTCGTGGCGGAGCGGAGCCCGGCCGGGGCCAGGGCGGCTCCCGAATTCGCCGACATAGGCGTTCCTCCTTTTGTAGTCAAAATTAATGACGATGAAATTATTTTTTATTCAGACGAACGCGCGGATCAACCACGCCGTATAACAAATCGACGATCAAGTTCACGAATACGTATGCCACGGTCACGAGCAGCACCGAGCCCTGAATAACCGTGTAGTCACGGCGGCTAATGGAATTGACGATCAATTGCCCCACGCCCGGAATATTGAACAGCGTTTCGATGACGGCTGCACCTGTGACGAGACCGCCAAAGGATTCGCCGATGACAGTCAGGATGGGAATGAACGCAACCCGGAGCACATGTGTGTAAATGATCCATTTTTCCTTTACACCCTTGGCTTTGGCCGTTTTGATGAAGTTCTCCGACAGCACGTCCAGAATGGACGCTCTCGTCATGCGTGCGATCAGGGCAGCTTGGATTACGCCCAGCACAATGCCGGGCAACAGCAAGTATTTCAGGTGTGACCACAAGCCTGACTCCAGCGGTTGATATCCTGCAACGGGAAGCCATTGCAGCTTGACCCCGAACAGGATGACCAGCAGGGAGCCGAGCAAAAAGCTTGGTATGGAGATGCCTAACATCGAGAACCCCATGATGAATTGGTCCACGATGCCACCTCTGTGTCTAGCCGCAGTGATGCCTAGCGTCAATGCCAGCGCAATACCGATGATCTGGGCAAGGATGGCAAGAGACAACGTGGGTCCCAACCTTTCCACGAAAGCTTGCACAACCGGTTTGTCCAGAAAAACGGATTGTCCCAAATCGCCGGAGAGCAGGCCCAGCAGCCAAATGCCGAATTGCTCGTAAATCGGGCGATCCAGTCCCATCCGGCTTCGCATTTCGTCAATGTCGGCCTGGGTTGCCTCCTCACCCAGCAGAATCGCCGCCGGATCGCCGGGCGTCAGATGGATGATAGAGAACACGACCACCGCCACAACGAACAGCACAGGCACCAGCGAAAGCAACCGGCGAACCATGTATCCTCCCAATCAAATCCCCCCGCTTCGCATCAGTTAGCAGAATGGCAGCCTTTATGCGTGAATGCGCCGCAGCTTGGGCTGCCGATTTGCCGCCTTTTTTACTTGGTATTGGACGTATTCCAGAAAATCGGTCCGAGGATGTTTTGGAATCCCTGAACGTTTTTGGACAGCGCCGTAATTTGTTTCGAGTGCCCAATGATGGAGAAGGGCACCTCGTCCCATACAAATTGTTGCAGTCCATCGATCAACGGACGTGCTTCTTCCACCGATGAAGCAGTTCGAATGCCTTGAAGAAGCTCATCCAGCTTCTCGCTCTTCAGCAGCCCAGCCGCCCCTCCCCAGAACGAATACTGGTAGAACGTTGGCCGGAATGCATAACTCATCGGATAGATGTCCCATCCCTTTCCTGTCGCAAGCTTCTCCTGCAAGGTAGGCCAATCGTACACATCGAGCTTCACCTTCACCCCGATCGATTCAAGCTCTTGCTGGAGCACGACGGCCACATTGTATTGGTCCACGTAATCACGAGTGGTGAAGATGGTAATCTCCTCCCCGTTGTATCCCGCTTCTTGCAATAGCTGCTTGGCTTTCTCGGCATTCGCCTGGCTATAGGCTTCCTTGCCTTTCTCCGAGTACCAGTTCGGGAATTCCGGCAGGACCAGGGAGGATGTTTTGACATAAAATTGCTCGTCCCGGAACGTCGATGTCAGGATGTCGTCCGCATTCTGGATCGCGTTGACCGCCTGACGCAGCTTCACGTTCTGAAATAGGCCGTTCTGGCTGTTATAGAAGTAAGCGATCAGACCGCCCGGACTCAGATACGTCTGCAGATCCGGATTCGAAGCGACCTGCTGCTCATTGTCCACCGAAATGTTGAGCGCAATGTCGTACTCCCCGGAAGCAATCCCGGCCAACCGCGTGGACTCATCCGTCACGAAGCGGAAGTAGAGATCGCTGGCGATCGCTTCCTTTTTGCCTCCCGCACCGTCGGCCGGTTCGGTTCGCGCACTGTAATCATCGAACTTCTTCAGGTGAATGTACTGATCTTGCTTCCATTCCTCCAATTGATAAGGCCCTGTGCCGATGAACTCTTTAATGCCCGTATCCTCGGCCGCTTCGACCACCTCTTTTGGATAAATGGCAGCAGCCGGAATGGGGTCGGCCAACAGCTGCAGCGTCAGCAAGAACGGCGTTTTCAACTGAAGCTCCACCGTATATTTGTCTTTGGCTTTGGCAACGGCACCGACAAAATTGGCTTTCCCATGGCTGGACAGCCTGATCCAGCGATTCAATGAAGCCTCGACATCCTCGGCTTGGAGTTCCTTGCCATTGTGAAACTTCACGCCTTGGCGAAGATGGAACGTGTACGTCAATCGATCCTCGCTAACTTCGTAGGACTCGGCCAATAGCGGAATGACTTGGGCGTTTTGGTCCAGCGTAACCAATTGTTCGTAAATTTCGCGGGACACGTCCTTTACGGCCGTATTGGAGGAAATGTGGGCGTCCAGCGTCACGGGCTGAGTCGGATATCCGATATTCAGCACCTGGCCTTGCTTGGCCTCGCCTTCGGCCGATGCGGGTGCGTCATTCCCGGACGCAGCTGCTCCCTGCGTCGTTTGCCCCTGACCTCCCGAAGCGCAGCCGGCGAGCAGCAGCACGATCAGGATCAAGAGCAGCGCAGGTTTCCATTTGTTTTTCATAAGACAATCCCCTTTCTATTCTTCCCGATGGGTAAGGCCCGACAGGAACGATAATCACGACTTAACTTGTCGGATTAGTGAAATTTAATCTAAGGCTAAACGGAGGCCTGCGTTTTGTAAAATAAGCATTTATAAACTATGAATTCATTTTTTGTTAATCCACAAAGTGGGTCGATTTCGTTTACACCCACAAACGCCGGATGCTAAGATACTTGAAAAATTATCCTGATTATGGGAAAGGAGCTTGACCGATGCCAACGATCACGAACCTGCATCCGAAATTGCTTCAACATATCGAAAAAATCGAACATTACAAACAGGTGCTCACCCTGCTGAACTGGGATGCCCGAACAGGTGCGCCGCGCAAAGGCGCGATCCACGCCGCACGTGCCAAAGGTACACTTGCCGAAGAATTGTTCAAATTACAAAGGGACCCGGAATTCGGCAAGCTTTTGGAAGAAGCAGATTCTGATGAACATGCGGATGATCTCACGAAGCGGATTGTACGAGAGCATCGCAGAGCTTTTACGCGCTGGAGCGCTATCCCTGTGGAGGAATATCGAGCATTCGTAGATCGGCAAGGACTCGCAAGCGTAGCCTGGCTCGAAGCCAGGGCAGCCAATGATTTTTCCCTGTTCGCTCCTCATCTGAAATCCATTTTCGATCTCAGCCTGAAATTTGCTTCCTACTGGGGATATGACGAGCATCCGTACGATGCGCTGGTGCAGCAATTCGATCCCGATTTGAATGCCCGAACCTTGAACCGTATCTTCGGAGAATTGAAATCGGCGTTGTTGCCCCTGATTGCACGCGTAACCTCCGCGCCAAGACAGCCGGACACATCCATCTTCACTCGGCCGTTTCCGTTGGATAAACAAGAACAGCTTGGAATACAGTTGTTAAATGCAATACGATACGACTTCGATGCCGGTAAATTCGGCGCAACGGTACATCCTTTTAGCTCAGCCATTAACCCCCATGACGCGCGGGTGGCGTCGAAATATGTAGAAAATGACGTGCGCATTTCATTATGGAGCGCGCTCCACGAAGGCGGCCACTCGCTCTATACCCAGCATATCGATCCCGAATTGATCCATACCGGTCTTGGCATCTTTACCTCCTACGGCATACATGAATCCCAATCCATCTTTTTCGAAAAATTTATCGGCAGGCACAAGGGCTTCTGGCAGAACCATTATCCAGGCCTGCAGCAATTGCAGCCGGACCCGTTCGCCAATGTTGAGCTGGACGAATTTTATTTAGCTCTGAACGCCGTACGGCCTTCGCTGAACCGTTTCGAGGCGGACGAGCTGACCTACAACCTGCACCTTATCATTCGATACGAACTGGAACTGGCTATCATTGCCGGGGAAGTCGATTACGATGCATTGCCTGAAGCCTGGAACGACAAGTACGAGGAATATCTCGGCGTGCGTCCGCCATCCCATCTGGAGGGCATTCTGCAGGACGGGCATTGGTCTGCCGGGTTTGGACTGTTCCCTTCGTATACGCTCGGTTTCGTCTACGCTGCGCAGCTTCATGAAGCGATCCGCCGAGACCTTTCCGACTACGACCAACTGGTCGAAGAGGACCGACTTGAACCGATCCTCGAATGGCTGGCAACGCATGTCCAGCAATACGGCAAATCGCGTTCCGCTGACGAACTCATTCACGCTATTACGGGACAAGGCATTGATACCGCTCCATTGATTCGTTATTTGACCGAGAAATACGAACGGTTATATTCGTTGTGAGCGCAACAAACCCAATGCAGCAAAACACAACCGGAAATGATTTCTTTTCGGGAAAAAATTTATCATTTTACGGCTTCCCTTTTCCTCCGTCCGACTGTATAATAATGACATAATTTAAAGGCTATGTTGCCGAAAGGTACAACCTCGCGAACATTGGAGGTTGTGCCTTTTTTGCGTTTTCTGGCCTGATTTGCACCACCACTATTCCATCCAAGGAGTGAATGTGTAATGCAGCTTGAAGCTATTTATCATCGTGCACGCTTGAACTGGTCTTATGCTTATGATCGCAACACCCTGCATATCCGCCTGCGAACCGGACGTGACGATCTGGATCAGGTATCCGCCGTCATCGGGGACAAATACGCTTGGGAACGCACCGCCCGTACCCTTCCAATGCGCAAATTCGCCAGCGACGAGCTGTTCGATTACTGGCAAATCGAAGTGCAGCCTCCATATCGGAGACTGCGCTACGGGTTCGAACTGGAGCAGGACGGCGAACGGATTTGGATGACCGAACGGGGATTCGAAACCGAGCTGCCCGAAAACCCGCTGGAATTTTACGACTTTCCTTTCCTGAATCCGGCGGACATTTTCCAGGCGCCTGCATGGGTGAAGGACGCTGTCTTTTATCAGATTTTTCCGGAGCGTTTCGCGAACGGCGACCCGTCCATCAGCCCCGAAGATGCGGAGCCTTGGGGCGGCGAACCGACGCCGACCAATTTCTTCGGCGGAGATTTGCAGGGAGTGATCGACCACCTCGACCATTTGAACCAGCTCGGCGTAAACGCCATTTACTTTACTCCGGTGTTCGAGGCCAGCACCAACCACAAATACAATACGGCCGATTATTTGAGGGTCGATCCTCATTTCGGCACCAATGCCAAGCTTAAGGAGCTCGTGGATGTATGTCATGCCCGCGGCATTCGGGTGGTGCTCGATGCGGTGTTCAACCATTCGGGAAGAGACTTCCCGCCTTTCGTCGATGTAATGAAAAACGGCCAGGCTTCGCCATACGCCGAATGGTTCCATGTGCGCGAATGGCCGCTGCGGATCGAGGACGGCATTCCGACGTACGATACGTTTGCCTTCGAACCGATCATGCCTAAGCTCAACACCGAGCACCCCGAAGTCAAAGCCTACCTTCTTGAGGTCGCCCGGTATTGGGTGCAGGAAATCGGCATCGACGGATGGAGGCTGGACGTGGCGAACGAAGTGGATCACCGCTTCTGGCGCGAGTTCCGGGATACGGTCAAAAGCATCAAGCCGGACGCGTATATCCTCGGCGAGATCTGGCACGATTCCATCATGTGGCTGCAAGGGGACCAGTTCGATGCGGTCATGAACTACCCTTTTACCAATTCGGTGCTGGATTATGCGGTCCATGGCAAATTAGACGGAGCTGCCTTCGCCGGAGAGATTGGAAATCTGCTCGCGGCTTATCCGCAATCCGTCACGGAGGCGGCCTTCAATCTGCTGGGCAGCCATGACACGCCGCGCCTCTTGACGGTCTGCGAGGGCGACGTTCGGCGCATGAAGCTTGCCGTCCTGCTGCTGTTGACCTACCCGGGAGTACCATGCATCTACTACGGCGACGAA
Source organism: Paenibacillus hubeiensis (assembly GCF_032334105.1). Taxonomy (NCBI): domain Bacteria; kingdom Bacillati; phylum Bacillota; class Bacilli; order Caryophanales; family Paenibacillaceae; genus Paenibacillus; species Paenibacillus hubeiensis. Next base: position 176,707 of record NZ_JAVYAE020000005.1, read on the forward strand.
GTCGGGTTGGAAGGCGGCTACGATCCGGGATGCCGGAAATGCATGGAATGGGACGAAACCCGGCAAAACCGCGAACTGCTCGACTTCTACACGCGGATCATCACGCTGCGCAAAACCCATGCGGCGCTGCGCGGCTCCCATTGGCGCATCGTGCACGCCGCCGAAAAAGATGCCGCAATCATAATCGAACGCACCGATGACGGGAGCCACGAACATTTCCGCCTGCTGATGAATGCCGCCGAGTCGCCTCGGGTGCTGCAATTGCCCATGCCGGAAGAAGCAAGCTGGCGCGATGCATTTAGCGGCGAAGTGCTGACCTCGGAAACGTCGACGCTGGATATAGCGTTGGAAGGGCTTGATTTCCGCCTGCTCAAACTTGAAGTCTAGTGTATTCGGCTCAACGTTAACCCAAACCAAACACCCGCAGGAACCGATGGTCGATGGGCCATCCCTGCGGGTGTTTTCACGTTTAATGTTTCAGCCTTATCTTCGGCTTATGTTTCGATTTGTTCTGGCGAGACGGCAAGGGGCTGCCTTACCTTTTTCATGCGCGGGCTCGTCAGGCCGTCCTTCGCCAAGATGATCTTTTGCGGAATTTTGTAATCCGGCAGGCGTTCGCGGCAATAATCCCAGATCATCCGGCGCAGCTCGGCGAGGGGCATCTCCCGGCTTGTCTGCACGGTGACCGTTACACGCTGGCCGGTGATGCCGCTGTGTTCGCCGCAAACGACCGCCACTTCAATGACCTCCATCTGCTCCAGCACGCCCTCCACCTCTGCCGGATAGACTTTGCGGCCGCCTACATTGATGATCTCGGAATCGCGGCCCAGAATGCGGAGATACTCCCCTTCCATCACGGCAGCATCTCCTGTGCGCAGCCAACCGTCTTCGGTAAACGGCGACGGCGCGTTTAAATATCCAAGCATGGCCGTTGCCGTGCGAATTTCCAGCAGCCCGTCCACCACGCGATACTGCACTTCCCCGTCCCGTACGGCAAACAACAGGGAGCCCGACGCTTTGGAGCGCGTCGGCAAAATGCCGAGCTCGGACATCCCGTAAGCTTGAACCGTCCGAATGTGAGGAAACGCCCTGTTCCACGCTTCGAGCAGCGCCTGTGACATTACCTCAGACCCATACGACACCACTTCCAGACTGGACAGATCAAAGTCCCGGTACGCACCGCTGAGCAGGAGCAGGTTCATAAACGTCGGCGATACGGGCAAGGCCTGCACCCGATGCCGCTCGATCGTTCTGCACACCTCCTCCGGCGATCGCTCGGGGATCATGCACAGACAGCCGCCGCTGGCCAGCGATTGCAGCAGCGTATTGAAACCGCCGATATGGTCAAAACGCATGAAAGGAATCGTCCGCAGCGGGCGGCCCTGCCTTTGAAACCGCTGCAGCAGCCGATCGGCGCGATGCACGGCAGCCTTGCTTCGTCCCGTCGAACCGGAAGAAAAAATGACCAGACCGCCGACCTGCTGCTGACGAAGTTCGGTTAATAGCGGCGGCAATCCGTCCGCCTCGAATCGCTTTACGCTTAAGGCCACCAGACCGCCAGGCACGGCATCGCTTAACGTTGCCGTACACCGATCTTCGTCAGGCACGGAACGAAGCTTGTCCGCACTCCAAAGCAACCCCTCCGATAAAGTGTCACCTACATCATCAACGTCGGCCCCATACCCATCAGTATCGGAGTGCTTCTCCCGCCTGGCCACGATTCGCCATTCCGCTCCAGCCAAATCCATATACTCCTCCCGCTTGTTCCGAACTAGGTCCGGAGCCAGCGGAATAACGATGCAGCGCTGCTCCAGCAGAGCCAGCAAAGCGGCAGCGGCATGGGGAGAATAGTCTGTCTCCAGCGTAACGACGCAGCCCGCCATGCCGGCATTGCCGATCAGGCGGTTCATCCTGCGTACCTCTCCGCGCAGCCATCCGTAGCTGTAACCGTCATTCTGCCATACCATGGCCGGGGCGGAGCCCCATCCCTCGAATCGCCGCAGTAACGTTTCGATCATGGTTCCACTCCTTCCCGCTGCGCACGCAGTTTGCCCTCCAGGTAATCCACCAGCGAACCGACCGTGCGGTAAGGACTTTCAGGCATCGAAGCAGCCGCCATCTCCGTCAGTGCGACCGATATGCCGTATCGATCCTCGACCTCCTGTTCCACGACGGCTAATAACGACACCAAACCAAGCGAATCCAACCGGCCGTTCCTGCCATAGAGCGGAGCATGCAGTCCAAGCTCCACCGGGATGCCGCCGCGTCCATATGCATTCAGTTCATGACAGCTCTCCAGAACGATGCGGGCCAGCTTTTCTTCCCGCTTCGCCTCCGCCGAATTCGCCTTTTCATCCCCGGCAAATGCACGCTGAACAAAGCGGGATTCGCTGCCATGGATGGATTGCATCTTCTCGTACCAGGCCCATTCATCGTTCGCCAGTTGCCCGATGACCCCACTGAGCTCATCGTTCCAACCGGAATCACGCTTTGCGAGCCTGGCCATCAGCAGCTTGTGACTCCGTTCCCAACGCCCGATCAGGCCCTGCCAGGCCTCAAGATAGGCGTCGTACGGCGAGCCTAACACGCGAGCCGCTTCCAGCAGTAAATCTCTGAAAAAATACCGGCTCCATCGCATATCGAACAATAGGCCCGGTAGCCGGGAAACACCAGCATTACTGGATTTCCAATCACCGGAAAGGTTAACCTCAGACATTGCAGCGGTCGCCCCCTGCTGCCCATTCCGGAAGACAGAATGGTGTGCACGCTCACTCCCGGACTCTCCTTGAACGCGGGAACGTGCCCCGCCTTCGTCTTCTTTTCCTTCCATATGGAGCGTGCGCAGCAGCTCTACGGTGACGGCTTGTCCAAAGTAATAATTCCGTTCCCCTTGCCTCACCTGCCTGGCCGCCAGGAACTCGTGAATTTGCGTAGCCAGGGCTGCGCGCAGCACCTCTCGATACCCGTCATCATCCAGCTGGCCCGCGGACCGAACCTCCATCGTTCCGTAGGTTCTCAGCTCTTCCTTTCGCTTGGCTGACGCCAGTTCGGGCATCGCCTTGTGCCCTTTCCAGAAATCGCGAAAGGCCGAAAGCGAGACCGCCCCCTTATATTTGGAGGGGACCGGATCATACACGTCCACATGCCGTTCCCCGATATCGCACACGGCCAGCCAGTGGTCCACCAGATGCAGGCGGGAACCCTCCCTTAGATGTTTATGGATATACTCCGGATTCCGAAAGTTCTCGTCATACGGCAAATGGTAGCTCGAACCCGTTGCGAGGAACAATTCACCTTCTCCCACGCGCTCACGAATGGCGGCAAGCCCTTCCTCGAAACTGCCCATTTCGCGCTGCTCCCCCATGCTCCAGACGGCATCCTCGTAATCCAGCTTGTGAAAATAAGGCTTGACCAGCCCCGTGTCCGAACACGAGGGAAGGGTAAACAATCGGCTGGCCGCCAGAAGGCCAAGGCTGCTCTGGCAGCCCTGGCGCCGCAAAACCTCATGAATCAGCGGAAAATGGCAGGGATAATAAAACGGAATATCCATCAGTGGCTGAACATGCCGTAAGGATGACATCGGTTTACCTCCTCGTTTCGTTTCTGGCCGGGCTGTCGCCCCAGGAACGGATCGTATAATGGAGAGACTGCGGATGCGTGGCCCGGAAGACGCGATTGGGCATCGGCCGACCATCCGGGTCGGTCTCAAATCGGCGGAAACCACGCGTAAACCGGAACCGGAAACCGCTGTCCCGCGGAACTTCGAAGCATCCTTCGTAATGTCCGTCTCCGACATGTTTCAGCTTCATGCCCATGCCGCCGTATATGGTGTCTTCCGCAGGTTCGCGAGACGGCGATTGTGCGCTCAGGCAGATGAGAACGTGACCGGAAAGCTCCTCCACGACGGTGTACGCCTTGGTTGCCGTCAATTCCCCGAACTGAAGCCGAACGACCGCCCTGCCGGTAGCGACGGGAATCAGCGTTCCATCCGGCAGTACCTCGAGCACGTCAGGTTGTTCGGAAATGTATGCCCCTTCCAGCAGGCTGACCTTAACGCCGTTGTCATAGCGGAGCAGGGCATTAATTCGGCATTTCATATCTCCTTTCAACCCTAGAACACTTCTGCCCTTGAGTTCGAGGGAAGCCGGGTTGCCTTTTTTACCGAACATGCAGAGCAGCGGAAGGTGTACGCGTTCGGCCCAATCGGCTTCCTGATGGCCGGCATCGGGTTGTTCCAGGTAAATGAGGTCCTTGCCAGCCACGTAACCACGGTCCAGAAGTTTGTCAACAACCTCTCTAATTTGGCTTGGAAGGAACAGACCTTCCATATCCCCGATATCCATCCACATCCGTACGTCTGGTTTTCCTGCGGGAAGCCGAATCATCGGCTCTTCTTTCAGCCGTCCCGGGGAACTCGCATCCAACTGCACGTCATAAAAAAACGGCGACAACATCATCAGCTTGCCAAAAACGTCCGGATGGCGCATGCCGATGTGGAACGTGCACAATGCGGCTGCGGATGAACCGATCATCCCCGTATGCTCCGGCTCCGTTAACGTCCGATATCGCCGGTCAATGAACGGCTTGAGCTCATGCACGATGAAATGTTCGTACAGCAGCCCCGAGCATCCCACGTCTACAGCTTCGCGGACCGGCGCAGCATAATGGTAAAACTCATTGTGCGTAACCGGGCGAACATGGGAGATGCCCACAATAATCAGCTCCTCCATGAGCCCCAAACCGATCAGGCGGTCTGCCGCCACATCCATCTGCCACGTTTCCTGGCCCGGCTTGGAGAGGCCGAAAGCGCGCTGGCCTGCATGCATATAAACGACCGGATACCTTTTATCGGTATGCTCATGATATCCCGGAGGCAGATACACATGGATATTTCGGCTGTTGCCCAGCCGCGTTGCCTTGAATTCGCTCAAACATTCGATAACCGACCTTGTCTCCAATGAACTCATCACGGATCATCGCTCCCCTCAGCTCATCATGCCTTGCAATAATGAAACGCCTCTCTACGCTGCTGCCTGCAACGACAAACAACCCCGCCTCGAAGGAGACGGGGTTGTTTCGGATCGGATCATCGTTTCCGAAATGCATGGCCCTTGTATTGTGGATTCTGCGATTAGTGTAAATCCAATGATGCGGTTTGTAAATACGAAAACAAGAAAAATAAACCTAAAATAAAAGTTATTGACAAACCCATTGCCGTTTTTTATGATTACGGTGTGATGTACAACTCGAGGGCCATGCTTTTTAGACCTAAGGTCTAGGACAACCCCGGTAACTCCAGCAGGAGATGCCGGGGTTTTTGCATGCAGGAAGGAGGTAGACCCGTCCATGGTTGGCAAATGATTGGCCATCCGCAATTGTAAGCGTTTTTACTTCCACGGATTACATAATAACATACTCTAATCGCGAAGGGTGGATTACCATGTTGAATGTGACCAAACGCATCATTCTCAGCACCACGTTAACCCTCGGCTTGCTGGCCGGGAGCGCACTCCCCTTCCTGCCGGCGGCTTCCGTGCTTGCAGACCCCGACACTGCCGTAACGAACAAGCAGAATTTCAGCACAGACGTCATCTATCAGGTATTCACCGACCGCTTTCTGGACGGCGATCCTTCCAACAACCCTTCCGGAGCAGCGTACGATGCCAGCTGTACCAACCTGAAATTGTATTGCGGCGGGGACTGGCAGGGATTAATCAACAAAATCAACGACAACTATTTCACGGACCTGGGCATCACCGCGCTCTGGATCTCGCAGCCGGTAGAAAACATCCATGCCGTCGTCAATTACTCGGGCGTCAACAACACTTCCTACCATGGATACTGGGCGCGGGATTTCAAGAAAACCAACCCGTACTTCGGTTCCATGACCGACTTCCAGAACCTTATTCAGACCGCTCATGCCAAAGGCATCAAAATCGTCATCGACTTTGCTCCAAACCATACGTCACCGGCCATGGAGACCGATACCTCGTTCGCCGAGAACGGCAAGCTGTATGACAACGGCACGCTCCTTGGCGGTTACACCAACGACACCAACGGTTACTTCCACCATAACGGCGGCTCGGACTTCTCTTCCCTCGAGAACGGAATCTACAAAAACCTTTATGATCTCGCCGACTTGAACCACAACAATGCGACCATTGATAAATACTTCAAAGACGCCATCAACCTCTGGCTTGACATGGGCGTCGACGGCATCCGCGTGGATGCGGTCAAACACATGCCGGAAGGCTGGCAAAAGAGCTGGATGTCGGGCATTTACAGCCATCAGCCTGTATTCACGTTCGGTGAGTGGTTCCTCGGCTCTTCCGCTGCGGATGCGGACAACACCAAATTCGCGAACACTTCAGGCATGAGCCTGCTTGATTTCCGCTTCAATGCCGAAGTGCGGAACGTGTTCCGCGACAACACGTCGAACATGCATGCGCTGGATTCCATGATCAGCAGCACAGCAGCAGACTACACGCAAGTCAATGACCAGGTGACCTTTATCGATAACCATGACATGGACCGTTTCAAAACAAGCGCGGTCAACAACCGGCAGCTGGAACAGGCTTTGGCCTTCACGCTGACATCCCGCGGCGTGCCTGCCATCTATTACGGCACTGAACAATACCTGACCGGAAACGGCGATCCGAACAACCGCGCCAAAATGCCATCGTTCTCCAAAACAACAACGGCATTCAACGTGATCAGCAAGCTGGCTCCGCTGCGCAAATCCAATCCGGCCATCGCTTACGGCTCGACGCAGCAGCGCTGGATTAATAATGACGTGTACGTCTATGAACGCAAATTCGGCAAAAGCGTTGCCGTCGTGGCGATCAACCGCAACCAATCGTCCTCTGCCTCCATTAGCGGACTTGCAACGTCCCTGCCTTCGGGAACGTACACGGACGTCCTTGGCGGCGCGCTGAACGGCAACAGCATTACGTCCAACAACGGCAGCGTTCCTACATTCACGTTGGCCGCAGGCGGGACGGCAGTGTGGCAGTACACGGCTTCCGAAAGCACGCCGACGATCGGGCACGTCGGACCGATGATGGGCAAACCCGGCAACGTCGTCACGATCGACGGCCGCGGCTTCGGCGCAACCAAAGGCACCGTTTACTTCGGCACAACGGCCGTAACCGGATCTGCGATCCAATCGTGGGAAGATACCCAAATCAAAGTTACCGTTCCTGCCGTTGCAGCGGGCAATTACGCGGTGAAGGTAACCGCAGGCGGCGTAACCAGCAACAGCTATAACGGCTTTAATATTTTGACCGGCGAGCAGGTCACCGTTCGATTCGTTGTCAATAATGCATCGACATCCCTGGGCCAGAACGTGTACTTGACCGGCAACGTTGCCGAGCTCGGTAACTGGTCCACAGGAGCAAACGCCGTTGGGCCAACCTTCAACCAGGTCATTCACGCCTATCCGACATGGTATTACGACGTTAACGTGCCTGCCGGAACGCCACTCGAGTTCAAGTTCTTCAAGAAAAACGGCTCTACCGTCACATGGGAAAACGGATCGAATCACACCTTCACCACGCCAGCCAGCGGCACCGCAACCGTAAACGTGAACTGGCAATAAAATAACTCGGCAAAACCAAACACCCCGATGCAGCACGCATTTCGCGTATGCTCGGGGTGTCCGTATTTCCGTTTTGCTTTTCAAGCTGCATCGCTGATTAATGGATAAACAAGAATTCCCATCTGCTCTATAAGCAAGCGTAAACGATATTTCTCAAGCGAGGCTGGATGTACGGCTCCTGACTGTTCAACAGGTGCTGCGCATACATAACCGTAAGTTCCGAATCCGGATCGATGATGGCCATGCAGCCGGCAGCGCCGCTCCAGCCGAACTCGCCCAGCGGACTCAAGGAGCCGCTGCCGGCCTTGGAGACATGGGTCCGTACGCCTAACCCGTAGCCGTAGCCTTTCATTTGATCCCAGGAGTAATCGCCTCGGGTCAAATCATTCAGATGGTCCGTACGCATCAGTTCGACCGAAGCCTGTGACAAGATGCGCACGCCGTCCGGGCTTGTGCCGCGCCCAGTCAACGCATTTAGGAACAGCGCGTAATCGCTGACGGTAGACAACAATCCTGCACCCCCGCTTTCCAGCGCCGTGCCTACCCGGAAACCGTTGCCGTCCATGCGAACGGCTTTGCCAAGCTCGTCATTGTACGCATACTGCGGAATCAATCTGGCCTGCTGCTCGTCATTCAGGTCAAATGCCGTATCGTGCATGCCGAGCGGGTCGGTGATTTCCTCTTTTAAGTATGTGCCGAACCGTCTGCCATCCACGACTTCAATCAAAGCGCCAAGCACATCGTGGCACATGCTGTAATTCCACTGCGTCCCGGGCTCGAACAGCAGCGGCTCTTTCGCAAGCGCCTTCGCAAATTCACGCGTCGACAACGTTCCGTTCGTGCTCTTCACGGCCTCATGGATAGATGGTGCTCCAACGTCATAGGAAAATCCGGCCGTCATCGTAAACAGGTCGCGCACCGTAATGGCTTTTGTCGCTTTCTCCAGCCGTACTTCCCCGTTCGGCAAAGTTTTTCTGACCGTCATCTCGGCATATTCCGGCAGATAGTTCGAGATCGGGTCGCCAAGCAGCATTTGTCCTCTCTCCACAAGCTGAAGCGCTGCGACGCAGGTCATGATTTTGGTCATGGAGTACAAGTTGATGATCGCGCCTTCGCCGATGGGCGTTTGCTCTTCCAAATTAGCAAAGCCGTTGCGATAACGGAAAACCGTTTCGTTGCGATGCATGACAAGTACTTCCGCCCACGGAATACGCCAAGCGGTGATGCGGTCGATAAATGAAGCAAGCGGTTTAAAATCCATGTTCGCTCATCCCTTTATATGTAGAATTGATAATTATTGCGCCATACGGCCACGTTCTCCCGCATGTAACCGCATACTATTAATATACGACCAATCGCATTCAAAGACCACCATCAGATCGCAAGAACGGACGCCGACCGGGCGAATTCCCGAATGGAAACTCAACGATCGCACCAAGCAGGCGAAACCGCAGTACGTGTTTTCCTCAAGTCCCAAGCATGCCTTCTACTTATAAGCACGGATGGGCTTCATGGCCACTGCCATAACAAACGCGGTCAACAAAAGCAGAGCACCCAATCCTTCCAGCACCACCGGAGCTCCGAAGCGGTCCGCCCAAACGGACACGACCGATAGGCCAATGATCGGCGCCGTGCTTGTGAGCGTGCCCATGACTCCATAAACCCTCCCTTGAAGTTCATCGGGCACTTCAGCGCGAACCATGATCTGCGGCAGCATCGTGCAGCAGGCGAACATGGCTCCGCCGGCTACAATGAGCGGCAAAGCCCAATACGGCGAAGTGATGTAGGATAACGCCGCGTACAACGGTCCCAGCAGCAGGAGGCCAACAAATATCCACCTTCCCCGGTGCTTCATCCGGCCAGCCATGGCCATAAGCCCGGCAGAACCAAGCATGTACCCGAGCGGAATGCAGGTTTCGATCAATCCGAATTGCACCGGATTCACTTGCCATACCTTTACCGCCATCACCTGCACGAGCATCATGGCAGACATGAAAAAGAGCAGCAGAATCGGCTGCAGCACAACAATGGCGCGCACAAGCGGCTGCGAGAAGAGATAAGCGAAGGAGCCCCTCCACTCCTGAACAAAGGTGGTTTTGGCGGTCGTTGTCCGTTCCACGGATGGAAAACGGCCGGCAGCCGCCACGCAGACCGCCGAGAGCAAAAACGTGCTTGCCGTAACGAGAATGGCATAGAAGCCGCCGATCAGCGCCACCGCCGCTCCTGCCGCAGCAAGTCCGCTGATCCGGGCAATGTTGTCGACCAAATGGATTGCGCCCGTAGCCTGCTGCAGATGTGGCTTGCCGACCAGGCGGCTAACCGAAGCGTAAAAGGCAGGTGCATGAAACAAGCTGGAGAACATCGACAGGCCAAGCATGAGCAGCAGCAATGGAAAAGGGGCATGCAGCACAAACAGGCTTACGGCAATGGTCGCGGCCATAAAAGCCCGGAACAGATCCGAGGACAGCATCAATGTGCGACGGTCAAAGCGATCTGCCAGCGTGCCTGCAAGGGAACCGAAAACAAAGCTGACCGCCATGTTGCAAATTTGCACGGCGGCCATGCTCTTGGCGCTGCCCGTCGTCTGTAAGACCCACAAGCTGATGGCAATGCCGTTGAAACAATCGCCGAAGACAGAAATGCCGTAGCCGTAAAGCAGTCTTCGAAAAGCTTTGTTGTGCCGCAATGCCGGTTCGGACGCGGTATCGTTTGCAGGACAAGCCGTACCCATGCCTGGGTGCAAATCCGCAGAGCCGGAGCCCGAATCCACCTGACGAACAGTATCCATAATTTCGTTTCCCTCCCGTTTGTATCGATCATTCCAGCCGTAAATAGGACATGCATGAAAAGCGCTCCGAAAGAAGGAGTCATTGTGCAATTCCTTCGATCAAAGCGCCTGAAGAGGTGATGAATGTATGTTTATCCTTTGGAGGCTCCTGTCGTAAGCCCCTGTACCAGGAAGCGCTGCAGGAACACGAAGAGCAGCGTGATCGGAATCGCAATCAGCACCGCACCCGCGGCGAACATCGTAAAGTTGCTGTCCTGATATCGGCTGACCAGATCCCACATGCCTACGGCCAGCGTCCAATTTTCTTTGGTGCGCAGCACCAGCCGGGCGAAAATAAAGTCCATCCATGCCCCCGTGAAGCTGGTGAGCGCCACGTAGGTCAACATCGGACGGGACAGCGGCAGAATGATGCTGACGAAGACGCGCAGATGGCTCGCTCCATCGATCCGTGCCGCTTCATCCAGGCTGCGCGGAATCGTATCGAAGAACCCTTTGACGATGAAACCGCCCAGCACGGCACCCGACGAATACACCAGAATCAGCGCGGCATGCGTATCCAGCAGCTGAATTTGCAGCAGGATGATGTAGATGGCGATCATGCTCATGAAGCTCGGGAACATGCCCAGAATCAGCATCGTGGACAGGATGGTCTTGCGCCCGCGGAAGCGGAAGCGAGACAATGCATACATTCCCAGCGTGACGAGCAGCGTCGAGAAAATCATCGTAAAGAACGCGATTTTGAGCGTATTCATGTACCATCTGCCGTACAGGAAAGAAGGGGTCGTGAACAGTTCACCATAATGCGCCAGCGTGAACGCTTCCGGCCACAGGCTTTCACTGAATAACGCGGCGCCCGGGCGCAAGGACGAGAGAACGATCCACAGCACGGGATAGATCGAAACGATGGCAATGATGACCAGCAGGACATAGCTGAGGACCAGCCGCAGCGGATTGTTTCGTTTCTTCATTGGATCATGTCCTCCTCCTTGAATGATTTCGAACGGCGGAAGTTCCAAATGGAGAACGATGCAATAATAAGGAAAATGATGATGCCTACCGCCGATGCCATGTTGAACTTGTTGTTATCGAGCGTCAGTTTGTACAGCCATGTCACGAGCAAATCGGTAGATCCGGCATATTGGTAATCGCCGCGAAGCGGGTTGCCGTTCGTGAGCAGGTAGATGACGTTGAAGTTGTTGAAATTGCCCGCGAACTGCATGATCAGCACAGGCGTTGTGGCAAACAGGATGAACGGCATCGTAATGATGCGGAATTTCTGAAAGCTGCTCGCCCCGTCCACTTCGGCGGCTTCGTACAAATCACGAGGAATGGCGGTAAGCACACCCAAAATGAGCACCATGCTGACGGGGATGCCGATCCACATGTTCACGACGATGACCGTCACTTTGGCCCAGAACGGATCGGTCAGCCAAGGCAGCCCTTCCAAACCGAACGCTCTCATGTACGTATTGATCGGACCGAACTGTCCGTTGAAAAGGTTGCGCATCAAGAGCAAGGAAATAATCTGCGGGATGGCATAAGGAAGAATGAAGATTGTACGCCACAGCTTCTTAAAACGAATGCCGCGCTGCTCAATCAGCAGCGCAACCAACACGCCGCCAAAATACGTCGTGACGGTGGCCAGCACGGCCCAAACGACCGTCCAACCCAATACGCCCATAAACGTCTGGCTCCAGGATTTCAACTGGACCAGGTCGCTGAACGTGCCGAACCCGACCCAATCGACGAGTTTGGCGGGAGGAATGTGATCCGGAGCCGAGTAGTTGGTGAAAGCCAGCGTGATGGTGAACAAGATCGGCATGATCGTGAAGAACAGGACACCCAAAGCGGGAATGGCAAGGAACAGATACGGGAACTGGGTATCCAGCGCGCTTCGAAGAGAATTCATGGCGGATCGCGGCTGTTTGCCTTCTTCCCTCCATTTTCCCGTTAAATATGCATCCCTTACGTTAAGCGTATATATAAGTAGAAATACGAACAGAACCAACAGTACGATCAGGCCGTCCAGCAGCAAAAAGATCGAGTGATCCCCTTTCTGCAGAACGGTCGATCCATTGACCTTCACGAACCGCTGCGTATTCTCGCCCAAGGTCCAGATGCCCCAGACCGCATGGTTCAGGCGGGGAATGAGGTAGGCAAGCCCTACGGCTTCCAGCGCGATCAAAATCAGTCCCTTGATCCACTGGCCATTGTACAACTGCCCCAATCCCTGCAAAATAACGGACAGCACGGCCGCGGTCACGCGGTGCTGCCTCGCTCCTTCCGGTTTTACGTTCACCGGAACATGCTGCTGCTTCATGGATATGCTCCTTCCGGCATTAGAGTGGCCTGCCCGCAGTGCGGACAGGCTGGTCTTTATCCGCCGGCCGTACCTTGCCACCATGAACTGCTGTCGTAGTCGAAGTCGAACGTTCAGCAATCCATCGTAACGAACACGGTCCAGACGCGATTATTTCGTGGTAGCAAGGCTTTCGTTAATCTGTTTGACGGCATTGTCGAGCGATGACTTCACGTCTTTGCCCCCGTCCCAAATGTCCGTAATGGCGGAAGAGATCGGTCCCCATACGCTATCCATGGCCGGAAGCGAAGGCATCGGCGTTGAATGGTTGAATTGCTCCAGAAACGCTTTGGTGATGTCGTCCCCTTGAACTTTGGGGTCTGCCGCCACGTTTTTATCTGCCGGAAGGGTTCCGTTCATCTCGAAATTAAGCATCTGCGATTCCTCGCTGGAGAGGAATGCCGCAAGCAGTTTCGATGCATTCGGGTATTGCGTGAATGCATTGACGTAATACGCCTTGACGCCGGAGAACGAGGTCATCGGTTGTCCCTCGATTTGCGGAAGGGGCGCAACGCCGAAATCGATGCCTGCATTGCGATAGTCGGCGATCGTCCATGGTCCATTGATATCCATCGCGAGCTTGCCGCTGCTGAACAATCCTTTTTTGATATCGTAATTCACGTCGCCGAGCTTGACAGGCAGGACCTCCGCTCTCAGCTTTTGCAGGAATTCCCCGCCCTTTTGCGCGCCTTCGTTGTTCAAACCGATATCCTCGCTGTTCATGCCGTCATCCCCGAAGATGTATCCGCCTTGGGATGCCAGGAACGCAAAGTCGTAGTAAAACTGCTGCAGCTCCCACATGAGTGCATATTTATTGTTTTTGGTATCGTTGAACGTTTTGGCAAAGTCGATGATTTCATCGAACGATTTCGGCGCTTCCGGATAGAGCGCTTTGTTATAGAACAAGGCATACGTTTCCACGCTGTACGGATATCCATACAGAATGTCCTTGAACGTTACTGCCTTCAAAGCGTTTTCGCTGGTCGATTCCGTCGTTCTCGATTCAAATACGTCGTTGGGCAAAATCAGGCCCGCTTCGGAGGCACTTCCGATTTTGTCGTGCGGGAAGACGACAACGTCCGCGGCCAATCCGGCCGGTCCGTCCGTCGTAAGCTTTGTCACCTGGTCCGTCGGCGGCAATTCTTCGAATTTGACCGGCACGCCGTATTTCTCCTCGAATTGTTTGATTCTGTCCGCAATGAAGCTGCTCTGGTTTTTGTCTTCCCAAATGACCAACGTGGCCCCTGGTTCCGGTTGCAGCGTGTCTGGAGTGACGGCCGGTCCTTCCGTATTTTCTTCGGCGACCGGCGTTGTTCCCGCCGTTCCGCCGCCTCCGCCTGCCGAACAAGCAACCAGCGATAACGACGTGAATGCCGCGAGTAGAATCCCCTGCCATTTCTTCATTCTCATTTCCCCTTCCCCCTGATTGGTAAAGCGTTATTGTTGCGCTCTTTCCCCCTCTGCCGTGCTCTTGTCGCCAAAGCTTCGAATCACAGCAAAGACTGCGTGTTACGTATGGACAAACGTTTGCCCAAAATTCAAATCAAGCGTCTTTGCTTATTCATCAAGAAGGAGGAAACAGACGTTAACACCCAATAATCGTCCATGTAAGCGCTGTAATAATAAACACATCATACACTAGGGTTCTCCCCTTGCACAAACGTTTGCACAAATGATTTTAGACGAAATTGCCCCAAAATTTGTTATCTGTCTTGAAAAAGTGACGTTTTGCTTGATCTGTCTTTATTTTCCTTCATTTTCCTCTCTGGAGTATTGTCCCGCATACTTGCGGATTGATTTCTTCCAAACCATGAATTAACATAGGAGCATGTTTTGATATGACGGTAGGGAAGGGATTTTTCACATGATTACAATCAAAGATATTGCCAAAATGGCGGGAGTATCCCCTTCTACAGTATCCCGGGTGATCTCGAATCATCCCCGGATCAGTCGCGAAACCTCGGTCAAGGTCCGGCAGATCATGAAAGAACACAACTATCATCCCAACATCATGGCAAAGAGCCTGGTGTCCAAAACAACGCAAACGTTAGGCATCATGCTGCCGCGGCCGGCGGAGGAGCTGTTTCAGAACTACTTCTTTGGGGAATTGCTGCGAGGCATCATGAGCCATGCCACCCGCATGAATTATGAAGTGCTGCTATCTACCGAGTCGACTTCGGGCAACGGCCTTGACGCCATCTCCCGCCTGGTCTATGGAAGAAGAGTCGATGGCATTATGCTGCTTTCGTCGCGACGGGAAGATCCGCATATTGCGTTTCTGGAAGAGGAGCGTTTTCCGTTTGTGCTGATCGGCCGCAGCGAAACCCATCCTGATGCACCCATGGTGGACAATGATAATGTGCAAACGGCTTATGACGCGACCAGCCATTTGATTGCGCAGGGACATGCCCGCATCGGGTTCGTCAGCGGACCGCCGGAGTTTACCCTTTCTCATGATCGCATGACGGGATATGCCAAAGCGATGGAAGATGCGCAGCTGCCGACCCATTCCGATTGGATTCTGGAAGGAGAATATTTGCAGGACAGCGGATTCCGGGCCATGTCGCTATTTATGTCACTGCCAAACAGACCGACGGCGATCGTGGTCATCGACGATCATGTGGCTTTTGGCGTATTGCGTGCATTGGATGAGTTGGGATATCGCGTACCTGAGGACATCAGCGTCGTCAGCTTCAACAATATCGCCCTGTCCGAATTGGCTTCACCGCCGCTGAGCTCCATCGATATCGGCACCTATCAGCTTGGCTATTCCGCCGTTCAATTGCTGTTGAAGATCATCCAAGGCGACGAAGGCGCAATCTCGCCGAACCCGATTATCATCCCCCATCGCTTGATGGTCCGGGAATCTTCACTTTATACCTTGCCAAGACAGATTTAAGCATGTCCGCGCAAACGTTTGTCCAAAATCCTGAAAACGGATTCTCCCCCCATCACCCCGGTTCCGGGGTGATGGGCTTATCCATGCTTGCCGCAGGATGAAACGAAAAAACCACGCCCTGGGAAGACGTGGTCTGGCGTTCAGCCTTTTTTGCCTGCTGATGCTGATCTATGATTCTACTTTACCGATTCCAATGCGTAACGGTTGGACGGAATTTCAAGGCCCAGATTGCCCCGCAGCGTCGTTTGCTCATACGCCGTGCGGAACAAACCGCGTTCTTGCAAAACGGGCACCACCAAGTCTACGAAATCCGCCAGGCCGTTCGGCACGACCGTCCGGATGTTGAATCCATCCGCCGCTTCCGACTCGAACCATTCCTGTATCAGGTCCGCGATCTTCTCCGGCGTGCCGATAAAGGAAGTGCGCGGCGTGGATGCCAGCAATGCCACTTCCCTTAAGGTCAAGCCTTGCTCGCGGGCCTGCTGCTTGATTTTGTCCGTCGTGCTGCGGAAGCTGTTGCTGCCCAAATCGCCGATGTCCGGGAACGGCTCATCCAGCGCATATTGCGAAAAATCGAAATGCTCGAAGTAGCGCCCCAAGTAATTCAGCGCTTGGTCGATGGATACGAGAGCGGCGATTTCTTGATATTTGCGCTCGGCTTCTTCTTCGGTACGCCCCACGATCGGACCGATGCCTGGGAAAATGAGCAGTTCCTCCGGTTTGCGTCCATGGGCTGCCGCTCTCGCTTTTACGTCCCGGTAGAATTCTCTGGCTTCTTCCAAAGTTTCGTGAGCGGTATAGATCGCATCTGCCGACCGGGCTGCAAGATTTTTGCCCGATTCCGAGGAACCGGCTTGGAAGATGACCGGGTGTCCTTGGGAGGAACGGGCCACGTTGAGCGGACCCTGCACGGAAAAATGCTTTCCGCGATGATTCAGCGCATGCAGCTTGGACGGATCGAAGAAAATGCCGGCCTCCTTGTCGCCTATGAAGGCATCATCTTCCCACGAATCCCACAGTCCTCTGACGACTTGCAAATGTTCCTCGGCAATTTCGTAGCGCAGCGAATGATCGGGATGCTCGCCTTTGCCGAAATTCAGGGCCGAGCCTTCGAGCGGAGAAGTAACGACGTTCCATCCCGCCCGTCCGCCGCTAATCTGATCCAACGAAGCGAACTGCCTTGCAACGGTGAACGGTTCGCTATACGAGGTCGACAACGTAGCCACAAGACCGATGTGCGACGTCGCGCCAGCCAGCGTGGATAACAGCGTAATCGGCTCGAAACGGTTGAGGAAATGGGGGTTGGATTTTTCATTGATATATAAACCGTCCGCGATAAACAACAGGTCGAATTTGCCTTCCTCCGCCTTGCGCGCCTGCTGTTTGTAGTATTCGATGCTGACGCTGGCATTGACCGGAATGTCCGGATGCCGCCAGAAAGAGATGCTGTTGCCGACCCCGCTCAGATTGGCTCCCAGTTTCAATTGTCGTTTGCTCATCGTGTATTCCTCCCCGAATGGATGAATTAGTGGTTGCTGCTGTGCCCTGCCCCGGCGACAGTGTCTGAATTGTCCTGCTCCAGCTTCTGTGGGGTAACCGCGCTCTTTCGCACCATCCACGCCGCAGCCAACAGGGCGATGCCTGTCAACAGGAATACGACGGGAATGCCGGCCGAGCCGCCAATAAAACCTCCGACCAGCGGACCAAGCACAATGCCGAACTGGTTGGCGGATTGGCTCAAGCTTACCGCTCTACCCCGAAATTCAAGGGCTGCATGCCGCACGACCATCGCGTTCAGCGTTGGATAAACGGCAGCAAAGAAAAGGCCGTAAGCGAAGCGGACTCCCCCGAACACATACAGGTTGAATGCTAGTACCTGCAGCAAATTGCCAATCCCGCCGCCAACCAATCCGATCATCAACGTTTTATCGTATCCAAGCCTGCCGCCGAGCCTACCCCAGCGAGGGCCCATAATGACCGTGGCCACGCCGACTGCGGAGAATACGATCCCTGCGCTAAGCGTCGCCGTATCCGGATTTCCTCCAATGGAGACGACATATAACGTAAGCAAGGGCTCCAGCACCATGACCGAGGTGGATACAAGCAGGATCAAGCCATAAATGCGCATCAAGCCCGGCGTGGCGGCAGCAGTCTTCAAATCGGCGATCCAGCCTGTGCGGACGCTCACCCGTTTCGCTTGGTTTTCGCGAACCCCCATGACGATCATTGCAGACACCAGCGTAAGGATGCCCGAAGCGACAAAACAGCCCCGCAGCCCGACCCATTGGCTGATCACGCCGCCGGCAAGGGGTCCCAGAATGCCCCCTGCCGCCGTGGAAGTCGATATCACGCCCATCGCGTAACCGACATGCTTTTCCGGCGTATTGGTGCCAACCAGCGTGACGGAAGCTGGATGGAAACCGGCCATCAACCCCTGAAATATGCGCACGGCCAGAAAGGAATACGGGTCGTGGACAAAGGCATTGGCCAAATGGGCCGCAGCCAAGCCTGCGCCGGAGCGAAGCAGCATCAGCTTGCTGCCGTGCCTGTCCGCCAGCGATCCCCAGAACGGCGCGCACAAGCCGCTGATCAGAAAGCTGATGGAAATCGATATCCCCGACCAGACTTCAAGTCCCGACTGAACGCCAAGCTCATTTTGCAGAAACAACGGAAAAAAGGGCACAGAGAGCGTATACGCCATGTAGTTGAGAAACAGGCCCAGCCATAAGATGTACAGGTTTCGCTTCCAATGCGGCATGGCATGCTTCTCCATAGGTTTAAATTCCTATCAGGTAACTAGGTTATATATCATGTTAACGGAATACTTGCGGCATGTGTAATAGAAAAGTTCGATCGGCGTATTTAATAATTGAATAGCGGCATGTTTTTGCCGCATCCGCGAATCGGGCTTATGGGGTATGCCCAGCACACCTCCAGACATAAAAAAAGGAGAGCCGCGCTGTCATACGCTGCTCTCTCCTTCTTTTCACCAAATGTAATACCGATTCTAAGGTGACGTCCCAGAAACTTGCTTTCTATACCTTGAATTTGCCGATCAGTTCTTGAAGCTCCTGCGCCATTTTGCTCAGACTGTCCGCAGACGCGGACACCTCGACCATCGATGCGCTCTGCTGTTCCGTCGATGCTGCGACGCTTTGCGTGTTCCCCGCCGACTGCTCGGCAATAACGGCCACGTTTTGGGCCATTTCAACCATGCTCTGCGCGCTGGCGTGCACCTGCTCCACGATCGCGGAAACCTCGATCGTTTCGGACGCCGCCTGATCGATGGAATCGGCAATGACGCCGAAGGCTTCTCCCGTGCGGGAAACCAATGAAATGCCCTCGCGGACCACTTCCGTCCCTTCATTCATCGAGGCTACCGCGTTTCCGGTTTCCTGACGCACTTCCTGCACCAGTTTGCGAATCTGCTCTGCGGAGCGCGTAGATTGCTCGGCCAGCTTTCTGACCTCGTCAGCAACGACCGCAAATCCCCGGCCATGCTCCCCTGCACGGGCGGCCTCGATGGCCGCATTGAGGGCGAGCAGATTCGTTTGGCTGGAAATCTGGGTGATCAAACCGATGATTTCGCCGATTTCATCCGTCTTCTGTCCAAGCTTGTGAACGACATCGGCCGTTTGATTCACTTTGTCGTGGATCGTGTTCATTTGGGCCACCGCATGATTCACGACTTCGGCGCCTTCCTGCGCCTTTTCGTTCGCGGACTGGGTCAGCTGCGTAACATACTGGATGGAACTCGATGCCTGGTTCATGCCTTTGGAAATGTCTTCGGTCGCCTGATTAAACGCGGCCGAGTTGTTCACCAACCGGTCCGAACCGTCGGCGATCTGCTGCACCGCTTCCGAGATATACTCGGCAGTTGTCCGCGTCTGCTCGGAGCTTGCGGACAATTCCTCGGAGGTTGCCGCCACCTGCTCGGCATTGAATCCGACCTGCGACACCAGACTTCTCAAATTGGCGGACATTTGATTCACGGCGCCGGACAACTCGCCGAGTTCATCCTTCGAAGTGATCTTCACCTCGTTGGTCAGGTCACCCGCGGCAATATTGTTCGTTGCCGCCATCAGCCGTTTCAACGGCGCGTCGATGGAGCGAATGATCCAGGCGGCCACCAGCGCTCCGCCCACGATGGAGACGGCAATGATCACCAACGTGGTATACAATATTCCGCGGCTTGCTGCCGAAATTTCTTCCACGTCGATGACACCCACGATTTTCCACCCGGTTGCCTCATTGGTCGCGTACACGGCAATTTTGTCCGTTCCGTCTGACGAATACTCGACATTCCCTGACGGTTCCACTTTCATTTGCTCTACGTAGCTTTCGGTATCTTCGGAACCTATTTCAATCGTCGGATGGGTTATGTACTTGTTATCTTTGTCCAATACGGAGACATAACCTGTCTCGCCAACTTTGATTTTGTTGATTTGCTCGGCAAGATTGGTCAGGCTAAGCACGATGCTGACTACGCCGGAGTCGTCGGCGGTGGCCATGGAAGGCACAACGATCACTTTGCCGTCCTGGCTAATAATCGGATTGTTGACGAGCGTCTGCCCTTTATTCTCCATGGCCAGCGTATACCACGCCCGTTCCCTCGGATCGAAATCTTCCGCAAAGGTCTGCTGCGGCGAGTTGAGCAGCTTTCCTTCCGTTGTCGCAAATTGCACATGGTCGTACTCGGATTTCACCGCTTTGATTGGGTCCAAAATTTGACGAAGCAGCGGACTTTCGTCACCGTCGACCATGCCCTTGTTCACCGTTTGCGAGAGGTATTTCAGATCCTCCAGGCTAGTGTTGATCAGTGTTTCCACTTGCGTATTCACGGTTTCTACCGATTGACGCGTATTTTTGAGAAACTGTTCCGTGATGTCTTCCTTGGCGGTCAGATACGACAACCATCCCAAACCGGCTGTCGGAACGACGAGAATCACCAGAAAGGCCAAGGTGAGGCGTGCCCGGATCGTAAACTTCCTTCCGGTTTTGGGGACGCCAGGTTGAACGACAGGCTTGCTGCGTTTTGTCTTTTGCTTCTTCATGAATCCTATCCTTTCTTCGGCATCAAAGTTCTACCCATAATCGTCATGCATAGAAAGTGGCAGTTTTATATATTTCGGCATGACAGGCCGATAACTTTAGGCTAAAAGTCCTTTGATTTAATGAAAATTATAAATTTCGACATTTTCCTTGTTGGGAATTAGAGCATATCAGCAAATTTTTATTCAAACTTGCTAGCATAGTAGTCTTTTAGTTGCGCAAAAGATACATTATCATCCAAAAATTTAGGATGAAATACCCAATAAATCAATTGACAGGATGTGTACTTGTGATATAGTAGTCGAGAAATATTTTAATATGCCTACATAGGAAGGGTAGTTGGAGATGACAAATAAACAAACAGGAAGAGCCGTACGGCGTTTGACCGCAGGCATGCTTGCATTGCAAATTGGCATCACCGCATTCGGAGTTCCCGCATTCGCTTCGAAAGTGACCATCGTCTCGCCTCATGGCGTGGAAACCTTATCGCCGGAAGGCGCCATTCAGTCCACGGGAACATGGGATGTAGGAACGCGCGCGGGAGACTATGTTTACGTGGCAGGCATGCGCGGCATTGACCCCACGACCAACAAACTGGTCGCTGACGAAGAAGGCCGCATTCGCCAGGCGTTTCTCAACATGAAGCTGATTGCCGAATCCGAGGGCGCCACGCTGCAGGACGCGACTCGCCTCGTAGTGTATGTGACGGATATGTACCGGTATCGGCCCATCGTGAATCAGATCCAGGAAGAACTTTGGGGCAAGGGTCCGTACCCCCCGCGTACGATCGTGGAAGTGGACCGCTTGAACCAGGATGACATCGTCGAGGTAGAGGGCACATTCTATGCGCCGGAGAAAACATCGAAAGCAGCTCAGAAGGGACCGTCCGCGAACGGCACGAACGTGTCGCCTAACGGCGTCAAAACCCTTGCTCCTCAAGGCGCGATCCAATCCACGGGGACGTGGAATCTCGGAACGCGGGCAGGCGACAACATTTACGTGGCAGGCATGCGCGGCATCGATCCGGCCACCAACAAGCTCGTGTCGGACGAGGAAGGGCGTATTCGCCAAGCGTTTCTCAACATGAAGCTGATTGCCGAATCCGAGGGCGCCACGCTGCAGGATGCAACCCGTCTCGTGGTGTACGTGACCGACATGTATCGATATCGCCCGATCGTGAACCGGATTCAGGAAGAACTGTGGGGCGACGGACCCTATCCTCCGCGCACGATCATCGAGGTAGACCGCTTGAACCAGGACGACATCGTTGAGGTGGAAGGCACATTCTACGCGCCGGAGAAAACATCGAAGGCAGCTCAGAAGGGGCCGTCCGCGAACGGAACAAACGTGTCGCCTAATGGCGTCAAAACCCTTGCTCCTCAAGGCGCCATCCAGACTACAGGTACATGGGATCTTGGAACGCGTGCAGGGGATACCATTTATGTGGCAGGCATGCGCGGCATCGATCCGGCCGCCAACAATCTCGTGTCCGACGAAGAAGGCCGCATTCGCCAAGCGTTTCTCAACATGAAGCTGATCG
Source organism: Paenibacillus hubeiensis (assembly GCF_032334105.1). NCBI lineage: Bacteria > Bacillati > Bacillota > Bacilli > Caryophanales > Paenibacillaceae > Paenibacillus > Paenibacillus hubeiensis. Next base: position 198,942 of record NZ_JAVYAE020000005.1, read on the forward strand.
CCGAATCCGAAGGCGCCACGCTGCGGGATGCTACCCGGATCGTCGTGTACGTCACAGACATGTACCGGTATCGTCCAATCGTCAATCAAATCCAGGAAGAACTGTGGGGCGACGGACCTTATCCTCCGCGGACCATTATCGAAGTGGATCGTCTGAACCAGGACGACATCGTCGAGGTGGAAGGCACGTTCTACGCGCCGAAAAAATAAATACGCACAACATGGCGGCTCCCTTGCGGGAGCTGCTTTTTGCTGCCACGAATCCGAGAGATCCAGTCGAAGCCGCTCCATTCTATCAACTTTTGAAGGGTCAGCCCGTTCGCTGGACTTGCCTGGAATCCACGGAAACTGCGGCTTAGCCCCCTCCACATGCCGCATGCTGTAACGAACCTCCCACACCTTATATGATGTTTTGGAGAGCGGTTGGAATTCTAACGAAACTCAGACACGTTATTTGACCGGAAAATGGGCGATTATGCACCATTTCCAGGAAATAACGTGTTTCAGGTTCATTAGAGCGGCTTGAAGAACACCAAAAAGGGCTCCCGCATTCATCCTTGAACGCACGGAAACCCTTTTGACAGTACTGGAGGAGCCTTAACCGACCCAATGCGCCGACTTGGTCTTCAGCCGGGAAAGGTCGTTTTCGATATTTATCGGCTGGGAAAGCACCCACATATAGTATAACGATTTGGCCGCTTTCTCCCGGGTGACCCCTGCTTTGGGTTCCAGTTCCCGGCCGTTCCAGACTCTTCCCCGTTCAATGTCTTTCTCTGAGCGCAACAATCCCAGCATGTACGCCTTCCTCACCCGATCGTAGAGAGCCGGGTCGATCTCGGCCGTATCCTGCAGCTGTTCAAAGGACACAAGCGGATAATACATGATTCCTCGTTCGTCGGGCGCCAAATGAGCATCATAGTCCGGTTGGTCCGGGGGAACTGCTTCCCCGTTATAGTCGGTCATGTAAGCCGGGAGCACCTTCGCACCGAATTTTGCCTCAAAGGCATCCAACAGCATGCAGCCCATGGTCTCTCTGGACAATGTCCCTTCCGCCTGCACGTCCCGACCTAATACGTCTGGGGCCAGATCCAATAACCGGGACAATGCATGTCGAAATTCGCCAAACTTCATCAACGCTTCCGGGTGAAAGCAGGATCGTTCATCCAGCTTCATAACGCCCAGCTGGACCAGCTTCTCAATCTGATTCCGGTAATACGCCCCGCGTCCTGTCATGGCATCGACAGCCATCTCGGGATATACGGCCGACCAATCCTGATTCCGAATCGCTGCCTGCACCTCCGGCTTCAGCCACGAAGCAACCCGGGCAGCATCAGGCTGCCCCTGCTCCGCAAGCCGCGCAAGACACGTAGCCACGATGCGGGCAAACGACTTGGAGAGGCTTTCTTTGAAATGCGTGCCATCGATCTTGCGCGCCGGATGACCGTTCGCAAGACTGCCGTCATTGGTTTTGCCCGGCGTCTCCCCTGCTTCGATCGACATGAAGACGGCGGTTGTGCCTTCGACACCGATCTCGTTATAGTACCGCACGCTCTCCCGGTTCAAATCGATCAGCGGCACGTTCAACTGTTCGGCCAGTTCACGCATGATCTTCGGAAATTGCCGCTCGCGGAAAGAGTCCGCGTAGACATGCCCGGGCGCGGCATTCCCATCCACCCGGGACATTGGCGTGACCAGCATCGGGATCATCTGCCTGGACCGGATCGCCGGAATGTACACCTCGCGAATATACGTGCGGTACATTTCTTCCGTCGCGCCTCTGCCAAAGCGGTGGTTCTCGTCACGCGATTCGTCGTTGTGCCCGAACTGGATCAACACGACGTCCCCTGCATTTCCCGTCAGCAAAATATCGTTGAAGCGCCCTTCCGTATAAGCGCTTTTGAAGGACCGTCCGCCCATGGCATAGTTGATCACCCGCACCTGCCTCGGGTCGAACAAATCATCGAACACCTGCCCCCAGCCGCTCATCGGCGCTTCCATGAAAATATAGGATTTCACGGTGGAGTCCCCGAGCGTAAACAGTGCAGGCAGCTTGCTTTCAGGGCGCGGGTAGACCGGTATGGGCGTCAGCACCAGCTCGGCGATGCCTACAGGACAGCCCAACCGGCGAGGTTCGATTTCAACGTCGATAAAGTCGCGTCCGTTCACATAGTCGTAACTCCATAACCGCTCGTCCTGAAAAACGCGTGTCCTATTGGGTACAAGCCGTGCCGCATCCCAATAATCCGCATTCAGCAAGCCATCCGCATGCATGCCCGAGATCGCGATCATCGTGTCGCCAAGCCCGGACGTGGTACGTACCTGTATCCGATATGCGCCAGGCTCGGCCTTGACCCGGAAACACATGCCGTAATGGTTGAAATCCTTCTCCGTGGATTCGTTTCGATCCGCAAATCGTTCCTCGATGATGACGCACCCCTCTTGAACCGGCACGATCTGTTCAATATGAACCTCTCGTGGCGGCTGGGCGCAGGTTCTTTCCACGAAACCATATCCGGCGGCGTCGTCATAACGCGGGACGACGCCCTGCTCTTCCTGCACAACGGACCGATACCCCTTTTTTGGCAAAGCCGTGAAGTTGAACTGCATGCTTTTGACCATCACATCGATCCCCCCTATCCGTTCATGCCATGATGGATTGCATTGCCTGCTTTCCCTTATTCCATCGTCCAGCCATCCATTATTTCAGTCCGCACCGTGCTTATCCGGACACAGAGCCGGCGTTTGCGGAACCGTATCGTTCCACCTCCAACGATGCCAGCAGATAGGGAGCTACGCCCATCGGTGTATCGGCAACGACCTGTTCCGAAATGTAATAATCATAGGAGCCGTTGCGATCCTTGCTTAACCCGGCCCCATTGCAGATCGAATGCAAGTGCAGTCCTTGTTCGTCCTCTGACACCAGATGTGTTCCAATGCCTTCATAACCGCGCAGCATGCCTGCGGCAAAAGACTTCTCCAAATACCCCAGCCTGATGCCTTTGGCTAGTGCATAGACGAACATGCAGGAACCCGAGGCTTCCACATAGTTGCCAGGGCGCTTCGCTTCATCCAGCACCTGGTACCACAGCCCCGTGGCTTCGTCCTGGACGCGCAGCAAGGCATGGCACATGCGGTGGAAGATGCCTACCAGCGTGCCGCGCCGCGGATGAGTGACCGGGAAATGCTCCAGGCTGTCCACGAGCGCCATCGCATACCATCCCATGGCCCGGCTCCAGAAGTGCGACGACAGGCCGGTCAACGAATCGGCCCACTCCTGTTCCCGCGATTCGTCCCATCCATGGTAAAGCAGGCCGGTCCGGGGATCGCGGGTTTTGCGCTCGATCAGCTCAAGCTGGTGAGCAACCTCATCCATCAGCTCGGGACGGGCAAATACCTTCGCATATTCCGCCAGAAACGGGGATGCCATGTATAAGCCGTCCAGCCACATTTGAAAGGGATACACTTTTTTGTGCCAGAAGCCGCCTTCCGACGTCCGGGGCTGACTGATCAACTGATTTGCCAGCAAATGGGCAGCCTTCGCATAACGTTCGTCCCCCGTCTGCCGGAGGAGCGGAAACAGGTTTTTGCCCTGATTGATCTGATCGAGATTGTACTCTTCCAACGAATACGTGCGAATCGATCCATCCTCGTTTACAAAAGCGTCCATATGCCTTTTTACAAAGCGAACATATTCGGCCGCTCCAAGCTGCTCGCCTGCACGTCCCATGGCCATGAGCAGCATGCCGGGCACATAAGCCCATCGTTTCAATATATATTCATGTTCTCCCCGATCATTACACTGTCCCAGAATCATTTCTGCAATGGTTCGTGCGCGGCTTGCCTGTGCTGTTTTCACGTGATCCATTCCGTGTTCCTCCTGTCATTAGTTCTCCTTCCCCTGCGGGTCCAACGCGTGAGCATTGTTCGACCGGGTAATGATCGCAGATTCTAATTCAGCCCCTCGTATTCGAACCAGCCGAAGTCAGCGAATACATCATCCCTTCCAGCGCTCTCCAATGCCTCGCTTCCGGTCGAGTCTGTGCCCGGCTGCGTGCAAGCATACAGGCCGATGTACGTGCCCGTAAATCCCCCGGCCCGGTCCGTGCTGAGCAGCCTGCCGTCTGCGTGTTCGCACAAAGGCGTCCATTCCGCCGAGTCATGCTCGCGATAGTCGAAACGGTAATCCTGATGATGCGCTTCTACCTTCAGTTGGATGCGATCGGCTGCCCATGCTGCCGCAGCCAGCCGTCTCTCCCGTCCGCCTTGGCGCTCCATCAGGCGCAGTACACGCTCGCCCCGCTCCAAGGCGATCTCGCATCGAAAATGATGATCCCCGTTATGGAACAGCGCTAGCCCCGCCGTTTCGCCTTCATGCCCGGGCTTAAACTCCAACTGCACGGCTGCCCTGAAGCTCAGATGCTGCTGGCGGCGTCCGACGAAGGCCGGATTGCCCTGTCCGGAAAGCGTTTCTTGCTTCAGCCTCAACCGTAGATAACCGGGACGTTCGCCAAGGCTCCAAAAGTCGCCGCGCGGCGTACGGAGGAAGTTCCAGACCGGGGAAAGACCGCTTCCATCGAACTCGTCCCGGACGGGATCAGCGGGCCAGACCGTTTCCGGCAAATCCGGCGCCTGGACCTCCAGTTCCAGCCTGCCCGCACCCGGGCTGACGACAGGCCATTCCTGTTCCCACACTACCGGAGCCAGAAACGTTTCCCTGCCCAGATTGCGGTAATATCCACCCGCCGTGCGGGAAGCAAGGCAGAACATCCACCACTCGCCATGCTGCGTCTGGACCAATTCGCCATGGCCCACGTTGACGATGGGATACTCCCGGCCGAGATGCCGATGGGTCAGGATCGGGTTAGCCTTGTGGCCTTCATATGGACCGCGCACGCTGCGGCTGCGGGCAATCGTTACCGCGTGCGTATGCCCTGTTCCGCCTTCAGCGATCAAGAGATAGTACCAATCCCCGATGCGGTACAAGTGTGGCCCTTCCTGAGCATGCGCGACTTTGAGCGCGCCTTGCCAGATGCTTTCTTTTTCGCCGATCAGCCGTCCTTGTTTCAGGTCAATTTCCTGCAGCCAAATATCCATATGTTTGGGATGGTCCTGCCCTTCCGGCGGGACGCGATTGCCCGTATAATATGCACGGCCGTCCTCATCGAAGAAGAGTGAGGGATCGATGCCCGGTGCGTCCTCCAGCCAAATGGGGTCCGACCAGTCGCCGGCCGGGTCCCTGGTTGTGACGTAAAAGTTATGTTCTTTTTTGTCGTTGTCGACATAAGTCGTGATCATGTAAAATACGCCATCATGATACCGGATCGTGGGAGCCCAGATGCCTCGCGAAGGCAGGATGCCGTCCAGATTGAGCTGGGAGGCGCGGTCGAGCACATGCCCAAGCTGCCGCCAGTGAACCAGATCCTTGCTGTGGAACAGCGGCACGCCCGGAAAATATTCGAAACTGGATGTCACCAGATAATAGTCATCGCCTACGCGAATGGCCGACGGGTCGGGATAAAATCCGGGCAGTACCGGGTTTTGAAACGTTCTCAACATAACTCTCCTCCAGTTCGTCGTATGGAAACACGCCCATTATAGTGGATTGAGAGGTCGTTTTTTTAATCGTTCCATGTGCATTTCGCCTTTTCTTCATCTTTTTTGCTCTTATGAGGGATGCCCCGGCCCACCCTGAATCCCAAAAAAAGAAACCATCCTGCATTTACGGATGATTTCTTATCGTTGCAAAAATGGATGCTAACGTGGTTCTCCATTATTGTCAGCTTACTTAAACTCTTCCGGACCGACATCCATCGCAAAGGTACCATCAGCATACAATAACGGACTGCGTTCAACGTTTTTGCGAGAGTATTGCTCTACGTGTGAGACGCGCATTTGCTTAGAATCGGTAAAATCGATGTGAGCAATCGCTACCCAATATGAAAGATGGCTTTTCTGGTGCAGCGGCGTGGTCACAACTTGCCCCTGATGATTGTCGACCACTGCTCGGACCTTCATGGATTTGAAACTTCCAATCCCGTTGCTGAGCGCGCTGTATGCCGCAAACAGAATGTATTTCAATGCCTCGGGGCGATGGATGACGATGGTTTCTTTGCCATGGGATAATGCATCCCCGTATAACTGTATGTAGGGTTGTTCAAGAGCGGATCCCAGGTTGCGATAATAAATTTTTCCGATCTCGTTGTCCTTCGTCACATAGAAGCAATAGAGATCCAGATCCTTGTCTTTTTTCCATTCTAACGTGGCGGTAACTTTTTCAGACTTCTTAATGTTGATGCTTTCTTGCTTTTTAAGGTCCAGCTTCAATGGCATGGGCGGTTCTTCTATTGCGGCAGCAGCTTCTTCGGCGGCATCCTCCAGCGCAAGGCCGTAATTGGTGACGAGTGCGGCAAGTCCGCCATGAAACCCGCTCCCGACGGCATTGAATTTCCAGTCCCCGTTATGAATGTACAGTTCGCCCACAACGATGGCCGTTTCCAGATTCAATCCGTCTCCGAAATGAAATGTAGCGATTTGTTCGCCATTGGAAGGATCATAAATCAGGCATGAGGCGTCCCGGACCATGGAAAAATTTTTTCCGTTGATTTCTCCTTCATGGATCGTCAGCGTGATTCCGATTTTATCGATGTCGGGCGGGATTTTACCAAACGAAATATGAATGCGTTCCATCTGCCCGTCTCCACCGAAACTATGCCTAACGGCTCCTTGCCTGCCCGATTGTTGGTTATAGAAAATCATATCATCGTCTCTCGTGCATCTCCCTTCATGATTAAGAAGAAACGCAGAAGCGTTGATATCGATGGATGGTCCCGACGTATGCCACGTAAGCCCAATCGCCAATTCAGGAAATATCCTGCCTTTAGTAAGTTCCACTTTTTGTCCTTTTTGCACAATCATAAACGCTCCTCCTCTTCCAGACACAACTCCAAAAATGCAAACAATCCGGATGCCTCCACCGCACGCCTGCCCCAATCATGCCAAAAGTAAAGCACCTGCCCCGCCTGCCCACGTTCTGACGGGTCCATGTCAAGACACAAGTAATCCCCGCCGCCGTTGCTGGCAATCGGAATCCATTTCGGATTCCAAGCCATCGGTTTGATTTCGGCATCGGCCTCCGGTTCCATTTCATCCGGTTCGAACTCCTCCTGCAGGAAACGCCAATTCTCCAGCACCTCCGCTAGCGGGGACAGGGTCAGGTTGCGGACGAAACACTCCGTCCCGATCTCCCACACCTGTCCATTGTGCACGCGATAGAGGTCCTTCATTTCTTCAGGCAGGGAGAAGCCGAGTCCGGTCTCGACATCGCGAAACTCCTCTTCGCTTGCACCCTGCTGCAAACCCAACGCCTCCCTGAAATCCGGACGCTCGTTTGCTCCTTTCGCAAATATGCGCTGCCACAACGTTTCTGCTTTGCTGACCATTCGGCTTCATCCTCTCCCCATAAGATTCCCGGCATGCTGCCGGAGCAGATTACATTTCTTTTAAAACGCCTTTGACCAAACCGATAAACGTCGTTTTCACCTGCGCAGCCACTTCGATGACCTCATCGTGGCTCAGCGGCTGGTCCAAAATGCCGCACGCCATGTTGGTCAGGCAGGAAATGCCAAGCACTTTCATGCCACCATGGGTCGCCACGATTGCTTCCGGAACGGTGGACATGCCGACGGCATCCGCGCCCAGCGTGCGAATCATGCGAATCTCGGCCGGCGTTTCGTAGGCTGGTCCCGTCCACCACGCATACACGCCTTGCTGCAGGCTGATATTTTGTTCCTCGGCGACCCGCAATGCCAGATGGCGCAGTTCACTGCTGTACACCTCGGACATGTCGGGGAATCGAACGCCAAGCTCATCATTGTTCGGGCCGATGAGCGGATTGTTGGCCACCAAATTGATATGGTCCGTAAGCAGCATCAGTTGACCTGGCGCAAAGCCGGTGTTCACCGCGCCGCAAGCGTTGGTAACGATCAGCTTTTCCACGCCCAGCGCCTTCATGATGCGAACCGGGAACGTCACTTCATCCAGCGTAAATCCTTCATAATAGTGAAGGCGCCCTTTCATCGCAACAACCGTTTTGCCCTGCAGCTCACCGATCACGAGTTCGTTCGCATGGCCAACGGCTTCGGATTGCGCAAAATGCGGAATGCTTGCATACGGAATCACCGTTGCATTTTCGATCTCGTCCGCCAGCGCCCCAAGGCCTGAGCCCAAAATCATGCCGACAACAGGTCGGCTTGCGCCGATTTTGCCCAATATGTAATCTCGCGCTTCATGAATATGTGATGTTTGATGCATGGATAGGTCCTCCCGAATGTATGGAATTAGAGTAGGCGAAACAGCACTGCATGATCCAGTGTAAGCTACCGAACCATCCGATGCAAACGAAAGGCTGACCTAAAAGGCAAAGACAAAGGCCGCTCGGCCCCTTACGACTGGAGCAGCTCGAAATACGGGATGACAGTGCGTCGAAATCCGGAGCTTCGCCCACATTCTCGTGAAACTGCATGCCAATGGAGTAAGCCTCATCTTGTCCCCACTGTACACAAAAAAAAGACTCTCTGTCGAGAGTCGGCATTCATATATTCCGTACAAACGAATGTAAACGAAGCTGATCCGTCCTTCGGCTTTAATCCACCGTCATGATCGAAGCCCCGTAATCTTCAATATGAACCTTCGCGCTAAACGTAACGGGAATCGCAACAAACTCTCGGTCCCAGTCGTCCTTGAGCTGCTCCCACAGGGCGGGATGCTGAATCCGTACGGTTTTGCCGAAGCCGGCTGCTTCCGCCCGCAGCAATTTCATTTTGGCGACGGCCTGCTGTGCCAGCGCGATCACCCGCTCCTCCACGATATCGGCTTGTTTGGCGAGCAATGCATTGTTCCCCTTGTTCTCTTTGCGAACAAAACTTTCCGAGATTCGACCGGTCGACGTTAACGTGACATGAAACGAAAGCTCGTCTCCCCGAACGTTGGCTTTGATTTCGCTTTTGGCAGACTTGATTTCGTAGGTGAAATTTCGCTGTGAACCCGGCTCCGCGACTCTCACGATGCCTCCGGCCAGATCGCCGGTGATCCACTGCAGCCCCTCCACATCGATTTCGCTTAAATGACCGCCGTATTCCCGCGTTTTACCACGGATTATGCCCGCACCGGACAGCTTGACACCTTGTTTCGTGACGATGACATTGGGCAAGATGAAGCTTGAACCCGACTTCAAGGGACCGATGACTTTGGCGAGTGAAACCGGTTTGACCATACGGGCGCTGCGGGATCGGTTGTTGAACAGGTCCTTAAGCATGAAGGCCGGCGTCTGTCTGGAATGCGTTTCTTTAAACGCATCGCTGGCCATTCCCGTGCTCGTAAAAAGCAGCAAGCTCAATCGAATATCGTTATCCGCCAGATAGAAGTCCAAGAGCTCATTCATGGGTACCTGCTCCAGCAGTTTCGAACCGATGACAATCGTTTTCAGATGAAAGCCTGCCGGAGACTGGTTGCTGAGATAACTTTCCCTGGTCATTTCCATGTTGGAATTTCCCGTCTCCTGTTCGTTGTAGAACGTTTTTCCCGGCGAAGCGGCACCGGAATTATCCCCCTTCTCAGGCAAAACAAACTGCACGGTTCGCCGGATGTATTGTTTGGAGTCATTGCTCTCCTTCCCCACTGCTGACGATGCGCCGTTCTCGTCCGGGGAAATCCAGTCCAGCGCAATCCCGGCCTCGAGATTGCGCTCCTCAATCGGTGAACTGCTCCAGCACCCCGCAAGCAGGATGCATCCTGTGAGCGCGCTGATCAGCAGCATGCCGAGACGTGCTTTTTTCATGACAGTTTCGACCTCCAAACGGAAAGCAGGAGCAGGATGATCGGAAAACACGAAAAGAGGACCAAATTGGCTTTTCCGACAAAAGCTCCCACAGCAAATACTTCATTCATGTTTTGAGGCAGTTGGGACAACACACAGATGAAGGGCACGGTCACATACAAGCTCCATTTGTACGGCATTTTCGTGATCTGGGACAACCCCAAAGCCGCGCAGTAGAACACAATCGTGAAGGTGGCGAAAATCTGGATGATCCAGATGGACAACAACAGGGATTCGAACCGTTCCAGCAACAGGTTCTCCACCTCCACGCTGCGCGCGAGATCAAAAAAAGGCCAGGTCCGCGTCAGGACGCCATCAATCGAAAATGCGCCGATACAGATGATCACCGCCGTCGTATAAAATACGACAGCCAACCCGATGCCCCACCCGGCAATCAGCGTCGCTTTCTTTGGGTTTTGCATTCGGCACAATATGAACAACAGACATTCGCTCCCGCTGAAGGTCAGCGTGGTCGATCCCATGCCATGCAGGACAGGCATGAACCCTTTGGCGAGCACCGGTCGAAGATTGTCCACATCGAAAATATGAAAACCCAGCGAAAAAATCAGAATCAGGACAAAAGCGATGATCGGAAAGATCACTTGACACACTTTCCCGATCGTGGTTATTCCCTCCATACACAGGTACAGGGATGTCCATATAAACAAAGCCAAGATGGCCCAGCCTGGCGTTCCTTCCAGCAGAAAGAACGAAGTGACTTCTTCCATGGATCGCAGTTCGAAACTGGCCACATTGATGTAATACAGGATCAAGATCAATCCGATGCACTTGCCCACGAAAGAACCGGCAATTTCCTGCACGTATTCGTAAAAGGTCATTTCCGGAAAACGCTGGCTCAGCTTGATGATGATCCATGCGTTAACAAAGCTGTATGTTCCTCCGACAGCCACCGTCATCCAGGCATCAGGCGTGCCGACTGCCTCGGCCAACTCCCTCGGCAAGATCAGCAGCTCCGCGCCAATGATGAAACAAACAATCACACCCATGGCTTGTAACGTCGTTAGCTGGTTGGATTGAGGCAACCCGGCTGACATCGCTGCACCCCCTTCCTGAGTTAATCGCTGCGTTTCGGATCTTTCGTTTTCAATACGTTCGGCCGGCTTTTCATGAATTGCAGCGGCGCGCGGATTAAATAATCCTTCCAGTCTTTAAGAGACTGGGGTACCGCCATCGTGACGTAGGGAATGCCAAAGCTTTTGAGCTTCAGCATATGGATCGTCAAAAACAGAAAAGACATAATAACGCCATAGAGCCCAAAGATCGCGGCGCTGAACATGATCGGAAACCGCAGCAAGCGCATGGAGATGCCTGCGCTGTACATCGGCGTGGCAAACGACGAAATGGCCGTCACCGCCACGACAATGACCAGAATGGGGCTGACGATGCCAGCATTGACCGCAGCTTGCCCGATAATCAAACCGCCGACGATCCCCATCGCCGGACCAATTGGTTTGGGCAATCGCAAGCCTGCTTCCCGCAGCATTTCGATCGCTACTTCCATGATCATCGCTTCAATCAATGTGGAGAAGGGAACGCCCTGCCTGGTGCCGATAATGGAAACGACCAGCTTCGTCGGAATAAGGCCGGGATGAAACGAAATGAAGGAAATGTAAACTGCCGGAGCGAACAACGAGATTAATGTAGCTACAAAGCGAAGGATTCGAATCAGGGAACTGGGCAGCCACCGCTCATAATAGTCTTCGGGCGACTGAAGCATCATGCCGTAAGTTACAGGCATTAGCAATGCATATGGGGAGCCGTCGAGCAAAATGGCTACCCTGCCTTCCAACAAAGCCCCCATCACCCTGTCGGGACGCTCGGTACTTTGAATTTGCGCGAAGGGGCTCAGAAAGTTGTCCTCAATCAGCTGCTCCACGTAACCTGCTTCCATCACTTCATCCACCTCGATGGTGCCGACGCGCCGCTTCACTTCTTCTACAAGCTCGGGATTGGCAATATCCTTGAAATAGACGACCATCAGTTCTTTTTCAACCCGGGTTCCTACCTTGTACGATACCATCGAGAGGCTGGCGCTCTCGCCATGTCTGCGAAGCATCGCCGTGTTGTCGCTCAGCACCTCCGTAAAACCGAGGCGTGGACCGCGAAGGACCGATTCGGAGACGGGTTCTTCAACCGAGCGGCTTTTTCCCCCGGAAATGCCAAGCACAATCCCGCCGGGAGCACCATCCACCAGCAGCATCACCGATCCGAACAAAACTTTGCGGAGCGCCTGCTTGACATCCGCAACCCATTCGATTTCTGCGATCGGCAGCAATTGCTGCATCAGAAAATCCGCCAGCGTCCGATCTGCTGCGAACCGTTCCGAATCCAATGGTGCGCTGCCCCAATCCAGCAGTGGTTTGATCACATTTTCGTCCAAACCGGACTTATCGGTCAGACCGTCAATGAAAAACAGAACCGCTTTCACGTTCAAATTTTGCAAATAGATTGTTTTTTCGTTGATGTCCTGCATGTCTCTGGCTGAAGCCCTGAACTTGCCCAGATTCAGCAGATGATCCATCGTAAAAGACAGCCCTTCTTCGCCAGCTTCCCCATCCCCCGTTTCGGTGTCCTGCCGGTCCGCATCGGAGTAAGCGGAAGGCTGTTTTTGTACCTCTTCCATCCTCTGTTTGCGCCTGCTGTGCCTTCCGTCCCAGGCCTGGATCTGTTGAAAGAGCTGCCATATGAGCAAAGGAAACAATGTCAGCCATACTGCTTCCGCTATCATGTTCCATTTCGGCAGATGATGCATGATCGTTTGCCACATGGTCCATCCCCCGTTTCCAAAACCTCCATATAGGTTGTAGAGTTTCCAAAAGATAATAAATCATGCAAAAAAAGAACAAAAGCGACGATTGGGTCTCATGCCCCAAATGACTTTTGTTCTTTCCGATTTAAAATATAACGATCCCGCCCGCTGCCGCAAGCAAAATGACGACGAACGGATGCAGCTTGTACTTGATGATCCCAAGCAGGCAGCCTGCACAGATGACGAGCATCCCCAGCGTCGTCCATTCGAGCAGCGATCCGGTATTGCCGCCAATGCCAAAGTGAATGGCCGCGTAAATGATGAGTCCGGTCACGATTGGCCTAAGGCCATAAAAAGAGGAGCGGACCCACGTATTGTTCTGCAAACGCAGGAAAAACGCAGTGAAACAAATAACGATGGCAAGCGACGGCAAAATAATGCCGATCGTGGATACGATCGCTCCCGGGATCCCGCTCTCGGAATATCCGATCAGCGTGGCCGTATTGGTGGCAATCGAGCCTGGGGCCATGCCGGCCAAGGAAACGAGTTCTTGGAACCGTTCCGGTTCGATCCAACCCTTATCCATCACTTCCCGCTGAATAAGGGTAATTACCGCATATCCTCCGCCGAACGAGAGGGAGCCCACTTTTAAAAACAACCAAAATAATTCCCACAGCATGTAATCACCTTCAGATGTAATATTCGGGAAAATGAGGCTCCTGCTTGTTCTCGTTGTCCTCCTTCTCCGTTTGTGCCGCCATGCCGAGTGCACGTTTGACAAACACTACAAGCACGCCGATGATCGGACCACCGATAATCAGGTACAGCGAATGAACCTGGGTGAACAGCAGCACGGATACGCTTGCGGCGGTCAGCAGCAAAGTCGCGGCATCCATGATCGACCGTTTGCCCATCTTGAATGCAGCCACGATGATCAGCGCCGCTATGGCTGCATGGATTCCTTTTAAAGCCGCCTGTACTTTGGGAACGTCCTGGAACATCATGCCAAGCAGGCTGAGGACAAATACGATGATAAACGTAGGCAGCGTAATCGCCGCAACGGCACCTATGGCGCCAATCACTCCTGCCATTCTATAACCGACAAACGCGGCTGAATTGACGGCGACGCCGCCCGGTGCCGAACCGGCCACCGATATCATGTCTGCCATTTCGGAGCGATCCAACCATTTCTTTTTCTCGACGACCTCGCGCTCGATCGCAGCAATCATGGCATAACCGCCCCCAAAGGTAGAGGGACCCAGCTTCAGAAACACGGCACACAACTGGACAAGGAGGTTAAGGTTAATTTTGCGTTGTGTGTTCATATAACACCTTCCCGTTTCATGTTCAATAACTCTTATACTTCATTATAGCATGTTTATTCCATTTTGGAATAAAGTCATCAAAAAATATTAGCCTAAAAGTTATCCTCCCTTTCACAACCTAAAAAACACCACATAATTCCACCAACTTAATTCCATAATAGAATTAACTCAATTATTCCTATAACATTAGCTGGAAAACGTAACTTTCTTCCGTTATACTGAATTTATCTATCCCGACTCATTCACTTGGAAATGGAGCCGTATACTGATGCTTAAACGTTCCCATTCTTCAATTCATAAACAGATTTACGATCGGATCGCTTACCTTGGCACCGTCTCCAAAGCCGATCTGCTGGAATATTTCACGATTACGAGCAGCAGCATGACACGTATTTTGGAAGATATGCTGGGCCAAAAAAAGATCGTCGTTTCCGGATTGGGCAGCTCCACCGGAGGACGCAAGCCGATTCTGTTCCAAACCAACCCATCCTACGGCTATTTGCTTGGGCTGGATATATCGCGAATAAGCTCTTCGCTGGGGTTATATGACCTTCACCTCCAACCACTGGCCCTCTCTCGCTGGAAAATGGATCGTGATTTAACGCCGGAGCGCTTCGTGGAACTGGTAGTCCAAGAAACGCAAGCGATGCTGGAGAAACATCAGATTGCCGCAGAGCAGGTGCTCGGGCTCGGCATAGGTGCTGTCGGACCTCTGGATCCGAAGCAAGGCATTATCCTGCAGCCGGACTTTTTCCCGTCCGAAGCGTGGAACAACGTGCCGATCTGCCGTATGCTGGAGGAACAGCTTCATATTAAGGCACGGCTGGACAATGGGGCCAACACGGCTTTGCTTGCGGAGCATTGGGCGCTGCGAGACGATACCTGTGAACACATGTTATATGTGCACTCGGGGGTCAGTATCCGCTCGGCCATCATGTCCGGCGGCAAAATCCTGCGCGGTGCGGCGGATACCGAAGGGGCCATCGGACAGATGATTATTCAGACGGGCGGCAAAAGGCTGCGGGACAAAGGCAACTACGGCGCCCTGGAAGCCTACGTCTCCGTCCCGTCGCTGGAGGAGCGGGTAAGCGCTCAGCTCAAAATCGGCCGGGAAAGCGTCCTGTCCGGACTGCCGCCGGAGCAAATCCATTTCGCGGCATTGGCTGAAGCGCTTGAACAGAACGACGCTTTGGTCAAGGAGCTTTTTACGGAAACCGCCTCTTATCTGGGCATCGGGCTGGCCAACCTGATCAATACGGTTCATCCGGAATACGTCATTTTGGGTGGAGCTCTCGTCAACGCGCATCCGCTGGTCTACGAGTCGGCCATTCAGATTGCCCGCAAAAACATCTATCATTATCCCGAGTACGATCCGGTCTTCTCTCAAGGGGAGCTGCGGGACGAAGGCGTGGTCACCGGCGCAGCGCTGATGATTTTGCAGGAATGGGATGGATGACCTTCTGCAAATCGTGCCAAACACATGCCAAAAACAAACCTCTGAACGATCGCGAACTGCGAGAACAGAGGTTTGTTTTCGTATGCCACAGCCTGAAAACGACAATCGGTGTAATCAAAAAAGCACCCTATAGGGGTGCTTGCATTAGCTTCTGGAAGCCTCAGCCGCGTTGTTCATCATCCGCGTCCGCAGCGCAGCGGAATCCGGTATTGCCTGAGGAGCTGTCAGGCGTATTTTTGTTGCGTGCCGCGACCCTGTACCGGTTGCAATAGGAGTCGTGGCATAGGTACGAGCCTCCACGCATGGATCGCGCATTTCCTCGGCTCACGCCGAGCGGATTGATGTTGGACGATTGGCGATGATAATACGGATCGAACTCGTCCGCACACCATTCCCACACATTGCCTGCCACATTATACAATCCAAATCCGTTTGGCTCAAACGCATCTACCGGCGCGGTTCCGACATATCCATCCTCGGCATCATTGCTGATCGGAAACTTTCCTTGCCAAATGTTGCACATATGTTTGCCGTCCGGCGTCAACTCGTCTCCCCACGGATACCTTGCCTGATCCAAACCGCCGCGCGCAGCATATTCCCACTCCGCCTCTGTTGGCAGACGTTTTCCGGCCCATTTGCAATAAGCCAGCGCATCGTTCCATGATACATGAACGACGGGATGGTTCATGCGATCTTCCACATGGGAACCCTTTCCTTCGGGATGTTTCCAATCCGCACCATCCACGATGTGCCACCACGGCGTCTGCATGACCATCGTGGCTCTGTTCTGCCTTTGTTCCGGCGGTAGCAATAAATGAAACACAAAGGAGTTGCCGAACCGCTCTGCTTCCGTGACATAGTTGGTATCTTGGACAAAATCGGCAAACTGCGCATTCGTCACGGCATAACGATCGATGTAAAACGATGAGAGCTTGACTTCCCTGGCCGGTCCCTCTCCGTCCTGTTCGAAACCTTCCGTGCTGTCCGTTCCCATACGGAACGTTCCACCCTCCAACCGAATCATGCCTGGGCGCTCCGCTGCAGGTGCATTCTCTGTGTCGCTTTCCTGACAGCAAGCCTGTTTTAGGGTAATACGCTTCCCCGGCTTGATGTTGACCGCCGTTTTTCCGCGTCCCGGCGTGCAGCAAGAGGCCTGGTTACCGTCCCGTTCGTTGTGATCCATAAAACGTACCCCCTTCGATGGTCTTTGCTTTATTTAATTATATCATCTTAATTTCATTTTGGAAGAAAGTGTTGGGCGGCAACTATATAAACCCCACTAAGCAATCACACAAGGCACTGCGAGTGCAGTACCATCTTCCGATCACGACAAAGACATCTTCCGGTTCCACCCGAATGTAGGGGGCTACCAAAAGATGTCGCCTGAATCGTCATCTTCATTTCATTTTGGTTTGGGTACAGCAGCTTGGAAGCGGCTTGCCCCTGTTGGAACCTGCGTCCTTCTTTTATAACTTGTCTACCTGCAGCACGATAACCTGCTTCTCGGTGACGGCATGGCGAAGCCTTTCTTCAGTCAGCACGCCCAGCTTGATCAAGCTTTTGATCTTGTTTCCATCCGCCCTGGACGCGAGCCTCCACAGCTCAGGATCGGCAAGTGACGCATACAGCTTGTTGTCATCGTATTCCTTGCGGTGCTGCAGCACCGTTTTGATGGAAAATCCCCCAATGCACGTCTCGTACACGCCTTGCCCTTCGCAGTATGCGACGATTTCGTCGCGCAGTACGGCCAAGCGCTGCTCAATCTCCTTTTGCTGCCGTTTCAATTCGAAATACTCCGTAACCTTTTGTTCCATGGTCCCGCCTCCTTATAGCTTAATTCATATGCAAAGAGGCGAAGATTAGGACTTGCATCCTGAAGATTGTCCGCTGATGCCCTTGTGAGGATGCTGCCCGGATGGATGTGGTGCGCCGCTTCATGATTAAAGTAAGATGGTCAGCCACATGTCATGCAAAAAAACATTCTTGCCACGTATTCGTGACAAGAATGTTCTCTGCGAAAAGTACATCGGCAAGAGGTTACTGTCGATGTCGTCCAAGCCGACAAAACTTCTCCACCCGCATTACTTCTCGGGATAAGGGTTAATCATGCGAATGGTGCCATCCGGATTGTACGCCAACTCGGCAAATTTCACGCAGCGCTTGTAATCGACGCCGCCGGAAAGGGAGCAATCGTGATAGAAGAGATACCACTTTTCCCGGAATTGTACAATGGAATGATGCGTTGTCCAGCCTATGACGGGCGGCAAAATGGTGCCTTGGAATGTAAACGGCCCCATTGGGCTGTCGCCGATGGCGTACACCAGTTTGTGCGTCGTTCCTGTAGAATAGGACAAATAATATTTGCCATTGTACTTGTGCATCCATGGTCCTTCAAAATATCGGCAATCCTCGTTGCCTGCGGTCAGCGGTTTGCCTTCCTGATCCACGATGACGATCTCCTGCGCCTCCGAAGCCAGCGATAGCATATCATCGCTCAGTTTCGCCACTCTTGGTCCGAGGGCGGGAGCATCCGGGGCAGGACCTTCCGCATGTTCCACGTAGCTTCCTGTCTGCCATTTCTCCAACTGTCCGCCCCATAGCCCGCCAAAGAACATGTAGGCCTGATCGTCCTCGTCGACGAACACAGCGGGGTCAATGCTGAAGCTGCCTTGAATGTACTGCTCCTCCGGCTTGAACGGGCCTGCCGGAGACGACGATGTAGCCACACCGATGCGGAAAATGCCATCATGGTCCCGCGCAGGGAAAAACAAATAATAAGTGCCGTTTCTGAACGCGGCATCCGGTGCCCACATCTGGCTGGATGCCCAAGGGACATCCTTCACATGCAGCGCCTCGCCATGATCCGTCACGGGTGAATCCATGTCCGTCATGGACAGCACATGATAATCCTCCATCTTGTACTGGTCCCCGTTGTCATTCACTGGACCATCATGGTCGAGATCATGGGAGGGATAGATATAGATGCGATCCTCGAACACATGCGCTGACGGATCGGCAGTAAAGATATGGGTTACTAAAGGTTGATGCGGTTTAGGCAATTCGGACATGCAAATGGCTCCTTCCAAAAGATATGCAGCCGCGCCCAGCTTCTGGACGCGGCGACGGGTTCAACGATGACGGGTGATCCGTCTAGCTTCACTTGGGCGCGGCGATTTGCGCAACACGCTGATAGGCTTCCTTCGGACGATGCGACTCGTCGAACAGGAAAGGCCAGTTTTTCCGCCCTCGGACAGGGAAATCGTCAAGCCAGGTGTAATCGTCGGCAGCCCCCCAGAATGTCACGGCGCTGATATGTTCCTTGTATTCGTAAAGCAGGCGGAAAATGGATTCGTATCGCTCGGCCTGCAACTCCAGCATCTCCTCCGTAGGATGAACCAGATCCGTGCGCCTGTCGTCAAAGCGGAATACCGAGACATCCAGTTCGGTAAGCTGAAGCTGCAGGCCAAGCTGCGCATATCGCTCAATCGCGGCGCGCATATCGTCCAGGCTCGGATCATACAGATTCCAATGCGCCTGCAGGCCGACGCCATGAATCGGCACGCCTTGATCCAGCAGCGAACGGACGAGCCGATAAATGCGCTCCCGCTTGTGCGGATTGGACTCGTTATAATCGTTATAGAACAAAAGCGCCTGCGGGTCTGCTTCATGGGCGAATTCGAACGCTTTGGCAATAAAGTCCTCTCCCGCGATATCCAACCATTTGGAAGGCCGCAGGAATGCATTTTCGTCGTTCGCATCATCCGAAATAACCTCGTTCACGACATCCCAACCATAGATAACGTCCTTATATCTGCCAACGACGGTTTGAATGTGTGCGCGCAATCGCTCCAGCAATACAGCACGTTCCACCAGCCCGCCAGCTTTGTTCTCGAACAGCCATTCGGGAGTCTGGTTATGCCAGACCAGCGTATGGCCGCGCAGCGCCATCCCATGCTCCCGGGCAAAGGCCGCGATGATATCCGCATCCTCGAATGTATACAGTTCCTCCTTTGGATGCACGCTGGAGAATTTCATTTCATTTTCCGCCGTCAGGCTGTTGAAGTGATATGCAAGCAGTGAACGCTGGCGTTCGATCGTACCCGGATTCACTGCTGCTCCGATATGGAAAGCGTCCTTGTACAATTCCTTCAGTGGGGCCTCTGTTCGAAACGAAACCATCATTTCCCTCCTCGTTATTGCCCTGTTCCTCTTGGGCTGAAGCTTGCAGCCTGTATTGGCGGCAGGTCAGATCGAATACTCAAACCAGTCGAAACGGGCAGGAGTGCTGCTTGCCTGGCCGTTGCCCGTAGCGTATAGCCCGATCACCGCTCCGGTGAAGCACATTTTATGGACAAAATCCTCCGGAGAGATGGCACGCGCCGAACCCGACCCCAAATCCCTCCAGTTTTCCCCGTCCTCGGAACAAGCCAGCCTGTATTCCTTTTCTGACGATTCGATCCGGAGCCATAGCTGCTCCGCTTGCGTTTCACTTTCATGAACCGTGTGCGACTCTCCGCGCACCGTCAGACGGGCAAAGAGCACATTGCGGCCTTCCAACCGTCTTATGCCAAGCTCGTAGTGCGCGTCCTCATCCCGGCGGATGCACAACCCCGCTTCTTCCCCGTCGGCGACCGGCACGAATGACATACATGCCGTAAAGCTGGCATGCAGATGCTGCTGCCTCCGGCCGACAAACGTGAGCTGGCCAACGTCGCCGAGACCCGCCGCCTGACCATACAACGTCAGGAAACCCGGTTTTTCTGCAAGCGAGCATGCTCCCTCTGTCGGATTGCGCACAAACATCCATTGCGGTCCAAGTTCTCCATCGAATTCGTCCCGGCCGACAACGATGGCTCCATTTTCCTCCAACAAAGAAGGGGCCGTCACGGGCTGGCGCTGAACCGTCATATCCAGGCTCACTATTCCTTCATTGTTGTCAATGTGCGGCCAACCGTCATTCCAAACGACCGGTGCGAGGAACGTTTCCCGTCCCAGCACGCTATATCCTTCCTCCGTCAACCGCACGCCGAGAAATACGGCCCACCAGTCGCCGTGGTGATCCTCCACCAGATCGGCATGGCCCAAATACTGGATTGGATGATCCAGATGGCGATGGGTCAGGATGGGCTCTGGATAGCGTTCGAACGGACCGTAAGGTTTATCGCTTCTGCCGATGATTTCGCGGTGCTCCTTGGCCGTTCCGCCCGAAGCGGACATCATATAATACATGCCGTTGATTTTGTACAAATGCGGCCCTTCGGTCCATGGACCGCCGTCTCCATGCCAAACGACTTGCGGTTCGGAGAGCGCCTCTCCCGTCGCAATGTCGATCTCATACTGAATGGCGTGAGAGTCGTAATCCGCGCCTTGCTGGGCCGTAACATACACTTTGCCGTCATCGTCAAAAAACAGCGATGGGTCAATTCCGCCATACGGAATGCGAATCGGATCGGACCACGGTCCGGCAGGGTTGGTTGCCGTCACGTAGAAGTTGCCGATGCCTCTCACATCTGTCGTAATCATATAGAACGTGCCTGCGTGGTAACGCAGCGCAGGAGCGTAAATGCCGTCCGAGCTTTTCTGCCCGGTCAAATCAAGCTGGCTGATCCGGTCCAGTACATTGCCGATCTGCTCCCAATGAATCAGATCCCGGCTCCGAAAAATCGGTACTCCGGGAAAATATTCGAACGAACTGCAAACAAGGTAAAAATAATCCTCCGCCTTCACGATGCTCGGATCCGGATAAAATCCGGGCAGGATCGGATTGGCATAACGGATCGTATGCGATTGAAGCTGTGGCATTATTCCTTCACACTCCCTACGTTAAGTCCAACGACAAAGTATTTTTGCATGAACGGATATACGAGCAGGATCGGTACCGAAGCAACAATGGTAATCGCGGCCCGGATTGAAATCGGCGTTACCTGTGTCGAATGCTCCACCCCAACGCCGTTGGCTACCGAAGGGTTGCTGTTGGCGTTCATGCTGGAGGATAACAGCTTCATCAATTCATATTGCAGCGTGCTCAGCTCTTGACGGGAGGACGTATACAGAAAAGCATCGAACCAGGAGTTCCATGCCCCTACCGCGACGAAGAGCGCAATCGTTGCCAAAACGGGTTTGCACAGCGGAAAGATGACTTTCCAGAAAATCCTGAAATCTCCGGCCCCGTCTATTTTGGCTGATTCGATCAGGCTTTCGGGGATGGTATAGATATAAGTACGGATGACGATCAAGTTAAACGCGCTGACCAGCGACGGGATGACATACACCCAGAACGAATTGATCAAATGCAGGTCCTTCATCAGGAAATACCCCGGAATGAGCCCTGCGTTGAAATACATCGTCAGTACAAACACGGTCGTGATCAGCTTGCGGAAAATATATTCCCGGCGGCTCAGCGTATAGGCCAGCATGGTGGTCAGGAATATATTCAGCACGGTGGAAAGCACCGTACGCGCCACGGAAACCATGAACGCATTATAAATCGTGCCTGATGCAAACACCGCTTTGTAATTCTGCATCGTGAACTCGCGGGGCCATAAGTACAATCCACCCCGGATGGTGTCATTCCCTGCATTGAACGAAACGACAATCGTGTTCAGAAACGGGTACAACGTGACAATGACCAGCAAAATCATAAAGATGGTATTGAAGGTGTTGAACAGAATCGGTTCAATGCCCCTGCCACCCGGGCGGCGTACGGAAAGTGCCGTATTCCCTGAACCGGACAATGTAGTTTTTTTCATGATTATAACAGCCTCTCTTCCCCAAGCCGCTTGGCGGTCCAATTCGCGATGAGCAACATGGTAATGCTGACTACGGTTTTGAATATCCCGCCGGCAGTAGCTAGCGAATAGTTGCCCTGGGCAATCCCGTATTTGAGCACAAAGATATCAATCGTTTCCGACCAGTCAACAACAAGTCCGTTGCCCAGCAAATATTGAACCTCAAAGCCTGCTTCCAAAATATGTCCGATCGACATAATCAGCAGGATGACAATGGTTGGCTTGATTCCCGGCAGGGTGATGTTCCACATTTTTTGGTACCGATTGGCTCCATCAATGTCGGAGGCTTCATACAGCGCCGGATCAATAGAGGCCATAGCCGCCAAATAAATAATCGTGTTCCAGCCGACTTCCTTCCAGACATGGGAACCCGCAACGACTCCCCAGAAATACTTTCCTTCCGTCAGCCAGAGAATGGGTTCATTGATGAGGTGCAATTTCATTAAAATATCATTAACGATGCCGTCGGAAGCGAGCGAGGTCGCCACGATGCCGGTAACGATAATCCACGATAAAAAGTGGGGCAGATACGAAATCGTCTGCACCGTCCGCTTCCACATGACCTTTTTGATCTCATTGAGCAGCAGGGCCAGAATAATCGCGGTTACAAAGCCTAATATGAGGTTGATCACACTCATCGCCAGCGTATTGCGAAGCACTCGCAAAAAGTTGTCATCCGTGAATAAAAATTGAAAATGCTTGAATCCTACCCAGGTTTGCTGTGAGAAGCTTCTTGCAGGCTTATAATCCTGAAAAGCCATGGTCCAGCCCCAGACAGGGACGTAAGCAAAGGTAACGATATACGCAAGCAGAGGAACAGACATCCAGATCAGCTGTCTCTGCGCTTTGATGTTCTGCCAGGTCAGCCGTCGGATTTTCGGTTTTTTCTTCGGGCCGAGCGGCTTGTTGCCCACTACGATTTCCTCCATAATATCAAGCTCCCTATCCAGCTTTGTATTGAAAAGAAAACGTCAAGCGACGTTTTTCCAAGATGACAGACTGCGTCCAGCAATACGCGTTTTTGCAAAAACAGGAAGGAAGGAAAGCTGCCTCCCTTCCTGATGACCGTTGTCTTATTTCACGGACCAGTTATCGATTCTCCACTGCAATACTTCATTGATCCGGCTTTCGTAAGCCTTGATATCCAGCTTTTGAATTTCGGAAACGTATTCGTTCCAGACACTGCCGAATTCCGATGGGTTGGCCAGAATCGCTTTCGGCAAATATTTGGTCGACAATTCGTTCAGCTTGGTATTGGCAATCTTGGCTGGAGAACCTTCAACCAGATCGACGGACCAGGCCGGGTAGTAGATTGGATTTTCCGGCGGATCGCTGAAGAAATCCACGTAGCTGTTGAATCCATATGCATCCAGAACTTCCTTATCAAACGGTTTCAGGCTGGATTGATATTCTTCGGGCTGATTGCTTGCCGAAGTGGCGTTGCCATCGCTGAAATAGCCTTCCAGCTTCGGTGCGGTGGCATAGTAGGCGTCCGCTTTGTTAGCCAGCTTCCATGCAGCATCCGCAGCGTTGTCGCGTTGTTCCTGCGTTTTCATGAAGCGTCCTTCGTCGTTGACGTAGTAGTCCTCGCCCTCAATGCCCCAAGTGAGCGTTTTCTGCCATTCTTCTTCCATCAACTTGTCGAGCACTTTAATAATTTTTACAGGATCTTTAGCGCTTACGGTAATACCGAAACCGTTGTTCAAGTTGAGCGCTGCACGGTCGCGGTAGTAGTCCTTCGTGCTGCTATCGTACACGAGCGGGAAGCCGACATACGTGCGTTCGATTTTGCCTTGTGTTACCAAAGAATCTTCAGCGCTGCCGAAGTTCCAGTGCTGGTCGAACATGCCGAGTACTGTGCCGCTGGACAATTTAGCCATGTACTGATCGTAGTTTTGCGCAAACGCTTCCTTGTCGAGCAAGCCTTGTGCGTTAATTTCATTAAGCTTCTCATAGTACGTTTTGGCGTAATCCTTGTCCGCAAAAATCTCTGCCTTGCCATCGTTTACAACGACGCCGCCATCATTCGGATGACCGATCAAATGCTGTGGCGGGTTCAAAAGGCCCCAGTTTTTCCAGTCATAGTTCAATACCTCGAAGCCGATGGTCGGCTTGCCGTCGATGGTTGGATATTTCTCCTTGTATTTCGCGATCAACTCAAAGTATTCGTCCAGTGTCTTCAGCGTCGGGTAACCGAATTCTTTCAACACGGCTTTCTGAATCCAGAAGGCAGGTCCACTGTAATAAGTATCCGCTACCTCGCCGTTGTAAGCCCCGTAGTTGGGCAGGTAATAGATGTGCCCGTCGTTAGGGTCCTTCATCTGGTTCCAGTACTTTTCATAATGTTTCTTCAGATTAGGCGCATGCTCCTCGATCAGGTCTTCGAGCGGAATGACCGAACCGGCTGCAGTCAGCTTGGTATCCGCTGAGATCAGATCCGGATAATCTCCTCCGGCAATCATGACGCCGAGCTTTTGGTTTTTGTCGCCGGCCAAAAATTCGAATTTGAACGTAACGCCAAGCTCTTCCTTCATTTTCTTGTAGATTTTGTTGTCTGCGGTTGGCTGCTGTCCGGCCTCGTTCAGAAATACCGAGATTTCGATCGGATTGTCAGGTCCAACCTCGCTGCCGCTGCTTGCCTCCCCGCTGCCTGGTTCATTTGCACCGCCGCCTGAGCAGCCGGCCAGCGCAACGCTAAGCGATACCAGCAATATTGCCCCCATGCGGAAAAACTTTTTCTTGCTGTCCCCCATAAAGCACCTCCAAAATTTGATCTTGCTTTTGTGAAAGCCCTTTCATGTGAATGATTTCATTATAAATTTACAGCTGTCTGGAAACTATATTCGAATTATAGCTCTTTCCGAGAAAAGCTCAGGTTTTCTTGTATTCGTTGGGAGACATCTCAAGACGCTTTTCGAATTGTTTCAAAAAATGATTGTAGCTGGCGTATCCAACCCTTTCTGCCACCTCGCTGTTTTTGTACAGATTCGTCTGAAGCAGCCGGCAAGCTTCCTCAATGCGCAGATTATGGAGCAGCTCGTTGAAGCCGATTCCGTTTTTCCGTATCAATAATTGCCCCAGATAAGCCGGGTGCAGAAAGAAACGTTCCGCCAGCAGCTTAATGGTCAATCCTTCGCGAAAATGCGTATGGATATAGTCATTGATATCCTGCACAATGCCCTGGGCCTCGGCCGCAT
This sequence comes from Paenibacillus hubeiensis, assembly GCF_032334105.1. NCBI lineage: Bacteria > Bacillati > Bacillota > Bacilli > Caryophanales > Paenibacillaceae > Paenibacillus > Paenibacillus hubeiensis. The sequence goes on from NZ_JAVYAE020000005.1 coordinate 224,351, forward strand.
TCTCCTTTAGCAGCAATTCAAAGCAGACTCGTCCGCATGAATGCAGCATGCCGATCAAGTCATCAAAGGTCAACAGGACTTCATCCAGATTAGGGATTTCGAACAGACGATTTGAAGCGCCTGAATCCTTTTCCATTTGTTCCCCCATATACGCGCGAATTTCATGAAGAAGGTAGATGACGAATTTTCGGGCCTCATCCGGGTGAACCCGCGTCTGACGGAAGGATTGATTCATATGATCCACAACGGCCCGATAGGCCGCATGGTCAATGAGATGAAACGTTCCCAGCATGCGATCCAGCAGCTCCACCTGGTCGTAATGCCTTTGAAAAACATGCTCCTTGAGCGCGTCATATTCCAATACTTCGTTTCTCTCCGCTTCATAAAAGGCGTGCAGCAGCGCTTCCTCGGCCGTGATTCGCGAATGGCCGATGCGCGTCAGCGAGGATTCGGCTGCGCCAATCGCCATAAAGGCACGAAAGCCCGCCAGATGGCGAGCCAGTGCCTCCAATCGCTTCCTTACGCTTTCTCCCGATCCTTGGGAGGAGTGGGCAGCATCTCCGAACACAATGGAAACCAGATCGTTGCGCAAGCGGATCATATAGATGGCGTTCCACCCGTTCAGAAACTCTGCTGCAATGCTGTTCCATCGGCTATAATCCTCTCCGGACACCTGAACCAGGCATACATTCCAGACATCGGCGGACCGGGACAGGGATTCCATGAATCGAGCAGCTTCTGTGGATAGCGCTGTACCCGTCAGCGCCTCCTTAATCGCCAAAATCTCCTGCTCTCTCTGCGCGACCTGTCCGATATAAAGCTGCTCCTGCTCCTTGATCAGCTCTTGACCTATCGCGCGCACCTCGGACTCTGCCTGTTCCTCATCCAGCGGTTTGAGCAGATACCGGGAAACTCTGAATTTCAGCGCTTTTCGCGCATACCCGAAATCGCTGTATCCCGTCAAAATAATAAACTTGGTTGACCAGTTGCCTCTGCGCCGCCATTCCTCGATCATCTCCAACCCGTCCATGACCGGCATATGAATATCGACCATGACCAGATCCGGCTTCAGCTCTTCCATCCGTTCCAACCCTTCCGCCCCGTTTCCACACAAGGCACACACCTCAAACCCAAGGCTTTCCCAAGGGATCCACAGCTGCAAGCCCTCCAGCGCCCAAGGCTCATCATCGATCAGCAGTACTTTAAATGCCAATGTCCTTGCCTCCTTCTCCACCCTGATGCTCCAGCAGGTGCAACGGAATTTCAAAGGACACCTCGGTCCCCTCGCCCATTCTGCTCACCAGGCTGAAATTCACCTTATCGTCGTAATACAATTCAAGACGACGATAGACGTTGCGCAGGCCGATATTGCTGCCCCCGCTCTCCTCCTTGCTCCGCATGTGGTACAGAACCTCTTGCAGCCGCTCCTTGTTCATGCCCTTGCCATTATCGGATACAACGATGCGCAGGCGCTCGCTTGCGATTTCGGCTCGGATCTTCACATAGCCAAAACCCTCAATAGCCTGTATGCCATGCTTGCAAGCATTCTCTGCCAATTGCTGGATGCTCATTTTTGGTATTTTATAATGCCTCGCTTCATCGCTGATGTCAATGTAATATTCAAACTTGTCCCGGAAACGGAACTTTTCGATCCCCAGGTACATGACCGTAAAACTCATCTCCTCCTCCAGCGTTACCAGGTCATCCTTCCAGTTCAGCAGGCGGCGCAGCAGTTTGGAGAGGTCCTTGATGATATCCTTGACATCTACATAATTGTTTTTGGTGCTAACGACAAGCAGCGCATTCAGCGTATTAAATAAAAAGTGGGGATTCATCTGGCTTTGCAGCAAATTCAGCTCGGCACGAATGCGTTCGGCTTCCTGGCTTCGCTGCTGAATTTCAAGTTTGTACACATTGTTGATCAAGGAATGGATCTGAGCGGTCATCATATTGAAATTGCGGATCAGATGGCCGATCTCGTCTTTTCCGCCATCAATGTTGATCAGATCGAATTTCTCGTTGCCCACCTTTTGCATATGTCTGGACAGACGCTTCACCCGATAATTGTAGGACCGCAGCATGACATAGATGAAAACCGACGTAATCAGTGTAATGATGCCGGCGAGCATGCCGAAATAAAGCTGCATGGACAGCATCGCTTGTTTGACGCGTGTTTCCTGGGGCACGCCGATCAGCTTCCAGCCTTTCACATAGCTGGCGGTGCCAATCGTAACGATATGTAGGTCCTTGTCTGCCGTCTTGCTCATATCGAACAACGCGTAGTCGCTATCCACCTCGCCCTGATACTTGTCATCCGTCGACACGATGATTTGATTCTGTGCGTTGACCAGATACAGATCCAACGAGCTTTTTTCTCTGGCAATAACGTCGTAGAAACGATTAAGGTAAAAGTCAATGCGGACCAGCTTTTGATAAGAATTGTCCGCGTTGTAATAGTCCATTTTTTCAATTACGCTAAAATACGAAGCGATCGCCGCCCGATCATTCGCAGCCTGATCGCGGTAAGCGATCACTCTCAGCGATTCTCCTGCCGCTTTCCACTGCCTGAACCAAGTACTGGCGCGCATCGTATCGTCCAGATAGTAATAATCCCCGCCAGGCACGATCGTTGGATTGTCCGTGTAGATGCCAATTCGCTGAATTTGGTTGTTCACGGGAATATACGAGGTCACCCGGTGGCGGAGCTGCTCATCGAACGTGGTGTAGAAATCCAGCTGGCCGTTGTACTCCCGATCCATCGATTCGGACAACAGCTTGTCCGTAATCAAGGCGTGACTGACGGCGATGCCGCCGTCAATCATCGTATGAATGTCCTTTCTGGCCCGCTCCAGCGATATTTGCAAATTCTGTTCCTCGCGCTCTTTGATCAGACCGGTCATGCGATCCATGAACAAATAATTGCTCGCGATGATGGGAAGCAAAATCCCGATAATATAGATCAGCATAAACTTGTAGTTCAGAGGAATATCGTTCACGATGCCGCGCCATCGGAATTTTTTAAACATATTTGCTATCGCCATCCTTCATTCGTTACTTTCCGAGTCGGAACTATGGTTGCTTTCTGTATGCGGAAGGGGACATGCCCGTCATTCGCTTGAACTGACTTACAAAATAGTCGGCATTCGGATACCCTGAGTTTACCGCGACATCGGCAATGCTTAGACGGCTCTGGCGCAACAGCCGCTTTGCCTCTTCAATCCGTTTATCATTCAGATACTCCCGAAAGGACTTTCCGGTCTGCTGTTTGAAGGCTTGCCCCAAATAGTTGGCATTCATATGAAATTTCTGAGCAAGCTCCTGAAGCTGCAGTTTCTCCCGGAACTCCTGATTGACATACTGCACCACCCGAAAGGCCGTGCTGCATTCCTTTTCTTTCCGCTGCTCTTGCAGCGCCTTCGAGGCAATGCGGCTTAATTCGAGCGCATATTCCCGAAACGCGGGATAGGAATGTATGCCGGTAAGGCCGACCGGCATCTGTTGAACGTGCAGCATAAAGCTGTCCATATCCCCGTCCAGTTCCTTCAGCTGCTTGAGGACCCCCATTTCGAGGGCCAGCAGTTGAACCCGGACATATTCAATGTCCGACCCGTGGCTTCCTGCGTCCGAATTGGTCAACAGCGCATGTACCTCTCCCTCCAGCCTGTCTTGTTCGCCCGACAAAATCGTTGCAAGCAGGTTTGCCAGAGCTTTATGATTTACGCAGGCCACGTCCTCGTACTGCGGCAATTCCTGATCCTGCACGAAGCCGCCTCCATGCTGGTAACGCTTCCATTTTAGCGCGGATAACGCTCTGTCATACGCTGACCGCAGCGCGCCTACTCCGCCTGATTGATGACCGAATGAAACAATGATCGACGCATGGCCGGAGTATGTCTCAAACAGACTTCTCCCCAATGTTTCAAGCCGCTCCAGAGATCCTCCGCTTTCGGCAGCGAACACGCCGATTCTTCCTTCGGCATCCATAAAAGGCTCTGACCAATGTTCGTCGGCCAACAGGCGTACCCGTGCCTTCACGTCCTCTGTGCCGGCATCCGTTTCAATCAGAAGACAGGCCATGCTCTCATGACCTTCCATTTGCAGCATGCCCATCACCTCCGCTTGCAGTTCGCTGTCGTCCTCACCCTGCAGCAGACGGTTGAACAAACAATTCACATATAAAGCACGCTCGCGCTGATGCGCTTCCTTCGAAGCATGCTCCTCCTGGATTTTACGGCTCATCTGCTCCAATACGGTTTCAATCTCGGCCTCATCAATAGGTTTGAGCAAATAATCCTCCACACGCTGTTCCAACGCCGTTTTGGCATATTCGAAGTTGTCGTATCCGCTTAATATGACGAATCGCGGTGGTTTGGCCAGCCCATGCATAGAACGGTCGATCAGTTCGAGACCACTTACGGAAGGCATGTGAATATCTGTAAACACCAGATCCGGCTGAAGCCCCTCAATCATCGACCAGGCGGCATTGCCGTTCTCGGCCTCTCCGCAGATTCGAAAACCGTATTTGTCCCAATTCACCATGGTTCGCAGGCCTTCCAGTACCCACGGCTCATCATCCACTAATAAAACATTCATCATTCATGTTTCCCCCTTTCATGAAATGAAGCTTGCAGGGTGTCGTGTTTCAAACGTTGCCGCCATTCGTACTGTCGCCCTTCAACTACCGGAGCAACAAATCCGTACTTACATATGGATTACGATGCAGGATGGCCGCCATACGCTGCAGCGTTTCGCCATGCAAAGGCACGCCTCCGGTCCGTTTCAGCAAAAGCCAGCGCAAGCAGGCAAGGGCTTCGAACCAAATCATATCCTCACTGGCATAATCGTTCCACTGGAGAAATTCCACACGGTACGTTTTTCCGCATTTGGGGCCGGTATAGACGTCCATCAGGAAAACAGACCATGCGACGTCGTATCTGGGATCGCCCCATTGTCCGTTCGTCCAGTCAATGATGGTGCAGCACCCGTTCGCCTCCAGGACGTTCCACAAATTGTAGTCTCCATGAATCAGGCAGTCCTGCCTGAGTGATACGCGCTGAAGCGCATCGGATAAAATCCGTTCCAGATCCGGATGACTTGCAATGCCGGGAAAAAAGTAACCGGCGAAATCATAGGCTGGAATAAAATCATCATCCTGGGGGCTTTTCCTAAAGCGGTGTACCTCCATCAGCATTAACGCCAGGTCCTTGAGCTTCTCTGAAGTCAGCGTGTCTACAGGGATGCCGGCGTCGTTCATAAGCAAAACCTGATTCCGCTCTGCATCTTCGCCCCATCCATAAGGAATGGACACCTTCACACCTTGATGATGCAATTCGGAAAGCAGCCGATACTGATTGGCGATATTGGGCCTCGATTCCTTGTTCCAAATTTTGAGCACACAAGATCTGCCTTCGAACCCGTACCGATATACGTCTGCCTCCATCCCTGGCGACAAGGGGACGACATGGCATGGCTGGTTCATGAGTGCCCGAATGTCCTGATGGAGCTCGATCCAATGAATATCTTTCAATGCACAAACACCACTGCCATGCAATCCGGCTCCCCTCCCCTACTCCCCCTCAAAAACATTTCTGCCAGATGCGGTTACAAGGCTCCTAGCGGAAATTCGAATCATGTCATGCTCCGCCGGTCCATATTTCTTCCTCGCCCGCCACTGTCGCGAACAATCTCAGCACATGATTATGATGTGAGATGATCTGGCCTGCCTGCAGCTGCGGGGAATGCCAGGTGCTGTGCGCATCGCTCACGAGCGTTACACCATACCCGTGACTGAACGCGCTGCGGCAGGTCGTATCGACGCATACCTCTGTCTGCATGCCGCACAAGATGAGCTCTTTCACGCCCATCTCTTGCAGTAATAAATGTAATTGCGTTTCATAAAAGGAGTCCGGCGTCAATTTCTCGACGATAGCATCCCCTTGCAGGGGCGCAATGCTTGGATGAATTCCCCAGCCGTTCGCCCCCCGTTCCAGCGGGGTGCCCGCTCCTTCGGTATGCTGAATGTAGATCACGGGATGACCGTTTTGGCGTGCTTTGGCGATCAAACTTTTGATTTTTTGAAGCAGCGCCTCTCCCTGGACTACAGGGTCGGCTTCATCGAACATGGCTACCTGAACGTCGATAACTAGAAGTGCTTTTGAGTTGCTCATCCCCATTCCTCCGCTTCCAATATTTTATAATGAGCATCGCTCATCCAACCGGAGGTTTAATCGTTTTGGATGAGGCAAGCAGCCTTCGATCGATGCACGCGAATAACAAGGCGGCCAAAATGCCAAGCAAGCTCAGCGGCAGCCACTCGCCAAAAGAACTTTGGAGCGCCCTTCCGGAGGTAATAACGATCAAATAGATGGTTCCTCCAGCAAAACCAGCGATTGCATACCCAATCGTCGTTAACGTCGTTCTGACACCGGCATTTGCCGTGTGAATCTTGCCCAACCCGTAATCCAGGAGGAACGAAACGGGAATCCCAATCAACAGAAGCCCCGGCGTACCGTAAATCGCATAAATCAGAACGTACATATGGAAATCGTACGCCCCCCTCATGCCTACCGATAGAAGACCTAGAATACATGCAAATGCGATGGACGCAAGCAATGCCGAAAGCAGTTTTCGCGGGATAGCAGCCATCATCCGTCACCCTTTCTTTTCGTTTTCGGGCCGCTGCTGTTTCATAGATCCGGGTCGCCCTTTTACCGGGTAGCCAATTTCCCGGATGTCCTCTTCAAATCTCTCGATGCCGGGAAGTATGCCAATGAAGTTTGAATCCGTCATCATTTCATCTCTCCTCTCCCCGACCCTTCTTCATTCATATCCATCATAACCCATATATCGGAAGATGTGACAGCAAAAAAACCACGGTTTCCCGTGGTTTTCCGCTGTAGTGCGCCTCATTTCAGGCCCACCCTCCATTTCTCTTCCCTTCCCGTCACATCACGAGTCATTAAAACCGAAACCGCTCATGGCCGCCATCGGCCACGCCGTCTATGCGCTCCATGTCCAGCAATCTTCGCTTCAATTCAAGGCCGCCGCGAAATCCGGTCAGCTTCCGGTTGGCCCCGATAATTCGATGGCATGGCAGAAGGAGGGGAATGGGATTTGCTCCGTTCGCAGCGCCTACAGACCGTACGGCGGAAGGTCTGCCGATGGCCACGGCAATATCCCCATACGTCCGGGTCTCCCCGTACGGCACACGTCCAAGTTCCTGCCATACCTGCTTCTGAAACGCCGTTCCGACCAAATCCAGCGGAATGTCCCGCGATACCGCCATCCGTTCTCCGTTGAAGTATGCCTTCAGCCAATCGACGATGCCCGTTCGTTCCAGCGCGGACGCGTCTTCCTGCAGTTCCGCTTCCGGCGAGATCCGCGCAGCCCATGCGCTCCAGTCCTGCAGCGTTTCGTTCGGCATCACGATGCGGCACACCCCTTTTTCGGTAGCCATCGGGATCCAGGGCTGCCCATCCAGCTCCAACGCGGTCCATTTTATGCTTTGTCTCATCGGTTGTCCTCCATTCCGTTCAACCCTTGCTGCTCCGTGCAGTATGCTGCACTTTGGCAGTCTTTCTTTTCATGCTGCGAATCAACGCTTTTGTCTCTGCATCCACGCGGAGCGATTCCGTAATCTTTTGAAGCGCCTTGTTGTAGGTGAAATCGTCCAGCGTATTGTTTTGCAGATAACGCATCGTAATGTCAGGCTGCTTCACATAAGCGATCGAAACGGCCCAAGCCACGGCCATTTTGACGTAATATGCCTCATGCTTGATCCGGTCCAACGCAGCCAGCGCCCTGTCGATATAATGCTCGTCCATATAATAATTCAAGAGCATGACCGCCCCGAAGCGAATCTCGTATTCCTGGTCAGAAATCAGGTATGGCTGCAAAAAAGCCCACACTTCGTCTTGATGCTGTTTCGCCCTTTTCAATCCGATGCAAAAGCTGTCGCAAACGGACCAGTTATCGATCTTGGGAACGAAGCGGGCAATCTGCCGCAGCCATTCCTCCAGATCGGTTTTGACATAACCAAGCACCATCGCCTGCAGCATGGCTTCTTCGAAATAATCGTTCTTCGCCGCCTCCAGGTAACCGCGCCAGTCTTCGGCCGCGATTCGTTTCGCCACCTTGCGCAACGCCGGCAACCTCACTCCGAGCAAATTCGTGATGTTGGGAATGAGCGCCGACGCAAATTTTTGATATTCCGGTTCGGCGAGGGACAACAATTCGGTACGCACATCAGTAATCACTCGGGTCCTCCTCTGATATATAAACTGCAATAATCAATCACACAAGGCCACTGCGAGCGCAGTACCATCTTCCGATCGCTGTTATCCCCAGATTTTTTGATTCCCCTTTTTCAAGGGGAAAATCCGGTGATAAATGCGAACGCTTCGCTTCTCCAGATTGGTTCTGCCTCTCCGTTAACGTGTGTATGTTTTTTGCGGTTTACATAGATATATCTATCTACAAGTATAACTTTTAAGCCTGTGATTGTAAGCCTTACAGGAATGTTTGAGCAAGATTGCAAAATCAAAAAAACTATTTAACTGAAAAAAGAAGCGACGAAAGTTGCTCTCGTCGCTTCTTTTTTCTTGCCCGTTACTATTGTTTGGTAACTTGAATATAATCGAAATCCGGAATAAGTGCACCAGCTGCATCAGACAATTGTTGTTGGTCTTCTTGATTGACTTTTGAATATTTGATTTGAATGTCGCTGCCTTGCTCCACAGCCTGTTTAAATTTCCAAGAATATTTTTCATTGAGATCAATATAAATTTGGTTTTTGCTGTTCCAGTTAAGCGACATCAGATACCCACGAAGAGCATATTCTACGCCGTCAATCTTCAACGTTAATCCTGCTACTGCTGTAGAAGAATTACTTAGCTCGAATCCATTCGCAAATGATAAAAGAATCTTACCGTTTTGTTGAGAATAACTTGCTGTTGGCGACCCGGAAGCAGGAAGCTGCAAAATCGGTCCTGATATTATCTCTTCTGGATACGAATCCTGGGCCCAATCGATCAATCCGGTTGAATTGAACTTTAACGTTGCTTCCCCTTCAGGAAGAGGTGAATCAAATTGCAGTGTGTACGTGATCTCGCTCGATCCATAGCTGTATTTGATGAAATTCGGATTGTAACTCACACTTGCAATTTGCATACTGAATCTTGCTCTAGAAGCCGCGTCGAAATTCAACTCAGGAAAATCATACGGATCCCAGCCGGGCTCTATGTCTACCAAAACAGAACGACGATCAGAACTAAGCATAATATTTGTGAATTTTGGACTATACGCATTAATTTTTGCATTGGAGAAGCTTACTACCTCATTTTCAGCATCGCTCAAGTCCTTCAATGCAGTGCCGTTATAGCTGACTCTCAGAGTACTCAAATCAGCCTCTGTGATGCCACTGACATGAAGCTTGACATAGGCCGGTTGGATCCCTGTCTGCTTGTTAACCACACTTAAAGATTCCACGCGGCCACTGCTCAGCGTAAAGTCTTGGATGGAAGGAACGCTACTTGTGTTTAGTTTCTCGTTGAAATAGACATAAATCGAGTCCAGATCTCTGTTAATATACTTTGCGTAAGAAACTGGAGGTTGGGTATCCAAACTGCCGACGACGGTCTGGTCGAATTGAATTCGAGTGACTTCGCTTGAAACATACCCTTGGGATTGGTTAGCAATAACAAATTCCACTTTGGCTTCTGACTTATTACTATCAGAGATTTTGACCCCTGTATCGAAATCCTGAACCTGGTTGATTTGATCGGAGGTTATTTCAAAATACGGCCATTGATTCGTATAAATAAGCTTATTGTTTTCCCCTGAATGCCCTTCAAGGACAGCCTTTACATCTGACTTCCACCCACCATTAATAACGTTGACAATCATGTAGACTTCCGCAGGCGCGTTCAGTGCATATTTAACATGAATTGTGCCATCTTTAATATAAGCTTGGGGATAGCTGCTCACAAAATACGGATCGATAAATCCGTCAATGCCTACATTGTTCGTTCCAGCGGCCCTGATCGTCAAATCGTATTCATGTGTTCCTGCCGCTCCGCCGCTTAAAGTCGCTGTTAATTTTACGAATTGATCCTCTTTTTCAATTCGGGTGATGACCCCTGTGCTGGACAATGCAGACTCATTATCAGTCGACCAACTGATTAGAACTCCCGGATAGCCTGGCAGGGAAGTCGGAAGAAACAAATCACTAATGACGTTATTTTTATCTGTATTTTTCCCGAGGAACACTTTCTCGATTTCAGCGAATACTTCCTTTGCGCTTACGGGAGTTTGAACAGGTCCGAAAGCTGCACTTATGGCTGAACCGCTAGCCTGGATTTCGTCAGACGCAACATGAACACGAATATACTTTCCGCCATCGTCTTCAGTTAACGTATATTTTGCAAATGTTGCCCCATCAATTTTACTGTACAATCCTGTCTCTGTATCCGAACGATACCACTGATACAAAGCCTCTTGATTTACAGGCCCACCTTCGTAATGCACTGTTCCTGCACTTAACTCTGATCCTACCAATAGCTCCCCTGCGATCGGATCGATTGCCTGTAGAACCACTGTTCCTTCCGGACGATACGTAATCGTCATAGAAGTATCCGCATACCCTTCACGAGAGATGATGAGCTGATGCTGTTCAATGTTTCTTGGCTGATGGATGTCTAACTTGAGCAAGAAACGGTTGGTTTCATTTCCTTGACTCAGTCCCACTCCAAATTCAGGATTATACTCCATCCCATCCAAAGTTACTTTTACCCCAGAAACATCCACTAACGGATTTGCATCTGCGTCCGTTAAAGAAACAACACTGTATACAGAGGTAGTTACCGTTCCCTGCAAAGCTTGCGTTGCTGTTATCGAAGCATCGTAATGATTTGCTTGAATTAACGATTGATCGCTGCTTAGTATCGTAACATGTTCATTATTGGTTTTTGTTTCCTCATCCAGTTGGGTATCGGGATCTACAATGGACCCTTCATATTTAGACAATGTTATACCCAATGCGGGTGCTGAAACCGTAATCGTTGAACTAAAGCTAAATGTTCCATCCTCAGTCGTAGCGATAACTGTTCCTGTACCGGGAGTCAAGGCCGTTACTAAACCAGAATCGCTTACACTAATGATCGAAGTCTGGCCGTCAGCTACTTTCCAGTTGACTCTGGGATTGGTCGCATTGCCGGGCGAAACCGTTGCGGTAAGTTGCGTTTTTTGGCCAACCACAAGAGAAGCCGATGCAGGTGCAACCGTTAGGCCTGTCACCGCAACATATTCGTTTCCATTCCCTGGTGCAGAGCCTCCCGAATTTCCTCCTCCGGTGCTACTTCCACCAGAATTTCCAGCATTACCACTATTTCCAGTACCTGTACTCGATCCTGTCGTTCCAGCCGAAGGTACATAAGCAGCACCGTTAACTACAATGCTTGAGTTGCCTGAAGACTTGTCAATGTTGACGTTTCCGGTAATATTCGTTTCTGCTTCAGCAACAAACTCCTTGATCGACCCACTTGCTGCAATTTTTACATTCACAGCATGGTTTACTACTTTGTTGAAGTTGCCATCCAGTTTGATTTCTTGGCCTGCAAGGATATCGGCCGGGATTTCAACTGTCTCAAATCCGCCACCGGTAAGGTCCTTAGTGACAACCAAAGCGCCGCTTTCAAGTACAGTTAAAGATACCGATGTGCTTCCTGTAGCAAGAATCCGCACTTTGCCATTGTATTTGTTAACGACAAGTGCTCCTTGTACATCTACATTATTAAAAATAATGGAGTGCTCCCCACCGCCTTGAATGTGTACGTTGCCTTTGATTTGGACGTTATCAAGGGTTACTTCACCTTCTCCGACACCTTGTGTGACATACAAATCTCCGGAAATAGTCATATCCTTCAAAATCACATCAGGGGTATTGACCACAATATTTCCTTGGACGTCTTGCGAATATTCTCCAGGGGTTGTGACGAGCATCTGTATCAAATGATCAAATAAAGTGACCGCTTCGGCTCGAGAAAGGTTGGCCTGGGGCTCGAACGATCCATCCGGTCTGCCGTTAATTACTGATGCGGATACGAGGCTTTGTACCGATGCTTTGGCCCAATCAGCGATTTGATCACTGTCTTTGAATGTAACCGAATCTGTACCAGCAGCCGTTTGGAATGCTCCGGCCAAAAGCACTGCCGCTTCCTGACGCGTAATGGTTTTCTCCGCCAGAGCCTCACCATTCGTTCCTTTAAGAACGCCTGCCTTGTCCAGCTTTAGAATCGCACCGTAGTACCATTTATTCGATTCTAAATCCGAGAATGAATTGCTTCCCTCTTCTATGTATTTCATAATATTGTCAATCATGGCGGCAAACTCAGCCCTTGTTACTGGTGAGTTAGGACGAAACTTGCCATTGTATCCTTTTACTACGCCGTATCCTGTCCACTCTTCAATTGCTTTTTGTCCCCAATGTCCTGAAATATCCCCGAACAAGGACTTGCTGTTGAGACTCTCTGTAGAAATGGTTTCCGCATTTGAATTCATAATTTCAAAGGATGAAGCAAAAGTTGGAGTTATTCCCGGTAATAAAAGTGCGGTTGCAAGGCTAGCGCTTACAATCTTTCTCGAAAACTTCTTATTCATTTTTTATGGACTCCCTCTTCAAAAATTGGTAAAGGCTAGTTTTGTTATCCCTCCCTTCAGCAATTATAGTCGACTTAGTCTTTAAGACTCTCTTTTGGATCATTATAGTAAAAAAGACATAATGAAATATTAGTCTTTAAGAATCATAAAAACAATAGATTTGGTAAATTTTTTTCCTTTTTATATTTTTTTATCGTATTCAACCCCAATGTTCCTAACCCTTAAGCACTATTCTAACAACCTAAAGCGACTTTTCTGCAATAATGTACTATAGCGAACATATGCCGCCAAGGTATGATTCAGGGGACTTCAATTCCAAGGAGGCACCATGAATCTTACGTCCTTTCTCGTCTACTGCGTCATCGTCACGTTTACCCCGGGACCCAGCAACCTGGTCATTCTGTCCTCCGTCCAACATGCGGGCGTGCGAAAAACGATGTCCTATGTATGGGGCGCTACGCTGGCCTTTGGCCTGCTGCTGGCCGCCTCGGCGTATCTCAATCATCTGCTGGCAGACATGCTGCCGGGCATTCTTCGCACCATGCAGATCATCGGCTGCGTCTACATGCTCTATCTGGCATTCCAAATCTATAAAATGGGTTCAACCGAATCGACGGGTGGGCATACGACCGGCTTTATAAACGGCCTGCTGATGCAATTTGTGAATCCCAAAGTCATCCTGTTTACGTTTACCGTCATTCCAAGCTATGTGCTGCCCTATTACAACAATCCACAAACGTCGTTCATCTTCGTGCTGCTGATTACGTTCATCGGTTTTCTCGCGTACTCCAGTTGGCTGGTTTTCGGGGCCGTCTTTCGCACCTGGCTGCAAAAACACCGAAAAATAGCAAATACACTCATGGCATTATTTTTGGTATACTCAGCTATCATGGTATCCGGGATCATATAGAGAGGGGCTGACAGGATGGATATGTTCAACTACAAAAAAACGACCGACGTGCTGTCCCTGACGGCCAGCTTCTCGGAATTCGCCTATAAAAAGCATTGCCACGAGGAATATGCGGTGGGGGTCACGCTGCGCGGCATTCAACAATACCATTTGGATGGGCATTACCAAGCTTCCCATAAAGGCGGAGTTATGCTGTTCAACCGGGAACAGTCCCATGACGGCAGCTCCTACGACAAAGACGGCATCGATTATGTCATGCTGTACATTCGGCCGGAGCTCGTACAGGATATTCTGGGAAAAAAGGAGCTGCGTTTCGACGCGCCGATCGTCTATGACCGCAGAATGGCCAGCAGCATCTTGAAGCTGAACGATGCCGTTCAGCGTCAGGACGAGCCGCTGTGCAGCGAACTTTTGCTGGACCTTGTTCATTTTCTGGCCCGATCCGAAACCCGGAGTCCGGCACTCAGGCCCCATCACGAGTTTGTCCGGAAAGCCAAAGAAATCATGTTTTGCAGTACGGACGACGTACTCCAACTTGAGGCATTGTGCAGCGAATTCGGCATGTCCAAGTACAAATTTATCCGCGAGTTCAAAGCACTCTCAGGCATATCGCCATACCAGTTCTTCCTGAATTGCAAAGTGGAGCGGGCAAGGCATGTCATTGAAAGGCAAATGGATATCTATGCCGCCGTGGCAGAATGCGGCTTTGCCGACCTGACACACCTGAACCGGCATTTTCGCAGAGTATTCGGCATTACGCCCCATGAATACATGCTGCAATTGAATGCGTAACAAGACGGTCGCGCCTGTCCCAAGCAGCTTCACGGCTTCGCCAGCCGAAGCATTTTTCAAGGAAAGATTTTCAGAACAGCGAAGTCATTCCACAATGCCATCCTGAATGAGATGCAAATCGACATGGACCCGAATGTCCATAGAACCGTAATGTGCATAAAATTTCTCGCTGTTCCAATGCGGCGTGCAGCTTCGCACATATTCGCCATAAGCGACGGGGTCAACATTGGCTTGTTGAAATTTGCGCACCAGTTGATTGATTTTGGTTTCGAGATGTTTCTTCATTTCGGTTTCGCGGGCTTTCATGTCCCGGCCGGAAAGCAGAAACTCGTTGCGCGCCGCTTTGATGACGGAAGCATGGATTTGCACGGAGGTTTCTACCGCAGGTGCGGCCGAATGGCCGCCCAACAAACGATGCTTCACCGACGAAGACGTTATTTTCAGCAGCGCGTAATCATCCCCGGGCGGAGTGGTCTGCCGGTTCTTCGCCGAATCGCCGATCGGGGCCAGAAACTTGCCGTTTTTCGCGTTTTCCGTTAGCAGCTTCAGGCAGAGCCCTTCTTCTTCATTGATCTGCAACGCAGCTTTGTCCCCTTTGAAAACGACCACCCCGTCCACGGCGATGCGGTCCTCTCCGATCGGCCTGAGCCGAGGCAGGTATACGTCCTGTCCCTTGCTGAAATATTGGAACAATGCCTGGTGCAGGCTAAAATGGGGACTGTTTTGAGCATTGGAATTTTGCTCGATCAGCTTTAACAGGAACAGCGGATCGTTGAATTTCATCGACTTTTTGATCAGCTCCAGCGCTTCCCCCTCGGCCACGGCCATTTGCATTCTTCGGGACACCCGGGTGTTATGGGCCAGCACCTGCAGAATGTCCGCGATTCCCCGCTCGACATATGCTTCGCCCAGCACCATGACTCTCAGTTGACCGTATTCGATCGGCTCTTTCGCCTGTGCATTCATGCGCGGCATTACGTCGAAGCTGTTGGTCGAATCGATCTCCAGCAGGTCTACCCCGCTCTTGTCCTTGTCCGTATATTCGCCGATCAGCACGCCATTGTGGATCTGGTTGTCTTTCAGGTCGTACGCGGAGGTCAGCACCAGACTGATCTCGTTAATGATGCTGGTATCCCTGCACGAACTGAGAAGCATCAGGGTGAAGGACAGCAGCAGTATTTTGCATGCACGAACCATACGTGTCACTCCTCGTCGAGTCGATTCGTTTGGCGGGATGTCCTCGGATTGTAGCGCCTCATGGACAAAGGCTTGAGATAACTCGGTCTGGTATCGGTCACCTCATAGGACGCGCGAATCAAACTGTCTGTGAGATCCTTGAAACGCAGCGGAAAGAAGGGGGCCATATACGGAGAACCCAGCGAGCGCAGCCTGGAAAGGTGCACCAGCAAAAAGCAAAGCCCGATCGCGATGCCGAGCGCACCCCAGATGGCTGCCAGCAAAATGATGGGAAAACGCAAAAAGCGGATGGCATTGGACATTTTATAGATCGGGGTCACGAAAGAAGCGAGTGCGGACAGCGAAACGATAATGATCAGCACGTTGCTGGTTAAGGCCGCCTCTACGGCCGCCTGGCCAAGAATGATGCCTCCCACCACGCCCAGCGTCTGTCCGATCCGGTTTGGCAATCTCGCTCCTGCCTCCCGCAGAAATTCAATCGTAATTTCAAGAAAAATGGCTTCGATAAAGGGAGGGAACGGCACGTTCTGCCGGGACGCAATCAGCTTGCCGAGCAGTTCCTTCGGCACCACTTCGTAATGATAGGTCATCAATGCAACGTAGAGAGCCGAAGCAAACAGGGAGAAAACGACGCCAAAGATGCGAATCAATCGAAAAAAGGACCCCAGCGCCCAAGGCAAATAATAATCCTCCGGCGAAACGAAAAAATCGAACAGCGTGGACGGTCCCGTCACGATGCTTGGCGAGCCTTCGCTGATGACGGCCACTTGGCCCTGCATGAGGGCATAGACGACGCGATCGCGGCGCTCCGTCGTCGTGAACAGCGGGAACGGGGTCAGCGAATTGTCCGTGATCAGCTGATCCAGTTGCGACGTGTCGAAGACTACGTCGAAGTCGATCCCCCTCAGTCTCTCCTCCATCCTGGATACGTTCTCGGGATGAGCGATGCCCTCGACGTACAGGATGGCCACGGTGGATCGGGATAAAGAGCCGAGCGTCATTTGTTTGATGATCAGATTCGGCGTCCGCAGCTGCATGCGAATCAAATGCAAATTCACCGGCAATGCTTCCACGAACCCCACCTTCGGGCCGATGACGCTGAATTCGTTCTCGGTGTCGTTGTCGCCCCGCACCCCGTCTTTACCGACCATCGGAACAATAATAACCTGCTCCGCCCGGGCATGTTCACGAATGATCAGATTTCCTTGAAGAAGCAGCGGTATCACCTGATCCGTCTGCTGCTCGACTTTCGTTTCCTCGATCGGGATGCAGCGTAACAGATCGTGCAGCTCCAATCCCGCACGGGGAGCAAGTTGGTCCTGCAATCCGTGAATGACCAATTCCAGCAGACGGCTGTCCACCAAGGTCTTGTAGTAACACAGCTGCAGCTCCAGACCATTTCCGTCCAATTCCATATCCTGAACGATAAAGTCGTCGGAACGGCGGCAGGAGGAGAGCAGGTCTTTGTCCTGATGCTCCGGATTCGGAGATGTCTCTTTTTGCTCCGTATTCATACGCCCTCCCCTTTCCCTGAATGAAGTGGCTCGCCCTGTCGCGGACGATCCCTTTCGCTTCGCCGGATCAATGAAACCAGAAATAACAGCGGAACGTACATCAGAATCAGCATTTCCCCTGTCAAGTCATACCAGGCCGTCAGTTTTTCGAGCATGACCGTATCCTTGACCACGAACAGCATCGTCACAAAGAGCAGTATCATCGCCTTCAATCCAAGGCTGGGCCGGATGGCGCTTTGCAGCTTTATGCAGCGGCAGGAGGCCCAAAGGCTTAAAGCGATGATCGACAACATTTTCAGCAACCAGAGGGACAGCGCCAAATATTCCATGCGCTGGATGAGCGGCAGTTCGATGATGCTGATGAGACTGAGCGTGGGCCACAAATGCTCTTTCATCTGTCCGGGGCTGAAAAACATGTAAGCAAGAACGAAAAAAACAAGGTAAACCGCCGTTGCGGTGAACAATGCCGAATACGCCCATTTCACCGAACGCTCCGGAGACTTCACGTATGGATAGATCACCAGCAGTATCCCGCAGCCGATGAATTCATGCAGCATCTGCCGCGTGGACACCCATAACGCTCCCGCATCGTGATCCAACACGGGAAGCAGATTGCGGGGATGCAGGTAGGAGGCAACCATAAAGGTCTGGGGAAAAACGAAAATCAGGATAAACAACGTGCCCCACAGACAGATGCCGGCAACCGAACGAATCCCGCCCGAGACGCAGTAATAGATCAGGATGAGAATAACCAGACCAAGCATCCACGCGTTTTGCGTTGGCAGAACCCAGAGCTGGATGATATGGACATAGGTTTGGAACGTCACGAGCGCCCCCATGATAAAGTACAGAATGAACATCCAGTTGATGAAGGCTCCCAGATAGGAACCCCAGTATCGACGATTGATATGCACAAGAGAGGATCGGTCCGGAGATTGGCGGCCAAGCAGAACAAACATCATCTTGATGATCAGGCCGATGATGGCGGCTGCGGCCAAAATGCTGATCCAGCCGTCATTCGCCGCGCCGCGCAGCATATTGTGTTGAAAATTCATCAAACCTGCACCGACGAAGCTTACATAGAGCACGAAATATAGATGAAGCGGGGACATCGCGTAGCGATTTTCAGAAGTGTTCACAGAGATCTCCCTTTCTCAAGTGAATCGGATGGTAACGATTGCGTCATCATCATGCGTTTTTCCTTGAGATTAGGTTGGAAATAAATCGAAATTTTATGCAAAAAAGAAAGGACCGCCAGCGGCGATCCTTTTCAAACCAAACGGCCTCGCCGGATCGGAATGATCCGGCAAGGCCTGTCCAAATCACGGATTACAATTGTTCGCCGTTGGACGCGATGACGTCTTTGTACCAGTAGAAGCTTTTCTTCGGCGTTCTGCTCAGATCGCCGTTGCCGTCGTTGTCTTTGTTGACGTGAATGAATCCGTAACGCTTTTTCATCTCGCCCGTCGATGCGCTGACCAGGTCGATGCACCCCCACATCGTGTATGCGATCAGATCCACCCCGTCAGCCACCGCTTCCTTCATTTGCGTGATATGGTCGCGCAAATACCGGATGCGGTAATCGTCGTTGATGGAACCGTCCTCTTCCACAACGTCCACGGCTCCCAGGCCGTTTTCCACAACCATGAGTGGAATTTGGTAGCGGTCATAGAGATGGTTCAGCGTATATCTCAATCCTTGCGGATCGATCTGCCAGCCCCAATCGGACGCTTCCAGATACGGGTTTTTGACGCCGCCGAGCAAGTTTCCTCCGACTTTTTCCACCGATGGATCAGCACTTTCCACGAGGGACATGTAATAACTGAAGGAATAGAAGTCTACGCAGCCTTCTTTCAGCGTTTGCTCGTCCTCCGGCTGCATCTCGATCTGGATGCCTTGTTCCGCGAAGAAACGTTTGGCAAAGCCGGGATAAGCTCCGCGGACTTGCACGTCTCCGCAGATCATGTTGGAGATTTGGTCTTTTTTCTGTGCAAGCAAAATATCGTCCGGGTTGCACGTGTTCGGGTAGGTCGTCATAAACGCGACCATGCAGCCGATTTTGAAGTCAGGATTGATCTCATGGCCCAGTTTCACCGCTTTGGCGCTCGCCACGAACTGATGGTGCAATGCCTGAAAACGAGTCTGCGGATCGTCGATGCCGTCCGTCAGCGTCGTTTTGCCGTCGAACAGGATGCCCGCGGCCATGTACGCGCCCATCGGCATCGTCAGGCAGTTGATTTCATTAAATGTCAGCCAGTATTTGACCTGGTCTTTGTACCGGTTGAAGATCGTGTCGCAATAGCGAAGATAGCAATCAATGACTTCACGGGAAGCCCAGCCGTTATATTTTTGAGTCAGCCCAAATGGCGTTTCGTAATGGGAGATCGTAACCAATGGTTCGATGTTGTATTTTTTCAGCTCGGCAAAAACGTTGTCGTAAAATTTCAGGCCCTCTTCATTAGGCTCCAGGTCGTAACCGTTCGGATAAATTCGGGACCAGTTGATGGACATGCGGAACATTTTGAAGCCCATCTCGGCCATCATCGCGATATCTTCTTTGTAATGGCCGTAGAAATCAACGGCCTCGTGGCTCGGATAATACGTCCCCTCTTCCAGGACAGGCGTAATGCGACGCGGCGTCGTGTGCGTACCCCCGGTCATCATGTCGGACGTGCTTGGTCCTTTGCCGCCCTGATTCCATCCGCCTTCAAACTGGTTGGCCGCCGTAGCGCCGCCCCAAAAGAATCCGTCTTTCATCTTCATCTCTGCATCCTCCTTCATGTCTGGTCAAGCCTTCAACACAAGTGTACCACTCATACCCTGACAACGTTTGTCATGGTATAATCATGATATGGAACATAATCGATTATTCAAAATGTTGTTGCTTCTGCTGGAAAAAAAGAAAACGACCGCCCCGGAGCTTGCGCGCCTGTTCGAAATATCGGTGCGCACCGTCTACCGGGATATCGACCGTTTGAGCGCCGCTGGCATTCCGGTTTATACGACGACCGGCAAACATGGCGGCATTCATTTGATGGACCACTATGTCATGGACAAATCGCTGCTCAGCGAGGACGAGCAAAATGAAATTTTGCTCGGTTTATACAGCGTCAGTGCCATTCCCCACCTGAATGGCGCCCGGATGCTGCAAAGGCTGACGGCGCTGTTCGACCACAAGCTGGACTGGATCGAATTCGAGCATTCGCCGTGGGGCAGCATTCCTGATAAAGAAATGGAGCTGTTCAATCAGGTGAAGCAGGCGATATTTGCGCGCCAACCGATTTCATTCCATTACGTGGATTCCAATGGCGAGGCAAGCATGCAAACGGCTCAGCCCGTAAAACTCGTATTCAAAAACAACACCTGGTACTTCAAAGGATTGAAGCAGCTTGAAAGCGGCACGGCCGTCGTCGAAACCTTCAAAATCAAACGGATCAGCCAGCTGCGGTTTGTCCCCGGCCTGCCTGTCCTTGATCCATTCGCTTTACCGACGGATGAAGCCATGCAAACGCCGGAGGAACTGGTCCGGATCGAGTTGCTTTTTTCGGATACTGTGGCGTACAGGGTACATGATTTCTTTGATCCGGTGTCGATCCACCCTGAACAAGACGGTACGCTGCGGGTAGTCATGCACCTGGACGAGGGCGAACGGCTGTATTCCTTTCTGATGTCCTTCGGTGCCGAAGTCACGGTCTTAGAACCAGCGAGAGTCAGGGAAGAATTGTTGAGGCGGCATCGGCGGGCCGTTCAACATTTACTGGAAGAAAGTGGCGTCGAGGGTAAGGAGGAGTGATATAATGGAACCAGCGTTGTCTTTTTTCGAATTATACCTATCTCTTGCCAAGGAGGCTTGTCCATGATCCAACACATCCGACGCAACAATGTTGAACGCTTCAAAGGATTTGGCACGCTGTACGACCAAAATCGGCCTTCCGCCCCGACGGAAGTGGTCGAAATCCTGACCGCCTATCTGGGCGGGCAGCCGCGGCTTGTCGCTGACGTTGGCTGCGGCACCGGATTGTCCTCGTGGGTTTGGCTGGACCACGCCGAGCGCATCATCGGTATCGAGCCGAGCGACGACATGCGCGCCGTTGCGGAAGCCAAATGGGAAGCTGCGGGCAAGCCGGACAATCTGAGGTTTGTTTCCGGCATGTCCCACGAGCTCGGGCTTCCGGATGGAAGCGTGGACGTGCTGACATGTTCCCAGTCCTTCCACTGGATGGAGCCCGTGTCCACCCTGCGGGAATTCGCGCGTGTGCTGCGTCCCGGGGGCATTTTCGCTGCCTATGACTGCGATTGGCCGCCCGTGCTGGACTGGTCGTTGGAAACGGCCTATCAACGTCTGATCGCACAGGCCGATGATTTGGCATTCACGCTATCGGAATCGGATCACCAGGCCCACAAATGGAGTAAAGAAGGGCATTTGGAGCAGATTCAAAAGTCGGGACTCTTCCGTTATGTTCGGGAAATCGTGTTCCATCATCACGAGACCTTCACGGCCGAACGTTTCGTTAATCTCGCGCTTAGCCAAGGCGGACTGCAAACCGCATTGAAACTAGGAGCGGAAGAGCTGAACGGTTTGGCAGATGCGTTCAGGCAGCAAGCCGAAGACGTGTTTGCGGGTCAGACCCGGACCGCTCTATTTTCCTATCGCATGCGTTTGGGAGTCGTTTGATCGTTGGCACGGAAGAATGATGTACGCACCAAAGGAGAGTGTTCAGACTTGCACGTTAAGACGTATGAAGATTGGATAGGCCAATGGCTGGACGCCCATTTCGATACGCCACATCGGGAAATGGTCATGTCCTATCCCGCCAAAACGGATGCTGAAGACTACGGCGTGCCGCAAGCGATGCAAGATGGCAAGGTCGACGAAGAAGGTTGGGTGCGCTGGAAAATGGTCGCCTCAACGGTCACGGCAGAGCAAGTAAGGGAAATGGAGCGTACTTGCCGCCTCGCCGCTCCCGTTCCCCCGCTGTATCTGGCTTATCTCACTACACGTTTCGTGTTGAACGTAAACCTTCGATACGATGACTTCATCGTTACTTTGCCGGACCTGCCCTCCGATCATGCTTTACGCGACGTACGGACGATGTGGATGAACTGGGAGCAGCTCATTCAGCATGGATATATTCCGATTGCCACGTATGAAGATGGTGCAGGCCCCGTTTGCTGCGATACGCAGAGCCCCCTTCCGGATGGGGATTATGATATTGTCTGGTTTGATCACGAGGAATTCGTAACCGAAGATGCCGGAAGCCGCGCACGCTTGGAAGCAATGGTCAAGCCGCTGTTTCCGTCATTCCGGGACATGCTTCTCTCCGCCAAAGGAAGTCCCGCATCGCTGAAATGATGAATTACAAACAGCCGTTCCTTGGAGAGCGGCTGTTTCAATTTTTCCCGTCAGGAAGAGAACAGGCGGCTTAATTGGCCTTCCTGTGCGTTTAGTGCAAACACCACCTTGGAGGGGTCCTGCGGCGAGTACATCACCTGAATGATGTGTCCCTGCTGCACCTGCGGCAGCGCGGAGGTCAAGATTTCCTTTTGCGTCGTGACGGTAAACGTTTCTCCACTGCTCTTCGTTATGCTTAGCGTGATCTGGAGTTTGATCTTGCCGGATGTGATGCTTCCCAGCGGAGTTACGTCCATAATTTTGGCCATTGCCTTCTCCCCGGTGCGCGCAATCTCCATCATTTCCGGCGATACGCCCTGCTGCACCATCTTCTCGTTTAACAGTTCCTGCAAATCGTCCTGCGACAGCCGTCCCTTCAGGTCCAACCCCACCTTCCGCTCATCCTTCTCAGAGACGATCAATGGCACGAAGCTTCCCGGCTGGAATTGGGCCAATGACGTGAGCGGAACGATCGTGCGCAGCTCGGCATCATACTTCTCCCGTCCTTTGCGGGAGACGGTAAGCCGGAGCCTGACCTCCGGCTGTTCATTCACGTAGGTGCCTGTCTGCTGAATGGCGTTAATGATGCCGACCGCAGGGAGCCCCGATTTGATGCGGCGCGTCCCTAAAAACATGCTCAGCAACGACGGAATGAAAATCAGGCCAAACCCCGCATAAATCGCTGGCTTATACCACCAAGCGTCCATAATTAGGAACGGATCATTCCATAGATGTTGAGCCAGAAAAGGGGAGAAACCTACGCCGAATACAAGCAAAATACCGATTAGTCTAAAAAACGATACCACGTTATCACCTCTTAAAATCAATTCAATTCGTTGTTATATGAATTTAATGATGAATCCACTGCCTTATGTTCATTCCCTCGGCCATCAGCCCGATATCCATCCCATATAGATCAGTTCTGCCGGGTTTGCGGGATTTTTTCCTAAACCTACCCGGTCGCCAGCTCTGGGAATCTGCATTTTGGACACCAGCGTCTCCAGCGTTCGCCGATACCTGCTGCCATCCGTCTCGGTCACGTCAAGAACCAGCACAACGATGGGATCGAAGTTGATCAGCTTGCCCGTATCGGTAACGCTCACCACCGTCGCCGTTGCTGCGATGGGCAGCGAACCGCTTGCCGCCAATTGTGCCTGTCTGGCCGAATCGAGGCTCTGATTGATCGCGTTGCGATACTGCTTCGGCACCATCCCTTTCATCAGCATGCCCGTCAATCCTTTGTTCATCAATGTATCGGCCTTTGCGATCGCATCTTCCTGTTTGTTTTTTCGTCCGAACCATCCCATCATGATCAACCCCTCGTTTGGTTTGTTCTATATAAACCACACTAATCAGTCACACAAGGCACTGCGAGTGCAGTACCATCTTCCGATCGCTGTTATCCCCAGATTTTTTGATTCCCTTATTTCAAGGGAAAAATCCGTTGATCAATCTATGCTTCCGATGCAGCTTTCTTTCAGAAAGCTTCTAGGCGACCGCTTTGCTTCTCCAGATTGGTTCTGCCTCTACGTAAGGTATGAATGTTTTTTGCGGTTTATATAGGTTATAGTTTCATTATAAACACGCCATCCCCTGATTGGATACGGGTTCGGAAGCATACAAAAAAACCGGAAAGATCGGCCGTTTAAATCTCCGATTTCCCGGTTTTGCATACCCTCAAGGGTCGTTTCTGCAAAAAAACGATAGCTTTACCACAATCAATGACTGTTTTAGAGAAATGTTTTGCGGTATGGAGCTTATTTTTTTCGCAGCAAATATACGAGCTTGCGATAATACGTCGCCGCCTCCTTGTACCGCCGCAGCTCCTCGTTTACGACGGCCAACCCCTCATACAGCCGCTCGAGCCGCAGCGCATGCTGCACCGACTCAAAATACGGCAGGCAGGCCAGCGCTTTCGCAAGAAACGGCTCCCGTTCGCCGTGAGCAAGCGCCAGCTGGCTCTGATAAAACGTGGCAGCCATCTGTTGATCCTGCGTGATTGCGCAATTTTGCAGCCGGTCCACGCTATGGGCCAGCATGCCCCAGTTTTTGCGGGCCAGGGCTACCTCGCAGCGATATATCCAGAGCAGCGGCGCCATCGCCTGCCGGGTCTCCTCCGGTTCCCGTCCGAGCAGTGCTTCGAATCGGTCGATCTCGTCCTGGGCCTGATCCAGCTCGCCCGTCATCGTCAGCATGACGATCCGGTTGTTGGCGATCGCCGTCACGAGATCGCCCTGATTCGCCGCGTAGACGAGATTGGCTTCCGCCATCGACAGCGCCGAGAGCGCTTCTTGCGCGAGCCCCATTGCGAAACAATACCCGCTATATGCTACGTACAGTCCAGACAAGCGGTGAAACAGCCGCCGATCGTACACCTGCCGCATGGTCAGCTCAAACGTCTGTTTAGCCTCCTCATACTGCTTGACCTGAATATAAGCTTCCATTTTGATGTTCTGCACCGACAGCCAGAACTCGCTGCCAGGTGCCACAAGGTCGCCAAGGCGCGTGGCATGCGTCAATACGTCGGTAAAAGCATGCTTGGAGCGATAATACTGCACTTTGTAATATAAAAGCGCTTTGGACAGCGGGGCGGGAAGGTCCACGTCGTCGGGCCGTCCGTATTTCTCAAGGTAAAAGTTCAAATAGGATGTATGGATGTATTCATGGGCATCCGCATCGTTCAGTTGCTGATAATAGACCGCCTTCATCAGTGCGGTGGTCAGCTCCACGACTAGTGCATCGTCCCTGTCGTCCAGCGCATGCACCGCTTCCTCTGCAAGCATCGATGCCGGAACCGACAACTGTTCAAAGACGGCTTCGGCCCGGGCCAGCGTGCCTTCATCTTGTGCCCCGGCTTGCAGCACATAGGACGGCGGAACGCCAAGCCGCACTGCAATGGCTTCCGCCAAATCTTCGGGCAGCGGGTAGCGCTGCGCAAGAATATTCGCGAAATGGGCCTGCGTCACCAGCCCTTCCACCAGATCTTTGCGCGAAATGCCTTTTCGTTTGCTTAGAAATTCAATCCGTTCTTTTAGCATGACAGCATTCCTTTCCAACCAACTCGGGGGTCGTCCCTCTAGTTGTTATCATCCCAAATTCGCAAACCGAATGCCAGCATTCGGGCAAAATCATTCCAAACGGTTTCCGTTTCGGGCCTAATTGTTTTACAATGGAAAGGTATGTACACATGAGCTGAACATGAAAGGATGCTAATCATGATCATTAAACCAAGAACGCGTGGTTTTATTTGCACAACTTCCCATCCGGTCGGCAGCGCCGCCCAAGTACGGGAGCAGATCGAATACGTGAAGTCCCAGCCGAAGCTGAACGGGCCGCGCAACGTGCTTGTCATCGGTGCCTCCACCGGCTACGGACTGGCTTCGCGCATCGTCGCCGCATTTGGCGCGGGAGCGAACACGATCGGCATCTATCGCCCAAGCACGTCCACCGATAAACGCACCGCTTCCGCAGGCTGGTATAATTCCGCTGCATTCGAGCGCGCGGCCGAAGAAGCCGGACTGAAATCGTACAGCCTTACAGGCGATGCATTCGCCAACGAAACAAGAGAACGCGCCGTTGAATTGATCCGCAGCGAGCTGGGCCAAGTCGACCTCGTCGTATACAGCGTCGCTTCGGCACGCCGTACCGATCCGAATACCGGCGAAGTATTCAACTCCGTGCTGAAACCGATTGGTCCGTCCTATACCAACAAAACCGTCAACTTCCATACAGGGGAAGTCAGTGAGGTAACACTGGAATCTGCGACGGAAGAAGACATTCGCCAAACGGTAAAAGTCATGGGCGGCGAAGACTGGCAGCTGTGGATCGATGCCTTGCAGGAAGGCGGCGTGCTTGCCGACAACGCAACCACCATCGCGTTCTCCTATATCGGTCCGGAACTGACGCATGCTATTTACCGCGAAGGAACGATTGGCCAAGCGAAGGATCATCTCGAAGCGACGGCACGCCAATTGAACGAACGTCTTGGCGCAACCGGAGGCCGGGCGTACGTGACTGTGGCCAAAGCGCTTGTGACCCAATCCAGTTCCGCCATTCCGGTGGTGCCGCTTTACATTTCAGCGCTCTATAAAGTGATGAAAGAAAAAGGACTGCATGAAGGCTGTATCGAGCAGCTGCAGCGTCTGTTCGCAGACCGTTTGTATGCAGGCGGCGAAGTGCCAACCGATGCGGAAGGACGTATTCGCATCGACGATTGGGAGATGCGCGAGGACGTTCAGCAAGAGGTTGCCGACATCTGGAACCGCATCACGACCGACAACATCTATGAGCTGTCCGATCTGGAAGGGTACCGTAAAGAGTTTTTCCAACTGTTCGGCTTCGAAACCGAAGGCGTCGATTACGATGCAGACGTTGATCCAAACGTCGAAGTGCTGCATCAGCGCTAAGCCGACATCCTTAAATGACAAAGAGACAGTCCAGCACCAATGTATGGCGTGTGGACTGTCTTTTTGTCATTTTGCTCGGGCATAATCCTTATATACCCGGCCGCACTATGCGATTCATTTTAGCAGCCCATCTCACGTTTCAAAGCGTTTTGAGCTTGCGAAACAACCTGCTCAATCCCTTCGGGTCCGTCTTGCGGACCGTGATGGAACGTGCACCGTGCATGCCGGCGAACAGCGCCAGCCCTTCCTTGAAATCATCCAGCCACTCGTCTGCCGCGGGCGCGCCTGCTTCAATATGGAGCAGCTGAATCGCAAGCTCGCCCGTTTTCCGGTCCAATCGAGGGTCCATGCGCCCAATCAGCCGATCGCCATGAAGAATGGGCATGGCATAATATCCGTACGTCCGTTTCGACTCGGGCGTATAAATTTCCCATTTGTAATGAAAATCAAACAGATCGACGATGCGCTCTCTTCTCCACAACAAATTGTCCAGCGGCGGCAAAAAACGGACCGGACCGACCGGTTCATAGTGCGCTTCCTCCCGCTGCATCTCGCGCAGCAACGGTTCGTCCTCGGCTCGAATATAATATGGCGCGGCGACTTCCTCCACCTGCAGCGGGATCAATCTCCCGTCCCGCACCCTGGCAGCAAGTTCGGACCGACGCTCGGCCGCCGTTCGCGGAAACCAGCCGAGCCGAGGGTCTCGTCCATCGATGACGCGATAAGCATGCGCATACTTGTCCATCAGCGCCTGCTTTTGCTTTTCCGCATCCCATGTTTCGCCGAACTGCAATCCTTGCTGTTCCAGATGCGCCTCCGTAATCGCAAAATAACGTTCGGTTCCTTGTCTGGCTACAACGCGAATCGCGGCGGAATCCCGCAGCAGGTTAATCGCCAATGACGTATCTTTCGTTTTGAGCATATCAGGGCTGTCCCAATATCCGCTTACCCGCCGGGTCGCCTGAAAGGCCTTCGAAGGCAGCGGTCCTTCATCTCTCAATCGCTGCAGCACGTGGTCTGCTGCTTGGCGAACGTTTTCCAGCGAAGGAGCCAGCCGCTCCCGGTATCTGGCCCGAATCGGCTCATAGGTCGAATAGTCTTCCATCGGAATAACGCAGGCGGCATTGGCAAAATATTCGAATACTTGATGTTCCTTCAACAGCCCATGCAAAATGCCAGGCGTATAACCTGCGTCACGCGCCCCCAGCACCAAATGCTGATTTCCGGTGACGGCTGCGACAGGGTCGATTTGCACGCAGCCGAGGGAACGGATCAGGTTCATAATTTCATCCGGTTGGGACTGTCGGGATGGGGTTGGCCATGGTCCCAATAAAGACTGGGTGTGGAGCAGGAGACGCCGAACCGCAGCTTTGCTTGTATGCAGCACAGTTGTCATGGGTAAAATTCGTCCTTTCCGTACTGAATATAATTCCGGCTTAGATCACTGCCGCTGTCTATCGACATTATCATACCATTCCGATCATTTGTATCCAATTCAAGGGAGATTTTCCGAAAAGCAGCGACGGGGATCAGGCAACGGATTCGGACATCTGAATATTTCTATGTAAAGGTAAGCCTCTTGGTATATAAAAAGAAGCGCCACCATCCTGGATGATCCGCTTCTTATGTTTGACTTTATTCCGTTTTTCCTGTTTGCTCGGCATCACTCTGACATGTTGGGACAAGGCTCCGTAATCCCCATTGACTCTCCGGCTTTGTTCCGGACACCAGGTTCCCGTCCGCTGTGCTTTGCGCAGTGCTTTTTGCGTTTGCGTACGCGCCATCGGTACAACACTCCCTTTGAATTGGTATGCACCAAATATACCATGTGCTGCCTTGCAAGTGAAGGTGTCATCGCCCTGCTGCTTCGAGGAAAACCTTGGACCGCAAATGAACGCCCACGGCAAGCATCACCGTTGACGAACCGTCCTTTTCCTGCGGGATTGCCACGTTTCGATCGGGACGTCGTCGTCGTCTTCAATAAGTTCCATGGCCTCATCGATCCGCCTTGATTTGAACAAAACAATCAATTCATCCAAATCCTCCCGATCCAGCAGCTTCACCCCGTTGACCGCAGCCAATGTGCGGCAAGCCTCGGTATAACGCGCTGACGTCAGCACGATCGACCGATCCGCCTCGTAATAGCGCATGGACGCATAGATTTCCTGCACGGCGCTAAGACCCACCGGATGGTTGGCACCGTACCGCTTGGCCTGGACCACGCTGCGACGGCCTTGCCTGTCCACAAATACCAGATCTGCGCCGAAATCCCGGCTGCTCGTCGTTTTATGCACTTCTCCGTAGCCCATCTGTTGGAACAGATGAAACAGGTACAGCTCGAATTCGGAACCATCCTCCATTTTATCGATATCGCGCATCGTGATCTTCCGCGGGTTGGCTTCC
The DNA here is from genome assembly GCF_032334105.1 of Paenibacillus hubeiensis. Classification (NCBI taxonomy): domain Bacteria; kingdom Bacillati; phylum Bacillota; class Bacilli; order Caryophanales; family Paenibacillaceae; genus Paenibacillus; species Paenibacillus hubeiensis. The sequence continues at coordinate 253,619 of NZ_JAVYAE020000005.1, forward strand.
CGCCGTATGCGCCGTCCCCGTTGCATTCGCCGACGTATGACCCATGCCAGCAGAAGCAAAAAAACGATGCAGCCTACCAGCAGCATACTTGCCTGATCGTTCCCATTCATCAGATTTTCTCCTTGTCCGTTTCAGCCCGGCTGCAGTTCAACCACGCCTTCTCATCCGATTAATATATCAAACTTTCGTCCTGGCAGAAAGAAAATGAATGCCTTGTAACCACGAAAAACGACGATAATTCTCCAAACAACGACAATTTATTCCCGTTTCTCTACAAAAGGTTGCAATCATCCCGTTGAACTCATGCAACTCGAAATGGTAGAATTCAACAGTTACATGTATTTCGATAACTGAAAGGTGGTCTATCTCTTGCATCATTCCCACAAAAGAAACACCAAAGCTTTGACGGCCTTGCTGCTCGGCAGCGCCCTGTTCTTCGGCATTACCGGAGCCGGTTCCGCTGAAGCGTTAACGAAGCCTTCGTGGACGTCCCCTTCCGTGGTGTTGTCCGAAGCCAACACGGAAGAACAGGTTTCGATCAAGGAGCTTCATGCAGTTCCCACCAAAAATCTCGTTTATGTGCATACGTCTCAGCCCGTGACCAAAACGAGCAGCAATACAACCCTGGATTGGCAGCTTGACTCTCTTCAAGCCTATGATGCCACGAGCGGGCAGCTGAAATGGAGCACCATTTTTCATGAAAAAAGCGGGCCTTACACGATCTCGTCCAAATCCCTGTACAGCAGCACCGGCACGGCATACGTCTACATGGCATACTCCGATGGAACCAAGAAAGTGTATTCGTATAATACATCCGGCAAAACCAATTGGGTGAAGAACGTTCAGGCTCCTTCCGAGATCTACCTGCTTGACAACGACACGCTCCTGGTCAGCTCAAGCCAAGGCGTTCAAACGAACGGGACCGTTCGCTCCACCCTCTCCCTGTATGATCGAAAAGGGACGTTGACCGGCAGCAAAACGATCAACGGTGCAGTGCTGCAAGCAGGCAACCATCGCGTCGTCGTAGATGCCAGCAAACAAACCAAAGTCGGCGGTTATTGGCAGCGTGCAGCGAATCCGAAGGTCGAAATTTATGATCAAACGCTGAATCGCCTGTCCTTCTACCAGTTCCCGAGCAATGCCAATACGATTGGAGACGGAGGAGGCGAATCCCTTGCCGTACTCGAGGACGGCTCTGTCATTATGCGTGCCAATTTCGCCAATACGGGCAACAAGCTGATGGGCTTCGGAAGCGACGGCAAATTGGCATGGGGACGCAGCATTGCAGGCAACGCCTACATCCAAACGTCTGGCAAGGGTTATACCCTGCTGACCGGACAGAAGCTGGAGCTTTACACAATGAAAGGTAAAGTTACGGAACGTATTTTCAAAGATGAGCAGCCTGTTCTAATGCAGATGGTTCGCACACAGGATGGCATGTACCGACTTGATTTTGCCAAAACGGGATATATCCTCGATCCGGAAACGCTGAAAACCGTGCACACCTATACAAGCTCTACATCGCCGTTGTTCGAAAATGCAGCAACGTACATCGATAACGTGTTTTATGCGATCCGTCAGGATGCGCTGAACAAATACGTGATCCCGTCCGCTTCGTCGGGCAAATAAACTTTAGAGCGCTGTTTTCCTTCTAAATAAACCGTAGAAAACATCCACACGTTAACGGAGATGGTACTGCGCTCGCAGTGGCCTAGTGGGATTTATTATTGCGGTTTATATTATAAAAGGGGACGGCGCTCTTTCATTTGCAACTTTCCTTTTTGGCAATGCATCGGAACCGATGCTATAATGGACAAGGTCGAATCGCTTGACTTATGCGTTAGACTGAGGCGTTGTATTGACGCCATCTTCATTGAAACTCACTTCCGCACAAGTAAGGAGCGCAGCGATCCCATGATTATTCAATTCATTCGATATCGATAACTAGGGGCATAACCTTGAACCTCGCTTTTTTTTGAATGATTGCGAAGGTTTATTTGTTATGCCCTTTTCTTCAGTTATCAAATCTGAATGAATGGGGTGCTGGTCCTTATGTCCATCCAACGAAGAGAACGCAGCGCAGCCTTGCTGCGTCCACATATCCACATGCTTCATTGTCCTTTATGCCATCATGAACTGGCTGCGGTTAATGCCGACTCCGTGCTATGCACCGCAAACCATACCTTTGACTACGCCAGACAAGGGTATATCAATGTTCTGACCCGCCCGTTCAACGGCCGGTATGACAAAAGACTCTTCGCCGCAAAAAGGGAAGTATGGTCCCGCATGGGTCTCTATGCTCCTTTGGTTGCCGTGCTTCGGGAGCAGCTTACGGAACACGCTCTCCGGCAGCGCGAGCCCATCCATGTTCTGGATGCCGGCGCAGGCGAAGGATCGCTTCTTCAACAGGTGACTCAACATCTGCCCGCCGTAGGCTGGGGTATGGATATCGCGAAAGAAGGCATCGCCATGGCCTCTTCGTCCTACGACGGCCAAATCTGGATGGTGGGGGACCTGGCCTGCAGTCCGTTTGCGGACCAACGGCTGGATGCTGTAATCAACATTCTGTCCCCTTCCAATTACGAGGAATTCATGCGAATCCTTCAACCGGGCGGCAGGCTCATCAAAGTTGTGCCGCGAAAGCTTTATCTAACGGAATTAAGGGAACGGCTGCATTCAGGCCGCATAGAGCGAAGCAATCCAGAACATCTGTCGCTTGAGCGCTTCAAAAAGCATTTTAAGCTCACAAGCCGAATTCCACTTACGTATACGCTTCAAGTAGACGAAGCCGTACGCGCTGCGCTCGTGCACATGACTCCGCTATCATGGCATAGCTCGGATGACCAGCTGCAGCAAGCAAGCCACACCCTCTCGCAGATCACCATTGATGTAGAGATCTGGACAGGAGCAAAATAAACAAAAGCCGGGAGCGCTCCAGCAGGAGCCTCCCGGCTTTGTTGCTTTGCAATCAAGAAGTCAGCCTCGGTCAGCCTCCTTACTTCCAGTTGCGTTCTATGAATTCATCCCGTCCGGACATGGCCCGATCTTCCTTGTAATGTTTCTCGTTTTTTTTGTGATAATCCTGATGGTAGTCCTCCGCCGGATAAAATACGGACGCGTCGCGAATCTCGGTCACGATCGGTTGGCTGAAGCGTCCGCTTGCCGCAAGCTCCCGCTTCGAACGTTCTGCCGATTCGCGCTGTCGCTCGTTATGCACAAAAATGGCTGTGCGATACTGGGAACCCCGATCCTGGAATTGTCCGCCATCATCGGTCGGATCAATTTGCGGCCAGTACAATTCCAATAACCGCTCATACGGGAACACCTCCGGATCAAACGTAATTTCCACAACCTCCAAATGTCCGGTTTCCCCTGTTTTGACCTGCTCATATGTCGGATGATCGACGTGACCGCCGGTATAGCCTGATATGATGCCATGAATGCCCGGCTGTTCTTCAAACGGCGTCACCATGCACCAGAAGCACCCGCCGGCAAATGTCGCCTTTTCCATGCTGTTCATCTCCCCTATTTCCATAACACACTTGATTTTCGTAAATATAAGTTTCGCCATCCCGGGCCAAAAATACAGGATTGGCCTTATTCTAACGATAACAGACTTCTCCCCGGTCTGCCAGCGTCACACAACAAAAGAAGGTTAAACGCGGCCGTTTGAAGCGGCCTCGCTTAACCTTCTTCATTCCGAGTCAATCGTCATGCAAGTGCATGCTCTTCAAGCCCGGACTCAACATTCTAACGACAGATTATCCCCGGCTGCGGCCCATGGAGCGGAAAATCAGGCTCACGATCGCCACCAGCACAATGGCCCCGATCAATGCCGGAACAATGTAAAATCCGCCCATCTCAGGACCCATGTCCCCGAGAATGACTCCACCGAGCCAGCCGCCGATAAACCCGGCTACAATGTTTCCGATGACGCCGCCAGGAATGTCACGGCCTACGATCAAACCTGCCAACCATCCAATGATACCACCTACGATTAATGACCATAACCAACCCATGTCATTCACCTCAATTACAAGTTATTGTTGTGTCTGTCTACTATTAACCGTTGAGCCGAATTTTAAACACCCCCACCCCAAAAGATGGTCAGCGTTCTGCCGGATTCATGTAAACAGCATTAGTATAACCTGGATAGGCAAATTTGTTGCATCATGGCCCGTTCCCGCTTTGAAACTTAGAAAAAGCCTACCCGACCCTGGCCCGGCTGCTCCATCCAGTTGTGCTTATGGCTCTTGTCCAGTTCGCCGCGCATACCCTGAATGAGCTTTCCGATGTCCACCTGTCCATGCTGATGCCATTCCAGCGCGGCGCTGACGTACAGTTCCCCGAGTTGGGCCAGCGAAAATGTTTCGGTACGTCTCGCCGCTTCCACCGTGCCCTCCTCGTCCGCAAAGGCGTCGAATCCGCGCTGCCGCAAATATTGCAGCCGCAGCGCTTCGTCGGGCATTGGAATTTCGTAAGCCCTGTCGAACCGACCAGCACGGTTCATGAGGCCCGGATCTATTTTTTCAGGATAATTCGTCGTTCCGATCAGAAAGATGCCTTCCTTCGACGTGGCCCCGTCCAACGTGTTCAGGAAGAACGAGCGCACCTCGGCAGGCATCGAATCGATGTCTTCGATGATCAGTACCATCGGCGCGAGCCGCTTGGCGGCATCGAATACTTCGCGCACGGACTCGCTGGTCGTGTATTCCGTAATCTGCCAGTACGCTGCCGGGCCTGGAATGCTGGCCGCAATCGATTTGACCAGGGTTGTTTTTCCATTCCCGGGATGGCCATAGAGCAAGATGCCCCGTTTGTACGGAATGTCATATTTGCGGTAAAAGGTGCGGTCCGCCTCGAAGAACTGGTCCAGCGAGCGGAAAATTTCCTGTTTGATCTCCTCGGACAATACTACCTCCTCCCGCGTTACGGAACGCGTAATGGACTCGGTCTGCCGATGGATGCCGCTTCGGGCATCGGTGTACACGGTCACCTTCTTCATGTTTTGCTGGCGCTCGCGCTCACGTACGCTGCCTAGAAATTGCTTCAGATGTTCTTCGCCCGCCGCAAACACAAAGTCCTCATTGTAAATGCCGTTGCTGCGGAAAAAAGGGATTCGCACAAGCGCAACGCCCCATTTCGGATAAGCGAACACATTATTGCGAATGGAATACTGCACCCCATAAGACGGCTCGTCCCCATCATCATCGTCGTAATGGAGCGTCCGCAATTCCAAATCCTCGAAAATCCGGGCGACCAGCTCCACATCCGGGCTTTCGGAACGCAGATCTTCATCAAGCAAGCTCCAATACTCGCTGTTCGGGTCATCGCTGGCATATAACTCGTAACGAATTCCGTATCGCTTGTACAATGCGGCAATGATGCCGCGGATCAGGCGAGCGTAAGTAGCATAACCTTCAATGCGGCCATCATGCTTTTCGTCAAAGGCATAGATGGATGAGATGGTGGTATTGTCTTCACTTGGCTTCAAGTTCTGTATCGTCATTTATTTGGCTCCCTTCACGGCCGCAAGCGGTTTGCACTTTGCCACGACCTGTGCCAGCCCTGCGCCGGTCACACTTTCAATAATTTCGTCCACATTTTTGTATGCTTGCGGGGATTCGTCGATGATGGATTCCAGCGAACGCTGGTTCACCACAATTTCATGCTCGGTCCCCACGCCCAGCGCCGACTCGAAATCCTGGACGGTCACGAGCCGCTTCGTTGCCGAACGCGACCGCACGCGGCCTGCCCCATGGCAAATGGAATAATAGTTGTCCGCACCCTGCGGCCGGCCCACCATTATATACGAGGCGGTCCCCATCGAACCCGGAATCAGTGCGGGGTGGCCTGTGGCCAGATAAGGTTTTGGATTATCGGGATGGCCTGCCGGCAATGCCCGCGTCGCTCCTTTGCGATGCACGAATACACTGCCCGCATCCTCATGTTTTTCTTCCCACGCATAGTTATGCATCAGATCGTACAACGTGTGAAACTCGCATTTTGGGCCAAACACTTCGCGAAACGCTTCCCGGATGGAGAACGCAATCAGATGGCGGTTCACCACCGCATAATTGAGCGCGGAATACATCATGTTCACGTAATGCTTGCCCTCTGCATGTTCGAGCGGCGCAAAGACCAGCTTGGGGTCAGACGTCCCGAGCCCGTTCCGGTGCATGACTTTGGCGATGGCCGATGAACTCGTCTGGCTCACATATCCGCCCCAAGCGCGGGATCCCGAATGGATCATTACTACAATTTGGCCGTCTTTCAACCCCCATGCTTCAGCAATGTCGCGGTTTTCTTCAGCAATCTCAATCGCCTGAATTTCGGCAAAATGATTTCCTCCGCCGAGCGTGCCAAGCTGACGATGCGACCGATGCCAGGTCATATCGGGCACAAGGTTCAATACCTCCTCGTCGAAAGCAAACTTGCTGCTTTCCACATGGGTCAGGGAGGTCGATTTTTTGGGCGTATAGCTGTCCGGAATGTATTTTTTCGGCAAACCGTGAAGCCCTTTGCGTACGATGTGTTCCAAACGAAGATCGGAGTAATGCCCGCGCTGGTTCGCTTCCATCGGCAATACCTTCTCAATGGCCTTGACCAACTTCCGGCGCAGTTTCACGTCTTTCAAGTCGTCCTTGTGCAAATTGGTCATATGCACCCGCATGCCGCAGCCAATGTCACTTCCCACGATGCTGGGAGAGACGTATCCGTCCTGCGCATCCCATACTGCTGTGGTGCCAATACACGTTCCTACGCCAACATGCACGTCAGGCGTGTAGCTCATGTACGAAATGCCGGGAATTTGCAAATTGTTGTTGGCCATCTCGAACACCTTATAGTCCAGCGATGAAAAAAGCTGTTGTGCCGCATATACCGTCAGATTGCCTGCAGGCAGGTTTACCTCATGCCGGTAAGCTTTCATCGTATGGTCCGAAGATAACATATTCATATTCGTTTTATTCGTATTATTCATAAACGTTGTACAAACCCTTTCCGTTGTTTCAACATGCAGCTTCATTGGATATCCGCAGTCATGTTAAAACCTTTTGATCATGATTTTCATGTAAATCGTTCATATCGCCCGTTAACGTCCATTGGATTAAAAACACAAAAAAACCATGGACAAATTGCCCATGGCTTCTTGAAGTACAACGATGAATGACAAGGACGGCATTTCGCATGCCGCAGTCAATGATTCATCATGATATAGGTTACGTGAGGCACACCGAAACGGCCGGGAAATAACGCTCCCTGATTCCAAACGATATGCCGCCATTCCTATGTCGCCCGTAAGAGGCCAAAGAGACAATGAGCAGGATATGAAATTGTAAACGTGCTGCGTTGTGCCTGGGTGAAATCATAACCCACCATCATGTCCTTCAGCCTCCCTTCATGAATTGTTATAAACCATATTAAGCTGGTGCCTTTCAGATTGTCAACCCTTTTCTTGGAAAAAGAAAAAACAGGAGTTCTTCCGAACTCCTGCCTCATGCCGATTGGAAATCGTGCATGTCATGCTGCGGCTAACATTTTGCGTCACAAGCCCGCTTGTTTTTCGACCTCGCCGACCGGGTTCTCGTCTTCCTTCTCCGGAACTTTGGAAGACATGAACCAACCGAACAAAGCGATGGCGATCAACACGACGTAAAACCCGAATTTCCAGATTTTATTTTCCGGAAAATGTTCATCCAACACGCCGAGAGACGGATGAGCCAACGTAATTACGGCCAGCTTGACCCCTACCCAGCCAACGATGACAAACGCGGCCACTTCCAGTCCAGGACGGGAATGAAGCAATTTGACAAAGAACGAAGCAGCAAAACGCATAATGACAAGACCGATAAACCCACCAAGGAAGATCACGATGAACTGGCCTCCATCCAACCCCCCGATATTGGGCAGCCCGCTTGGAGGCAAGGCTACGGCCAGCGCGACAGCCGCCAGGATGGAATCAACGGCAAAAGCGATATCCGCGACCTCGACCTTAAACACGGTCATCCAGAAACCGGATTGTTTTTTGGGCTTTTTAGGAGCTTCTTCTGCCGCTTCATCGGTTTTATTGCGGCCGCTCATTATTTTTTTCACGATATGGTTAATAGAAATGTACAGCAGATACAATGCACCGATGGCCTGAACCTGCCACACGTCAACGAGGAACGAAATCAGGAACAATGAGCCCAGACGGAAAATGAAGGCGCCGAGCAAACCGTAAAACAACGCTTTTTTGCGCTTTTCCTCAGGCAAATGCTTAACCATGATTGCCAGGACCAAGGCATTATCCGCTGCCAGAAGTCCTTCCAATACAACGAGTACAATTAATACCCAACCATACTCCAACAATAATGACAAATCCAAAATGACTCCTCCTTAGGTTCTATAGGATGTACAAAAAAAAGGACCTTTACCATCGCTGGCAAAGATCCTTTTTTTGACATATAAAAAGACCTTTACCCAGCATAACAACTTGGTAAAGGTCTCGCTAACAACAAACGCTGCCAATAAAGCCGGGGATGACATCCCGAATTGACGACTTTATTGTAAAAGCTACTCCCCTTTAACGAAGGATATGTAGTTTTCAAAGTTGAATCATTTCAATGTTTCATATAACCTGCTTTAATCATATTCATTACGACATTTGAAGTCAAGCTTTATTTGGGCAGGCCCCACGTTTTTTTTGAGAGAACGTTGAACGCGTGGAATCGGCGTCTCATTTTATTACGTACTGCGGCGACCTTGGTTGCATGGGGTCAAAACGTCTGAAGCCGGCATATCATAGGGAGAACCTTATATTGGGAATGCGGGACAAGGAGGGACCTGCGAATGAAAATAGCGATGGTTGCACCCGAAAAGCTGCCTCTGCCCGGAAACGGATCTGTTGAAATCTGCATTCTGGCCATTGCCCGCGAACTCGCTGAACGGCACGAAGTCACCATTATTAGCCGCACGGTGCCGGGATTTCCGCAGAAAGAACAACGGCAAGGCATCACCATTCGCCGCGTTCCTGCTCCAAGCCCGGACAGTTATACCAGGGCGGTGCTCCGTGTATTGAAAAATGAAGCCTTCGACCTGATCCAGGTCGATAACCGGCCACGATCCATGGCTACCATCAAACGAAGCTTGCCCGACATTCCGGTTGTGCTTTACCTGCATTCCCTCACCTTTGCACAACCGGGGGCGTCCAGACTGGCGATGCTTCGCCAGGCGGACTTGATTGCCGTCAACAGCAGATCGCTTAAGGAGCGGCTTGGTCGCAGATTTCCTTCTTTGAAACAGCACATGCGCATCGTTCCGCTCGGAACCGATTTGAATCGATTTGCTCCTGCAAGCCGTGCCGAGAAAGAACAGCTGCGCAAACAACTAGGGGTCACCCAACCGTTTTGCGTTCTTTACGCAGGAAGACTCATCCCTCGCAAAGGCGTGAATGTTCTCATTCGAGCCGTCGCCATCCTTCAGCAGAAACACCCTGTACAGCTGTTGATTGCGGGTAAAGGGCCGCCAAGTTACGTTCGCAAGCTGCGGCGTTTAGCTGACAGAAAACAGGTCCAGGCAACTTTTTGCGGACAGATCGCCCATGAAAGGATGGAACGATTATATCGTGCTGCCGATTGTATCGTCTGCCCATCGCAAAAACATGAAGCATTTGGCCTCGTCAACGTTGAAGCCATGGCATCCGGATTGCCCGTCATTGCATCGGACAACGGAGGTATTCGCGAGATCATCCAGACTGGAAACGAAGGATATCTGGTGTATGCCTACGACAAACCGGAATCGTTTGCCCTGCGTCTGAATCAGCTCGCATCCAACCCTGAACTCGCCCAAAGCATGGGCCAAAAAGGAAGGATTTGCGCAGTCAGCCGATACAGTTGGTCACGTACGGCCATGCACCTGGAAGCAGCGTATACCCGGCTCATTCGCGGATAGCCGCGAATGAGCTCCTTTGAATTTTTTTCAGCATGATGTTATTGCCCTCCTGTTCTGCCCTCGTGCTTTGTGCCTTGTATCTTCCGGCCCTTGATAAACGAATCCATATGGGGAATGGGCACATGCATCATTTCAATCATCTCCAGAATGATCAGGTCCTTCATGCAGAATCGCACTCTGGCACAGGTCTGTTGGTGGAATACGTCATATACCCCGCTGCCTGTCCAGCATCCATGGGGCACTTCAAGCGAGTTGTTTACGATATAACCGACAGTGCCGATCGGCGGCATGACGACTTTAATGGCTTGACGGTCCGTGCGGTTATCCGGATCCTTGACCAAAAAGAGAGTATCTCCGACATTCAACGCTTCCGTGCCATGATACTTTTCCATTCCTTGCATGGCCACAAATAATTTGATCATCATATTGCTCCTTCTGTTGTTTATTTCTCCTGTCCGGACAGGGGATTGAACTAATGATCACCCTCATAGCTTTTCAACCATTCCATCAGTTGATTCCGGATCTCTCTGCGATATTCCCGGGGCTCGAGGACCTCTGCTTCAGGTCCGTATTGGTACAACCATTGCAGAAACTCTCGACTGCTGTTTAACGTTACCTCGAACAACAAGCTGCCATCGGGCAGATCTGTCATTCGCGGACGGACAAACATCTCTTCTTCTTTTATGTAGGGAGCTATTTTTTCGGTAAATCTCACCTTGAAATGAATATGTTCGTCGCCACGGTCGACAGACCACGTATTTTTCATATATTGAATGATATTGAAATCACTCTTGTCAAAATGCTTGTTGGTCTGCAAAACATCGAGAAAACGGCTGATTCTGAACAATCTTACCCTTTGCTGCATATGACAGTAACCGATGAGATAGAAACGCTGGTCGCGCGGAATCAAATAATAGGGATCAATATCCCTGACTGTAATTTCATTGTTCGTAAGCGTATGATACTGGGTTCGAATCGTTTGCTGATCAAGGATCGCTTCAATAATGGGGATGAGCAGATTGGGATCTTTGCCTTCTTCCCGATATGCGGGAGTACCCATGCGAATAATGCCTGCAATGTTTTCCACGATTTCATTATTTTTTGATTTTGATTTGGTGTGAGCCGAAATAACCTTGTCAAATGCCGAGTCAAATCCAGCCGGCAGCTGCGAAGTATCCACCACGGACGGAAGCATGGAAAATACCATCGCCTCCTGTTCGGTAAAGTTCAAGGGATATAAGGCAAACTCGCCTATAAAACGATAACCCTTTCCATAACCCTCATTGATAATGGGGGCCACCCTGTCCAAAATCCGCAGATCTCGATAGATCGTACGAACGGTGGTGTCGCATTTCAAAGCCAATTCCTTGGCTGAAATTCCGGGATTCGCTTGTATAGCTTGAAGTATGCGCAGCAGACGAATTAATTTCTCTGTCATGCAGTTTCTCCCCTTCGATATTTTATCGGCAAGGAAAACTAGTTCCTTTAGTACTGAAATAAATCTTTAGACCCAACATCAATTTCGCAAATTCACCCTCCAGGCATAGTCCGATTGCACTTATCCCGCTATCCCAATATACCTTCCCTTACTTGCTTGCGTAAATTTTTTGCGGAGATCTCGCGTTCCTACGCCTATTAGCCTATACGCAAAAGGGTTGAATCGACAAAAAAAGCCCCGTCTCTTGAATCAAGAAACAGGGCTTTTCGGATTTATGAATGGCTAAGCTGCAGCAGCGGGGGGAGCACGTTGATCATATGGTCACACAGCTCTGTGATATCTTCCATCTGCTCTTCATTCACGGTGCGGACAAAATGAACATCTGCTGTAATGCGGTAACCATCGGATCCCCCGTATGTATAATGAACCTCTAGCTCGACGCGCTGTCCGGGCCAACCCTCGTCCAGGATGGAACGAATCGCCGGACAAGACGCTCCCGGATCCTGAACCAGCAGCTCATAGCGTAATTGTAAACGGCAGCCAGGTCGGCTGTCCGGCGTTTCCAATATTTCAGCCGCAAGATCGGAGAGCGAACTCTTAAGGATCACTTCTGCCGTCACCTGCGGCTGCCCTCTCAGGCAGCATTGAAGAACAAGTTCCCTGGACATTGCAGCCATCTCGAAGATATCCTTTCTGCCTGTAACCTGGATGATTTCGTCCAAGTTGTCAAGATCATAAAGCGCGTTCTCGAACCCCACTTTCAAATTGTCGTAAATGGTTGGATCAAACATGCCATCAAACCTCTTTCTTCATTTACTCCGTGCCCTTAGCAGAAGCTCTTGTTAGATAAAGAAGGTAACCAATAAATGTCTCCATTCCAGGGCGACATATTTTATTTTACGCAAACGATCCCAATTCGTCTCCAAATTTTCCAACTCGCCGTAATATAAAAAAACATATGTCAAACCATTGCCACATTGACGAAGCCTTTTGTCATGATCAAGGCGGCAAAAAGGCCCGGTCGGAAGACCGGGCCACAGGTTTCAAGCACCTCGAAACCATCACACATTATGCTTCTTCTATATCTTTTCCGGAAGCTGCCGATTCTGCATCAGCCTCTTCAGAGGTTGTTTCTTCATCAATCGAAGCTTGCGGCGGCATGACTGAAGCAATGATGGAATCTGCAGGCGTCACCAGTTTAAGCCCTTTGGCAAGGGTAATGTCGGAAGCAGTCAGACGATCCCCGATCTCCAGGCCGCTAACATCCACTTCAATGGAGGACGGGAGATCGGCAGGCAAACCTTCGACCTCGAGCTGTACCTCCTGGGACTGGAATACGCCGCCCGCTTTGGAACCGGCAGCCGTCCCTTGGAAATCGAGCGGAATGCTGACCGAAACCGGTTTATTCTTCGATATTTGCAAAAAGTCCACATGCAGCAGGCGGCCGTTGCGCTCCTGTTGGTCCTTGATCAGAACAGGCACTTTTTTTCCGCCTTCCAGTTCAAGGTTGAACATTTCGGAACGACCGGTTCGGGCCACTTTGAGCATTTCTTTTTCATCGACATGTATGGCGGTTCCCTCGATTCCCGGTCCATACACTACCGCTGGAATCCGGCCGCCTTGTCTCAACAGGCGCAGCGCGGCGCCTTTTTTTTCGGTTCTGGGTGTAGCCGTCAGTTGAGCCATTTCTCCGTTGGATTTCATGATTGAACATCCTCCTTCATGGTCCATGCGCCAAGGTTTTTCGTTTGACACACAGGTCTCTCTTTTGCACGACAATATGATCTTCGGCCATCATTCGGGCCATATCTATACTTACCCCAAAGCCACCGCATCTCAAACGTTAATCCGCTCATTTTTTCACATTAATCCATCTTTGCCAATCGGCTCCGATGTTCACGGCAAAGGCAGCCGGAGATCCTCCGGCTGCCTTTGCTCAAATACATACATGACTCTTTATGAAGCATTATGCACTGCTGAGATCGTTCATTCTCCCTGCATCGCGTATCACCTGCATATGGTCGGAACCACTCTGGACGACGATCAGCACATTCTCGTCCTCGGGCGTAATATCAACGTATCGGTCGCCGCACGTATCCTTGGCCTCCCATTCATTCAGGCGAATGATCAGCCCGAGATGCTGCAGACCGGAGGCCACCCGGAAACGCGCCTCCGCCGCATCGCCGTTCCTTTCCAGGCGCACGGCGCCATCCTGCATGCCCGTGCCCCAAACCCATACATCCCATCCGTCATACTGCCGATCCTGACGCTCGTACCGAAGCGTGACCAACCGCGACGTCTGCCTATGAACCGCAATGTCGATCGATCCCCGGACTCCTTCCGTCTCCGCTGTAATCCGGACATGGCCAGGTGCCAAACCGCGAACGATCCCGGCGGAACTGACCGCGGCCGTTTCCGGATGCGAAGAGTGCCAGCGAACGCGCACTCCCGATAGAGGCTGACCGAACTGATCCAGCACCAATGCCCTCAGCCGGCTAATGCGCGTCGTATACAACACGTTTTCTCCAACAATTTCGAGCCGTTCGGCATATCGCTCTTCGACCAGCAATAGACTGTAAGCAGCGATATCTCCGTATCGGGCCGTAATGACCGCATCTCCGGCTTGGATTGCCTCGATCGTTCCATCCTCTTCGATCCGGAGCACCTCGGGGGCCGAAGACGTCCACGTCGTCTTCGCATTCGGCACTACATTGCCCAAACTGTCAAGCACGACGGCGCGTATCCTTGCCTTCTCGCCAGGGCTATACGCCTGCCGCGGAGCATTGACTTCGATCACGGCGGGTTCGGTAACGCCTGCCTGCTCCATGTCATATAACACCATCAGCGACAAACGCTCAACCAGCACAGTCCCTTGCACGCTGTCAATCGCCTCCGTGCCGGCCCGCCGGTCATTGACGACCACATGCCAAGTCCCTTCAGGCAGGGTTAACGGCTGAGGCTGGGCAGAAGCATTGTAGATGACAACGATTCGGTTCCAGCTATCCTTGTTGGCTCCGTCCTTAAGCATAAAAACAACCATTTGCCCTTCGGCCCGGAGGAATTGCAGGTGCTTCCTGATCTGATCCGCATGAATCATGCGAAAGGCAGGGTGCGTCCGGCGCAGCTGAATCAGCCCGCGATAATAGTCGAATACGGCCCTGAACCTGGATTTATTTTTCCAAACGATCGAATTCACCACATCATCGCTGCGATAGCTGTTCTGGTCGCCAAACTTCGAGCGCAGCATCTCATCTCCGGCATGCAGAAACGGAATCCCCTGCGAGGTCAGCACAATGCCTGAAGACAACAACGAACGCCGAACCATATCACATTCCAGCACATCTTCTTCATCCACCAAACGATACGGGTCTGCTGCCCTTACTGCGGATTCCGCACTCCCGCCGCCAACCGGCTGTCCCCCTTGCCATTCGGGAAAACCAAGCTGGGGCCTCAAGTTCATCGTCGTGGCGATTTTATCCCATAGATTGAGATTGTCATGGGCCGTAACATAATTGATCGTTTCCGCTGGCGTGATCGTAAAGTCGTCGATGGCTCCCGCAACACCTGCGACGATGTCTTTCTCCTTGCCGCCGGCTCCGGTAGCGAATCCTTTGTCTGCACCGTCACTGTCCCCTTTAATGGCTCCACGAAAATGATCGTTGAACACGGCGAAGCCTTGACCGCGTTGGGCGCCTTTGAGCGTTTTTCGATTCAAGGGCGAATCCCCGCCCGTCCATGGCTCGCCATAAATCAGTATCGCCGGATCAATTCTCTCTTTCAATTCTCGCGTCAGTTCGTTCATCGTGTCCGTATCGATCAGCCCCATTAGGTCGAAACGAAATCCGTCTACATGATATTCTTCTGCCCAATGAAGCAGGGAATCCAAAATGTATTTCCGCACCATCGGCCGCTCCGTGGCCAGCTCATTGCCAACCCCTGATCCGTTACTAAGCGTCCCGTTCTCCCAATAACGGTAATAATACCCCGGTACAATCCGGTCGAAAGGTCCTTCATTCACGCTGAACGTGTGATTGTATACCACGTCAAGCACGACGCGAATGCCTTGCCTATGCAGGGATTGGACCATGGTCTTGAATTCGCGGATCCTTGTTGAAGGGTCCCGCGGATCGGTCGAATACGATCCTTCCGGCACATTGTAATGCTGGGGATCGTAACCCCAATTGTAAGGCAGCCTTTCATGGGGACCCGCATCCGCCAGAAGCAGTTCATCCACGGTTTGGTAATCCGCGACAGGCATCAAATGCACATGGGTAATCCCCAATTCGGCGAGGTGGTCCACCCCGATGGCATTTCCGTCCCGATCCGTCAGCCCTGATGCAGCAAAGGCCAGATATTTTCCTTTAAACGGAATATCAGCTTGGGGATCGGAAGAGAAATCGCGAACGTGAAGTTCGTAAACGACGGCATCAATCGGATGCAAAAATGCGGGTCTGGCATCATTCTCCCAATCAGCAGGATTCGTTGCGTCCATATCGATAATGGCCGTGCGCTGCCCATTGGCTGTGACCGCGTGCGCATAAGGGTCCGGCGCAATGGCAATGCGCCCATCCTCGTGAACGAGTCGGTACATATAATAATGGCTGTTCCAATCCCCCTCCAAGCGCAGACTCCATATCCCTTCGGCACTTCGAGTCATGGTATGGGAAATTCCGCCCTCATGTTCGGTTACCCGTCCATCCTCACCATAAGTCCCTTGCTCATCAAAAATCAGCAGCGTAACCTGCCGAGCTGTGGGCGCCCACAGCTTAAACGTGCTTGCAGCACGGGTATAGGTTAAACCAAGATCATTGCCCTCATAACGAAATTCGGTCCATTCCAGCATCGTTCCCACCGCCTTTGTATCCATGAATTTCGGTTTCGTCCCGATGTTACGGACCGGGACGCCATTTGTCAACCTAGGACCATGCATCACATATCGGCTGAATCTCCGCTTGCCATAGCATCATCATTGGTTGAAGAGCAATCGCTTCCAGAATCAGCATATGTAAACAAGCGCCTCAGATTGACAACGTTTGTGACTTTCCTGATAAAAAAAAGAGAATGAATCTACGAAATGCACGCTCTTCTTTGTATACCCGTTCTGAGCCACGTCCATAAGCAGGAAACCAAAAACAGGCCATGCTTCACGTCTTGATGACGTGAAACACGGCCTGTTTACAGTCACTTGTTTACGGGATCATTTCCCGTTCAATTCGGCATAGGAAGCTTCCAGTTCCTGAATCAACTGGTCGCCTCCCGATTTTCTCCAGTTCGCAACCTCCTGCTCCCAGCCGGCGTCGTCGATTTTGCCCATAATGTATTTGGTCTGGGCGTCCCAGATCATCTGATCCAGCTCTTGCCCGCGCTCGGTGTAGATATCCGATGACAATGTTAACGCAGGATTCGCAATGGCATATTGCTCGTTTTCGCGCGCCATTTTGGTTCCCTTCATGCCGATGGGCAGATCAACCAGCTCGGCGACGTTATAACCTTCGATGTTAAGCAGGTTATCGCGGTACGGCTTCACCTCGCGTTGATACCCATCAAAGTCCTTGAATTCGGTTTTGCCGTCCGCCGTTTTCGTATAATGCACTCCCTCAAGCCCGCGCAATTGCAACGTGCTTAACTCTTCGTCCAGAAGCTGGTCAAGGAAGGTGAGCACCCGCTTCAACTGCTCCTCGTCCGGCACGGAAGCTTTTGGAATCACGAGCATGCCATAGTTGCCTGGCTCGCCGGCAATGCGTATGCCGTCCTTGCCCTGGAACGGAACCACGTCAATTTCTCCGTCCGCTACATTGGGGGTCAGACGCTGCTGGAAGGACTTCCCGTTCTGGGCCACGCCGTTCAGCTTCATGCCGACGAGGCCGGAGTCGATCTTTTTGTCCGCATCCGAAGGATCGAGGGCCGGAAAATCGCTGTTGATCAGCCCTTCGCTGAATAAGCGTTTGAACAGCTTCATCGTGTCCACATACTCTGGCGTCAGAAATTCGGGAGTGAGTTTGCCTGCCTCGTCCACGCCCCACTTGTTTACGCCGCCAATACTTACAGCAATGCGCGTGAGCGGGGAGGACACGCCTTCATTATACTTTTTGTACAACAACGTGCCGTAAGTATCTTCCTTGCCGTTGCCGTCCGGATCGTTTTTGCGCATCGCCAGCATGATGTCGTACCAGTCGTCCAGCGTCTTCGGAACGTCCAGCTTCAGCTTGTCGAACCAATCCTTCCGGTATACGATCGCCGTACGGCCAATGTCCCGGAAATTGGGAATGCCGTAGATTTTGCCGTCAATCTTGATATTGTCGAAGTACGCCTTCGATTGGGGAGACAGGTTTTTGTAATCCTTCAGGTAAGGGCCCAGTTCCCAGAACAATCCAGATCGGGCTGCATTAAACGTGGTTGGCACATAATTCACCCGCATGATGGTGGGCATTTCGCCGGATGCCACCATGACGTTGACTTTGTCGTCAAAAGCCGACTGCGGTATCCACTGTACATTCAGATCGGTACCCGTATATTCCTCGATCTTTTTCTCGATCCCGTTTTCCTTGGCAGGCACGTCGCCCACCTGCATCAACGAAATGTTGATGGGAAACGGGCCTTCCCCCTCGGCAGGCGCCTTTTCGCCTCCGCATCCTGCCAACAATCCGGCGGACAAGGTCAAGACCATCATCCCCGCGCCTAATCGGGACATCCGTACTCGTGGGCTCATGAACCATCTCTCCTTTGGGTTACCATATTATGAATGCGCTATCATAATTGAGTTGAAGAAGGAACCGGCCTTACGCCAGTTCCAACTCTGTCCCTGCCAAAATGAACGGAGCGACCGATTTGGGATCATTGATCCGGATCGACTCGGTCACGTAATACTCGTATGAACCGTCACGATACGGAGTACCCCCAAGCCCAGCACCTCCATTGCACTGGGTCAAGGAGAGCATGCCTTCGCGGTCTGTTTTCAAGAGATGCTGTACCAGGCCATGGTATCCTTTTTCCGCAACCGGCTTGAATGTATCGCTGAGATAGCCTTTTCGAACGCCTTTTGCCAGCGCGTACACAAACATGGAGCTGCCCGAAGCTTCCAAATAATTGCGTTCACGGCCCGGCTGATCCAGCAGGTGCGGCCACAGGCCGGTCTGCTGGTCCTGCACGTTCACCAACGCATTTGCGATCCGCTCAAAAATGCCTACGATCTGGCCTCGCTGTTCATGATCTACCGGCAGATGATCGAGCGTGTCGACGACCGCCATGACGTACCAGCCCATCGCCCGGCTCCAGACATGCGGAGAACAGCCGGTCTCGCCCGAGCTCCAGCGCTGTTCCCGGCTTTCATCCCATGCATGGTACAGCAACCCGCTGCGCCGATCCCGCGTTTGCCGCTCGACTAACAGCAGCTGCAAGGCCGCTTTGTCGAACCACTGCCCATCCCCTGTTGCCGCGCCGTATCGGGTCAAGAAAGGCGTTGCCATGTACAGGCCGTCCAGCCACATCTGGAACGGATAGATTTTTTTGTGCCAGAACCCGCCCTCGCGTGTGCGCGGTTGCCCCTTTAACTGGACCATCAGCAGATCGGCGGCTTTGCGATATTTGGCTTCCCCCGTTTCTTCCATGAGCAGAAACAACGATTTTCCCTGATTGATCTGGTCCAGATTATATTCCTCCACTTTGTATGTGCGGATCGTTCCGTCTTCCAGAATGAAGTGGTCCATCAACTCGCGGATGTAGTCGAAGTACCGTTGTTCCCCTGTGCGAAAATAAAGCTCTTCCAGCGCTCTCAACACGCATCCGTTCTCATAGTGCCATTTCGCATACAGCTCATGCTGGCGGTAACTTTCCATAAATTGCTCTGCCATGCGTACCGGCGTGAATTGCAACGTTTCCTTCATGGACATCCTCCGCTTCCGGCTGCTTATTGAGCTTGTTTTTTGTAATCTTCCGCGTATTCCTCACGAATCTTGTCTCCGCCCGCCTTCTTCCAGTTCTCGATCTCCTGGTTCCAGCCGTTCTCGTCGATCTTGCCCATGATGTATTTCGTCTGGGCATCCGCGATCATCTGGTCCAGATCCGCCCCGCGATCGCCATAGGTCGGGGAATAGAGCGTCAGCGCGGGATTCGGCACGGCATGCTCTGCCAGTTCCTTGGCCAGCGTCGTTCCTTTCTCGCCCAGTTCGGTATCTTTCAGCTTGGGCACGTTATAACCCTCGACGTAAGGCAGATTATCGCGATACGGCTTCACCTCGCGTTGGAACGCATCGAAATCGCTCATCTCCACTTCGTTTTCGCCAACCTTGACAAAATGTTTGTCCTCAATGCCGCGCATCAGAAGTGTGGCCATTTCAGGCTCCATCAGCTTGTCGAGGAAAGAAAGCAGGCTTCTCAACTCTTCTTCCGAACCCACGGTTGCTTTCGGGAAAGCCAAAATGCCGGAGTTGCCCGTCTGCCCCGCTACGCGGTCACCATTCACACCCAAGAGTCCCGCAATGTCCACGACGCCGTCCGGCACGTTTTTGGACAGGCGCTCCTGCTGGCTCTTGCCGTTCTGGGCCACGCCGATGCGCATGCCAACAAGGCCGGAATCATACTTTTTCTCCGCTTCCGTCGAATCGAATACGGCAAAGTCCTGGTTCAGCAATTTTTCGTCGTACAGGCGTTTCAGCAGATCCAGCACCTGCTTGTATTCCGGTGTCATGAACTCGGGAGTGAAGCTGCCGTCATCCTCGACCTTCCACTTGTTCGGCGCGCCGAAGCTGACTCCGAGACGGGTCGTGAAGGAATATTGGTCCTCATTGTACTTCTTGAACAGCATCAGCCCGAACGTATTGTCCTGGCCGTCACCGTCCGGATCGGAAGTAGCCAGCGTTTTGATCGTTTCGTACCATTCGTCCGGCGTGGTCGGCACGCTCAGGTTCAGCTTGTCGAACCAGTCCTTCCGGTAAATGACCGTCGCGCGGGCAATGTCGGAGAATACCGGCACACCGTAAATTTTGCCGTCCACCTTGACGTTTTCGAAGAAGCGCTCGTTCTGGGCGGACAGGTTTTTGTAATCCTTCAGCAGCGGGCCGATTTCCCAAAAGACGTCATTGCGCATCGCATTGGTCACGGTCGGCGTGTACTGGACCTTCACGATTTTGGGCAGGTCGCTGGAGGCGATCATGACGTTGATTTTGTCGTTGTACGCCGATGCGGGAATCCACTGAATGTCCAGCTTGGTGTTTGTGTATTCCTCGATTTTCTGCTGAACCTCATTGCCTTTGGCCGGCACGTCGCCGACTTGGGCGATGGCGATGGATATGTTCTGAACCCCGCCTTCCGCCGCCTGACCGGAGTCCGACCCGCCGCAGCCTGCCAGCAAACCGGTTACCAATGCCAGCGTGCTCAGTACAGCCACTGCTTTCTTTTTCGTTGCTTTCATAAGAAATGAATACCTCCCCTTTTTAATCGGTCCTGACGTTCGCATGCAAATTAAGGTCAACCTTTTACCGAACCCAGCATCACCCCTTTGGCAAAGTGCTTTTGCAGAAACGGATATACGATCATGATCGGCAACGTGGAAAAGACGATGACGGCCATCCGGATGGTCAGCGGCTGAATTTCCGTCTCTTCGATGCTGGTATCCCCGATCCGGCTCTGGGCCAAAATGACGATTTCGCGCAGCCACACCTGCACAGGCCACTTTTCGCTATCGTTGATGTAGATGATCGCGTTGAAGAAGCTATTCCAGTGGGCAACGGCGTAAAATAGCGAGAAGGTTGCCATCGCCGGCATGGACAAGGGAAGCACGACACGGAACAGCACGCCGACGTCGTTGCAGCCGTCGATCTTGGCCGCATCCTCCAGCTCGTCAGGAATGGCCTGGAAGAAGTTTTTGAGCACGATCAGATTGAATGCGCTGATAGCCGTAGGCAGCATGAGCGACCACAGCGTATCGGTCAGATGCAGCGATTTGACGACGAAATAGGTAGGGATCATGCCGCCGCTGAACAGCATCGTGAACAATACGCCGAGCAGGATCGCCTGGCGTCCGCGCAAATATTTGCGGGATAACGGGTAGGCCATGAGCGACGTGAACAGCAGGTTAATCAGCGTGCCGACCACGGTGATGTAGATGGATACGCCCAAACTGCGAATCAGGGTATCCGTGGAAAAAATGTACCGGTAAGCCGCCAAGGAGAACTCTTTCGGAAAGAGAATGAAACCGCCCTTGGCCACCTCATGCGGGCTCGTAAAGGATACCGCCAGAATGTAGATAAACGGGATGACGGTCACGATACCGATCAACAGCAGAAGGCCATGGTTGACGATATCGAAGATTCGGTTACCCCACGTTTTGTCCTGTTGCATGGTTAAGTTCACTCCTGTCTGGTAAAGAACGTCCAATGCACTGCATCAGTAGACGCCTTCCTCCCCGAATTTTTTGGCGAGCCTGTTGGCACCGAGCACCAGCGCCAGTCCGACGACCGATTTAAAGAGACCTACCGCGGCGCTATAGCTGTATTGGGCCTGGGTGAGACCTTTCGTATACACGTAGGTATCGAAGACTTCGCCCACGTCCCGGTTGGTTGGCGTCAGCATCAGGAAGATCTGTTCAAAGCCCGTGTCCAGGAAATTGCCCAGACGGAGAATGAGCAAAATGATGATGGTGCTGCGGATGGCCGGCAGCGTAATGTGCCATGTCTGGCGCCAGCGGTTGGCTCCGTCGATGCGGGCAGCTTCATAGAGCTGCGTATCCACGCCGGACAGCGCCGCAAGGAATATGATCGTGCCCCAGCCGACCTCTTTCCATATGGATTGTCCCACGATCATCGAACGGAACCAGCCCGGTTCCAGCAGGAAGGCGATTTTCTGCCCCGTCAGGCTGTAAAGCATCTCGTTGATGGCCCCGCCTTCGGTCGTGAACAACATGTAGAATACGCCGACAACGACAACCCATGAGACGAAATGCGGCACGTATACCAGCGTCTGCACGAACCGTTTGAAGCGCTCCCGCCTAACTTCATTCAACATGAGCGCAAGCACGATCGGCAGCGGAAAGAAAAAGATCAGGTTATAAATCGCAAGCAAAAACGTATTGCGGAAAAGCATCCAGAATTGAGGTTCCCCGAAAAAACGCTGGAAGTGCTTGAACCCGACCCAGTCGCTGCCGAAGATGCCTTTGTATGGCGTATAATCCTGAAACGCCATCGTGATGCCATACATGGGTATGTATTTGAAAATAATGAAGTAAAGCACGCCGGGCAGCAGCATGATGTACAGCCACCGGTTTTTGATGATTTCCCTCCACAACAAGGTTTTGTCACTGCGAGCAGCGGGCTTTGTCCGGGCCGCCGTTTCGGCTTTCATAGTGTCTTCCTCCCCACTTTGGAAACGATTACATTTATCACTTCCTGAAATTCATGTTCTCATTGTCGGGGATAAACGGGTAACTGGCTATCATCTTGTTTTAGCTTCTTGTTTTTCCTTATGCAGCAAGGGTTTGCATCGTTTTCGGCAATGACGTTTCCAAGCGGGATGGACCGTTTTTAACCTGCATCCTCCGACCTTAACCGGCCGGGAATCATGCTGGTGAGCGGCTTGCTGCATGCTGTTATGGGGACGGAATCACCGAAAAAAGCCTGCCCGCCATGGCAGGCGTAGCAGGCTTTATATTCGTTGCAAGGACAAGCCCATTCAGGAGGCAACCAGACAGGACTCCGGCAATTTCCGCGAAATCCCCAGCCGGCTTCCCGACGCAGGGTCATCTCTGCTGCTCGCGGTATTTCCCCGGCGTGGTTCCCGTAATTTTGCGGAACGTGCGGATAAACGCCGTCGGATTCGTATAATTCAACTTTTCCGCGATTTCCGAAATTTTTAGGTTGGTCGTCTGCAGCCACGTTTTGGCTTTTTCCATGCGGTATTCGGCAAGGTATTCGGTAAAATTCACGCCGGCTTCCTTCTTGAACACACGGCTCAAATATACCGGATGAAAATTCAGCTCCTCGGCGCATACCTCAAGCGACAACTCACGATCGTACCGTTCCTCGATCAACCGGATCATGCGATGGGCAATGTTCATGTATTGCGATTCTTCCCGTTCATGGCAAAAGCGGATCACAGGCTCGAACAGACGGCGGCGGAACCAACCCGTCATTTCGTCCAGCGTGGATAACTTCAATAACCGTGACATCGATGCTTTCTCGCCGAGCACCTCGGCCACGTCTCCTCCCTGCTCCTGAACGAGCTGATACACCCTGGACAGCAGCTGCACCATAATGACGGGATATTCGCTGAAATGCAGCTTTTTGTCTGCGAGCAAAGCCAAATATTGCGCAAAGTATTCGTCGGTCTTGTCCTGATCCCCTTGCTTCAATGCGGAAGCCAACTGATCTTCGATCATGCGCAGCTGGGTATAGAGCGCCGCTTCGGTCCGACCTCGCGGCTGAATATCCTCATAATGCAAAATAATGCGGCTGCCCAGGCTTACCCTTCCGCGCAGGGCCTCTCGACTCTCATGGTAAGCCTGCGGCGTATCCCCGATCGCGGTATAGGCACGACTGATGCCGATGCTCACCGGCAATTGCAGATAGGTCACGACCCGCTCCCTTATGCCCTCTGCCTGCTGATGCATCCATGCTTTCAGCTGAGCCTCGTCCTCCAGCTTGGAGGCCAACACCGTCACCTGCGCATCATCGATCATGATCGGCGTAAATCGCATCTCGTGAGGCAGCAGCTCCTCAACCATGTTGGTCACGGCAAACAACAGCAAATCCCGATCCTGCTCTTCATACCTGGTCCCTTCCATCGTATCGATCTGCAGCGTCAACACGCCCAGCCTGGACCAATCTGTGGGAAAATCATACCGTTGCCCCTGATATCTGAAATCCTCCTCGGATATTTTGCCGGTTAACAGCTTCGTCATAAAAAATTCCTGCAAATGCACGTGCTGCCCCTTCATTTGCTCTCGCAACGTTTTCTCCGAGCTGAACAGGGTTTGCAGCTGTTCCTCAATGTACCCGAATTCATCCTGCCTGCGATTCGCCTGCGCCGAAGGGGAATCCAGGCCTTTGGTAAATTGCAGCAGCCTTGAAATGGGCGAGTACATCCGCCGACTGCCATACACGGCAACCAGGCCGGTAACACACAACATGACCAAGGTCGCCACGCCCGTAACGATCGCGATTTTTCGCGATTGGGCGGTAATTTGGTCGAGGGATACCACCGATACGTACAACCAGCCGTTTAACGGTGATTGTCTGTAACTGACAGCCATCGGCTTGCCTCCCACCTCTGCATTGAAAAAGCCCTCGGTCTCGCCGGCCAACCGAATCTTTTGATCGATTTCACGGTTCAGGAGCTCATATTTCTCTCCTTGCTCCACATCGTCCAGAAAGAAATGGCGCTCCTTGTCCAGCACGTACATATCGCCGGAGTTGGGATTGCGGCTCAAGAACGCACCCAGTTCCGCATCGGCGATGTCGATGACCAAGAACCCCTTGGGCTTGACATTGCCCGGCACCATCGGAATTTTGAATACCATGCTAACCACGTTATCCGAAGAGATCAGGCTTGGCGGGGAGACGTCTTGCCCGGTTTCGTTCATTCCTGCGGATACCGGCACGCTCTCCTTGGCCGAATGCACATTCCGCGTGACCCAAAAAAGACTGTTCGTATATGTCAAATAAGAATCGACGCGGTCGCGTATGCTGAAATCGTCCACTTTGCCAAAAGAACGCATGGAGACAACCCAGTCTTGTTCCAGATTGACCAAATAAGCCTGATCAATGCTTGTAACCGCTTGCAGGTTGTTGAACCCGGATGTGAGATCCCTGATTTCCTCAAATTCGCTGCTGTCGAGCGGCTGTTTCATCGCTTGAAGCACCAGCGGAGAATTC
Organism: Paenibacillus hubeiensis; assembly: GCF_032334105.1. Classification (NCBI taxonomy): domain Bacteria; kingdom Bacillati; phylum Bacillota; class Bacilli; order Caryophanales; family Paenibacillaceae; genus Paenibacillus; species Paenibacillus hubeiensis. The sequence continues at coordinate 278,852 of NZ_JAVYAE020000005.1, forward strand.
ACGTATTGGATGGAGGACAACTGAAGGCTACTCAACACCTGCTCCATTCTCATCTGGGTCTGGTGCAAAATTTGCAGATTGCTCTCACGCACTTTCTGTTCAATGTCTTGGGAAGCAATGGAATAGGACACCGAACCGATCACGATCACCGGAAGAGCCCCAAGAATCATCGTAAAGCACAGCAATCGCAGCAAATATTTGGGCAAGTAGAGCAACCTCCTTTGTATAATATCGCTTTCATTGGATTAATTTACTATTGTTATTTTAAAACCCATCGTTATTCAAGTCCACTATTTCTTATTCATTGTTGACTTCAGAGCATTTTCCAGTTTATAGTGTAAGCATATCCTCAATCGTAAGGAGAGATTTTGATGTCGGTGAGCGTTCTTAACTAATTAGCTTCATATTCAGGATTATGGCCTTGCACTTGTGCATATGCCCAAATGGCGTATGTTTGTTTCTTGCTGCGCCAGAACCCTGTACTTAGTTAAGAACAGCGGATATCAACCATCATCTTCGGGATTGTTATGGGACCGGATCCAATACCGCGCTGTTGTTCAGTGCGGTTTTTTTGTGTCAGAAAGGTGTGCAGCTTCCGTGCAGCTTCTTTCTGGCCGTTCAAGAAAAACTCCGCGAAACGCGGCCTCTCTTTTGTGTATGCATCTTCAGCATGCTTCACAATTGACGTTTTTCTTGTTTGGGTCCGGTTGCCCTTCTTTCCCGTACAGTATGCGGGCGGAGAATGACGTATGTTCATTCTTCGCCCTTTTTTGCGTTTCCGGGCCAAACCTTGCACCGTGATGCGAAAACGAGAGAGGATACCAAATCTATACTGAGGAGAGATTCCCTTATGAAAGAACAAACGCTGCAGCGTCTTGATTATCATCGAATTCAACAGCTCGTTTCCGGCTGTGCCCTGTCCTATCTCGGCAGAAAGCACGCCCAGGACATGAAACCGATCGCCGATGCCCGCATGATCCAAATACGACTTGGGGAGGCCGACGAAGCCGTTGCCTTGATCCGTTACGGAGCAAGTGTGCCCATCCCTTCACTCGATGGCATGGAGACCATCATGAATCTGCTTGGTACCGGATATTTGTTCAACGAACAGGATTTCGGTCATCTGGCCCAGTTTCTGCGAAGCTGCGCCCAACTGATGAAATACATGGAGGGCAAAGCGGGGGTTGCGCCTACGGTCAGCCGTTATGCGGCCTCCATGATGCAAATGGAGCAGCTGCTGGGCGAGATTGAACGCTCCATCCACGCCGGGCGCATCCAGGACCATGCCAGCAAGGAACTGGCCCGCATCCGCAAAAAAATGGCTGTCAGCAGCGAACGCATGAAACGAAAGCTGGACGCGCTGGTAAGCAAACACCGCTCGATCATGCAGGAGCATGTCATCAGCCAACGGAACGGCAGGGCAGTGCTGCCGATCAAAAAGGAGTTCCGCAAACAGGTGAAGGGCAGCGTGCTGGATGAGTCCGGCAGCGGCCAAACCGTTTACATCGAACCTGCCGAGCTGGTCGGGCTGCAAATGGAGCTGTCTTCGCTTCAGGCGGAAGAATCGCGGGAAGAGATGAAAATATTGGGCGACCTGACCGCGCTGGCCGAATCCTACAGCCACGAGATCAAGCTTAACGTGGATACGGTAGGCATACTGGATTTTCTGTTTGCCAAAGCCAAATTTGCCGCAAGCGTGGACGGCGTAGTCGTGCGAGTCAATACTGAGGGGCGCACCCGTTTGCTGCAGGCAAGACATCCGTTAATGGGCAAATCCATGGTTCCGCTGGATTTCTCCATCGGGGACAGTTACTCGTCGCTGATCATCACCGGTCCGAACACGGGCGGCAAAACGGTCGCGCTCAAAACGCTCGGCTTGCTTACACTCATGATGCAGTCGGGTCTGCTCGTCCCTGTTGCGGAAGGCAGCGAGATGGCCGTCTTTGAAGAGATGGCGGTAGATATTGGAGACGGACAAAGCATGGAACAGGCGCTCAGCACCTTCTCTGCCCACATTCGGAACATGATCGGCATTCTGGAGCAAGCCGGCCCATCCACGCTGGTATTGATCGACGAGATGGCTTCCGGTACGGATCCCGGCGAAGGCGTCGGGTTGTCCATTGCCATGCTTGAAGAGCTTCACCGCCGGGGAGCCACCGTTGTGGCAACGACCCACTTCGGCGAGATCAAACATTTCGCTGCGGCGACGCCTGGATTCGAAAATGCGCGCATGGAATTCGATACCGTCTCCCTTCAGCCCCTTTACCGGCTGCGGATCGGAGAAGCGGGCGAAAGTTACGCCTACGCCATCGCGCAAAAGCTTGGCATGCCGGAACGCATCATCGAACGTTCCAAAGCGGTTTCTTCTCATGGAATAACGGAGAAAAAGGAACGACGAGATGTTTCTGAACAAGAAATGGATTCCATTCGCCCCCGTTCAGGAAGCCAACCAGGCGATCAGCGTTCCGTTCAGGAAGCACAACGTTTTTCTCAGCAGGGCTTGGGGCATCCGGACCATCATGCCTCCGGGCAGACGTCCGCCTTCGCTCCAATCCCGGCGCGGTCTCAGACTGAAGCAGGGCCGCAGCATGCCAAGCGACCTTCGAAATGGGATGCCGCCGTTCCCGAGCGGACCGATACACAGCCAGCCTCGGACTCGGATGAATCTGAATCCACTCACCGGACCAAAGCATTCAGAAAAGGCGACCGTGTATTCGCGGCCTATTTGAACGAGACGGGCACAGTGTACGAAACGGAGGACAAACGCGGAAACATCGGTGTGTTGATGCGCGGAAACAAAATCAAAATCCACAAAAAACGGCTGACGCTGCACATCGCTGCGGAAGAGCTCTATCCCGATCTGGATCACTACGATCTCGACATCGTGCTGGATACCAAAGAGAACCGAAAAAAACGTAAACAGATGGCGAGAAAACACGTGGATGGATTGATCATCGAAACGCCTCCTGAACATTGAAGCCGAAGCTGTTATACTGGGGAAAGGAACGCTATTAGAAAGAGGGGCTGCCCATGAGTTTGGAATCGGGTTCCGTGCACGACAACCTGCGCATAGCCAATGCTTTGACCTGCCCGCTGTGCGGCGAAGCCAACGGATGCACGTACGCGGCAGGCCGGCCTCATGAGGAATGCTGGTGCAAGGCCGCCGAATTTCCGGAAGGCATTCTGGATCGCATTCCGCCCGCGCAGCGCAGGAAGTCCTGCATCTGTCAGCGGTGCGTCGAAGATTATACCAAGCGTGCCAACGCATGAACGAAGCATATGCCTTAGTCTGAATGTTTACTCGACAAGGGGAATCTCTCGCCAAGAGTGGTCTCGAATAATTCAAGCATGACAAAAGGAGCGAATCGCCCCGATCATCCGGGGTGGTTCGCTCCTTTTTGTTTGAACTGCTAGAAGCAGTCCTCTCTTGATTGAACGTTACATTTCAGAGTGGTACTTCACGGCCTGTTGCAGCACCGGATGGGATTCGTCCAGGGATGTCACCTGGCTCAGCGCAGCAGCAACGCCTTTTTGGCGAATCAGGCCTTGAAGTTCGACGGCTTCCGGGTCCTCAGCCACGTCAAATTTGCAGGCCGCTGCCATACCCATGGCCAAATGCACGGTCTCCATTCCGTATTCGTAAGCCTGGGTAGCCGGGCGTACGAGCCGATCGTTCGGGGACAATTTGCGCAGCGGAGATCTTCCTACGCGCGAGACTTCGTCCGTAAGGTACGGATTGCGGAAACGATCCAATATTTTCGAAATATATTTCCCGTGTTCCTCGGCATCGAACCCAAACCGTTTCACAAGCACATTTCCCGTCTCCTGCAAAGCACCATGCACGATGGACCGGACCTTCTCGTCGGCAATGGCTTGCTGAATGGTGTCGTAACCGTAGACGTTGCCGATATAAGCCGCAACACAATGTCCCGTGTTTACGGTGAACAGCTTGCGCTCGATGTACGGTTCCAGATCCTCCACATACATGACACCTTCAATCGGGTTGAACGCAGGAGACATCTGTGAACGATTCACGACCCATTCATAGAAAGGCTCTACCTGAACATGCAGCGGATCCTCATGATGCTGAATCGGAACGATCCGGTCCACGGCGGAATCCGGGAAGTAAACATATTGGTCTGCCAAGCGCCGAGTAGACTCCTCCAGCAGCGAATAGACATGGTCTTTCAGCTGCGTGCTGGCACCGATCGCATTCTCGCAAGCGATGATGTGCAGCGGTTCGATCGCTCCGCCTTTGCCCAGCCGCTTTTCGAGTCCTTTGGCAATACCCGGTGCAATATGTTTCAAAATGTTAACGCCAACGGCAGTGGTGACAAGGTCCGCTTCCGCCACCGTTTCCGCAACGGTGTCCAGGTTGGTCCCGTCGATAGCATCAACATGGGTGACCGTTTCCGTGTCTTTGGATTCGTTCGCCAATTCCACCGTGTACTGTTTGCGCTGCTGCAGCGTGGACACCAGCCCTTGGTTCACGTCCGAAAAAACGACCTCATAGCCTGCGCGGGAAAGGATCAGCCCGATAAAGCCCCGTCCAATGTTGCCTGCACCAAAATGTAATGCCTTCATAGTTCCATTTCGCTTTCAAGAAGAGTGATGATTTCTTCGGCCGTTTTGGCATGGCGCAGAATCTCCATATTTTCTTCTTCTGCACAAATGACCGCGATGCTGGTCAGTATTTCCATGTGGTCTCCGCCTTGCGCGGCGATGCCGATGACCATGTATGCTTTCTCGTCGCCAAAGTCAACACCTTGCGGGAATTGAATAACCGAGATGCCGGTGGACAAAATAAATCCTTTCGATTCCTTCGTGCCATGCGGAATGGCAAGCCCGTTACCGACGTACGTCGATACGATCTCTTCTCGCTCCAGCATTTTGTCGATGTACTCCGCCGTAATGTGGCCAGCATTTTTCAGCACTTGCCCGGCCATGCGAATCGCTTCATATTTATCTTGCGCCGTCGCGTTCAGGACGACTTTGTCTGTCGTTAAAATACTCATGGTTGTTGCCCTCCAATTTCGGTTTTGCTGCGATAAAATCCGACCAGTTCACGGGAAAGATAATGAATGAGATCATCCCTGTTCCCTTTTTCCAACAATTCGATCATTTCTTCCTGCAGAAGCAGGGCGCTGATTTCGCTAAGCACCTCCAGGCTTTCCTTCGACAGCTCCCAAGGGCCCAGCATCAGCAAGACGTGGCTGACGCCTTCCGGGTCGTCTTCGGACATCAGCAGCGGCTGCGTCAGTTGGAACAAGCTGATCGATGCCCTGTAGATGCCTTCGCTGCGCGTGTGAAACAAGGCGAGCGAAGTGCCCGGAATTTTCTGGCTGCCTGCTTTTTCACGGGCCTCCAGCAATTTGGTTACTTTGTGCGGAGCTTGAAGCACGCCGCGCTCATGCTGTATTTTGCACATGGCATAGACTGTTTCATCCAATCCCAGGCCCTTATTGTCCAACGGAAATACCTGGAACTCGCCGATGATTCGCACGATCTCTACCAGCATGGCCTCAAGTCCTGACCACTGCGTTTCGCGAACGACAGGGGAATGCCCGCTTGAAGGCGGGCTGTGTTCCCGCTGCAGCGTCGTCGTTTTGATAAAATGCCGAAGCTGTTCGCTTTCCTCTCCGGTCAATAGCGGACTGACTTTGTAGTACTGGTGCTTTTCCATCGGCAAATCCACGGTCGACAATACGAGATCGTACTGCTCCTTAGGAATTCGGGCCGCTTCGTACCAAGACACGCTGTCCACAATGCGAATTTCGGGAATTTCCTTGGCGAGCCTGCTTGAGAGCATGCGCGACGATCCGATGCCGCTGGTGCACACAATGACGGCTCTGACCTCGCGCTTCAGCGTCCGCAACCGTTCAATGGAAGCCCCAAAATGCATGACCAAAAAACCGATTTCCTCATCAGGTACTTCAATGCCATGCCAAGCATCATTTACCGCCCGTTTAACGTCCGCGAACAAGGCTTCGTAATCCTGGCGGATTTGCTGCAATAAAGGGTTGCGGATCAGCTGCCGCCCTTCGATTCGTTCCAGAACAGGCTCCATATGGGCAATCAAACCTTCGCGCAGCAGCCGGTCTTCATGAAAATCGTAATGCGTGATCTTCTCCATGCTGTCGATCAGCGAAACGACCCGGTCAAGCACAAGCAGATCATCCACCGGCAGCAGCCGGGTGGTATGCATCAATTGCCTGGCTTCGATCAGCAGGCCGTGAACGTATTTCCGCTCCGCCAAATCGAGTTCGATGCCCAGTTCACTGGCAAGAATGGTGCAGAGACGCAAAGCCATATATTCCGGAACACTGTCTTCAGCGATCTGTACGTGCGGCATATCGTTCTCGATCGCACGGCCTTTGTTGACACGGGCCGCCATCACCGACAATTGCAGCAGCAATCTCATGTACTGGCGCTCAGGCATGTTCTCCAGCCATTCGATATCGGGCTGCCATAAGGCGTTTTCTACTTTCAATACATGACCATGCCCGATGATTTCGAGCAGCTTGTCGTTTGCCTTGGAGTTGGTATGCTCCGATCGGGCGCCGAACAGATCCGATTCGTCCAAATGCTCCATGGCAAGTTCCACCATTGCCCGACGGATATGAGATTCGCTCCCGGTAATCTCCACGCCGTATCCACGTCTTCTCACCAGAACGAGTCCCTGCTCCTCGATCCATGATTGCAATTCATCGAGATCGTGGCTGACCGTTACGACGGTGACTTTCAAATCGGATGCGATCGCGAGCAGCTTAATGGGCTCTTGATTATCGTCCAGAAGCAGGCTGAGCGCGTAAATTTTGCGCTCTTCGGGCGTCCATTCCATCGGCTCGACTTGAAACAGCTGTTGTCTTAGCCGTGAAAGACAGGAGGGATCTGCATCTAAATAGATGCCGATCCCGGATTTTTTTTTGATTTCGACCCCGTAAGAGACCAGTTTTTCTTCCAATGCGCTAAGTTCCCTCAATATCGTTCTGGTGCTCACATTGATCCGGGCCGCGATGTCCCCGGCGGTCACTTCTTTGGTCTGCTGCAGGAGAAATTCCAAAATCTCGCGTTGCCGCTTCGAAATATTCATTGTTGTGGTTCCGTTCAGGAATTGGATTTGAGGCGTTCAACCAGTGCCTCGTATTCCGGGCTCTTCAGGAAGTTTTCAATGGAGATGTGCTCCGCGTTCGGCGCGACCGTTTTGGCCCGGTCGGTCAGCGTTTTTTGCGTAATGACGATATCCGCATCCTGCGGAATTTCGCTGATCGCCGTATTGGTGACGTTCACGTCCACACCGGCCTGCTTCATTTTCTTCCGCAAAATCGAAGCACCCATCGCGCTTGATCCCATTCCCGCGTCGCACGAGAACACGATTTTGTTGACATCTTTCTTCACTGCGGAAGCCCCGATGTCTGCCGCACGGTCTGCTTCACGGTTGTCGTTGGCTACGGTTTCGTTCGCCGTCTTGCCTTGATTTTTCATTTCTTTCATCCGGTTGGATGCAGCTTCCAAATCCTCGTCTTTTTGTTTGCCCGTTTTGAGCAGAACGGCAGCAACCAGGAAGGAAACGACCGCTGCAATGATTACGCCTGCCAACATCGGAACGTACCCGCCCTTAGGTGTCAACAAGAAATAGGCGATGATACTTCCCGGAGATGGAGCGGATACGAGTCCCGCACCCGTCAACATGAACGTCAGCGTTCCAGCGACGCCACCCGCAATAGTGGCCAGGATCAGGATCGGTCTCATCAGGATGTAAGGGAAATAAATTTCGTGAATCCCGCCAAAGAAATGGATGATGGCAGCACCTGGAGCCGAAGATTTCGCAGAACCACGGCCAAAGAAGCAATATGCCAGCAAGATACCAAGTCCGGGACCCGGATTTGATTCCAGCATGAACAGTACGGATTGACCGAGATCTCTAGCCTGATCCGTTCCCAAAGGCGTCAAAATCCCGTGGTTAATGGCATTGTTCAGGAAAAGCACTTTTCCCGGCTCGATGATCAGGTTGACGAGTGGCAGCAAGCCGAGATCCATCAATCCTTGAACGCCCGCGGACAGAATTTTACTGAGCGCCTCAATCAGAGGGCCGATCCCTTTCAGGGCGATCAAGGCCAGAATTCCGCCAATAATACCGGCAGAGAAGTTGTTGACCAACATTTCAAAACCGGATTTGATTTTGCCTTCAACGGCTTTGTCAAACTGTTTGATGATCCAAGCCGCAAGCGGACCTGCGATCATTGCGCCAAGAAACATCGGAATGTCGCTGCCCACGATGACGCCTATGGTCATAATCGAACCGACGACGCCCCCGCGCGTGCCATGCACCATCGTACCGCCCGTATAACCGATCAGCAATGGCAGCAAATATTTGATCATCGGATCAACGAGCTGCGCAAAATCGGCGTTAGGGAACCAACCCTTCGGTATGAATAAAGCCGTGATCAAGCCCCATGCGATAAATGCACCCATGTTCGGCATAACCATGCCGCTCAGGAAACGTCCGAACTTTTGCACGCCTACCCGCAGTCCTTCGGCTTTCCCGGACTTTGCGTCCACTGAACTCATATTGATAACCTCCTCAACATGTTAAACCTTGACTCGACTGAACATATCAACACGCAGTTCAGATGAATAAAGGTACAAATCTTGTATTCGTGATTTTCAAGTTCATACTAAATGAAAACGGTATCCCTTACAACGAAATGAAAATCAACTCCCGTCATGAACGTTGATGACAAGATTTAAATTGGATCTGTTTTGCGTTGTCGCAAGTTCAACAGTAACGTACCGATTCCTTCTATGTATCATGCCCAATCATAGCCCTGGCTTATTAAAACAAGAATGCATAATATAAAAAAACAGTGTTTTTTAAGAGGCACAAGAGATACACCCTTTCAGACTTTCCCCTTAAACAACGCAAAAAAGCCAAGCGGCAGCTTGGCCGCATCGGCTTTTCAAACCCATGAAATATACACTTTTATTTTCAGTAATAATACGTAAATTAGTGCAAACGATTATTCTTCGGTATGCTTCCGGTAGGCATCCGCGTCCAGCAGCCCTGACAGCGCCGCGCTCAAATCGCCGTCCACGCGGATTTCAACCATCCAGCCTTCTTCATAAGGAGAAGTGTTGACCAGCTCCGGCGCCTCTTGCAGCGCCTCGTTTACGGCCACAACGATTCCTCCCACGGGCGCAAACAAATCCGAAACCGTCTTTACGGATTCGATCGTTCCAATGCCTGCCTCCGCTTGCACATTCGAGTCAAGGTCAGGCAGTTCAACAAACACAATGTCACCCAGCTGATGCTGCGCGAATTCGGTTATGCCTATACGCACAGTATTTTCACCGACGGTTTGCACCCATTCGTGTTCTTCACTGTACAGGAAATCGTTTCTCAATTCGCTCATTTGGTTATCCGCCTCGCTTTTTCATTAGTGGAGTGCATGCGTTCCTTGACCTTCCCTTTTTCCCAAAACATAGCGTATGACATGTCGGCCATAAATGTCAATATACCTAACAATATATTCTTTTCACCCTCCAAAAAGTGACATCCTTTTTATAGGCATTCAATCATATACTGGATATGGAATCGCTACCTTGTCGGAAACACGAACATTAAAAGGAGATAGAAAACAAATATTCGCTTTTATTCTCTATTCTTATGATATAGTTCTTGACACAAATAGCTTTAACGCGTTTTAATTGAGGGGAGAAACAACTGACAGAAGCAATATTCGCGGATGAACGTAAAGGGAGAGATCGCCCCGTCCCGCTTCGGGATCGTGTGGTGGCGCCGAAGGAGTAAACCCCCGACAAGCGGCGGGTGAATCTCTCAGGCAAAAGGACTTTTACGGGACGCAACTCTGGAGAGCATCCATTCGCCCAAGAAGGGCGTTTTGATCACCCAAGGGGAAACCTGACGCAATCTGCGCCGGGGTAACTCTCAGGTACCAAGGACAGAGCCCAGGAATTCAGCATGCTGCCGCATGCCGGTTCTTTGGCCTGTCCTTTTCCTTTTTCCCAAAAAAACGAAAACAGTGCATAAGAATCCTGCATAAGGCAGCTTCCTCATGACGTATAGACCATCCCTTTTTCGCGGTTTCGTTTCACAATCGGCCCTTCCGGCGGCCTAAAACGAGGTGATATGATGTCCGATTTGTTAAGAACCCCTCTCTTCCCGCATTATCAGCAATTCGAAGGCGTGCGCTGCATCGATTTTGGCGGCTGGGAACTGCCCGTGCAGTTCAGCGGCATCCAGAAAGAGCATGAGGCCGTGCGCGAACGTGCAGGATTGTTTGATGTATCCCACATGGGTGAATTCATAGTCCAAGGCGAACAGGCCGAGGCCTTTTTGCAGCAAATGACGACCAATGACGTGACATTGCTGGTTCCCGGGCAAGCCCAGTACACATTGATGTGTTATCCGAGTGGCGGGGTCGTCGATGACCTGCTCATCTACAAACTGGAAGAACAGCGCTATATGCTGGTCGTCAACGCCTCCAATATCGAAAAGGATTGGGTATGGCTGCAAGAGCACATCATTGTCGGTGTTGAGATGAGCAACGTATCCGAAGAGACCGCGCTTTTGGCGCTGCAAGGCCCGCTGGCTGCCGATATTCTGGCCAAAGTCACAACGGGTACGAATCTCGGCGACATCGAGCCGTTCCGGTTTGTCCGCGATGCCGACGTATGCGGCGTTACGCTCCTGCTCTCGCGCACGGGTTACACGGGCGAAGATGGATTCGAGCTCTACGTCCCGGCCGATCAGGCCGCCCGGATCTGGGAAGGACTGCTGCAAGCCGGAGCAACGCACGGACTGATTCCTGCCGGACTTGGCGCAAGGGATACGCTGCGCTTTGAAGCAAGATTGCCGTTGTACGGACAAGAGCTGTCCGCGACCATTTCTCCGCTTGAAGCCGGGCTTGGCATGTTCGTGAAATGGAATGCCGGACCGTTTATCGGTCAGGAAGCGCTGCTGCAGCAAAAGAACGAAGGCCCTGCTCGCAAGCTGGTTGGCATTGAAGTGCTGGAGCGCGGAATTCCCCGGCCGCACTATCCGATCTATGCGGATGGCGTACAGATCGGCGAAGTGACGACCGGCACCCAATCCCCTACGCTGAAGCGCAATCTGGGGCTCGCCCTGATCGACAGCAGGTATGCTGCGCTGGGTACTCCGCTTGAGATCGGGATTCGCAGCAAAACATTGAAAGCCGAGGTCGTCAAAACCCCTTTTTACAAACGGACGCGCGCACCAAAGACACCTGATGCAAAAGAGACCATCCAAGGAGCTGATCTAACATGACCAAGCACCGTTACATCCCGATGACCGAGCAGGATCAGAACGCCATGCTGGCAACGGTTGGCGTGGATACGATCGACGACCTGTTCCGCGACATTCCCGAAGACATTCGTTTCCAGGGCGAACTGCCCGTTTCTTCCCGGCTCGACGAACACGCGCTGAGTCGCCATATGGCCAAACAGGCCGGAGCTAACGCCCATTTCGATACACACGCCAGCTTTCTTGGCGCCGGCATTTACGATCATCACATTCCTTCCGTCATCAATCACGTCATCTCGCGATCCGAATTTTACACAGCTTACACACCATATCAACCGGAAATCAGCCAAGGGGAGCTGCAAGCGATCTTTGAATTCCAGTCATACATCTGTGAGTTGACCGGCATGGCCGTTGCCAATGCCAGCATGTATGACGGCGCTACAGCCTTTGCGGAAGCCGGGAATCTGGCTGCTGCGGCCACCCGCCGCAAGCAGCTGATCGTGTCCAGCACAGTGCATCCCGAGTCCCGCCAAGTCCTGAAAGCATATGCTCACGGCCTTAATCTGGAGATCGTCGAGATTGGCCACAAAGACGGCGTGACCGACTGGGATGCCCTGCAAGCCGCCGTATCCGGGGACACCGCTGCCGTCATGATTCAAAGCCCCAACTTCTTCGGAGCTCTGGAACATGTAAAACAGGCCGCAGACCTCGTGCATGCGCACAAAGGCCTGCTCGTCGTTAGCGCGAACCCGCTGTCGCTTGGCCTGCTTGAAGCTCCCGGCAAGCTTGGCGCCGACATCGTCGTCGGCGACGCGCAGCCGCTTGGCATCGCCGCTTCGCTCGGCGGACCGACTTGCGGATATTTCGCCGTATCCCAGGCTCACATGCGCCGCATTCCCGGACGCATCGTCGGCCAGACGACCGACCGCAGCGGCAAACGCGGTTTTGTGCTGACGCTGCAAGCCCGCGAGCAGCACATTCGCCGCGAGAAGGCGACGTCCAACATCTGCTCGAATCAAGCGCTGCTTGCCCTTAGCGCCTCCGTCTACATGTCCACCATGGGCAGACAAGGCATGATCGACGTGGCCGACCTGAATGTTCAGAAGAGCCATTATGCCCGCCGGATTCTGCAAGCCATTCCGGGCGTGAGCATTGCATTTTCCACACCTACGTTTAATGAATTTGTCATTCGGCTGCCGGAAGGAACGAATATCGAAGCACTGCAGTTGAAATGGCTCAAGGAAGGTTTTATCGGCGGTTATGATCTGGGGCGCCATTATCCGGAACTGGCCGGACATCTGCTGATTGCCGTAACCGAACGCCGCAGCAAAGAAGAGATCGACGAATTCGCACGTGTACTGGAGGGATCGCTGTGACGCAGGAGACAACAACGCAAACAACGCAAACCGGAACGAAATCCGCAGTTCAAGACATAAACGGAAATAACAGGGATGCCAACACAGAAACCGCGATAAACCCCGCCGCCAACGTCACTCCCGAGCAATCGCTTATTTTTGAGTTGAGCAGCCCCGGGCGCGTCGCCTATTCCCTGCCGGAATGCGATGTGCCAAGGCAAGAGATCGAATCCCTGATTCCCCGGGAAATGCTTCGCTCCGAAGCAGCCGCATTGCCTGAGGTTTACGAAGTGGATGTCATCCGGCATTACACCGCCCTTTCCCGTCGCAACTTCGGCGTGGATAACGGCTTCTACCCGTTAGGATCGTGCACGATGAAATACAATCCAAAAATCAACGAAGACGTCGCCCGATACAGCGGCTTTGCCAAAATCCACCCCTATCAGCACGAATCCAGCATCCAAGGGGCGCTTGAACTGCTGTACACGCTGCAAAACGACCTTGCCGGCCTGACCGGCATGGATGCCGTAACCCTTCAACCTGCCGCTGGCGCGCATGGCGAATGGACGGGGCTGATGATGATTCGGGCCTATCACGAAAGCCGGGGCGAAACGCGCACCAAAGTCATCGTGCCGGATTCCTCCCACGGCACCAACCCGGCCAGCGCTACCGTTGCCGGCTTCGAGACCGTAACCATCCCTTCCCGTTCGGATGGGCTCGTCGATCTGGACGCCTTGCGCACAGCCGTCGGCAGCGATACGGCGGCTCTGATGCTGACCAATCCGAATACGCTTGGCCTGTTCGAAAAGGACATTCAGGAAATTGCCTCGATCGTGCATGAGGCCGGCGGCTTGCTCTATTACGACGGCGCAAATTCCAATGCCATCATGGGCATCGCCCGGCCTGGCGACATGGGCTTCGACGTCGTGCATCTCAATTTGCATAAAACGATGAGCACTCCACATGGCGGCGGCGGTCCTGGAGCCGGTCCGGTTGGCGTGAAAAGTCTGCTTGTTCCGTTCCTGCCAAAACCTGTCGTCATACGCGATGATGAAGGCCGATATACGCTTGATCATGCCGGGGACCAATCGATCGGTCGGGTCAAAGCATTTTACGGCAACTTCGGCATCTTGGTACGCGCATATGCTTACATCCGCACCTACGGGCCGGAAGGCTTGCGCCGCGTTTCCGAATGCGCCGTTCTCAACGCCAATTACATGATGGCCCGGCTCGCTCCTTATTACGAGATTCCGTATCCGGGGGTGTGCAAGCACGAATTCGTCATGTCGGGACGCGGCCTCAAGCAATACGGCGTACGCACGCTTGACGTCGCCAAACGTTTGCTCGATTTCGGTTACCATCCGCCAACGGTATACTTCCCATTGAATGTGGAGGAGTGCATCATGATCGAACCGACCGAGACGGAAAGCAAGGAAACGCTTGACGGTTTCATCGATACGATGATCCGCATCGCGAAGGAAGCTGAGGAAACGCCGGAGGTCGTGCTCAATGCACCCTACAGCACGCCTGTGACCCGTCTCGACGAAACAACTGCTGCACGCAAGCCTGTGTTGAACTGCGCCTGCAGTTGATCAGGCCATAACAAAAAGCCGCACAAGGTTATCGACAACCGTGTGCGGCTTTCTTGGCCGGCATTTGCAATCGAGGAAAAAAAGCCGGCATCCGCTTTACGCAGACACCGGCATCCATATGCTGCATCGCTGCAGCCCCTTCAATCGGAAAAAGAAAAGACCCTTAAACATCGGGGAAACCCCGAACCCAGTGATGCTTAGATGCTTTTAACCAGTTCAACCACTTGCTCAGCGGTTTGCATATCCAGTGCTTTGGCAGCAAGTTCCTGCATCTCGGCACGGGACAATTTCGTGATCTGACTGCGAGCTGGCAGAATGGAGGTTGCGCTCATGCTGAACTCATCCAGTCCAAGACCAAGCAGCAACGGAATTGCCGTTTCGTCTCCAGCCATCTCTCCACACATGCCAGCCCATTTTCCTTCACGATGCGCCGCATCGATGACCATTTTGACCAAACGCAAAATAGCAGGATTGTATGGTTGGTACAGGTAAGAGACACGTTCGTTCATACGGTCAGCAGCCATGGTGTATTGAATCAGATCGTTCGTTCCGATACTGAAGAAATCAACCTCTTTGGCAAATTGATCCGCAAGAACTGCAGTCGAAGGGATTTCGACCATGATACCGAGTTGGATGCTGTCGGAAACAGCAATCCCTTCAGCTACCAGCTTATCCTTCTCTTCGAGCAGGACGGCTTTTGCTTCACGGAACTCGCCGAGCGTGGCGATCATCGGGAACATGATGCGCAGGTTCCCGTGCACGCTGGCGCGCAGCAAAGCACGAAGCTGTGTACGGAAAATATCTTGACGGTCCAGACACAGACGAATCGCGCGGAAGCCTAAGAATGGATTCATTTCTTTCGGCAGGTCAAGGTAAGGAAGCTCCTTGTCTCCACCGATGTCGAGCGTGCGGACAACGACAGGTTTGCCTTCCATTTTTTCGAGCACCGTTTTGTACGCATTGTACTGAACGTCCTCGGAAGGAAGTTTGTCTCTGCCCATGTACAGGAACTCGGTACGGTACAGGCCTACGCCTTCGCCGCCGTTTTCCAATACGCCGGCAACATCGTTTGGCGTACCGATGTTTGCCGCCAATTCAACGTGCACGCCATCCACCGTCACGGTTGGTTCGTCACGCAATTTTCTCCACTCGGCGCGTTGTGCGTCGTATTGTTCCTGTTTGGAACGATACTCGGCGACTACGTCATCCGAAGGATTTACGAGCACATGTCCGTCCAGGCCGTCAACGATGATCAAATCACCGTGTTTGGCCTGGGTCAGGATGTCCTTGGTTCCCACAACCGCAGGAATTTCCAGGGAGCGTGCCATGATTGCCGAGTGGGACGTGCGTCCGCCAATGTTTGTGGCAAAGCCTTTAACATATTTGCGGTTCAACTGAGCCGTGTCGGAAGGCGTCAAATCCTCCGCAAGCACGATCACTTCCTCACTGATTTCGGCAGGGCTCATGAATTCGATGCCCAGCAGGTGGTTCAGCACACGCTTCGTTACGTCGCGCATGTCTGCTGCACGTTCCTGCAGGTAAGCACTTTTCATGTTTTCGAACATTTCGATAAATTGGGAAGCCGTTTCGTTCAATGCAAACTCTGCACTGACCATTTCCTCCGCAATTTTCGCTTTGACCGGATCAATCAGTTCCGGGTCGTTCAGAATGAGCAAATGCGAAGCGAAAATTTCCGCTTTTTTCTCGCCAAGCTCTTGCATCGTGCGCTCTTTGATCGCTTCGAGCTCAGCTTGGGATTTCCCCAAAGCCGAGTCGAGTTTAGCGATCTCTGCGTCAACATCGGTAATTTGACGTTTCTCTACAGAGTAATCGGGATGCTCCAAGATAAACGCCTTGGCGATGGCAATGCCCGCCGAAGCCGCGATCCCGGAAACATTAAGCATGGATTTCGCCCAGCCCTTCGTTAACCATAACGTCAGTCAGTGCTTTAAGAGCGTCAGCAGCCTCATCGCCTTCGGAGATGATCGTGATGGTGTCGCCTTGCTCCAGACCCAGGGAAAGAACGCCCAGGATGGATTTCAGGGTTACTTTTTTACCGTTAGCTTCTGCAAAGGATTCTGCGCCTTTGAATTGGTTTGCTTTATTAACCAGGGCTGTCGCCGGGCGTGCGTGGATACCGTCTTCGTCTGTAATTCTGAATGTTTGTTGCATTACAATCATCTCGCTTTCATGAATTTGATTTAGGCATTGCATTATATTTACACTTGCTTGCCATCGTTGGGACAGTTCTTATTTTATCTCAATGATCGGCTGATCGCCAACTTTGAGTACTCCACTCTTCTTGAGTGTTATCGTGGAGCCTTCTGGCAGGTTGGTGAAAATGACTGGAGAAATGATCGACGGAGCGTTTGCTTTTACATACTCCAGATCCACTTCCATAATCGGCTGACCAGCAGATACCAGGTCACCTTCCTGAACCAGTACGTTGAAACCTTGACCTTTCAGTTTCACCGTATTGACACCTATATGAACAAGCACTTCTTTGCCGCCGTCGGACATAATGCCTACAGCGTGTTTGCTTGGAAATACATTAAATACTTTACCATACACTGGGGAGGTAATCGTTCCATCATGCGGCAAAATAGCGAAACCGTCACCTGTCATTTTTTCAGAAAAGACCGGATCAGGCACGTTTGTAATATCAAGCAGCTCTCCGTTCACCGGCATAACGATATCCTCTGGTACAATGCGCTCACCTTGCTCTCCTTGCGCCTTCTCCTCTTCAGGAGTTGGTTTAATTTCTTCCGCCGGAGCTGGTGCAGGCGTGCGTCCTGCAATGATATCCTGCATCTGTGATTTAATCGTATCGGAACGCGTTCCGAAGATGGCTTGAACATTATTACCCACTTCAAGCACACCAGATGCACCCAGTTGTTTCAAACGGTCTTTTTGCACATTCGATTTCTCATTTACTTCAATCCGCAAGCGAGTAATACATGCATCCAGATGTTTAATGTTTTCCTTGCCGCCAAAGGCTTCAAGGATGTTATGCGGCAAATCGTCCGTGGAACCTGAAGAGCCACTGGATGAGGATTCAGCAGATGCTTCTTCACGTCCAGGCGTTTTGAGTTTGAACTTGCGAATGATGAATCGGAAACCGAAATAGTAGATCACAGCAAGAATCAAACCAACGATGATAACGTTCCACCATGGCGTGCGGTTTGGAATGATACCAAAGATCAGGAAGTCAATGAAACCGCCTGAGAAGGTCATCCCGATTTTGACATTAAGCAGCTGCATCGTCATGAACGATAAACCCGCAAAGATACAGTGTACAGCAAACAAAATCGGTGCAACGAACAGGAACGAGAACTCCAGCGGCTCTGTAATCCCTGTCAGGAATGATGTCAGTGCAGCTGAACCCATGATACCAGCAACATATTTTTTATGTTCAGGTCTTGCTTCATGGTACATCGCAAGTGCGGCTGCTGGCAAACCGAACATCATGAACGGGAATTTACCGACTTGGAACGTTCCGGCAGTCAGCGCAACGCCGTCACGCAGCTGGCTGAAGAAAATCTTTTGGTCTCCGCGAATGACTTCACCCGCTTTGTTCACATACTCTCCGAACTCAAACCAGAATGGGGAGTAGAAAATGTGATGCAGCCCGAACGGAATCAGTGACCGTTCTACTACACCGAAGATGAAGGCCGACAGGGTCGGGCTTGTATCAACCATGAAGTGAGAAACGGCATTTAATCCATTCTGAATTGGAGGCCAGATGACCACGAGCAGCAACCCGAGCAGCAGGGAAACTACCGAAGTGACAATTGGAACAAAACGTTTACCCGCGAAAAATCCAAGGTAAGACGGCAGTTCAATTTTAAAGAAACGATTGTAGCACAGTGCTGCGATGATACCGACAATGATACCTCCAAATACCCCTGTGCTTAAAGTTGGAATACCCAGGATACTCGCATAACCTGGCACATTGCCAATCATGGCAGGTGTAACACCTACGGCAGAGCCCAAAGTTACGTTCATGACCAGATAACCGATGATGGCTGCAAGTCCTGCAACGCCTTCACCTCCAGCCAGCCCGACGGCTACGCCGACCGCAAACAGCAATGCCAGATTATCAAATACGATCTGACCTGCGTTCATCATGATGGTTGCAATTGAGTTTACCCAAGGGGTATCGAGCGCAGTAACATATTGCAGGAAATCCGGATTTACCAGCATGTTACCAATTCCGAGCAGCAAACCTGCGGCTGGCAGAATCGCTACAGGCAGCATGAGAGCTTTACCTACTCTTTGCAATACACCAAAAAGCTTTTTAAACATCGCGTCGTATTCTTCCTTTCATGTGAGTATGTCGTGATGCAAGCAAGGGAACACAAAAAAGGCATGAACTAATAAAAGTGAACTGTGCCTACCTTGGGGTATAGCATACCCTTAAAAAGGTAGAACAATCACACTCTAATTAACTCATGCCTGATCGAGTCAGTAACACGTCGCTTATGTTTATTCAGTTGCTTGATTACGGTCACCATTGTAGCATCACTTTGGACGCATTGCAAGCCTTTACAGAAAAAACGTTATTCCGGTGTTATTTCAGAGCTTATTTTACTGATTTTCTTCTTTCCGCTGGTTCAGCCGCTGAAGATGTATCGTTAAGTAGCCAACTTCTGCCGGATAAACAGGCAGCTTTAGTCGTTGCTCCATCACTTTGGTCAGCTTCCATGCAAGCGAGTACATTTCGGGATACTCCAATTTGAGCAGGGAATCCAGCTTGTGAAGCTCCTCCACTTTATCTCCGCGACGTATACGCTCAAGGGCAAACCGTAGATGCGTTAACAGACGGGAATAATCCAATGATTGCGTTTCAAAAGAATAATCCAGCTGGTCTGCGACCAGATTCACCAGATCCGTAATTAACTGCGAATGCTGCCGCACCTGGGAGATGTTCTGGTTTGTCATCGCGCTATAAATATGCAGCGCAATAAATCCGATTTCATCCCTTCCCAAATCTACGCCCATTTTGTCCTTGATCAGCCTGACGGCATACTCGCCCATCCGAAACTCTTCAGGGTATATCTCCCGGGTTTCGTACAGGAACGGATTTTGAATGACGATGCCCTGTTCCTTGCGCTTCAACGCAAAAGAAATATGATCCGTGAGCGCGATATGAATATGCTCGTTCAACGGCGCGTCCGCTCGCTCTGAAATATACGTAACCAACTCGTTAATGATCTCGATCAACGCCTCGTCCACTTGCGGAAGAAGCTGCTTATATTGCTCCTGCTCTTGCTGGTTCTTCAAAATGAACATTTTCTCCACAGCCATCAGCGGAAGGATATCGCCTGTTTTTCGGTTAAAGCCTATGCCCTTGCCGATGACGACGACCTCACCATGTTCGGGATGCTGTGCAATGATTACATTATTGTTCAGGGCTTTGGCTACGTGTAGGCCGCTCAATGTTCGCACCTCTTTTTATCAAACCGTCTTGATTCTTCCGATAGTCGATTGCAACGTCTTTTCATACATGAAATAAAAAGAACGAAAAAACACCCGGCGCGGGCAAACCACGCCGGACGTCTCGCTTAAAAAGTAACAAAATTTCGCTTCAAGGTCAATAGAGCTGCCTTACGGCACAAGCATTCCCTACTCTTCCGTTCCCGCTTTATTCAAAATGGTGTCTGTTGGCGATGCTGCCACAGCAACCGGCGTCGCTGTTTTGGGCTTGGTTAACCCCTGAATCAGCTGCTCCACATCGATGCCGGACACGCTCTTGAGCATTTCCGGCGCAGTCGCCATCAATTCGGTGACATAATTGCTCACGCGAGCTGCACCTTCGCCTTTGCCTGTATCCACGACCGTCAACTTGTCAATGGAAGAGATCGGTTCCGCAATTTTGCCGGCAAGCTCAGGCAGCATTTTGACGATGATGTCCAATACCGCGGCTTCGCCAAACTTCTGGAACGCCTCGGCCAGCTTTTCTTTGGCTTCCGCTTCGGCAAGACCTCGCAGACGGATAACCTCGGCATCCGCCGAACCTTTTGCCAGTTCGGCATCAGCCACGGCCTGACCTTCAAGCCGCTTCTGCTCGGCCGTTGCCTTGGCCTGCGTCTCGATCGAATACTGCACCGCATCCGCTTCGCGCATTCGTTTTGCCTTGTCGGCTTCGGCAGCCTGCTCGACGGCGTAACGATCCGCCTCGGCCTTTTTCTTCACTTCCGCGTCGTATTGCTTCTCACGAACCATGATTTCTTTCGCCTGCAGGTCGATTTCCCGTTCTTTCCGAACCAATTCAACCTTCATCTGCTCTTCAACCACCGTTTGTTTCGCCCGGGCTTCCTGAATGTGGTAGGCCTGGTCGGCTTCCGCTCTAGCTGTATCCTGATCTCGTTTAAAAGCCGCCACTTTCAGCTCTTTATCCTTTTCGGCTTCCGCAATGTTCGTATCGCGCAGCAGTTCCGCCTTTTGTCCCTGCTCTTCCGCGTTGGCCTTCTGAATTCTGGCATCTCTGACGGCCTCAGCCTCGGCAATCTCGGCATCCCGTTTCACGGCAGCGATTCTTGGTTTACCAAGCGCATCCAGGTAACCCTGCTTGTCGCGGACGTCTTTAATGGTGAATGACACGATTTGCAGACCCATCTTCTTCAGATCTCTTGCTGCCACGCCCTGAACCTCCTGCGCAAAACGATCACGGTTCCGATAGACCTCTTCCACCGTCATTGTGCCCAGGATGGCACGCAGATGCCCTTCAAGCACTTCCTGTGCTTCCCCGCGCAGCGCTTCCACCGGTTTGCCGATAAACTGCTCGGCTGCCGTCGCCACGTCCTCGACCGAACTTCCTACCTTGATGATCGCGACGCCGTCCGCAATAACGGGCACCCCTTGCTCGGTATAAACTTCCGGCGTGGTTACGTCGAGCTTGTGGGACAGCAGCGAGATGAACTCGGACTGCTGAAAGACCGGCCAAATAAATGCACCGCCGCCGCGCACGATTTTGATTTTCCTGCCGGATTCGTCCTCGGATATATTTTTGTTGCCCAAAAATGAACCGGTTACAATCATCGCTTCATCAGGACCCACCGTTTTGTATCTGGCCCAGAACGCAAGACCCAAAATCAAAATCACGCCGACAACAATCGCGGGAACCAACAGCACTTCCATATCCAGATTCATTCCACATCTCTCCCCTTCTCGTTGTAAGTGGTAATCAATACTACATCATACGCGCAAAACCCCTGTGTTACTTAAGTACATCCTCTTCCCATTCGGACACACGCAGCACGCCATCCGATATGTCTACTACAACGACACGCGCCCCAGCCGCAATGGGGCGATGTTCGAAGCTCGATGCGGTATGGATCGTATTGCCCGAGGCAATGCGTATCATGACTTCCCCGAAACCCTTTTCCGGCACGGGAATCGTGATCTCGCCGATCTTTCCCGCCAGTTCCTGCATGGAGAAACCGATGGACACCTCACTGTTGCGGCTCGGCTTAATATAAGCAAAGAACACCAGCATGGCTGCAGCGACTCCGATCAACAGGGCCAGAATCAAGGCGGCCATCGTACTTACCGAGCTGTAACGCGTCAGCATGATTCCCGCCCCGCCAAAAGCAGTAATGGAACCAGCCAGTACAACCGGTTTGAAAATATCAACGCCCGGAAACTCGAAAGCACCATCCAGCAAACCATCAATCAGATCTCCCAGTATCAGGCTGACGACCGCAAATATCGCTCCCCCGATCAAACACCCCCAATAAATCGACTCCATCCCTTTACCTCCCCTCTTCTGCTGCAACTCCATTTCGATAGATGACTTTCCTCATGTAAATAAATACGTACCAAATCCGGATATGTTTCAAAATCTTCCCTCTTTTGTCTTGAGCGCCCGTTATTGGGCATAATCGCATTCAAAGCATGCAAAAAAGCCGTAAAGCTCCCCGCTGGGGAACCTTACGGCCCAAATCTGAAATAAAACGATCCATATAGGCTTACAGAGATGCCTTGTAGATGGATACAACATCCTCACGCTGCAGCTTTTTGAAGTTGCCGAAAGGACCAAACAACATCGCTTTGTCAGCCATAACATCGATTTTGCTGTCATCGATATCATAATCGGCCAAACGGCTAGGCGCTCCGATGGAGGTCCAGAATTGACGAAGAGCTTCAATACCTTCCTCGGCAACCTGCTTGTCCGATTTTCCTTCCGGATTCACGCCGAATACGTTGACCGCCAAACGTTTGAAACGATCCACTTTGACGTCGATATTATGCTTCATCCAGTGCGGGAACAGGATCGCCAGACCGCCGCCATGCGGAATATCATACACGGCCGACACGGCATGCTCGATATTGTGAGTCGCCCAATCGCCTGCAAGGCCCATGTTGAGCACGCCGTTGAGAGCCATCGTACCGCAGTACAGAATGGTCTCGCGCAGTTCATAGTTTTCGAGATCTTCGATGAGGCGAGGGGCCGCATCCATCACAGTGCGCAGAATCGTTTCGCAGAAACCGAGCTGCACGGGCGTGTTTTCATCCAGATGGAAATAATGCTCGAGCACGTGGGACATCATGTCGACCATGCCGTAAACGGTTTGGTCACGAGGCACCGAATACGTATTCACCGGGTCGAGAATGGAGAACGTAGGGAAAGAAACCGGGCTGCCCCATCCCAGTTTTTCTTGGGTATCCTGATTCGTGATGACGGAACCCGAGTTCATTTCCGATCCGGTAGCCGCCATGGTCAGAATCGTTCCGAGCGGGAGAGCGTCTTTCGCGACGGCTTTGCGTGCTGCAAAATCCCACATGTCCCCTTCGTATTTGGCGCCTACTGCGATCGCTTTGGCACAGTCGATGACACTGCCGCCGCCGACAGCAAGGATCAGTTCGATATCGTTCGTTTTGCACAGGTCCACGCCTTTGTGAACGGTTGCGAGACGAGGGTTCGGTTCAACGCCAGCCAGTTCGGTCACTTCTGCACCGATTTCGTTAAGCAGGCCGATCACTTGGTCGTACAACCCGTTGCGTTTGATACTGCCGCCGCCATAAACCAGCAGAACGCGTTTGCCATACTTCGGAACTTCGGTTTTCAGCGTTTCAACTTGGCCCTTGCCAAAAATCAGGCGGGTCGGGTTATAAAATTGAAAAGTTTTCATATCTATGTCGCCTCCAGAGGAATTTGATGTTTTCAGCGCAACCCCCATTATAATACCCTATATCTATGAAAACAAATATATATATACCTATGCTCGATTGTAAATTTGCTTTATGGTCCTAAACGAATTTCAATGGAGACATGCTTCACAAACAGCTTCGTTAGTGTGACCTTTCACGGACTGGATTATGAAGGATTCCAATCAGAATACCTTAATCGCAATGACACTTTATCCCCTTTTCATTATACATTGCGGAATATCGCAATTCCATGTTTTGCCTATGAAGAAGAGCACCGGGTTTTGAAATTGGTTTCGCAGGCGATGCGGAAGCATATAAATAAGAATGGACCCTGCCTCCCGGGAGACTGGATCCATTCTTCAACCCTTTTTTAACGAACAAACTATTCGGTGTATCCCATGCTGGCAATGAACCGGCGGAAGGCCGCACGGCCAGCCTCATCATGTTTGTATACCCCGGCGTGCTCCAAAATTTGCGAAAATTTCAGGCCGACTTCCTGCTGCACAAGCGCAACTGCCTGTTCCTTGTCCAGCTGGCCTCCGAACCGACTTTGCAGCTCTTCTGTCCAAAGCAGATGTTTGTTCAGCTCATGTTCTTCGGATTTTGCCGCTTCGGCCAGCTCGCTATTGCCGGCAAGGATTTCGGCGATGCCGTCCAATTCTTCTTTAAGGCGACCCGGCAAAATCGCTAAGCCCATAACTTCAATCAGGCCGATGTTTTCCTTTTTCAAATGGTGCATCTCGCGGTGCGGGTGGAAAATGCCTTCCGGATGTTCCTCGTTCGTGCGGTTGTTCCGCAGGACAAGATCCATCTCGTAGCCGCCGTCCTCGCTGCGCCGTACAATCGGCGTCACGGTATTGTGCGGAACGCGCGCTCCATCCACTTCGCTGAATGCTTCCACCTCGGCGGAAGGATCGCTGTACCCTTTCCAAGCCTCGTAAACGGCATTTCCCGCCTCCAGCAGCTGTGCCGGATCGTGGGAAGACAATCGAAGTACAGACATCGGCCATTTCACCAAACTGAGGGTAAGACCCGGTGTGTCCGGATGACGGAAGACCGCTTCCGCCTTGGCCTTCTGAATGGCAAACGTGTGCCGCCCTCCCTGGAAGTGGTCATGCGTCAGAATCGAGCCGCCCACGATCGGCAGATCCGCGTTCGAGCCGATGAAATAATGCGAATACTCGCCAACGAAAGCCAGCAATCTGCGCAAGGTATCCTTCGTCAGTTTCATCGGCACATGATCATGGTGGAAAATGATGCAATGCTCGTTATAGTACACGTACGGCGAGTACTGGAAGAACCATGGCTCACCGTTAAGCTCCAACGGAATGATGCGCAGGTTCTGGCGCGCCGGATGGTTGACCCGACCTGCATAGCCGACGTTTTCGCGGCACAGCTGACATTTCGGATACACCGGCGGCGGCAGCAATTTCGCCATGGCGATTTCCTTCGGACTTTTCTCCGGTTTGGACAAGTTGATCGTAATTTCCATCTCGCCGTATGGCGTCTCTTGCGTCCAGTAGACGTTTTTGGAAACTCGGTCCATACGGATATAGTTGGAGTTGATCGAAAGGTCGTAGAATTGGCTTGTCGCCGCCTCAATTCCTTCGCTCTCCGCCTTCTCGCGGAACGCCCGAACGACTTCCGAAGGTCTGGCCATCAAGTGGCCCATGATCTTGGCGTCGAGCAGGTCGCGATACGTATCGGTATTTTCCGGGATCAGCCCGATTTCGAACCCGTAGTCGATCAACGTGTCGATCAGAGGCTGCGGTCCGTCCAATACGGTTTCATCGAGCACGCCATCGTAAGGCTCGGAAAAACCGAATTGCTCCAACAGCAGGTTGCGGCCGTAATCGCGGTCTGCTTCCTCAATCAGTCGTTTCCGCAGGGCAAAGAGTACCAGACGCTCAATGGCATGCAGTGCTTCCTGCTGCTCCGGGGTCCGTTCTGTGGTGCCTGCTCCAGTGGTTGTCTGTGACATATCCTTTCGCCTCCTAGTTGTTTCCATAGCCTTGCGGGTGAGACTGATGCCAATCCCATGCGCTCTGAATGACGTCTTCCAGCTTCGAGCGTGTCGGGTTCCATCCCAATACCGATCTGGCTTTGGCGGACGAAGCAACCAGCACAGCCGGGTCACCCGCGCGACGTGGCTCCTGCACAACCGGAATGTCGAGTCCGGTTACTTTTTTCGCCGTTTCGATGACCTGTTTGACGGAGAAGCCTTGGCCATTCCCCAAGTTGAACACATTGCTGTTCTCGCCCTTGCGCAAATAATCCACCGCTCGCAGATGCGCGTCGGCCAAATCGCTGACGTGGATATAGTCGCGGATGCAAGTGCCGTCTTCCGTCGGATAATCGTCGCCAAACACCGCGATATGCGAGCGCTGCTTCAGCGCCGTTTGCAGCACCAGCGGGATCAGATGGCTTTCCGGCTGGTGATCCTCGCCGATTTTGCCGCTTTCATGGGCCCCGGCTGCATTAAAGTAACGCAGGGACACGTATTTGATATTCTGTACCTTGTCAAACCAGGCCATCATGCGTTCCATCATGAGTTTGGTTTCGCCATATACGTTCGTTGGCTCGGTGCGGTCGCTTTCCTCGATCGGCACCTTCTCCGGCTCGCCATACGTAGCCGCCGTGGACGAGAAGACGATTTTGCGCACGTTCGCCGCGTTCATCGCTTCCAGCAGGCACAACGTACCGAATACGTTATTGTCGTAGTACTTGACCGGATTCTGCATGCTTTCGCCAACCAGGGAGTTTGCTGCAAAATGAATGACCGCATCGATCTCATTTTCGGCGAACAGCTTCGCCAACAGTTCTTTGTCGCGCAAATCGCCCTCGTACAATTTACCGCCCAGAAGCGCCTCCCGGTGCCCTGTCTGCAAGTTGTCAAGCACAACCACTTCTTCTCCACGCTCAAGCAAAGCCGCCACTGTATGAGACCCAATATATCCTGCTCCACCCGTTACCAAAATCGCCATCTTACTTCGCCTCCTTCAATTCTTTGACACCGTCGCCTACACCGCAAACGTAGAATTCGCCCTTTAGTCCGGTACGAGACTCGTACGCTGCTCCTACTTCCTTCACAAAACGTTCTGCATCATCTTCATGAACTAAAGATACTGTACATCCGCCAAATCCTGCGCCCGTCATGCGCGCGCCAAGCGTGCCCGGAATACGTCTTGCCTCTTCCACCATAACGTCCAGCTCTTCGCAACTGACCTCGTACAGATCGCGCAGCGATTCATGCGATGCGTTCATCAGCTGGCCGAACGTCTCAAGGTCGTTATTGCTCAGCGCCTCTACGGATGCAAGCACGCGAGCGTTTTCTTCAACGACGTGCCGTGCACGCTGTCTTACCTTTTCGTCCGTGATGTGTCCTTCATGCTCTGCAAATTGTTCCGGCGTCAGCTGCGCCAGATAGCCGAGCTCCGGCCGCTGCTCCTTCAGAATCGCGAGCGCTTGCTCGCACTGGGAACGGCGTTCGTTATACGCGGAGTCCACCAGACCGCGGCGCTTGTTGGTATTGCCGATGATCAGCTTGTATGCACCGGTACGGAAAGGCACCTTTTTGTATTCAAGCGTGTCACACATCAACAGAATCGCGTGATCCTCGGCTCCGTTCGCCACGGCGAACTGGTCCATGATGCCGCAGTTGACGCCAACAAATTCATTTTCCGCTTTTTGGGAAAGAAGGGCAAGCTGTACGGTGTCGATATTTTCGATCCCTTCCAGCGCCTGGATCGCGAAACCCGTCAACACTTCGAGGGAAGCCGAGGACGAGAGGCCCGCGCCATTCGGAATTTCGCCATGATAGAGAAAATCGTATCCTCTGGTGACGTTCACGCCTTTGGCCTGCAGTTCAACCATGACGCCGACCGGGTAATCCGTCCACTCTCCCGTTTTCGCCTTGCCAATCGTTGCAATCTCCAGCAGCCCTTCGTACTCCATATTCGTCGAAGCCAGCTGCAGCTTGTCGTCCTGACGTTCCCGGATGATCAATGTTGTTCCGAATTCCAGCGCTGCCGGGAGAACGTAGCCGCCATTGTAATCGATATGTTCCCCGATCAGATTCACGCGCCCCGGAGAGTGGAATACACGAATGGCATCTTTGCTCTCTCCATACCTTTCAATAAACTTTTGTTTCAATTGCTGGATGTCCATTGATGCGGCACCTCATCTCGATGTTGTTGTTTTTCTAAGCTCATTATATAAGAAAGCGATCTCCATCGAAATGAATGCATGTGTGATCTATATGGATAAATGTGACCTTTATATCTATAATGAGAAGAGTATGCCACGATCATCAAAGTGGAAAAAGACATGAAAAGGAGCATCAGGATGGCCAAACAGCACCATGATCCGCCACCCGCACGGGAAGCAGCAGCTGACAAGAAACAGGAATTCTCGGTCAAAAGCGGAGCGCGTACCTACTCGGTTGCCTCCAATCCAAAGTACCATGAACAAGGGACATTGCATGTCCTGTTTGCCGGAGCGAGCGAAACCCTGCCCGGGCATGCGCTTGGCCCCAAGCTATACGACTACTTCCTGCTTCATTATGTAGAAAAAGGAACCGGAACCTTCCGGACCGAGCTTCATACTTACGAATTGTCCGCAGGCGACTGTTTTCTCATTCATCCCGGCCAGTTGGTCAGTTACCAGTCCGATGAGCGGGATCCTTGGCAGTACCGCTGGATGGCTTATACCGGCAAACAAGCAGCAAAACTTACGCATGATGCGGGATTCCGGCCAGAAAAATCCGTTT
Source organism: Paenibacillus hubeiensis (assembly GCF_032334105.1). Taxonomy (NCBI): domain Bacteria; kingdom Bacillati; phylum Bacillota; class Bacilli; order Caryophanales; family Paenibacillaceae; genus Paenibacillus; species Paenibacillus hubeiensis. The sequence goes on from NZ_JAVYAE020000005.1 coordinate 307,004, forward strand.
TCCATGCCGGAACAGCCTGCGGCGTCGCAGAACAGCTTGCCAGGATTCAGGCGGCATTCACCGAGCGGAAGGAGAGCTCTCATTTTACGTCACTTGGCATGCTGTACATGATCCTCGCCGAAGCCCAAAATCATCTGGCCCAGGACGAGACACCCATCTCGGGGGAATCCTCCATTCGGCGCACGGTCAAACAAATGATTCAATATATGTCCACGCAATATGCATATCCGGTATCCATCGAACAGATGTCGGCCAGCCTGGGGTACAATCGCGCTTATCTTTCCCGCATTTTCAAACAGGAAACCGGCTTGTCGCCCGTGACGTACCTGCTGAAGCTGCGCATCGACAAATCGCGCCAGCTGCTGCGGGAACGACCGGATCTGTCCATCGAACAGGTCTCGGCTTCGGTTGGATTGCCGGATGCGCTCTACTTTTCGAAACAATTCAAGCGATTTCACGGCGAAGCGCCGAGCCACTACCGGGAACGCATTCTTTCGAGGGACATGCCTTTACAAAAATAAAGGAATGCAAAAAAGGGCAATCCCGGTTCAGAATCAACCGAAATTGCACCTTTTTCTTGAAAATTCACATTAAGCGGTAGGGCGAGCCCTGTGCCGCCTTTATTTTTTCGAGCGGTCACCATGCTCCGGCCGCAGGATCGATTCGATCCGTTCCAGTTCCTCCTCGGAGAAATCGGGCTGGCTGAGCGCCGCGACATTCTCCTCGATCTGCGACGGCCGGCTGGCGCCGATCAATGCGGACGTCACTTTGCCGTTGCGGAGCACCCATGCCAGCGCGAACTGTGCCAGACTCTGTCCACGCGCCGCCGCAATCTGGTTCAGCGCGCGGACCTTGCGCAGCGTTTCCGGCGAAATGTTGTTTTCGTTCAGGAAAACCGAGGGCCCTTTGGCCCGGGAATCCTCCGGAATCCCGTTGAGGTATTTGTTGGTCAGCACCCCTTGCTCCAGCGGGCAAAATGCAATGCTGCCTGCGCCATACTCTTCCAGAACATCCTGCAGTCCATCCTCGATCCAGCGGTCCAGCATGGAATAACGCGGTTGATGAATCAATAGCGGGGTTCCGAGCCCTTTGAGAATTTCTGCCGCTTCCCTTGTTTTCTCCGCCGGGTAATTCGATATGCCGACATATAGCGCTTTGCCGGATCGAACGATATGGTCAAGCGCTCCCATCGTCTCCTCAAGCGGTGTGTCCGGGTCGAAGCGGTGAGAATAAAAAATATCCACATAATCCAGGCCCATGCGCCGCAAACTTTGGTCCAGGCTGGATACCAGATATTTGCGGGAGCCCCAATCGCCGTAAGGCCCTGGCCACATGTAATACCCCGCTTTGGTCGAAATGACCAGTTCATCCCGATAAGACTTCAGGTCCTGGGCCAGCACCTGTCCAAACATCTGCTCCGCCGAACCTGCGGGAGGGCCATAGTTGTTGGCCAAATCAAAATGGGTGATGCCCAGGTCAAACGCCCGGGTAATCATGTTGCGGCCGTTCTCCGCATTGTTGATTCCGCCGAAATTATGCCACAGCCCGAGCGAAATGGCCGGCAGCTTCAAACCCGAACGTCCAACACGGTTATATTTCATCGTTTCGTAGCGTGCATCGCTTGCCACATAGACCATAAATGAATCCCTTCTTTCCCCAGGTTCCGCTTCCTTGCCGGCTGTCTGCCGAGAAATGCGGTCATTCAACACATGTCACGGTCAGCCGAGAAGCCGATCAACAGTATTCATTACCTCACCAATCGGATCGGTAATCAACAGATCGGCCCGATGATCGTAGGCGGTAGGCGTTGCGTTCAGCAGCACCGTATGTTTTCCGCGAAAATAGGTAATGAGCTGCGCGGCGGGCTGGACGGTCAGCGACGTTCCGCCAACCAGCAGCAGATCCGCGGAAGAGATGGCATCGACTGCCCCAAACAACACCGATTGGTCGAGCTGCTCCTCGTAGAGCACGACGTCCGGCTTGACGATTCCGCCGCAAGCCGTGCAGCGAGGCACGATCGATGCAGAATCGATCATGTGATCCAATGTATGAAAACATCTGCAGTCCATGCAATAGTTCCGGTGGACCGATCCGTGCAGTTCCAGCACGGTATGGCTGCCTGCTTTTTGATGCAGGCCGTCGATGTTTTGCGTAATGACGGCCTGCAGGCGTCCTTCTTGCTCCAAACGGGCAAGCAATCGGTGGCAACCGTTCGGCTCTGCGTTTGGATGAAGCATTTTGCTGCGGTAGAAATCAAAGAAGATATCGGCATGCCGATCAAAAAAGCTGCGGCTCAGCAGCTCCTCCGGCGGATATGGGGAGTGCTGTTCCGTCTGATATAGGCCTGCAGCGGAGCGAAAGTCGGGAATTCCGCTTTCCGTCGAAGTTCCTGCCCCTCCAAAAAAAACGATCTTCTCGCTTTCCCGAATCCAGGAAATGAGCTGCTCGGTTGCGTTCATCCTCTCTCCCCCTTATGTGATGATGCTCCGTCAGGCATCTTTGATGATGCTGAGTTCAGCGTAATCTCGAATCATGATATCGGCGTCTCGTAACCGGGCCGCTTCGCCTCCTGGCGGACTTACGCCAATGAGCAAAGCAGCGCCTATGCTGCGCCCCATCTGCATGTCGCCATTGCTGTCGCCGACGATTACTGCAGACTCCGGACGAATGTTCAGCTCACGGCAAGCCAGCAAGGCCGACTCTCCGTCGGGTTTGCCCAGGGTCACCCGGTCGCAGCCCACGATCGATGCAAAAAAAGGACGCAGCCCCATCCATTCCAGATGTTCTTCCGCTGCCGCCGTGCTATCGGAGGTGACGACGGCGAGCGGCAGCGCTGCTTCCATGCAGCTCCGGACAAATGCGGGCAGCCCATGCAAAGGCTCGGCATGCCGCTTCTCCCGCACATGGCACATCGCTTCTGTGGACATGCTCCGGATTGCGGTCACCGCGTCGTTCCACGCCATTCCCGCCGCATAGAGCTGCCCGGCCAGCAAACCGGTGCTTTCGTCCACGGTGGCAATGGCCAGCGGGCCCTGCGGATCATAACCCACAATCCGTCCATGCGGATCGTGCACCGTACCGAAGACCTGTTCCTTCGGCAGCGTAAACGTGCCACCCATCTGCTCCAGCTTCCGTTCAAGCTGATTCAGCAAAGATTCGGCCCACGGCCCCCATAACTGCAAAAATTCCAGCAGCGTGCCATCCTTGTCGAACAGAATGCCGTCGCAGGCGATCTGTCTGCCTTGCACCTGAAGTATTGCCATGGATATTCCTCCCGGAAACAAGGATGTATTACTCGATGCCGTGAAGCCAGTCGGAGATCGTTTTTACGGTCTGGGACTGCTGTTCCTGCACATCGATGCCGGCTTCACCGTCTCCGCTCTGATGGCCGTAATCGCCGAATTGCGAGTGGTTGCCTCCCTCAATCGTGTAATATACGGTATCTTCAGGCAAATATGAACGCCCTTTTTGGTACTTTTCGGCATTGACGACCTCATCCTTCGTGCCCAAAATGGACAAAGCAGGCATGCCTAACGATTTCACGCTTCCTTTTTCATCAGGATAGGAGGCGAGAAAAAATATGCCTTTCAACGCGTCCGGATGAGACGCAGCATATCTCGCAGCCATCGAGCCGCCCAACGAATGACCGCCCATAACGAATTGTTCTTCCGGGTATGCATTTCGAATGTCATCCGCCAAGTTCTGCTTCAGTACCGCCAGGTTAACAGGCATCTTGGCAATAATGGTGTGATGTCCCATCTCGGCAAGCCCGCGAGCCAGCGGGGCATAACTCTCCGGTTTGACCAAACCGCCAGGATAAAAGATGACGCTGACTCCTATGGATTTTGCAGGAGCGAAATCAATCCACTTTTCCTGTTCGCTGACGGTAACCTGCTCCGAGGTTTCCATAGCTTTGCCAGCCAGCTCCTGCGGCCCGTAAGGGGTCAACAGCTTCCAACCGACATATCCGCAACCAATGACGACAAGCGCCAAAAGCACCAGCAAAAATTTGCCGACGCCTCTTCTTTTGCGCCCTGTATTATAATTTTTTGCCAACGACAATCACCTTTCTCCGCTATCGCTGGTACCGGGTTCCGCGAGACAAGAGCCAAAGCTTCCGCATGGCCCTCGTCTTCGCATATTTCCGTTCTATTCGGCCTTGGCCTTGCGATAAGCGTCCATGTATTGTTCCGCCTTCCGCCGCACATGGCTCAAATCTCCCGTTTTGACCGCTTCGCTGGTCAGGTCGGACCCGATGCCCACGGCCACCGCTCCCCCTTTGATCCAGTCTCCCAGGTTGGAAAGCGAAACGCCGCCGGTTGGCATGAAATTCGCCTGCGGCATCGGGCCTTTCATCGTTTTGATGATAGATGGGTCGTACAGATTGCCTGGGAACAGCTTCACGATGTCCACGCCAAGCTCAAGCGCCCGCTGAACATCGGCAATCGTCATCACCCCCGGCAAGATAGGGATGCGATAGAGGTTGCAGATCTGCACCGTTTCGGGGTTCAAGGACGGTCCAACGACAAACTCGGCCCCAGCCATGATGGCTGCACGCGCCGTCTGGGCTTCAAGGACAGTCCCGGCCCCGATGATGGCAAACTTTTCGGGATCCTGTGTATTCCAGTGATACATGCGGCTCAGTTTCTCAATAGCTTTCAGGGCGCTGGGCACCGTCATCGTAATCTCGATTACCTTGATGCCGCCCGCAATGGCCTGTTCGGCCATGGCAATGACCTGATCGGCGGAATCGCCGCGTAATACGGCGACAACGCCATTTTCCGTAATTTTCTGCAGCAGCTGAAGCTTCTTCATTTCGTTCTCTCCCTTGTCCATGTGGTTGTTCGGTACATCCCTTACATTTTCAAAAAAGAAGATGAGACATGCATGATTTCAGCAACAACTAACGCTCAACATGAGCCACGTTGTTCAATTTGGCCTCCACCTGATCCCAGGTCGGTAAAGCCTCCCAGTCACCCACGGCCTGAATGACCATGGAACCGGTCAGGTTACCCAGTCTTGTCGCTTCCTGGGGAGTATACCCTTTCAGGATGCCCGTCAAAAATCCGGCACAGAAACCGTCCCCCGCACCCACCGTATCGAGCACGTGATCTGCCTTGAAGTACGGAACTTCCGTTAGGGTACCATTGACCAATGCATAGGTCAAATCGGGTCCGCCCTTCACGATGCAGATTGCATTCATGGCGGACAGTCGTTCTAACACCTTGGCATCGCTATCTTCATCGTAAAGCAGTTTCATCTCGTCCAGCCCCGGCAAAAAGTAGTCGGCCTGCTCGGCAAGCCGAAGCAGCACGGGACGGGCTTCCTCGGCCGACCATAGCTTCAGGCGCAGATTCGGGTCAAAGCTCACCTTCACGCCAGCCTGTTTGGCGATATGTATGGCTGCCTCCACCGTTTCCAGCCCCGACGCGCTGATGGCGGCCGTAATGCCGGTGACATGCAATATTTTGGCACCGGCGATATAATCCGCGTCAAGATCATCCGGCGTCATTGCGCTGGCGGCGGAAAGCTTCCTATAATAGTGGACGGAAGCTTTGCCGGAAGCGTTCTCACGAATCATCAAACCCGTCGGTTCCGCATCGCTCATGCGGGCTCTCGAAACGTCCACGCCTTCGCCGCGGATCGCCTTCAAAATCATATGGCCGATCGGATCCTTGCCAAGGCGGCCAAACCAGCCGCTTGTATGTCCAAGCCGGGATACGCCGATCGCCAGATTGCTCTCCGCACCGCCGAACGATTTATCCAGCGAAGCCGCATATTCCAGCCCTCTCGTATCCTTTGCCGTCAACAATCCCATACTCTCGCCGAAAGTAATGATTTCGGGACTTCCTGAAGCAATAACAGGCATGATCTCTTTCCTCCCTATATTTACAATCCTCATCTTCTTTTACCATTGTCATGTTCGATGTAACCGTTGTCAATCCCTGCCGTTCATTTTGTTGTCACAGTTCATGGAATGGATAGCGCTTTCCCTTGTGAATTATATCACAATCAATACACAACTTCCGTATTACCCTTAATACAGATGCAAAAGACTCGCTTATGACGAGTCAACTGGGGGGCGACAGCATGAATGGCGGAATTCGACTTCGCGATGATCAAGAATCCTTTTTCTATAACCTGCGCTTTCTGCTCATCGTATGCGTACTTGTGGGGAACGCGCTGGAACCGCTTGTCGCCCGCTTTGCAGAAGCCGAAGCACTCTTCTTTTGGATCTATACATTTCATATGCCTTTGTTCGTCTGGGTGACCGGATATTTTGCCAAACCTTCCTTGAGGGGAACTTCCGGGCGCAGCACGCTGGCGCACATCGCATTGCAATATATCCTGTTTCAATCGTTGTATTCCTTGATGGATTATACGTTATTCCATACGCCGCACATGCGGCTTTCCTTCTTTGCTCCCTATTTGCTGTTATGGTTTTTGGCAAGCCATTTCTGCTGGAGGCTCCTGCTGCGGCTCACCCTGTCATGGAAACCCGTGCACCGCTTGACGGCGTCCATCCTGCTCGGCGTTCTTGCCGGGTACATGCCTGTGGACGGATTTTGGCTTAGCTTCAGCCGCACTTTTGTATTCCTGCCTTTCTTCATTATAGGATACGATTACGGCAGCAGCATCCGTTCCCGTCTGCGTTCAGGCTGGGGACGACGCTTCGCCGCCATATTTTCGGCCGGTATGCTGATATGGCTCTTACTTGGCGGACCACGGGTGGGGTATGGTTGGCTGATCGGCAACATGACTTATATGGAACTCGGACACCGCGAATGGTATGCAGGTTTTTACCGGCTTGGCATTTACGGGCTGCAGGTGGTCTCGGCCGCCGTGTTTCTTGCGTGGGTACCGTTCATGACCTCCAGAATGACCGAGCTCGGCCGAAGAACGCTGTACGTATTTCTGCTGCACGGCTTTATCGTCCGCTTGGCCGTCTGGTCTGGCATCTTTGGACAGATTGAGAGCAGCTTGTATATTCCGGTCGTCATCGCGGTGGCTCTTCTGTTTGCGATATCGCTCGCCCATCCGGCCGTTCGGCAAACGTTTCGTCCTTTGGTCGAACCGGATTTGACTCGTTTTTCATTGAAACGGCACCACATTTTCAAGCGTTCGGCCTGATGCAGCCTGCAAAAGATAAAGCAAAGAAGGAAGCTGTTTAAAGCTTTTGCGCTCCACCCATCAATGTTTGAAACACTTCGCTTCATCCAGAAGAAGCCGGGCCCCAGTAAATTGGGCAGACGGCTTCTTTCTTATTGAATGTAGAAATATGACGACGATTGTGATAGACTCAATAGAAAAACCGGGCTTTTCATGAGTTTAAAGCAGCAAAGGAATGTTTAAACGATGGCAGCCTGATACCGGCCAAACCGGTCTATTTTTTAGAGTACAAGATGAAATTAAACGACAGATGCACTGCCTTTTTATTTCCATTCATGTTGCTCGATCACAATATATATTTGGGGGGAATACACCATGTCAGCCAAGAAGATGCGTTCCGATATGATCAAAAAAGGTTTTGACCGCGCACCTCACCGCAGTTTGCTCCGCGCGGCGGGCGTCAAAGAAGAGGATTTCGGCAAGCCGTTCATTGCTGTATGTAACTCTTACATCGATATCGTGCCAGGACACGTTCACCTGCAGGAATTCGGTAAAATCGTCAAGGAGGCCATCCGCGAAGCTGGCGGCGTTCCTTTTGAATTCAACACCATCGGCGTCGATGACGGCATTGCGATGGGACACATCGGCATGCGTTACTCGCTGCCAAGCCGCGATATCATTGCGGACTCCTTGGAGACCGTTGTATCGGCTCACTGGTTCGATGGCATGGTATGTATTCCGAACTGCGACAAAATCACGCCAGGCATGATGATGGGCGCACTGCGCGTCAACATTCCTACTGTGTTTGTCAGCGGCGGTCCGATGAAAGCCGGACGCGACAGCAACGGTAAAGCACTCTCCCTGACATCCGTATTCGAAGGCGTAGGTGCTTATCAAGCCGGCAAAATCGACGATAAAGGTTTGCTGGAACTCGAACAGTACGGTTGTCCTACCTGCGGCTCCTGTTCGGGCATGTTCACGGCCAACTCCATGAACTGCCTCGCCGAAGCGATGGGTCTGGCTATGCCGGGCAACGGTACCATCCTGGCGGTAGCTCCTGAACGCCGCGAGTTCGTTAAACAGTCTGCAAAACAATTGATGGAACTCATCAAAATGGACCTCAAGCCTCGCGATATCGTTACGCTGGAAGCGATCGACAACGCGTTTGCCCTGGATATGGCCATGGGCGGTTCCACGAATACGGTTCTGCATACGCTGGCGCTGGCGCACGAAGCGGGTCTTGAATACCCGATCGAACGCATCAATGAAGTAGCCAACCGCGTTCCGCATCTGGCCAAACTTGCGCCTGCATCCGATCTTCACATCGAAGACGTTCATAATGCGGGCGGCGTAAGCGCCGTGCTGAACGAGCTGCTCAAAAAACCGGGTGCGATCCACGCCGACTGCATCACCGTAACAGGCAAAACGATCCGGGAAAACGTGGAAAACTCGCCGATTCTGGATCACAACGTGATCCATTCGCTGGATAACCCCCATTCCGAAAAAGGCGGCTTGGCCGTATTGTTCGGTAACCTGGCCCCTCAAGGCGCCATCATCAAAGTTGGTGCGGTTGACAAGTCGGTTGGCGGCTATCACAAAGGCCCTGCAATCTGCTTCGACTCCCAGGATGATGCACTGTATGGCATCGCCAACGGCAAAGTCAAAGAGGGTCATGTCGTCGTTATCCGTTACGAAGGACCGAAAGGCGGCCCGGGCATGCCTGAGATGCTTGCTCCTACCTCCCAAATCGTTGGTATGGGGCTCGGCGCCAAAGTCGGCTTGATCACGGATGGACGCTTCTCCGGCGCATCCCGCGGCATCAGCATCGGTCATATCTCTCCGGAAGCGGCTGAAGGCGGTCCGATCGCCTTTGTTGAGGATGGGGACATCATCGAGCTTGACCTGAATAACCGCGTGATCCAATTGCACATCAGCGACGAAGAATTCGAAACTCGCCGCGCTGGCTGGAAAGGCTTTGAACCGAAAGTAAAAACCGGTTACCTGGCCCGTTACTCCAAACTCGTAACCAACGCCAGCAACGGCGGTGTATTAAAAATTTAATCGGGCGAAGCGGATCTTTAGGGGTCCGCTTCACAACACACCGAAACGAACAAAGGCTGCTCCTTCATCAGAATGAAGGGCAGCCTTTTTCGTCTGTTCAGCGCAGGGGCAGCGTGCTTTAGCTCCGCTCTGCCAATATATCGTTTTCGGGAGCAACAAACTCTTCTTCCGTTTCCTTTGCCTTCGCTGCAACAAATTCCGTCTGGCCGTAACGTTGCAGCAGGTCTTCTAAGGGAATCACAATCAACTTGGGCACAAGCTGTTCCGATCGCTCGCGCAGCCGCTTCGTGCCGGAAGGATGAATGACGCTTAACAACAACTTGAGATAGATTTTGGAGGCAGAACTGAACGGCCCCGGCGGCAAATCGCGAACCGTAAAACCAAACTTCTCCGGTCCGCGATTGATCATGCTCACGCCATACAGCGCTTTTGCGGATGAAAGTTCGGGATCCGCCGCGATCTGGCGTGCCAGATCCGGAAACTGTTGTTCCATCGTACGGATCATGCGTATGGCTAAATGCATGCTGGAGCGAGAGGTGCTGCCCAGTTCGAACAATTTTTTGTTGTCGAAATGCAGCTCGATCATCGGATCGCCATTGCGGAGCCATTTTCCGCCTTCTAGTTCGATCTGAGCCCCATGATACACCCGTGTTCGATAATGAAGCATAGGGTCCTTTGGCGATGCCGTCCGCAATTGGTAGGCCCAGTGAAACACTTTCTCCCAACCGAGCCATGCAGCAACGATCATTCGTTTCCATAAGGTGAGTGGTTTGGCCGATTCCTGTTGTCCATTTCGGGATACCGCCACTTCTTTGCCCCCTCTCATCAACGTATCGATGCGAACGCTTCGCAGTCCCTGCTTTTGTGCTTTCTGCAATACGACCTCAAGCGCCTGCAGCATCTGTTCCGGAGCATTCGCGTCCGCTCCGAATGTCGTGCCGCGATCATGCAGCAGCATGACTTCACCGGCCCGCAGTTCCTTGAGCATACGTTCTGTCAGCTTTTTGGCACCTACACGGCTTTTCCAATCCTCGAACATGGACGACCATAAAATGATCTGGCGATCTTTCTTGCTGAAGAAATCAAACAAATTCATAATGCCCCACGGTGGACGGTAAAAACACGTTTTTTCCCCAGTAATCTCCTCAATGATCTGACCGGTACGCCGAATCTGTTCCTGAACGGTACGAGGCCGCATTAACCAATTGGTTTTATGGATATAGTTATGAATGCCGAGAAGATGTCCCTCCTCATAAATATCCCGGATCAGCTGCGGATGATTGGCAGCATGCTCCCCTACGACAAAAAACGTTGCCTTGGCGTCATATTGCTTCAGCAACCGAAGCAGCCTTGGCGTATAGACGGGATCTGGCCCGTCATCGAAAGTCAAGGAAAAATCCGTATCGCTTTTGCCACGCCTGAATACCCGCAAACCGAACATGCGACTGATCAGGCTCGGAATAAAGGCATAAAACGTTGAGATGTACAAAAGCCACAGCAAAATGCTCTGAAGTAAATTTGTCATGCTTGAATTCCCCGCTTCTAATGCTGAATTGCCTAAATGATGACTATGAAAAGTAAACCACCTTTAATTTTATCACAGTTCACACTTTTCTTGAATGCCGATTTCCAAAAACAAGGCTATCGTGTACAATAAATGGATTAACGACATGACAAAGGAGTAAAGCCCATGCTTCCGTTGTACCGAAAATATGGACGAACCGTGTTTGACATCGCACTTCTGATATTGACAGTGTATTTTATCATGTACGGTTTTAGTCGATTATATCAGCTCGCCGCACCGGTGTTCCTTTCCTTTCTTGTATATTGGATGATCGAACCCTTGGCGAGGTTCTTGCACCGGAAGGGATTGCCCAAGGCTGCCGGTTCTGCTATATCGGTTTTGTTATTTTTGGCTCTGATTGTGGCTGCCTTTTTTGGGATCGGGTTGATTATCGTGTCGCAAATTGCCAATCTGCAAGGCAGCTTCCCTACGTACATCGCGATGCTTCAAAAAGAATTTACCAGCCTTGTCATCTGGACGCAGGATACGTCTGATGCGTTGCCCGACGGGATCATGGAAAAAATCAACGATTACTTTGCTACGCTGACAGGCCTTCTCTCGGGTTGGGTCACGAACGGTGCACAGTACATCATCGGATTTTTGACGTCATTTTCCACGTTTATCACCAATTTTGGAATTGCGATCATATTGGCCTTTTTCCTTAGCATCGAGATTGAATCCTGGCGCAATTTTGCGCGAACCAAGACGCCAAAAACGTTAAAGAATGCCGCGGATTTCATGCGGAACCACGTCTTCAAAACGATTCGTGCTTACCTGAAGGCACAGGTCGTCATGATGCTGATCACCTTTGTGATTATTTACGTTGGACTGCTCATCCTGGGAACGAACAACGCATTCACCATTGCAGCTATATGCGCGGTCGTCGATCTTGTGCCTCTGCTCGGCGTGCCCGTTGTGTTCATTCCCTGGATTGCCTATCTTTTCGTAGTGGGGGACAGTTCGCTAGCCATAGGGTTAATCGTATTGCTGGCCGTGACGATGCTGACACGCCAACTGCTGGAGCCCAAAATATCCGGAAATTCCATCGGGGTATCTTCCGCGTATTTGATGCTTTCCTTCATGCTGATCTCGCTCTCGATTTTCGGCATAGCCGGGGTGGTCCTGTCTCCGGTGCTGTTGATCCTGCTCAAAGAGCTGCTGCAGCAGGGCTACCTTCAACGATGGATTCACCTGCCTAAAGACGAGTTCGATTCGTCCCCTCTTGTCATGGACACCCCTGTTCACGAGAGCGGAACCAGAGCCGGGACTGAGGGTGACCCAGCCGAGTTCTCCGCAGCGTCCCAAGCTCATGAAGAGGATTCGGACAAATAATCCATCACTTGACGGAACAAATCCGTCGCTTGATGGCGACCACCTGGCTTCACATGCTGAACCAATACGGCAACGGCATAACGCGGTTGCTCCACAGGCCCATAGCCGATAAACCATTGATGATTCAACTTCTCGCCCTTCCGAACAACCTGAGCGGTGCCCGACTTCCCTGCAACATGCCATCTGGCGCGCTGCAGGGATTTTCCCGTTCCATCGCTGACCACCTTGCCCATCCATGTGAGCAGGCGATGCGCCGTCGACGGGGAGATGCGCCCGAAGCGGGACGGCGACGTTTGCAGGGGCATGTCCAGCATGGTTCCTCCATCGGCATAACGAATGCGCTGGACCAGTCGCGGGGCTCTCACTTCGCCTTCATGCAGCAATGTCACGACCAGGTTGGCCGCCTGGAGCGGGGTAACCCGGGTGTCTCGCTGCCCGATTGCCGTTTGTGCCCTAGCCCCCTCATCATCCGCGACAACCGTCGGCAAACTGACCCTGCCCGCATCTTCGTGGTCAAAATGGCGCAAGAGCGGCATGCCTGCCATTTGCTTGTGTTCCCATCCAACTGTTCGGGCCAAACCAAGCTCATCCGCAGTGCGTTCAAGCTGTTTCATCGTGAGTCGTTCGGACGTCTCGGCAAAAACGATGTTGCAGGACCGGGCAAACCCTTGCTCCAGATTGAGCGTACCATGCCCGTGTTCTTTCCAACAGGAAAGGCCATATTTCCCCCAATCGCCTTCGCAATGGAATTTCTCTTTGCCCGATACGGCATGGGTTTCAAGCGCTGCCGCCGCCGTCACGATTTTGAAGATGGAACCGGGCGCAGCCTCCTTTACGGCACGATTGGCCCAGAAAGATTGCCCAGGATCGACGTGGGCAGCATTATAGAACGGCATGGACACCATGGCGCGTACATCGGCGTTCGCCGCATCCAATACAACAACAGCCCCCTCTTTCATGCCGGAGCGCTCGGCCATCTGCTCCAGTTTATGCTGCATTTCTACATCGATGGTCGTTTCGACTTTTAACGGATAATGGCCGTTATGGGGTGCAATCACGCGAGGAGCGAGTTCTGGAATGGCTTCCCCCGCTCCATTCACCATTCTGGTCAACAACGTGGGACCGACCCCCATCAACAACGGCTCCAACGTCCGTTCCAGTCCGGCTGCACCTCGTTTTAAAGCAAAAGGCTGCCTGACCTCATCCCGGTGACCTTGCAGCTTTCCAGCCTCGTTTGGCAGTTCAGCCAAATAGCCGAGCCACTGCATGCCTGAACGTTGTAATCCTTCGTAACGCGTCATCATCGGATAAACCTCGGCGTTGGCCGGTTTCAATTGGCGAATGCGCAATATTTGCCGCTCATTTAACGGAGCGGGAGCATTTTTGCCTGCCGTCCAGAAATGGGGAGCATGTCCTTGCTCCCATTCGCTTAAGATTTGTTCAGGGGCGGTATGCAAAATATTCGCCAACTTCACTGCGGCGAGATGGTTTGCCGAAGCAGCAGCTTTCTTTCCTGACGGGTTGGGGGATGGAAAAAGCACAAGCCCCCAATGCATATTTCCCGTGATCGGCCTGCCCTGGAAATCCGTGAAATGCCCCCTTCCCGAATCGAGCATAACCCCGCGCTCCCGCTGCAATACGGACATTTCCCGCAGCGTATGTTGAAAGCCCGGTACGACCCGATTGGCCTGTATCGTTTGAATCCACCCGAGCCGGAGCACAAGCAATGCGATCAACCCCGTCAACATCATGCATCCGATCCAAATTCTCCGCTGCCGTTCCATAATCATCCCCTGCCTCTTGCTCATCATTTGGGATAGTATCCATCATCCAAACTGGGATTATTCGGAAAAGAAAAAAACCGTTCCGGATGATGCCGGAACGGCGTGAAATGAAATGGTTAACAGCTCACATTAGACTGTAAACCGGGACAATGTATCTTTAAGTTCGGCGGAGACGTTCTCCAGCTTCTCGGACAGTTTCACCAGTTGGTTGCTGATGTTTTGCTGCTCGCTGCTCAGTGAAGCAACCTCTTCGGACGTTGCCGAAGATTGTTCTGCCACTGCGCTTACGTTGCTCATCGCTTCGGACAACGTCGTTTGAGCTTCATTCAAATCCTCGATGGAATCCGTCACGGAATCCAGACGTTCAACGAAAGCACCCATTTGCTGCTGAACCGAGTCAAAAATGACGTTGGTGTCTTTAACGGCATCCATTTGCTCTTTGAACAAAGGATACGCGGCAGACAGTGCTTCCACCGTTGCATTCATCTCGTTCATAATGTTGTCGGCAATCTCGCCGACCATGTCGATGGATTTTCTGGATTGCTCCGCAAGCTGGCGAACCTCGTCCGCCACAACCATGAATCCTCTGCCTGCCGCTCCGGCTCGGGCGGCCTCAATGGTCGCATTCAAGGACAAAATATTCGTTTGCTTCGTAATGTTTTGCAGTACTTCAAGCACTTTGAGCACGGACGACGTGCTATCTTTAAGGGAATCGACCTTTTTGACGAGTGCGCCAATCATTTCTTCGGTCTTCTGCGTTTTGGTCATGAGCTGATTCAAATGCCGCGTTCCCTGCTCGCTGGACTGTTCAACATGGCGAGCGGATTGCCCCATCTGTTCGTTAGCCGATATCACGCTGGCCATCTGGGTCGAAATGTTATCGGTCAATTCATTGCCACGCTCGGCTTCAGTAGCCAAGCTGCTCGCTCCGCCGGCAATCTCCTCCGTGGCGACAGCAATTTCCGAAGCGGAAATCGCCGTTTTCTTCGAAGCGCTGCTCAATTCGGTAGCGGTATCCAATACCTCGCGGGCCGAACGGTTGGTTTGCTCGACGAGATTGGTAATCTGCTCCATCATGAGGTTGAAGGCGGACGACAATTGGCCGATTTCATCACGCGAAGTGAATGGTGTTCGCACTCTCAGATTTCCCTTCGCTCCTTCTTGCATCAAATCCTTTAATTTGGCGAGCGGACGGGCAATCATGCGTACCATCCACATGCCGATCAAAACCGCAATGGCTGCGTCAACCAAAGCCATCCACAGCGTCGTCGTCAGAATGCCTTTGGCGTCTTTGACCAGCATGGACGTTGGCACCATGCCGATCAGTTTCCAACCCGAGGTGTCCATCGTGCTGTACACAACGAGCATTTCCGTGGATTTTCCGTCAAGCGTATAAGAAGCATTAACGCTTCCGGTATTTTCGGTCAGGTCCTTCACAAAGGATAATTCGGTTTCCTTTCCAGTTCGGTCGGAAATGCTGGATGCCACCACTTTGTTGTCGGGAGCAATCAGCTGCAGAATGGCCCCTTCACCCAGGTTGAGCGATTTCAGCTGCTCTTCGAGCACTTCCAGCTTCAGCTCAATGATGAGCACATAAGACAAACTGGAGCCCTGCAGGTTTTTCATGGAACGGGCGATGCGGAACGTTGGTGTGCCTCCGTCTTCCGGAACTTCCGTTGGAAGCCAGCGATATCCGCCGGATTCGGTAATCTCGGCATACCAAGGTTCATTGCGGATATTGGCCACGCTGGAACTGTTGCCGCCCGTGCCCATCGTCGATTTCGTTTCATCCGTCGGCACCAGATAAATCGCTTCCATGGATTTGTTTGTAAATGCAACGTTGGACAACTGTTTATTGATGGAGCTTGAATTGATGAAACTATCGTAGGCCGACAAATTTTTATCGCCCATTTTTTGCAGCAAACTTTGCATTTCCGGATCAAAGAAAATCTGCGTGGACGTATCCACGAACCGCTCCAGAATGATATCCATTTTCTCCTTGGTCTGATCGATCGTTTCCTGATTTGCCCGTGAAGCGTTTTCTTCAATCGTGCCCTTTGCCTTGGAATAGGACAATAGGCCCAAGCTTACCACAAAGACCATAATGGCCGTGAAAAAGACCAAAAACAGCTTCACGCCCACCGATTTGATCGGGTTTGCTTTTTTGATCTGGGAAAACGTCGTCCCCCCCACCTGTTTCCATTCGATCTTGTTCAAGCGAAGCTTGCCCAAGCCTGATTTAAGAGGCTTTTCGTTCGGGCTTTGTCCATCACCCGTTGCCTTGCCTTTTAACGGCTTCACCTTCTTGAATATATTTTCTTTGGGTGTCTTTGTGTTCTTCTCCCTCTTCTCCTGTACCGATTTACCTAATTGTTCCCCGCTGTCTTTCTGCTTCTTTTGGACCAATCCCATTCACCTGCCAGTTTTTACTTGTTGTATTTTTTCTCTCCCCTATAATGTTTATTTATTCGACAACTTTCCCCTTTCCCCTCTCCTTTTGTAAAATTTCTTTACAACTTTTTTCCTATTTTTCTATAAAAAAAAGACCCCCGTTTGCCGATATACGGAGGTCTTTTCAGCGCAATTTATAACACAATGTTGTTATTTTATAACATTATTTTGTTCATTCATAGGAAATATAGCCTATTTCTTTTTTCTCATCATGTCAAAATAGGATACAGGCTGATCCACCTTCATTTTGACAGGCTGCAGCGGGTGGCGTGCCGCATCGAGAACATTGCCCTCTTCGTCGCGAAGCTCGCCGACCACCTGTTTGAAAAACGTGCCCCCTGGACCGAAAAATTCGATTTCTTGCCCAGGTTTGAAATGATTGCGCTGCTGAATGGTTGCGATGCCCGTAGCGGCGTCGTAATCCAAAACCAGTCCGGCAAAATCATAAGGCACCGCTTTTTCTTCCGGCTCATAGATATGATCCTCATGATCCGGCGTATCATAGAAAAAGCCGGTATTCAGCGGACGATTGGCTGCCTTGTTTATTTCTTCGACCCACTCCGGCTTCAGCACGTAGTTTTCCGGATCAGCCATATAGGCGTCAATCGCTTGCCGATATACGTTAACGACCGTCGCCACATAGTGGATCGATTTCATGCGTCCTTCAATTTTGAAGCTGTCGACGCCGACATCGATCAACTCGGGAATATGCCCGATCATGCACAAATCCTTCGACCCCATCGAGAATGCATTATCATTTTCCTGGAAGAGCGGCAGTTGATTTTCACCCAGCTTAAATGGCGCAGGCGATTTCATCTGCATCTCCTCTTCGCTAACCCATACCGCGTCTTCGCGCGCATCCTCGAACAGGTCATATTTCCAGCGGCAAGACTGGCAGCATCCGCCCCGGTTGGAATCGCGATCCGTAAAGTGGTTGGACAATACGCAGCGTCCCGAATATGAAGAACACATCGCTCCATGGATGAATGCCTCAATCTCGATATCCACGTTGGCTTTGATTTCTTCGATTTCCTCAAAGCTGGTTTCCCGCCCAAGGACGACACGCGGCAATCCTTCCTCTTTCCAAAACTTCACCGCCTGCCAATTCAGCGTCGACTGCTGGGTGCTCAAATGCACCTCCAGGCCCGGAACCGCCCGCTGAGCCACTTCGATAATGGCCGGATCGGCCACGATGACGGCAGCAATGCCCGCGTTGTACAGGTTTTGCAGGTACTCCTCGATGCCCTCGATATCTTCGTTATGCGCATAGATGTTAGTCGCCACAAATACCTTCGCACCGTATTTGTTAGCGAACTCCACGCCTTCGCGCATTTCCTCGAAGCTGAAATTGTCGGCGTTGGAGCGCAGACCGTAGGCCTGACCGCCGATGTATACCGCATCCGCGCCGTAGTGGATGGCGAATTTCAATTTTTCCAAATTCCCTGCCGGAGCGAGCAGCTCCGGTTTGTCCAGGCGGTTCCGTTTGCCTGAAAATTTGCGTTTGACCGCCACTGCTTCCATAACGTTCACCTCTTTCATTAATACACCTGTTCCTTATAGAAAAAGCCAAAAGACAACTCCCGCTCGGGGTCCTGCAGCTCACGCACCCGCTCCAGCCATTCATCCCGATATTCATAACCTTCAGGATCAGCCTGATAGCTGTCGATTGCCGCACGATAGGCACGTACGGCCGCTTCATTATAAGCGAGAGGTTTGAGGATGCCTTCGATTTTGAAACTATGCACCCCCGCCTCCATCAGCAGATGCAAATCCTCCAAAATGCAGATATCTTCCGAACTCATGATATGTGTACCGTTCAGATCTTCATAAATCGGGAATTTCTCATCGCGGCGCTCTGCCTCAATCAGGAAAAGGCCTCTTTCTTTGCCCAAATCCCCTTCCACGGGACGGCCTTGGTGAGCCATGTAGCTCTGTACCAGGCTGCGCTTCGAATGATAAATATTCGTCATGCCGTGAACCTGCACTTGGGCTTCCACCTTCAAATAAGGCATCATCTCGGTGATTTCGTCCATGTTCAGCTCGCGTGCCAAGACGACGCGGCTAGCCCCTTTGCTTCCCCAATAGTTGGAGGTCGCATAGTTTGTGGAAGTCATTTCGGCGTTCCAATGCAGCTTGATGTGCGGAGCAAGCTCGCGCACGGCGCGGAGCACGGACGGATCGTTAAACTCCACCGCATGAATGCCGATTTGCCCCAGAGCCTGCACATATTCGGGAATTTCCTTCAAAAGCTCGTTCGACATCAGGTTGTTCATGGATACAACCACACGGGCATTGTGTTTGGCGGCGATGTGAACCACCTCTGCCGTTTCCTCGAGGTTGAAGCTCCCCGCAAGGCGCATCCCGAACCGATCGTCTCCGATGAGCAGGGCATCCGCCCCGGCCTGAAGAAGAGCCTCCGCTTCCTTTACATTGGCTGCCGTGACAAGCAGCTCATGTCTGTTACTCATTTCCATCCCTCCGCTTATTGCGCAGCCTTACTTTTGGCTATATTTTGCTGATGTTCCTTGTACGTTCTGGCAAACAGATGCTCCGAGGAGCCGTCTTTCTTGGTCACATAGAACAAGTAGTCCGAAGCTTGCGGTTCCAGTGCCGCCTTAATGGACGCCAAGCTTGGGCTCGCAATCGGTCCCGGCGGCAGTCCTTTGTTCAGGTACGTATTATAAGGACTCTGAACTTTCAGATCGGCAAAGAGCAGCCTTGCCTTCGGTTTGTCCAACAAATATTGCACCGTCGCATCGATCTCCAGCTTCATGTCCCGGTTGATCCGGTTATAGATCACGCCGGCCACAAGCGCACGTTCCTTGTCCACTACAACTTCCCGTTCAACGAGCGAGGCAACGGTCAACAGTTCATGCAGAGACAAGTCCCGCTCCTTCAGCTTCGCTTCCAGATCGGGAATCGTCTGCAGCCGGGTCTCCAGCTCTTCCATCATGCGCTGCATGACGTCATGGGTGGAGCTATCCTTTTTCACCTCATACGTTTCGGGAAAAAGATATCCTTCCAACACGTAACGCAGTTCTTCGTCCACAGGAGCATCCTTGATGAGGTCCAGGTCGAATGCGGACGGCTCATTGGCCAATGTAATGAATTCTTCCCGGTTCACGATGCCCTCCTCGGACAGCTTGTCCGCCATTTGCAGTATCGTGTAACCCTCGGGAATGGTGAATTTCACCATTTCCTCGGGCACAACATCACCGCTGCTGAGCTTGCTAATAATTTCATCAAAGGTCACGCCGGGATTCATCGCGTACGTGCCTGCCATGAAATTTGAACCCTGGTTCTTCCATTTCAAATAGGCTTTAAATGCAAGCGAGCTCCGGATCAACCCCTCCCGCTGCAGTTGGTCCGCAATGGCCGAAGTTCCCGAACCGCTCTTAATCTCCAGCGTGATCGGCGTTTCCGAAGCCTGGACTGGGCGTGTCAAACTCCAGGCATATGTGCCGGCCCCTCCCGCGGCAATGATGATCATAAGCAGAATGACTATAATCGCTTTTCCTTTCAAAAAAGACACAACTCCTCTACACAACCAAAAAGAGCGGACTGCTCCGCCCTTTCGGTTTCTACAATTTGAAGCTGATCAATCTTCATCAATCGGAAGTGTGCATTCATCATACAGCTCCGAAATGTTCTCCCACTCGTCATCGTCGTCAATGGTAACCAGTTCAGGCATGACCTGGCCTTCTTTGGCAGGCAAAACCCGCAAGAGCTCTACCTCGTCGTATGGCCGCAGTGAACTGCGAAGCACCGCATATTGCTGACCCTTCACCTCAAATTCAGCCAGCAAGTCATACGGATGCGATTTACCGTTCTCTTCTTCGAGTTCAACGTGGGCACCATAAGCCAAACGCAGCGAATCTGTCCATTTTAGGTCTTTGCGGCTGTACTCTGTCATTTAGTTCGCTTCCTCTTCATCTTCTGCAAGAAATGTATTAAAGGTTTCCTCAACGATTTCCCATTCGGCATCGTCCTGGATCACGAAAAGTTTAATGTCGTCTCCCTCTTCCTCGTAACGGAATGCATAAACATCCGTTTCGCCATCTTCGGGTTCAACCGGAGCAACCATCATGTACTTGGCCTCCGAACCGTCCACCTCAAATTTCATGATGACTTCGAATTCCTCTTCATTACCCTCATCATCCGCGATGTAAATAATCTCCGATTCTTCTTCCATACCCAGTCGATCTTCAGCCATTGTTGATCCCCCTCACCTTGTACTGTTTGCATCCAAATAGTTTTGCAAAATCAAGCTGGCAGCCATCTTATCTACAACCTGCTTGCGTTTTTTGCGACTGACATCCGCTTCGAGCAGCGTTCGTTCTGCTGCCATCGTTGTCAGCCGTTCATCCCAAAGGTGAACGGGTAAATTCAATTCGCCACGCAGGCGCTCGGCAAACGCCATGCAAAGTTCGCCACGCGGCCCTACGGTGCCGTTCATGTTTTTGGGGAGCCCTACGACGATTTCACCAATCTCGTGCTCACGCACAAGCTCGGCAATTCGACCAAACTCGCCTTCATCACGGCGGCGTTCAAGCACTTCCAATCCCTGGGCAGTCCAACCGAAGGCGTCACTGACGGCAACTCCGATTCTTCGGTCCCCATAATCCAAACCTAGTATTTTCATCGATGCTCTCCCATCCTCAAGCCTGCTTAGGGGAAAACGCCTTCCCTTCTCAAGCTCCAGGCTGTCTTCTGTCGGTTATGCTCTTCCTGCCTGCTTGGATGCAATGCAGAAAGAGCGATATCCTTTACCGGTGATTGGCCAGATAAGAACGAACAAGCTCTTCAATGAGCTCATCGCGCTCTTTTTTTCGGACCAGACTGCGCGCATTATTGTGACGAGGGATGTAGGCGGGGTCACCCGAAATGAGGTACCCGACGATCTGGTTGATCGGATTGTACTCCTTATCCACCAGGGCATCATACACCGTGAGCAGAATCTCTTTGGAGGAAGCTTCCTGCTCATCACCCTTCACGTTGAATTTAACCGTCTTATCCATGGAGTCCATTGATGACACCTCACTTCTGCATGAACATGGGGACCATGTTCTGCCGAATTGATTACTGCTTCTATAATAACATATTCTGACTCCTACAAGTAAATAAAGGACCCGACAAATATGTTTTTTGCTTGTCTGTTATTTGCTAACGAGCGAAACAGCCAATTGGAGCGCTTCCTCCAGCTTGGATGCGTCCTTACCTCCGGCTTGCGCCATGTCCGGACGTCCGCCGCCGCCGCCGCCGCATACCGCGGCAACTTCCTTGACGATTTTTCCTGCATGCAGGCCTTGTTTCACTTGCTCGGCCGGCACGGCAACAACGAAATTGACTTTGCCATCTACAGCCGCACCCAGTACTAACACAGCTTCAGGCAGCTTCACTTTCAACTCGTCCGCAATCGTACGCAGTGCATCCATGCTTGGCGCATCAACGCGAGCGGCGAGCACTTGCGTATTGCCTGCTTGAACGACCTGATCCGTCAATTGGCCGGCTTCCATGGCACTCAGCTTGCCTTGCAGCGATTCGTTCTCTCTTGCCGCTTCTTTCAATTGGTGATTCAAGCCATCGATGCGTTTAGGGACGTCAGCTACATTGGCTTTAAGCAAAGCTGCCGACTGTTTGAGCAGATCCAACTGGCTCTCCATATACATATATGCGCCACGGCCCGTAACGGCTTCGATCCGGCGCACGCCTGATCCGATTCCGCTTTCGCTCACCAGTTTGAACAAACCGATCTCCGACGTATTGTTTACGTGGCAGCCGCCGCAAAGTTCCAAGCTGTAGTCTCCGATCTGAACGACGCGAACGATATCCCCGTATTTTTCACCGAACAAGGCCATTGCCCCCATCGCTTTGGCTTCATCGATCGGTTTCAGCTCGATGTTCACGTTCAGATGATTCCAGATTTGCTCATTCACCTGGCGTTCGATTTCCGTCAATTCTTCAGCCGTAATGCTGCCGAAATGAGAGAAGTCGAAGCGCAGACGCTGCGGTTCAACAAGGGATCCAGCCTGATTGACATGGGAGCCCAGCACATCCTTGAGCGCTTTGTGTAGCAAGTGGGTTGCCGTATGGTTTTTGATGATATCCCCGCGTTTGGAAGCATCCACTTCCGCCTTGATGACATCGCCGACGCGAAGTTCGCCGGCTTCCACGTTCACGACGTGCACATGCTGTCCCAGCGGTGCTTTGAACAACCCTTGGACTTTCGCGGTCACGTTTGCTCCGCGCAGCAGTCCCTGGTCGCTGACCTGGCCGCCGCTCTCTGCATAGAACGGGGTTTTGTCCAAGATGACTTGGCAGATCTGTCCTTCGCTTGCCGAATCGACAAGCGCATCGCCTGCAACGATGGCAAGCACTTTCGATTCCGTCAACAGCTCAGTATACCCAACAAATTCGCTTTTAACCTCCAGGTCGGCAAGTGCGCCGCCTTGTACCTTCATGCTCTCGCTTTCCTGGCGCCCTGCGCGCGCGCGGTCGCGCTGTTCCTGCATGGAGGCGTCAAAACCTTCGCGGTCCACGGTCATGCCGTGTTCCAGCGCATAATCCTCGGTGAGGTCAAACGGGAAACCGTACGTATCGTACAGCTTGAACGCTTCCGGACCACTGATGACGGTGCGTCCCTCCGCTTTGGCTGTGCTGCTGATGTCAGCCAGGATCGCCAGCCCGTCGCTGAGCGTTTCATGGAAACGTTCTTCTTCCGTTTTGATCACTTTGGCGATGAATTCCTGCTTGTCGACCACTTCCGGATAGTATACGCCCATCACTTCGCCTACCGTTGTTGTAAGTTCATACAGGAACGGGCGGTCCAGGCCGATCACTTTGCCGTAACGAACCGCGCGGCGCAGCAGACGGCGAATGACGTAACCGCGGCCTTCATTGCTTGGCAGAACTCCGTCACCCACGGCAAAAGCAACGGTGCGGATATGGTCGGCAATGACTTTCAGCGCAACGTCCGTTTCGACGCTGTCATTGTACTTCACGCCGGCGAGCGCAGCCGTTCTTTGGATCATCGGCTGGAACAGGTCGGTATCGAAGTTGGAATCCACGTTTTGCAGAATGGACGCAAAGCGCTCCAGGCCTGCACCGGTATCGATGTTTTTGTTCGGAAGCGGCGTATAGCTGCCATCCTTGTTGTGGTTGAACTGGGAGAACACGAGGTTCCACACTTCCAGGTAACGTTCGTTTTCCCCGCCCGGGTACATTTCGGGATCGTTCATGTCGCTGCCGTAAGCTTCGCCGCGATCATAGAAAATTTCGGTACATGGTCCGCACGGGCCTTCGCCGATGTCCCAGAAGTTGTCCTCCAGCTTGATGATGCGCTCGGCAGGAATGCCGATTTTTTCGTTCCACAGTTTGAATGCTTCTTCGTCTTCGGGATATACCGTCACGGACAGGCGCTCCGGATCGAAACCGATCCACTCCTTGCTTGTCAGGAATTCCCATGCCCATGTGATGGTCTCTTCCTTGAAATAGTCTCCGATCGAGAAGTTGCCCAGCATTTCGAAAAACGTATGGTGACGGCGAGTTTTGCCGACGTTTTCGATATCGTTGGTACGGATGCATTTCTGGGAATTCGCGAGGCGCGGGTTCTCCGGTTTCTCGCGGCCGTCAAAATACGGCTTGAGCGGTGCCATACCCGCATTGATCCACAGCAGGGAAGGATCGTTGTGCGGCACGAGCGAGGCGCTCGGCTCGATTTTGTGACCTTTGCTTGCAAAAAACTCTATCCATTTGGATCGGATTTCACTGGCTTTCATACTGGCTGCCCCCATTTGAAAAAGATATGTTGGTCCGGTGCGGAATCGCCCGGTTTGTTCCGATACAACAACAAAAAACGCCCCTGAATATATTCAGGGACGATGTTATCGCGGTACCACCCTGGTTATTGCTCGCATCCAATCCATCCGTTACGGAGGGAACGTGCAAGCAATCGCCTTGTTGACGCGAGTAACGGTCGCTCCCGGCAGGGTTGTCCTGCACTCCGAAATCAGCTTTCCGCCGCTTCAACTTTCAAGACCCTTCCAGCCATCAGCAGCAGAATAACCCTGCTGCCGAAGGAGTCTCTTCTCTGAGAAAGGAACGCCCGGCGTACTTCATTTCATCATCGATTTCATTATACAAACATACTTTTTTCATTATATCGGCAACGTCAATGCCTGTCAAATGAAGGCAGCCGCCGTCCATCGCAGCTTGTATCAGTCCGTTCTTCGCTTGATATAGTATGCGAAAAAATGCTGGACAATGACTTTTAACACCGCAAATACAGGGACGGCCAAAATTAGGCCGAAGATGCCCGCAATTTCCCCGCCGACAAGCAGGGCAAAAATAATCGAAAGCGGATGCAGATGAAGCGTTCGCCCAACCACCTGCGGAGAGATAATGTTGCTTTCCAGCACCTGGCACAGCATGTTCACGACGACAACCAGCATCATCATTTTAAACGATACCGTCGATGCCATCACCACAGCCGGGGCCGCGCCAAGGAAGGGACCAAGATAAGGCACGATGTTGAACACCGCCACAATGCTCGCCAGCAGCAGGGCATAAGGCATATCAATGATGATATATCCGATATACGCGAAAATGCCTACGATCACACAGACGATGAACTGGCCGCGAATGTAGTTGCCAAGCGCCGCATCGATTTCTTTCATGACCGTAACGATTGCTTTTCTCCGGGAACGCGGAAGATAAGCCACGACAGTCCGTTCAAACACCTCAAAATCTTTGAGCATGTAAAAAATGAGGAACGGCACGATAAAAATGTTGAACAACACGTTAATCGTCGCCCCGATATTGTCCATCAACACCGTAATTCCTTGGCTAAGCCGATCCTCCATTTGATAAAACCAGCTGTTCATGCCTGAACGAACGCTCGGCGGCATCAGTTTGTTGTCCATGTTGTTCATGAGGCTCTGGGCGCGCATCGACAATTCGGGCATGTGTTCGTTCAGTTCCTCCAACTGCTCCATCAGCACCGGGATCACGTTAACCAGGATGACTCCGATACAAGTCAGGAAAAACGCATAGATCAACAGTACCGCGATGGACCGCGGCACTTTGCGCCCGCCCAGCATGCTGACGATCGGGTTAAGCACATACGAAATGATGAGCGCAATGACAAACGGCGCCAGCACGGTTTTCAGAAATCCATATATATGCAGCAGCAATGGCCGCAGCAGCCAGATAAAATACAAAATGATCAAGCCAAGCAGCAGCCAGATGGCATAACGGAACAGCTTGTTTTTGGTTAATTGCTCCACAGTGCCTCACTCCTCTTTGGACTGGCTCTGAAAGTCAGTATATGTAGGAGCAGGAGTATTTATTAATTGTTTCAGTTTTTGGGAAGCTGCCTTTGGCCGAAAGATCTTCTGCCATCTCGAAGCAGGTCCGATAGCGCGCTGCGTTTTTGGGAGAACATGAAAAAGACGCCTCCTTTACTATAAAGGAGACGTAACCGATGCATCTTGCACTTCGCCTCTGCATACGATAAAGTAATGCGATACGCGAGTACAAGCCTTTCGATCGAATGCATATCGTAATGTAACCCTTGCAGGTTGCACCTTGGTGCCCGGCGCCTGACATTGTCACAAAACCGCATGTAAACGAAGTTTTGTTTGCAATTAAGAAGAAGCGTGCAAATGGGGAAAATCCTGCGGCAGCTCTTCGCCAAAAAACAAATCGTCCAGCGAGCTAAGCGTACCGTCCTCCTCCACTTGATATACGGACATCTTGTCGCCGTTGACGTTCAATTCAATAAAGCATCCCCAGCAATAAAACTGATGGGAGCCGATTTTACCGATATCTTTGGAACTACAGTTTGGACATTTCATATTCATTCACCTATCCGTTCACAGAATGAATGGCATTTTCCAAGCGCTGTTCACTCAGCGGGGGCACCATTACAGCACTCTCTCCAATGGACATATCACTTGTACATGGCAGCCATTTGCGGCCTTCGATCAAGTCGGACACAAAACCGTCCGTAATTTCGATCCCTTTTATTGTATTTCCCAACTCCTGGTCAAAATAAACATCAGAGACGCGTCCAAGCAGCAAACCGTCGCCGGTCAACACCGACATCTCTTTTAATTTGGACTGACCGAGGAGGTACGTATGTTTTATGTTGTCGGCTCCCGTCTTGCGGACAGCCTGTTGATTACGGATCATGACGGCATCTTCGCCGTAGGCAACGATATCTTGCCACTGCACGATTTTGACATGACTGGTAAACAGGCCTTTGCTTTCAAGTTCAATGCCTTCTATTTTCCAATCGTCGCTCACAATGAAATCCTGGATTTTCCCGACCTGTTTTCCGCCTTCCACATCAAAAACGGCAAGACCGATCATTTCCTGAAGCTTCATCGCAGTGTCCTCCTCATCATCTTATCGTGAAACAGACGCGGCATCATTGAATTTAGGTATTCCCCGAATGAACGAAAAACCATTCACCGTCGCCCCAGACCGCTCCATTCAACCGATAAATTGGAACTCCTTCCCTCCTTCTGTTCCGCAGATAAAGAGACCCTCAAAGTCTATTACGAAGTCGCAAAAGAATGGTTCCAATTTTTTCGCCCGTTTTTATCATTTCTTCCGTAGTATTACCCAACCCCCAGCTAAAACGAATCGCGGAGTGCAATAAAGCTTCCGGAAGGTTCATCGCTTTGAGTACATGGGACACTTCAAGCGACCCCGAGGTGCATGCCGACCCACTCGCCACCGCAATGCCTTCCATGTCCAGGTTCATGAGCATCGTTTCTGTCGACACTTCCGGGAAGCTGACGTTAAGGATATGCGGAAGTGTATAATCGGGGTGGCCGTTCACATGAAAATGCTCGGCGCCAACATGCTTCTCCAACTGTTCCAACAACAGGGAGCGTAAAAGAAGATCATGCTCATAGCGTTTTTCTGCCTGCGACACGGCTATTTTGAGCGCTTCGGCAAAACCGGCAATACCCGCCATATTTTCGGTTCCCGCACGCCGCTGACGTTCCTGCAGCCCTCCATGCGCCCTTGCTTCCAGCATCGTGCCCCTGCGCACGTACAGCGCACCGACGCCCTGCGGACCGTTAATTTTGTGCGCGGACAAGCTGATCATGTCAACAGGCATGTCTTTGCAGGAAATATGCTGCGTCCCCAGCGCCTGTACCGCATCCGTGTGGAACAGAATGCCGCGTTCGCGGGCAAGTTCGCCGATCTCCCGAATCGGCTGGAGCGTGCCGACTTCATTATTAGCGTACATGATCGTGATCAGCACGGTATCCGGACGAATGGCCTGCCGCAATTCCTCCATGCGGATTCTTCCATGCTCGTCCACGCCCAAATAAGTCACGTCATAACCTTGGCGCTCCAGTTCCTCGCAAGTATGCAGCACCGCGTGGTGTTCGACGGCCGACGTAATGATATGCCGCCCTTTGTCTTTCCGGGCCGCGACTGCGCCGAAGATCGCCAAATTATCGCTTTCCGTGCCTCCGCTGGTAAATACCAATTCGTCAGGGAAACAGCCAAGCAAGGCAGCGATGGCATCCCTGGCTCCATTGACGGTTCGTTTCGCTTCTCGACCGAAGGCATGGATGCTTGAGGCATTGCCGAATTGCCCGGTCATGATATCCATCATTGTTTGTGCGACCTGTGGATGCACAGGCGTGGATGCAGCATGGTCCAAATAAATTCTATTCATGTTAATCTTTCACCTCGTAATCGCTATAATGGAATTGGAAATCAAATCGAATGTTTTTGTAATGCAACTTCAAGTATAATGGAATCACTACATTTGATAAGGAGGAAGAGTGTTATGAGCGATGCCGTACTTGAACAAATTTTGAACCAGTTGCAGCAGATGAACAAACGTTTTGATCATATAGATCAGCGTTTGGACAACATGGATGGACGTCTGGATAGCATGGATGGTCGTTTCGATCATATTGAAGGCAGATTGGATACCATCGAACAGCAAACCAAAGATATTCCGCTGCTCAAGCAAGCGGTGCTGGAAACCCTTGAAATCACCAAACGCCTGGAAGAAAACCAGGCAAGCTTCGAACGCAAGGTTACGGCCGAATTGAATACCCATCAACACAGCATTGATATTTTGAATCGCCGCCAGCTGCGAATGGAGGCTGACATCGAAACCCTCAAAAATCGCTAGTCCAATAGCCGGGCTTAAATTCCAGGCCGAGATTTGCGATTTTCATACATAGACCGTTAACAGCCATTGTTGCATATGTTTTTAGTATTTCGACTTAGCTTAACCAACAAGTCTTATAAAAGTTGCCATTTGCACGCGAAAGCCCCCAATTTGGGGGCTTTAATGTTTTTGCCGTGTATGCGTGTCGCAGCCTCGATCAAAATGTTAATCATTTAACTGAAAGTTTGGCCCCAGTAATGAAGCCAAACCCTTGCATCAAGGATTTATTAAATCCATACCTGAAAATTAAATGTAAAACATGTAGCTGTCCTTCTGCTCCTGGTCTTGATACGAGATCAGGTCTTGCAGCGTCGTCGAATCCAGCACCTCGGCAATGCTGTCGCGGATACGCAGCCACAGGTCCCGCTTGGCCGGATCGTCTTCCTCGGTGAAGTCCACCGGGGAGATCGGGCCTTCCAACACACGAATGACGTCACCTGCAGTCACGCTGGCCGGATCGCTGGCCAGAATATAGCCGCCGTACGCTCCGCGAATGCTTTTAACAAGTCCTGCATTGCGCAGGGGAGCGATCAATTGCTCCAAATAATGCTCCGAGAGCTGATTGCGCTCCGCAATGCTCTTCAGGGAAGTCGGGCCTTCGCCGGTTCTGGCAGCCAGCTCCATCATGATGGTAAGGCCATAGCGGCCTTTTGTCGATATTTTCAAAGGAGTCACCTCTTTCAATTTTCAGAAAACCTGTTTAGTGTTTGTTCGCTCATCACATGTGGCCACGATTCCCGTCACTGATTCGCCACAGCGGGATATGAAAAAACGGCCCATGTTCCTTAAACCTCCGTATTCCGATCATAACCCTCGCCTAATGTTAACATAACTGCATGCCCAAAGGAAACATGGATGGCAATTAATCTGTGCGCCTGGAGTGGACAGTATCCAAAGTTCCCCGGGTGTATCGTAAGTTGGGTCCGGTTATGCTAGAATAAGAAAAGCGTCTACCGACGCGGTTCAACACATTTATATATAGAAGTGGTGATGACGATGTCCAAAACAAAAGAAAATACACGGGTCGTCGTTGGCATGTCCGGAGGTGTCGACTCTTCCGTAACCGCACTGCTGCTGAAAGAGCAAGGTTACGATGTCATCGGCATTTTCATGAAAAACTGGGACGATACGGACGAATTCGGCCATTGTACCGCTGAAGAAGATTCAGAGGACGTGCGCCGGGTGTGCGAGCAGATCGGCATTCCCTACTACACTGTCAACTTCGAGAAAGAGTATTTCGATAAAGTATTTACCTATTTCCTCGATGAATATAAGTCCGGCCGGACTCCGAATCCGGATGTCATGTGCAACCGCGAAATCAAATTCGGCGAATTCCTGAACAAGGCTCTTGATCTTGGCGCAGATTACGTCGCTACCGGCCACTATGCGCGCCTTGTTGAAGAGAATGGCGCTTACAAGCTGCTTCGCGGTGTGGACAGCAACAAGGATCAGACCTATTTCCTGAACGCGCTGAACCAAAATCAGTTGTCCAAAGCCATGTTCCCGATCGGTCATCTGCCGAAGCCGGAGGTTCGCAAAATCGCTGAGGCCGCCGGGCTGTATACCGCTAAGAAAAAGGACAGCACTGGTGTCTGCTTCATTGGCGAACGCAACTTTAAAGAATTCCTGAGCAACTACCTGCCTGCCAAAGGCGGGGACATGATCGATATCGTGACCGGCGAAGTCAAAGGTCGCCATGACGGACTGATGTATTATACGCTGGGTCAGCGCCAAGGTCTTGGCATCGGCGGATCGGGCAATGGGGAACCATGGTTCGTTGCCGATAAAGATCTGGAACGCAACCAGCTGCTGGTTGTGCAGGGCGATTCTCATGCAAGTCTTTATTCCACGGGATTGACCGCAACCGGCGTGAATTGGATTGCCGGTTCAGAGCACATTCCGAGCGGGTCTTTCCGTTGTACGGCGAAGTTCCGTTACCGTCAACCAGACCAAGGCGTTACGCTCACCTGGAATGCGGACGGAAGCGTGGACGTGCAATTCGACCAACAACAAAAAGCCATTACGCCTGGACAGGCTGTCGTGTTTTATGATGGCGACGTCTGCCTTGGAGGCGGAACAATCGACCAGGTGCAAAAAGTGCCTGTGCCGGCTTTGGGCTGATCAGTCCACGAATTCCATACCTGTATGTATGGAGCTTTCTACACAAGCATAAAAGCCAATAAAAGCCATCCCTATCATGTATACCATGGAGGATGGCTTTTTTCCTTCTTTTCCCTGCAAAAAAATCCGAATACCCGGTTTATGCAGTGATCCACGTGCCGCAAAATGAGGCCAACGTGCCCACGATGACCGAACTGACGACGTAAAGGACCGCTCTACCATACCGTTTCCGGCTTATTAGACCCATGGTCTCATAACCAAATGTGGAGAAGGTCGTGTATGCACCGCAAAATCCTGTACCTACGATGACCCACAGCATATCGGAAATGGCTGCAGACGCGTGCCAGCCATAAAGCATTCCAAGCAGCAGCGAACCGCTGATGTTGATCAGCCATGTTCCCCATGGAAACGAAGTGCCTAACCGGGCAGACACCCATCGTCCCAGCGAATACCGCAGGATCGAACCCATCATGCCTGCTGCACCGATCCAGATGATCATGCCTGCGCACCGCCCCTTCCATCCCTTCTCAACATTTGCTCTCCCCAGCGGATACCGACCGAGCAAAGCAAGAGTCCTGCCGCGATGCTAGTGAATACATACGCAGCCGCACTTATCCAATGTCCGCCTTCCGCCAATCGCACCATATCGAGCGCAAAGGTTGAAAAGGTCGTGAACGCGCCGGTAAACCCCGTGCCGATGGCCAGGCGCAGCTCAGCCGAAATTTTGTGAGGTACGGCTACCGTGAAAAACCACCCCAGAAACAGGCTGCCCACCGCGTTGATCAGCAGCACCCCCCAAGGGAAGCCCCCATTGTCCTGCGGTATCCACAGCTGGACGCCGTAACGGGTCAACGTGCCCGCAATGCCGCCAAGCCCAACATAAACAAGTTCCTTCATGACGCAAGACATCTCCAGACGTTATACTTTTTCCTTCTCCCTAATGATAGTGGATTATCGAGATTTAAACCATGGGGTCCCGCAGGTACAAGGGAAAAGGCGGTCGGAAGCTGAATTTCTCACGCTGGCAAATGCGGATCAAATAATGCCAGGTTCTTCATGGCCTCTTTTACTTTATCTTTATTCAACAGGAAGTATTTTTCTCCCGGCGCATGGAACGTCGTGGCTGGAGTATCCGGGCCGCACAGCCGCATGATGGGTGCGTCCAAATCGAAAAGCAGTTCTTCGGCAATGATGGCCGATACCTCTGCCCCAATACCTCCTGTTTTGTTGTCTTCATGCACAATCAGCACCTTTCCCGTTTTCCGGACAGCCTCCAATATCCCTTCTTTATCTAAAGGTTGGAGTGTTCGTAAATCGAGCACATGTGCAGAAATCCCTTCTTCTTCAAGTTCTTCTGCAGCATGTTCTATAAACATAAGCGGCATGCTGTAACTTATTACAGTTATATCGGTCCCCTCGCGAAGCACATTGGATTTGCCGATGGGTACCGTATAGTCGTCTTCCGGCACTTCACCCTTCACCAGCATGAAGCATTTCTTGTGCTCGAAGTACAGTACGGGATCGGGATCTCTGACCGCGGCTTTCAGCAAACCCTTTGCATCGTAAGGTCTATAAGGGGCTACGATTTTAAGGCCCGGGGTTCCGAAAAACACCGATTCTGCGCATTGGGAATGATAGAGTCCACCGAAGACGCCGGCTCCGATGGGAGCACGAATCACAAGCGGACAACTCCAATCATTGTTGGAACGATAGCGGATTTTGGCTGCTTCGCTGATAATCTGGTTCGTTGCCGGAAACATGAAATCGGAATACTGCATTTCGGCGATCGGCTTCATTCCATACATGGCAGCACCGATCGCTACCCCGGCAATCGCCGATTCGGCAAGCGGCGTGTCCAAAACTCGTTCTTCGCCAAACATGTCGATCAGCCCTTTTGTCGTTGTATAGACTCCCCCCTTGACTCCGACATCTTCGCCCAATACAAAAACGTTCTCATCCCTCGCCAATTCTTCCTGCATCCCAAGGCGGATCGCCGATACATAATTCATGATTGCCATTGACCCTACTCCCCCTCTAATTCATTCTGCATATACATGGTCCAACGAAGACTCCGGCGTTGGCAACGGGGCCTTATCCGCATAGTTTATCGCATCATCGATTTGTTTTTTGAGCTGAGATTGCAGTTCTTCCTCATGAGCGGCACTCCATATTCCGCAATCGATCAAATATTGTTGGTACTTGGGAATTCCGTCCTTAGCCCGGTTCTCCTCTACTTCGTCCTTCGTCCTGTACAATAAATCATTATCGGCAGTGGAGTGCGGCGAAAGTCGGTATAACATGGCTTCAATGAGCGTTGGCCCTTCCCCGCGAATCGCTCTCTCCCGAGCTTCCTTTACGGCTTTGTAAACCTCAAATACGTTGTTCCCATCCACTCGTACACCTGCAATCCCATAGCCTCGCGCACGGTCAACAACCCGTCCACCAAGCTGCTTATGGATCGGCACGGAAATCGCATACTGATTATTCTCGCACATCAAAATGACCGGAAGTTTGTGAACCCCCGCAAAATTGCAGCCTTCGTGAAAATCTCCTTGATTGCTGGATCCTTCCCCAAAGGTTACAAAACTCACTAACTTCTCATTTTTCATTTTTGCCGCCAGCGCTATGCCAACGGCATGGGGCACTTGCGTAGTAACCGGACTGGAACCAGTTACGATCCGAAGCTTTTTATATCCAAAGTGGCCAGGCATTTGACGGCCTCCGCTATTGGGGTCTTCCGCTTTGGCAAATACGGACAGCATCAATTCTTTGATGCTCATGCCTAGCGCTAGGACGAGGCCATAATCGCGATAGTAAGGGAGGAAGTAATCCGTCGACTTGTTGAGGGCATATGCAGCAGCGACCTGTGCCACTTCTTGTCCAATGCCTGAAACATGAAAATTAATTTTACCTGCGCGCTGAAGCAGCAAATTGCGTTCATCAAATTTCCGTGCCATTACCATCGTTTTATACATGTCAATAGCCTCTTCATCGGTCAATCCCAGTGAATGATGAAGAACACGTTCTCCCGCTATGCCAGTTTCGCTCATGAAAGTGCCCCCCTAAAGTCGGATTCAAGTTCTATTACATCAATTTACTATATTACTATCTCAATTCAATCAAATCAATAATTTGGAATTACAAGAATACTCTAACTATTTTGGGGTCAGATCAAGCCTGCTGTTAAAAATCCTCTAACCTGATCAGCGAATCATCATTATACTTCGAAACCGACGATGTTAATCCACAGCTCTTTCTAGCTTATTATGAAACTATGAAATAAAGCAGCACGAGCTTTGCAGAAAAAGAAAAAAGCCGCCTTCAGAGAATACTGAAAGCAGCTTATCGTGCACAAACCACATATTACATTCTACTCATTCCTTAAGGTAACCAGACACGTAGACATTCATATCCGTTACCCTCTCCGACGCTGCTGGTTGAGGCGAATCTTGGATTCGTTCCCCTGCTCGGTCGCCTCATAGAAAATGCGGCGCGACAGCTGTTTCGGCAAATACTCCTGCTTCACGTAATGTCCCGGATAGTTGTGCGGATATAGGTACCCCTCGTGCCCAAGCTTGGCCGCTCCGGCGTAATGGGTATCACGAAGATGCAGCGGCACCTCCGCCGACTTCACTTCCTCGATCGCTTCCATCGCTTTGGAAATGGCCGTATACACGGCATTCGATTTCGGACTTTCCACCGCAAACAGGATCGCCTGCGCAATGTTGAGTTTGGCCTCCGGCCAGCCGTTGTTGCGATACGCGTCCAGCGCGCCGATGGCCTGCGTCATGGCCTGCGGATTGGCAAGGCCGATATCCTCGCTGCTCGCCGCAATCAAACGGCGAATAAACACCATCGGGTCCATGCCCAGCTTTTCCACCGCGTACAGAAACCAGAACAGGGCGGCATCGCTGGAACCGCGAATGCTTTTGTGAAACGCCGACAACACGTCGTATTGCGTCGACTCGTCCGCGCGCACGATGGGACGGCGAATGGATTCTTCCGCAACCGCGAGCGTAATATGGATGGAACCGTCCGTTTCCGGCGGCGTGGTCAGTGCGGCCAGTTCCAGGGCATTCAGCGCGCGCCGAATGTCCCCGTTGGCCATCGTCGCGATATGCGATAGCGCCTCTTCGTCCGCCTTCAGCTCCATGAAACCGAGGCCCTTGTCCGCATCTTGCAGGGCACGACGCATGGCAATCAGCGAGTGCTCCTTGTTCAGCGGCTCCAGTTGAAACAGCGTTGAGCGGCTCATCAAGGCCCCGTTCACGTAATGAAACGGATTCTCCGTCGTCGCCCCGATAAAAATAATGGTGCCCTGTTCCACCGCAGGCAGCAGCGCATCCTGCCGCGAGCTGTTGAAGCGGTGCACCTCGTCCAGAAACAGAATCGTTTTGGTGCCGTACAGCTGCTTGTTCGTCTGGGCTTGCTCGATCACTTCACGAACGTCCTTCACGGACGCATCCACCGCGTTCAGCCGAACGAAATTACCCTGCGTGTGCTTGGATATGATATGCGCCAACGTGGTTTTGCCGCATCCTGGAGGACCATACAGCAGTATGGACGAAATCTGGTCGGCCTCGATGGCGCGGCGAAGCAGCTTGCCCGGCCCGATGATATGCTCTTGCCCGATATATTCTTCAAGCTTCTCCGGACGCATCCGATCGGCAAGCAGTCTCGCCTTCGGCTCCGCATCCTGTTGAAACGAAAACAAATCCATCATTATTCACTTCCTTAACTGATTGGCCTGCTCTCTATCATACCATATTCCTGCGCGATCAAATCGATAAACGCCCGCATGGCACTGCTGATGAACGCATCCTTGCGCGTAATGAAATACGTCGTCATATGATCCTTTCCTGCAGGGAGCGAATGCTTGCGAAGCATGCCGCCGGCAATCTGCTGCCGCACGACAATCTCGGGCAGGAGGGAAATCCCCATACCTGAAGCCACTCCGCTAATAATGGCCTCCAACGTGCCGAACTCCATGATCGCTGGGCGGTGAACACCACTTTCCCTCAGCCAGTTTTCCAATATTTCGCGATAGGAGCACCCGCGGCTATAGACCAGAATCGGCTTGGCGTACAACTCTTCCTGATCGGCATTCATGCCGGACGATACGATAAACACTCGCTCGTTAAATACCGGAATCGCGCGCAAATCGGGATGATCGCAAGCACAGCCGATGAACGCCCCCTCCAGTTCGTAGCCAACGACCTGATCGATCAATACCTGAGAGTTGCCGGTCGTCAAAGACAACGATACTTGCGGATGGCTCTTGTAATACAGCGAAAAAAGCTCGGGTAAACGCACCGCAGCCGCAGTCTGCGTCGAACCGATGCGCAGCGGTCCGGACGGCGTCCCGGTGGCTTGAAGCGCCTTCGTTGCTTCTTCAAGCAACCCTACGACTTTGTCCGCGTAAGTCAATAGAAGCTCCCCGGCCGGAGACAGCGTCATGCCCCGGTTATGCCGAATAAAGAGAGCCGTTCCCAATTCGTTCTCCAAATGCCGGATTCTTGCGGTCACATTGGACTGAACATACCCTAACCTTGCCGCTGCTCTGGTCACGTTTCCCTCCTGTGCAACGCACTGAAATATGCGCAAATCTCCGCTTTCCATGGACAACCGCCCCTTCCGATACTACCTTGATCCCGTTTTTGATATCATTCAAAATGATTTCTGGTTCATTAACAATCATTATACAGCATGCTCGCTCGGCGCTACAATCAGTGTAACAGGCAAGCCGGTTTGCCAACATCACTGAATCCAATTCATCAAGAGGAGTGTAACCATGAAAATATCCGAACAAACCGTAGCGATCGTAACTGGCGGCGGCACAGGAATCGGCAGAGCCGCCAGCGTGCTGTTGTCCCGGCACGGGGCAACCGTAGCAGTCAATTATTCGCGTTCCCGGCTGGAAGCCGAGGCGACCGTGCAGCAGATACGGGACACCGGCGGACGCGCTTTTGCCGTGCAAGCCGACATCGCCGATGATCAGGCAGTACGTCAGATGGTTGCCGGCATTGAACGTGAACATGGCCCCATAACGGCACTGGTCAACAATGCGGGTATCACGAGACATATTCCGCTGCAAGATCTGGATGCCGTCGACGATGACGCATGGGACACGCTTTATAACGTCAATGTCAAAGGCATGTTTTATTGCGCAAGGGCTGTCTCCAAAGGCATGCGGCAGGCCGGACATGGCGCGATCGTCAACCTTGGCAGCATTGCCGGCATGACCGGATCAGGCTCCTCCGTCCCTTACGCGGCATCCAAAGCCGCCGTGCATGGGTTGACCCGCTCCCTTGCCCATGCTCTGTCTCCCCACATCCGGGTTAACGCCATCGTTCCTGGAGCGGTTTCCACGCGTTGGTGGGCAGGCAACGAGGCACGTATGGAACAGTTGGGCGGACAACTGTTATTGCAGCGCATATCCTCTCCTGAGGATATTGCCCATATGATCGTTGCCGCGCTGGAGCAGCCGTCCATGACCGGACAGCTCATCACGGTCGACGCGGGTCAAACGTTATGAGCGTTGGTGAACAAGTTAAAGGAAATGTTAACGATCGAGCCAAAGGATTAAAACCATTAAAGCACGTTGTTTTGATTTTGCTCACAACGCTGATTATGGGCACGTCGTTCCCCGTCGGCAAAATCGGCATGGCGTACGCCCCTCCTTTTCTGCTGATGGGACTTCGTTATGTGCTGGCAGGCGCCTTGCTGGCGTGGATCGTCAGAAAGCGACCATTACCAAAAGGCTGGAAGCAGTGGATGCAAACAGCCATTATCGGCTTGTTTCAATCCGCAGGGGTCATGGGCTGTGCCTATTACAGCATGAACTGGCTAACTTCGGGGGAATCCGCGATCATCACGTTTACGAGCCCGCTGCTGTTCATTCTGTTTAGCACATTGCTGGATGGCGTATCATACCGGCTCAGTCAGTGGAGCGGCGTACTCCTTGGCATCGCGGGCGTCGCCGTCGGTTTTGGCTTTCAACTCAGCTTTAGCCCGGGAACGCTGATCGGATTGGCGGGAGCCGTCTTTTTCGCCATTTCCACCATACTGGTCAAACGTTGGGGAAGCGAACAGAATACCTATGTACTCACTTCCTATCAAATGCTTGCGGGCGGTATCGTCTTACTGATGCTGAGCGCATTTACCGAGCAACCCGCGTTTGCGCTAAACGCAACCTCGTTTATAGTACTGATATGGCTGGTGCTGGCCTGCTCGATGGTGCAGTTTTCGCTCTGGTTCTATTTGCTGCACAATAGCGACCCTGCACGCACCAGCTCGTTTCTGTTCCTCGCGCCGTTATTCGGTGTTGCTTGCAGCTGGGTCCTGCTTGGAGAACGGGTGCAATGGGTTATGGGCGTTGGAGCCGCTTGCGTCTGCATCGGCATTTATTTGGTTAACCGCAAAGGAAGCGCTTCTGACAAGAAGATCCCATCGAAATTCATCTCGCCTCGGCCATCCAAAGGATAGAAAAGAGAAAACACGGAATGTCGACCTCGTATTCATTTGCAAGCCAAAAACAACCTGTTCCGTGTAGTACATCACCCTTGCCATAAACATACAGAAAAAGCATGGCGCCCCCGGCACCATGCTTTACTATTTATCTTATCGTTATATCGAATCGTCAGGCCACCCTTGTACGCTGACCACATCACCTTCCGGATTTTGCGTTGCCGCAGCATATTCGGGCAGCGCTCCGTCATGGAACAGCCACAGTTCATGCAGCGCCCGCGTGCAGCCGACGTATAACAGCTTGGCGTCACCCGCATTTGGCAAGTAGTGCGCTCCGTCCACGTCGGCCACGATGGCCGCATCGAACTCCAACCCTTTGGAAAGATAGACCGGCAGAACCGAATGGCCGCCAGCATACTGCTTTTCGCCCCCGTCGATGAGGTTAAGCTCCCATCCTGCCTGCTCCAGCTCGCGATGCAGTTCAATCGCTTCATGCAGCGTCCGAGTCAGAATCGAAACCGTGCGGTAGTCTTTGCTTGTGAGCCATTTCAATGCACGTTCCAAACTCGCGGTCCTTCCCTTCTGTTCGTACGGTAACACACGCACCGGGTCACCGCTCCGGAAGACCGGGATGGCCGTAATACCACTTCGAACCCCCTGCTCGAGAATCGTGTTTGCATAGTCAATGATCTCCATCGTCGAGCGATAACTTCGAGTCAGGGCGAAATAGGCATTATGTTCCTCGGCAAACAGCGAGCTCATCTCATTCCAAGCATGGACGCCGCGGTATTCGTGAATCCCTTGGGAGAGGTCACCCAAAATGGTAAACGAATGTCCTTTGACGTACAAATCCAGCAAGGCCACATGGAACGGGGAGAAATCCTGCGCTTCGTCGATGACCACATGATCGAACCGCGCAGCGCCGTCAATATCGTGAACTAATGTGTGGATATACACGAGCGCGGGCAGGTCCTCTTCGCGAATCACGTTTTGTTTCAGGTCGGCCGCCGTCTGTTTAAGCACATTCTTCGGAATGCGCGCCATGATCCCTTCTGGCACGGTTCCGCCTTTGGATGCCTTGAAAAGCTGTTTGTACAGCGTCAGCGGTTCATACTCCGCCCACTTTTTGGCATATGCCTTCTCGCGGGTGGCCGCCTTCTTTTTGCGCTCCTTGCGCAGTGATTCGGAGGAGGTTTTCTTGAGTTCCATTTCGATCCAGCGATGAATCCGCGCCATCACCCGTTCCTTGCGTTTAGCCAGCGGGTAATGCTTGTATTCGTCGCTGAACCAGCCATCGATTTCCTTTTTCGCGAGCACGGCTCCGTCCCACGGACTGAAATCCAGATCCGGTACCGCACTGGCCTCCATGCCGGTCAGCCACTCGCGCAGCAGCTCCATGAAACGGATCGAACCCTTGTACCTCCCAGGCACGTCATCGTTCAGCTCCGGCTTGGCATCCGGCGTTTCGAACCACGCCTGCAAGGTTTCCTGCGAGTCTGCCAGCGGCAGCTCCAGTCCCAGCAGGTTCACCGCCCAATCCGGGAACGTGCTTTGCTGGATATCGCCCACGCCCAATTCTGGCAGGACGTCCGAGATATAATCGAGAAACATATGGTTGGGCGCAAAAATGACCATTTTTTCTGCCGATACCTGCTCCTTATACTGATACAGCAAAAAGGCCAGCCTATGCAGGGCCACGGTCGTTTTTCCCGAGCCTGCCACGCCCTGGATGATCAATGCGGTGTTTTTGGCGGCGCGAATGATCTGGTCCTGCTCCGCCTGGATGGTCGATACGATATCCCGGAGCTTGTTGTCCTTGTTTTCGCCGAGCCGATATACCAAAAATTCATCCGAAACCGCCGGCTGATCGCCTTCGCGGTTATATGTATCCGCCACCCGTTCCAAAATGCGCTGGCGAATAACTACGTTCCGTTTCAGGTAAACGAGCCCTTCGACAAGCCCTTCCGGCGCTTCATACGTCGCCATGGCTTCTCCGCCGGTAAACGAGTAAAACAGGCTGGCAACGGGTGCGCGCCAATCGATCACGAGCGGATGCTCACCCACCTCTTCGCGGTCCACCCCGATTTTGCCGATATACAGCGGCTTTCGTTCATCGCTGCCCTGTTCTTCAAAATCAAGACGCCCGAAATAGGGTTGCTGCGCGCTCTTGGCCAGATTGCTGCGGCGTTCCTCACGTCCCGCCTCCAGCACTTGCTCCGTGAAATCGTGGCCGGTATAGACCGGAATGTTTCTCAACCGTTCCAACTGGCGGTCCACTTCTTCCATCGTTCGCTTCAACCTGTTTTCTTCTTCTTGATAGGCACTTTGAAAGCTTTCTGACATGTTTCAGTTACCTCCTAAGAATATGTTATTTTGCATAGCCGTTTACGGACGACACAAAAGGATATTTACTATATCACATTGACAGCGCGAAAGCTATATATCCTTGCGATTTAAAGGAAGCCGGCAATCTAAAAGCAAGCCTTAATTTCTGTCCATAAGAGGAATTTGACGCAAAAAAATACGACACCCTCTTCAAGCCTTGACAGGCATGATTCGGGCACCGCATGAATCCCCAATATACTTTACGATGTCGCATCGCCGGCCTCTTCCGTTTGCGACACGAACTGTTTTTGCGCCAGCTCGCGGTACACCTCGTGACTGCCAAGCAGCTCCGCATGCGTGCCCGTTCCGGTCACATGGCCGTGCTCCAGCACAACGATTTGGTCCGAGTCCACCACGGTGGACAACCGATGCGCGATGACCACCGTCGTTCGACCCTGCATCAGGTTGGACAAAGCTTGCTGCACTTCATGCTCCGATGTGCTGTCCAGGCTTGAGGTTGCTTCGTCCAGCAGCAGCACGTCAGGGCTGCGCAGCAAAGCGCGCGCAATGGCGATTCGCTGGCGTTGTCCCCCCGACAGCTTGATGCCGCGTTCCCCTACCTCGGTGTCGTATCCTTGCGGCAGCTTCTCGATAAACTCCTTGGCATAGGCCATCTCGGCCGCCCGCCGGATCTCCTCCACACTGGTTTCACGTCCCAAGCCGTAGGTGATGTTGTCCTTCACCGTGCCAGCCATGAGCGGACTTTCCTGTGAGACATAACCGATTTTGCTGCGCCACGAAGATAACGAATACGCCGTTATTGGTTTCCCGCCGTAGGTGATGCTGCCTGCCTCGGGGCGATAAAACTGCTCCAGCAAAGAAAAAATGGTCGATTTGCCGCTGCCGCTCGGCCCCACGATCGCGGTCACTTTGCGTGCAGGCAGCATCAAATCGATGCCGTGCAGCACTTCTTCTCCGGTCACGTACGAGAAGCGCACGTTGTTGAACGCAATGTTTTCATTGCCTTTGGGAGCCTCTTCGGTCTGATCGCGCGGCTCCTCCTCGTGGGCCAGTATGGCCTGGATGCGCTCGGTGGCTCCTACCACTTTTTGCAAACGAGAATATAGCGTCGTGAATTGCCCCATCGGCATGATGACTTGGAACAACAGCAGAATGAATGCAACCAGCTCCCCGGCCGACAGCAGGCCCGATGCCACGCGCATGCCTCCTACGCCGAGAATGACGACCAGCACCGCGGTCATGACAAACGTGAACAG
Organism: Paenibacillus hubeiensis; assembly: GCF_032334105.1. Lineage (NCBI taxonomy): Bacteria > Bacillati > Bacillota > Bacilli > Caryophanales > Paenibacillaceae > Paenibacillus > Paenibacillus hubeiensis. The sequence goes on from NZ_JAVYAE020000005.1 coordinate 348,704, forward strand.
CGGTCCGATCAGCGCCAGTATCCTCGCCTCCTGCAGACCAAAAGCAAACATTTTACCGATTCTGGAGCTGCCCGCGTCGCTTTCTTGCTTTTCGGTACCGTATGCTTTTACGAGACGGATTTCACCGATGACCTGGCTTAACACCGACGTAAAACCCGCCATCTCATCCTGCTGTTTCTTCGAAATCTGGTACATTTTCCGGCCAACGGGCAGCAGGATCAGCAATGTTAGCGGAACGAGGCTCAGAATGATCAACGACATGACCCAATCCAGGTAAAACAGGAGAGCCACGCCGCCGACCACCGCCACGATGTTTGATATGAACGAAACGAGGTAATCGGCGATCAGCGTCATAATTTGACTCGTATCGTTGGTAATGCGGCTCATCGTATCCCCTGTGCGGTTGCGGTCGAAATACGGCATCGGCAGCGATAACACCTTGTTCCACAACTTGGTGCGGAGCGTTGCGACGACCCGTTGTCCCGCATAGTTCAGCAAATAAATGCTGATTCCCGCTGCGATCGCCTGAATGACAAAAGCGCCAATGAGCATGATGATGACGGATTTATTCAATGCGGACATCGTCAGTCCGTCAATCAGCCCTTTGGTCATGAGCGGCACGATCAATCCGGCCGTCGTCTGAATCAGCGTGAGGATCAGGGCCACGATGAGAATCAGCTTCGGCGGCTGAGTCGAGGCGATCAGTTTTGCGAAATCCTTGAATCCCTTTTTCCCCAATTTAGGTTCTGTTTGCTTCTTTTGCTCCGTATCTTGCATGGTCCTCCTCCTTACCCTTCATTCACACCTCAATCATACGACTGAACGCCCCATTTCGTTTCTCGGATTCGGATTTGCTTGATGATGTCTTTTAGGCTACAAAATGCCGTGCAAAATGAAATTGGCCAAGAACAGAATGGAGATGCCGTACATGACCCCCGGAACGTTTTTTCCTTGTCCTGCAGCCAGCTTTGCGAGCGGATAAGCGATGAATCCAAACGCCATGCCGTCCACGATGCTGTACGTAAAAGGAATCATGACCATGATCAGAAATGCCGGGAAAGCTTCGGTAAAATCGCGAAAATCCATCTGCCTTACGTCCTGAACCATCAAGCCCCCGATGATGATCAAAATAGGTGCAATCGCGCTGTCCGGAATATAACCGAGCAGCGGAATGAAGAAAAAGGTCGCGCCGAACAGCACGGCCGTCACGAGCGGCGTAAGGCCCGAACGCCCGCCTGCGGCGATGCCTGCCGTCGTTTCCGCGGCTGCCACAGCCGGGCTGCTGCCGAAGATGCCTGCAAACACATTGGTTACGGACAGGGCACGCAAACTGCCTTTGAACCGTTCCGGACGGCCGATCAACTGCGTCTGTGCAGTGATCAGGCCGATATTTTCGAATACAACGATCAACAACAACAGGAAAACCGCGATCCAAAAGGCGAGCTGCGCCAAATGATCGAACGACAGCTGGGCGAACAGGCCGCCGTATTGGCGGATCGCTGCTCCGGCTGACACCGGCTCTCCCGGCTGCACGGCTCCAAGCACATAGGCCAACGCCGTTCCCGCCAATATGCTGATCAGCAGGCCGCCGGGCACGTTGCGAATGAATAATATCAGCGCGATGACCAGCGTGACGCAAGCGGTGATGACCCCCGGTTCGCCGAAATGCCCGATCGTCACAAACGTCGTCTGGTGCGCGATCACGATCCCGCTTTTTTGCAGGCCGATAAAGGTCAAAAACAGCCCGATGCCTACGGTAATGCCATGCTGCAAGTTTTTGGGTATGGCTTCGCTGACCATTTTATATAACGATGTAAAAGCAACGACCGCAAACAGAATGCCCGTAACGGTGACGACGGCCAGTGCCTCCTGCCAGCTCAGCTTCATGGAATGCACCAAGGTATATGTAAAAAACGCGTTGATCCCCATGCCCGGCACAACCACGATCGGGGATTTGCCCCAGAACGCCATGAGCAGGCAGCCTGCGATGGACGTCAGCAGCGTGCCAACCATCGCCGCCTGCAGCGGCATGCCGGCATCCGCCAAAATTGTAGCATTGACCATGACGATGTATACCACGGCAAAATAGGAAATCGCTCCCGCGATCAGTTCCTTTTTCCACTGGTTCCCCGGCTCCAATCCGAGGCGTCTGGTCATCCATCCTTGTTTCATCTGATTTCTATTCCCCTCTCTGACGCTGCAGTTCCCTATGTATTCAGCATGACGCGCAGCACCCCATATCATACACGCTTTTGTTGTTGAAGTACATGACGTACGCTTGACGCTTGGAAGGTTTTTCGGGATTGCGAACATCGGTGATACATCGCGGATTGCAGTCGAATTTCACAAAAAAGGCAGGCACCGTAACGGCACCTGCGCTTTTTATGAAAAGCTTAATTTTTCTTCTTTTTCTCGGCGATTTCAAGCAGCTCTTTGACCACGACGCTGACCATGATCAGCCCGACCACCGGAGGGACGTAGGCGTTGCTTGCCGGCGGCTGCTTGGCTTTGCGGATTTCCGGAGCGTTCTCGGGAACGATCTTCTCCGTAACGTCCGCGCGAGGTTTCATCGGCTCCTCGGTGGAGAATACCACCTTCACGCCTTTTTTGATGCCGTCTTTGCGCAGCTTCGTGCGCACCACGCGGGCGATCGGGTCCATGGACGTTTTGGAAATGTCCGCCACCTGGAATTTCGTCGGGTCCATTTTGTTGGCCGCACCCATGCTGGAAATGATCGGAATGCCGCGCTTCAGGCACTCCTTGATGAGATGGATTTTGTAAATGATCGTATCCGAAGCATCCACCACGTAATCCAGCTCGTATTTGAACAATTCTTCATACGTCTCTTCGGTATAGAACATGTTCAGCGCGATCGCTTCGCACTCGGGATTGATCAGCTTGACCCGTTCCACCATCAGGTCTGCCTTTTTTTGGCCCACGGTCGTGGTCAAGGCATGGATCTGACGGTTGATGTTGGTGATGTCCACGACATCCTTGTCGATCAGGATGATACGACCAACGCCGGTACGGGCGAGGGCCTCCACCGCGATGGAGCCGACGCCGCCAATGCCGAGCACCGCAACGGTGCTGTTTTTCATCGTTTCAAGACCTTCAGGTCCGATTGCGAGCTCTGTTCTTGAAAATTGATGGAGCATTGAGAATCAGATGCCTCCTTTATTTCTTTTCCGCCACCGGTTTGCGGGCTACGCGGATATGCAGCTGTTCCAGTTGATCCAGATCTACTTCGGATGGAGCGTTCATGAGCAGGTCCGTTGCACTTGCCGTTTTCGGGAACGCAATCGTTTCGCGCAGGTTGGTGCGTCCAGCCAGCAGCATGACGAGACGGTCGAAACCAAAGGCGATCCCGCCGTGTGGTGGTGTTCCGTATTCGAATGCTTCAAGCAAGTAACCGAATTTTTCTTTCGCCACTTCCGGGGAAAGTCCCAGTGCGTCGAACATTTTTTCCTGTACGTCGCGTTTGTAAATACGCATCGAACCACCGCCGACTTCGTAACCGTTCAATACGAGGTCATACGCTTGGGCACGGATCTCGCCCGGATTGCTGTCGAACAGGTGCAGATCCTCGTCTTTCGGACGTGTGAACGGATGGTGTTCAGCTACATAACGTTTTGCTTCTTCATCATAACCGAGCAGTGGGAAGTCCACAACCCAAGCGAATTTGAATTTGCTGTCATCGATCAGGCCAAGCTGGCGGCCGATTTTGAGACGCAGGTTGCCGAGCACGTCGGCAACGACTTTTTTGTTGTCGGCAGAGAAGAGCAGCAAGTCCCCTTCTTCGGCTCCAGTACGTTCTTTGAGCGCTTCGATCTCTTCCGGCGTGAAGAACTTCACGATTGGCCCTTTGAATTCGCCGTCTTTCACTTGAATCCAAGCCAGACCTTTGGCGCCATAACGCGCAGCGAACGGACCGAGGTCGTCGATTTCCTTCCGGCTCCATGTGCCGCAGCCTTTCGCGTTCAGCACTTTCACTTCGCCGCCTTTTTCGATGACGGAAGCAAAGACTTTGACGCCGCTGGTCGCAACGATGTCGTTCACTTCGATCAATTCCATGCCGAAGCGCAGATCTGGCTTGTCGGAGCCGTATTTGCCCATGGCATCCGCATAAGTAATGCGTTGGAATGGCAGTTCGAGCTCAATGCCTTTCGTCTCGCGCAGCAATTTCGCCATCAATTGTTCCATCATCGGCAGCAGGTCATCCTGTTGCATGAAGGACGTTTCAATGTCGACTTGCGTGAACTCCGGCTGGCGGTCAGCACGCAGATCCTCGTCACGGAAGCAGCGGGCGATCTGATAGTAACGCTCCAGTCCACCGACCATCAGCAACTGCTTGTAAATTTGCGGGGACTGAGGCAGGGCGAAAAATTCGCCTTCATGCACGCGGCTCGGCACGAGATAGTCACGCGCGCCTTCCGGCGAGCTCTTGGTCAGGATCGGCGTTTCCACTTCGATGAACTCTTCGCCATCCAGGAAGTCGCGGAATACTTTGGCTGCTTTGGAACGCAGCTTCAGCGTATCGAACATTTCCGGGCGGCGCAGGTCCAAATAACGATATTTCAAACGAAGAGACTCATCGACTTCAACGCCGTCTTCGATGAAGAACGGAGGTGTTTTGGCCGCATTCAGCACTTCGATTTCGGTCACTTGCACTTCGATTTCACCTGTAGGCAGGTTCGGGTTTACCGTTTCGGCATCGCGCTTCACGACTTTACCGGATACGGCAATGACGTACTCGCTGCGCACTCTGTCCGCAATGGCAAGGGCTTCGCCGGAATATGCCGGGTTGAATACCACCTGCACGATGCCGCTGCGGTCGCGCAGATCGATGAACAGGACGCCTCCAAGGTCACGACGGGTTTGAACCCAGCCGTTCAGTGTTACGGTTTCACCGATGTGTGCGTTCGTCAAAGCGCCGCAATGATGACTTCTTTTCATAATCAGACTCCTTATTATTTGAAATTCCCTCCCTGTACGAAGGCAGCCGCTCAAGGCCGCCCTGTCCAGTTCGGTTGTGTGAATAACGTTAATTTAGCCGCAAACCTTTCCAGCTCGTTTCCGATTCGGGAAGAATGTCAGCGGTTCAGTGGTTTCCTCTTACCGCAGCGGCCAGGTCATCCAGCTTCACGGTCCGTTGTTCGCCCGTTTCCATCGCTTTCAGCGCAATCTCGCCGCGCTCCAGCTCGTCATCCCCAAGGATGGCCGTATAACGGGCTTTGAAACGGTCTGCCGATTTCATCTGGGCTTTCATTTTGCGGCCTAGATAATCGCGCTCGCCGGACAGCCCGGATTGACGCAGCTTGAACAACAAGCGATTGACTTCGCGATCCGCCGCCTCGCCGAGGGCAACAAAGTACACGTCCAGCGGAGCAAGCTTGCTAACTTCGATATTCTGGTGCTCCAGAATAAGCTGGATGCGTTCCAGGCCGATACCGAAACCGATGCCCGGCTGATCCGGTCCGCCGATGTCGCCGACGAGTCCATTGTATCTGCCGCCGCCGCCGACCGTATCGATTGCGCCAATGCCTTGTGCTTTCAATTCGAACGCAGTCAATGTGTAATAATCCAGTCCGCGAACCAAACGATGATTCACGGCATAGTCCACGCCGAAGTCTTCCAGATATGACTTCAATGTTTCAAAGTGATTCAGGGACTCTTCATCCAGGCTGTCCAAAATGGACGGTGCGCCTGTGAATTTGTCTTGATCCACCTTGCAGTCGAGCACGCGAAGCGGGTTGCGCTCCATCCGGGATTGACAGTCTTTACACAGGCTGTCTTTCATCGGTCTGAGGAACGACAGCAGCTGCTCGCGATAAGCCGCCCGGCTTGCCGGGTTGCCGACGGAGTTGATCTCCACTTTAACGTCCTGCAGTCCAAGCTCCACGCACAGCTGATAACCAAGCGCGATCACTTCTGCGTCGATCGACGGATCGACCGCCCCGATCGCTTCCACGCCAAACTGGTGGAATTGGCGCTGACGTCCTGCCTGCGGGCGCTCATAACGAAACATCGGTCCGATGTAATACAATTTGCTGACATCAGGTTCGCCATACAGTTTGTTTTCCACGTAAGAGCGAACCACGCCGGCAGTGCCCTCTGGACGAAGCGTCATGCTGCGGTTCCCTTTATCATCAAACGTGTACATTTCCTTTTCCACGATATCCGTCGTTTCGCCTACGCCGCGAACAAACAAAGCTGTCTGTTCAAATATAGGGGTACGAATTTCGCGGTAATTATACCGACGGCACAAGTCGCGTGCTTTTTCCTCAACGGCCTGCCATTTCTCGACAACACCAGGCAGCAAATCCTGCGTTCCTGTTGGTTTTTGAAATGCCATGATTCATCCCTCCATCATTTTAGTTCTCTATATAACAAAAAAATCCCTCGCCCTGCTTGCCGAATCATCGGCAAACAAAGGGACGAGAGATTGTGTTTAACATTCACCCGTGGTACCACCCACATTCCGGAACACCCGACGCCACACAGACCAGTCAAGTTTGTCATGAACCGATGCGTGAGGTCACCTCATCAGTCATTCATTCCGCTCCACGTATAACGCACGTCCTGCGCAGTTCGGCTACTGGCCACCGGAGAAGCTCCGCTGTGTTCGCCGCCTGTTCTCGGGGAAGTCATTCATCCGCTCATCAAGAGAATCCTTACAGCCTGGGGATTCTTCTCTGTTCTTGTGGGTTCGGATTACTTGGTCCCGTCATCGAATCGTCGATTCATCAGTTTTAACGTTATAATATGACGTTAAAAGTTAATTTATTTCCTGATTGTAATGAACCGCAGTACTAAAGTCAAGAGCTAACGCTCAAAGGAAGCAAAAAAAAGCCTGCACACCGTGTGCAGGCTCAAAAGATATATAAAAAAGGGGGTCATGTCTGTTATTATAAACAGGCTATGTTAAAGACCCATGAATCCAATGTTACAGGATCATTACAAAAATGATAGCGCTTTAATTTAATTCCTCCACGTACGCTCCATTGCTTCTCAGCTTGTGAATGATTTCGTTATAATCCTCGTCATTCACCTTGGCCGAAAGAACATAGCGCAGATCTCCAAAATCAGTTGTGGATATATTGGATGCATTCAACATGTCATGATCCTCATTTACGCGCTCCCTCGTTCCCCCATCGGCATCGCGGTCCACCGGGGCCACGACGGGAATCACGTTCTCGCTCGCCGGAACTCCGGGAGAAGAACCCACCCCCATTGCGCCGTTCGTGCCCGCTGCGCCAGCCGTGTTGTAAGGAACCAAGGGCACCATCAGCTTTTGGTCCCTTCCGATCGCATCGTCCAGCTGCCCTACCTCCAATTGCTCCGTGCGAAACGTCTGCAATGACGTTCTTGCTCCCTCTGCGTCATCTTCGGTACGAAAATAAGCCTGAATATGCTTTGCCATGCCAATCCCTCCTTTTCATTTCGGCGAAATGCTCCATTCCATCCGGGCTGATTATGATGCGGGAACAGGAGCATTAGGCTGCCCTGCTCCTGCCCCGTAATGAAACGGTTAGATAACCTTCAACAGTTCGCGAACGAAAGCCGGTTCGTCCTTCGGCGTTCGCGACGTAATGAAATTTCCATCCACAACCGCTTCATGATCCTGGAATTCGGCTCCTGCATTGACCATGTCGTCCTTCAGCGGCGGGTATGCGGTAATCGTGCGTCCCTTCAACAGATTGGCGCTTGCCAAAATTTGCGGTCCATGGCAGATGGCGGCAATCGGTTTTTTGGCGCTGTTGATCTCCGTCACGAATTTCAAAATGTGAGCATCGGTTCTCAAATTTTCCGGGGACGATCCCCCGGGAATGACCACGGCATCATAGTCGGCTGCAACAGCGTCTGCAATGGCTTTATCCGTCGTGTATGTTGCCTTGCCGTTCTTGCCTTTCAACACTTCTCCGGCTTTGAGGCCGATAATTTCGACATCGTGTCCGGCTTGCTTGACCTCATCGTAAGGTACCTGCATTTCCGAATCCTCGAACTCGTTTGCCAACAAAAATGCGATTTTGCTCATTGGTCATGCTCTCCTTTCACACTGGTCAACCCCGTTGATTTCCTGCGGTTCGTTTCATGTCTGGAAACCATGGTCGCTTTTTTCAGGCGTCTTACTGCAAAAGTAAAGCGCTTGTGCCTAGTTTGTTATTACCCTAACAAGCTTCTTTTATAACAGGTCCTGAGTGAACGGTCGGCTTCTTCCACCATATCGTTATTTGCGGAAACAACAAAAAGCCATGATTCGAGTCATGGCTTTTTGCTGTGGCATCCTCAAACGCGTGGGAGACGCGGCGGTTTGCCCTTATCCTTCTCTTGAACGAACCAGATCGCTGCAACACAATCCGCTGCCGCCCGGGCCAACTGAAGCGATTCATGCATGCTGCCCGGAGGAAGCAGAGGTTCCAAGCGCGAACGGCTTTCCTTCGTGGATTGGCGCATAATGATGGCGTGCTCCTTTGCCCTGCTACGGGCTGCAGATTTCAACATATCCTTCATTATGGCCTTTCCCCGCCGGGATTATGCCTGGCCTTCCTGACGAATCGGGCTTTCCACCATGAGCGTCACCGGTCCCCAATTGGTAAAGGTCACATCCATCATAGCCCCGAAACGACCGGTTTCGACTTGAATGCCCTTATCACGCAGCAATTGGTTGAAGGTTTCATACAATGCAGCCGCCGTTTCAGGTCTTGCCGCAGCCGCAAAGCTGGGACGCTTGCCTTTGCGGCAGTCGCCGTACAAGGTGAACTGGGAGACCGACAGAACGGCTCCGCCCACGTCAATCAGGCTGAGATTCATTTTCTCCTGCTCATCCTCGAAGATCCGCAAACCGGCGATTTTGTCGGCCAGATAAACGGCATCCTTTTCCTTATCCTCATGCGTGATGCCGACCAGCAGCATCAGGCCGGATTCGATCTGTCCGGTCACTTCGTCCCCGACGGTAACCCGGGCTTCTTTGCAACGTTGTACAAGCACTCTCATGCTTAAGCTCCTTACTGCATGATGCGATGTACGGAGTAAACGTCCTTCACTCGTTTGATCCGTTCCACAACCGAATGCAGGTGTTCCGTATTTCGAATCAAAATGGTAACATGCACCAATGCCAATTTGTTTTTGTCTGTCCGTCCGGTAACGGCGGAAATATTCGTTTTGCTTTCCGAAACGGCTTGCAGCACTTCATTGAGCAAACCATTGCGATCGTGGCCCGTAATCTCAATGTCGACGCTGTAGTTGGCTTCGATATTTTCTTCCCACTCCACCTCGATCACGCGAGCTGCCTCATCCCCGTCCGAGCCTGAAGGAATGTTCGGGCAGTCCCTGCGGTGCACGGACACGCCGCGACCACGCGTGACATAACCAATCACGTCATCTCCGGGCACAGGGTTGCAGCAACGCGCAAAACGAACGAGAAGGTTGTCAATGCCTTTGACGCGAATGCCGTTGGTTGGGCGGTTTTTGCGTTCCGGCGCAGGCTTCAGCTCACGCATCTCCGAGTTCAGCTCCAGCAGGCTGTTTTCTTCCTGCTCCCGGCGCAGCTTCTCGGTGGCTTTTGTAACGATCTGCGCGGCAGTGATTCCTCCGAATCCGATCGCTGCAAGCATGTCCTCAATGTCGTTAAAGGCAAATTTCTTGGCAGCTTCCAGGAGTTTCTCATCGCTCATCCATACGGAAGGCTCCAGCCCCATTCGCTTCAGCTCGCGTTCAATGCCCTCGCGGCCTTTTTCAACGTTTTCTTCACGGCGTTCCTTCTTGAACCATTGCTTGATCTTCGAACGGGCATGGGACGACTTGGCGATTTTGAGCCAGTCCTGGCTTGGGCCGTAGGAATGCTTGGACGTCAGGATTTCAATGATATCCCCGGTCTTCAGGCTGTAATCCAGCGGAACGATCCGTCCATTGACCTTGGCACCAATCGTGCGATTGCCCACTTCGGTATGAATGCGGTAAGCGAAATCAAGCGGCACGGATCCTGCCGGAAGTTCGATGACTTCGCCTTTTGGCGTAAATACGAATACAAGATCCGAAAAGAAATCCATTTTGAGCGATTCGACAAACTCGGACGCGTCTTTGGTTTCGTTTTGCAGCTCCAGAATCTCGCGGAAAAACGTGATTTTGTCTTCGAAATTGTTGACGGACGCAACGCCTTCCTTATAAGCCCAATGTGCCGCAATACCGAACTCGGCCGTGCGATGCATGTCCCATGTTCGAATCTGAACCTCGGTCGGTTCCCCGTTCGGTCCCACCACCGTCGTATGGAGCGATTGATACATGTTCGCCTTCGGCATTGCGATATAATCCTTGAAACGCCCGGGCATCGGCTTCCACAACGTATGAATGATGCCGAGCGTAGCATAACAGTCCTTGATATTATCCACAATAATACGAATCGCCAGCAGATCGTATATTTCATTGAACTGCCGGTTTTTGGTCGTCATTTTTTTGAACACGCTATAGATATGCTTGGGACGGCCGGACAAGTCCGCCTGAATGCCCATTTCATCAAGCTTGGCTTTGATTCCGTCCATGACCGTATCGATGTACTGTTCCCGCTCAGCCCGCTTTTTGTGCATCAGGTTGGCGATTCGGTAATACTGCTGCGGGTTCAGGTAGCGCAGAGCAATATCCTCCATCTCCCATTTGATCGCGGATATCCCGAGACGATTGGCGATGGGGCAGAAAATTTCCAGCGTTTCGTAGGAAATCCGACGCTGGCTCTCCTCCGACTGGAATTTGAGGGTTCTCATGTTATGCAGGCGGTCTGCCAGCTTGATCACGATGACACGGATGTCCTGTGCCATGGCAATGAACATTTTGCGATAGTTCTCGTTCTGCTGCTCTTCTTTGGAACGGAACTGAATTCTCTCCAGCTTCGTCAAACCATCGACAAGCATGGCGCACGTATTGCCGAATTGGTTGCGAATCTCCTCCAGCGACACTGTCGTGTCTTCCACGACATCATGAAGAAGCGCTGCAATAATGGAAATCGTATCCATCTGCATGTTCACAACGATATCAGCAACCGCAAGCGGATGCAGAATATATGGCTCTCCCGATTTTCGCGTCTGTCCGTGGTGGGCCTGATCAGCAAATTCGTAAGCTTCACGTATGCGCACCAGATCGGCTTCTTTGATGTAGGCCCCGGCCTTCTCAAGTAATTGCTCTATGCCCATTCTGATCTGTTCCGTGTCCTTTCTATACAAAATGGAACCCGTGACATTTGCATCTACACAGGTTCCCCGTAAAAGTGATTTCCTATAATTATGACGCTTCACCCGTTTTCCGTCAACTGCTGACGAATGGGCGAGAAGATGATGGTGACTTGCGCGAAAGGCTTGTCGAATAAAGGCTGCTCGATGAAAATGCCAACTTTCTTTATTGTAATACAGTATAGCCGTTTGCCGAAGAATTAGAATAGGTAAGCCATTCATTTTGCATTATTCGTCTTTTTTCACACCTTGCCACAATATACGGATTACAAATCACCAGCCAACCCTATATATAGTACCATTTCTATCAGGATCGTGATTTCACTCACTTGATATTAACGTAAAAACGAACAATTCGGCGATTTTCGCAAAAAATGTTATTGCTTATTCTTCGGAAAGTCTGTACTATATTGAAGATTTGTGTTTCGGAAAAAGGAGATGAGCATTTCGTGCAGCGTGAAATTCAGGTAAATGAAAAAATGCCTTTTGGACCTGGCTTCTTATTAAGTTTGCAGCACCTTTTCGCCATGTTCGGGAGCACGGTTCTCGTGCCTAACCTGTTCGGCGTCGATCCAAGCATGATTCTGTTGATGAACGGGATCGGGACATTGCTGTACATTCTGATATGCAAAGGTAAAATTCCGGCTTACCTCGGCTCCAGCTTTGCCTTTATCGCCCCGGTATCCTCCGTCCTGCTTAAACATCCGGAGAACGGGTATTCGATGGCGCTTGGCGCGTTCATCGTAACTGGCATCGTATTTTGCATCGTTGCCTTGGTCATCAAATATGCGGGTACAGGCTGGATCAACGTGGTCTTCCCTCCTGCAGTCATGGGCGCGATCGTCGCGCTGATCGGTTTGGAATTGGTTCCGGTTGCTGCCGGAATGGCAGGAATCATCAACTCGGACCCCGTGAATAATCCGGATTGGGTGCCTACCGCACAGCCCATTATTTTATCCATGGTCACATTGGGGGTTACAGTCATCGGAGCGGTTACGTTCCGTGGATTTCCCAAGATCATTCACATTCTGATCGGGATTGTAGTCGGTTACCTGCTCGGGTACGCTATGGGCCAAGTGGAAACCGATAAAATTGCCAATGCCGATTTCGTGTCCATGCCTACCATTACGACGCCTACCTTCGACTGGTCCGTTATTCTAACGATTCTACCTGTAGCCTTGGTCGTTATTGTCGAACATATCGGACATTTGCTTGTCACAAGCAGCATTGTGGGCAAAGACCTTTCCAAAGATCCTGGTTTGCATCGTTCCCTTCTCGGCAATGGGATTTCCACCATCTTTTCCGGTTTCGTCGGTTCAACGCCTAACACGACATATGGCGAAAACATCGGTGTCATGGCTTTGACCCGAGTATACTCAACCTATGTTATTGGCGGCGCTGCGATCATTGCTGTTATTCTTTCGTTCTCCGGGACATTCTCGGCATTGATTGCGAACATTCCCGTTCCGGTCATGGGAGGCGTGTCCTTGCTTCTGTTCGGTGTCATTGCAGCTTCCGGTCTTCGCATCCTGGTCGAACAAAAGGTGGATTTCGCCAAACCGACCAATCTGCTGTTAACGACTTTGGTATTGGTTGTGGGACTTAGCGGCACTCAAGTAACCTTCTACGGCGTTCAATTGAAAGGTATGGCACTGGCAACCATCTTGGGCATCTTGCTCAGCCTGTTGTTCAAATTGTTCGAAGTGCTTGGCTGGTCGAATGACAAAGAAGATAAGGCGATTCTGACCGAGAAAACGCCTGACTGATTTCATCCGCAACATGAAAAAAGCCAGTTCACTCCCTCCTTTAACGGAGGCAGCGAACTGGCTTTTTTGCAGTCATTCATGCCATGTATTATTTCCCGGGAAACGGGAGTAATCGGTTTGGTTTAGTAATTCATCAACGTGAACACGTCGATATTCGGCAGTTTAGCCCGCCCGTTCAGTTCATCCAACTCGATCAGGAACGCAGCACCAACCACGTTGCCGCCCAATTGCTCAATCAATTTGACGGAGGTAGCGATGGTGCCGCCGGTTGCCAACAGGTCATCGGCAATCAGCACGTTCTGTCCTTTCTCGATCGCATCGATATGCATAGCGAGCGTATCTTTGCCATATTCGAGGTCATAACCGGCTTCGATCGTTTCACCAGGCAGCTTCCCGCTTTTGCGGATCGGCGCAAAACCAACGCCAAGAGCATAGGACAATGGAGCACCCACAACGAAACCACGCGCTTCCGGTCCGGCAATGACATCGATTTTCAGATCGGAAACCATCGTTTTCAGTTCATTGATCGCCTTGCGATACATTTCTCCATCCTTCAACAGCGTGGTAATGTCCTTGAAGCTGATTCCCGGCTGCGGAAAATCCGGAATGACACGAATATAATCTTTGAAATCCAAAATTAATCTCCTCCTAAAATAAATAACACAACTCTGCCTAAGATACGCCCTTCATCCGGGTTATCATCCATTGTGTAAGCTGAGACGTGGGTGCATCCAACATCACCTGCTCGGTTTCTGCCATGCTTTCGATGGCCCGATAATTTCGCGATGTTGCCAGATCCCGTTTGGGCGGATTGGCAACAAACTCGATGTTGCCGTCGCGCCGGTGAATGAAGCCCAGTTCTTCAAACACATCAAGCATCATCGTAATCATGCGTACAGAGCAGCTGCACTGCCGACTGAGTACAGGCGTAATTTCCTGTTCACCCACCGGTTCAGCTCCCCATTTGGACACCAGCACATACATGCGCTTAAAGAGCTCTCTGGAAGGCATCTGAAGTCGATCTCGGCGATTGTGGCCCGATCCATGCAGAAGGATGATATTCTCGGCTCCGCTGAACAACTTCAGCATCGCATCAAGCTGTTCCGGAGTTTCCGGCGTATCAAACACAAATAACGTCCGGACCTGCTCCTGTCCGTAGTGCTGCGCGGCAGCATTACGGGGTAACAACCCGACCTTCCTATCATATACCCAAAGGCATGGTTCATACAATGAATTTCCCATAGAAACATTCGTTTCTTGACGGACGATAACGCCGATCGAGCCGCTTGTATACCTCAGATGAACGTCGAAGGTACGCATAAACTGTTTCATTCCATTTAATGGATCGGCACTGCCGCGTAGATCGAAAACCTGTGCCTCGCTCACTGCCAGATCATGCAGCATAAATTGCGGCTTTCGCGTGCCATTCCACTCGTTAATGGAAAGTTCGCCCATCGCGTCGATGACGGTTCCGGGAAGCAGGAAGTCCGCCAAAGCCCCTTTGCCAAACGCAACAGCTTCAAGCTGCCAGCCCTCCTGCTCCAGCACCAGCTTCAGATGGCGTTTCTCGCGGCCCATCGTTCGGGTTTCTTTAATAGTGACCTTATTCAGCACAAAACGTGGCGATGGATTGCTCATGCCGAACGGCTGCAGTCTGTCTATTTCCTGAATGACTTTCAGCGGCACGTCACTGATCAAACAGTTATCGTCAGCGAGGCGTCGTGGAATGAAATCTTCCTCTTTCAAAACGCCAGCGGCATAATCGTTCAAGCCTCGCTCCAGCTCCACGAGCTGGTCCCGATGGAGCGTCATGCCCGCAGCTGCGGGATGGCCTCCATAATGGTCTAGCGTATGCTTGCACGCGGTTAGAGCCTCGTAGATGTCGAGCCCGTCGATGGATCGGGCCGATCCCTTGCACATCCCTGTTTCAGGGTCAATGCCCAGAATAAGCGTAGGGCGATAATATCGTTCCAGCAATTTGGAAGCCACAATACCAACCACACCCACGTTCCAGCCCTCTCCTGCCAACAGAATGACATGAGGAACCGAGCCTTGGCTCTGAATTTTGTGCTCCAGCATCGCCACCGCTTCCTGCACGATGCTTTCGACCACTTGTTGGCGTTCCCTGTTCAACAGATCGAGTTGACCGGCGAGCATATGCGCCTCATCCAGATTGTCTGTCGTAAGAAGGGACACCGCACGCCCCGCGTGATCCAGACGCCCGCTGGCATTGATTCGAGGAGCCATTGCAAACGCAATGTTCACAGAGGTCACCTGTTCCTGTTTAACCCCGCTGATCTCCAATAAGGCACTTACTCCGGGAAGGCGCGTATCGCGCATGGATTCGACGCCGTAACTTACGATGACCCGATTCTCCCCCTCCAAGGGCATGAGGTCCGCTACCGTGCCAATGGAAGCAATCTCCATCCATTCGCGCGGAACTTCCCCAATCAGCGCTTGGGCCAACTTCAGGGCGACTCCTGCACCTGCCAACCCCTTGAACGGGTAGCTGCATTGAGGGAGCTTCGGATTGATTAAAGCATAGGCTTCCGGCAATACTTCAGGCGGTTCATGGTGATCCGTCACGATGACTTCCATGCCCAGCGATGAGGCATACGCGATCTGCTCCACTGCGCTGATCCCGGTATCGACGGTAATGATCAGCGTGACTCCCTGCTGGTGTGCCCAATCCAATGCATGATTATGCAGCCCGTACCCTTCATTGGATCGATGAGGAATATAAATATCGTACGAGGCGCCCAAATGCCTCATCAAATGAATCATGAGTGAAGTGCTTGATACACCGTCGGCATCGTAATCTCCATAAATTAAAATATGCTCGCCGCGCTCCAGCGCCTGTTGGATGCGTGGTACGGCCTTATCCATGCCATGCAGCAAATAAGGATCATGCATCTGGCTCAGGTCCGGATGCAAAAACCGTTCCGCCTCTGCCTCTGTGAGCACTCCACGGCCCACGAGCAAACGTGCGACGAGCGGGGAAACGGAAAGCGCCTGCGAGAGTCCCGCAGCCGCCTCCGGTTCGATATCCGGCGTACTCCACCGGTATTGCGAATAAAGCAATGATAACGCTCCTTTCCTGCGCTGCACGATCAAGCGTCACTATTGGATCAATGTCGCTTCGTGATCAGGCAGCTCATGATTGGATTTATAGGGATAACCAGGGTCATAAGGAATCGCCTGAACCTGCACTTCCCTAACATGGTCGAAACGGGTCATTAGCAATGTTTTGGCACGGTTAGCTATTTCTTGCGCCTCCAGAATGGTGATTCTCGGATTAACGGTAATGATAAGGTCGATGGCAACGTAATGCCCTTGGTTTCTTGCAGACAAATGATCAATCGTAATCACGCCAAGCACGCGTTGAACCGTTTCCTGAAAGTCAATGGACTCTTCCTGTTCCAGTTCCTGCACGAGCGAACCGTACACCGTATCCACGATCATGCGGTATCCCTGATGCAGCACAAAGAAAGAAGCAATCAAAGATGCGGCCGGATCCATGTACAGCAGCGCGTCCCAACCCATCATTTCCCCGGTCAAGGAACCGGCAATGCCGATCATAACGACAAGCGAGCAATATAATGCGCGGCGATGCTGCTGCGCATACGCCAAGGCTTGCGGCTGGTTTCGTTTGCGGTAATATCTGTACTGAAAGTGAAATATCGCTTCCCGGATGGCCAAGGCAACTAGAACGGTAACAAGCGCCCACTGTCCCTTCATTTCGGGTACGCTGCCCGATAATGCCGACAGTGCCGAAAAAGCAATTTGCAACCCGCCCAAAAGAACAAGCACAGACAACACGACCGAAGTCCCTGGCCCGGCTACGCGCACATGATCCCGGGAAGCCGTTCCTCGGATTCGTTCCCCAGCCTTTTCAACCTTGGCCGGAAACAAGTCCGTCAGTGAAGATGCCGCCTGCGAGGCCGAATATAAACCATCGACAAGCAAAGACTTGCTTCCTGAAATATATCCAATCCCAGCCTTGATCACTGCGAGAACCATATTCCCGGCGATGCCGCTCCATGCCGCAGTGCGAACAGTTGGAATACGAGTTCTGGTCATGCTTAATCCCCCTTGTACGTGTACCTAAAGTTACAAAACCGCGCATGAAAGCGCGGCTTGAACATACATGTTTAGTTGGATGCTTTGGCAGCCGCTTTTGGCTTGCTGATTTGTTTGCCTTTCAGAACCAGCCAGAGCGGTGCAGCAATAAAGATGGAAGAATACGCGCCGAACAGTGTTCCGATGACCATGGCGAGCGAGAACATACGAATGGACTCCCCGCCGAAAATGAACAAACAGATGGAAGCGGCAAAAACGGTGAACGTTGTATTCAGGGAACGAGTCATCGTTTGAGCCAAACTGTTGTTTACCACCTGACGCAAATCGGCCTTCGACGTTTTTTTGGCGAACCGCATGTTTTCACGGATCCGGTCAAAAATAACGATCGTATCATTGATGGAGAAGCCGACAACGGTCAGTACGGCTGTAATGAACGTCAGGTCCACTTCCAACCGGAAAATGGAAAACACGCTGATGACGACAAATGCGTCATGGAAAAGCGAAATGACGGCGGCAAGGCCGAATCGCCATTCAAACCGGATCGCAACGTAGATCATGATCCCGATACTTGCGATCAGCACAGCGTAGATGGCATTCCGTTCCAATTCTTTGGCCATCTCCGGATCAACGGTATTCACCTCGTAAGAAGCGGTGGAATCCAATTTGCTGAATTCATCCTTGAACGTTTTTTCCTGAGTTTCATCAAGCTCTTTGGAAAAACGTACGTTTACTCGGTCAGTTCCCGTTGTTATTTGGACATCCCCGTTATCTGCACCAATGTCTTTGATGATCGGATTGATTTGTTCCGCTGTAATCGCTTTGGATACGGTGATGTCGACGTTTGAACCTGCACGGAAATCCACCGCATAGTTCAATCCAAGAGCAAGCAAGCTGACGATCCCCGCTATCGTTAACAGAATGGAGAAAGTATAAGCAAATTTGCTGCCTTTGATGTAGTCATAGTTCCAATTAAAGCGCACGAATTTCACTCTCCTTTACTCCGAAATACTTCGGTTTCTTCAGCAAGTTCGCTTTAACGAGCAGGCTGAGCAAGAAACGGGAGAAGTAAATATTCGTGATGATGCTGGTCACGATGTCGAAGATCAGCACGAGTGCAAAACCTTTGACCGCCCCGGTACCAAAGAAAAACATGACGCCAGCAGCAATGATTGTAGTGATGTTGGAGTCGATGATTGTGCGGAACGAGTGTTTCCCGCCGGCCTTCACTGCCGACATCACGGACTTGCCGCTCCGCATCTCCTCTTTGATCCGTTCGTACGTAATAATGTTGGCGTCGACCGCCATCCCGATCCCGAGAATAAAGGCCGCGATCCCTGGCAGCGTGAGCACGAATTCTCCCAAATAGAAGATGGCCAGCACAAGCCATGTGTGCACTATCAGCGAGAAACTTGCGACAAGGCCTGGTATACGGTACATTGCGATCATGAACGCCAGAATAATGACTGATGCGATAAGCCCCGCTTTAATCGTTTGATTCAAGGAAAGTTTACCCAGCGTTGCGCCAACGCTTTGCGAATACTTCTCGGTCAGCTTCAACGGCAAAGCGCCCAAGTTGATCGTATCGCGCAGCTGGTTCGCTTCCTCGCGCGTGTAACTGCCTGTAATCTGAGCGGATCCATCCGATAATTGCTGTTGCACCGTCGGTGCGGACAACAATTGATCATCCAAATAGATCGCCAGAGGCTGTCCAATCAAACGTTTCGTAATTTCCGCAAATTTGGCTTTGTCCTTCACCTGAATGTCGATCATCGGTTGGTTCAGTTGGTTAAACACCACTTTTGCGCCGTTCTCGACGAATTCGTTACCGCGAAGTTCGATTTTGCTGTACTCGCCTTCTTTGTCGTTCTCGCCTTTACTGCGGAACGTCAAAACGGCCGGCTCCTTCATTTTGGCCCTAACTTCGGCCTCGTCGGTAACTCCGGCAAGTTTCAAACGGATGCGGTTCGTTCCTTCCGTTGTGACCTCTGGCTCGCTGGTTCCGAGCGCGTTGGCACGACTTTCCAAACTTCTTGCGGTTTGCACCAGAGAAGCCTTGGAAACTTGCTGTCCTTGTTCCAGCGGCTCTGCTTCATATAAGATCTCGTAGCCTCCCTTTAAGTCAAGGCCCAAGCGCATATTTTTCAGCAGCTCCGGACTTGTCCCCACCATCACGCCAGCGGTGACAAGCACGACCAGAATGAAACTGACAATTCTTTTCATGCCGTTCCTAGATCCCCTTTCATTCTCAATATTCCTATTATAGCGATGCCGTAAAATGCAGTCAATTTTCAACAAAAAAAGATCCCTTTCGATTAGAAAGAGGACCCCCGGTAAGCAGCTACGGTCAAAAAGTTCATAAAGCTCGTTGCTTTCAGTGACAATATGTCGTTCACCAGCTGGTGCAGGGGCGGAATGCCCTGCTTCTCATATTTATGACTGACGCAGTTCCATACATCTTTGCTTGTCACATACTCGTATCCCACAAGCCGTAACTCCTCTGCTTTGCTTTGGCAGAGCAGCTCGATGGACTGTTCCAGTTCCGTATCGTTCATTTCTTCCACGGGGAGCGCCTCCCTTCCTTGCTCAAAAACCTTTCTGCGGCATCCTTGATACAACATTCGACTTCCACATGCCATATTCCTTCTTTGATTGGTTTGGTTCTTTTTGTAAATCGCCCGATCGTGTCATGAGAAGGTCATGGACTAGCATAGAATGAGACAACCAGGCTTTGTCCTGTCCGCGTAACCAACCTGTTACTTTTCAACCGGGAAAGAGGGGTCGCTTTGAAAAAGCAGACATTTATCCAAGGAGCCATGATCCTGCTCGCTGCTGGCATTATTAACCGGGTATTGGGCTTTATCCCGCGCATCGCGCTGCCGCGAGTCATCGGTGCAGAAGGGGTGGGCCTGTACCAACTGAGCTATCCTTTCTTTATTGTGCTGGTCACCCTGATCACCGGAGGCATTCCGCTCGCCATAGCCAAGCTTGTAGCCGAAGCGGATACGGGAGCAAATCGTTATTCTCCGCAGCGCATCCTGCAGGTCAGCTTAAGCTTCACGCTAACGCTGGGCGTTTTGTTCATGTTTCTCTGCATCGTTTTTGCCCCTTGGGTAACGCGTTACGTTCTCACGGACGAGCGTGTATACCACACCTTCGTCAGCATGAGTCCCATGATTGCGATCATAGCGGTGTCTGCCGTGTACCGGGGATACTTTCAGGGCAAACAGAACATGATCCCCAGCGCAGCTTCTTCCATCACCGAGACGATTGTACGCATTGTCTGCGTCATTTGGTTTTCCTGGCTGCTGGTTCCCCAAGGCATTGAACGGGCTGCAGCCGGCGCCATGCTGGGTGCGCTTGTCGGCGAGTTTGCAGGAATGCTCATTTTGCTGTGGAATTACGGCAGGGCCAAGAAAGAACAGAAGAGAACAGAAGTGCAACCGAAATCCCCCCTCCAAAACCAAGACGAAACGACAGGCAAAACGCCCATCGACTCGGCAGCCTCTCAAAAAGGGCTGATTCGCAGACTGCTCGCCATTTCGGTTCCCGTAACCGCAGGACGGTTGGTCGGATCCCTTTCTTATTTGGCCGAAACGATCGTTACCGCGCAAAGCCTCGCCCTTGCGGGGTTATCCAGAGGACTGGCCACGGCCCAGTACGGTGCGCTGCAAGGCATGATCATTCCTTTGCTGCTCCTGCCCGGCGCGCTGACGTCTTCGCTGGCGACCTCTCTTGTGCCTTCTTTGTCCGAAGCATCCGCCCAAGGCGATCGCGCACTCATACATAAGCGCATGCACCAGGCTTTGCGTCTGGCTCTGGTCACAGGGGCTCCGTTCTCGGTATTCATGTACGTGCTTGCGGAACCGCTGTGCCTTTTGATATACAATGACGCTTCGATTGGCAACATGCTGAAATTAATGGCTCCTTTTGCCCTGTTCATTTATATTCAGCCACCGCTGCAAGCGGCTCTTCAGGCCCTTGATCGGCCGGGCAAGGCGCTGCTCAATACATTCATCGGGGCGGTGATCAAAATCTCTCTGATTTTGCTGCTCGCTTCCCGTCCGGAATTTGGCATAATTGGCGCGGTTATCGCCATCTGCGTCAACTCCACCATCGTCACGTTCCTTCATGCCGGCAGTGTGCGCAAACTGCTCGCTTTTCGTTTCAAGCTTATGGACTGGACCAAAACCATTGCAGGCATGTTTATTATGGGTGCGGCGACGCTGCTCGTTTACGAGCAAACCGTTGTGCTGCTTCCTTTGTGGCTCAGGCTGATTATGGCTTCGATCGCAGGTTTGATCGTTTACTTTATCGTCATGGGCTTGACCCGCATGATCGACTTTCACGATCTGTCCCGCGCGCCCATCATTGGTTCGTGGTTCAATCGCCGTTTGCGGAAATGACTTTACTTCGGATCCTCTTTGGGACTTACGTAAATTTTTCCGTTATGGTCAATGGAACAAATGAAGACGTCCTTGAAATCAAGTATACCCTTCTGTTGAATCTCGTTTTTGAGCCAGAATCTGGTTTTCTGAATCAACTCCAGATTCTGGTCCTGAACTTTCCCATCCATGATCAGAGGCAGTGGCAAACCTTCGTATTTAATGTTTTGAAAACCGTCCACCTTATCTTTTCTCGGTTTCTGTATACTGTTGGAATTTAAATTGCCCCCTGTTGCAGACACGCTCCCGTTCTGATTTTTCGGGAAAACGGTAAGCTTGCCTGTCGTTTCCAAAATGGCGTATTCCACTTCGCTGATACTATCTATATTTTGCTCTCGAAGCTGCAGCAGCAAATCATCAAGGTTATAACGCTGTTTGCGCATTTCATCGCGATTCAACGTGCCCTTAGAAATCAACACCACGGGTTTGCCGTCGATCATCAAACGCAAACCACGGCTTTTGAGACTCATGTAGGCCATGGCGATCTGCATCACAAGCACCGTCAGCATGGGCACAATGCCGTGGAACAACGGCTTATCCGTGTCTTCGATAACAAATGCGGCAATTTCAGCAAGCATGATCGAGACGACCAGATCAAACATGGACAGCTTCCCGATTTCACGTTTGCCCATGACGCGAATGGCGCCATAAACAATAAAATACATCAGGATCGTTCTAAAAATATGTACTCCGATATCTGAAAGGTTCACAACAGGATTCCTCCCTTAATTATAAGTTGTAGTGAAGCCTGGAGCGTAATCCCTATTTTGGCCTGAACCTCACATGCTGATGCAGTTTTTCGATTGTTCATATAATGGAAAATCAGTTCATAAGTGGGGAGGCTTGACCATAAACTGTATTAATTTAAACTTGTACAAGGGGGTTGCTTTATGCAGCTGATTCGACGAATGAATCCGTTCCGATTGACCAATCCGATTTTGTCCGGTCTTTGTCATGCATTCGTGTGGATGTTTCTGGGGGCGTTGATTCTCTCTTGTTTCCTCTGGATGACGGACATGCAGGAACAAGACCTCTCCAGGTATACTTACATCGTTCACGCCGTCTCCTTATTGATCGGTGGTTTTCTGGCCGGCAAACGCTCTGGTGAAAAGGGGTGGTACCATGGCGGAATTACCGGTATTATTTATGGTGTTATCGTGTTGTTGATCGGTTTTTTGGCACTGGATGCCGTGATTAACTGGAAAGACGGACTACAGCTCGCAAGCGCGTTCGTCATTTCCGCTCTGGGTGGCATCTTTGGAGTAAATATACGCAAATCATGAAATAAACGACGAAACCGGCGGGGAAAGTCGTCAGATCATTTTCTATCAAACGTTCATCACAAACAAAAAGAGAAAGGGAGCTCCCGAGGAGCTCCCTTTCTCTCATGAAAAATGCCTGTCTGCTTTATTCCGCAGTTTCCCGGCTTACGGCGCTGCTGATGGCATTGCGGTCAAACGTCAGCTTCGTGACATCGTTTACACGCAATACAACCGTATCATCCGTGATTTCGGCAATGGTGCCGTGCAGGCCGCCAATCGTTACGATCTTGTCGCCTTTTTTCAGACGGCCCAACATGGCGTTGCGTTCTTTTTGTTTTTTGTTCTGAGGACGAATCATCAGAAAGTAGAAAATGGCCACCATGAGCACCAGTGGCACGATCAGGCCGAGAATTCCGCCTCCGCCTGCCGCTGCGCTCGCAGTCATTCCTTGAAACATATGGACTCCCCCTTATCAGCTTTTCACCAATTCGTTCGTGGCTCCCAGGTTCCGCAAAACCCGATCAGAACCCTTTCTCATTGTTGTGCAGACCGTATTGATCGAAAAATTCATCCCGGAAATCAAGCAGACGATCTTCCATGATCGCTTTCCGCACATTGCGCATCAAATTCTGCAAGAAGTGAAGATTATGGATGGTGGTCAACCGCAAGCCAAACGTTTCATCCGCTTTGATCAGGTGACGCAAGTATGCTCTGGAGTAGTTCCGGCAAGTATAGCAATCACACTCGGGGTCAAGCGGGCCGAAATCGGTTGCGAACTGCGCATTCCGAACGACCAGGCGTCCCTGACTTGTCATCGTAGTTCCGTTACGGGCAATCCGTGTAGGCAGTACACAGTCGAACATGTCCACTCCCCGAATCGATCCCTCAATCAATGCATCGGGCGAACCTACCCCCATCAAATACCGTGGTTTATTGGACGGCAGCAAAGGTACCGTATAATCCAATACACCATACATTAAATGTTTGGGTTCTCCGACACTCAGTCCACCAATAGCATACCCCGGGAAATCCATGGAAGTCAAATCCGCAGCGCTCTGTCTCCGCAGGTCCTCGTGCATGCCCCCTTGAACGATGGCAAACAATCCTTGGTCATGCGGTCTGGCATGGCTTTCCAGACAACGTTCCGCCCAGCGGCTCGTCCGCTCCAGCGACTTTTTCACGTATTCGTATTCGGCCGGGTAAGGAGGACACTCGTCAAACGCCATCATGATATCGGAGCCGAGTGCATTTTGAACCTCCATAGCTACTTCGGGGGACAAAAACTTTTTGTCTCCGTTCAGATGGGAACGGAAGTGAACGCCTTCCTCGGTAATTTTGCGCATCTCGCTGAGCGAGAATACTTGGAATCCGCCGCTATCCGTCAAAATGGGGCGATCCCAGTTCATAAATTTATGCAGTCCGCCAGCCTGGCGTATGATCTCATGTCCTGGTCTAAGGAAGAGATGATACGTGTTGCTCAGGATGATCTGGGCATCCATCTCCTTCAATTCTTCCGGGCTCATCGTTTTTACGGTTGCCTGTGTACCGACAGGCATAAAGGTAGGTGTTTCAATGATCCCGTGAGGCGTGTGGACACGTCCAAGACGCGCGCCTGACTGTTTGCAAGTTTTAATATGTTCATACGTAATGGCTGCCATCGTTTATAATCATCCTCTGAAAAATATTCGTAAATTCCGCCGAATCAATAGATCAGCATGGCGTCGCCAAAACTGAAAAACCGATACCGCTCGCGGATCGCTTCCGCGTATGCATCCATAATGTGTTCCCTGCCGGCAAGCGCACTGACCAGCATGACCAGCGTCGACTTCGGCAAATGGAAATTTGTCAGCATGCCATCAATGACTTTGAAGGAATAGCCCGGATAAATGAAAATGCTCGTCCAGCCGCTGCTTTCCTTAAGCAAGCCGTCCTCGGACTGGCTGCCTACCGTTTCCAACGTACGACAACTCGTCGTGCCAACGGCGAATACGCGGTTACCCCTCTTTTTCGTGTCATTGATCAAATCGGCCGTTTCCTGAGACAAAGAATAGTACTCCTCATGCATCACATGCTCTTCAACGACATCCACGGACATCGGCCGGAATGTTCCCAAACCGACGTGCAGCGTGATGAAAGCAATGTTGACGCCTTTCGCGCGGATGCGGTCGAGCAGTTCATCGGTAAAATGCAGGCCCGCCGTCGGTGCCGCAGCCGATCCTTCATGCTTCGCATATACCGTCTGGTACCGCTCCCGATCATCAAGGGTCTCCTTGATGTACGGGGGAAGCGGCATCTCTCCCAAGCGGTCCAAAATCTCCTGAAAAATGCCGGTATACATAAAGGTGAGCATTCGGGCACCCATTTCGCCTTCTTCGTCGATCACGGCCTTCAGCTCATCGCTGAATACGATGACCGATCCCGCTTTCAGCTTTTTCCCTGGTTTGACCAGCGCTTCCCAGCGGTCTCCCTCCACATTTTTGAGCAAAAGCACTTCGGCTTTGGCTCCGGTGTCCTGCTTTGTTCCGAACAACCGTGCAGGGAGGACACGGGTATCATTCAATACAAGCGTGTCTCCCGGCTCAAAAAAGTCGATAATATCCGGAAACTTGCGGTGGTGAACCTCGCCCGTTTCCTTGTTCAACGTAAGCAGCCGGGACGCCGTGCGCTCAAGCAATGGCGTCTGCGCGATCAGCTCTTCCGGCAGTTCAAAATTATATAGATCCACATTCATCTTAAATTCATTCCTTAACAATAGTCGCATTTTGGTAATAGTGTTTCAAAATGGCCTGGTAATCATACCCTTCATCCGCCATGCCTTTGGCACCCCACTGGGACAACCCCAGACCATGGCCATTGCCCTGACCGATAAACATGAAGGTTTGGCCTTGGGTTACGGCTCTGGCCGTTCCGTCCCCGCTCATGACGACGAGTGCGTTTCCGGACGATGTGCCCGTCCCGGAAGCCGATAACACGGCTGCGCCGTTCGCCCCGGTTTTGCTGGCTTGCACGCCGTCAGCGCCTAATACAGTATAACTTCCGGTCCCGGCAATATCAAATAATGTGCTCGGCAACCCGCCCAATGCAGAACGATAGGTGTCCGCATATTTCACGGTCATCGCCTGTCCGTTGGCACTGACTTCGAGCGCCCTTCCCGACGGCCCCCGTTTCGTTACCTCCAACGTGGAGATGGCTGACGGTACCGAGGATGTCGTTTTGCCTTGAAGGGTTTTGACTAGTTGAGCTGAAGTAAACGGGCCTCTTACCCAGGAATACGTATTTGATTCAGGCACTTTCGCCAAAACTACGGCTTCGTTGCCTGGATTCATTTTTGCCACCGGGTTCACATTGGACTGGATCATCGGAATCGGTCGCACGTTGGTATTTTGGGCCGTAACCGTTACTTTGGATAGCCCTGCATTCGTTTGGGAAGAGAGTTCCTTCACGTTGTCTTCGCGTATATATCCGCTGACCCCCGAGCTAAGAAGCACGTGATACCACGTATGCAGTCCTGCCTGGGCCGCAACATCTCCCGAGCTGTCAACCGTATTGAATACACCTTCTGCGCCGTTCCAAACTTCGGAAGGATGTGCCGTCTGCCCGCCCGCATTGGACGAGAACACAGCCTCGACGATTTTACCGCCACTCTTGACCACTTCGCCCGCGGTCGCATCGACGGCGCTGTTTACTTTGTCATTCTCGGATCCCATTCCGTTGTACGCCTGGCTGAGCGTTGTATCCACGACATTGGCAATCTTGAAGCGGTCACCCTGCTGAAGCGCATAGGAGCGCGCTGCTACAGCCTGAGCTTTTAACGCCTCTGCCGGCCACGAGGAATACACTTCTGCGCCCACGACTGAATACAGGTATTGCTCCAGCGGTACAACGTTGACCAGAGCCAGGTCCCCGTTTACGATGCTGACTTCCATATCGCCGCGGTAGGTCCGCTGTGAACGCTCCGCGACTTTGATTCCGCTGCCGTCTCCCTGTACCAAAGCTTTGGCATTGGTGCCTGCCATCGTATAATGTGCTGCCGTTTTGAGAGCATCCAGGCTGAGTCCTGCATCCGTACGGATGATCAGCCCGGGTTGACCGTCATTCACTGCAGATAAACTCAAACCAGGTGCTTGAGCATCAACCGTTGTTTTCAGTGCCGCAAGCTCTGCATCCGTGGAGGCTTCGCCCACCCAAACCGCGTATCCCGAAGCATTTGCCCCCAATTGGAGCACAGGATAAGCCGTAATGCCTGCCGACAGCAAAGTCGCCTGTGCTGCCTGCGCCTCCTCAAGCGAACTGTACGTGCCCGTCGTCAGCCGTTTGCTTCCGGTAACCACCGGTTTCTGGCCGCCAAGTTGGGCTGCAGCCGTGTTTTGGACACGGGCTACGGCTTGTCCGGCCTGCGCTGCTGTCGCATAATTGCCTGTATACAGCTGATAGGTCTCTTTGCCGTTGACCGTTGTTGTAAACAGCAGCGGCGTGTCCGCAGTGGCCTGTAACCGTTTAGCCGCAGCCGACGCCGTTTGGAAATCAGTCGTTTCCAGCACTTTAACCCTATAACCGTCCGCGCTGAATCGGATTTGCCCTGCAGGGATGCTTAAGTTGGCTCCGCCGCCAGAACCAATGCTCCATTTTCCCGTGGATTCCAGCGTAATAAGCGGTGTTGTCGATTTGTACGTGCTTCCCAGGTTCGCAAACATCGCAACCCGGATCGTTTGGCCGTCGCTTTCTGCCGCATAGGCAGGCAACTGCAGGCATCCCGCAGTCAGCAATGCCGCCGCAAAAACCTTAATGCGTCTGCTCCACTTGTTCCGATTCCTCGCTCTTCCCACAATCAAACTCCTCTCCATGCTATATCCATTGGATTATCGGAAATATGCGTCCTGCTTATGAGCTGCTTTTTATCGTTGATGTTGCGTCAGATGCTCCATCCAACCATTACTTCCCGTCCCTTGGCGGAAGGGGAATGCCCAGGTGGTGATACGCCAAATCCGTCACCACCCTGCCCCTCGGAGTTCGTTGAAGCATGCCGATCTGCAGCAAATAAGGCTCGTATACGTCCTCAATCGTTTGGCTCTCTTCCCCGATGGTGGCAGCTATCGTATCCAGCCCGACCGGGCCTCCTTTGAAACTTTGAATCATGGATTTGAGCATCTTATGGTCGATTTCGTCCAACCCTCTCGGGTCGATCTGCAAACGTTTCAACGCCTCTTCTGCCAAAGCCTGCGTAATCATGCCGTCCCCCCGCACTTGGGCGAAATCCCGTACCCTTTTCAAAAGACGGTTAGCAATCCGCGGCGTACCGCGAGAACGAAGAGCAATCTCCTCTGCCGCATCGCCCACGATGTCGACGCCAAGAATTTCCGAAGCCCTCGACACGATAAACGCAAGTTCATCCACCGTGTAAAATTCCAAACGACTGATCACGCCGAAACGATCGCGGAGCGGAGCCGACAACAATCCTGCACGCGTCGTTGCACCGATCAGCGTAAATGGAGGCAAATCGAGACGCACGGAACGTGCACTCGGACCTTTGCCGATCATAATATCCAGCGCAAAATCCTCCATGGCCGGGTACATGACTTCTTCCACGGTACGATGCAAGCGGTGAATCTCGTCAATGAACAAGACGTCACCTTCCTGCAGGTTGGTCAAAAGCGCAGCCAAGTCTCCTGGACGTTCAATCGCAGGGCCCGATGTTGTTCTTAGATTCACGCCGAGCTCGTTCGCGATAATATTGGCCAGCGTTGTTTTCCCCAGTCCGGGAGGACCGTACAACAGCACGTGGTCCAACGCTTCATTACGCATTTTTGCGGCTTCGATGTATATTTTCAAATTTTCCTTGACCTGATTCTGTCCGATATACTCGTTCAAATACCGGGGACGCAGGCTCAGCTCCACAGCTTGGTCCTCCATCATCAGGTTGGCGGAAATAATCCGGTCTTCCATGTTATATCCCTACCTTCTTTGCTGGCTGCTTGGTTGACTTGGTTGTCTGAAATGGTCTGTCACCGATCAGCTCGCTATCCTTTAAACAGCATCTGCAGCGCCCGCTTCATCAGCACATCCACCGAATCTGCCGCAGTGGCGTCTTTTTTGAGCTTCAGCCATACTTTATCCAGCTCGCTGTCCGTGTAACCCAATGCCTTCAAGCCTTCTCGAGCTTCATCCCACGCAGACCCGCTGCCCTGTTCCTCCGACGGAGGGGCAAACAACCCTGTCGCCAATGCAGCCGTACCGAAGCCGTCCAATTTGTCCTTCAGGTCCAAAATCATGCGCTGTGCCGTCTTTTTGCCGATTCCCGGCAATTTGGTCAGGAACGTAATGTTCTCTTGATAAATCGCCGTAACGACATGCTCAGGCGTTCCCCCTGCCAGAATCCCCAATGCAACCCGCGGCCCGATGCCGGATACCTCAATCAATTTGCGGAAAAGACGCTGCTCATCCCGGGATGCAAAACCAAACAAAAGGATTGCGTCTTCACGTACATGGTGATGAATATACACCGTGATTTCCCCTTCTTGTTTGGCAAAAACAAAGGGATTAGGGCAGAACACGCGATACCCCACTCCATGCACATCCAACACAATATATTCATTCTCCACAAGCACAAACTGTCCTCTAAGAAAATCTATCATTTTCGCAATACCTCATTCAACTTGTTATTTAGTGTGTATGAGTGGGCGTGACAAACGGCTACGGCCAGCGCATCCGCCACGTCGTCCGGTTTCGGAATGGCCTGCAAACGCAAAAACATACGAACCATCTCCTGCACCTGGCGTTTCTCCGCCTTGCCGTAACCCACGATGGCCTGTTTAATTTGCATTGGCGTATATTCCGCGATCGGCAGCCCTTTCTGAGCTGCTGCAAGCACCATGACCCCTCTCGCTTGGCTGACCGACATGGCTGTCGTCACGTTTCGGTTAAAAAACAACTTCTCCAGCGCAATCGCATCCGGTTTATATTTATCAATCAACTGCACCATGCCCTCATACACATGAAGCAGCCGTTCTTCTTCGGGCGTATGAGCCTCGGTTTGAATGCAGCCGTACTGCACAGGCTTTACCTGGCTTCCGATTTTGTCCACAAAACCAAAGCCGACAATCGCTATCCCCGGGTCGATCCCCAAAAAACGCAAAACCATCTCTCCCTTACAATAAAGCGAACATATGTATCGTTCATTTCATTATAACAAAGTTTATGATCCTGCGGCAGGAAAAACTTTGTCGAGACGATGATGCCGCAACATTTGATGAGTTTCGATCATTTTCAACAATGCAAAAAAGGCATCCGACGATGCCTTGGCACACTCCACCTATTATGTTGGTTTGTTTTTACCCGCCGCTTTGCACAGGCTGTGCTGCTTCATACTCCCGATCGAGGGCATAATCGCTAAATGTGGAGATCACACTGTTATATTCATCTTTGTCCTGTACGCGTATCCCTTGCTGCAATTGTTCCAATACCCCTTCCGGCAAAGAAGATTCGAGGGAACCCACATCCATTTGAAAAAATGTCCGGATGACTTTCTCCTTGGTTGGACGTCCTTCATATAAATTTAAATTCCCTACGGCATCGACGCTGATATACGCCTTCTCTTTGCACAACGGTGAAAGATCGTCAATCTGTTGACTGACTTGAACAAGATCAGTACTTTTCAATTCGGGCTCCCATTCAGGATGCTGAAGCAACAATGCTTCTAGCTGCGAATTCGTTAAACGCCCCAACTGCTCCGTTTCAATCCCGCAAATATAACGTGTCTCGAGGACAACCCGAGTTAACCGATCTGGGTCCGTTCCCAATTGCTTCAACACCATTTGCGCTTTTTCCGTCACCATTGCTTCCGGTTCGGCAAGCCCCATAACAGCCTTAGCCTCACCGAAATGGGTTGTCAGCAGCCGCTGAACATGCGAAGAGATGGACAATCCACTACCCGCCAACACCGTGATCGTTATCAAAGCTACAGCCATCCATGCTGTGCGTTTCCATCGACGCCAACGTCGCTTTAATTGTTTTCTGAGCTTAAATGTGTTCACATGAACCCCTTCTATCCCTGTTTTAAGGATATTGTGACCGAAAGGGCTCAGCTTTATGCAAAATAAAACAGTTTCTCTCATGGAAAACAATAAAGACGGACTATCTATTATGATAGTCCGTCTTTCGAAAGATCGGGATGACACGATTTGAACATGCGACCCCCTGGTCCCAAACCAGGTGCTCTACCAAGCTGAGCTACATCCCGTTAAATACCGGTGAGAGGACTCGAACCTCCACGGGTCTCCCCACTCGATTTTGAGTCGAGCGCGTCTGCCATTCCGCCACACCGGCTTATTTAATTAAATGGCGCGCCCTGAGAGA
>NZ_JAVYAE020000006.1:0-317170 GCF_032334105.1 Paenibacillus hubeiensis
CCTTCAATCCCTCCACCCGCATAGCAGGTGGTTTTTTGTTTCGCGCGTTTCACGCACTCAACTGGCTAAAGCCATAATCAAAAAGGCGCTCCCGAGGAGAGCGCCCTGTTGCATTGCTACGGTTATTAGTACGCCAGTGCGAACAAACCGTGAATATGGGACAAGTAACGGATGTTACTTGCTTCTTTCATCATTGTTGCAGGCAGGCCTTTCAGGCGAGTCTGGTTGCCGCCGATCATGCCGACAGCGTCTTTGCGACCCAAGCTTCCCAGTGTTCCGGAGAATACCGGCGTGAAGCTTTCCATTGCGCCACCTTTGAACATTACGCCCAGGTTGTGACCGATGGTTTCACCCATTTGCCAAGCCAGTTGTGCTGTTGGAGGGTAAGGACGAGCACCTTCGCTAGGGAAGACCACTGCGCTGTCGCCGGCAACAAACACGTCTTTGTGGGATGTGGATTGCAGAACTTCCGTAACTTTCGCACGGCCGCGATCCACTTCGATTCCGCTGTTGGCAACAACTGCATTACCTTGGACTCCGCCTGTCCATACAAGCGTATTCGTAGGAATGGAGCTGCCGTCTTTCAGCATTACTTCGTTTTCTTTCATTTCGGTGATCGCAACACCGATAATGAAGTTTACGCCGCGTTTTTCCAAGCTTGTTTTTGCACGCTCAACCAGCTCTGGCGGGAAACCGGCCAGAATGGAAGGACCTGCTTCGACCGTGTAGAGGGAGATATCTTTGAAATCGATACCTTTCTCTTGGCATACGCCTGGCAGAAGGTCAGCGAATTCGCCGACAAGCTCGATACCCGTCAAGCCGCCGCCACCGATAACAAACGTAGCGTCTGCTTTGTTGCCGGATTGTTTGTAAGCATCCAGACGCGCTTCAACGTGTGCACGGATGCGGTTTGCGTCGTCAACGGATTTGAGCGTGAAGCTGTGCTCTTGCAATCCAGGAATTCCGAAGAATGCCGTTTCGCTGCCCAGGGCAACGACGAGTGCATCGTAAGAGTATGTGGAACCGCTAGCCATCAGCACTTTTTTCTCGTCAGGTTTGATGCTGTCCACCGTATCGATTTTCAGGTTCACGTCTTTGCCGCGCAGCAATTTCTCCAATGGAAGGGCAACCGCCTTTTCGGCGATGCTTCCGGCCGCAAGACGGTGCAGCTCCGTAATGATTTGGTGCGTAGGGAAACGGTTAACGACCGTAATAGTCGCTTCTTCCGGGGTCAAGTATTTGCGCGCAGTCAGCGCAGTCAACAAACCGCCGTAGCCGCCGCCCAAGATCAAGATTTGCTTCGACATATCCATCCTCCGTTCTTTCTAATCTTAACGCTGTTGTTGACGCTCGTTCAGAACACTCAGGAAAGCTTGAGCGAAACGAAGCGATTTTTGTACGTTTGGATCTTTCAGCATTTTAAGCATACCGAACAGACCGACCGTCGATTGGTCGACTTGTGCACGATCTCCTGCTTCGATGGCAGCGGAAGCTACACCTTTTGCAGTGTTCACTACAGGTTTGGCAAATTCGCCCATTGCGCTCATCGTATCGCTGATCAGAACTTTGTCCGTGGCGATGCTTTGTGCGAAATCGTAAGCTTTGGTCATTACCGTAACCATTTCAGCCAGTTTAGGCAGGTTCTCTACCAGTACGGTAAGGGACTCCTGTACCTCAGGCTTCATCAGTTGATCCAGCACGTCCAGGGACTGTTGCTGGTCGGCGCCTTCTGTTACCGGCACCTCTTGTTGAGTAGGCGATTGTGACATAAGAGAAAGTCCTCCTTTACTTTGGGATAGAAGTCCGCGACTTTCATGATGCCTGTCAATCAGAGCCGAACCAGGAATACAAACGATACAATACCAATGTACCAAATTTCACACAATAGAAAGAGCGCAGCCCTTTGGCCACTCTCACATTATGCATTGTATTTAGGTCAGCATTTTGCATCCTTTCTCTCCAAACGTGGATGGACGCAAAATACATAGGTCTATTGCGGACAACAAGTGTTGACACACAAAACGACAAGCAGGCCGAAATCGAACTCTATATCCTTATATTACACCTCTTGCACATGAACATGAAAAAGAAATTTTTTACACTTGTGAAGATATTGTGAACATTGTAACAAATCCGATTTTTTTGTCAAGTATTGCGGCTCGCCGGGCGGTCCATTTACTTCCATATGCTGCCTTTCACCCTACCATATATGGTATTAGGACAAGCTCCTATATGACCATATGTACGAAGCATCACACCGGTCACGATTTTTTTGAGGCTGATAAGAAGCCCTTCTTCCAAAATCATGGTTTTTCATGCAACGAAATGCGTCACTGTGGTTATTATGCAGCGCGCCTTGCCCGCTTATTCTTCGAAGTTTCCAACAACGTCTCACCAGGCAGAAATAAGGAATGCACGGCGCGCATTCCTTATGCCAATGACATGAATAATCAAGGTTCCTGCCTCTCATTTTCCCCCAAGCAGCTTTCGAGGTCCCTGCGTCAGCTGTTTCGCCCGCCATTCCGCCAGCATGTTCTCCAATACAGCGATGGCGGACCTTTCAAGCGCCTCAACCTGGTCAAGCAGCCTCATCGCCTGATTCGCGTTCATTTCGTCATTCGGGCGTCCGCCTTCAGGAAAAGGAAACAGGCTTGCAAGCCCATCCAGCCTGTCGGTCATCGTGCGGTAGATTCCCTCTGCATCCAGGCAGAGGGCACTGAAGTCGGCATATTCTGGTTCACTCGCCCACTTTTCGGATAGCGTTTTGAGATATTCAGCCGCATAATACCGCGCATCCTGCAGAACGGCCAGATTATAGGCATTGCCATTGGGTTCGATCCGCCCGCAGCGAAAAGCGTTCCGCCAGGCTTCATAAGCCTCCAGACCGCTAACCGTATCCTGCAAAGCATAAGGGTCCTCTCCGCGGTAGTGAGCCAATGCAGCTTCCAGGGCCCCGCCTACGTCCAAAATTCCATTCGAGCCCGCGGCATCGGCCGCCAGCACGAAAATTTCCTGGTTCAATCCACGCCCCAAATGGTCGACCGGATAAATGCCAGCACGAATGTAATCCGCGCCATATAAAGTATGATTTGAACTGTCATATCCGTAGATGAGCCCGAACTCCGGAATATTCAAATCCCAGACAACGGCTGGAACACCACGGTCAATCGAGTAGTGGATCAAGGAAACGGCACTGGCCAACCGCTGGTCCAGGGGCCTTTTTTCCTTCGCTTTGCCTTCGCGCAGCGCCGGATCAAGCAGGTTGGCATTGAGTCCCGCTCCGGTTCCCACCCCCTCGACGGAATGTGAAGGAAACCCCATGAAGCGTAAGGCTCGCGATAGCACTTCTTTGAAATTATATGCGGTTGGACCGGCGATATGGATATCCTGCGGGAAAAGTGTCAATCGAAACGCCAGTCCGCTCATCCCCATCACCGTGGGCAAGGACAAGGCTGAGCCGGTGTACAGCAGCATTTCATGCAGCGTTTCAGCGGCTGAGCTCCAGGATTGCGGGCTGCGAAAGAACCCAGGCTCACGCAAAATGACCTGTTTGCTGCCATAAGGCGCCCGTTCGGCCAGTACATCGTTTAACGAAAGACGGATATGGCGCTGAGCCAGCTTTTTGCGCCCCCGGGACAACAGCTGATACGTGTTGGCGAGAGTGAGGTCCAACGCGGCAGCAATCTCTTGCGGTGAACGCTCCTCCATAAGATAAGCATGCATGACGCCGCGTTCCTTGCCGCTCAGTCCATGAAGCAGTTCGTGAAACCGTCTGAGCTGCTCGCGCTCTGCAAGCCTTTGCTCCGGGTCGGCATCGCCGCTGGTGATGACAAACGAATCGCAATTCGCCCCGTCCCCCCTCCCGTTCCTGTTCCAACAGTGCGGGGGAGCGCCCTCATTGGGCAGGAAGGCCTCCGTTAATGCCGACAAACTGTACTCCTTCTGCCGATCCTGCCGCCGCATCCGGGAGTACGCCTGATTTCGCACGATGCGCTGTACCCAGGCCGAGAACCGTTCCGCATCCTGAAGCTGCTCCAGATAGACAAAAGCCCGAATCAACGACTCCTGCAAAATATCCTCAGCGAGATATGCATCCCTCACCAGGGAACGCGCATAGCCGAATAGCCGGACCCGGTAACGTCGCACCAGCTCTTCGAATGCAGCCGAATCGCCAGATTTCGCCTGCTTGATGAGAACAATATCCTCAAGCACGGATAATTCTGTACACTGCGCATGCGCTTCCCTGTCCAAATGATCCATGGATCGCTTCAGCGTAGATTTGTTCACGTCGATTCTCTCCTTCCCAAGATGCATGTTTCAGACTGGATACAGCAAGGCTACAGCTGAAGCAGAGCCTCTTCGATGGCAGCCTCCGTCTCGGCCAGTGCTTCCATCGCATCTGCCGCCGCTTGCCAGTGACGGGCAGCAAGGCGGGATTGACACTCGCCCAACTGTCGGGATTGCTTGTACTTCAAGCCCGATAGCTGACCATGATTATTTTTGAAAAAGGAGCCGTAATCATGGGCCCGCCGCGCACCGACAGGCAGGGCAAAATATACGTAATGACTCCATTCGTCCATATCAATCGCGCCATCACGGATCTGGTTTGCCTTATGCAGTATTGCCTGTTTTCCTGTCCGCCCGGATTCCGCGGCTTTGGTCTGATACTGATTTTGCATCGTTTCCCTGAACCAGCTCAGCACGCGCTGATGCAGTTCCTTGACGTCAAGTTGCTCAACCCGCTCAGGGCCTGACCAAAAACGATAGGCACCCGGACTCCAAGGAAATACGCCTCCCTTCCATGCCTCGTTCAGCTGTTCCAGTGTCAGGCAGACATAAGGAAAGCCTGCGGGGTCATGGAGCCAGACTTCATGCTCTCGTATCTCCAGCGCCAGCACATAATGGTCGCACCCGCCAAGATTGTTATGGTTCGGGTTATACACCAGTTTGCCCATATCCAGAGGCCCAAGCATAACCGGGCCTTGATCCAGCGCCTCTCTTAGCTCATACAGAGGTAGTGCAGTGCCCTCCTCCTGTACCCGATGCTGCACGCGGAAGCCCAGCAGTTCCATCGCCCTCGTGATGCCCGAATCCGGAGTTTCGGAGCAATTGTCAAAAAAGAGCAATCCACTGGGTATCAGATGCGCTCCCAGCGAGAAACCACTGGCCACTTCGAGCAGTCCCGGCTCAATGGTCTCTCCCTTGGCCGCCAGCATCATGGCTGCCGAGTTGGCGTAGCAGTACGCTCCATTTCCGATATATGCATTCATATCATACCATCCTCCCTTGAAGTTGAAGAAGCACCGCCATTCAGTGCCTATACTTGATTGACTCCGGAAGGGATCGATTTCTGACAACTTTTTCAACAAAAAGACGTACGAAGTGAAGAAAGGTTTCCACGCTCGGCGTTTAAAACATGCGCATCCCGGTTAATAAAGGACTACACTTCCGATGAAGGAGATGATCGACATGAGCAATTCGGCTAGCGACAAGATCAAGGCAGGCGTGAACAAAGCCAAGGGCGAGATCAAGGACCAGGTCGGCAATGCAACGAATGACAAATCCCTTCAGGCAGAAGGCAAGATGGACAAAGCCAAAGGGGCGGTCCAAGACAAAATTGCCGATGTAAAAAAACATCACTAACCGTTCGCCAAGAGGGCGATATCTAATCGTTGCGATTCATCCAACAACAGGATGAGGGCATCCCGGTCCGTTACTACATGTTTTTCGTCCGTAAGTACGGTGCGGACACGTTAAAAAGCCAAGGAAGGCGTTCGGATCCATCGACCCTTCCCTGGCTTTTTTGCTTTTGTCAGACGGCAACAACTCCGTATCTCGCCATATCCACAAGAAAATCGCGGTTCTCTCTGGAGCAACCATACTGCTTTGCGAACTGTCGCACCCAATCCTTATGTGTTTCATACCAAACGAACGTCCGCTCAAGACCTTCTTCAAGCATCGTTTGCGGCTCCCAGCCCAGTTCGGCGCGCAGCTTGCCGGAATCGATAACCAGGCTTGACCCTCGGGAATTGGTCGGCTCTTCTTCAGACAGATTTACCCGTCCTGACGGTTTCAAATTTTGAAGTTCCCGTCCGATCTCTTGCATGGTTGTGCCCACGCCCGAAGAAATATTGTAGACATGGCGCTCCCGCCCATGATGGAGAATCAATTCGATGGCACGCAGCGCATCCTCTATATACAAGAAATCCCGGACGGCAGAACCCTGTATATCCAAAGGAAGGCCGGCGATCATTCTGGCCATGTTGCGGGGCACGACCCGGTCAGGCAATTGCCACGGCCCGTAGAGGTTGGTGAGTCGAAAGACTTTTACGGAAAGCCCGTAACATTGGGCATAGGATTGAGCCAGCATTTCGCAGGCTACCTTGGAGGCGGAATAAGGGGATACCGGCGCATACTCATCCGATTCGCGGTACACCTTCCCATGCTGCCCGCCATACACTTCAACGGAAGAAGCAAGGATAACCGGAATGCGATGATCGGCTGCGTGCTGCAGAACGGACTGAGTGCTTGCCGTATTGTTTTGAAACACTTCAACGGGCCGGTGGTACGAGTAATCGACATGAGGCATTGCCGCAAGATGAATGATGCAATCTGTGTTTTCAGGCCATTTCAAACCGCCGCTTATCAGATTATGAGCGATAAGATGCATCGTTGAGCTGTTCGATCCCATGGAGAATCGCTGGCAATAATCATCGAGATCGATCAAAGTAAGGCCATGTCCCCGCTCCGCCAAATAACGGGCGAGATTGAATCCAACAAATCCGGAAGCACCTGTAATGACAATGTTCACCAGTTCATCCCTCCTAGGCCATCATTGTATGCTTGAATCGTACATGCAATGATTATACCTCAAAACGATACAATTCGTATCGTTTTTTCATGCGTTTTCAGAGTTCTTTGTCCGCAGCGTCGGGAATGGGTAATACTTAGTGAGGTGATGCATAGATGAATTCAAAAGAGGCTGGCGTGGATACCCTGTATTTCAAGGATGACGGGATCATTCCAAACAACCCCATTTTGCCTGTTCTGCTGTACCGGCATGTTTGGGCAGCCCAACCGGTTGAAGCCGAACATCTCCTGAACAGGAACGGTTGGGGAAATAGCTGGACCAACGGCGTATTTGATTTTCACCACTACCATAGCAATACGCACGAAGCGCTTGCGGTCATCCAAGGATCAGCAAAGCTCTTGCTCGGCGGAGAGCATGGGCAGCCCGTTTGGGTTGAAGCAGGGGATGTCATCGTGCTGCCTGCCGGGACAGGTCACAAACGCATGGAAAAAAGCCCTGACTTTCGCATCATCGGGGCTTATCCGGAAGGAATGAACTACAATCTTAAGACTGGCGAACGATCTGAACGACCAGCGGTGCTGCATGAAATTCGGGAAGTGCCCTTGCCTCTTACCGACCCCGTGTACGGCAGTGGGGGCCCGCTGGTAGAGCATTGGGGCAAATTGCGGGGATAGGGGCCGCAAGCAGCCGGCATGGCGCGCGACCTCCTTTGTTTAGGGGATATCCCCTCAGGAGGAAATCGACTCGCCTGCCGGCGGATCCAGCTTGCTCATATCCTCGCGTTCGGAAGAACGGGTAAAGTGGCGTTCCAGCTTGCGGCTGGCCCACAGCGAAATCGCAATGAACAGCAGTACGCCCAGCCAGCGCACGGGATGCTCAAGGAACTGTTCCACGTTTGAACCGATATATGTCACGCAGAAGATCATGATCGCTTTCCCCAGCCCGACTGCCACCAAAAAAGAGGCCAGTCTCATTCTTGCGATGCCTGCAGCCACATTAATGATGACAAACGGGCCCACCGGGAAGATGCTTAGCAAAAACACATATCCCATGGCATTGCGCCGGATCCATACCATGCTTCGCTGTACTCGCGGTTTGTTGGACCAGCGTTCCACGAACCTGGATTTGCCGACTTCCCTGACCAGCAGGAACGTCACCGTGCAGCCCAGCACGATTCCGATCCATGAATACAGGAATCCGGCCCACAATCCGTACACGGCTCCGTTTATCCCCACGATCAGCAAGGTCGGCAACGGCGGCACGAACGACTTCATAAATGTCAGCAAAATGCCCGGCAATGGTCCGAGCGAGCGAAACTTCTCCATCCAGAACCGGATGTTCTCTTCCGTGATGTACGACATGATGTCCAAGGTCGTCAGAGTCATGCTCTCCCTCCATCCGTCAGTATTCAAACCTTTATTCGAAGGCGTTGATTCTCATAAATGCGCTCACCCAAGTATAACGTAGAAGCCAGTCCCGAATGGATGTTAATTTGATGAAATTTTAGTTCTTGGCGTGTTTACGCCTGGCATTAGCGAACCGTTTTTTTATGTACTTGCTGTTTAGACAAAAAAAGAGCCTAATGGCCCTTTTCTCATTCCATGATCACATTCATTTCTTCCTCTATCGTGTTCATCTCATCCTGTATCGCGTTCATCTCTTCCTGATGGGCTGCATTCCATTCGGGTATGCCGGAGCGCATGAACTCGTCCGCATCCATCGCCGCCTTGGACTGGTTGCACAGATTGCAGGCGCACACGCAGTTCATCGGCGTGGTATGACCGCCCTTGGCCCGAGGGAGAAGGTGATCGATCGTGTCTCCATAGGAACCACAGAAATAACAGGTATATCTGTCACGATTCAGAATATATCGTTTGAAGTCCTTGTTGCTGAACAATCGGCGAATCGTATATCGATTGACGACGACGGCGGCCTTCTCCTTCACCAGCGTCACTGCAAGCTCCATCTCCACTTCCTGATGCCAGCGCCGCCCCTTGTCCGTCTTGCCGCGCATGCGTACCAAGCCCTGCCTGTTCGTACGCAAAAACGAAGGGTCTTCCGGGTCCAATACCGAAGGTTTCGCCGCAGCATGGCGACGCGGGCGACCATCCGCGACGGCACTTCGGTTGCGATTGGCATGGGCAGCTGCCGGACGTTTGCCGTCACTCGCATCTGCCGATTCCTTTCGTGCGGGGAATGCTTCTTGACGCCCGCTCTCCACCCGAACCAACGGGCGTGTGCCTGCCTCATCACCTGCAGACTGTTCGGCTATCGCCTGCAGTTCCGGACGTTTGCTTTTGCGTTTGCGCCTTCTCCGCTTTCGTTTGACGGTTGCGGAATCAGCAGCAACAGCAGCTGCAGGTATGCTTGCCGTCCCGGAACCGGGTTCGGTTGCGGGACCTTCCGTGATAACCGGGGATCGTGCAGGCTTCGGAGATGCAGCTGTTGCACTGTCGAAAGCTGCGGTTTTGGCACGTTTTTTTCGCGGTTTGCCGATGGCGGACGCGTCCGATAAATCCTTGGTCTCAGATGAAGCTCGCCCTTCGTCTCGAGCCTGAAGCGCTGCGGCATCCACACTTCTCTGCCCTGACCATGCCGGTCCGCTTGCCAGCCCGGCCATCGGCTCACCCTTATTCGCGCCAAGTTGGCGACAATTGCGGCAGGCCCCGCGTCTGGAGCCGGCACCAGCCCTTTTTCCGGTTCTGCGCCGAAAAGCGGACAACGGGTAGGTATGTCCGCAATATGTACATGTTTTGGTCTGTCTGGCCTCATGTTCTGTCATGCTGTTCCGGAAAGGGGCTGTGCCCATCTCCATGATGTCACCTCGATTCCGTATGAATCCGGTTTCTTTCCATTGTATCACATCCGATAAGAAAACCTCTAACGGAGGCATTCAGGGAGTCAGACTGCTTTTCGAAGACGGATCGGATTAAGATTGCATCGTTAAGCCCTGCCGAACGGTCTAATTCCGGCAATCCTTATACCAGCACTCCTGTGCGATTTCCGGACCGTTCTCCGTTCCGTTTCCCTGCGCTCGTCCGCATTCGCGCAATATATGTTCCACATACTCAAGTATATCTTCGACTGCTTTTCCGCATTGTTCGCATGTCTTCATTCGAATCACCTTATTTCCAAAATTGGTTTCATGTCCACACCCTTCTTACCCATTATACACCAGAACGAAACACCTGTTCTCATTTTTTTTCGAAAAAGGCTGTACAAAGCGTAAACAAAAAAACCGTATCCCTAACCCTAAGGTCGACAAGGATACGGTTTATTATTCCATGCAGGATAGACGTTAACGAACGTCCACCTGTCCCGGATTGCTTTGAGGTACCAAACGCGGTTTGGGCTTCGGCAGATTTCCGAAAATGACCCAAGCGAACGGGATGAACCTCGCTGTCAGGGCAACCACGATCCACGAGGCAACGAGTGCGATGCCGAAACCTCCCGCATACCACAGATGCACCAGCCAAGATGTTCCCGTTTGCGGCGGAAACTCGCGATAGACCAGCAGGAAGAATGGATGAATCAGGTAGATGCCGAACGACAAAGCCCCAAGCGAGCTCAGCGGCTTCACGAGGAATTTCGGACCCTTGCGGTACAGCAGGTAAGAAATCTGGATGAGCACCAGCGCGCAGGCAAAGGTGTGCACATTCCACAACAGCTCATAATACAGCGTATTGTACGTAGCTATTTTCATGCGAAGCAGATAGTAGATGTATACATGGCCGAGACCTGCCCCGATCCATACAATCCACAAGGCAATCCATGAAGCTACGCGGCCTGTGGTCGCATTTTCGCGGCTAACGATAAACCACTGCTTGATCTTCGGAAAATACACCCCGATGAATGCTCCTAGCATGAAGTAGGAGAAGTAAGAGAATGCCCAGCTTCCTTTGTTCGGTACCTGGAATCCGTATTTGTTGCTTACGATGAAGGCCCATTGAATAAGCAGCCCGATCGGCACGGACCATTTAACGACGGCGGGATATTTCTTGAGCAGCCATAATACCAACGGAAAGAGCAGGTAAAACTGCATGTTGATAAACACGAAGTACAAGTGCGTGTAAGCTTTGCCCGTAAACAACTTGCTGATGAAGCTGATGGCCGATTCCCCGAACGGACGCCCCTGATAATGCGTAACGTGAAGAATCACGAAGTAGAACAGGGAGAACAGGAAATAAGGCAGCAAGATATACACGAACCGTTTCTTGTAGAAGTTGCCGATCAACTTCTTGTCGAGCGGACGGGAATAATAGTTATAGAACAGCACAAAGCTGCTCAGAAAAATAAAAGAAGGCGTACCATACTTCATGAAAATGTTAATGAAATTGTACAACCAGTAGTATCCCGATTCCGTCATGTCAACAGTGGCATATGAAGTCGAGTGCACGCACAGAACGCCGATAATGGCCATGGCGCGGACCAGATTCAACTCCGGTATTCGTTCTCTTTTGATCGTTTCTGTCATGTTTTGCGTTTCTCCTTAATTATTTCGTCAATAACGTATTGCGATAATCTCAATCTCTATTAAAAAGCATATAGCTTAATAAGGGTAGTCCAACTTCTTAAAAATTCCTGAATTTTCAACTTTTTTTGCCATCATAAAATTTCACCAAATGCAAAAAAGACCGCAACGACGCGGTCTGGAGGAATAAAGCGGAATCAACCTGTATGCCAAAAAAATTATTGGCTGACGGGGATGAATATGGAAAACTCAGGTTCAGGATCGTACGGGTCCTGATCCATCGGGTACACCTCATAATGGGTAAACGGCTCGTTCAACGCTTTGAAGCCTTGTTGCTCGATCCAGGCATAAATATGGTTGTAGGATGCCTCGATGCTCTGTCCTTTGACATGACTGCATGTGGCATAGGTCTGTGCAGGTACATCCATGCGCAGCATGCCTTCGGGAACCGAAGCCTCTTGTTCCGCTTCAACCTCGACAGCGACAAGATGCGAAAAATGAGTTTCCGTCATATGATAGGACAGACCTAGCAGTTCCTTTGGATGGAGAACACCTTCAATTTCCGGCAATCGCCGTTTGAATTCCATCTGCACGGCTCGAATGCCACCGGCACCCGCCTCCGCAAATGTTCCCTCCCACTTCAATCCGATGACTACCGCGGCATCCTTATGCAGAAGCATCGCTTCGTTGACCTGATTCATCGTTCTCCTCACCCTTTCAGCGTTTGTTCGTTGTTCACGCATGCTGTCTTTGTTGTCGCTAGCCTGACTCTATTTTATACTAATATAATGACAAATTCTGTCACAATAAAAAACATTTCTTCTTAAGGAGCGACCGGTATCATGACCAAAACCCAGCGCTTGATCGAACTGATGATGCGGGTATATGAGAAACGAACCTTTACCGTGGAAGACATGGCCTCCGAGTTCGGCGTATCCTATCGGACCATGCTGCGGTATTTGCACGAGCTCAGCGGCATGGGGGTACCTTTGTATGCAGAGGCCGGCAGGGCCGGAGGGTATTCCTTGCTGCCCTCTGCTGCACGAAAAGGAATCATGACCGATTCCATACAGCCGGCCGCCGATCCATTCCGGCGCGTATTACGTCCCGAGATCCACATTGTCGGCATCGAGTTCCAA
Source organism: Paenibacillus hubeiensis (assembly GCF_032334105.1). Taxonomy (NCBI): domain Bacteria; kingdom Bacillati; phylum Bacillota; class Bacilli; order Caryophanales; family Paenibacillaceae; genus Paenibacillus; species Paenibacillus hubeiensis. The sequence goes on from NZ_JAVYAE020000006.1 coordinate 12,422, forward strand.
GCCCCCTTCACAGCCGTGTATATGGCCAAGGTCATGATCCCCAGGTTATGGTCGGAACTGGAGCGCAGGCGGCGTGAAATCGTTCGTCAAAAGCAAGCAGGGAGCAGTACGGGCGTTACGCTGAGCCGTTCAAAGATATATCGTTACGTGGCCGGGGTGGAGGTGTCGCACCTTCACGAAATACCGCAGGGTATGGTCGGCTTGACCCTTCCTGCGTGCGAATATGCCGTTTACACCCACCAGGGCGGCTCCGACCGGGCTGAAACCGATCAAACCTTCTTATGGTTGGCAGAAAAGCTGAGACAACGCGGGTTGGAGCCGAACATGACAGCTTACTCGTTGGAATCAAGGCATTCCGGCGATGCGCAGTCCATGGACATTTACATCCCCTTACTCGATAACGCTGCAGAAGGCGTAAGCCCATAATCCGTTCATAAACCTCGTTAGCTCCCTGCCGCGAAGTCTAAGGTTCTTATAAAATACAAAAACCACAGGATTCTCCCGGCATTCCGTCGGAGCATCGCTGCGGCTTTTGACATGCTATCGTTCTATTCGGAATCAGGCGTGGCCTTCCACGACCCGACCGAGCTTCTGTACAATTCCAGTCCAGCCCTGAGACATTTTCTCTCGTACGATGGCGTGAGCCTGCCCAAACTCGGTCAGCTTGTCCGCATCCCAGCCGTCGTGAATCAACGTGAAGTCCGTGCTCTCCCCATGCGCTTCAAGCTCGAAGGTCAGCGTCCAATCTTTCCCCCAACGAAAAGAGAGCTTATGCAGCGGCTGCACTTCGGTGACCTCACAAGGGGATTGACCAAATGGTCCTGCTTCCAAAATGAACTTGTGGCCCACCACAGGCTCCAAGTTGCTGGGCATGAACCAGGAAGCCATGCCTTCGGACGTGGACACGATATTCCATACCTTCTCCGCAGGGGCCTGCAGCGTGAGTTGTTGCCGGATTGCCGGCAATGCACTTGATGATTCCATATCTTCGCCTCCTTGGCAAGGTTATTGTTCTCTGTACACTTTGTTTCAAACGTTGCTCCTACCACTATATCCGGGGATCGTGCAAATATGCAAATAAGCCGGTGCATGGCATCTCCATGCATCGGCCCGGCCTCAATCAGTATCCACGCGTATATTGCTGCGCAATGGCTGCCTGCTTGACGTCCGCACCCAACTTCAGTGCGGCATGGTTGGCCCAATACGGATCACGCAGCATGCCTCTGCCTACCGCCACGAGGTCGGCATCGCCGTTGCCGATCACGGCTTGAGCAAGGGAGGCGTCATCCAGCAAACCCACGGCAATGACCGGGACGCCGAGCTCATCTCGGAAACGGCGGGCAAACGGAACCTGGTACCCCGGATAATTGCCCGGCTTCCGCGTTCCAGACGGGCCCTCGCCGCCGGAACTGATGTGGAACATGTCGACGCCCGCTTCCTTGTATGCCCGTGAAATGTCGAGGGTATGTTCGATATCGTAGCCTCCGTCGGCGTATTCCACGGCGGAAATGCGCATAATAAGCGGCATGGTATCCGGCATCACCTTTTTAGCCGCACGAATGATTTCGCAGCCGAAGCGCGACAAATCTTTACCGTATTCGTCCTCGCGATGATTCATCAGCTTGGAATGGAATTGGTGGATCAGGTATCCGTGCGCCCCGTGAAGCTCAATCGCGTCCACACCCGCTTGAACTGCTCGCCGTACGCCGTCCGCGAATTTTTGCACCATGACCTGAACCTCTTCCGTGCTCAGCGCACGTGGAGTCTTGAAGTTTTCGCCAGGGAACGTCACTACGGAAGGAGCCACCGGCTGTTTGGCATCCTCTGCTTTTCGCCCTGCATGCGCGATCTGGATCGCCACTTTGGAGCCATATGCATGCATTCCATTCACAAGCTTGGCAAAAGCGGGAATATGCTCATCGGACCAAATGCCCAGGTCATTGTCGGTAATGCGCCCGTCCGGTTCCACATCGGTCATCTCAATGATGATCAGGCCGGTTCTCCCAACCGCCCGGCTCACGTAGTGAACGTGGTGCCAATCGTTGGGAATGCCGTCTTTCGCCGTTACGGAGTACTGGCACATCGGTGCCATGACCACGCGATTATTCAACTCGAGCCCCTTGAAGCGATATGGCGAAAACAAAGATTCTGTCATTTTCTCATCATCTCCTAAGTAAATCGTTATTTATTTCAATGTCCTGAAACACGATCGGAAAACAACCCATTCGTCATTCAATATCTTATTATGAACCTGATCAGCATAATTACAAGTACGGACATTTTTTACCGCTCTACTCTTTTTATACTTAACCCGGCCCGCGCGAACCCCATCCAAAACATGGTATGATATTTGCAAACCGTTCTGAAGGAGTGATACGGATGAAAGATATTTTAATCCAAAGACTGACCACCTATGCCCAAATGGACACCCAATCCGACGAAAATAGCGAAACCTGCCCTTCCACGCCAGGCCAATTGGAGCTCGGCAAACATCTGGTCGAAGAATGCAAAGCCATCGGTCTGCAAGACGTCACCATGGACGAGAACGGTTATGTCATGGCAACGCTGCCTTCCAACACGGATAAGGACATCCCGGTCATCGGCTTTCTGGCCCACCTGGACACCGCAACTGACTTTACGGGCAAAAACGTCAAACCGCAAATCCTTGAAAATTACGATGGACAAGACATCGTCCTTAATGAAGAATTGGACGTTGTTCTGTCCGTCGCCGAGTTCCCTGAGCTGCATGAATACAAGGGGCATACATTGATGACGACGGACGGCACCACGCTGCTCGGCGCGGATAACAAAGCAGGCATCGCCGAAATCATGACGGCCATGGCTTATCTGATCGAGCATCCGGAGATCAAACACGGGAAGATCCGCGTTGCCTTCACGCCGGACGAGGAGATCGGTCGGGGACCGCACCGCTTCGATGTGGCAGCATTCGGGGCCAAGTACGCATATACGGTCGACGGCGGTCCGCTTGGAGAATTGGAGTACGAGAGCTTTAACGCCGCAGCCGCCAAAATTACGATTCGCGGCACCAACGTGCACCCCGGAACGGCAAAAGGCAAGATGGTGAACTCGGCCAAAATCGCGATGGAGCTGAACAGCCGTCTGCCGATCAAAGAGGCTCCCGAGTTTACGGAAGGCTACGAAGGTTTCTATCATTTGTTATCGATTGAAGGAGACGTGGAGCAGACCCGAATGAGTTACATTATCCGGGACTTTGACCGCAACAGCTTTGAAGCCCGCAAATCCACGATGCAAACGATTGTGGCCGAACTCAAAACCAAATATGGCGAAAAGATCGTTACGCTCGAACTCAAGGACCAGTATTTCAATATGCGGGAAAAGATCGAGCCTGTGAAGCATATCGTGGATATTGCCCATGAAGCGATGACGCGGCTGGACATCGAACCCGTCATTCGTCCGATTCGTGGCGGAACGGACGGATCGCAGCTCTCCTATATGGGCATGCCTACGCCGAACATCTTTACCGGGGGCGAGAACTATCACGGCAAATTCGAATACATCTCGGTCGACAATATGGTTAAAGCAACGAAGGTTATTATTGAAATAGCGAAGCTGTTCGAGGAACAAGACGCGAAGTAAACAACGTCCTTCACTTTCTCGGCAGTGCACGCCTCACGCCGCATGCCAGCTAGCAAGTCAACGCAACCTGCAAAGAGCACCCTCAGCAACGATCGGGGGTGCTTTTATGCATGGGCATCGCTCACGTTGCTCCCGTTTATCCGTTTCGGTCCATTATTCGTACATGTTCCCCCCGGCGATTTCCCGCAGCTGCTCAACATCCCGAACCACGATCTTTTTCTGTTCTTTGCGGATGATGTCCCGCTCGCACAGATCCGAAATGACGCGGTTTAAATGTCTGTAGCTCGTACCCAACAGATCGGCAAGCTCCGTCAAACGGGAGGTCTGGATCTCCTCATTGACTTGTCCCCCTTGCTCCATCGTGGATAACATGTAACTGGCAAAGCGGCTTTCTACCGGATATAACAAGTTCAGGCTCGAAAAATTGGAGAACGTATAAAGCTTGTGGGTTATATGGCCAAGCATGAAATGGAGAAATTTTGGATTGCTGGCATACGTGCTTTGCAGGAAATGGTAGCTTATACCAAGCAGCAAGCTTTTGCTCACCGTTTGCACCGTGTTTTTGGCCTCCTTGCCATTAACGAGCTCCAGATCGCCCACCAAAGCAGGCGGAGTGGAGAAACGAAGCAGCAACGATTTCCCGTTAGGCGACGTCGTATAAATCTTAAGCTTGCCTTCGACGAGAAAATACAGACGATCGGGCCGTTCGCCTTTGGAACAAATGATTTCTCCCTTGGAAGCTTCCAACAGCCTTAACTCGCCAAGGGCAGCTTCATTCAACACCTGATCCAGACCATGCTCTCTCGCAAGCCGACGAACCTGTTGAAAGTCCAATATTTCTTTCATACCGAATAACCTCCTGCGTCATCTTTTGAAGGCCAGTCATGGACACATGTCCTGTTTTTGATATATGTACATAGGAATATCTTGATATAAAAATAGTTACTATTAGAACTTATATCCAGCACCACGATATAAATGGATGTTTCACTGAAAATATTACGTTAAACATTCACAAATTTATCTAAAATACAGTTAATGATAGCGCACTCTTATCCGATGATATATACAGTTTGTTCACCTTTTGTAGACATCACTCCAGCCAGGAAAGGAACATCAGCCATGAATATTATAGAAGCTCTTACGAAATCCCTGCCTTACATCAGCCGAATTCTTAGAGAACCCGTCGGCCTTTCATTATATGATCATGAAAAGGTAGTCGACGTGATCACCAACGAGAAGTTCAGCCTTGGTTTCAAGCCGGGCGAGCCGCTCCTCGATAACTTCAAAAACTTCTCCGCTTTGGTGAATGGTCGGGAAGCCTCGCTTACCAAAGTGCCGGCAGAAGTGTACGGATTCGAAATGGACGTGCTCAGCATCCCGATTTTTGACGACGAAAATAAGGTCGTTGCCGTGTTCTCCGCATCCTACGATCAGTCCAATCAAAATCATCTTGAAGCCATTATCCAAGAAAACCAAGCGATTAACAGCCATCTGGTGGACATGGTGCAGCACGTTGCCGCTCATGCCGAAGAATTGCAAGCGACCAGCGAGCAAATTCTCGAGAACACACGCCTGGCCGTGCAAAATTCGAGTCAGATCAACAAAGTCGCCGGCTTTATTCGAGAGATTTCGGAGCAGACCAACCTGCTTGGCTTGAACGCCGCCATCGAAGCCGCCCGCGTGGGTGAAGCAGGTGCAGGATTCGGCGTTGTGGCGTCCGAAGTCCGCAAGCTCTCGATCGATGCCAAACAAGCCACGACGGATATCGATGCCAGCCTGAAAGACGTGCAGCATGTCATCAAACAAATGGAGGTTGAGGTATCGCAGATCGCGGCTTCTTCCCAAGAACAAGCAACGCTTGTACAGTCTTTCACGGATGTGATCGAAAAGTTGAACGCAACCGGGGAGCGCATGAAACTGCTCGCAGACCAACTCATCAGCTACACGGTTGAAGCCAAGTAATCCGTTATGCAAACAGGACTTCCAGGAAAACTACGTAAGTAGGATCTCCTGGAAGTCTTGTTTACTTTATTTCAATTTATAGAAAACGCATGAATCAACCACGCTAGGCCACTACGAGCGCAGTACCATCTTCCGATCGCTGTTGTCCGCAGATGGCGATTCCGGCTCCCAACATTCAACCTCGCCCGGAATGCGGATGCGGTCGCGGGTGAAGACCGGGTCCCGCCCTTCTGCCTTTTGCCTCTTGTAATCCTTCAACGCTTCAAACGTTACTTTAGACAGCATCAGGATTGCGATCAAATTCACCACAACCATCAGCCCCATGAACAAGTCGGCCAAATCCCATACCAGCTGCACCTTGGCAACGGCACCAAACACGACCATCGCAATGACGCAAACGCGGTATAACCAGAGCCATCCTTTATTGGACTTCAGGAATTCGATGTTTGTCTCCCCGTAATAATAATTGCCGATAAGCGTACTGAAAGCAAACAGAAACACCATAACAGCCAAAAAGCCGGAAGCCCATGATCCGATATGCACGCTTAATGCCGCCTGGGTAAGCTCAATTCCGCCCAAATTCGATCCTTCGTACAATCCGGACATCAAGATGATCATGGCCGTGCTTGTGCAAATGATGAGCGTGTCGGTCAATACGCCAAACGCCTGAATGAGCCCCTGCTTGACGGGGTGCGAAGTATCGGCCGTTGCCGCAGCGTTCGGCGCGCTCCCCATCCCCGCTTCATTCGAGAACAAACCGCGTTTGACGCCATTCATGAGGGCAGCACCGAGCGTCCCCCCCGCCACTTGCTCGAACCCGAAGGCATTTTTGACGATCAACGCAATCATTGCAGGCAGTTCCGTGACGTTCGACAGCACCACGAAGGCAGCCACGCCGATGTAGAGCACGGCAAGCACGATGACGATGTATTCGGAAGCTTTGGCGATGCGTTTGACCCCGCCCCAGATGATCGCGGCGAATATTACCGCCATGATGATGCCCACCGTCAGACGATCCGTGCCAAACGAATTTTGAAAGGCAACGGTGATCGTGTTGGACTGCACCGCATTAAACACCAAACCGAACGAGAGAATGATCAGGACGGCAAACAGCGCACCCATCCAGCGTTTTCCCAACCCCCGTTCCATGTAATAAGCCGGTCCTCCCCGGAAACCGCCGTTGTCCCGGACTTTATAGATCTGGGCCAGCGTGCTCTCCACAAAACTGGAAGCCGCACCGATGATGGCGATGATCCACATCCAGAACACCGCCCCCGGACCACCCAAAGCGATGGCCAACGCAATGCCCGTAATATTGCCCGTGCCCACGCGCGCAGCCATGCTGATGCAAAACGCCTGAAACGGCGATATGGTGCCCGGCTTCTTGCTCTTCGGCTCGGTAAGCACCTTCACCATGTCTCCAATCATGCGAAACTGCATGAATCTCGTTCTCGTGGTAAAATAGACCCCGCACACGACCAACAAAATAATCAATAACTTGGACCATAGAAAATCGTTGAAAAACATGACGATATCTTGTATTGTTTGCTCCATCAGCACTGCCCCTTATCTTCTATAATTCATTCGAATCGGCGATCTGCCCGGCTCTCGGGCTTTCATATACACATCCTGCACTGCCGTTTGCATCATTTCGCATATGCTTAAAGTAACGATGTTACTTATAGTACGGGAACATCTACCGAAATCGACATTTATCTACGTGTGATGGGCAAAATTTTTGTTATAAAGTGATATTCGGCCATTTGTTGTGACTTTACTTGACACGATGAGGATGATAGGCGCAATGACCGCCACTCATCAGAAATGTATGCATGTTTCTGAGACACACCGCCAAAACAGGGCATACTGTGGGCAAAGATAGGATGGGGAGACATCGGATTTTGTGCAAGCCGTTCGCAAATAGGTCGCTTGTGATCAAGAAAGGAGGAAGAAGGTTGAGGTATTTTATCGTGGATGACGATCAAGGAATCCGTTCCATGCTCGGTGATATTATAGAGGATGAAGGACTGGGTGAAATTGCCGGCGAATCCGAAGACGGGATGCACGTACACGCGGAGCTGCTTGAGCTGAACAAAGTGGACATCCTGCTGATCGATCTGCTTATGCCGCAGCGTGATGGTATTCAGACGATCCGCGCGCTTGGAAACCGTTTCGGCGGGAAAATCGTCATGATTTCGCAAATCGAATCCAAAAGCATGATCGGGGAAGCTTACTCGCTTGGCATTGAATACTATATTACTAAACCGCTCAACCGCCTGGAGATCGTATCGGTACTCCGCCTTGTCAACGAGCGGTTGAGAATGCAGCAGTCGATTCAGGAAATCCAGCGCACGCTTCAAGGATTGACAGGGATTCAAGGGTCTGAGCGCCAAAGCGGACAGGCCGCCGAAAAAAACATTACGACCGCGGGACATCATCTGTTATCGGAAATGGGCATGGTGGGGGAAGCGGGCAGCAAAGACCTGCTCGACATGCTGGAGTTTCTGGAGGAAACCGAAACGGAAGAGCATAAGCTATCCCCGTACATGTTCCCTTCCCTTAAGGATGTTTTCCATAACGTTGCCTTGCGCAAACTGGGAGCAGACGCGTCTCCCGCTGAGATCAACAAGGAGATCAAGGCTGCCGAACAACGCGTTCGCCGCGCCATTTTCCAAACGCTCAGCCATGTTGTTTCGCTCGGGCTTACAGACTATACCCATCCCAAGTTCGAAAACTACGCATCAAAGTTTTTTGATTTTACCGAAATCCGCAAAAAAATGCTGGAGCTGCAAAACAACGTCGAGCCATCCTTGTCCCAAACAAGGATCAACACCAAAAAATTCGTTCAAGTGCTGTACCTTGAAGCGAAACGCCTTCTGCAGCATTGACCGCCACATCCACAAACAATGCGGACATGTCCTGACCGGAAGTGCACAGCGCTATCGCTGCCTGCTGCTCCCGGCCATTTGCATGTCCGCATTGGGATAAAGCTATATGAAAAAGAAGATTAGCATGAGAAATTAAATCGGCCTGACCCCAGCCTTGCTTCCATGTTTTCGATGATATTCGTTGATCAGCTCGTCCAATGCCATGGACTGCCGAATGACATCCGGATGCCCTAGCCCACCTTTGTTATGTTCCACCAGCATGTGCAGGTTATGTCTCGCTTTTTCGATTTGACTTTTCAGATCCAAACTCATTACCATCACCCGAGACCTCCTTAATACTGTGATATAGTTTAGGTTTTGCTGTCAATCTTCGGTTGGATTAACATATGGCATCATCGGCTCGGGTGCGGCTGCATCACCCATTTTTTGAGATTCTTTACGGATATAGTAACACATTAAGGCACAATTTGACTCTATAATATCAAAAAATAATGACGAAAAACCCCAAATCCCCCCTCATTCATAGCCATATATGGGATCACATCGTTAATAGGCGTCTATATATTGTGTTCTAGTACAACATGAATCGAATGCTGCAAAATACTAGAAATGGAGTAATAACCCGATGGATTACGATCACAAATTCCAATGTGACTATACTGTGAATATTACCCACTTGTCGCTTTTTATGACATCACATTTGCAAGAAAAATGAATTTCTAGTCCATGCAGACAAAAAAGCACCCCTCTGTCGAGATTCGACCCGCATGGGCCGACCCAGATTGCAGAGAGGTGCTTCTCCTCATTTGCCAACCGATCAATTCGTTATCGCTTTGTGATCTGGATTATTCAAGGTCTGACGGTTACCTTCAAGACATCACTCTTTACCGATCCACTTTCATTGATCCATTCCACAACATACTCATATTCCCCCGGAGCTCTGTCCGAGATCGTCACCTTCGCCTCTTGGGCATTAGGCGTGGCTGCCGTCAGCGTCTGTGCATCGATCTCTGCTCCGTTCTCATACAGGCGATATGAGGTAGCATTGGTGCCCCACCACATATTGATGGTAATGATGTAATTGCCGTCGCCATCCCAATTGTCGGATGAAAGCACAGGTTGGCCTGGCGATGCATCCGCAACCGTCACGGTGAGCGGCGCACATTCGGTCGTCCCTTTGGCATTTATCAGCTCACACGTGTAAACATATGTGCCGTTGACTCGTCCTGAAATGTCCGTGACCGCCTTCTGGGCCGATGGCGTCGACGCAGCAAGCTGCTGGGTATCGATCAGCTCGCCGTTCTCATACAATTTGTATTCGGTACCGTTGTTTCCCCACCACATGTTCATCGTGATCGTATAACTTCCATCAGCGAGGCCGCCTCCATGCGTGTTATTATCGGACAACACCGGCATTCCCGGTGCCCCGTCTGCCTGATCCGCAGTCACGACCGTCACTTCGACCGACAATTCGGTGGCCAGACCGGCTCCATTCACCGCTCGTGCAGTGAACTTGTGCTTGCCGACCAGACCCTTCAGACTGATTTCGTCACCCTGTTTCACCAGCTCCCCATCCCAGGTCAGCACCAGTTGGGTAATGCCCGATTCGGGATCTTCGGCTTGGACGTCCACCTTCAATACTTCATCTTCCTTCATTTTCTCTGCAGGCAGTCCGGAAATGACCGGAGGGGTTGTATCCTCGGGGGCTTGCGGTTCACCGACATAGCGGATGCTCGGTGCTGCAGGCTGTTCCATGCCTACGCCAAGATGAAAACCCGTATGCGGCGGTTGGTTATAGGCAACATTTTGCCATGCTACGCCAAGACGATACACCGGGTCATGCATCAGCGTGCGAATTCTCACGTCCGTCTCATCCGTTGTCGTGTAGATGCGGAGCTCCGAGCTGTCCTCGCTGCGCCACATCACTTCCTCGCGCCAATCGCCGAACAGGTCAGCCTGCAAGCTCGGATTGGCTTTGGTGCCGTTATTGGAGGCTGATCCCGCAGCCGTGAGCAGGTTCACCGTGGTTTGATTTTCGTAGTCCCATTTGTCGACTCGAATACCGTCCTGCAGCTCGCGCAGCAGGTCCCCGTCCCACCAGATGCCGAAATTCGTGGAAGAAGGAATATTCGCGGAGATCAGTTCCCCCTGCGCATTGTACAGACCGGTAATCGGGATATGCTGTTCATTCGTAATGGTTGCAGCCCATACTTCCGATCCCGGGTAATTCGGATCGATGTCTGCCGCCATACCGCGTCCGGTATCCATGCCGGTGAATACGCCCCAAAGCACTTCTCCTGTCGCTGCATCGCGCATTTCCATTCCGTACTGCGAGCTTTTGTTCTCGTGCACGCCGAACACTTCCAATCCCGAACGCGTCGGATCCAGATCGCTTAAATGCATGGCATCCCCGTGGCCGAGCTTGGTGTTGTACAACGGTTTGCCGTCATCATCGATCGCCATGGCACCAAACGTAATTTCGTCCTTGCCATCTCCGTCGACGTCGGCAACCGACAAATTATGATTGCCTTGACCGGCATACTCCGCGTGCCCGTCATCATTGGAATCGAAACGCCATACCTGGCTGAGTTTGCCGTCGCGGAAGTTATAGGTTGCAAGCACGGTGCGCGTATAATAACCGCGGCTGAACATGGCGCTTGGACGTTCCCCGTCCACATAAGCTACCGCTGCCAGGAAGCGGTCTACGCGATTGCCGTATCCGTCTCCCCATGAAGCCACGTCCCCACGCGGCGGATCATAGTCCACCGTATCGAGAGCAGCTCCGGTCTTGCCGTCAAACACGGTGAGGAACTCGTCGCCGAGCAAAACATACCCCGAGCTGTTGCGGTGGTCGGCATCGGCGTCGCCAATCACCTTGCCCTGCCCGTCGACGGTGCCGTCGGCAGTACGCATCATCAGCTCTGCCCGGCCATCGCCGTCAAAGTCGTATACCAAGAACGGAGAGTAGTGAGCCCCTGCGCGAATATTCCGCCCCATGTCGATGCGCCACAGCCTGGTTCCGTCCAGCTTGTAAGCGTCCATGTACACGATGCCCGTGTATCCGGCCTGGGAGTTGTCTTTAGCGTTAGATGGATACCACATCAGCACGATCTCGTACTCTCCGTCACCGTCCAGGTCACCCACGCTGGCATCGCCAGCATGGTACGTATATGGCTGACCATCTTTCGTATAGGCATCCGCTGGCTTCTGCAGCGGTATCGGCAAATACTGCTCCTGCCATACGCCGAACTCCTTGGTCGCCGCTTTTTCAATGCCATTCAACACACTTGTAATGCGGTATTTGGAATTCTCCGTTCCTTCCGCATCGGTATAGTTCGTGCTATTCGCGATCGGCTCCTCATTCAGCTTTTCTCCGTCGCGATATACGTTGAATGCAATGGATTCAGGGTCGAGGCCCAGCATGCGCCAGCCGAGATAGTTGCCGTTATCCGTCCGAACCGCTACCGGTGCGCGATCCAAATACTCCATCTCGCGTTCCAGCTTCGTTGCGACAGGCGTCTCAAGGACGGCCGACAGCTCCGATACGCCGCCCGCATTGACGGAAGCGACTTTGTAGTAATAAGGAATCGTGCTCAGAATCGTGGAATCCGTATATGCCGTTTCTTTGGTTCGACCGATCAGGTCGTAAGGTCCGTCTGCCTTGACCGCGCGATAAATCTGATATGAACGTGCGCCTGCAGCTTCATTCCAGCCGATGGTGGCATCGTTCTTGTTAATGTTCTGCAACGTTAAGCCGGAAGGCACTTCGGCTTTGTCGACGGTGGAATCAATGGTCGATACGGACAAGGCATTGGAAGTTACCGATTCCGTCCCCGTGCTGTCCACGGCTGTAACCGTGTATACATATTCTCCGCCCAGCTCCACTTCGTTGTCCACGTAGACGGTCTCTGCCGTCGTAACCAGCAGCTCGGCCTTGGAGGCTCCGCGGGATTGGCGATACACCTTGTACTCGGCCGCATCCGCCGCCGCTTCCCATGAAAGGGCAGCCGTAATCGGATCGGCGTCGAGGTTCAATTCATCCAGCTTCAGGTTTGCGGGAGCCGTCAATACGGGCGTGATCTCGATCCCGTTCAAATGCGCCGTTTGTCCGCTGAACACCAGATTCATCTGTCCATCCTGAACCGTGACTTGGTTGAACACCTTTTCGGCAATATTTTGGGCTCCGGAGGAGACGGTACCGTAATCTTTGCCTTCGATGTTAACGTTCGTTCTGGCCGATCCGATCCAGTCGCCCGTATACGTCTTCACCGAGTACGTTCCGTTCGGCAAATCCACCTTGAATTCGTACGACCCGCCGAAATAAATGACGAAATCGCGGCGCAGGTCATCGGTGGCGCTGCCACGGTCCCGATCAGCCATATTGGCTGAAGAGGTCAGGCCGTAACCCCGTTCCTGCGTATAAATCGTATTCCGATTGACCTCGGTGTACCCTGCAGCTACCGGCGAGCCGACCGGGCCGAAATCATAACGGTAATTGGCCGATTTGGTCGTAAAGCCGACTTCATCCGAAGCTTCCGATTCGCCGCGTCCGTTCACGGCAGTAACTCGAACGGTGTAGGATTGTCCTTCGGCCAATCCGCTAAGCGTAAGCGTAGGCACGGTGGCCGTTCCTGCCAGCTTGTAGGCTGATTCCGGCTCGGATGCCAGTTTCCGGTACACTTTGTAAATATCAGCGGCGTCATCAGCCGTCCATTTCAACACAGCCCCTGCGTTGCTGATGCTGCCTGCTCTAAGATCCTGCGGTTTGGCCGGCACTTCGGCCGGAACCTGCGCATCCTTGACGGCGGCGGACAACGGAAGGTCCAGCTCACGGATGGCACCGGCAACAAGCCTTGCGATCTGGATCGCTCCGTATTCCTGGAAGTGGGTATTATCCGTTGCGCCGTTCGGGAAGGCCTGGTAGATACCCGCCGGCACATGAAGGAATACCGACAAGGTCGCCTCCGGCCCGATGGAATCGTAATATGCGATGCTAAGCGCGCTGAGATCGATCAATTTCACGTTTTTCTCGGCCGCGACTTCCTTCATCGCCTGCACGTATTCAGGGAAGGACACATTAAATTTGCCCGTATCCGCGTTGAAATCGCGGCGTCCCATCGGCGTCACCAGAATTGGCGTAGCACCCCGCTGCTCCACCCCGTCTATGTAAGTTTTCAGGTAGTTTTTGTAATCGGCGGGTGAGGCGTAGCGATCGGGAACGCTGATCGTTGCGTCGTTATGCCCGAATTGAACCAGTAGGTAATCGCCCGGACGAATGGCGCGCAAAATTTCATCCAGCCTGCCTTGGAAAATAAATGACTTGGAGCTGCGTCCGCCGATGGAATGGTTTTTGATCTCCACGGCATCACTGAAGAACGATGGCAGCATCTGGCCGTATCCGGCTTGAGGTTTCCAGTACGGGTCATACGTCTGCATGGTGGAATCGCCCGCAAGGTACAGCACCGGTTTGCTCCCGGCCTCCCGCTCAGGCAACCTTTCAATCGTAAGCGCATTCAATTTGGCGGCCGTTCCGGCGAACTCAAAGTTCATCTGCCCGTCCACCAGCGCAATGTCGAAGCTCATCTCCAAAAATTCACCAGCCGCTTTGGCCGTGGGCAGCACCTTATCCATGCTCTCCACCTTGATGGCAATGTCCGTATTCCCTTGCGGGTCGCCCGCCACCAGGGAAACGGTGTAATCGCCATTCGGCAAATCAACCTTGAAGCCTGCTCCTTCGGCCAGCAAGGCAAAGTCCGATTTGATCGGATCTTCCGTGCCCCGATCCTGTACCGTAACTTTAGACAGATCCGTGAAGCCGTAACCCGCCCCGGCAGAATAAGCAGCGCTCGCGTCAACCGCCGTATATCCGTCTGCCGTCCCTCCCGAACCGAAGTCGTATTTATGAAAGATTGCATCGGCAGCATCCCCTTCGGAAGCAGCCGCACTTACCGTTGTCATGCCAAACATCGTCCCCCAGCCTATGCTGGAGATGGTAAACACCCATATGAGCAAGATCAAGCCGATTCGTCGCGTCTTCGCGATCATCAATACCCATCCTTTCGTCATCTCATGATTGAATGATTACAGACAAATTGATGAAACCACTAAACAAGTAAGCGCTTGCAATATGTCGTATCCAACGTTTTTCTTCTCTGATTTATGTCATTTCCGGGCCCCGCATCGGCCCTCCCGCTTCCCTCCCCATACCAAAAGTAAATTACTTTCTAGATACTATCCTTTCTCCCAGGGAATGAACATGTAATTTTCCGTCTTCTTCCATTAAAAAACCGATTTTTTGATGTATTACCCTTGCTCAAAACCGTTTCAGTGGATCAGCACCGCCATAGCGATAAATGTCCTTTTCAATCATCAACCATTCAGTTACAATAGGGCAATGTGTGTCCGGACCCGGCGGATACAAAATTAAACCATTCAAGGATGTATGCTTCGCACCATCCGATTTGAACCATTGGAGGCTTATCAACAACTATGCAAACCGATTCACGCACTCAAGTCAAAATCATAAACGCCGATCCCAGCGCGATGGGATTATTCGGGCTGGCCATCGTCACTTTGGTCGCCTCTTCCCAAAAGCTCGGCATCACGGAAGGGCTTAGCTACGCGATCCCATGGGCGATTTTCCTCGGCGCGTTCGCGCAATTGTTCGCTTGCATTCAAGATTCGAAAAGAAATAACACCTTCGGTACAACGGCCTTTGGCGCATACGCATTTTTCTGGTTTGCGATGGGGGCAAACTGGCTGATCAAAATGGGCGTGTTCGGCTCCACTCTTGCGGAACAAACCGATGGCAAGCAGCTCGGATTCGCTTTTGCCGGATATTTGATCTTCACCCTGTTCATGACGCTGGGCGCCGTGGAAGCGAACAAGGTATTGCTGATCATTTTCATTCTGATCGATTTCCTGTTCCTGGGCCTTACCTTCGACGCCTTCGGCATTGCCCCGCATATTTTCCATACCATTGCAGCCTATGCCGAGCTGTGCATCGGAATCGTATCATTGTACGGTACGGGAGCTTCGGTGCTGAACGCCCACTTCGGGCGAACGTTCCTGCCCGTTGGTGGACCATCCGGCATTTTCAAAGCCAAGGCTTAATAATATAGAAACCGTATAACTAAACCACACCAGGCTACTGCGATTGCAGTACCATTTTCCGATCGCTGTTATCCTTTTCGAAGGGGTGTCCCGAAAGTCATCATCGATGACTGAGGGACGCCCCTCTTTTGTTCAATGCTCGAACATTTCCCCATTTCATTCAAGCACTTTTCCTTTTCAAGCATCGGGAAGATGAAGGTATTGTCGAACGAAGAAGAACGAATTAGAATTTGAGAATGTGCAGCTGACGTCACATCGAAGTTAAAAGACCGCTAACAATTAAAATGTAAGCACTTACAGATTGAAAGGAAACGTGAACCTCATGATCGATTCCCGTAATTTAAACACACTTCGCAATCAAATTTTTATCGGGTCCCTATTTGTCATGATGCTTGTTCTCGGCTCCATTGCTTTTATTCTGTATCAGCAGGTTTCCGTTCTGCTTAGAAACAATGCGGAAAGCCACATTGAGCAGACCGCTATTCAGACAACAGGCAAGCTGGAGGCTTTAGTGAGCCAAATTGATACCTGGACCTCTCAAGTCGCGACGGATCCTTCTGTCCAGCTTTACTTGGCTCAGGAGTCCGCAGGCAGGACACTCAGCTTTACAGAGAGACAAAACCTGCAGGAAGAGGTGCGCAAGCTGGAAGCTTACGCAGCCTCCATCCGCTCCATCGAAATTTACACGAAGGAATACCGTAGACTTCTGCCGCTGGATGATGTGCAGCTGGATCAGCGCGTAGAACACGGACTAGTGGATGAAGCAGATCGAGCACAGGGCAGACTGGTCTGGTTCGGCATTGATCCGCGGGATTCTCACAGTGTCGTTGCGATCCGCAACATCAGACTGATCAACCAGTCGTTTGAGGCAGCCGGTTATTTGGTCGTACGTATCGATAAAAGCTACTTTCAGCTCACGGATACCCAATCCAACAGCAATCGGCCGCTGGAGTACATGAATCTGTTCGACGGAGCCGGCAAGCCTATTTCGATCGCTCCCATGCCAGGCATCAGCGCGAATATTCAAGCGCACCAGCTTCAATCTTCCATTCAGCTGGACGGTAAATCGTATATCACGGTGACGAAGCCTTCGGAAAAGACAGGCTGGAACCTGGTCATTTTATCCCCGGCAGATTACAAGGCAGAGGGCATCAGCCTGCTTCAAACCGTCATTATCGTTTCAGGCATTGGAGGCGCCCTGCTGTTCATCATCCTGTCCTTTTTTCTATCTACAATGATTACGAAGCCCATTCTGAACTTGATTAAGGTGATGCGGAATTCCAAATTCGGGACGTTAAAGCCAAGTACAGTTACCTCTGCCACACTTGAAATACGGGAGCTGAACAACACATACAATCAGATGGTGGACAGAATGAATGAGCTCGTAGAGGTCGTGTATCAAAAAGAAATTTTGCAAAGCCGTACAGAGCTTAAAGCGCTTCAGTCTCAGATCAACCCCCATTTCTTGTTTAACACGCTGGAAGCCTTCTACTGGGCGCTTGACGAAAAAGGAGAGGATGAGCTGGCTGAGAGTGTCATTGCGATGTCCGGTCTGTTTCGCTATGTCATTAACCGGGGGGATGAGGACGAGTGGGTGGCTATAGATCATGAGCTGACGCATGCTGAGCGTTACTTGACGATTATGAATATCCGGATGGGAGACAGGCTCTCCTGGAGTATCACATGCGATCCTTCATTACGATCTGTTCCTATACCCAAGCTGCTGATTCAGCCCCTTGTCGAAAATGCCATTCTACATGGAATTGAACAGCAAGTCGGCCCAGGGAGCATTGAGCTGACGGTTTCTCCATCAGAACGTCCGGGATATACGCAGATTATAGTCAAAGACAGCGGACCGGGAATGGACGACGAGAAGATTCAATCCCTATACACGGCCATGAAAGAAGGACGTTCGGCTTCTTCAAAAGGAAAGGGCATCGGCATTGCCAACATCTACGGAAGATTAAAGCTTAGCTACAGCACCAAGGAACCTGAAATGCGTATAACGAGCCAAGCAGGAAAAGGAACCGTCATTGCACTTACGATACCAAATGAACCGGGAGGGTCTTTTTATCATGAAGACAATACTCATTGTGGATGATGAACCGAGAACCAGAGAAGGCATACGGAAAACGCTAGAATCTTGGTCATCCGGACAGCACACGATCCATATTTTATCGAGTGCAGTAGAAGCATTGGCATGGCTGCAGGTGAATCATGCCCATCTTGTCATTACCGATATTCGCATGCCGGAAATCAGCGGGCTCGATTTGATTGAACAAATCCATTCGTCCCCCTCCCCTCCTGTCGTTATTGTCATTTCAGGGCATGCCGAGTTTGATTACGCCCAAAGAGCGCTGAAATACGGTGTAGTCGAATATTTACTCAAGCCGATCGACAAGAAGAAGCTCGTTGCGGCGGCGGAGCTGGCTCTTAAGCGTTATGAGGACCGGAACCAAGTAGAGCAGATGAAAAAGCTGGTCGATCCAAAATTGATGGAGACCGCTCAAGAGAATCGTATGTACAGCACATCGATTCGGGAAGCGATGGATTACCTTGATCAGCATCTGAACGAGCCGGTATCCCTGCGTGATCTGTCCCGGGTGCTTCATATGAATACAAGCTATCTTAGTTCCCTGTTCAAGGAGCAAACCGGCCTTACCTTCAGCGATTATATGACTCGCAAGAGACTTCAACGCGCCAAGGAGCTCCTCGTGAATACGAGACTTTCCATTAACGAGATTTCGGAGCTCGTCGGATACCAGACTCCGAAATATTTTGTGAAAGTGTTTCGAACAGCGGAGAATGTAAGCCCGGGCAGGTATAGAGCGAATCTGCAAACCAGCTCGGAGGAGAAAATCCAATAAAAGTGGTATTACACCCAAAGCCTGTTACGTTATGCGCTTACAAAAGCTTTGCTACAATTCAACTAGAGTCGATAAAGCGGTTTCACAACCGACCAAGATCAATAAGCAAAGGGGATGTAAACGTGTTCAAATCTAGTAAAAAGTGGACGTTTATGATCATGACGCTATGCTTCGCCATCGCGCTTGCCGGCTGTGGCAGCAGCGGCAGCAATGGCAGCGCAAATGGAGATGAAGGTGTCTCGGACGGCGATAAAACAACAATCAGCTTTATGCATCTGTGGCCTGAGGGTGTATCTGCCGGACAAAATAAAATCGTAAATCAAATTATTCAAGATTACCAGACAGAAAACCCGAATGTAACGATCAAGACAGAAGTGCTGGACAACGAACAGTATAAAAACAAGCTGAAGGTACTCTCTGCTTCCAATGAATTGCCTGATGTCGGCATTACCTGGGCTGCAGGCTTTATGGCCCCTTATGTTGAAGGCGGACTGTTCACTCCGTTAGATGATCTGCTGGACGGTGATTTAAGCGGAAAATTTGTAGAAGGAACAACGGAAGCCTTCAATATCGATGGCAAGACATACGGTCTGCCGCTGGAGTTTAACATTACCCCTGTTTTCTACAACAAGGCTATTTTTGAACAGTATGGACTGGAAACACCGCAATCGTATGATGAATTGAAACAGGTTATTACTACTCTTACCGACAACGGTGTTGCTCCCATTGCGCTCGGCAATAAGGACCGCTGGACAGGATCTCTCATTTACATGTTCCTTGCTGAACGCTTTGGCGGACAAGAGGCGCTTGCTAAAGCGATTAACGGCGAAGGCTCCTTCTCCGATGAAGGCTTGCTCAAAGCGGCAGCTGAAGTACAGTCACTCGTAGACAGCAACGCTTTTATTAAAGGCTTTAACGGGCTTTCCAATGAAGAAGCCAAATCCGAGTTCCTGAATGGAAACGCAGCAATGTACATCATGAGTACTTGGGAGCTTCCTAACTTTACAACGAACGAGGAAATCCCTCAGGAATTCCGCGACAGCGTCGGTTTCTTTAAATTCCCTGCAGTCGAAGGCGGCAAAGGAAGCGTTGACAGCTGGGTAGGCGGACCCGGCGTAGGATTGTTCGTATCTGAGAATTCCAAAGTCAAAGAAGAAGCAAAGAAATTCGTAGAGTATTTTGTAGCTAAATGGGGTGAGCAATCTGTTACCGGCGCAGGTGTGATCCCGGCAACTAAAGTAGACACTGCTTCACTTGAGCTCCCTCAGCTGTATATTGACTTGTTCAACGAAATGAACAAAGCAACCAGCATTACTTTGTATGCCGATGTGCAGATGCAGGCATCAGCGGCTGAAACCCATCTGAATCAAATCCAGGCATTGTTTGGCAAAGCGGTGACTCCTGAAAACTTCGCTGCCGAGCATGACAAGGCTATTTCCGGGAAGTAACCAACAAGAAAACCATCAAAATCAGGTGAGCTGGCCCGGTTCTTGCACCGGGTCAGCTTATTATGCAGAACGGAAAGGAGTTTGACTCAAATGGATAAGGTAATGTCTAACAAGAAGATGATCGCACTCTACGTCCTTCCATCCCTGCTGTTAATTTTGGTGCTCGTTTATATCCCGATTCTGTTAACTGGATATTACGGCCTGCATGAATGGAACGGAATAGGCGCCATGAAATTTATCGGATTGGATCACTATAAGGAGCTGCTGCAGGACAGCGTATTTTGGAGCAGCGCTTGGCACTCCCTCT
Organism: Paenibacillus hubeiensis; assembly: GCF_032334105.1. NCBI lineage: Bacteria > Bacillati > Bacillota > Bacilli > Caryophanales > Paenibacillaceae > Paenibacillus > Paenibacillus hubeiensis. The sequence continues at coordinate 32,628 of NZ_JAVYAE020000006.1, forward strand.
TGCTCGCTTTCTTCTCAGGCTTAAGCTTGATTATATATCTGGCTGTGGCTATGGTTGTAGCGGGTCGCATTAAGGGAGCTAATCTGTTCCGCAAAATCTATCTCGTCCCCATGCTGCTGTCCTCTGTTGCTATTGCACAGTTGTGGCTTCGGATGTACCATCCGACAAACGGGGTTATTAACAGCTTTCTGACGTCCATCGGCTTCGAGGACCCTCCTGCATGGCTGGCAGACCCTTCACTTGTACTGATTGCGCTCTTTATTCCCATCCTATGGCAGTATGCAGGTTTCTATATTCTGATCTACTACTCTGCACTGAAGAACATCCCGACATCGCTTGAAGAAGCGGCAAAAATCGACGGCGCTACAGGCATACAGATTGCCCTTAGAATCAAGCTTCCGCTTATTATGGAAGTCATTAAGGTTACCATCGTGCTATCCCTTGTGGGTTCGCTTAAATATTTTGACTTGATCTACGTCATGACAGGCGGCGGGCCAAACGGCTCAAGTGAAGTTATGGCCTCCTATATGTACAGCGAGGCATTTAAATCCTACGACTTCGGATACGGCAGCGCCATCGGCTTTTTCCTGCTCATTATCTGTCTTGTCGTGACCTGGATCATTCGTAAATTAACAGCGACCAAAGATACGATTCAATACTCATAAGGAGGTAACGCATCATGATGGAAAGCACTGCCCGGCTTGGCGGATCTGCGCAATCCGGTTCCGGTATACTAAAAAAGACCGGATATTCGCTTCTATACATTATATTGATCGGGGTTGCAGCATTCCAGCTGTTTCCACTCGTATGGCTGCTGCTCTTCTCGCTCAAAAATAACCAGGAGGTATTTAACCTGCCTCCGCTGTCTCTACCGGCAAATCCGAAGTGGGAAAACTATGCAAAGGTATGGAACTCAGGCAATATTGATGTTTACTTTTTCAACAGTGTTTGGATAACCGTGGCAGCAACAATCATCACCGTGGTGCTTGGAAGCCTAGTGACCTTTGCCATCACCCGGATGAAATGGAAGGGCAGCTCTCTTGTCCTCGGCCTGTTTATGGTCGCGATGATGATTCCTGTCCATTCCACATTAATTCCGTTGTTCAGCATGTTTAACAAGATCGGCCTGACGGATCATCCGCTTTCACTGGTGCTCTCCTATGTCGCCTTTAATATGCCGATTACGATTATGATCCTGCTGGGTTTCTATTATGCGCTTCCTAAAGAGGTCGAAGAAGCGGCCGTAATCGACGGATGCAGCGTTAACCGAATGTTTTTCCGCATCGTTCTTCCGATGACAAGCTCTGTTATTGCCACAACAGGAATCATCAACATGATTTATAACTGGAATGAATTCATCTTCGTAAATACGTTTATCAGCTCCGATCAATATAAAACACTGACCGTTGGCGTCCAGAACTTTATCGGCCAGTACACAACCGACTGGGGCGCCATCGGTGCGACGCTGATGATCAGTATTCTGCCGATTCTCGTTGCCTACATGTTCCTCAGCGACCGGATTGTTGAGGGAATGGCGGCCGGAGCCGTAAAAGGCTGATGTAGAACAGGCTGTCTATGCGATTAATACAAGAAGCTCCGAACCTCTTGCGCAGGATTAATCCTTTGCGGAGAGACTCGGAGCTTTTTTAACACATGTTTAGATTACGCTTCGTTGCTCTTGTAGATGAAGTAATCAAAGTCGGCAGGCAGGCTTTGGCCTGATGTGTCTTGAGAACGCATGCCCACAAATGCGCCGGTGAAGAAGCCGCCGCCTTGAATGTAATCATCCGACAGCTTGTGAGATTGGAACTGTACTGGAATAGTCGACCAATTCCGGCCATCCCAAGAATAAGAATACTCGTAAATGTCGTACTTCACATCGACACGCAGGTATACGTACTCCGCTTCGTCCGGGATAACAATCTCCTGCCCCTGCAGAGGCTGGGAGAACGTGAAGTTATCACATACTGCAAGCTCCAGCACCCTTCCCTTTTCCTCATTCCAGGTAATCTGGCAGGAGGTCCAGTTCTGGGTATTGTAGTAGTTTGCAAGTCCTGCTGATTGCTGGAAAGTCGTTGGATTAAACGCAACTTTCGTCTCTGCTGTAAAGCGGAAATGCTGCCAGCGTCTTGCGATGAAGGCCTGCGTAAACTTGGACGAGAAGGACTCTTTGCCGTACAATCTCAAATGCCCCGGGCGATCCGTCAATGAGAGAACCGAGCTGCCAAGCGGAATACGCAGGCTTTGGAAATGCAGATTCAGCTCTTCGCTGTCAAAATCGTCTTTTTCCGGGAAGTCAGGATCCCACTTGACCTCTTCCATATTCGGACCTTCGATCTGAAGGGAAGGCTGGTTGCCGCCGACGACGTAAGGCCATCCGTCTCTCCATTCAAGGCGTTGAATCGCTGTTTCACGACCGAGCGGACAGTATCCTCTCGGATCAAGGAGCGGATGTCCTTCTCTCGAAAGAGGTCTTCCTGTCAAATGGACAAGGAACCACTCGTCGGTGTGCGTATGCACGATGGAAGAGTGCCCCGCCTTTTGCAGCGGATTCCTCGGATGTGCAAAGGACGAAATGAGTGGATTCTCCGGATGCACTTCATAAGGTCCGCGTAGATCTCGGGAACGGGCCAGCGTGGAGCAATGATCATACTTCGTTCCGCCTTCCGCAGTGAGCAGGAAGTAAACACCGTCAATTTTGTACAAATGCGGAGCTTCTGTCAGCTTGATACTGGTTCCTTTAAAGATAATCTCTGCTTTGCCCACCAGCTTCTGCTGTACCGGGTCAAATTCCTGCAAAGCAATTCCGTAGAAAGGGTGATTTCCAACACGCTGATCCCAAACCATATTGACAAGGTACTTTCTGCCGTCCTCGTCGTGGAACAGGGAGGGATCAAAGCCTGAGCTGTTCAAATAAATCGGTTCAGACCATTCTCCGTCAACGGTGTCACAGGTAACCAGGTAGTTATGAGAATCTTTCCACTGTCCCTCCGTCACTTTAACATCCGTGTAAATAAGCCAGAACTTCCCGTCACGGTAAGACAATGCTGGCGCCCAAATGCCTCCTGAATCGGGATTTCCCATCATATTCAGCTGGCTTAGACGATTTAAAGGCCTTGATACGAGCCTCCAGTTCTTCAGGTCTCTTGAATGATAGATTCCTACACCCGGAAACCATTCAAATGTCGATACTGCAATATAGTAGTCCTCCCCGGCACGGCAAATGCTTGGATCCGGATTGAACCCAGTCAAGATCGGATTCTGAATAACAGCCATCGTTTTGCTCCTTTGCATTACGGATAATCCTGTCTGCTGGCACTATATTTACCCTTCTTCTTCAACAGGCAGAAATCCGTGAAAATTTAGTAGTATACTGTAATCATAGCAAAGTTATTTATACTTACCCATATCCAGAAGAAGTCACTATTTACCCAAATCAAGCAAAAGTTTGCTGACCTATTGGAAGGTGCATCGATTATGGAACGCAGAGAAAATGTGATAAGAGATCATAGGGGGAACAAAGAGGAATATAAAGGAACTGAGTTTATGCTGCCTGATATGAATTCAACCTTCCGTGTCTTTGCTGCCCATTACCGCACCGTAGATCATCATTGGAGCTATCCTGTTCACTCCCATCCCTTCTTCGAGGTAAACCTCGTTTTATCCGGTACTCAAGAGATGAAAGTGAATGGGCAGCATTTTACACAACAGCCAGGCGACCTGCTGCTCCTTATCCCGGGAGAGGAACACGAAAGCTATGCGGCCGCTCACCGAGGCATGACTTATTACTGCATTCATTTTGATGTAGATGAACCGGATTTCAGAGAGCTGCTATGTGCCAGGGTCAGTCCTTTCTCAGCCTCAGACAGCGAGCTTAGCAACGCGATTCGTCCCGCACTGGACAAACTGATTATGCTTACGCTGGAGGGAGCTGGCGTGAGCGTCCAGTCCCGCATGATAATCCTGTCCGCCTTGTTTGAGCTGTTCGGAACACTCAGCCATGTCCTGTCTCAGGAAGGGCACGGCATCTCGTCGCAAATATCCCCCACCGCTTCCTATGTTGCCTCCAGGCTGGAGCAGATCGTCGGCGACATGGACAGTGAGGAGGGGGAAATTCGAACCCATGAAACGATTGAGTCCATAGCACAAGACGTCGGATACAGCACATCTTCAGTCAATCGCATGTTTACCCGTTCATTCGGCTTATCGCCAAGACAGTACATGTCTATGCTGATGCTCAAAAAGGCCAAGTTGCTGCTCATGAATCCCGAGACGTCCATCAAGGAAGTTTCCTCTAGACTGGGCTATAAAAATATCGCCCATTTCAGCAGGCAGTATAAACGCTGGACCGGGGAATCTCCAAGCCAATTCCGCGACAGATTCCACAAATAATGGACCGCTTACGCACATGGCGAAGACAGGATAGACTAATTCCGGAAGACCGAGGCATTCGGCAGCTTCAGCGGTCGACATCCTGTTTCCGATCGATCGTCGGACTCGGTAATGCTGGGATCTGTTCGCAACCTGGACGGGCCGGAGTTCGATGAAAATATTCGTGTAGGTGATTCGCGAGGATCTGAAGACAGGGGAAAAGAAAATCGCCGCAACGGCCTTTCTTACCTTTGTGGCTTTGACGAAAATAAACGCAAGCTGATCGTACCCAGGATCAATCCGGAAACGGAAGAGGAGAAAAAACGATATGAAACCGCCCCTGCACGGGCAGTCATGAGAAGGCAGCGGCGGGAAGAGAGCAACAAATTTTGCCGACTTCCTGACCGTTAGCTGCCCTTGGGAATAATGCTTCCTATGTGGTCGAAGCCGGATATGTGGACAGCGTTCTGCGATCCGGCAGCTCCCCGCCCATAGCCAGGCACCACTGCCGATAAATGCGGTATGCCGATCCATCCTCAAGCAAGCCCTGACATGTATAAATGCCTTCCTCGATGGAACTGACGCGTCCCATCGCATACAGGCGAAAACCTCCATTAAGCGCAACCTGGTTGATAAAAGCAACATGCGCTTCACCGCTCAATACCGCTTCGGCAACCTCCAGCTGCTTCTTCGCCGTCCACGCCAGCTCGGGTGCAGGGATATCCAAATCGTACGCCGCTGGGTCCACGAGCTCCAGCTGCATCTCCCCGTTTTCCACGCCGTATACCCGCGTAGGCCGATCAATATACAAGTCCTCGGAGCCTTCCATGCCCTGAACGACATAAGCGCGGCGGTACCGGAATCGGGTAAGAAGCTTGGCGATCCGGTCCAGGAACGTATTATGGAACACGCCGAACACGAGATAAGGGGAGTGGTTGAAATCAATCAGCTTCTCCGCCGTATTGAACACCGTACGGAATCCCAATTCCTCCCGGAGCGGTCTAAGCTTACGCAGCGGCGCGCACCAGTCCTCGGACGATACATACATGACCCCGGTCCGCAGCGCAGCTTCCCTTGCATCCTCGCGATCCATCTGCCGCGGATCAATCCCGGCTTCCCGCAGCAGTACCGGCAAAGTCACCCCCCACTTGGGAGGCAAAGGCTCGCTGCCGTGCAGCGTGACCCGTGCCCCTGAAGCGGCAAGCACAAAGGCGGTCGGATACGTCGCCATGAACGATTTGGTTCGGCCGTCATACGGACCTGCGCAATCCAGCCCGTCTTCGAAGACGGCCATTCGCTCCGCGCCGTTACGGCAGGCATGCACAAACGCCTCCAACTCTTCCACGTTCTCCATTTTCATGCGCTCGGCCATCAGGAAGGCGGCTGTCTGCACCGGAGATACTTCCCCATTCAATATTTTACCCGCAACCGCAAACGCTTCTTCGTAGTTCAAATCGCGCGCACCCCGTTTGCCCCGTCCAACCTCTCTAAGTATGGCAGACATATCCACAATGAATCCCCCTTCCGAATTAAGACTGAAGCAACTGATGGGCCTTCACGATTGCCTTAGCCACATCCACCATCCGTTTCCGTTCATCCATCGCTTTCCTGCGCAATTGATCATAGGCTTCCGATTCGGAGATATGCCTCATCTCACACAGAATGGCTTTGGCCATATCGATCCATTTCCGGTCCTCCAGCCTGGAATGGAGCTGCTGGCGTTCCCGTTCCCACTGCTTGCGTTCCATATAATGCCTGGCAGCAAAGTGGAGCGTCCAATGAATCTCCGCCCCCGCCATGGAAGGGGTGAGCATTCCATCGAAGGCAACACCGACCTCGCAAACCTCAGCGGATGTCGAAACCGTATCGGGGGCACACCACCAGAGCAGCGGTGTTCCCGTTTTGCCCTTTCCCAAGCAATCAGCCCAATGTTCTGCCTCGGTCAGAGGTAAATGTAGAACAGAAGCATCCACTTCGCCGGCCAACTTGAGAGCATCTTGCTCATTGCTCGTAACCTGAACATGATACCCGTTAGCCCCCAGCAACTTCTCCGGTGTCGGAGGGATCATGTCGGATGAGGCGAATGGAGGCGGCGACACACGGATGACCAATATAGAACGCATGGCGGATCAATCCCTCCCACTACTTAATCGGAAATTTGCACAAAATCGCAATGTAAGCGTTTCAATCGTTAATTTATGTCACATCGGATGACACTTTTCACTTCAATCGCCTTCATGTAATTCGAGACGAGCTTTTCGTTCAACGACCGATTCTGACGCCTAGGCAGCTCGCTTCATAGAAGCAAACGACCGGCTGATACACCCAATGTAAACATAATTAACTTCAAATTTCAATTACTTTTTTGTGTTAACTATGTTGACATATTGAGATGGATATTCTATAGTTAGCCATAACAACACCATATGATATCGATCACAGTTACAACGGCGTAGCTGGTGAAAACGGCAAAGAAGCCTGTTTTGCAATCTCGGAGTCAAGGGATGCGCATGTATGCGCACTCCTCCGGGGCATGACAGGCTTTTTCTATTTCAGGCAAGGCTGCAGGAATCACGCAGAATGGACCAAGGGGGTTATCGACATGAGTACAATGAAAAAACTGGTGCTGGTCGGCAATGGCATGGCGGGCATCCGCACAATTGAACATATCCTCAAGCTTGCACCGCACGCTTACGAAATTACCGTTTTTGGCGCGGAGCCGCATCCCAATTACAACCGGATCATGCTCTCCTCCGTACTGGCCGGCGGAACGAGCATTGAAGATATCGTCATCAACGACTGGAGCTGGTACGAAGAACATGGCATCCGCGTCTATCCAGGCGACCCTGTCATTCACATCGATGCCGATCGCAAGGAAGTGTTATCCCAAGCCGGCGTGCGGGCGAGTTATGACGAACTGATTCTGGCAACCGGTTCCCAAGCATTCATCCTGCCCATCCCGGGCTCCGACAAAGAAGGCGTCATCGGCTTCCGTGACATCAAGGATTGCGAAACGATGATGCAAGCGTCTCAAAGCTACCGCAAAGCTGCCGTCATTGGCGGCGGACTATTGGGCCTGGAAGCGGCGCGCGGATTGCTGAATCTCGGGATGGACGTTACCGTGATTCATATCAACGGTCATTTGATGGACCGGAACCTCGACCTTCCTGCAGGATTAATGCTGCAGCGGGAGCTGGAAGCACAAGGCATGAAGTTCCTGTTAAACAAACAGACCGAGGAAATTACGGGCAAAAAACGGGTTAAAGCGCTGCGTTTCACTGACCAATCGGTCCTCGAAGCCGATCTTGTAGTCATGGCCGTCGGCATTCGGCCGCAGATCGATCTTGCCCGTAATGCGGGAATCGAGGTGAATCGCGGCGTCATCGTCGACGATTACATGAACACCAGCATCCCGGGCATCTCGGCTGTAGGCGAATGCGCAGAGCACCGGGGCATCGCCTATGGACTTGTCGCTCCCTTATACGAACAAGGGACGGTGCTCGCGAAGCGGCTTGCCGGCGCGGCAACCCAGGGTTACGAAGGGTCGGTGACCTCCACCAAGCTGAAGGTGTCCGGCGTCGATGTGTTCTCGGCAGGTCAATTCAAGGATTCGGCCGATACCCGCAGCATCCGGATCCAGGACGACGTGGACAATGTCTATAAAAAGATGGTGATCAAGGATGGCCGGCTGATCGGAGCCGTACTGTTCGGCGATACGACCGACGGCGCCTCCCTCTTCTCCCTCATCAAAAGCGGGGAGAACATCGGCGGCCGCGAGAAGGAAATTCTGCTCGGCGTGCCTGCTGGAGGCGGATCAGGCAGCGGCCCGTCCGCAGCCGAGCGCATGGCGGCCATGCCGGATGACGAGATCGTCTGCGGATGCAACGGAGTCACCAAAGCGGCCATTGGCGATGCCGTGCTGAACAAAGGCTGCAATACACTTGGCGCAATCAAATCGTGTACCAAAGCCTCCGCTTCCTGCGGCGGGTGTAAGCCCATCGTGGAATCGCTGCTCGTACACTTTGCAGGAGATGCCGTCGGTGAACAGGTGAAAGAAGGCATCTGCGGATGCACCTCCCTCGATCGTGACGAGATTGTCGCAAGCATCAAGGAGATGGGCCTCAAGAGTGTCAAAGAGGTCATGAACGTGCTCGGCTGGAACGAGCCTGAAGGCTGTTCCAAATGCCGTCCGTCCCTCAATTATTACCTCGGCATGATCTGGCCGGGCGAATATGAAGACGAGCGGGTATCGAAATTCACGAACGAGCGGTACCATGCCAACATTCAAAAGGACGGCACATACTCCGTCATCCCACGTATCTATGGCGGCGTCACCTCTCCTGCAGAGCTGATTAAAATTGCCACCGTAGCCGAGAAATACGACGTTCCGATGGTCAAATTCACGGGCGGGCAGCGTCTCGACCTGCTCGGCGTGCAAAAGGAAAACCTGCCGAAAATATGGGAGGAACTTGATATGCCTTCCGGCTTCGGTTACGGTAAAGCGCTGCGGACGGTCAAAACATGCGTAGGCTCCACCTTCTGCCGTTTCGGCACGCAGGATTCCATCGAAATGGGCATCCGCCTGGAGAAGAAACTCGACAAAATGGTGGCTCCGGCCAAAGTTAAACTGGCCGTATCCGGCTGCCCGCGAAACTGCGCGGAAGCCACGATCAAGGATCTCGGCGTCGTGGCGATCGATGGCGCATGGGAAATCCATGTCGGCGGCAACGGCGGCGTCAAGGTTCGCGCGGCCGAACTGTTATGTACGGTGAAGACCGATCTGGAAGTGGAAGAATGGACGTATGCCTACTTGCAATATTACCGCGAGAACGCTCGCTGGAACGAAAGAACGGCAGCCTGGATCGAGCGGGTCGGACTGGACCACGTGAAGGAAGCGCTGGCGGACCGGGACGTGCGGCTGGCCTTGATCGAAAGACTGGAGCTGACACTGGGACATACCGTTGATCCTTGGAAGGAAATTATCGAGAACGACGAGCTGCGCAAAAACTTCACGCCGCTGGCCAACGTGCAGCCTGCAGCCCACTAGAGAAGGAGGAACAGCAATGGATCGATTGCGAATTGGACATCTGGCGGACATCGAGGAAAAGGGAGCTCGCACCTTCATGATCCGCGATACGGAAATCGCCGTATTCAAGCTAAGCGACGGCAGTCTGCATGCGGTGGAGAATCGGTGCCCCCATAAAGGCGGAAGGTTATCGGAAGGCATGGTATGCGGCACGGCCGTTCACTGCCCGCTGCATGACTGGAAAATCGACCTGCGGAGCGGCAAAGTATATGAACCGGACGATGGGTGCCTGAACACGTACAAAACCGAAGTGGATAGCAGCAGCGGCGATATTTACATTACGATTGCAGGATAAGCGACAGCATGGTCGGAAGTAATGGCCGACATTTCATCAAGGAGGAATGGCTCATGAACCAAAGCAACCGAGGCTCCCGGGGGATCGTCAGCATCATCGGAGCGGGCCCTGGCGATCCTGATCTGATTACGGTCAAAGCGCTGAAATGCATTCAAAGGGCCGATGTCATCCTGTATGACCGTTTGGTAAATGACCAGCTTCTCGCCGAAGCGCCGGAGGATGCCTTGCGCATCTACTGCGGCAAAGCTCCTGGCTTGCACTCCATGACTCAGGAGATGATCGGACGCATGCTGGTAACCCATGCCCTTGAAGGAAAAAGGGTCGTGCGCCTCAAGGGAGGCGATCCGTTTGTCTTTGGCCGCGGCGGCGAAGAGGCTCTGGCGCTCGCCCAAGCCGGCATCGATTACGAGATCGTGCCCGGCATTACTTCGGCGACGGGCAGCTCCGCGTCCTCCCAAATCCCGCTCACCCATCGCGGACTCTCCTCTTCGTTTGCCTGCATCACCGGAACGGGCAGCGATGGCAGAGCTTCTTCCGTCCGATGGGACCTGCTCGCGCACGGCGTCGATACGCTGGCGATCTATATGGGAATAAGCCAGCTGCCCCATATTCAGCAGGAACTGCTTCGGCACGGCAAAAGCGGCTCCACTCCGGCCGCGTTGATCGAACGAGGCACCACGTCAGCCGAACGTGTCATTACCGGTACGCTGGCCGACCTGCATATGCTGGCCGTATCCGAAAAGATCAGCAACCCGGCGCTGATCGTCATCGGCGAAGTCGTGAAGGTTCGCGAACAATTGCTGCATCTGCAGTCTTCCGCGGAGTCCTCCATGACAGGTTAAGGTATAGCCCTCACTCCCCTCGTGCTCATTAATCCGACAATATGCGCTCGTGAATCGTCCGACCCTTCTGCCCTGGCTCGATCAGCAGACGGGTCGGTTTGATGTTGATCAGAGCCGTCAATTGTTCTCCCATATAGTGCGCCGAATATTTGAATCCCGTCTCCGCCCAGTGCATGATGACGCCCACAGTAGCCGAAACGAGATAGCTCAACATGATGTCATAGTTGATCGTCTGCTCGCTATCCTCGGTCACCAGCACGAAATCCTTGGTCAGATACGTTCTGAACATGCTGCACAGTCGCGAATTCATGTCGTTATGCATCGTCATGAGCGCCCGAAAGATGTCCTGATGGGCCTCGATATATTCAAATACAGGCATGGTGGAAGGCAGCATAGCCGTCATGTCCACCTCTTTCAAATTCATATACGGTTCGGCATATGCCCTCCCCACGCCTTGCATGAAATCCTCCAACATAAACTCAAGCAGCTCGGGTTTGCCCGGAAAATGCAAATAAAACGTGCCGCGATTATAATCTGCGCGTTCCGTAATATCGCGAATCGTTACCGCATCTACCCCTTTTTCCAAAATCAAAGACACGGCCGCAGCGATAATTGCATCCTGCGTCCTGCGTGCCCTCCGATCCTGAGGATGGTGTATAATCAACATTTTCGCCTCCTTTGTCCATTATTGCAGCCTAAATGAACACCGCTTACATGAATGTACGATAGCGGACATTTTCATCGTCAATGATTATTGTCACAACTTTGTGTATATCTTAACATTAAGACAGGAAGTACAGATGACCATTTGTACCATTCATCAATAGGCCCACCAACCATTTTATACACAAGGAGAGATTTAATCATGAGCACATCCTATACACAAACAGCCGTCATCACAGGAGCAGCCGGAGGCATCGGCAAAGAATTGGCACGTCGTCTCGCCGAACGCAAAATCAACCTGGTTCTCGTCGATTTGAACGAAGAAGCCATCCAACAAACGATTGAAGAACTTCAACTCGACAAAGAACATGTCATCGCGGTCAAAGCGAACGTATCCCAAGAAGAAGACGTTAAAAACTACGTGAAACAGGCGGTTGACAAGTTCGGACGCATCGACTACTTTGCCAACAATGCAGGCATCGAAGGCCCTACCGGCCTGATCGAAGACCTGAGCGTCGAAGCGCTCGACCTCGTGTACAACGTGAACGTACGCGGCGTGTTCCTTGGACTGCAGCATGTCATTCCGGTCATGAAACAACAAAAATCCGGCGCGATCCTGAACACATCTTCCCTCGCCGGCCTGATGGGCGCACCGGCAGTATCGCCATACATCATGTCCAAACATGCGGTCATCGGATTGACTCGTACGGCAGCCAATGAGCTTGCATCGTTTGGAATCCGTGTCAACGCCGTTCTGCCGGGTACAATCAACACACGCATGATGCGCCAAATCGAAGCTAATTCCGGCGACGTGGAAGGTTATCAAGATGCGACAGTAGCCAGCATTCCGATGGGACGTTACGGCGAACCGGAAGAAGTGGCTGCCGTCATGAACTTCCTTCTGTCCGAAGAAGCTTCTTATGTAACGGCCTCGTTGTACACCGTCGATGGCGGGATGATGGGGCAATAAAATAATAAGATAGATCTGCTTGCCTGGAATCCCTCAAACCAAAAGACCTGTATCAGCATCGCCCGCGCGGTGGTGATCCAGGTCTTTCGTTTTCTTTTGGGCATGTGACGACGGCCTCAACACGCCAATTCCTCACAGCTCCTTAATCCACGTATCCGGCGTGTCCTTTCTCGATCAGGTAATCCATTTCGGCATCGAGAATGCTCTCCACCGTCAATTCGTCCAGCTTGACATCCTTGCGGCCAACAATGTAGTCGGCCAAATCGTCACCGTCAATGTCCACGTCGCCTTTGGCGTTCTGATGGGCGCGGTTGATATATTCCTGCTCATGCTTCAGGACAAGCGCGATATCCGCTTGGCCGGCCTTTGTTTTGTTTGCGATATATTGCATCATTTCCTGCTCGTTGATTGCATTTGATTCTGACATGTTATGTTGTCCACTCCCTCGGTTCTTTTCCATCTGCTATTGTAGCATAGCCATGCCCCAAGCAGGCATGCATTATGCCTGCTTCGCCAATTTCGCCGCCATGGTGCTGCTTATTGCGGCAACCGGACATAGAAAGTAGCGCCTTCGCCCACAACGCTTCGGGCAAAGATTTCGCCCCGATGCTGTTCTACGATGGAACGCGCGATGGCCAGTCCGAGTCCATGGCCACCATGCTTTCGAGCCCTGGAAGCATCTGTCCGATAGAAGCGGTCGAAGATTCGCTCCAGATGTTCTGGCGCGATCCCCTCACCGGTATTGGACACGGCAAGCTGAGCGCCGTGATTATGGTATTTTTTCAGCGTCAGATTCACCGCCCCCCGGGGACCGGAGTATTTCACGGCATTATCGAGCAGAATGAGAATGACCTGCTGGATCTGCTCGCTGTTGCCATTCACCATGAGTTCAGGCTCGACGCTGTAATCAAGGGATATGTTTTTTTCGAAAATAACGGCCTCCATCGTCAAAATCACGGTCTCCACCACCTCGCTCAGATTAAAGCGGGCATGGATCATGTTTGCTCGGCTATCATCCATTTCGGTCAGGTACAGCAGGTTGCTCGTCAACCCGGCCATCCGTTCCGTTTCCGATTTGATGTAATGCAGCCATTTCGATTGGTTGGCAATCGTATCTTCGCTGTTGGCCAGCAGTACGTCGGTATTGGTATTAATGATGGCCAGCGGCGTTTTCAACTCATGGGATGCATCGGCAATGAACTGCTTCTGTTTATCGAAAGCTTCTCTTACAGGGGCAATTGACCGGTTCGCAAAATAACGACTCAGGAAAAAAATGACGATCAACATCACCAATCCTACAATGGCAAATGTATAAACCAGGTTCGTCAGAATGCCTTGCTGCGCCGTAACGTCCATAAATACGATCATGTTGCTTGCACTGCCGGAATCGACGACGTACGCCCACTCCGTTCCGTTCAGCGAAAACTGTCCGACTGCACGGCTCGACCGTTCGGAACGGTCGACTTTCGCGAGCGCCTCTTCATAGAAGCTGTCTTCCGCCTCGAATCTGGACTGCTTCTCCGTCATGTTCCACTGGCTGTCCGTCTTTACCATGAACGACAAGGAACGCGAAGGCGGAGAATTGGGGTCGTCCATGGGGCCTCCCCCGAACCCCGGCGAACGCATGTCTCCCAAGCTGCTGTTTCCCTGTCCGTTATGCGACATTTTGGGCGCATGATAGAAGTCGGATACTTTGTACAGCTCCATGTTCGTATCCCGCTGCACGTTCTGATACGTGATCACATAGATGGTCGCGAAAGCAACCAGCATCATGATGGAGATGGATACCAGATTAACGACCAGGAATCGGTTCCGAAGCTGCCGGAACATCAGGAAGTCTCCTCAAGCACATAACCTACGCCCCGAATCGTATTGATCCGAACTTCGGAGTGCAGAAACGTCAATTTTTTGCGCAAAAAGGAGATGTACACTTCGACGTTGTTGTACTCCACGTCGGAGTCGAAGCCCCACAGCTTCTCGATGATCTGTTCCTTGGAGGTAATCGCCTGCTTCCGGGTGATCAGCAGTTCGAGCAGCTCGTTTTCCTTCAGGTTCAGCTTGATCTCTTTGCCTTGTACCTTCAGCTTCAGCTGCGCGGTGTTCAGTTCGATGTCCCCAAACTTCAACGCATCCTCGGGTACTACCTCGCCCTTCCGCCTCAGCGCCGCCCGAATTCGGGCCAGCAGCTCCTCTGTCGCAAACGGCTTGGCGATATAATCGTCTGCGCCGTAATCCAGTCCGGCAACCTTGTCCGAAATTTCCCCTTTGGCCGTCAGCAAAATGACCGGAGTATGATTTCCTTCTGCACGCAGCTTCTTAAGTACGGTAATGCCATCCATTTCCGGCATCATGATGTCCAGGAGCAGCAGATCGTAAATGCCGCTGAGCGCATTATCCAAACCCGATCTTCCATCATGTACGATATCCACGGAGTAATTGTGTTTTTTCAATATTTGCGACACGGCTTCTGCCAGGTGAACCTCATCTTCCGCAATTAATATTCTCATCGTCTTTCCATCCCTCTGCATGTGAATTGGTTTCCTATGTTTTCTTCTATTATACCTGCTCATTGTATCCTTCCAACCTTGAACCAACCTTAATTCGGAGACTCTCCCCCCCTTATCAATAACCGGGTTTGGCCCTTGTTCCAAATTTTTTTCACACAACTATTATAGGAAGGTAAAGAAATGTTAACGGAATGTAAAACCATTTAAGATTCATTCAAGGTTGGCGCTCTAAGATACAGACATAACAGCAAGACATGATGCACCACAACATACAAAACACAGCGAAAGGAATGACATGAAATGGCGATTGAAGTATTCAACCGGTACGAGAGCAAATATCTCCTGACGGATGAGCAATACGAAGCCTTCTACAACGACTTGCTGCACTATATGGAACTGGACGAGTACAACAAAAAACACGAGTTCTACTCCATAAGCAACCTCTACTTCGACACGCCGCAGGATTCGCTGATCCGTGCCAGCCTCTCCAAACCGAAATACAAAGAGAAGCT
This sequence comes from Paenibacillus hubeiensis, assembly GCF_032334105.1. Lineage (NCBI taxonomy): Bacteria > Bacillati > Bacillota > Bacilli > Caryophanales > Paenibacillaceae > Paenibacillus > Paenibacillus hubeiensis. The sequence continues at coordinate 47,874 of NZ_JAVYAE020000006.1, forward strand.
GAGGCTGCGGGCTTACGGCGTACCCGAACAGAATGCCAAGGTATATCTGGAGATCAAAAAGAAAGTGTTCGGCCTGGTCAACAAACGGCGTACCGCGTTGAAGCTGGACGAGGCTTATGAATTCGTCCGCACCGGACAGGCGCCTGACCTGGCTGATTACATGAACAAACAAGTCGTTGAAGAAATCAAATATTTCCTCCGCCTGTACGACCTGGAGCCTAAAGTTTATCTGGCTTATGAACGCAAGGCGCTGTTTGACAAAAACAGCCGCGATCTCCGGATCACCTTTGATACCAACATCCGCAGCCGCCGATATGACCTGAAACTGGAGCAAGGAGATTACGGCGAACCGCTTGTCGAGGATGGGCGATGGCTGATGGAGGTCAAAGCGGAAAAAACCGTTCCGTTCTGGCTGTCGCAGCTGCTGTCCGAGCACGGCTTGTACCGTGTCGGGTTCTCCAAATACGGCAACGAGTTCAAACGACTGGCGAGAACCACCAACTTGAATTACCAAGGCGAGCGCATGCTCGTACCCGGCACGGACTTCAATCCGGCCATGCAACCAAATCAAAAGATCAGAGAAAGAGAGAGTGTAGTATATGCTTGATTCCATTTTCAGTTCCGCCCTGACCGATACCACGCTGACATTCAGCAGCGCCGTACTTACGATTGGCCTGGCCATCCTGATGGGGGCCATCATCAGCCTCACATACATGAAGACCAACGCTAACACATACTCGCAAAGCTTCACCTTGACCATGGTCGTGCTGCCCGTCATCGTCGCCATCATCATCCTGCTCATCGGCAGCAACGTAGCCCGCGCCTTCAGCTTGGCCGGCGCCTTCTCCATCATCCGGTTCCGAAGTGCGCCCGGCGACCCGAAAGACATTGCTTACGTCCTGTTCACCATGGCTTCCGGTCTTGCTTGCGGCGTAGGCGCATTCGGATATGCAGTCCTGTTCACCATCATCTTGTGTGTATTGATGTTTGTCCTGAGCCACTTCAAATTCGGCGCCAAGAAGAGCCAGCAAAAATTGCTTAAAGTCACCATTCCCGAAAATCTGAGCTATGAAGAAGCTTTTGACGAAGTCTTCAAACAATTCAATGTGCAGTATCAGTTGAACAAAGTGAGAACGACCGAACTTGGCAGCTTGTACGAACTGGTTTACCTCGTCCACATCGGCCAAAACGTCAATCAAAAGGAATTCCTCGACGCCGTTCGTACACGCAACGGCAACCTGGACATCTCCCTGAACATGGCCCCGACGCCAGAATATTAAGCACCACACATTTCTAATAATGAAGGGAACGATATTGTATGAATAAGAAAACATGGATGGCAGGAAGCAAATTATGGTCCGTCGTCATGATTGCCGCCATTGCTACGGCATGCGGCGCCCCCGCAGCAACCAATACCAGCGCCAGCGCGGCAACCACATCAACTGCGGTGACAGCTTCCAAATCGGTTACCGCCAATGAGCAAACTTCCGTTAAATTCGCCGACCTCGTCTCATTGGATGCGGATGACACCAATGTAAGCTGGAGCGAATCCGATGCCACAACCATCAAACTGAACGGCACGACGGCAGCCATTACCGGTTCGGGTGCCAAGGCAGCGAACGGATCGGTGACGATCTCCGAAGCCGGAACTTATGTACTGAGCGGCAAACTGACAGACGGCCAGATCATCGTCAATGTGACCGACAAGGAGACCGTGCACATCGTGTTGAACGGCGTAACGATCCATGACAACGACAGCTCTGCCATCTACATTCAGGAAGCGAAAGGCAAAGCCGTCATTACGCTGCAGGAAGGCACCGTGAACACCTTGTCCGACGGCAAAGAGTATGTATATGCCGACGACGCCACGGATGAGCCTGATGCAGCCGTCTTCAGCAAAGGCGACCTGACCTTTAACGGAACGGGCACGCTGAATGTCACAGGCAACTACAACGAAGGCATTACGAGCAAAGACGATCTGAAAATCGTCAGCGGTACATTTAACGTTAAATCGGTAGGGAGCGGCATCAAAGGTAAGGACATGCTGGCTATCAAAGACGGCAATATTACCGTGGATGCCGGCGGGGACGGTATTAAGTCCAACAATGACACGGATGCGGACAAAGGATTCGTAGCCATTGCAGGCGGTACATTCAACATCACCAGCGCCAACGACGGCATTCAAGCAGAGACAATGCTTGTCACGGATGGCGGTACATTCAATATCGTCACCGGCGGCGGCAGCGCCAATGCACCCGAGAAAGTGGAAGAAGGCCCTGGCGGGGGCGGCTTTGGTGGAGGACGGTTCGGCGACGGCATGACCCCTCCGGATAGACCTTCGGGCGATGGCAGCTCGACTTACGGAACACCTTCATCGGGATCGGCTTCTACCAGCTCCAGCGGTTCGGCAACGGCAGCCCCAACAGCGCCGCCAACCAGCCAAAGCACAATGAAAACGGACACCACTGGCAGCTCCACCGATGCGAGCACGACGGAAACGACGGATACCACCGAAACCGAAAGTACAAGCGCCAAGGCGCTCAAAGCAGGAACCAACATTGTCGTGAATGGCGGTACGTTCACCATCGACGCGATGGATGATTCCGTACACAGTAACGGCAACGTCACCGTGAACGATGGCAAACTATCCATCCTCACTGGCGATGACGGGCTCCATGCCGACCTTACCCTTACCATTAACGGCGGTACAATCGACATCGACAAGAGTTATGAAGGCCTTGAAGGCAGCATCATTAACATGAATGGCGGCGACGTCGATCTGATCGCTTCGGATGACGGCGTGAATGCATCTGGCGATGGAACCGCTGCTACAGCGACAACGGACGCCGCGACAGATACTTCTACAGACACAAGCACGGATGACGCTGCTTCCACAGAAGCAACAGACAGCACAACAACAGCAGATTCCGCAACAGACAACGGCGCTCCACAAGGCTTCGGCGGTCCTGGCGGCGGCGGAAACAGCAATAACGAGCTGAACATCACCGGCGGTACACTGACTCTTGATGCTGGCGGCGACGGGCTGGATTCGAACGGTTCGATCACGATGACGGGCGGTACAGTTATCGTGAACGGCCCGACAACGGACGGTAATGGGCCACTCGACTATGACGGTACCTTCGAAATGACGGGCGGATTCCTCATCGCTGCAGGCAGCGCAGGCATGGCTCAAGCTCCTGGCGACACATCGAGCCAGTATTCTATCGGGATGACATTTACCGATACGCAAAAAGCAGGCACGCTCGTTCATCTGGAAGACAGTGAAGGCAATACGATCATGACCTTTGCACCAAGCAAATCCTATCGCTCCGTCGTCATCAGCTCTCCGGATCTGAAAGAAAACGGAACGTACACGTTCTATACGGGCGGTACATCGACAGGAACCGAAACAGACGGCCTGTACACCGACGGCACTTACTCGGGCGGTACCAAAGTAGTTGAATTCCAAACGTCCAGTGTCATTACCTGGGTCAATGAATCCGGCGTAACGACTGCTCCATCGGGCATGGGCTTTGGCGGTGGCGGTCGCGGCATGGGCAGACCGGGAAGCAGCACCCAAACTCAAGGCGGAACGACGGAAACGACGGGAACCGTCGTGGATAACAGCACGACAAGCTCCGAGAAGTAAGCGCGCCTCCCGGCAGCACAGGATAAAAAACAACCTAAGTCCACCAATATGGGCTTAGGTTGTTTCGTTGTCGGATCATTGTGCGGCCATGTTGTGGCCAATATCAGCCCGAACAAACCTTTTAAAATACATACACGTATACCTTGGTGCGCTGCGCATCCCTGCACGTAATCGTACGCAGCGGCTTCTTGCCCGGCAGCGCAAAACAGACGCTGATCACCCGCGCTCCCGGAGGAAGCTCCTTGCTGAACTTGTCCATCAGCCGTTCCATCGCGCCAGGGAACAAATAACAAATAACCCCGTCGGCATGCTCGTAGGAACTGCTGTAGATATCTCCCCGCAGGAAACGGAGGCGCCCTTCCAGCGACTGGCGCTGGCCAAGCATTCGGCGTAGCCGGATACTCAGGAATGCCAGCAATCGGGACGACCATAGCGGCACAAGCGAGTTTTCGATGCCCAATAACCGTTTGCCCGGACAATGCCGAACGACGTCAAGGCTTAGCGTCCCCCAGCCCGAGCCTGCCTCAATCAAATCGCCGTAACCCGGAATGCGATTGACCTCCCGGATGACCACCCTTCGGACCACCCCGGACGTCGGCATGGGCGAAATGCCGTTTTTCCAACTATAAAGTACGATGGATATGACCGCCAATAACACGATAACAGCCATAATCCACGGGAGAAAATGAATGGCCAAAGGAAACCCTCCCCGGCATGTATTCCTATTCCGTCAGCCGATCGCATTTTGAACATGCGATTTCATGTACACGCCTTTTTTGTACACCGACTTGATCGTGAAATGCTCTCCCAGCTTCCGGTTCGTCCGGTAAATGAGCGAGTTGATCTCGTCGATCCCCACCGGATCGCTCTCGACGATGCTTCGCTCGGGCCATACTTGGCTGACGATCTGCTCCCGGGTCACAAAATGATCGAGCTGGCTGTACAGCAGCTTGAACAACTGGAATTCCTTTTTGGACAGCGGAATCTCCAGCGTGCCCACCTGCACCGTCTGCAAATGATCGTGTACCCGCACACCCTCGCCGAACAAATCCGCGATCCGGTATTCTCTCGTTTCCTCGATGTCGCTCTCGGCGCGAAGCTGGATGAGCCCGTTCACGAGCGTAATGCTGTCCCCTTCGGCAAACGGATATTTCTCGAAAGGAACGAGCCGCTGCCCGTTCAGCTCGGTTCCGTTTTTACTGTCCAAATCCTCAATCCACAACTGATGCAGCCCATCGTAATGAATCCGGCAGTGCAATTTCGATATCAATTGATTGTATACGGATAGGTCCGATTCGCCGCTACCCGTGTATCGCCCCACCGTAATGGATCGGTTCTTGGCAACGTAAGCGAAAGAACCGTCGCTCTCCTGGCCGGGCGTGCGAATGACGATTTTGGCCGTCTCCCGCATGACTGATTCCCCCTTTGAATAGGGCTTTTCCTCTGCCTGGCTTGTCCAATGACAGCTTCATCAGATTTGTTCCATTGTTTGCACGCATTGCGATATTTATAGTGTATACAGGCACCCTTCAGGCCTTTTCCATTTTGGCATTCGCAAACTCAAGCATATCCACCAGAGAGGTACCCCAAATGAAAAAAAAGAACGTTTTGATCTATGTGCTGCTGGCATTTGCCTTGTCCATCACGTTAACGGTATTGTCCCACATGAACGGAGATGACGGCGAGTCGCTCCAAATCACTCCGGCTGCCGAAACGTCCTGGATCAAGTAACCCGTCCATCGGCGCATTGGCGTCAATCCAGCCCACATGCTTTCATTCCATTCTATTATAACGCGAAAAGCGCAAAAAGCGTTTCATTAATGTCATGGAGACGAAACAGGCCCCATCGACTGCCATACGGCAGCCAGGGGACCCGAATCATGTCACTCCGCCATTTCGTTTGATAACTTACGAGGCACGGCCTGCCTGAAGAAACTAAGGAGCAATTCCCCCGTCGCGATCAGACGGCCCCTGCGCAGCATCCCCATCAGGCTTTGCTTTGTTCGGCTGGGCCTCTTCCATTCGGCTCGACACTTTCTGATACAGGTAGGAAATGCCGAGCAACAACACTCCAAAGCTGAAATAGGCGATGATTTTGCTGCCTGCAGTCAACAGGCTAACATCGTAGAACACCATTTTCCCGGTAGACAGCAAGGTTAACCCCAGTCCCAAACGGCGAATCATCACGTATCTTCTGCGGAAACCGTAGGCAATGTACAGAATAGCCAGCAGCAGGTAGACTAGGCTGAACAGCAGGCCCACATCCCCCCACTGGAATTGTACTGTCAAAAATACCGTAATGATGCCCAGCAAGTACACCCCGGCAATCACGGGATACCACTCTATGCTTTTGAACTGTCCGCGTATTCCCGATATCAGCAGATCCCTTCCTGCAAAAAAGACACCTGTATTGAAAATGATGAGCACGATCAATCCCACGATTTCCGCTGCCGTGTGGTGCTGCGTATCCGGCTGAAGCGCCGGCATCGTCAACGTCACCGCCAGGGCCATAAAGCAGCCTACAATGTGTAAAAAGTTCGTATAATACCGCACCCAGCGATCCTGCAGCAGCTTCACTTTGTTCAATCCGTAAGCAAGGGCAATCGTCAGGGCGGCCAACAGGATCAGCTTGTAGAACATGTATAACACGAACGACGCATCCACCGCACGCACATATAGCTCATTCGATTCGTACAGAACATAGAACCAAAGGTTTACAAGCGAGGCATATTTGAATGCAGCCAGCGCCCCGGCTTCGAAAGCGCCGTAGCGCCTTTTTTCCCGAGAGAACGCCCCACGATCTGCCAGCGCGTAATATACCGTGATCCATATCGCCCCCAGCGTGACGCACGAATATTTCAGCATGAAATAGGACCTGTCACCGATAATGAACTGTGCCAGTACGTCATAGTACACAAACGTAAAGATACACAGCAATGTCACGCCCCAACCGGCCCGTTCCACGGCTCTGAACCGTTTCAGATGCCCGAACGTCACGAGCAGGACACCTTCGATGAGCCAGCCCATGGACAACCATTTGGCTCCAAACTGGAACGGAATGATCAGAATGGCAAAGGTTAACGAGGTCACGTAAAACAGCAGCGTAGTCTGTTTCTCTTGAACCATGCTGCGCTGCACGAATCGGGCCAGCCCGAAGTAAACGAGACAAAATACAAGTGCCAGCACACCATGAGCGTCTTCCCAGCCTTGCGCGCCGAAAAGCAGGTACAGCATCAGACAACTGATGCTCGTATTCAGGGCCAGCAAAGCAAAATCCCACCAGGTCAATTTCACCTTGTGTTTGAACGGGTAGGCCAGCGTGATGCCCAGATACAGGGCAAACGTCAAGATGGAATAGCCCATGGCCATGATATGGCTTGGCGAGAGCCACAACAGAATCAGCATGCATGGCGTATTGAACAAAAAGCTGATGTAATGCACGACGGGCCACCGTTTACCGAACGATACCCATGCAATAATGCCGTTTAACAGCAGCAAATAAACCATCGCTGCATACACCGCGTTCCCGTGAAATCCGAAATAGCCCAAATACGAGAAAAACGGCAAATATCCGCCCACCAGGCCGAGCGAACAAATCGTTCTGGATTGGTACCTCAGCGATAACAGCACTGCTGCGGCCGATACCAGCACGGATAGTCCAAGTGCCGGGTACAGCCCTATGATGCCCAACAGGAAATAGCTGTAGAAGATCGAACCAAACAGCACCGAAATACCTCCACCGAGCAAGCCCATGGCAAAGGTTTGCCGTTTGCGCCGGAACAACCACTCGCCGCCCCCAAGCATGAGCAGCCCAAGCAAAAAGAAGGCAGCCCCCTTCATGTGGTCGTTAAACCATGTGGCATACGAGTATCGGAATGCGGCCCCTACACCAAGGATGATGAGCAGGATGGCTACCTTGTTGATCCAGCTCAGCCCGATTCGCATCTCCATCCGATTTTGGCGAATCCGCCGCTGAATCGTTTCTTCGCTCAGTTCTTCCTCCGCCATATGCTCGTATCCCCGTACCATCTGCTGCCGTACCGCTTCCTCCCTTTCCAGCAACGTTTGCCTGCGCGCATCGATACGTCTCTTCACCTCTGCAGCGAGATAAGCGATTCGCTCCGTGAGTTCGCCCGCTTCTTCCTGCAGCTCCCGCTCCGCGTGATGATACAGCCCGTTTAATTGCGCCCTGGTTCGGTGTTCGTGAGCGTCCAGACGATCGCGGTGCACGGCCGTCCTGCCGTGAAAATACGTCTCCATCTTCTCACGGGATACCCGGATCAGGTTGAGCTTCTCATCCAACATTTGCTCCGACAACGCCATCCGCAAGCGGGCGTTCTCTTCCTCCATGCTCCGCATTCTGGCTTCCAGTTGTTCTAACCTAAGCCTGTTGGCTTCATCCTTCTCCCTCAACTGTTCGTTTTGCAGAATCAAATCATCGGACTCATACTCCTGCAGCAGGGCGTTATACTCCCTTACCAGCTGCTTCTGTTGTTCATGGACGTGATGAAGCCGATCCTTAAATTCCCTCATGGACTTCCTCCATTGTTTGTCAAATGATGTTTTCCTTTATTTTACTATATCCATGTCAAAAAATGAGGTTTTAATGCTAACTTTCCATCCCATAGACATGGAGAGCCCACACAACTAATAGACGGATTATCATATAAAAAAGCATCAGCACTCCAGGTTTTTGAAATAACAAACGCCAGGAATATGCTGATGCTTACTTATTTAATCAATGTTGATTTATATAGAACTTATCTTTTCATTCAACAGCTTTAGTGAGCCGCTTTAGGGATAGGTTTTTTCAAGAATACCCCGTAGGATAGTGCACCCAAGAGCAGCAGACCTGCGCCCAGTAAAAATACATTATTAAAGCTGCCTGTCGTATCCAAAATGTATCCGGTTACAATCGGTGCAAGCGCAGCTCCCAGGAATCCGCCAAAGTTCTGGATCGCACCCAAGGAGGCTACTTGTTCACCAGGAGCAATGTCTGCGGCCAGCGTCCAAATCACGCCGGATGGCAGCTGCGAAGCAAAGTAACCCACGGATAACAATACGATGCTCACCACCGTACTATCGATGAACGGTATAGGTGCTACCGAAGCTGCGGCCAGAATGGCTCCGCCAACAATCGGAACCTTGCGTGAGGTGACAGCATTGACCCCTTTACGAATGAAAAAGTCCGAGATCAACCCGCCCAGCAGAACTCCGATAATTCCGGCTACGAACGGAATGGATGCAATCCAGCCGGTTTCTTTCAACGTAAAGCCCTGCTCCTTCTCCAGATAGCTCGGAAGCCATGTCAGGTATACCCAGATGGTAAACATAATACCAAAGTTTCCGACAATCATAAACCAGGTACTTTTATGTTTGAATAATGAACCCCAGTTTGCTTTGGGAGCTTCAACAGCGGCTTTGCCCTCTGTACCCGGGTTCTCGTCTGCAACAGCTTCCGGCCCTTTGATCATCTGCTTCTCGGCAAATGTCGGATCACGGTATACCTTGAGCCAGATCAGCATGATAATCAGACCAATGACGCCGACAAAAATGAACATACCTCTCCATGTCATGGTTAACATCAGAACAGTCAACAGCGGCGGTGCGATTGCGTTGGCGATCTGTGAACCGGTATTAATAATAGAAGTAGGCAGTCCCCGCTCACTTTTGGCAAACCAACGCTCGGTCACCTTCAGGCCGGAAGTGAAAAAAGGAGATTCGGATACACCAAGCAGCATCCGCATCGCGTATAACAGGGAATAGGTGTTGGTGAAAGCACTAAGTATGGTAGCAGTAGACCACAGTCCCGATGCCCATGCAAACATCTTTTTGGGGCCAAACTTGTCCACCAGCCAGCCGGCAGGCAAATTCGCCAATGCATAAGGCCATAGAAAGGCGGACAACAGCAAACCCATCTGAGTGGAAGACAGCCCGAATTCTGCTGCAATGGTTGTATTAGCAATGCTAAGGTTGGATCTGTCCAAATAATTTACAACTGCACCCAGCAGCAATAACAGAATAATTCCCCATCTCAAACCCACTTTCGGAGCTTGAGGTACCGAGGCAGGGGATGGCGATGTTTTTAACGTTGCCATTGAACTCACTCTCCTCAACTTATAAATATCAAATAACTTAAATTATATATAATGAATAAATATGGGAATAAAGGATTATAGCTAAGCCTTACTGCTCTCCAAAAATACGCAGCAGCCATTGAAGTATGCGTTTTCATAACAGTGTTAAAACTTTCGTTAATTCCAGCATTGCTTGCATTCCGTACCTATGCGTTCACAACGGTCAGCATGATTTCTGCCCTGATCGTTGTGAACCTCATTCGCACGGTAATGTATTTGCTTGAAGTTAATTAACGCGCGGCCGCTACTGCCTGCAGAAACTCTTCAGCCGCCTTCGTTACTCGCCCGTAATCACCGGAATCCTTGGCGGCTTTGGTGATATAACTACCCACACCAACACCAACACAACCGGCAGCGATCCATTCATGGACATTTTGCGGTGTTACTCCGCCAGTAGGGGCAATCGCGGCTTGAGGCAACGGCGCAGACATCGCTTTTACATATTGCGGCCCTACAGCTTCTGCCGGGAACAGCTTGACGATATCTGCACCTGCTTCAAGAGTCTCCACGATCTCCTTGGCCGTGAACGCACCACTGACCGTGACCGCCTGGTAACGATTAGCTATCTTGATCATGTCGGGATTAAGCTGAGGACTGACCAGCATCTCTGCCCCTGCCAATATGGCAGCTCGCGCCGTTTCACCATCCAAAATGGTACCTGCACCGATCAGAATACCTTTGGAACAATATTTTCGTGATAAAACCTTGATCACATCCAAAGCTCCCGGCACACTCATCGTAATTTCCAGTGCCCGAATGCCTCCTGCAATTGCCGCCTCTGCAACAGATAGCGCTTCTTCCTCATTATCCGATCGAATGATCAGTACAATTCCGGTTTCGGCAATTGTGTTCATATTCTTCAGCTTTCGCCACATATCTGTGCCCTCCTCATTCCATATGTCTATTGGTAATACCATGTGTATATTGGGTTTTGGGTTCGCTTCGACCTACTCTTGTGTTCGCGGATATAACCGATCACCGCTGTAACCCAGTTGAGCTGAAAGCTTCCATGCCGCTTCTTTGACCAGCTTTACAATGTTTGCTTCACGTTCCGCGGTCATGGTGGAATACATGCTGGCCACACTGATTGCAGCTACAGGTTCGTCCCACTGATCATAGACAGCAGAGCCAATGCAATACATCTCAAGATGATCCTCCCGGTCATCGATAGAATAACCACGCTCGCGAATCTCCTGCATGTCCTGCAAAATATCGGGAATGGTTACTTTGGAGTAGGATGTACGCGAAGGGATCTCTCCTTCTCCCAAAATCTCCAAAACCTTGCTTGTCGGGAGGGCCGCAAGCAGCGCTTTGCCCAGACCCGTAGTATGCATATATCGGCGGGAGCCCAGCTTGGCTGTCGGCCGCATCACCGAATAACTCTCCGCTTTGTCCAGGTAGACAATCCGTCCCTTATCCTCAATGCCAAGAAAGGCCGTGCTGCCCGTCTGACGATTCAGCTCTTGAAGCAAAGGTCTGGCCATGTGAGGAACACCCATGTTGGACAAATAAGCCATGCCTGTCTCAAACACCGCTATACCTAGGCGGTATGTTTTGAGACGCGCATCATCCATTTCAATAAATCCTTTGTGCAGCAAGGTTTGCACCAATTCGAACCCGCTGCTTTTGGGCATGTTCATCTGTTTGCAAATTTCATTCAGTGTTAGCGGAGTACCACTCTTGGCAAATAAAACGAGTAAATCTGCAACACGCTCCGCAGATTTATTCATGCGAATATTGTCCATGTTATCTCCTTCAAATTCTTCGACGTCGAAGTTCGCATATGTGAACTTATTTCACATCACCGAACGATGCCCTCATTATAGATCAGCCCCTCGGAAAATTTCAACCGCTTTCTTAAAACTTTTTTTGTTTATCCTTTTTCCTCAAAAGGGATTGTATTTCCGAGAAAAACAGTATACTCTAGAAGCGAATGTTCACCAACGCGAATCAGGTTCGCATATACGAACCAAAAAAACACAAAAAACACCCATGATCTAAATGGTCTGGGTATCTTTTTAGGGGGGAACCTCATGAAACCTGTTCTGATTTTTCTGATCGGCTCCGCTGGCTCGGGCAAATCCACGATCGGCAAAAAACTTGCCGCCGAGCACCATTTTTGTTATCTGGATAAAGATGTGGTGTGCAACACTTTCACAGGAAAGCTTCTGGAAGCACACGGCTACTCCCCTCACGAGCGCGACGGCAACACCTATTACCGGGATACTGTTATGGATCTGGAGTATGAAACGTTATTAAACGTGGCGAACGACAATCTGCAATTAGGCAGATCGGTCATTCTTGACGCGCCTTTTGTTGGATATTTTCATAAAAGCGATTACATTGATGGATTAATCTCCAAGTATGGCTGGGAAGAGGTTATTCCTGTCGTGTTACGAGTTGATGTGAATGCAGATGTTCTTCAGCAGCGGATCAGAAGCCGTGGCCTGGAGCGAGACAAGTGGAAACTGGAACACTGGGATACCTTTGTCCAAGGAATACAGGCGAATATATGTATGTGGGAAAATATTGATCTCATCGCCGTAGATAACAGCTCAGAGGATTTTGATCTGAGGCATCTGGCTTCTCAGCTGCCTTTATCTGTCGTGCCATCTTGATGTCATAACGAAAAAGTACACGGAACGCGTTAGGCTTCCGTGTACTTCCCTATTTTCATAATGTAAATAATGAAGAGCTTGTTGCTTCTTACGTTCTAGCTCTTATCCGTCGCGCCGGTTTCATCCGTTGATTCCGGTTCAATGACGGTTTCAGCATTCGGGTCCAACCAGCTGGCAATCATGCCTCTCGCATACTCCAGATCACTCTCCGACAGGTCATAGTACCATGTACCGCTTCGCATTGCCCCGTCGCCTTTCAGCATATAATTGCTGATGGCAGGAATGCTGTCCTTCATGTACAACATCTCGGCAAAATCGATGATAAAGTCCGAATTCATGTTGGTCGTAAAATTGCTTCCGGCAATTTTGATGACGTCCGGGATTTTGGTCAAATTTTTGACTTCAAGCGCACGATTCATGAATGCACTCAGAAATATGCGCTGCCGCATCGTCCGGTTGAAATCCGAATCCTCGCGATAACGGACGTACCCGAGCGCCTCTTCCCCGTTATAGATCGGTTTGTTCGCTGCCACAAATAATTTCTCGTGGGACTTTAACTTGTTTTCGATGTCTTTTTTGATCGGCAGCTCCACGCCACCTACGGCATCCACGATATCCTTGAGTCCGTTGAAATTGATCGCGGCATAGAAATCGACCTTGTTTTGCAGCAGCTGCTCCACCGTGTCTATCGCCATTTTGGCTTCACCGTGGGCATATGCCGAGTTGATCTTCGATTTCACGTCCCGGCCGACGATTTCCGTATAAGAGTCTCGCGGAATGGATAACAACAACACCTTATTGTCTTCCGGGCGCACGACAGAATAAATGATGGTATCCGAACGGCTTGGTTCATTATCCCTCTGATCGATGCCTAAAAGCAGCAAGGAAAATGGGTCGGTATGTTTCACCACAGGCTCTTCTTCCGCATCTCCCACAGGTTTGAAGGACTCGTCCAGCACATCTTTAACGGTATCCGATGCGAACAGTTTAAACCCCAGCAGGACCAGATCTTTCCTAAACACGAATCCGAGGCCCCCCAATAAAATCAAAACGCTGAACGCGATCAGCAAGGGTTTCTTCCATGACTTCTTCGGTTTTTGCGGCTTCTTTTTGCGGTCCATCCGGCTTAGACTTGCGATACTGTTTTCCATCATATCTCCTTTGTATACGCGTTAATAGAATCATTTAACTACAATAGTAACGTGTTTTCAACAAAATAAGTTATAATCGGCTATACAACCGTTGACATAAAAAGGAGCGATACCCATGCAATATCGACGTCTCGGAAACAGCGGCCTGCGCGTATCGGCCATCGGGCTGGGCACCAATGCCTTCGGCAAACGGTCGGACGAGCAGACCTCCATTCGCATTATTCATGCCGCACTGGATCGCGGCATCAATTTCGTGGATACCGCCAACATCTATGCCGGAACCGAATCGGAACGCATCATCGGACTGGCGCTGGAAGGCCGCAGAGAGCAAACCGTGCTCGCGACCAAAGCGGGCTTGCCTCGGCATGACGGCCCCCATGGACGCGGCTCTTCCCGTCTCCACCTCCAGCAGGAGCTTGAACAAAGCCTGCGCCGCCTGAAAACCGATTATGTAGACCTCTACCAGATCCATACGTTTGATCCATATACGCCTTTGGATGAAACGCTGCGTACGCTGGACGACATGGTTACTTCCGGCAAAGTGCGCTACATCGGGGCTTCAAACTACGCGGCCTGGGAGCTGATGAAAGCGCTGGCCACGAGCGAATCGAAGGGATACGTACGCTATATTTCCACGCAAACCAGCTATTCGCTGGCAGACCGGACGCCGGAAGTGGAACTCGTTCCCCTTTGCCTGGATCAGGGCGTAGGCATTATTCCGTACTTCCCGCTGGCCGGCGGTATCCTGACCGGCAAATATAATTCCGAATCCGGCGTGCCGGTCGGCTCAAGGGCGGATACGGACCCTTCCTTTAACCGCTTTTTGCAGGAACGGAACATCACGCTCGGCCAGCAGGTCAGCGAAAAGGCCGCCGAATACGGATGCTCGCCAAGCGTCCTTTCCCTGGCCTGGCTGCTGAACCGCCCGGCCGTATCCACCGTCATCGTCGGGGCTACGCGTACCGAGCAGCTAGAGCATAACCTGAGCAGCCTGGAATTGGAACTCACCGATGAAATGATGGACGGGCTGGATCAACTTAGCCAGTCTTTCCGCCATGCCGAACCGTTCGCGACCTATCGCATCGATGGATGACACTTCGCAACCCGAAAAACCCCTTCTGGCTCATTTCAGGCCAGAAGGGGTTCTTCACTATAAGGAAACCCGGATATGCAACCACGCGTCATTAATGATTGAGCCGATCAGTTATTCGGAGGATTCGGTGAACGATGAATGATTGATGAATTGCTGCAACGTTTTCATGAACTCTTCCCTGCGCTCGCCCACCCGACCAAAAAATTCCCGATCCGCGGCCTCTACGACCTGAATTGCCTCAAGCGCCAGCTTCGCTCCCGCCTCTGTCGTGTGAATAATGTTGGCACGCGTATCGGTATGGTGGCGTGACCGCGTGATCAGCCCTCTTTTTTCAAGCGTACGCAGTACTTGCGAGGTTACGTTAACATCCACATTGGCAAATTGGGCAATCTGAACCTGAGTGACTCCCTTTTCTTCGTGATCCCGTTCATTGAGCCATGAAACGGCATGCAGCAATACAAATTGGGGCTGCGTCAGGTTCATGGGCTCCAGCACCCTGCGAATTTCCTTTTGCCACATCGTCGTCACTTGCCACAGCAGGTGTCCGGGACTTTCTTGTGCATTTTTAAACTGTGAGCCTGTCATTTCATCTTCCTCCATCATTGATACTTGGGGCCTGACCGCCATCGCTGTTCGCGTATCAAAACATCACCATGAAAACATGCTTTCAGCATCATTCGTGCCATCCTTCGGCACATAGACTAGGGCGCAGAAGCCTTGGCGATTGGATCCGGGTCCATGTAGTGTAATAACGCCTGGATATTGAAATCCGTTGCAAACCGTATGCGTATTCATCATTTCCTAACGCGAAGGAATGAACTGCTTCACCCATTGCCCGAATCCTTGAGGGTTTCGGCTCTGGATCAGGACGATACCTTCTCCGCGGAATCGGCATACAAGGCCTTCCCCGCTGGTTACGCTGGAGAACCACCCTTGCGAAGCTTTTTCAATCCGGTAGTCCATGTACTGGGGCCACGCCACCAAATGGGCATTGTCCACGATCACTTCCTCACCCGCCGCCAATGGAAGGGCATGAATGGCCCCGTATGACGACAGAAATACCGTGCCCCGGCCGCTGATCTCGACGATAAAGAAGCCCTCGCCCGAAAATAGCCCCTTTTTCAGGTTTTGCATCTTGCTGTGGACTTGAATGCCCTCCGTGCCTGCGAGAAAGCCGTCTTTCTGCACATATAGGGAATACGAGCCGTCCAGTTCGACCGCTTCCACGCTTCCTATGCTGGAGGGCGAAAGCAAAATTTCGGCGGGACCGCCGACTGCAGTTAATTCCTGAAAGAAAAACTTCTCTCCGCTAAGCATCCGGCCAAAACCGGCGAGCATGCCGCCTTCCGCAGAACCTTTCAATTCGACCGTCGGCGTCATGGATACCATAGCGCCGCTTTCCGCCTTGAATCGTTCCCCGCGCTGCAGACGAACGCGAAGCATCGCAAACGCACCCTCATGCAAAATTTCGTAATTCATCGTTCCTCAGCTCCTTGGATGAAATGCATTAGAATCGGTTCCAACAATCATATAACGTCGGTGGAATAAGTACCGAAAGAATAATTCATAATAGCATCTGCAGGGAACAAAAATCCACTGAACGAAAACCTGCGGTCTGTACCCTAGTCTCTTCCAATGTTATATAAACTTTAATTTCGTATTTTACTATATTATAATATATTGAGTCCAATTCAATCTATATAGATTCAATCGGATCATATTTAAATTATTCATCCATATCCCTTTGTTTAGGGTTGGATATATCAATCCAGAGGAGGTCATTCCATGACAGCACAACATCTACAATCGACGGTAAACTTACATAATGGCGTTCGTATGCCTTGGTTCGGCCTGGGCGTATTTCAGGTAAACGAGGGCTCCGAATTGATTGCAGCGGTCAAAAAGGCCATCGAGCACGGCTACCGCAGCGTGGATACGGCCGCCATCTATGGCAACGAAGCCGGCGTCGGCCAGGCGATTGCCGAAGCGATGAAGGAATACAACGTGAAGCGTGAGGAATTATTCATTACGTCCAAAGTATGGACGGCTGATCTCGGATATGAGGAAACGCTCGCTGCCTTTGACGCAACCATGAGCAAGCTGGGGTTGGAATATCTGGATCTGTACCTGATCCACTGGCCAAAAGCTGGCAAATATAAAGGTGCCTGGAAAGCGATGGAGGAGCTGTACAAAGCCGGCCGCATCAAAGCGATTGGCGTCAGCAACTTCCAGATTCATCATTTGGAGGACTTGCTGCAGGATGCGGAAATCAAACCGATGGTCAATCAGGTCGAATACCATCCTCGCCTGACCCAGGTAGAACTCAAAGCCTTCTGCGACCAACACGGCATTCAGCTTGAGGCCTGGTCCCCGCTCATGCAGGGACAACTGCTGGATAACCCGGTCCTGACCGAGATTGCGGCCGCCAAAGGAAAAAGCGTGGCCCAGATCATTCTGCGCTGGGATCTGCAAAATGGCGTCGTCACCATTCCGAAGTCCACCAAGGAACACCGCATTATCGAAAATGCGTCCATCTTCGACTTCGAATTGACGAAGGAAGAAATGGATCGCATCTCCGGGTTGAACGAAAATGTTCGCGTCGGTCCCGACCCGGATAACTTCAACTTCTAAGCCGCGCTAATCAATCACACTAGGCAGCTAGACCAAACAAGCCAATGGATTGCCCGCTTTTCGGGAAGTCCATTGGCTTGTTTGGCGCATCAACCCATATCGCAGTGAAAGAACCCGCACCCCGGCCTTCTGCATCCGTCGATAACCGAATTACCGAGCAAAGGGCCGCCAATGATCCTCTCCTGCCACAACCAAGGCATCTGCATATTCTGCCGCCTCTTCGTCGCTCAGCACTTTGGCCCAGGGCACGCGCTCTCCGGCCTTGGCTGCTCCGGGTCCGCTGCTTTGATATTCGGCGTAGAGCACGGTAGACTCGGCCTCGCTTTTGTTCCAATTATGCCATCCTTCACGCCTTAGATGCGGGCCCATCCAGCAGTGAAGAAAACATGTTTTGGCATCGTTGCGCCATGGCCGACCCAAATAAACGGATTGGGGCGGGGCGTCGCCGGTAAGGCGGCAATTGCTGAACACATAGCCGTACCGGACTCCCTCCGGCGTGGAAGCCGCCGTGATCCAACCGTTCACTTCCCCCTGCGGCATCTCTTGGCCCGAAAATCTGTTCTTGGAGAAGATTTCACACCCTTGAAATAACGCCGTCGCCGAACCGAAAATGAAATCAACGTCCCCTTCGATGTAACAATCCTCGTAATATTGACGAAGCTTGCGCCGCTCCAGCCCATCGCGAGGTCCGCCGAAAAAACTGCGATCCATCGGCTGCTCCGGCAGCGGTCCGGTAAAGAGCGTATCCTGATGTCCGATGAAATTGCAGCGCCTGAACGCGGCCCGGTCTCCATCGACGTAAGCGGCGATGGCCTGACCGACCTGCTTGCCCGGGCCAGCCGCGTTCACGAACGAAATGCCTTCTGCGATAAAATCGTCCGCGGCAATCAAAACGGTATATGAATGGAACGTATGGTAGAGCTCGCCGTTCGGAAAACGTTTAAGTGCGTAGTCATCATAAGTAATGACCGTGTTATCCGCCCCTTCGCCGACAAGGCGAACGCCCTGCCTGTCGATGGTCAGCTTCTCTTTGTACACCCCGGCTCTAATGGATATGACCGCCTCCCCGGAAACATCGGCCGGAATGGCATTTAACGCCGACTGAATAGTGCGATAATCTCCGCTTCCGTCCATGGCCACCGTGCAACGGTATGCCGTCTGCCCTGATCCGTCCATCGGCTGAAACGTCGCCATCCGTTCATCCTCCTTCATTTCATTTCTACGCCATGTTCCTGAGAGTGAAGCCTCATCCCAGGCATGGCCCCACCGAGCTGCGATGGTACAGCCTGGGCTGGATCACGACCGGAACATCCACCTCTTCGTCCCGGATCAACGCTACGATCAACTCCGCCGCTTGCACAGCCAGTTCATCCAGCGGAGGGCCGATCGTGGTCAGCGCCACTTCCGCATACTGCATGTCCGGCAGATCGTCATAACCAATAAGAGAAACGTCCCCCGGAACGCTATAGCCCGCTTCGAGCAGCGCGCGCAGCGCCCCCCGAGTCACCAGGTTGTTCAGACCGATGAAAGCCGTTGGCGAATTCGAATCGAACGCATGCTTGCGGATCGCAAAGTACCCGTCTTCCCAGGAAGAGTGGGCTGGCAGCACATGGCCCGGATTGAACGCCAGACCGGTGCGCTGCATGGCCTCGCGATACCCCTCCAGCTTGATATGCTGGGAGTTTCCGATAAATCCGATGCGCTGGTGCCCCAATCCCTTCAAATGTTCCACCGCGCGGAAAATGCCCTCTTTGCGATCAATTTTAATGTAGGGGGAATTGGGGGTCTCATCCGTGCCCAGCACGAAGCAAGGCATGTTCAGGGAAGCAAAACCTTTCCAGAACGTCTCCCGGTTGTTCAGTGCAAAATCCCACAGAATGCATCCATCCACACGAAGCTGGCTGAAGATGTCCAGACCGTCGTCGGCTACGACGAGAATCATCTGATACCCCCGCTTTTTCAGCTCCGCATGCAGATTCCCCGAGATTGTAGAGAACAAAGGATTGCTAAGTTCGTCCAATACAAAGCCGATAATGCTGCTCCTGCCTGTCGAAAGCTGGCTCGCAAGCATGTTTTTGCGGTAATGATGCTTCTCCGCGATAGCGAGCACTTTCTGTCTCGTCTCATGTTTGATGCGGGGGTCGCCATTCAGCGCCTTGGATACGGTGCTGTAGCTCACCCCCGCCAATTTGGCAATGTCCTTGATCGTTATCAAACGTCCTACACCTCAAAAGGGTTATTTTTGTGCGGCCATGTAGCGGTCATATTGGGCCTGCCTTCCGGCAATGACCTGCTCGACGTTCATGTTTTTCAACGTTTCGATGTAACTGTCGAACTGATCCAGCCCCAGCTCACCGCTGATGAATTTGAAATTCATCTCTTGTACATACGTAGTAATGTCAGGCATGGTTGTGCTTTCAATTGAGGCTTCGTCCGGCAGCGCGTACACAAACGGGAACGGTTCATGCACGTACTTCTCCAGTTCTTTGTCCAAGCTGGAGTGCCACTCCGGCACAACCGCATCGGCTGAGTCGGTGGACTGAATGTTCGGCAGATTCACCGGACCGATGCCCAGCTTCTGAATGTATTCGTTGTCCTTGCCTTTGTCCGTGAATTTCTTCTCGCCATTCTCTTCCGTATACGTATCGTCTTTGATGCCCCAGGTATACATGGTCTGGGCTTCCTCACTGACCCCGTAATCGAGGAATTTGAAGGCGAGATCCGGATTTTTGCTGTTTTTCGAAATGCCGAAGATGCCGCTCACCGGCGTGCGCCCAATGTAGAACTGATCCCCATGCGGTCCCTTCAGCGGCGCGATGCCCTTGAATACAGGCTCTTTGGGATCATAATCCTTGAACAGCGGGCTGTATACCATCGACTGGTACCAACTGAAGTTGAACGTCACCCCGGTCACGTCCTGCGAAATGCGGGAAGTCACCTGATCGCCCGTCGTGCTGGCATAATCAACCGTCAGCAGTCCTTCTTTATAAAGACCGTTCAGATACGCCAAATACTCCTTGTATGCCGGCTCGTAATAGCTGAAATGCACCTTGCCTTGATCATCGGCATAGAAGTTGTTGGACAGATCGAGGCCAAAGGCCGGCCCAAACGCCATCGGAATAAACTTGGATTCCATGGAAAGCGGAATTTCATCGGCTTTGCCGTTTCCATTCGGGTCCCCAGCCTTGAACGCGCGCAGCATGGCGGTAAATTCGTCCAACGTCGTTGGCTCCTGCAGATTCAGCTTGCCCAGCCACCGCTGGTTGATCATGAATAATGGCATATAGTTCCGGGTCAGCGTTTGCTGCGGCACATAATACATTTTACCATCCGGCGTGGTCAGACTTGCCTTAATGGACGGTGATTTTTCATAAATTTTCTTCAAATTGACGCCGTATTTCTCGTACAGCTCATCCAGCGGGAGAAAAAGGCCGCTATTGATATACTTCATTAATTGGTCCTGATCCGGCAAATAAACGATATCCGGCAGGTCCGATCCGGCCGCCAGCCGCGGGCTGACCGCGTCGGCGTAGTTTTGCGGCGGAATGAGGTCCCAATCGACCGTGACGCCGGCATTTCCTTCGATCTTTTTGACGATTTCAGCTGTGGAAAGGTCCACGTTCGTTGTCCAGGCATTGGTCGCCAGAATCGACAGCCTGGCATCCGGCGTGTCGGTCACCGGGCCGGCTCCCGTGTAGTTATAGCTCGACTCTGCTTCCGCCGAAGCTCCTCCATCAGCGCTTCCTCCCGTCCCCCCGCTGCTGCAGCCTGCCAAACTGATCGCCAGCCATGCAAATAATGCGATTTTGCTTGCCCCTTTGAATTTCATCCGTCGACTCCTCCCTTTTCATGAACAACACATGATTAGATATGGCTTGCGGGTAAAGCTATCCTTTCACGGCTCCAAGGGTGATGCCCTTGACGAAATACCGTTGGATAAAAGGGTAGATCATGACGATGGGAACGATGCTGACCACAATGGATACATAACGCACTTGGATGGTGGATACCGCCAGTGCATTGCTGGTCATCGCGCCGCCCATTTTCTGCATGACCTCGGGGGAGGCCATGACAAGCACCCTGCGCAGAAACATCTGGAGCGGCTGCATATCCTGTTTCCCCAAATAAAGCAATGCGGTAAAAAAATTGTTCCAGTGAAACACGGCATAATACAGTGCCAGCACGGCCAACGTAGGCTTGATGATGGGCACGGCCAGCCGGTACAGCATCGTAATCTCATTGGCCCCGTCAATACTCGCGCTTTCGAATATTTCATTCGGAATGCCTTCCAGTGCGGAGCGGCAGATCATAACGTTAAACGTAATGACCAACACGGGCAGTACCATCACCCAACGGGTGTTATACAGGCCCAGCGAGTTAATCAGCATGTATGCCGGAATCAGGCCACCGGAGAAATACATCGTGAATGCGATGAAAAAGTTAAGTTTCCTGCGCAGAAAAAATTGCGGCCGGGATAACGGAAATGCAGCCAGACATGTGGCCACTACATTAAGCAGCGTGCCCACCACGGTATACCAGACCGTATTGTAGAAGGACACCCACAGTTCACGGTATTGCAGCACCATCTTGTATCCGGACAGCGTAAATTCAACGGGGAACAGAAACACCTTCTGTTTGTCGATGGCATCGACGGAACTGAACGAAATGCTGATCACATATAGAAAAGGATACAGGGTGACCACCACGGCAAGAATGGTCAAAATGTGAACCAGAACGTAAAATAACCGGTCGCTTGCGGAAATCTTCATGTTTCGCCTCCTTTGAAGTTAGAAGCTGCGACGAAATCAAGTACCGCTAAGTTTCTCGCAGCTTCTTAATGATGGGCTTACCATAAGGACATCTTGGTCAATCGTCGCGTCAGCGTATTGGCTGCCAGGACGAGAATAAACGTCACGATGGAGTTGAAGAGGCCGACGGCGGTCGCAAATCCGTAGTTTTGTCCGATAATTCCCATACGGTAAACATAAGTGGAGAGAACATCAGCGGTATCGTATGTAGCGGGATTGTAGAGCAGGTACACCTTTTCGAAGCCTACATTCATGATGCCGCCCAACGACAGCAATAACAGGATCACAATCGTGGGTTTGATGCTCGGCAGCGTCAGGTGCCACAGCTCCTGAAATTTGTTGACACCGTCGATTTTGCCGGAATCGTACATTTCGGAGTCGATGCCCATGATGGCAGCGATATAGATGATCGAGCTGAAGCCGAAGCTCTGCCAGATGTCCGAGCTGGTGAAAATGGTACGGAACCACCCCGGCTCCATCATGAAATTGACGGGATCCATGCCAAGCTTCATGATCAGCGTGTTGACGATGCCATCGGTCGGAGAGAGAAAGTTGATGATCATGCCGGCGACAACCACGGTCGAGATGAAATGGGGAAGATACGTCACGGTCTGCGCGAAACGTTTGAACACCCGGTTTTTGATTTCTACAATGCAAATCGCGAACAGGATCGGAATCGAAAACCCGAAGAGAAGCGGAAGGAATGCAAGCAGGAACGTATTCCGCAGCAGCCTCCAGAAATAGATGGAATGCACGAATTGATCAAACCACTTCAGACCCACCCATTCTCCGCTGAACACGCCCTGACCCGGCATAAAATTCCGGAAGGCCAGCAGAACCCCGGGCATTGGAACGTACATAAACACGACGTAATACAGAAAGATGGGCGAGAACATCAGCAGCAGGTATTTGTCGCGCCGCATCAGCTTGAACAGCGCCTCCCATCGTCTTTTCACCTTGAATCAGCTCCTTCCCTTCATAAATTACAACGTTTGAAATTTCGAACAAATGTATAGATAAACCAGATGGAATATCTCATAATTAATAGGATACTCACAAAAATTATGCTGAATGTTTATAATTACAACGTTGTAATTTTATATTAAATGAATACGCTTACATAACATTTTACCCATCATAGCAGAGCCTCCACAATTTAGCAATAAACAAATCCGTCGGAAGCCACTATTTTTTTTGTACAACTAGCCTCTTCAAATCACAAAAAACGTAATGCCTTACGCTCCTTCTACAGGGCAGGCATTACGTCTGACGCCGGTATTCGGTGGGTGTTAAACCCTTGAGCCGCAAAAAGGCCCGATAAAATTGGTCGATGCTTGAGAATCCGCACTGCGCACAAATATCCGTCACTTTTGCCTGCGTTCGGCGCAATAACATCGAAGCCTGTTCCACCCTCAGCCTCAACACATATTGATGCGGGGTCGATCCGGTCATCGCTTTGAACGAACGCATGAAATGATACCTGCTCTGATGCGCAACGGCAGCCATCGAATCAATGTTCATTGCACCGGATGTATAACTGTCGTGAATATATTCAAGCACCCGGGTCAAATGTGTGTCTGCGGTCCCCAGGAAAAAACCGTCCACTCGCGCAGGCTTAGCCGAAAGCAATCCTTCTTCCCGGGGGGAATGCTCCCGCCCCTTCAACAAACCGTCCAGATACCTTTGCACCTTGAATTCAAGCTCCTGCATTTGAAGCGGTTCCGGTGCATCCTCCAGCAGAATGGCGCTACAGCTTCTGAACAACGTGTTGATCTCCCGCGTATCGAATACATGCAGGCTCTTCACCTCCTGCTGCCGATGTTCCCGTTCTCCATCCTTCCCACCGGCCGCAGGAAGGCTGCGAAATTTGATGACGATAACGCTCGTATCCGAATCCATCTGAAAAAAGTGCTCGGTTTGGGGATGCGCCACAATGGCCTTTCCGGCAGCGAGTTGATAGGCACGGCGTTCCTGAACGAAATCGCATATTCCGCTCACGGGCATCGTGACCTGATACCAGTCGTCATGGACATGCGGTTCATTGGCAAAACGGCCCGAAGCTTTCCATAGTTCCAGATCGTTCATCATTATGTTCAATTCCATATTGTTCTCACCTGCTGACATTATAGCAAAAAGTGCGTACTTTCCCAGCACTTTTCGCAAAGACAAACCGTTTGCGATCTTCTATGATGAGTAGAAAAATCTTCGAGGTGATTTCCATGGCCCAGACGGCCTACATGAAATTGCAAGTGAACCACGCCGCAAACTGGGCACTGGCCGGCGTAAGCTTCGCTCATCTGCTCAACGACGCGATGCAGACGGTCGTTCCGGCATCGTTCCCGCTCTTCCAGCAAACGCTGCAGCTGAGCTTTGCGCAAATGGGATGGATCGCGTTTATGCTGAACATTACCGCATCCGTTCTGCAGCCGTTGATCGGCTATATGTCGGATCGCAAACCGATGCCCATTCTGCTGCCTGGGGGCATGCTCTGCTCGTTGCTCGGCATGCTGGGATTCGCGCTATCCACCGAACTGTGGATGCTGCTTGTGTCGGCAGCCCTGCTGGGCGTAGGCTCTTCCGTGCTCCATCCGGAATCTTCCCGGGTTGCGCACATGGCAGCAGGCAAAGGACGCGGGCTGGCCCAGTCGATCTTTCAGGTTGGAGGCAATACCGGGCAAGCTTTGGCGCCACTGGTCGTTGCTTACCTGATCCTGCCGCGCGGGCAGCACAGCTTCCTGTGGCTTATTGGTCTGGCCCTGGCGGGCATGCTGATTCAGACCTATGTCAGCCGGTGGTACAAAGACAGGCTGGCCCTGCAGCAGGCGAGCTTTGAAGCGAAGCGGTCCGTTAAGCGCCAGGAACAGGCCGGAGGCTCTGCAGTATACAGCAAAACGTTCATTGCCTTTACGCTGGGCATTCTGATCCTGCTCCTCTTCTCCAAGTTCGTCTATTTGGCAGGAATGACGGGATATTATTCGTTTTATTATGCCGACCATTACGGCGTATCGTTGTCCCAGGCGCAGATTTGCCTGTTTATCCTGCAATTTGCAGGCATGGTCGGCACTCTGATTGGCGGTCCTTTGGCCGACCGATTCGGACGTAAGCCGATGATCTGGTTTTCCATTGCAGGCACGGCCCCTTTCTCGATCCTGCTCCCCTATGCGGGTCCGATCTGGGCCATGGTGCTTTGCGCATGCATCGGCATCATCCTGATGTCCGGATTTAGCGTAATTATCGTCTACGCGCAAGAACTGCTGCCAAATCACATCGGTACGGTATCCGGCCTGTTTTTTGGACTTTCCTTCGGCATGGCGGGACTGGGGTCCGTCGTGCTGGGCTCCCTGATGGATGCCACCAGCGTCGCTTGGGTCATCCAGTTGTGTTCTTTCCTGCCGCTGCTGGGCGTATTCGCCATCTTTCTGCCCAAAGGAAAGCAGGCAACCGCCTGATTGCGGTTGAACATTGGCGCGCATTCGGTCTACAATGTACAAAAGCTGACATATAAGCATGGATCGCAAAGACGGCATTTTTCAGGATATCGAGGAATAGGTCAATGGAAAGAAGGGTAACTGACATGATGATTGATGTGCAGCATGTAACGTGGAAAAGAGGGCCGCTCACCTTGCTGAACGATGTGACCTGGCAGGTGGGCGATGGCGAGCACTGGGCCCTGCTTGGCCTCAACGGGTCGGGCAAAACAACGCTACTCAACATGATTACCGGTTATTTGTGGCCGACCGAAGGCAGCATCTCGGTGCTGGGGCACACGTATGGAGACGTCGACTTGCGTCAACTACGAAAGTCCATCGGCTGGGTCAGCTCCTCCCTGCAGGAGAAGCTGCACGGAACGGATCGTACGCAATACGTCGTGATCAGCGGCAAACACGCCACGATTGGGCTGTACGACAAGTTGGATGATAATGACCTCGATCAAGCCAAGCATTGGATGAACACGCTCGGCTGCGGGCATCTCTGGGACCGCGAATACCGCACCTGTTCGCAGGGAGAGAAGCAGAAGCTGCTTATCGCCCGCGCGCTGATGGCCAATCCGCGCATTCTGATTCTCGACGAACCGTGCAACGGCCTCGATCTGTTCTCCAGGGAACAGCTGTTGAACAGCATCAGTGCATTGGCTGCCAGGGAAGATACGCCTTCGCTTATTTATGTCACCCATCATACGGAAGAGATTCTGCCGGCTTTTCGGCACAGCCTGCTGCTGCGCAGGGGCGAGGTGGTGGAGCGCGGACTCACCAAAGACCTGATGGACGTGGATGTGCTGACCCGTTTTTTCGAAGCTCCGGTAGAAGTCGACTGGCACGGCGAACGCGTGTATGTCCGTGCCGCGCAGCCATCGTAACCCAAGCCATTTATCCATACGATGTGTACAACCTGTGCAGAAACTCCTTTGTTATGCCCCGAATGATTTATCCACATGTGGATAGATATCGGGGCTGTTCCCTTTTCAACGGTTATCCCCACAAATTGTGCATACCTCTCCCGTAAATGTGCAAAACGTCGCGCAGTATGGTACGCCTAACGCAAAAAGACCGTCCCCGGAATCAACCGGAAAACAGTCCTTTACGTTTAACAAGCGACATCAGCCAAAGCGCTGGGTTTTGTACCACTTTGTTTCCCTGCGGAGAATTTTGTCCCCGATCAGGGAGATAAATGCCTTCACGGAGATGATCAGGAATAACTGAGCGTACGTGAAGTAGGATATACATGCCACGATAAAATTCCGTGTGTTCAACTGCCCGATATCGGCCGAAAGCGCCAGCGTGATTTGCAGAACATAAATGTAATACATAAGTGCCCAGGCAATCACGAGATATACGTATACGTCTCCGGCAAACTGGAACGGCGAGACGACATCAGGTTTGAATAACGCAACAATCTGATAGATGATGTTGGATACAAAAATGATGTCCGATACGAGAATGGCGATCATGAACCAAAAATAGCTTGCCGCATAATAAAGCACGTGCAGCTTGATTCTCCAACTGGTACGGTCAAACAGGTGTTTCACATTATCGATGACCACCTGGTAGTTGCCTTTGGACCAACGCTGTCTCTGTTTCATGTAAACCTGCAACTGCTCCGGCTCCTGCTGATAGGCCTCGGCACGCGGAGCCAGCGCGATAAGCTGCCCACGCGTGAGCACATCGAAGGAAACCGCCGTATCCTCCGTAATCGCGTCCGGGTCCCAGCCTCCGATTTCCCTGATCAACTGGGATTTGATGATATAGTTGGTTCCGGGAATCGTACCCAGCTTGAACAGTTCCCACAATCCGGTATGGTGGACGCGCTGCACGGTCACAAGCTCGAGATTGATACAATGGGAGAGAAAGTTCTGTCCACGATTGCGGGCTTTGTTCCGGCCAAAAACAGCGCCGTGCTTCTCCGGGTTTTCGAGCGCTTTTTGCACCAGAAATAACAATGCGTTGCGTTCAGGCGCGGCATCGGCATCATATACGCAAATCCATTCGCCCGTGGACATTTGAAGAGCGTCATTCAACGCTCCGGATTTGCCGCCCGCGCCGGTTCGCTCAAGAATCGTGAAATCCCGCTCGGCATAGCTCGTATTGGCCTTCAGTTTTTTCAAGCGTTCGGCCGTATCGTCCGTGCAGTTGTCAGCAATGACAATGACCTGCACCTTATGCTCAGGATAATTCAAACGTAGAATATGCTCCACGGTAGACACAATGACAAGCCCTTCGTTATGGGCGGGCACCAACACCGACACCGTTGGAAAGTGATCCATATTCACGGGAATTTCGATGGGTTGCTTTTCCTGGCGATGAATGAATCGAATGGCCCCGGCCATGATGATAATGGCTTCGGTCACGGAGATCCAGATGCTGAGAATGGACAGCAATAACACGGTATCAGCCATTCATTCTCCTCCGATCATATTTTCTGTTGATCCGTTCCCGGAAACGCAGCGTAGCCACGGTCAGTATAAGGATCGAGATGATAAAAAAACTGCTTACCGCAATGCAAAGCGGGATAAACCAGGATACATAATCCATGGATGATCCTCCCCTTCAGTCTAGATGTATTCTCCAATAAGGTCCGTTTCCGTGTTGCGCTCAAGAGCGGCGATTACCGCATCGACATGTTCGTACTTGTCAAACTGCTCTTTTTGGAACACCAATGCCCCGGACTTGATCACGGTTTGCAGCTCGTTTCCTTTTTTGTCGATAAACTGGAGGTTCATCATGGCATCTCTGATTCGCTTCGTCATCTCCGGCAAAAAGTCCGCATTGGTCATCGGACATAAAATAACGAAACGTCCGCGATCCACGTAAAACTTATAATCCTCATACCGGATCTGCTTCTGAATCGTATTCGATAGTTCCTGCAAAAATTGGGCATAACGGACGGAGCCGAGCGATTCCTGTACCAGCGACAAAAACTCGATTTTGAACATGGCCATGCTGAAGCCGTATTGGTCCGAGTAACGCTTCGCCAAATTGCTCTGTTTGATGACCGTATCGGCAAAAGCCTCGCGATTTCCCAGCGACGTATCGAGGTCAACCTCGGGATTGCGGTCCTGCAGCTCCTGCAATCGCTCCATCACGCGTGCGCTGCGTACGAGCCCTACCTTGATAAAGGCTACCACAGCCACGTTAGCCGGAATGAGCAGCCACCAGGAAAACGAGATGACGTTCACATCGGCATACGTTACAAGCCATACAAAATAAGACACCAAATAAATAAATCCAATGACGACAGAGACGCCTACCGGTATGACGAAACCAACGACCAGCGCGCCAAGGGCAGCGATGCTGAATACAACATCAATAAGAGTGTAGCTTTGATTGAGATACAGCTTGAGATAAACGAGCAGCTGTTGAATGACCGCTAACCCGATCAAAATGGCATAACCCCAAGCCATGCGAAGGATGGGCGCTTTGTTTCTCATGGTTCCCTTCTTTCCAGACGTTTTTCCAAACGTTATTTCGCTAATTTATGACACCGTTTGACAATTATATACTAGCATAAACAATCGTAATTGAAATGAAAATTTTTATATACTATTTTCATATACTATTTCAAGAAATGATACAATTTCGTCTCCCCGAGCAAAGCGACGAGGTTATCAAACATATGCGTATTCCCGCCCGAAACGTATCCTCCCGGATAGCGGGAGTCTTGATCCCGCAATTTCACCATCTGTTTGTACAGCTGCTTCGCCCACTTGGGATCGTCTGCCCGAATGGCTAGCTCGATGGCAAGACCGTAAACGGCAGGCGACTCATAAGTAACGGAAGGCGTGCGCTGGGTACGGTTGTACTGGCCCGGAAGGTAGTGCAGCCGGTTCATTTCCTTTTTCAGAAAAGTGATCAGTTTGTCGGGTTTGCGCGGGGTCTCCATCAAATGGTTGGCAATGATCAATTGGTCAATCAAATTTACCGTATCGCTATATGCAAATTGTTTGGTCGATGGATCAAAGGTTTTGGCATAAAACACGCCATCATCAGGCATGCTTTGAAGCAGGCTTTTGTATTTGCCATAGGTCCCCGGCTGCAGCATTTCATGCGACTCCATCGCTTTCAGGGCAGGCAGATCCACATAGACCAGGCTTAATAGATCCGACGAATAACCATTGGAGAAATCATGGAAATCGACATAGTATCCATGCTGCTGCACGAATTCCGTCAACACGCGAGAGATGGCGGCTGCCGTTTGCAGCTTGTCCTCTCTCCCGTCGGCCCACTGGTCGGCTGCGGCCAACAAGGCATTCACGATGCGGAAATCATCGCCAAGCGCATTGGTCGTCACATGCGATGTTCCATCCGCATCCAGCTTCCAGGCTATGTACTTTTGCGGCATGAGAAAATACGTTTTTAACAATGTATAACTCTGCTCAAACATGGCCTGATCATTTTTGGCCACCGCATATTGCATCCACAGGCCGATCGACTCGGACAGTGCTTCACGTCCTGCGACGATATCGGGATTCTCCGAACGCGCGTCCTGTAAATAAGAGGCCAACGTGCCATTGGGATTGGTCATATGATTTTGGATAAACGATGCCGTGGGGGAGTTTTCGTTCATCACGAATCTTTCCTTTAACATAAAAGTCACCGCCACCAGCACAACGGTTGCCACCACCAATGCTGGAATCCAGATTCGCCATGTACGTTTCATACTTTCCTCCTGATTCTGAATCTCGTGTGCCGCCTTCTGATCACGAGCATCCCCGAAACAAGTTCGGCGCACGCCCAAGGGATGTAATTCAGCATGTGTAGGCTTCATTCGGTGGAATCCATGTAGGCTCTTCGGCCGCCTTTCTTGACGAACTTCCAATCCACTTCAATATTGTGGCGCATCCGGCGCAGCAATCGGACCGCTGTTTCGATCTCTTCAGGCGTAAATCCGGCAAGCGTAACCTGGTCCGAATGCACGCCTTCCCGGCGAATGAATTCCCAAGCTTCCAGTCCCGCCTCGGTGGGATACAGCAGCTTGTTCTTTTTATTGCCCTGCTGAGGCTTCTTGACGATAAAACCGTCCGACTCCAGTTTACTGATGGCCCGGGCAGCCGTCGTCCGGTCAACCTTGATCAGCTCGGCCAGCTGATTGGGGATAATGCCGGGATTTTCGCAGATGCGATAAAGATAAAGGTACTGCCCCCGGGACAGGTTCAGGTGCTGAAACTCGATGTTGCTGATGGAATCGAGACAACGGGCAATCATGCCGATTTCGCGCAAGACCTCTTTCAAGCTCATTCACGCCCTTCTATGCTTTTTGTTGCATTCGCAACATAGTTGGTGTTATAACTAAAACATCCGATTGATGCAATTCTCAGGAGACAGACCACGCTTAGCGGTTGTTTTACTTGCAATATCAGGATGCATAAGCCCCGATGTCGATTCTTGCTGATATTATAACTAAACATCTGATTGATGCAACTCACAGGAGACAGACCACGTTTAGCGGTTGTTTTACTTGCAATATCAGGATGCATACGCTCCGATGCCGATTCTTGCTGATATTATAACTAAACATCTGATTGATGCAACTCACAGGAAACAGACCACGTTTAGCGGTTGTTTTACTTGCAATATCAGGATGCATACGCTCCGATGTCGATTCTCGCTGATATTGCAGGACAAGTTCAGTGTACCATGCCGAAAAGGGTTATTACCGACCAAAGGGGACATTTTCATGAATACTACGGTGACAGAAGTTCAAAATCAGGAACAATTGGAAGCCTGCTTTGCCATTCGCAAAGCCATTTTCGTTGAAGAACAAGGGGTGCCGGCAGAAGACGAGTTCGACCAGTACGATGCGCTTCATACGGAAGCCCGTCACATCCTTGTACATGTCGATGGGGAGCCTGCCGCCTCGGCCAGACTGCGCGTTGTCGAGCAAACGGCCAAGCTGGAGCGAATCTGCGTTATGATGGAATATCGCAAGCACGGTCTTGGAAGAGTGCTCATCGACAAGCTGGAACAGATGTCCTTGGATCAAGGGCTGGTCAAAGCGAAACTTCACGCTCAGGTACAGGCCTCCGGCTTCTACGAACGACTTGGATACGCCCCGGCTTCGGACGTTTTTCTGGAGGATGGCATTCCGCACTTGCTCATGACCAAAACATTGAATTAGGGCTGTTCGCGAGCGAAATCGCCACAATACGCCCAAAGATAACGCAAAAACGCCTATGCACCTACTTCTACAAAGTGGAGTGCATAGGCGTTTTATTCGCTTTAGTGCCTTTGCAGTAAGCCCGCAGTCACAGCTTCATTGGCATGCGCCCAGACACTACTGCCCCAGCGCCAGTTGACCTGGCTGCTGTTTTTTCATCTGTTTGCTGCGCAGCTGTCCGCAAGCGGCGTCAATATCTGTGCCGTGCTCCATACGCACCGTTGCATTGATGTTGTTTTTCTTCAGCGTATCATAGAATCCGAGAATCGATTCCTCCGTACTTCGCTGATACTGGCTGTGTTCATCGACCGGGTTGTACGGGATCAAGTTCACGCTCACCATGCTCTTCCGGCTGGAAAGCAATTCGGCCAGCTCGGCCGCATGCTCGCGTTGATCATTGACATCGCGCAGCAAAATATATTCGAACATGATGCGTTTGTTCGTCGTTTGCAGGTAATAATCCACGGCGTCCATCAGCTGCTCAATCGGGAACGCACGGTTGATCTTCATGATCCGTGTCCGCAGCTCGTTGTTCGGCGCATGCAATGAAATCGCCAGATTCACCTGCAGGCTGCTGTCGGCAAACTCCTTGATTTTGTCCGGCAGTCCGCTTGTGGAAACGGTAATGCGTTTCGCCGCAAGCGCAAGACCCTTCCGATCCTTGATCACTTCGATAAAATCGGACATGTTCTGGAAGTTGTCGAACGGCTCGCCGATGCCCATCACCACGATATTGGTGACGCGTTCGCCTTTGCCGGCCGCATCCAGATGACGCTGCACGTGCATGACCTGTTCAACGATCTCTCCGGCAGACAAGTCCCGGCTCTTCTTGATCAGGCCGCTCGCGCAGAAGCTGCAGCCGATGTTACAACCCACCTGCGTGGTTACGCAGACGGTCAAGCCGTATTTTTGCCGCATCAAGACCGTTTCGATCAGATTGCCGTCATAAAGGCGGAGCAGAAATTTGACCGTGCCGTCGGCCGACTCCTGCTTCACGTGTTCGCTGACCGAATTCATCGTAAAATGCTCGGCCAGCACGTCAAGACACTCCTGGCGCACATCGGTCATATCCGTGAAATCGCGAGAGCGCTCCTGATATAGATGTTCCCAGATCCGGGAAGCACGGGATTTCTTCTGTCCATGCTCCGGCAGCCAGGAACGCAATTGATCTAAAGTTAATCCATAGATGGATGGTTTGTTCATTATGCTATCCTCTTTTCGCAAAAAGCATATGGTCTATTGATGAACCGCAAGCCAAACGTCTTTCGATAAACTTCCTAATATGGAGACAGACTGCGCTTCGCTCAAAAAACCTCTACACCTTATTGTCCCAAAATTGCAAAGGGAACACAAGGCCTTTCGCTTTTCTTCCAAGAGGTTTTATGGTTGGTAAAACTGAACAATACATGTCCAGGGTGCGGGTGAATTGCCCGCCCTTGGTTTTAAAAATGAATGATGCCTGAAGTATGCAGCAATACCAGGAACACAAGAACGGGCGCTACATACCGAAGCATGAACAGCCATACTTTGAACCAGCCGGCGTTCAAGCCGGAAGCTTCGGCTGCATTTTTCCAGAAGTAACCTGCAAAAATGGTCACCAGCAATCCGCCAATGGGCAGCAGGATGTTGGAAGCAACAAAGTCCATCCAGCTGAACACGTCCGTGCCATTGATTTTCAGCTCCGGCATAAGTCCCATCGACAATGCGGCCGGAATGCCTACGATAAAGACAGCGAGGGAAAGCACCCAAACGGAGCGGCTGCGGCTCCACGACAGTCTTTCCATAAAGTATTTGACCGGCACCTCCAGCAGCGATACAGCCGAAGTCAACGCCGCAATGGCCAGCAGCACGAAGAACAGTCCGCCGAACAAGAAACCCAGCGGCATCGCCGAGAAAGCCGCAGGCAAAGCGATGAAGATGAGCGATGGTCCTTGGTCAGGCGCAATGCCGAACGAAAACGTCGTCGGGAAGATAATCAGCCCTGCAATGAAGGCATATAACAAGTCACCCGCGCCGACGGCGACGGTAGCCGCTCCAAGGGATTGATTCTTGTCTACATAAGAGCCGTATGTGACCAGGATCCCCATCCCCAGCGACAGGGAGAAGAAGGCATGTCCGAGTGCCACAAGCGCCGATTCGGTCGTTAATTGCGAGAAGTCGGGGTTCAGGAAGAACGATGCTCCCGCTCCTGCTCCAGGCAATGTCAATGCGCGAACCATCAGCACGAGCAACAATACCAGCATCGCCGGAATCAATACTTTGTTGAATTTCTCGATCCCGCCGGATACCCCTTTGGCAACGATCAAACCGGTAATGAGAACGGACACGAGCTGCCAAACGATCGGCAAGTATCCGCCCATAAAGGAACTGAATTGCCCGGCAAAGTCCTGATTGTTGTACAAGGCTCCGCTAAAGGATGTTACCGCGTAATGCAGGGTCCAGCCTGCAATGATGAGATAAAACGACAAAATGATGAACGGCGTCAGCACCTGCAGCAATCCTGCAGCCAGCCATCCCTTGCCTCCGCCTGCCTTGATGAAAGCCGTGGCGGCGCTTCCGCGGCCGCTGCGTCCAATCGCAAGCTCAGCCAGCAGAACGGGCAGACCGATCAACAGAAGACAGACGATAAAGAGCAGGAAGAATGCCGCTCCCCCGTTTTCCCCCGTGATATAAGGGAACTTCCACATATTTCCCAAACCCACCGAGCTGCCGATCGCAGCCAGGATGAAACCTGCGCGTGAGAAGCGTTCCCCCTTGCCGGAGCTGTTTGGATCCAAATTGGAATGACCTAAATTCATGTATCTACTCCACCTGTCCTAAATTTATTTCGTTATTATATACTACTCTCCGTGTCAGGTCATTCAAAAAATCGAAATAAGTCAAAATGTTATTTTATTACAATGACTTGGCACAAAAATATGCTGCCTTGCCCTCTATTCAGATTAACCAAATTTGGCCATGATGCGCTTTTTGCGACTCATTTTCTTTTCCCCATGGTCAAATACAATCCGTTTCCTCCGGGATCGTGTTTCGTTCTCGGAGAGCAATATGGAGTCTCGTTATGTTCCCTCTTCAAAAGCAGTGTGGGTCAATGTCCTTGCCTTTAAACAACAAGTTGCCGCGAATGTAACCAAACCACAATAAAGAAGGGGCGAACAACCAAAGAGATGGTCGTTTGCCCCCAAGAAGTCAGGTCATACCGTTTTGATTTCAAGCAGCTCGTATTTGATGATGCCCATCGGCGCATTGACGTGAATGACGCTTCCCACTTCTTTGCCCATTAATTCCTTGCCGAGCGGGCTTTCATAGGAAATTTTGTTGTCCGCCACGTCCGCTTCTGCCGGACCGACCAGTTGGTACTCCAGTTTTTCCTTAAACTCGATGTCATTTAATACCACGGTAGAACCGATGCCCACCCGGTCCGAATTCAGGTTGTCGGCCGAAACCACCCGCGCCTTGGTCAGCATCTTCTCCAACTGCAAAATCCGAGTTTCCATAAATGCCTGATCGTCTTTGGCTGAATGATACTCACTATTCTCCTTCAGGTCACCGTAACTGATCGCAAGCTTCAGACGCTCAGCCAATTCCTTGCGCTTGACCGTCTTCAATTCCCTCAGCTCGTCCTCCAGCTTTTGCAAACCTTCCTGCGTCAAAATAACTTCATCATTAGCCATATTTCACATCTCCTAATCGTGCATTCTTCTTCTATTCTAACCTATATCCATTCCAAACGGGTAAAATACCCGTGAAAAAGAATTTAGGCCGTGTAAAACGGAGGGCATTTCCTTAAAGGAAAGCCGCTTCCGTATGCCGAATACAACCGTTAGGTGATGACATATGACAATGACGATGAACATGCATATTCTCTCTGTCCCAGCGGTACTAAACGAAGAACATTGGAACCTGCTTCTCTCTCAAGTCTCTTCCGAACGACGGGAAAAAGCGGCCCGCTTCGTGCATCGGGTCGATGCGTACCGCTCTGTACTCGGGGAAGTACTCGCAAGGGTCACGCTGGGACAAAAGCTTGGGCTGCGACCGGATGAATTGTCCTTCACGCAGAATGCCTACGGCAAACCGTCCCTGCTGACCCGCGATCCGGATGGCGATGTGCCGTTCAACCTATCCCATTCCGGCAGCTGGATCGCACTTATCTCGGGCGGCCGGGCTCCGCTTGGCGTGGATGTAGAGCAAATCGCGCCGATCGACATGCACATTGCGGAACGTTTTTTCTCTAAAGAAGAGAACGGCTATTTGGCCACATTGCCTGCAGCGGCTCGGCTGGAAGCCTTTTACCGGTTATGGACGCTTAAAGAAAGCTACATCAAAGCCGTTGGCACAGGGTTGTCCATGCCGCTGGAGTCGTTCTCCATCCTGCCCGACGGAGCCGGGCATTGGCATTGTCCCCAAACCAGGGCGTATCGCTTCTTCAGCCAGCGTCTGGATGACAATCACATGCTGGCAGCCTGCTCGACCGCGGGAGAGCTTCCGCAACAACCGGAGATTGTAACGATGGAAGAAATCCTTGAGAGACTGGTGCGTTGATATGCGCATCGTTCCCCTGGTTCATATTGAACTTCACATCGTTCCATTGCCGATAGCGAATCAAATTCCTCGTGGCGCGCTTCTCAATTCACCCCCTCGTGTACCATACCAGGCGCGCCCTGCTCGTCAAATAGGCTGATCGGCTTCAGATCGGTCCACTGCTCGGCGATATAGTCCAGGCAAACCCGCCGTTTGGCCTTGCCCAGCATCATCGTCCAGCCCGCCGGAATCTCAATGGATGCCGGCCAGAGCGAATACTGGCCCTCGTCATTCATCAATACCACGTAGTTGCCATCCTCCCGTTCAAACGGGTTCGTCATAGGTGTATCCCCCTTTAAAGCGTATAAAAGCAAATGGATCGGATTCAAAACGCAAAGCTTTGCCCCGCCCGTCCAAGGGGCGAGCGGAGATCCGCTTCGGCTGAACTTAGCCGTCGCTGCGTTTGCCCAGTGCATCGAGTTTGGCCGCGAGTGTGCGGCATATCTCCGTAAGCGGCCCGGGCTGGCACAGGTCCTTGTGCCTGCAATGAATATCGTGGCGCTCCATGCCGCCGCCGACATATTCGTTCCACATCTCGGGATCGATGGGGTCGAACCAATCGGGAATGATGGTGGAACGGAAGAAAAGCAGCTCGCCATCGAAGCGCGACGGCTTGTATTTGCCCAGGATGCGCACGGAATTTTCGTATGTCCTGCGCAGCTTCATGATCGTTTCCTCGTCGAGGCTGGCCAGCGCACTGCCCTCGCTGCGCAATATGCGCATCGCCGTAGACATGTCCAGCGGCGCATCGCCGATGCTGTCCGGATCGTATCCGCCCAGTGCCAGCAAGGCGGTCAGCGCCTCTTCCTCGTCCGGTTCGCCCCGGATCGGCAAGTAATGGCTCGGATACGAATCGAGCATGGCCAGCAGCTCGACTTCCTCTCCCTCAGCCTGCAGCTGCACGGCCATGGCTTGGGCGACATTGCCGCCCAGCGACCAGCCCAACAGGCGATATGGCCCTTGCGGCTGGATGGAACGAACGTGGCGGATGTAATCCGCCGTCATCGCATCCAGCGTGGCCGGCAGGTCTTCGGCTTGGGCGATGCCGCGGGCCTGTAACCCGTAAATCGGAACATCCATGCCAAGATGCTTCATCAACCCGGCATAACACCAGCTAAGTCCCCCGGCAGGATGGATGCAGAACAATGGCGACTGCTCCCCATGTGGTCTGAGCGGCAGCAGCACTTGAAGCGAACCCGTGCCCGATTCGCCATCCATTTTCAGCCGCTCCGCCAAACCTGCCACGGTCGCCGTTTCGAACAGGATGCCGATGCCCGGCTCCTTGCCGAGCGCTTCCCGAATCCGGCTCATAAGACGCACGGCCAGCAGGGAATGCCCGCCCAGTTCGAAGAAGCTGTCGTCGATGCTTACACCGCGAAGGCCCAATACCTCGGCGAACAGGTCGCAAAGAATCTCCTCCTGCGGATTACGCGGTGCCCTGCCGCCTGCGGCGAGCTGCATCTCCGGCATCGGCAGGGCTTTGCGGTCCAGCTTGCCGTTCGGCGTCAGCGGGATCGCCTGCATGACAACCACTGCCGACGGCACCATGTAGTCCGGCAAACTTGCCGATGCATGGCGACGCAGCGCAGCCCACTCCGGCGGCGATGCGTTGTCCGCTGCGGGCACGACATACGCGACGAGGCGCTTGTCTCCAGGCTGATCCTCCCGCACGACGACCGCTGCCTGAGCAACGCTCGCATGGCGGGCCAGTACAGCCTCAATTTCGCCCAGTTCGATCCGGAAACCGCGAATTTTCACCTGCTGATCCGCGCGGCCCAAATAATCGAGCGATCCGTCATGCAGGCGTTTCGCCAGATCGCCCGTCCGGTACATCCGGGCTCCCGGCGGTCCGTACGGATCGGCGATGAATCGCTCTGCAGTCAACTCCGGCCGGTTCCAATATCCGCGCGCAAGGCCGGCTCCGGCTACATACATCTCGCCCGCGACTCCGGTCGGCACCGGTTGCAGCCGCTCATCCAGCACGTACACCCGCAGATCGGGAATCGCGCAACCGATCCAGCTGCTCGCCCCTTCGTCCGCGCTGCCCCGATGCAGTTCCTTGTAGCTCACATGTACCGTCGTTTCGGTAATGCCGTACATGTTGATCAGCTTCGGCGCATCGTCGGCATGGCGTGCGTACCAATCGTCCAGCCGTCCCAGTTCCAGCGCCTCGCCGCCGAAAATGACGTAACGCAGCGACAGCTCCCTTCCGATGGCAGGCTCCTCGCGATCCGCCTGCATCAGCTGGTAGAAAGCGGACGGCGTCTGGTTCAACACCGTTACCCGCTCTTCGGCGAGCAAACGAAGGAATGCTGCGGGCGAGCGGCTGATTTCGTGCGGAACAACGACAAGGCGTCCGCCGTGCAACAAAGGCCCCCAGATTTCCCAAACGGAGAAATCAAAAGCATAGGAGTGGAACAGGGTCCACGTATCGCTTGCATCGAATTGATACCAATGCTGCGTGGCATCCAACAGCCGAATGACATTGTGCTGGGGTATGACCACGCCTTTTGGTTTGCCTGTCGATCCCGACGTATAAATCATGTAGGCCGGGCTGAACGGCGACATGCGGCCGTTACGCTCGTCGTCAGACACATTACGAGCTGGTTGGGCGTTCAATCGTTCAACAGTTTCCTCATCGTCCATGAGAATGCAGGACACCGATTCGACGTTCGGAAGCAGCGCCCTTACCCCGCCGATGGCAATCAGGACGCGGGGATTCGCGTCGGTCAGCATGTGAATCAGCCGGTCTTCCGGATAATTCGGATCAAGGGGGAGGTACGCGCCCCCTGCCTTCAGGACGGCGAGAATGCCGACCACCATATGGATGGACCGCGGCAGCGCAAGCGCAACCATCTGCTCGGGAGCGACGCCCTCGGCGATCAAAAGCCTCGCGAGCCGGTTGGCACGATCGTTCAGCTCCTGGTATGAGATGTGCTGCTCCCCATGAATCAGCGCGACATGGTCCGGATGAGCGGCCGCCTGCACCTCGAAACGTTCGGCAATGGTCGCTTTTGCTTGCTCCGTTTCATCGATTTGGCTCGCCCATTCTTGCTGGAGCGCAGCCCTCTCCTTCGGTGTGATCACCGGGAAGGAGCCGATGGCCGCATCCGCGTGCCATGCGGCATGATCCAGCACTTGCCGCAACCGTACAGCTATTTCTTCTGCCGTGGAGCGGCGGAACAGGTCGGTGCTATACTCCAGCACGCCCGATATGCCAGCTGGCGAGCCGTCATGCCCGCGCTGCTCCGTCAATTCGACCGTCAGATCGAACTTGGATGCGCCAACGCCATGCACCAGCGTTTCTGCCGTAACTCCCGGCAGATCAAGCGGGGTGTCCGGCGTATTTTGGAGCACCAGCATGATTTGGAACAACGGATGTTTGGCGCGGGAACGCGGAGGATTGATTACTTCCACCAGCCGCTCGAACGGCAGATCCTGATGCTCGTATGCCCCCAGATCCACGGTACGCACGCGTTCCAGCAATTCGCGGAACGTTGGGTCACCCAGAGTGCTGGTACGCAGGACAAGTGTGTTGATGAACATGCCGACCACCTCGTCGAGGGCATCGTCGTTCCTGCCGGCGATTGGCGTTCCGATCACGATATCCGTGCCTGCACCCATGCGGGTCAGCAGCACGTTCAAGGCGGCATGCAGCACCATGAACAGGCTGACCTTATTCTCGCGTGCCAATGCCATGAGCTGGCCGTGAAGCTCAGGGCCGATGGCAAACGGAACCGTATCGCCCTCATAGCTGGATACGACCGGACGGGCATAATCGGCAGGCAGCGTCACCTGCTCCGGCAGACCGTCAAGATGATGTTTCCAGTAGTCCAGCTGCCTCGCGATCAGGCTGTCCGCACGCTGTTCGTCGCCAAGCAGCCTGCCCT
The DNA here is from genome assembly GCF_032334105.1 of Paenibacillus hubeiensis. Classification (NCBI taxonomy): domain Bacteria; kingdom Bacillati; phylum Bacillota; class Bacilli; order Caryophanales; family Paenibacillaceae; genus Paenibacillus; species Paenibacillus hubeiensis. Next base: position 88,083 of record NZ_JAVYAE020000006.1, read on the forward strand.
GCCATGCCGCATAATCGGCATATTGAATGCGCAGCGGGCTCCATGCCGGCGCTTGTCCCAGCAGCCTTGCCCGATATGCTTCGGATACGTCCCGCAAGAGCGGCGATAGCGACCAGCCGTCGCCTGCGATATGGTGGAGCAGCAGCAGCAGCACATGCTCCTTTGGAGCGATCTTGAATAGCATTGCGCGGAGGCAGGTTTCCTCCGACAGCTCGAAGCTGTAACGCGAGGCTTGCAGCAGCAAACCTGGCAGCGTATCCTCCTTGGCCGAAACGGTCTCAAATCGAATGCGGGTACGCTCGTCGGTTTTCGGCAAAATGCTTTGGCTCGCTGCGCCCAGTTGTCGCGGATATAGCGTTCGCAGCGGCTCATGCCGATCGATGACGTCCTGCAGCGACGCACGCAGGACGGCTTCATTCAGAACGCCCGACAACCGCGCCACAAGCGGGATATTGTAGGTCGGGCTGGGTCCTTCCAGGCAATACATGAACCACAACCTTTGCTGCGCAAAAGACAGCGGAATGCTGCCCTTCCGGGAAATCGGCTGAATGGATGGCCGTGCCGTCTGGGCATGATCTAGCCTTCTTGCCAGGGCGGCCGCCGTCGGAGACTCGAACAGAACGCCGATGTTCAGCTCGACGCCGAATATATCACGCACGCGTGCCGTCACTCTTCCCGCGAGCAGGGAGTGGCCGCCAAGCGCAAAGAAATCGTCGTCGATGCCGACTCGGGCAACGCCAAGCACTTCCGCGAACAGGCTGCAGATCATCTGCTCCTGCGGCGTCCGCGCGTCCCTGCCTTGGGATGGGGACAGGACGGATGGAATTGGCAGGCGTTTGCGGTCGATCTTTTTATTTGGCGTCAGCGGCATTTCAGACAGCTGCATCCATGCAGCCGGTACCATGTAGTCAGGCAATGCCTCGGCCACGCGGCTGCGCAGCTCGGTCAGTTCCACATGCCCGGAGGCCTCGTCCGCAACGACATAGGCAGCCAGCCGTCGCTGCCCGGGCTGATCCTCTCTCGCCATGACCGTGACCTGGGCGATGCCCGGAATCCTTGCGATCACCGACTCGATCTCGCCAAGCTCGATGCGAAAGCCGCGAATTTTAATCTGATGATCCGCGCGTCCCAAATAATCGATCTCCCCATCGGGAAGCCATCTGGCCAGGTCCCCCGTACGGTACATCCGGCTGCCCGGCAATCCGTACGGATCGGCAACGAAGCGCTCGGCCGTCAGGTCCGGTCTGCCCAGATAACCGCGAGCAAGTCCATCTCCGGCGATGTACAATTCACCGGCTACGCCCGGCGCCGCTGGCTGCAGCCCCTGATCCAGCACGTAAAGGCGGGTATTCCCGACCGGACCGCCGATCGACGGTTTGCCGGAATGCTCCGGCTTCATGCGTCCTGCCGTGGAGTAGATCGTCGTTTCGGTTGGGCCGTACTGGTTGTTGACCTGACAGCCCATCTCCTCCAACGCTTGCTTCAGCTCGGCCGTCAACGCCTCGCCGCCGGTAATGACCGTCAATCCGTCAAATCGTCCGGGACGGCTGTTCACCAGCGACTGCCATAACGTCGGGGTTGCCTGCATGATGGTCGTTCCCTGCTCCCTCATTTGCCGGGCAAGGGCAGCCGGGTCAAGAATCGTTTCCTTCTGTGCCAAGTCGAGCCGCGCGCCTGTAACCAGCGGCAGGAACACCTCCATGACCGAGATGTCGAACGCAATCGTGGTAACGCCCATCCAGCGATCATGAGGACCTACCTTCAGGCGGCCACGCATGTCCTGAAGCAGGTTGGACAACCCCCGATGGGTCACGGCTACGCCTTTCGGCTTGCCGGTGGAACCGGAGGTATAAATGATGTATGCCGGATTCTCCAACGATGCCGGAACCGTCCGATCCTCCTGCTCGGGATTACAGTCGGGCTGCTCTTCCAGCTCGGCCTGAACGGCAGGATCATCCAATCGCATGACAGACACTTGCATATCGCGCAAACGGTCTGGCATACTGTGCTCCACCGTGATCAGGCATGCCGGTTCGGCATCGGACAACATGTAGTTCAGCCGATCTATCGGATAATCCGGGTCAAGCGGAAGATAAGCTGCCCCTGTTTTATGAACCGCCAGGATTGCTACGACCACATTCAGCGATCGGGGAAGGGCAATAGCCACGATTTTCTCCGGACCAGCCCCGAAACGGCGGATCAGCGCATGTGCGAGACGGTTGGCCTGTTCGTTCAATTCGGCATACGTCAGCGTATGGCCCTCGCAGGTTACGGCCTCCGCGGAAGGCGTCCGGCGAACCTGCTGCTCGACCATGGCTGCCGAATGCAGCTGGGGAACGCCCTGATCGGTCGCATTCCACCCTTCAAGCACTTGTTTCCGCTCTGCCGGAAGCAGTACATTCAGATTGCCGATCGGCTGGTCTGCGGCGTTCTCTTGAACAATGGTGTCGAGCAAGCGTAAATATCGGAGCTGATGCGACCGCAGCTCCTGCTTGCCATAGATCAACGGATTGGCATCCATATCAACGCGCAGTCCATGACCATGCCCCTGATCCACCACATGGATGGCCAGATCGTCTACGGGCCCTGTCGATAGATTGTGGATCATGCCGGGTTGCCCGGCAAAGTTCAGCTCATGATGAAAAGGCATCACGTTGATCATCGGGCCGAACAATCTGCGATGTTCTCCGAGAAGTCCCAGGTCCCTGCGCAGGTCCTGATGACGATATCGCTGATGCTTGCGCACGTTGCGGATCTCCTGCACGATCTGCTTCAAGAGACTGTCCAGCCGTTGTTCCGGCTCCACGTTCAGGCGAAGCGGCAGCACGTTCATCACCATGCCGGGCACCCGCAAAGATGACGTTCCCAAACGGCTCATGACAGGCAGCGCCAGAACGACGTCTTGCGTCCCGGTCATGCGGTGTACGTAGACGGCGGCCGCGGCTACGAGCAGATCCGGCCAGGTTACGCCGTACCGCGAAGCCGCGGACTGCAACCGTTCGCGATCCGCGTGGGACAACACGGCACTCTCGCGCAGGAAGCTGTCGGCCGTTCGCGGCGCGCCTTCGCCGAGACTCACGATGTCCGGCGCATCGGCGAACCGTTCCAACCAGAACTGCCGGTCCCGCTCCCTGGCGTCGGATGAATGATAGGCGGCATCCTCGTCCAGAACGGAGCATAGCGGGCCAAAAGAAATTCCAGTCTGCACGGCTTCATCGTTTGCCCTGCCGTCCACCATTGCCGTGTACAGCTGGGCCACCCGCCGTGCAAGGAGCGAGACGCCATAACCGTCGATCGCGATATGGTGCACGCGCTGATACCAGTAATAACAGTCGTCCGAGATGCGGAAGAGCGCCTCCCCGAAAAGCGGACCGACGGCGAGATTGACGGTCTGTTCCATATCCCGTTTCATCCAAGACCATGCCGCCTCGTTCGGTTCCGGTTCGTTCCGTACGTCGATGACATGGAATGGCCATTCCTCTGAGCCGCCGTTCGGCGCCTGCCAGGGTCCCTGCTCATTTTCGCCAAACACCATGTTCAGCGATTCGGCCTCGGCAACCGCCTGACGCAAGCTTGCCTCGAAACAAGCGGCATCCACATGCCCTTGAATCACGACGTATTCGCCGGTGTTGTACATCGGATTATCCGGGTGCAATTGCTGCGCATACCAGATGCCGGCTTGGGCGGAGGACAACGGCATCATGGCATTGCGGCGGGGAGAGAGCTTCGCAGCCCGGCTCAAAAGTAGTCTCCGTTCGGCAGTACTTTATGCGGCGCTCCCGCATTCATCAGGCTTGCCCATGCTGCCAGCGTCGGGGTTTCCGCCAAATCCACGAAGCTCACGTCTCTGCCCGCCATGCGGAAGCGCTCGGCCAGGCTCATCATTCGAATCGAATCCAATCCCCACACCTGGATCAGGTCGTCTTGGTCGCCAAGGTGCTCCGGCTGCTCCTGCAGCATTTCCGCTACCTGGCTCCGCAGTTCATGCAGCGTCGCCGATGCCGCCGCATGTACGTCCAGAGCCTCGGCGTTCGCAATGGGCGGCTCGCCTGCCAGTCCGCTCTGTCCGCTACCCTTGCTCGCCCCGGTACCGTAAACCGTGCCGGCGGATGAGCCCAGCGCAGCGGCCGCTTTCTGCGTGGTCAGCGTGACCGCGCAGCGCTCGGCAGCATACGTCAGTGCCATGCGATGCTTCTCCGCGGAAAAATCGGCGACCGCATCCGCCACCAGAAACGCCTGGATATCTTTCATGAATGCCTCGCAGGACGTCATCAGGCAGCCGATATGGGCATATATGCCGCAGATGATCAACTGATCGCGCCCCTGCTCCTGCATCCATTCCAGCAAGTCGGTCTTCTGGAAAGCGCTATAACGCCACTTGGTCATCAGCGTATCCTGCGGAGCAGGCGCCAGCTGTTCGATGACCTGCTTTTGCACCGGACCGCCGTCGATGCCCGCCCCCCAGAAATCGAGCTGCAAGCCGCGCTGCTCCGCCGTCTGTCCGCCAGGCTGGGCCGAATACACGACAGGGATGCCGAGCTCGTGACACTTCGAGCGAAGCTGTGTTATATGCTCGATCAATTCGGTAACGGGAGAAGCCCCGGCCGTAAAAGCATCCACGAAATATTGCTGCATGTCATGAATCAGCAGCACTGCGCGTTTCGCATCCGGCGTCCAGGCCACCTTGTTGACAGGAAGCTCCGATTCAGTAGGCATGGCATATGGCTTAATCACTGGTAGTCCCATGAATATCCCTCTTTTCAGCATAAATTTGGATTCATCCATCCATGATCGCATGACCAACGTTTAGGATTGGACAAAGGAAGATGGGTGCAATAACCGCTCGCGCAGCGCCTTTTTGCTGACTTTGCCTACGCCCGTCTTGGGGAAAGACTTCACGAATTCGAAGCGGTCGGGAATTTTGTAGGCAGCCAGCCCGCGTTCACGCAAGAATGAACGTAATTCTGTCGCTGTCGGCATGGCCCCATCTTCTCCGTTCGGAACGATAAAAGCGCACGAGCGCTCGCCCAGATAATCGTCAGGCATGGCTACCAAGGCAGCGTCGTGAACCCCTCCATGCGCCAGCAGGTGATTTTCCACTTCCTCCGCAGCCACTTTGTCGCCGCCACGGTTGATCTGGTCCTTCGCGCGTCCCTCGACCACGAGATATCCATCCTTCGTAAAGCTGGCAATATCCCCGGTCCGGTAGAATCCGTCCGCCGTAAAAGAACGGGCATTATGATCCTCGGCTTTGTAATATCCGCGTATCGTGTAAGCTCCCCGTGCCAACAAATGCCCGGATTGCCCCTGTTCTACCTCAACGTCCTCGTCATCCACGATTTTCACCTCGTCGTACGGCGACATCGGTTTGCCCTGGGTATGGATAATGACGTCCTCGGGATCGTCGAGCCGCGTATAATTTACCAGCCCTTCGGCCATGCCGAACACTTGCTGCAAGGTGCATCCCAGCACCGGTTTCACACGTCCTGCCACTTCAGCGCTGAACTTGGCTCCGCCCACCTGCAGTACTTGCAGCGAAGGGAATCTCTTCCCTCTAGCGGACGCGGCGTTAAGCCATACGAGCGCCAAGGGAGGCACGAGGGCGGTGATCGTCACCTGGTGCCTGTCAATCAGCGGAAAAGCCTCGTCCGGACTGGAGCCGCGGGACAGCACGATCCGGCCTCCGGCATAGATCGTACCCAGAATACCCGGCGAGCTGAGCGGATAATTGTGGGCGACCGGCAGTACGGCCAAATACACGCTGTCCGGGCTCAAACCGCACACCTCCACGCTTCTGCGCAGACTGTAGATGTAATCGTCGTGCGTGCGAGGGATCATCTTGGGCAAACCCGTACTACCGCCCGACAACTGCAGGAAGGCCACATCGGAACTGAGCGGCCGCTCCGCTTCCGGCAAAGCGACCGGTTCAACGTACAGATCGGATAGCGCCGTGTATGGGCCGGCCTCTCCGGCAACGATGACATGCCGAAGCCCGGGTACTTCCGCCTGAACCTCTCCGGCCAGCCCGCTGTAATCATAACCGCTGTCGATGTCCGGAATGACATATGCCTCCGCTTCGGCAAAGCGGGCAAAATATGCGATTTCGCTTTTCCGATGCAATGGAAGAGCAAATACGGGCAATGCTCCCAACCGAAACAACGCAAATATCACTTCAATAAAAGCCGTGATGTTGGGCAGCTGCACGATGACCCGATCCTGCTTTCGAATACCCGTCGCATGAAACCCTGCGGCGAGCCGATTCACCCGTTCATTCAACCCTTCATAAGTTAACGCTCCATCGTCGCCAATAACGGCTACCCGATTGCCATATAATGCCGCCCGCTGATGCAGCATCTCGCCAAACGTGATGCCTTCCCAGCAACCCGCCTGGCGATACTGTTCCGCGAGTTCCTCCGGCCAACCCTGAAATCCTGGCAGCATGCTCATTCCTCCCCTGTAGCTCCTGCTGATTGCAATCCCATCGCACGCAGCATCGTGCCAAATTTCGCCGCAGTCTCCGCAAGTTCTGCTTCCGGCGTGGAGCCAGGGACAATTCCAGCTCCTGCATACAGCCGGAGCTGATGACCCTGCACTTCGGCACACCTGATCGCAACGGCCCATTCGCCATCGCCCCTGCTGTCGCACCAGCCGACCATTCCGGTGAACAGCCCCCGGTCAAACGACTCTTGTGCCTGAATTTCATCGCGTGCATCTTCCACGGGCGTGCCGCAAATGGCCGGCGTCGGATGAAGGACAAAAGCCAGCTCCAACGATGTTGTGGCCCCATCGGCAAGCTCTCCGTAAATATCCGTGGAGAGGTGCCACATGGTACTCGTCTGAATGAGCGATGGCTCCTCAGGCACGGTTAGCTCTTTGCACAGCGGGCGCAATGCAGCAGCAACCGCATCAATGACGACGGCATGCTCGTGACGATCCTTGGCTGACGCCAGCAAAGCTTCGGCACGGCGTCGATCTTCTTCCGGGTCACCACTGCGTGCAGCCGAACCCGCCAAGGGATTGACTCTCACCCGCGTTCCGCTCCGGGTGACCAGAAGCTCCGGACTTGCTCCGAGAAACGTCCGTGGTTTGTCTTTTTCGCCCACACTATTGACGTGATTATCCGTTGTTACTATACTTTTTGATAATTGCGATTTACGCATCGGGACGGCAAATGTGTAACCATGCGCATTATCCCTGAAGAGGTTACGCAGCAGTTGATGCGTATCCACCTGCGTCTCCGACGTCACGCACAGGGTGCGTGCCAGAACGATTTTGCTCAGTTCTCCCGCATTCAGACGGGTCAGGACGCTCCGTACGCTTTGTTCATAGACCGCCGCGGCCGGCTCTTCTTCAATGCTGCAATTCCCTGCTGCCGGCAGCCTCTCGCGCATGCGGTCCGAGTCTGCAGGCGGCTCCGCCCACTGCACGCTTTCGGGAACATACAGTTCCACGTCAGCACGCCGCGGATTGAAAGGGATGGCTCCAACCGCAACCGGGTTTACTCTCCCTGCCTGCTTCGCCTCGTTCAGCAGCCCCTGAATCCGATGCAACAGACCTTGAATCGGCTCGTCATACCGCAAGCCGGGATTGGGCTGTTCATCCGTATCCAGAGCATTGCCCCCTATTGACGAAGATGGTGCATCAGACAACCTTTTCCATTCCCCTTGAGCCAGCATCGTATGCAGCGGCGATGACCAGAAAAAGGATTTTCCTTCTTCGTATTGCTCCAACAGGCGAAGCGCGGAAGTCGCAGCAACAGCACTTGCTTTGGACATTCTCATCATCTCCTTGGATTTGGTTTCAAGCACCAAGTGTGGCGCCTCCATCGATGCGCATGTCATGCATCGTGATATGTCTGGCCTGGTCGGATGAGAGGAAAAGCACCGCATCGGCAATATCCGCCGGATCGGCCAGCCTGTTCAGCGGAATGCCTAATCGATACGCATCCAGCGAGCCGGCAATGGCCGCTTCTGCGCCATGCTCGTCCTTCCACAATAAACGCTGCATCTCGGTATCGGTCGAGCCGGGCGACACCACATTGCAGCGGATATGGTCCCGTGCATGTTCCAACGCAAGGCACTTGGTAAACTGGGTGGATGCCGCTTTCGAAGCCGCATACGCCGACATGTGCATTCGCGGTACGGCAGCGGCGTTGGACCCGACAGTGACGATGCTCCCGCCCCGCCTTGCAGCCATTCTGGCCACAACGGCGCGCGATACGTAAAATACGCCATGCGTATTCACCTCAAAGGTTCGCAGCCACTCCTCATCGCTAAGTTGGCCCACTCTGCCCATGTGCAAAATCCCCGCCGCATTCACCAACATGCCAATCGGCCCGAGCTCCTCTTCAATGCAAGCAACGCCATTCTCCACAGCTATACGATCGGAGATATCCATTGGATAAGCGGCTGCCCGGCAGCCTTGAGCACGCAGGTCGGTAACCGACAGCTCAAGCCGTCCTGCCTGAAGGTCAACCGCCGCCACGACTGCTCCCTGTGCAGCGAACGCCTTGGCTACGGCCTCACCGATGCCTTGGGCTGCTCCGGTAACCAATACCACTTTGCCCTCGATTCCCGTATAACTCACCAGACATCCTCCATTTCTCTGTATCGATTCAGCTTCCCGCTCTGATTTGCAGCCCTTATCCCTGCTCGTGCTCCCTCTTCATATCGGTTCCTTCATTTGCGTGTATCTCTCCGCCACTCTCCATCCGCCGCAATTCTCACCTCTCCGGGCTGCAGGCAAAACGGATCGTACGGCTAATCAGAAACGGAAGCACCGAAACATGGTTTTCATCCTCGAACTCGGTATATCTAATCTCCAGCCCCGTGAGCTTTAACGAGGATAAGCGGTCGGCAAGGCTGGAGGCCTTGTCGTTGTTTCGCGCGGGATGGGTTTTCTCATGCTCCCCCATGCCGATCCAGACCCTCGCGTCGACCGGCTCCTCCTTCATTCGTTCAACGAACCTTCGCTCTTCCGACTGCATCACCTCTTGGTTCCAATGGAGCGATGGGCTGCCTGCAATGTAGTACCGAAACGCACCCGGCCTCGTAAACAACGCATGGATCACGAAAAGCCCGCCAAGCGAATGGCCGAAAATGGCCTGCCTGTTGCGATCGATCCGGTACTGCTGCTCAATGTCCGGCTTCAGCTCCTGCTCGATAAAATTCAGAAACGCATCCGCGCCCCCCTGTTCCGGAATGGGCGTCCCATCCGACTTGTGGGTGTACGCCGTCGTCGCCTGCGGCGTGAAATCGTAGTACCGATGCGGAGAAAACGGACCTGCCGTCTCGTAGCCGATGCCTACGACGATCGCAGGAAGGGCTCCGGTCTTTTCCGGCCTGCGGCCTTGGATGCGTACCGCTTCAACCATCGTGCCGAACACGGAGTTGGCATCAAGCAAATAAATGACCGGATAACCATTTGGCGGCGGCGGTTCTGCCGGTTGGTGCACCATGATTCGGTAGGCATGCCTGCCGGATTGCGATGTCATGGTCCATTGTTCGGAACGCGGTACGAGTATGGTACTGCGGGCAATCGGGTTAAGGGTTCCGGTAAGGGAAGAGTCGGGTTGAAACGTCATTGCAGGTGGTTCCTCCTTGTGATTCGGCTTATATAAGACAACGATCGTTTATATGAGATTGATTCTCATTACCAATTATAAGAGAGTCATGCAGGTGCTCCCATGGACGATATCCAGAAATGATTTTGACTATCTCCATATCTTGATCCGATCGATTCAAATGCGTGCCTTTTACTTGCATGAAAAAAAGCCCGGCCACAGGCAGACAGAACGGAACATGCCTTCGTTCCCTCTGCTGTGGGGGCCATTGGTTGTATACCTTGCGATGCTAAGGTCCACGAGATCTCTTGGACCAATCCGAACTTAAGCTCTCCTGATGGTTACTGCTGTGTGATTGCTTTCAACGTTTCGTCAATGACGTGACCGTAAGCAATCAGCCCGCTGCCAAGCCATGGCGCAGGATCGACGTTGTACACCTTTCCATCTTTGACTGCGGGCATGCTCTTCCAGACGGCGGTATCGGTCATTTCCTTCATGCTGCCCACGCCTTGTTCCACGGTGAAAATGTAGTCGGCATCGATTTCCGGCAGCACTTCCGTCGATACGATCGCGCTGTTCTCCGTTTCGACCAAAGCAGGCTTACCCAGACCAAGCTGCTGATATACAACGTAGCCGCTGAAATAGTTTCCGCCCATCATGCTGATGCCGCGCGGAGCAAACCGAATGATCGCCGCCTTTTTACCTTCGGCCACTTTGGCGATCTCGGCTTTGGCTGCATTCACCTTGGCATGGTACGTTTCGATGGCCTGCTTGGCTTCAGCCGTCTTGCCCAGCAGGTCACCAATGATCTCCAGCGATTTTTCCACATCGCCCGATGCATTGTTGAACACGTAGGTCGGCGCGATTTTGGAATAGCTCTCATAAACGCCGTTCTCCGCATAGTTGGCCGTATGCAAAATGATGAAATCCGGATTGTACGCCATGAGCGCTTCCGGCGAAGGCAATCCGCTGGAGAAATCGAGGGTTGGCACCCCGCTTAACTGATCCTGCAAATAAACGTGCCCCTGCGTACCTGCCGCCCATTGGGCTACCGGTTTGACGCCGAGCGTCAGCAGCGAGTCTTCAAGATAGGGGGCAAACACACGCTCCACCTTGGCAGGTACTACGACATCATGCCCCAGTTCATCCTGCACCGTTCGTTCGCTGGCCTTTTCTGCCGGCTGTTCTTCCTCCACAACCGTCTCCGTCGATGCCGGGGTGGTTGCTTCCGCGGTCTGCTGCTCCTTTCGGGTCTCGCCCGACTCGGAACCCGAACCGCAAGCAGCAAGCAATCCTGTCATTAAAATCAACACCAGCAACATCAGGATTCGGGTGCTGCAGAAGGTGCGAGCACCCGACCGATGAACAGGTTTTTTTCTCTGTTGAAACATTGGACATCCCCCTTGATAAACATTCTCATTTAGATAGAAGGATTATATGTCATGTCGCCCGGGAATCGCCATGGACGGTATCCAGATGCCGATTTGGACAATATCCCGTAAACATCAGCAGAGCTTCTTCCAGCATACGCATCACCCCGACCGCAGAATAATCAAGCCAGGGGTCGCCTGCGATCAGGTGTACTTTATACTGACGCACAGCCTTGAGCCCGCGCCATGCAGGAGCATGCTGCAAACTGAGCCAATGTGCACGTGAAGCCGCCTCGGGGCACACCATCACCATAATCCGGTCCGGATTCAGCTCTGCCAGCTGCTCTAGCGTCAAAGGGGCGTTTGCCCTTACGTCAGGGAATGTATCTAAACAAAGATCGTGGTACAGCACCTCTCGGATGCCGGGATTGCTATAGAAATATAAATACTGTCCGTAAACACGGATGACGGCGACCTTTTCGCGGCCTACCTCCTTTTGTACGGCTTCGCGTGCCTGGCCCACCCTGCTATCATAAAGTTCAATCCATTGCTTGGCCTGTTCCTCCCGCTCAAGGAACGAGGCAATCGTGCGTAGTTCGCCGCGCCAATCCGGGTTGTTTCTGTGCACGATGCAGCATGGCGCAATTTTCCTCAATTTGTCCTGATCGGCCGCGCTGATCTGGTCCGTGCCGATAATAGCATCCGGACGAATGTGGACCAACCTTTCGACATTGGCATCGAACCGCCAGCTCGTATACGGGTCTGTCAGCTTAAGATGGCACTCGATGTCTGTGCGATGCGCATTATAATAATAAGCCGTCCACTTGGGATCAATGGGTGCGGCGACAGGCATGATTTGCAGGGCAAGCAGTTGTCCCGTCACGCAGGAGGAGCAGATTGCTATCCGTTTGCGAGCCGTCTTGGCATAATCGGAAGGAGACACGCCCACTTCTTTCTTGAACTTCCGGCTGAAATAGAACTCGTCGCTATACCCTACCTTGAGCGCAATGTCCCGCAGCTTGTGGCCTGATTCCTTCAAATAACGTTTGGCCCGGTTGATCCGGAGATCCGTCAAATACTCCATTGCACTCTGCCCGTACGTCTTTTTGAACAGATCCACGAAATATTTCGGGCTGATGCTGGCTTCCTGCGCCAGATCGGCAATCGTCAGCGGTCGGTCGAAGTGCTCATCCATATATGCTTTCACCTTGGCAAGATCCGTCTTGGGGCTGCGGCCGGCAGCAGGCACGGAACCGTCTGACCGCGAACCATCCTCCAGTAACATGTGGCCACTCCTTTCGATCTGCTTGATGAGTATGAAGATTCGATAAAACTGTGATATCATTCATAACGAAAATGATAATCATTATCAATAAAATTATCATATTCTTTTCATCTCAGTCAATCCATATATGGAAAAAATAACACACCTGATGGCATCAGCATCAGAAGCTTACAGGAAAGGGGGACGCGCTGATTTCATCCTCCACGGCTTCATTGTTCTGTGAATTTTGTATTGAATACATATTAATCCATACAGTAAACTCCAAGGTGAACGTTTGTTGAATTCGCCATTAAATGAGAATCCCTTTAATAATCTCAGCTATTAATGCCAGTAATATGGAAATGAATGAAGGAAAAAGGTTAGAGTTTACTTTGATGACTGGAGGAGAAAGCGATGTCCACGATTAAAGAAATTTCGGAGAAAACCGGAATTACCCCATATACTCTTCGATTTTATGAACGGGAAGGAATTCTGCCATACGTCAAGCGCGATTCGAGTGGCAATCGATTGTATGACGAAGAGAGTATGGAATGGCTGAATTTTATTTTGGCGCTGCGAGCGACGGGCATGCCGCTTGCCGAGATCAGGAAATACGTGGATTTATACCAAGAAGGCGAGAGCACCCTTGAGATACGTAAACAAATGATGCTTATGCACAAGGAAAAAGTGGAGAAGGACCTCTCGGAAACCATTAAATATTTGGAGCAAATCAATTACAAACTGGCACTTTATGACATGCAGGAAAAAGGATTGGCCAAGATGCTGCCCTAGATGTTGGTTTGCAGCATTTCACTCTAAAATGGAGCGCGTTTCCCCGATGGGGACGCGTCTTTTTTGGTGCTTATATTAGAGTAAGCTCTAATATATTTTGCGCTTTTATCCCCTTAAAATTTCCATTTTATGTCCTGTATCATCAAAAATACCACGAATTTATGGGAATTCCGCCTATTCAAATTATTTAATATTCGAGACTTGACTTATATTAAACTCTAATTGATAACCTTGAAGCAAGCCAACGATAAGTGGCTAAACCAAGAACAAAGGAGAAGTACATATGAACACAAAAGTAGCAATCATTACAGGTGCAAGCAGCGGAATGGGAGCGGCCACGGCGAAACTTCTCGCTCAACACAACATTAAAGTCATGCTTGCCGCTCGCCGGGAAGACCGATTGCAGCAGCTGCAAGAAGAAATCCGTAACGCTGGAGGTGAAGCCAGCTACAAGGTGACTGACGTCACTTCGCGTGTTGATCTGGAAGCATTGGCGGATGAAACGATTAAAGTTTATGGACAAATTGACATTTTGATTAATAATGCGGGGATCATGCCTCTTTCGTTCTTCAAAAATTTGAAAGTCGACGAATGGGAGAGAATGATCGATGTGAACATTAAGGGCGTCCTCTATGGGATGGCGGCAGTGTACAAACATATGGAAGAACGTAATGAGGGACATATCATTAATTTCTCGTCCATTGCGGGACATATCATCTTCCCTTCAAGCTCTATTTATAGTGCGACCAAGCATGCTGTACGGATCCTAACAGAAGGTATGCGAACCGAATTGGGATCCACACAAAATATTCGGACAACACTCATCTCCCCCGGTGCGGTGGAGACCGAGCTGTACGATACCATTACTGATAACTCCATTTATCCGGCATTGGAGAAATTGGGCAGCCAGGAATGGAGCCAACTTGACCCAAGCGACATTGCGAGAACGATACTATTTGCAATCCAGCAGCCGACTAACGTAACTATTAACGAACTGATTGTACGCCCAACGTCTCAAAGCTTATAACATTGTCGCCGATCGCCAAGAACATGTCATTTCATAGGATAAAGAGTCAAAATTCACGCTAATTTCAATTTTTGCGACAAAAATTTCAAAATAGTGGTTAACTTCCCTGATTTAAAGTGGTACTATAGGGGTATGAGGAAGAAATTGGGCACTATGACACATGTTTTTTTATCAACTTCGTTCATTTGAACTAACCAGGTTGGCCCTCTTTTTCATACTGAACGCTGTGAAAAGCGCGCATATCGGTCGTTCAGTGATAGTTTTTCAGATTTCCCATCCATTCGACAACAATTGGAAGACCCATTAGAACGAATGTAGTAGTACCATAGATTTACCATAGCAATGCCACATTCCCTTAGCAAGCAAGATTTAAGTTTCAATATAGCCATCCATGTAGCACGAATCAGAGGGACAGATAGCTATCGAATCCAGATCATGTAGCCTGATAACGAGAAGTGGGAATTTATAGCGTTAGAATTCTAGAAATAAGGAAGCAGTCGTCATCAGCCCGGCAGAAGCCAGGGCTTTTTGTCGTGCCTGTATAACCTGGACCACTCCGGCACAGAATCGGAGGTATCGTGGTTCTTTCTGGCGGGTTTATAATATGGCAAGATACCATTAAGGGAGTGATGGGATGTATTCCGATCTGCAGTTGACTTTTGACCGCCCTGTATATATACAAGTCAAGGATTACATGAAACGGTTGATGCTCAAAGGCGGCCTGCAGGCGAAGCAAAAGCTTCCCTCCACCCGTGAACTAAGCACCCTCATGAAAGTGAGCCGCAGCACCGTCCTGCTCGCCTATGCCGAGTTGGAGGAAGAAGGGCTGATCTATGCGGTCAAAGGAAAGGGCAACTACGTCAGTCCTTCCATCGGGACCCCGGAAACGGAGACGCCGCCCTGGGAACCGGACTGGTCTGACCGTGTCAGCGACTACGCCGTTCAAGCTGAACAGCTTGACCTGATGAAGCACGGATCCGGAGCGGAGCGAGGCGAAATTTCCTTTACCAGCATCGCCCCGGACGAGAAGCTGTTCGACCTGCATAACGTGAAACGGGCCTTTCTCGACCGCATGTCGCTGGAAGGGGAAGTTCTGCTTAATTACGGGTATGCCAAAGGCTATCGCCCTCTGATGCAATATTTGCTCAGGTACATGGAAAACAAAGGCGTCGATTTGGAAGGCAAAGATATTTTGATCACCAACGGGTTCACCGAGGGTTTTGACCTTGTGCTGAGCGCTTTGCGCAAACGAAGCGGCCGGGCATTATGCGAAAATCCGACGCACCATACGGCCATTAAAAATCTCAGGCTCCATCAGTTTGAGCTCACAGGCGTCGATATGGAATCCGATGGGCTGAATTTAAAGCAATTGGAAAACAAGCTGGCCTCGGATGCTTACGACCTGGCTTATCTCGTGCCGTCCTATCACAATCCGACCGGCATCGTGACCTCACCGGCCAAGCGGGCCGAGATTATCCGGCTCATGAACCAGTACAAGGTGCCGGTCATCGAAGACGGGTTCAACGAAGAACTGCGCTATTCCGGATCGCACGTTTCCCCGCTGATTACAAGTGTTGGCAAGGGCTCTGGACTGATCTACCTGGGCAGCTTCTCGAAGGTGCTGTTTCCGGGGCTGCGAGTAGGCTGGATAATCGCTGATCAAGCATTAATCGACTTTTTGGAGAGCATGAAGCGTGCGCGAAGCATCCATACCTCGACGCTGGATCAATCATTGCTTTATCAATATTTAAGCAATGGCCATTTCGAGAAATACCTGAAACGGGCACGCACCGAATACAAACGCAAATACGAGCTGGTCGTGCGCTGTCTTAAGCAGCATCTGCCCATGTGCAGAATATCCGGGGAAGGCGGACTTCACTTGTTCGTTCAGTTCCCTGAGGCGTTCAGCACGCGAGAGCTGCTGGAAGCATGCAAGGCAAAAGGGGTTACCTTTATGCCGGGCGATACTTTTTACTTGGAGGAAGGCCAGGGACAGAACACCATGCGTCTCGGCTTCTCCAGGGTGAGCGACGAAAACATACGCAAAGGCATTCGCATTATCGGTGAAATAGCGGCCAAATGGCGCTGATCCGACATGGGTGCAGAACATGCACCCGAAATCATAAGGGAGGGCATTACATGAAAGTGGGCGTGATTATGGGCGGAACATCTTCGGAGCGGGATATTTCCCTGCTGACCGGAAAGGAGATGATTGCCCATCTCGACAGGCAAAAATACGAGGTCGTCCCGGTGGAGATTAACAGCAAACGCGATCTCATTGACAAAGCAGCCGGTTTGGATGTGGCCTTGCTTGCTCTCCATGGAAAATACGGGGAGGACGGCACCGTACAAGGCACGCTCGAATCGCTCGGCGTACCCTATACGGGATGCGGCGTGCTCGCAAGCAGCCTGTGCATGGACAAAGACTTGTCCAAACGTATTATCCAACATGCGGGCGTAACCACCGGAGCATGGCTGCAAGTGAGCAGCCTGGATGAACTGTCCGGGCCTTCGGTACAACAGCTGTCGTACCCGGTCGTCGTCAAACCCAATTCGGGCGGCTCCAGCATCGGCACGCAGATCGTGCGTGAAGAAGCAGGACTGCGCTCTGCGGTAGAAGCAGCTCTGGCTTGGGACGAAACGGTGATGATCGAGCAATATATCGAGGGCGACGAGATCACCTGCTCCATTCTTGACGGCCGTATGCTTCCGGTCCTGTCCATTCGCACGAACGCAACGTTCTTCGATTATGAAGCCAAATACAGCGACGGCGGGGCCGTCGAACAGGTTATCGAACTTCCGGCCGATCTGCATCAGCGCGTGGAAGCGGCGGCTCTCGCCTGTTACCGGGCCTTAAAATGCAGCGTCTATGCACGCGTCGATATGCTGATTAGGGACGGCATCCCTTATGTGCTTGAAGTGAATACCCTCCCTGGCCTTACCAGCAACAGTTTGCTTCCCAAAAGCGCGGCAGCGGCCGGTTTATCGTTTGCGGGTTTGCTAGATTCCATTATTGATTTATCGTTGAAACAACGGGCGAAGGAGGCTGCATTGGCATGAGCCTGGATGTCAGCATACGGCACAGTACGGAAAACGATATACAGGACATGGTTATTCTCATGGATCAACTTGGTTATCCAACCACCTATGCCGAAATGAGCGAGCGTTACCGCCATCTTGCGTCAGACGCCAACTTTACTACGCTGGTCGCCGAAGTACGGGGACGCGCCATTGGGCTAATCGGTCTGCAAACCTCGTATATGTATGAAAAAAACGGACGCCATTGCCGCATCATGGCACTGATCGTGCATGATCAGTTCAGAGGTTCGGGCATCGGCACCCGGTTGATTCAAGCCGCTGAGCAATGGGCAGCGGAGCAGGGCGTATTCTCCCTGTCCCTGAACAGCGCCAACCGCGAGGAGCGCCAGGCTGCCCACCGGTTTTATCGCGCGATGGGATATACAGACGGCAGCACCGGCTTCAGCAAAACACTGCGAGTTCCGCAGCACGTTTAACAAATGGATCTTATCCTATTGAAAAGCCCGCTCCCGCCATCATGCCGGAAACGGGCTTCTTTTTTCAATCGTTTTTTTCACCCGATTTGCATCTCTCATAAGCCGCCAGCAAATCCTCCACAGCTACCCCGTCGATCTTCATGCCTTTCACGCTGCATCCGTCCAGCTGCACGCCGGACAGATCGCAATCCCGGAATACAGTACCGGCAAGGTCGCAGCGCTCCCACTGCATGGGCCTTCTCTCTGCGCCAAGATGCGTATCGCGAAAATGGATGCCATCCAGCGCACCCCATTCCACCACGCTTCCGCTTAAACGCAAATCTGCTAGCAGCATGTCGGTCATGTTCAAATTCGTAAACCGGCTGCCGCTCAAATTGCAATCCGTGACGCGCAGGCGGGACAGATTGCTGCTGCTGATTCTTCCCTCTTCCAAATGAGCCTGTATCCATTCGACGGAGCCTTCATCCAACATGGGTTTCGGAACAGACCGATGCAAACGTTTCTCATACCCATACTCATCCTTGGAGCTATATAACCGCTCATACCCCATCTTCTCGTAAAAGTGGTGATTGTTCGGTTGCCGCCCGGACGTCTCCAACCTCCATACCGCAACCTCGGGATATGCGGCCTCAATAAGTCTCACGACCTGAGCCCCGACTCCCCGGCCCTGCCACGCGGGATCGATAAAGATTTTGTCGAGCCGCGCATAAGCACGCCCCAACACCTGTACGCTCACTCCCCCGATCAGGCAATCACCCAGTTCGACCGTAAAGTAATCCCACTCGCGAATGACGTAACGATGCATGTGTACCGACGAATAGCCGGGCGGACACAGGTTGGGGTCCAGATCATCCGGCCCTTTGGACCATTCTTTCATTGCTTGGTCAAATGCGCGGGTACAAGTCTCCGTCAGCATGGCGGCGTCTTCCATCTGGGCTCGGCGCAGACGTACCCGTGCTGGCGGTTGATCATTGCCTGTCTGGCCTGATTCCTTGCCGATCAGTTCAAAATAATCATAATCCGCTCCATCGGCCAGCCTTCGGCGTGAAACCAATCGAAAGCCCGCGTGCTCCAGCACCTTGCGGGAGGCCATGTTAAATGGTTTGACGATGCCTACGATTCGTTCCAAACTCGTATGCTCGAACAGATGTCGGCTGATGGCCCGAACCGCCTCGGTCATGTATCCCTTGCTCCGATGATCACGGGAAATCGCATACGCGACTTCACGGTCGGAAGCGTCCAGCATGTCGTTGGGAAATACGCCGCACCAGCCGATCACGCGTTGATCCACATTGTGAACCACGGCCAGCAGTACACGCACATCTTCCGGATCAAATTGCCCGTAACTCCCGATGACAAACTGCAGGAAGCCTTCCAGTTGCTCGGCAGTCATCTTCCACTCTGGCAGAACATCCGTAATCTCCGGTTGGGCAATCAGGCACATCAGCTCAGCTTGATCTTCCATGGTAAACGGGCGAAGCGAAATACGGCTGCTCTGGATAAACAAACGATGGTTCATATACAAACACCTCTGGGGATTATTTTGGTGATGACGCAAAAAAGGCACCTCCAATCGAGGTGCCCCTTCGTTTCATCGTTTCAGAAACGCCGAAGTTCCTCGCAATGGATAAAAAAGGACACACGTATCCCGTAGACCCATCCACGGAATTTTTTAAATGTGCTCTTCATCACCATTACAAGAAATCCGGCATATTCCGAGATCCCCTTTCATGAACATCATTGCAAATGAAATCAAATCTTACTTGCGTTCGATCCAAAGCCAACCTGCATCGTCCTCCGTCACTGTTGCACCAAGCGATTCGGCTGCAAACTGGAGCGGCACATAGGTTTTACCATCTCTGCCTACAAAGGCAGATCCCGTCATTCTCACTTCTTTCCCCGCTACGGTTGCCTGATCCGAATTC
Source organism: Paenibacillus hubeiensis (assembly GCF_032334105.1). NCBI lineage: Bacteria > Bacillati > Bacillota > Bacilli > Caryophanales > Paenibacillaceae > Paenibacillus > Paenibacillus hubeiensis. The sequence goes on from NZ_JAVYAE020000006.1 coordinate 107,538, forward strand.
AGAGTCAAGACAACCTCATTCCCGGTAATGTCGTCGATGACGACGATTCGATCCGATCCTTTGGTCCACTTCACTTCGGCATCCAACTGCTCGGACAGGTAACGAACGGGAACAAACGTGACTCCGTCAACGTCGACTGCACCCGAATATTCGTCATCCGTTTGGAGCATAACCGTTTTGCTTGTAATGCCTGCTTCGTTTTTGAGCAAGTCATAGATGACGGAATCCGACTCGAAGTTACGCAGGAATTGGCCTGGCGTAATACCCGAATCTTCCACATCGATCACACCGTTCGTTGTATCGACCGCATTGACCGCAACCGCTCCGCCAATGTTCCACATCTCGCTCACGCTCGACAATGTCGCGGATTTAATCGGCAGGAACTCGGAAGCCGGCAGCGCCACTTTCAAGTCAAGGCTTTGCTTGCGGATGTTCTGCGCACTGTCCAGATAGAGGTCCAGCTTCAGTACGGTGTCTTTGCCAAGCACCGTCTTCAGCTCAGGCGTGTCCGCGAGAAGCTGCTTCAGCCCCTCATCGTAACTTGCGAGCAATTCATCCAAGCCTGCTTTTACCATGCCGTACATTGCCGTTACTGCCGCATCGCGGGATTCGGGCACAATCGCAGCAAATGCGTCATCTTCGGCGCCCTCCACCGTATTCACGGCTTTAACCAATGGATAGAATACGTCATACAGGTCTCCAATCAGACTTTTGAGTCCTTCTTCATCCTTCGCCACACTGGTGAGGAACGGCTTAACCAGCGCCAGCAGTTCTTCACCGTTAATCTCCACGTGCAGTTTGGAAAGGCTGAGCGATTCCCCGTGAACCGTTTCCTGTACAGAATTCACGGAAATGTTTGTTGGATTGGACAGATGTTTCAGCATAAATGCCAGCAATTTCGGAGAGAGCTCCTCGATTTGCTTCTCGAACGCGGCCGTATCCAAACCGAGCAGGGCATCATTGCCTGCAAGCGATATGTAGAGCGGCTTTTTCGCGCCATCTACATCAAACACGATGGCCGACTCGTCCATCGACAGATGGAAAGGCAGCTTTTTGTCCTGAATGCTCAGCGCGCCCTCAATGGAGGCCGTCTTGGAATCTTTCAATTTGGCATCCGTAATATTCAGGGATAACGAATTAATCAGTTCTATCATCTCAAGGTCATCGTCCGAATCGATCCATTCGGATGCCGGTTCGAGCTTTATGTTCAGCGTTTGATTGGATTCAGCGGATTTCACTGTTGCATTGTTCTCAATGGCTTTACCAACGTCAACCCCACCTACGGCTTGGCACCCCGTAAGCGTAACCATAATCAAAATGAGCGGTATGGCGATCCATTGCGCAAATTTGCGGTTAATAATACGATCTCCTCCTTTTTCATGGGCGAAATGTCGTTCATTTCTATTATGGAGGCAGAGGTAATTGTTGTAAATGATATTGATGCAAAAATTCCAAAAAAAGTTAAACATCCGGCGATCATGTGAACGAATCGGGATAATACGCAATGGATCAGATCCATTCATCAGGGATCTCCCATTTAACACAGACGTCAAAGTACTGCATGTGTCGGAAGATACCGCATCCATTGCAGCTCATTGACGGCAGGACGTTCATCCGCCTCGGGATAGAGGGTGGACCACAATGTGGTTTGTTCGACCACAAGTCCCGCTTCGTTCATTCCGCCCCTCATAAAGGCGCATTGACTTATGGAAACATCTGTATGAGAATCTAAATAGTCCAACCTTTTCAACCTAGCCTATAAAAGGAGAATGCATATGATGTCATCCCCCAACATTCCATTAAGCACCGGGCAGAACACAGCCATTCCGTCAGCCGCCCAACTGCAAGTAACGATCCAATGCGATTCGGGGCCATCAACGCTCGATGTCAGTTGTTTCATGGTCAACGAGCGGGGCCATGTTCCTTCCGACGACTACTTTGTATTTTACAACCAGACCTCGGACCCTCATCGCAGCGTAGAGCTGCAACAGATGGAGGCGCGCAAAACTACTTTTGCAATCGACACTGACAGACTTCGCCAGGCCCCCGTCGAAAAGTGCGTTTTCACCGCTACCCTGGATGAAGGCGGCACTTTCGCTCAGGTCCGCAACTGCCGGGCCATTGTACAAGCAGGGCAACAGCAAATTACATATGAGATTACCCAGGCAACCGCCGAAACGGCATTGATTTTCATCGAAGTTTACAAACATAACGGCGAATTCAAGGTACGCGCCATTGGACGTGGCTTCTTCGGGGGGCTTAAACCACTCGCTGAATCGTTCGGCGTAGAAGTGGAAGGCAACCCTGGACCTGAGGTGGCTGCTGCCACAGAGATTCCTGTACCGCCTGCTGCCGAACCTGAGCCAGCCCCGTTAAACCTGACCAAAATCGATTTGCTTAAACGAAAAGTGAATTTGTCCCTGCAGAAGAAGCAGTCCGAACCGATTCGGGCACGCGTAGCGGTTGTATTCGACGCCTCCGGCTCCATGTACCACCTGTATCGCAACGGAACCGTGCAAGAAGCGTTCGAACGCATTCTGGCCATTGCTGCAGCCTTTGACGATAACGGCGAACTGGATGTTTGGTTTTTTGCCAAAGACTTCTTGCGTGCACCGAGCGTAACCGCGCAGGATTATGAAAACTACATCAATCGCGCATATACTTTGGGAAGCAAAGGTGGAACCAACAATGAGCCTCCTGTAATGGAAGACGTCATCCGCAAATATACGGTGGAGGAACCCAATGTGCAGATCCCAACGTATATTATCTTTTTCAGCGATGGGGGCGTAGGCAACAAAGGAAAAATCACACGGTTGATCACCGAAAGCTCTACCAAAAATCTGTTCTGGCAATTCGTTGGCTTGGGGCGAGCCAATTACGGCATTCTTCAGAAGCTGGACGACATGCCCGGCCGATTCATCGATAATGCCAACTTTTTCGAATTGGACGATATCTCACGGATCAGCGATGAAGAATTGTATGACCGCCTGCTGGGCGAATTCCCTGCCTGGATTAAGGAAGCTCGTGCCAAAGGCATTCTGGCTTAAAGATGGAGCCTTGCAATCATAGGTACATCCCCTAAGTCCTTTTCAAATTCGATATCACCAAAAATAACTGCAAAAAAGACGCTAACCATGAAGTAACCACGGTTAGCGTCTTTTGGCGTTTATGTTAAGCTTGGGCTTGCTCCGCTTCCCAACGTGCGATTTCGGTCCGTACTTTCGGCGCAACTTCTTTGCCGAGCAGTTCGATCGCTCTCATGACATCGGCATGAGGCATCGTGCCGAGCGGGGTATGCAGCATGAAACGGGTAATGCCCACTTGTTTGCGCAAATAAATGATTTTTTCGGCTACGGTATCGACATCTCCGACATACAACGCGCCTTCAAGCGAACGAGCGGCGTCAAAGGTCGCCCGACTGTAATGTCCCCAACCGCGCTCGCGTCCAAGAACGTTCATGACGGCTTGCGTTGGCGGGAAAAACTTCTCTACTGCCTCTTCCGTCGTATCGGCAATGAAACCATGCGAGTGCGAGGCGACCGTCAGCTTGGATGCGTCATGTCCGGCATGTTCCGCCGCTTTCTTGTACAGCTGCACCAGTGGCGCGAATTGGGTTGGGCGACCGCCGATGATGGCCAGCACAAGCGGCAATCCGAGCAAACCTGCGCGCACGACCGACTCCTGGTTGCCGCCGCTGCCAATCCAGACTGGCAGTTTTTCTTGTACCGGGCGCGGATAGATGCCCAGGTTGTTGAAAGAAGGACGATGTTTGCCTTCCCAGGTTACTTTTTCGGAGTCCCGCAGTTTCAGGAGCAAATCCAACTTCTCGTCGAACAGTTCATCATAGTCGTTCAGGTCATAACCAAACAGCGGGAACGATTCGATGAACGAACCACGTCCGGCCATAATTTCCGCGCGCCCGTTCGAAATGCCGTCCAGTGTGGCAAAATCCTGATACACCCGCACAGGGTCATCCGAGGACAATACCGTCACTGCACTTGTCAGGCGAATACGTTTCGTTTGGGATGCTGCCGCTGCCAAAATAACGGCTGGAGAAGATGCCGCATAGTCCACGCGATGATGCTCGCCTACTCCGTATACGTCCAAGCCTACCTCATCCGCAAGAACGATCTCTTCCACGACTTCGCGAATGCGCTGCGCATGGCTGATCACCTCTCCCGTTTTGACGTCCGGCGATGTTTCTACAAAGGTACTGATTCCGATTTCCATGCCTAATTCCTCCCTTATGATTAATGTTCCGTATTTACTGCTCATCTATTTCTAACGTATTGTAAGCTAATAACATTTCGTTAATAACTACTCTAAACGATTTGAGATAAAAAAACAAGTGCCCTCTGCTCAGGTACGCAGAGGGCTTTGCAAGGATCTACCACGCAGATTGTTTAGCTGCTGATCCTGCCTAGATTTTTTTCACAAACTCCGACTTCAGCTTCATTGCGCCGAGGCCGTCGATCTTGCAGTCGATGTCATGGTCGCCTTCGATCAGGCGGATGTTTTTAACTTTCGTCCCCATTTTGACGACGAGCGAGCTGCCTTTCACCTTTAGTTCCTTAATGACGGATACGGTATCCCCGTCCTGAAGCACATTGCCGTTCGCGTCGCGGACGACCTTTTCCTCTTTCCCGGCCGTTTGTTCGGATTCCGGATTCCATTCATGTGCGCATTCGGGACATACCAGCATGAAACCATCCTCGTACGTATACTCGGATTTGCATTGCGGGCAATTTGGCAAATTGGACATATGTATTTAGCTCTCCATTTCTATGATGGCTTCCTCGCAAGTATACGGGAATATGCGCCGTTGTTCTACCTCTGGATCGAAGGTTAATGGAAAGAAGGAGTACTTGCCATCCGGGAACAAGACCATCTGGCTCATCGTTTAAACTAAATTTAAGGTTGGCACGTTCCTTGATTTAAGGTAAACCGCTTATGATGGAGATCCGGAACAACTTTCCATGTTAATATTGTAAGCATGCAGTCAGAACATATATGATTTTTTCAGAAAAAGGAGCTTCCCTGTATGACACCCTATGTGTTTCCCGTTAAAACCGCTTTTTTCATTTTTCTTATCGCTGCCATGTTTTTGTTGATTCCTTGGCTCATTTACGGCTATCGCAAGGACGGTTTTTTTAGCTGGTCCCGCTTTGCGATCAGTTTTTCGTTTGTTTTCTATATGCTTGCCGCCTACTGCCTCGTTATTCTGCCGATGCCCGAAACCCGCAACAATTGCGCACAGCAGGCGGCGGACGCCGTTTATTACAACCTGATCCCGTTCACCTTTATCAGCGACATGTTCAAAGAAACGCCGATGAACTGGTCGCAGCCGTCCAGTTATATGGCAATGATCCGCAGCAGAGCTTTTTTGCAGGCCCTTTTCAACGTATTTCTGCTCATGCCGCTCGGAGTATATATCCGTTATTTCATGCAGCAACGATCCCACTGGAAAAAGGCGCTGATCGCCGGATTCGGACTCTCCCTATTTTTCGAACTCACGCAAATTACGGGTCTGTATGGCTACTTTGCCTGCCCTTATCGGCTGTTCGATATCGATGACCTGATGCTGAATTCGTCCGGCGCCGTGCTTGGTTTCCTGATTGCGCCTATTTTGCTGGCCATGTTCCCTTCCAGGGCGCGCCTTCAAGCCAAAACCGAGCAGATTGTCGAGCAGAATAAAGTATTTCCGGTAGCACAGCTGCTTGCGTTAATGATCGATGCGGCAGTCATCGCGCTGTTATCCAACCTGTTTTCCATATTCAATTTGGCTTCAGGCAGCAATGTTGTCACCGGGGCCGTCAACACAACGCTAGCCATGATGATCCTGCTCTTTTTCGTTCCAATGGCACGGGGTGGCAAAACGCCAGGATCCGCATTTATGCGCTTCCGTTACGTCAATATCAGCACAGGGCAGCCTTCCTTCAAAACGTTGTTCAAAAGATGGCTGGCACTGTATATTCCCTGGCTCATTCTTAGCGCGATCCGAATCATGAACGAGTATGCAGTCATCCAAAATGCATATATCCCCGAAACCTATCAGGTGTGGATATCGGTCGGCATATATGGCCTGTACATGCTTGCCTGCATCGTTCTGGCTTTCCATCTCATACTCGTCCTCTTCTCGCGGGGTAAACGCAACTTCTATTTTGATGAAGTGTCCGGCACGAAACCTTCGCGTAAATAGTGTACTTGAGTAAAAAACGCCTCCGTCGTAAAGACGTGAGGCGTTTTGCGCATTTACTCCATGCTAATCATACTTTATTTGATTTGCGGCTATATGGGGACAAGAGCGATCGAAAGATGATTCTGACCACGTAGTGACCTATTGTGATTGATTAGAGCGTTTTCTAAAGATCAAATCACCTAGACACCCAACCGTTTACGTTTCTCCGCTTCCGGATCGTGTTCGAGCTTGATCTCGTGATTAAAGATCATCGTTGCACGATCCTGTTCATACGTCGGCCATTCCATGCCGGCTACTTGAGGCTGACCCGTTTTGGCAAAAGCAATCCATGCATCCTGCACCCGAAGCGCGAGCGCGGCGGCAGCCGCGTCCGGCTCGGCCTTCATGAATTTCAATGCATGCAGCGTATTGAAGACAAAGAACATTTCGATGCTGTGAATCGCTTTTTTGAGAAGCGGGTGCTCCGGCATGACCCAATCAAAACGATACATCCACACCGGTGCATGCTTCTGCTGGGCAGCAGCATATTGGAGCGATGAACGCCAGAAGAACATATCGGTCATGGCCTGGGCCTGTCCGTCCGCCGTTTTGGGATAGCTGTCGGCAATAGCCTTGCGATCGGCAAGGTCCGGCGCCATGAAGTCGACTCCGCGCACCATGTCGATCTGCTCGGAAAATGGCGTATCGGGCTGGATAAACAGCGAACCTTCATCGAGCGTCGTACCGATCAGCACCGAAATATCCCGGGCTGACCCTGCGGCAACGGCCTGAAGCGGAGGTTGCGGAAGCGTATCGCCATCCAGCACCGGCTGAAACAGCAAGGCCATTCCTACACCGCTTTGCTCTTTGAACCTCTCGGCAGCTTCGACGATCCGCTCCGCCGGGATGTCCTGCAGCTTGTTCAGCTCGTCCGCACCGATGCCAAGCATCTTCAGCACGCCTTCACGCACCGCGTTAGCCTGCTCGGCAGGCATGAACTGCGATGCGCCGCTTTCCATAATAGCGCGCCGGAACAGGCCCTTGGCCGCAGGCATCGCCATCAGGGCAGCAATGCTCATGCTGCCCGCCGATTCACCGAATACGGTAACGTTGGCCGGGTCCCCTCCGAAAGCGGAAATGTTATCCTGCACCCATTGCAGCGCAGCGACCTGATCCAGCAATCCCGCATTGGTGGCGTACGATTCGCCGAGCGGCGACATATGCAAAAATCCGAGCGCCCCGAGACGATAATTGATCGTGACTACGATCAAATTGCCTCGTACGGCCAAGGACGTGCCGTCATATACGGGTAAGCTGCCCGAACCGGTAACGAAGGCACCACCATGAATCCACACCATCACCGGGAGGGGTTGATCGCTTTCTTTTTCCGGAGCCCAAACGTTCAGATACAGGCTATCCTCGGATTCCCGAATCGCTCCCTCAGCTTCTTTCAGGTGAGAACTGCGCGGCTGAATGTTTTCCGGCCCGTAAAACCGGGCTTCGCGCACGCCTTCCCATGATTCCGGAGGAACCGGGGCTTTGAAACGCAGTTCATCCACTGGCGGCTTGGCATAAGGAATGCCTTTCCATGCGTTCGCTCCATGCGAATTTTCGCCCTCCACAATCCCGTAGCTGGTCATCACTTGAAGTTTTCTCATTCCGCGTCTACATCCTCTCTATTGAGTAGTGTTCCGACATGTATCGGTACGATCAACTTGCAGCAATCCATGGAAAATTTTATCTACCTTTTGAGTATAGAACGCATATGTACCCTTTTACAACTTTCCCCAATTCACGCTTCATCCAACGTTTCACGTGGAACTTTTTATGACACCGGCCCTTCGTGCGCACGATTCCATGTGATCCAAATGATGATCACGAGCGATTTTAGTTCAAAGTCTGCTGTCCCTCAAATAGTTCACCGTCAACTCAGCGCCCTCAATCCAGCTCCCTTTCACGAAGTCCCTGCCCTTCACGACGACGCGATCCGCATAAACCTCCACATGCAGCCCTTGGCTTCCTTCCAAATGTTCATCATCGTCCGTCCACAAATAGGCGACAGAGGAGGCGTTGAACATCGTTGGCATGTGATCGCCGCCTTAATAAAACGAGATTTTTTTATCCTGTTTTTTTTGCTGACGTATAACTTCGATGATCCGAAAGGCTTATTCCGAGTTTTGGCGCTCCATCATTTTGAGCCGGGATCGGCATGCTCCTGATCTTTACGCGGTCTATAATCCCGCAGCAGCCCCTCATAGATCAACTCCAGCCGCTCGTTTTGACGAAAATCATCCGGCGTCACCAATGCAGGCAGCTTGTTCCACAGCTTGATCCCCGATCGCTGCAAAATTTCAGCCACAAACTGCGAGCAGAAATACGAGTTGCTGAACTCCACCGGTTCTTTAAGCGTGATGCCAATGACGCCGAGCAGATTGTACATGAACTTCTGGCGGCTGCGGATGAAGATGTGCAGCACGCGTTTCATTTTTTCCACCTCGCGCTCGGTCACCTTCAGCTCATAAATGACACAAGTCGTGTCCGGAAATTTGCTGAACGTGCCCTTCTGGATATCTTCTTTCACAAAGCCGCCGCTGAGCGGATTGTTTGGATGTTTGCGCCCAAAGCTGTATAACTCGGAAAGTTCCCGATTGAATGAAATGGATGCATGATTATAGGGTGCGCGCGTGTAAGTCTGAATCATTTTGGTAAACAAAGTACCTGTATTAGTCAACAAAATATAAACCGAACGATCCGGTGTCATCGCAAAATTACCCCTTATCAAGTGTCGAGTATTCCTTCATAATAACATAGGAACCCTATAATGGAATCTCACATCCCGACAAGCAGGTGATATCGCCAAGTGAATAGCACGCTTTTTACGCTTACGCTCATCTTTTCAGCATTACTACTCGTACATATCGGTTATAAAACCGTGTCCCGACTTCAACCGGACAAGGATTACTCGGGCATCGGCAATAAAATCAAAACCTGGTGGGGCATGTTCGTTATTTTTTGTCTCGCCACATTGTTCAACCCCATTGTCTCCCTAATATCGCTCATGGTACTGGCGTTTTTTGCGCTCAAGGAGTATTTCTCCATGATTCGCACGCGCAAAGCGGACCGCCGATTGTTTCTATGGGCATACCTGGCCATACCGGTGCAATTTTACTGGATCTACATCGGATGGTACGGCATGTTTATCGTATTTATTCCGCTGTATGTCTTTCTCGTGCTGCCGCTGCCGAGGCTGATCAACAAAGGCACGGTCGGTTTCCTTCGCAGCGTAAGCTCGACCCAGTGGGGCCTCATGTTGATGGTGTTCGGGTTAAGTCATCTTGCGTACTTTCCCTTTGCCACGCCGGAATACGGCTCCAAGCTCGTATTGTTTCTGGTTGTGTTGACGCAGCTGAACGATGTGGTGCATTATTTGGCTTCTCTCTATTTGGGCAAACGCAAAGTGGTGCCTACCGCCAATCCTTTTTTGACCTGGGAAGGGTTCCTCTGCTCCTTCGTTGTGACCACGGCCGCATCTTACTTTATTCACCCATATATGACACCGTTTAATTGGGAGTTCTCCATTTTTATCGGTATACTGATCGCGCTCGCAGGATTTTTCGGCAGCTTGACGGTATCCGTGTTGAAAAGGGACCTGTTGATCGGCGACGACACCAAATTCGACGCATTGAAAAAGAGTTACCTTAGCCGGGTCGACAGCTTGACCTATACGTCCCCGGTCATGTTCCATGTCGTTCGTTATTTCTTTGACTTCATGTAGCGTTGTGAAATCATATCTCGTTTATCAGCAACGTTCGGACTTGATGATAAAAGCAAAAGCAGCCCGCCGGGCTGCTTTTTGCATGCGCTTTTCGGTACAATCTCGAAGCTTTTTGGCCTCCCTGACCGCCTTGAATGTGCCGACAGCGACCGTCTTTTGGCACGACCGAACGATGCACATCACACACTGGCAATCATCTGAATAAGGCTCCCGCCGTTAAAGAGGCAATGCCACTTCGGTTTCGACCCGGACCTCATCGCTGCCTTGACCATCCGTATAAACCAGGGTCACTTTTCCGCTTTCCCCTTTCATTTCGCCCGTGTATCGGAAGCCTGAGATCTGACGCTTCTCGTCAATATAAAAACCCTCTTTACCGCTTTTGGCGTGCTGAACCGCTTGTCCGTAATTATCGATGACCGTAATCTGGTTGGATGTCCAACGCAGTTCGGATAGTGTATACCCTTCAGGCACCTGTCTGACCGTGAATTCGAAACGCTTGTGTTTGGCCAGTTCGTCCGTCTGATGAAGTTCAATGGACATCAACGAGCCGACTCCTTCCGAATCGTTGGCCTCGGCAGACAGCCGTCCTTCTTCAACCGCTTCCGGGTTCTTGTTTTTGGCAGCCGCATTCGGAACCGAGTTTGGACCCGCTTGCTCAATGGGCTTTTTCGATTGGGGATACGCGTGTTCCTGCACCGACTCCTTATTGTTTATGGCGCCGCATCCGCTGACCAGCAACGTCGATCCCAGAATCAGCACGCCAAGTGCGTTGATGTTGAACCTGCTTTTATTCATCTAAAGCTCCTCCATCCTGTCTGTAATCCTTTCGTCGTGGCAACAAGCCAAACGTTCCCTATATTCATTCAATACCCATATCATTCCTCATGAAGCTCCTTGATATGTAAGCAGAAGAGACATATGCTTTTCCGCGCAAAAAAAACCGGCTATCCGGCAAAATGGCGATGATGCTCCATCTTTCGGATAACCAGTAGTATATTTGGACTATATGTAAGTTAATTGCTCATGCTGTTTCGATCAGGGTAACGTCAGAACTTGTCCAACCTGAATGGAGCTGGAAACCAGTTCATTGTATGCTTTGATCTCTTCAATGTAATCTCGCGTATCCATATCATCCGGCTTATACTTCACTGCAATATTCCAGAGCGTGTCGCCCTGAGATACGACGAGTTTGCCTCCAAGTGCCAGACGGTCCTCTTTGCCTCCAGCAAATACATTCAATACCGTGCTGCATCCGATGAGGATGATCAAAAAAACGATCAAGCTTTTTATCAAAACTGTGGGCATTTTCATACGCGGCCATTTCCTTTTGAAATCGCCTATGCCAGATTGGGCCGTTTCCGGGTTTACCGATTCGTAAATGCTCTGATACGTGGAATATCTCATCATCCAACCAACCTCCAAACCTTTGTTTCACAATGGCGTTAATAAACGTGGATCGAATCCCCAAGGGCACATGGACCTAACCATTTTCTTTTTATAGGTCTATAATACCATCTGCATCTCAACAAATTCTAAACAACGACAGGAAGCGTCAAATCGCTCGACAAAAAAATCCGTGCCTGAATTTCGGCGATGCAAAAATCATATTTGGGTATAATCGAGATACAAACTTCCCGGTAAGGACGTGAAAGCCCGATGCTCGACTTCGAAAAGAAAAAAATTTATTATCAGGCCCTGCTGGCCAAGGATACGGAATACGAAGGACTGTTCTATGTTGGCGTCAAAACGACGGGCGTGTTCTGCCGTCCCACTTGTCCGGCTCGCAAACCCAAGTTCGAGAACTGCGAATTTTTCGATACTGCGCAGCAAGCGTTGTTGGCCTCATATCGCCCATGCCAGCGTTGTCGTCCGTTATCCCATCCCAACCAGGTGTCGGACATTGTCCGCCTGCTGGTGGAAGCGGTCGAGAACAATCCGGAGAAACGTTGGAAAACCGAGGATTTCAGACAACTATCCATAGATGAATCCACGGCAAGGCGACAGTTCAAGAAGCGGTTCGGCATGACTTTCGTGGAGTATGCTCGCGCCCGCCGTATGGGGCTTGCCCTGAAAAACATTCGTTCAGGGCGACCCGTGATCGATGCGCAGCTGTCCACGGGTTACGAATCGAGCAGCGGCTTTCGGGATGCCTTTTCCCGAATCATGGGTGCTCCACCCACACAAATCGATGACGAGCATGTATTAAAGGCGGCCTGGCTGGATACCCGGCTTGGTCCCATGATGGCGATTGCCGATGACGATGCCTTAGTTCTGCTGGAGTTCGTGGATCGCCGGGGATTGGAACGGGAAGTGGAGCGATTGCGGCTGCGAACGAAACGCGCCATCGTTCCCGGCGTTACCGGCCCCATTATGTCGATCGAGAAAGAGCTCGAAGAGTATTTTGAAGGTACCCGCACCGAGTTCCACACCTCGTTGTCCTGTTTAGGAACACCATTTCAAAAAAGCGTATGGGAGCAGCTGGTCGCAATTCCATCAGGAGAAACACGTTCCTATCAGGATATTGCCGTCATGTTGGGCAAACCGTCCGCATGCAGAGCCGTCGCCCAAGCCAATGGAGCCAACCAGCTGGCCATCGTCATTCCATGCCATCGCGTGATTAACGCCAGCGGCGATTTGGGTGGATACGGGGGCGGGCTGAATCGTAAAAGCTGGCTGCTCCAACATGAAAAACGGATGGAAGAAACGATCCGAGGAATAGATCGGGGACAAGCATAATCCAACGTAAAACACACTACTCCAAAAAACGCAGCATCAAAGGAGAGAACACATTTATGAATTCCGCCGCAGAGCAAGCATTGTCATTTCGCAGCATGCACGTCAAAGGAGATCCGCTTATCCTGGTCAATGTATGGGATGCCGGAAGCGCGGTCGCCATTCAATCAGCCGGAGCCAAGGCTATAGCCACCGGCAGTTGGTCTGTTGCAGCAGCTCATGGCTCGCAGGATGGTGAAGCACTGCCTTTCGAACTGGTCATTGCCAACCTGAAGAGGATCGCGGCAAGCGTAGATCTGCCTGTTACGATCGATATTGAGGGAGGGTATGGAAGGTTTGTGTCAGAAATTAGCGAAAATGTGCAGCATACGGTCGAATCCGGTGCCATCGGCATTAACCTGGAAGATCAAATTCCGGGTGGGGAGGGCCTATATACAATACAAGAGCAGCATCTGCGATTAAAGGCAGCCCGGGACGGTGCCGATCAAACCGGTGTGCCCCTGTTCATCAATGCCCGCACGGATGTCTTTCTCCAAGCTCCCCCGGCTAGTCATCGTGAATGGGTCGCAGACGCCATAGAGCGGGCTTACGCTTATGAACAAGCCGGGGCGGACGGATTGTTCGTGCCCGGACTGCAAGATCCGGATTGCATCAGGAAGCTGTGCGAGCAGTGTGCCCTGCCCGTCAATATAATGCTGACTTCACGCAAGCCAACACCTGCTCAACTTGGTGAATTAGGCGTTGCCCGCGTCAGCTACGGGCCTTATCCTTACCAACACATGATGGAGGAACTTTCAAGGTTGGGCCAAGAACTTTTATTGCACCGCTAAACTCGGATATCCCGTCCACCATGTATAATTAAAGCGAAAATAAAGCAGCCCGGTATGGACTGCTTTATTTCCATTTATATTTTATGAATCCAGTGTTTACCTAACGGCAATTTCCTGCAATCGTTTTATACGTTCCATTTACCAGTGTCAGCTTTTACGCCCCTTCATCACAAGCGGAGCATTCTTCATCATGGGATAGGTCGCGAGCATCATCCCTAGACCCAAAACGCCGCTCACGATGAACAATACCGTTTTATTGGCTTTCATGATCCATTCAACAAATAAGCTCCAATCCACCTGCGTAAGTACAAGCGTTAAGACCACACTCAGTCCAAAGAACAAAATCAGAAAATTGCGCATCCCCAATCGGAGCCAGCCTACCGTTATAAATAACGATAATCCCAGCAGGAAAAATCCAACCATTAGATCGGTCCACAAGTAAGGAAAGAAGTGAAAATCTTTTACGTACAGAGCCCCAGCACTATAAAAGGTGACGCCCAACGAGCCGTATTGATGAAGCAGATCCATAATCAGATAGATCAGGTTTAACGTCGTAATGGCGACAACAACCATCCAGACCGAGATCAAGTAGAACGACTTAAGAAATTGAGTCCGCGTGCTCCCCATGCCAATCGCAACCGGGTACACGTTAACGATCCCCACGATGGCAAATGCAATGATTCCTCCATACATCGGGCCGAAAAGCGTTGTCGGGAAAGCAGCACCGAAAATGTATCCTATCGCAAGATAGATGGCCGTCAGCGCAAGCGTGATGTACGCAAACATTTTATAATGCCACACCATGTCTTCCATGATCATGCGATTCGTGCCTTTTGCAACATTCATGGACGAACCTCCTCATGCTTTCTGGTTACGTTAACCAGGTAATCCTGTATTGCCGCCTTTTCGATGGTTACCCCATATTCGCTGGCCTTTTCTCTCAAGGCTCCAGAGTACACTGCGTCGATCATGACTTTGTGCGTGCTGCCCAGCCGGGATGATTCCAGGACAGGGGAACCCACTGCAACTCGTTCAACAGCGCCAATATCCCCTGTTAGAAGAATACCTCTCTCGCGCATTTCCTCCATGGATTGATGCAGCAATATGTTGCCCCCATGAAGAACGATCAAGGATTCGCATAAAGGCTGAATTTCCTCAATATGATGGGATGACAGCAGCATCAATCGCGGCTGATCCTCGTACGTTTCCAGCAAAGCGCGATAGAAAAACTTCCGCTTCTCAGCGTCCAAGCCATTGGTGGGCTCGTCAAGAATCGTAATATTTGCGCGGCTGGATAATCCAAGAATGATCTGGGCCGCCGTTTTCATGCCTTTGGAAAATTTAGCGATTTTCCGCTTCAGCGGCAGTTCAAACATATCCACCAGTCGCTCTGCCAGCTCCTGATCCCATTCGGGATGAAAATACTGGCCGTATCGCATCAAATCAACCATGCTCCAGTTTCTCCCGAAAGGATGATTCTCCTGGACATAACACAGATTCTCCTGTGCAGCCAAATTGTCGTACGGCTCATGACCCATGATCCGAATCGTTCCCTGCTCCGGCCGCTGCTGGCCTGCAAGCAAACTCATCAGCGTCGTTTTCCCTGCGCCGTTCCTCCCCCACAATGCACTGATGACCGGTTCGTCTTCCCGCAGCGTGAGGTTCTTCAAAACAGGCGTTCCCTGGTAACCGTACTCCACTTGTTCCACGTGTATCATGACTCACTCTCCTTATCGCTCTTGCCTTTGATCAGGTCGATGATTGCTTCTTCACTCATGTGAATGCGTTTGGCTTCCTCAAGCAAAGGTTGAATGTATTCCTCGTAAAAATGCTGCCTTCGTTCTTGAAGCAAAGTATCCCGCGCTCCTTTTGCGACGAACATGCCCAGTCCCCGCTGTTTGTAGATAATGCCTTTGTCCGCTAACGACTGCAGCCCTTTCCGCGCCGTAGCAGGGTTGATATTGTAAAACCGCGACAGCTCATTGGTGGAAGGAACCTGTTCCTCAGCCTTTAAGCGGCCTTCTACGATGTCATCCATAATCATCAGGGCGATCTGATGAAAAATGGGCTGTGATTCGTCCAGATTCGATTTCATGCAAATCCAACTTTCATCATTGAATTATTGATTCAGGCCAAGTTAATCGGTTAGTTACTCATGTAACTAACCATACTACAAAGAAGCCACGATGTAAATAGTCCTTTTTCTTAAACGCGCCCATTTCTTTCGCTACGTCTGCGGTTTATGGATTGGACTTTTTTTCGTGGCACGATAATATTTATTCATCAGCTCGTCCAGCACTATAGACTGCCTTATCACTTCCGGATGCTGGAAACTCCCGTACTCCCGTTCCTTCACGTACAGCAGTTCCCTGGCAAGTTCAATCTCCAATTTCAATTCCGTACAATCCATAACCTCCTCCTTCTGTCACATTTTAACGGAATCTGTCGATCGCAAGATTGTACGGGATATCGCATACTTATTCTTCCAACAAAAGAAAAAAACGTCCCCTGGCAAGCTGAGGACGTTTTCTGCCGGCATACGTTTTTTACGATCCGAATCCATGGTCTGCGGTGCGCATAATATCCGGATTGGACGTCGTCAGACCTCGATCAGGACCATCAGATTGAGCACCAGGAGCTACAATGGCAATAACAATGCTAAACATGACTATCAGCGAAGCAAACTTCCTCATCATTGAGTTTCTGCACCTCACTAATCAAATTTTTGTATTGCTGCATTGCTTCATCGGTCGCATAATCCCTATACTGTTCAAACAACCCGATACTTTTAAGCATACCCCGGCCATCATGAATTTCAAGAGCAAACTTCATACTATTCAAGGCATACTGTAAACCTTTGATAAAATCGTCCTTCCGTAAATAATATGAAGCTAATCCTCCCATTAGACGAACATAGCGATCATCGGTAACCTGTTTGCTCACTTTGCCGATCCGGTTGCTTTGCTCCTGATATGACAAATGTGATTTAAACTTTTCAAGCACGAAATCGATGTTCATATCGTAGCGGTTGGCGGCCGTCACAATGTCGCAAAGCGCCGGAAAGACTTCATTTTCCCTGTTGGAGATGTACCCTACATAATCGGGCAGCACCTCGAAACGACCGGCCATCAATTGATATACATAGCGATTGCCCTCAGCCCATTCCTGGAATTGATGCATTACGATTCGTTCTTCCTCATCAGGCTGCTTCACCCAACTGCTGTCTGCGTAACGAGAAACGAAATCAAGCGCCCTGTCGTACTCCTTAAGATGATAGAACGCGCTTCCTGCAGCCAGATCGGAATATAAAATATAAAAAATAATCGGTTTTTTCGTTTCTTCCTGCTTGTTTCTCCCATTCAGTTCATAATGAACCTTAGCCTTCACCTTTAATTTTTCGGACAATTCCTGGACCTTCATCCAGCGGTGCAGCGCTCCGAACGCATTGATCAATTCGTTCAGCGCATCCAGTTGATAGCGTTCATCCAATCGATCGACGTAATACTCGAACCTGGAAGCGATAATAAGGTTCTTCTGGCGGTCTTTGCCAAGGCCCAGCTTAAATAGGCGATATTGGCAGAGTGCAAGCCGTTCCGAATGCTGCATTTTTTCACTTTCGGCAATCGTTTCGTACAAAAGAACGGCCGCTTTGAATTTTCCGCCACCGTAAAACTCCTCTGCGACTTCAAATAACAAAGGTATATAGGACAGATTATCCATCATCAACCGGATAACCTCTTCAATGCAATTCAATTTGTCCAACTCTGCACATCGATGGAGGAATGGACCAAGCCTGCGCCAGTCCGGCGTGGAGTGAACGAAACACTCTTCGATGTACAGTTCGTAATAGTAGCCCTCATCCAGCTGCATGGCCGCCGTAATACGGTCCAGCTGCTGCATCGAGATCGGGCGGTTTTTGTTTAATATGTTGCTAAGCGTGCCTGAATTGATGCCTGACAGCTCGGAAAACAGACTGATCGACATCCGTTCCCTTTTCAAGTATGATTCCAAATGATCGCGTATCGTGGTTGCCGACTCCAAACGAACACCACCCTCCAAAGTAAGCAAAACGCCTATTGACGTACATTTAAAGAAGACAGACCGCGACTTGCGGTTCTCATAAAAACCATAAACAGGATCAACGACATTTCAAAGTAATTATATGTAGGAATTGATCGAGGGTCAATAAGTTTCCTTTCAACTAATTTGTATTTATTACAATTTAATCCTTTTAAATGTACAAATCTCTCATTCTATTTTATACGCTGGAAACTACGGCAATCAATATCAAAACCAAATGAAAAACACGAGCAAAACATGCCCGTGCTTCCCATGTTATTCAAGTATTCTACATCCACGAATCTCGCTTACGGCAAAATGTTGCCTGCTGCGCGATAAATGTCATACCATTCCTGACGGGTAAGATCGATCTCGCCGGCCTTGATGCAGTCTTGCAAACGGCTAACGGTCGTCGTTCCCGTCACCGGCTGCATTTTGGCCGGATGACGCAGCAGCCAGGCAATGGCAATCGTTGTATTGGTCACACCGTATTTCGCGGCAATTTCGTCGATCTTGGCATTCAGCTCCGGGAACTTCTCGTTGCCAAGGAATACGCCTTCGAAGAATCCGTATTGGAACGGGGACCATGGCTGAATCGTAATGTCGTGCAGACGGCAATAATCCAGCACGCTGCCATCGCGGTTGACGGCGGCGTCGTTCTCCATATTCACGTTGATCCCGCTGGAGATCATCGTTGTATTCGTAATGCTCAATTGAAGCTGGTTGGCAACCAGCGGTTGTTTCACATATTTTTTCAACAGTTCGATCTGGTTCGGATTTTGGTTGGACACCCCGAAATGGCGCACTTTGCCTTCGCGCTCAAGCAGATCGAATGCTTCGGCCACTTCCTCCGGCTCCACCAGAGCATCGGGACGATGCAGCAGCAAAACATCGAGATATTCGGTTTTGATGCGTTTCAAAATACCGTCCACCGAATTCAGGATATGTTCTTTGGAGAAGTCGAACATGCCCTTGCGAATGCCGCATTTGGACTGGAGAATCAGATTTTCCCTCACTTGGGGATTCATCTGGACAGCTTCGGCAAAAATCTCTTCGCACGTCCCTGCCCCGTAGATGTCGGCATGATCAAAGAAGTTTGCGCCCGCTTCGATGGCCGAGTGGACGAAATGCTCCGCTTCCTTGCTGCTCAGTGCATTGATTCGCATGCAGCCCACGGCTACAACCGGCACCTCAAGCGAGCTGCTTCCAAGCTTTATCGTTCTCATGATGATTCCCCTCCATATCAAATCGTAATGATCCTATGAACTACCAGATGGCTTGCACAGAAGATGTTCCTCTATGATTGTGACATATATGCGCAACCGTTTTCAATGGATTTATGGAAAACTTATATGGAATAATGGACGATTTACGGCGAATGAGGCCTGCAACGCATTTTTTTGCGGCAAGGTTCAAGAAGTGTGCAGGCGGGGGCTGGTTTCGTATAGAATAGAAATGTAGAAGACGGAACGCTTTTCGGGGCTGTTCCTTTTCCGTGGAGCCTGGTTAATAACTAAGAAGTGATTTTTACATAGACCTTGCGTGTTTGCTAAACGAATCTTGAATTCAGGCGGAGGGAGTTCATGCAATGAAAAGAATAGCTCTTTTATTTGTCATATTGATCCTCTCGATCGGAGGAGCCGGACAGGCGATGGCCTACCCCATGTCCGAGCAGAAGAATAGTATTGTGGAAGATTCCGCATTGGAAACCGGGCTCAAGCTCATTTTGAATAAACCCGTCGATGCCAGCCTGACCCCGTCCGACCTTCAGCAATTGACCGTAGTCGACCTGAGCAACATGGGGATCCAGAGTCTCGCCGGGCTTGAGTATGCAACGAATCTGACGCATCTGCGCTTGTACGGCAATGAATTGAGTGACCTCACGCCAGTTGCCCATCTGACGAAATTGCGGGAAATCGACGTGCGCAACAACTATATTACATCGATTGATGCTCTTGGCGAATTGCAGAACCTTGGACGGCTGTACATCAGCAACAATTCGGTGACTTCCATTGCCGTTGTTCGGGCTTTTCCGAGACTACATACATTCTTCGCCAGCGGAAACGGGATAACGAGCATTGCGCCGCTGGAACATGCGCATGATTTGAAACGGGTCGAGGTTGCCAACAATCAGCTCACAGACCTTTCGCCCATTAGCGGCCTTACCAAATTGCAATCCCTTAACGTTGCGAACAACCGGATTGGATCATCCGGCTCCTTGTCCGAGCTTCCGGAGTCGCTGCTCCAACTCAACGTCGCAGGCAATGATATCGTTGATGCCGAACCGCTCGCCCATTTGACCAACCTGCGGTCGCTGGACGTATCCAACAATCGGATCGAACAAATCGAGGCCTTCGGGGCATTGAACAGCCTGAAGGAGTTGAACGCGGAATCCAACCAGATTTATGATCTCCGACCGCTCGCAGCGCTGAAAAAATTGCAATCGTTGAAGCTTGCAGATAATCGAATATGGGATCTGAGCCCGATTGCGAAGCTGAATCTATCCCCTGGACTGACGAATGGCGTGCAGGATATTTCTGCCTCATCATCCGCCATAGGCTCTCTCGTCCCGATCAATGAAATCGAGCCTGCACCATTGACGATTCAGCATAACTACCTGGACATTTCCAGCGGCAGCCAAACCATGCAAATGCTGAACCAGCTTAACGTTCGCGAGCAGAAACGTTCTCCGCAGGGCAGTATTCAAAGGTTGACCGAAGGGTCGACCACGGCATACGTCGGAGAAAAACCCTATGCATTGGATGCTGCCCCTTTCATCGATAAAGGCAGGACTTACGTTCCACTGCGCTTTGTTTCCGAGCATCTGAACGCAAGCGTGGACTGGCATCCCGCCACAGAAGAGGTCATTATTTCTCAGGGCGATCAGGTCATTCAATGGGCGGCTGGCCACCGGCAAGTGAACGTGAACGGCAATACCATCGTAAATGATGCCCCATTGCTGATTCAAAACGGCAAAGCGTTCGTTCCGGTCCGGTTCATTTCCGAGCAGCTGGAAACGACGGTCGGTTATCTGGCCGACAGCAGAACCATTCTGATTTTCGCAAACAAACCACCGGCGCAGCAGCCGGCTTTGCAACCTTAATCATAGGCGCAGCAGCCGGCTTTGCAACCTTAATCATAGGCGCAGCCGCGTACCCGTTTATTTCAATATCAGTGAACTCCCTGCCAAGCTTCGTTTTGGCAGGGAGTTTGGTTATCCATCCAAAAGCATAACCGTGGATTTGGGTAAATTTCACGTGGTTTGGCACATCCTTTTTTGATCAGCTAACTGATATACTGACTGTATTGAAACATACTATGGTTCTCGCGAGGAGGAACTGGACATGTCCCTGAAGGTGCGCGCGTATTCGACGACGCCGGATACCCCGTGGAAGGAAAGTGTATTAAAACCAACAAATGAAAGCGCTAACTTAAAAATGTCGAACGAACTTTACCAGGAGGTGGAGGGGTTTGGCGGATGTTTTAACGAGCTTGGGTATATAGCCCTGTCCCATCTGAACGAAGAGCAGCGGCACGAACTCTTCCACTCCCTGTTCCACCCTGACGGTGAACATAAATTCACGATTTGCCGACTGCCCATCGGTGCAAGCGATTACGCGGCAGAATGGTACAGCCATAACGAAACCGATGGCGATTTGGCCATGGAACATTTTTCGATCGAACGAGATTTCAAATATTTAATTCCTTATATCAAAGAGGCCTTATCCTACAATCCGAACCTGCAGCTATTCGCTTCTCCATGGAGTCCGCCGACCTGGATGAAAACGCCGAAAGCCTACAACTACGGCACGCTGCGCTGGGAAAAGGATATTTTGGATGCATATGCGCTGTATTTCGTGAAATTTGTGCAGGCGTACCAAGAAGCCGGGATAACCATCCATCAGGTCCATGTGCAAAACGAGGTTATCGCGGATCAGAAATTCCCTTCCTGCAAATGGACGGGCGAACAGCTGCGCGAATTCATTGCGGAGCACCTTGGGCCTGCATTCGAAAAGCACGGCCTGGACACGGAAATCTGGCTGGGCACGATCAATGCCCCCGATCCCTAGGAAGAGCTGATCCACAAAAAAACGAACGATTTCGACGAGTATGCCGGGCTTGTCCTTAGCGATCCCCAGGCATACTCCTACATTAAAGGCGTCGGTTATCAATGGGCGGGGAAACACGCCATACAACGCACGGTAGCGAGCTATCCCGAACTCCGGTACATGCAAACCGAAAACGAGTGCGGCGATGGAAACAACTCCTGGATGTACGCCAAGTACGTATTCAACCTGTTTCAGCACTATTTCGCCAACGGAGTGAATGCATATGTGTACTGGAACATGGTTCTTGAGCCCAAAGGTCGCAGCACATGGGGATGGGAGCAAAATTCCATGGTTACCGTCGATCCGGCAACCCAACGGCTGATCCGCAATCCGGAATACTACGTCATGAAGCATTATGCCCACCACATCGTTCCCGGTGCGCGCCGCGTCGGGCTATCCGGCCCCTGGAGCGGCAAAGCTACGGCTTTCCGCAACCCGGATGGGAGCCTGGTCGTTGTTATCAACAATCCGTTCAGCGATAACCGGGAGCTGCTGCTTGCCCATGCGGGCCAGACATTCCGAATTGAACTGGAAGCCGAGTCTTTTAATAGCATCGTCCTTTCGAATTCTTGATACGGCGCTGCCATATTCGTCAATAAAAAATGGAACCAAAAAACAACCATCATCGGCCCGAAAAGGCATCGAAATGGTTGTTTTGTATGGTTTCGATATTGACTCCGCTTGTCCCCAATGTCCTTTCGCATCATCAAAGTCCTGCGGACTCCAATTGACGGACCAGGACGCTTGGGGATGTTCCTCATTGGATTGCTATTTGCCAGCCCCTCCTCTCATGTTGTTATTTAGGGAATTCAACACTTTAATTCGAGGCCATGGAAAATAACAAAATTCTCCATATCAATTAATACTATATCATCGGCGCCTTGACAAAAAATAGACGAATATCGACAGTTTGCTGTTGTCGTTCTTTGGAGTAATGTGTAAATTGCGCAAGCGATTCAGCAGGAAACACAGCGATTTTTGTCGAAAGTAACACCCACTATGAAAAAATCAAACACGTCCACTCATCTCAAAATGAAATATATATGGATCATCTTGATGACCTTTACGGTGTTAGTCGGCATGCGCTGGTTCTGGACCCAGCAAATGTTCCCCATTCTGCGAGATCATTCTCCTGTAAACGGCGAGCTTGATTTGCGAAATGTCGATTTGGGCAGCACACCGTTGATGTCCCTGAACGGCGAATGGGATTTCTATCCTCATCAGCTGCTAACCCTTCAGGAAATCCGATCCGGAAAATACGATTCCATCCCTATACAGGTGCCCGGAGACTGGGGAGATGCGCTTAACAACAGCGATAATACCTCTTACGGGTACGGTACTTACAGGCTGCAAATTCGGATGAACCCGATTCCGCAGCCCGTTTCATTTTGGTTCAAGAAACTCCAGGCATCGTCCGAAGTGGAAATCAACGGCGAAACCGTATCTGCACTAGGTACAATCGGCGATACCCCCGAGCAATACAAACCCAACAGTCTATCATTCACCCCTTCTTATGACGGGAACACAACGAAGATTGACTTGGTCGTTCGGATTGCCAACTTTGATAGCCCGCATAAAGGAGGGATCATGGTGCCTGCCTATTTCGGATCACAGGCCGCCATGGACTTTTCCCGCTGGTATTCGATCGGCTTTCAGCTCTTTATATTTCTCGTGTTGATGCTTCACGGGATCTACGCCGGCATCCTTTTCTTGATCAACCCGTGCGAAAAATCCTTATTATACGCCTTGTTGGTTACCGTATCGGTAGGTATAGCCATTTTGTCCGCACACGATAACATTCTGATGCTGTGGTTGCCGCTCAATTACACATGGGGACTGAAAGTTCACCTGATTGCTCTGTTAGCCCTAAGCATGTTCATTATTTTATTGTTCCGAAAATTCACGACGCGACGTTCACCCAGCCGCTGGACCCGCATATACCTTGCCATGCTGCTTGCCATGATGATCCTGACTACCGTTTCGCCGGCGTCCTTCATTTACGAAATCATCCATTATCGTATCTTTGATTGGCTGTATTGCACCGCATTCGTCTGGTTTATAACGCTCTCGGTCAAAATGGTCGGACAACAGCAGAACGACCAAGACATCATTTTCATACTGGTGTCCGCTTCCTGCATCATTTCCAACCTGTTATGAAGCTTTGCGGAACTGTCATTTAACGTCATGACGGTCTTCTATCCGTTTGATTTGGTCATGGCCCTCGCGGGATTCTCGACGTATTGGTTCAAAAAATACTTCCGCAATGCCAGATTGAACGTCGAGCTGAATGAACAGCTGATCAAAGCGGACCGCATCAAGGATCAGTTTCTGGCGAATACGTCCCATGAGCTAAGAACTCCCTTGCACGGCATCATGAATATCGCCCACAATGTCGTCTCGCAAGAGAAAGGCCGGCTGCATCCCGGCAGCCTGCAGGACATGAATCTGCTGATCACGATCAGCCGCCGCATGTCGCATCTTATTGGCGATCTGCTCGATGTCGTCCGGCTCAAGGAGCACCGCATCAAGCTGCATCCCGAGCCGATCCGGGTTCAGTCCATTGTGCCCGGAGTCATGTCCATGCTGCAGTTTATGACTGAACGCAAAACCATAACATTGCATAACGACATTCCCGATTCGCTGCCCGCTGTCATGGCGGACGAGAAACGACTGGTGCAAATTTTGCACAATCTGATCCATAATGCCTTGAAATTTACGGAGACCGGCATGGTGACTCTCTCTGCAGAGGTACGGGAAACAAAGGCGATCATCCATGTTTCGGACACGGGCATCGGCATGGACAAGGAGACCCTTTCGCGCGTTTTCTCCCCATACGAACAAGGCCTGTCCGGAGATGGCCATGAACAGGGCATTGGGCTCGGGCTGAGCATCTGCCAGCAGCTCGTTGAACTGCATGGCGGTACGCTGAGCGCTCGCTCCGAACCTTCCAAAGGTTCAACGTTTACGTTCAGTTTGCCGCTGGCCAATACGGATCTCAGCCAGGTACGACCGGAAATACGGATGGAGCCGTGGGAAGAAGCATCCTCTCCCTCCACGAAGCTCTCTGCCGCGGCGAAATCAGGTTCAGAAACCAATGTGGCCGAATGGTCCGAGCAGAACACGAAGGCAGCTCACGCCTCACCTGCGGTTCTTCCTTTGCTGCAGGAAAGCCCGATTCACATTTTGGCCGTCGATGATGATCCGATCAACCTGAAGGTACTCGTCAGCATGCTTTCGTCTGAGCCTTATACCGTGACGACGGCCCATTCTGCCCGTGAAGCGTTGGAGCTGCTGGACACCCGACAATGGGACCTGCTGGTCACCGACGTGATGATGCCTCAGATGTCCGGATACGAGCTGACTCAAAGAGTACGTGAACGCTACTCCGTCTCCGAGCTGCCCATCTTGTTGTTAACGGCTCGCAGCCAGCCTTCGGACATCTATACCGGTTTCTCGTCCGGAGCGAACGATTACGTGACGAAACCAGTGGATGCGCTGGAACTGAAATACCGGATTAAAGCGCTGATCGGGCTGAAACAGTCCATCAACGAACGGCTTCGGATTGAAGCTGCCTATCTGCAGGCCCAGATCCAGCCTCATTTTCTGTTCAATACGCTGAACTCGCTCATTGCATTAAGCGATATCGATACAGAGAAGATGCACAAATTCGGGGATGCGTTTGCCTCCTTTCTAAGAATCAGCTTCAACTATCTCAATACGGGAAAACTGGTGGAACTCCCTCATGAGCTGGAGCTGGTTCAGGCCTATCTGTACATTGAACAGGAACGGTTCGGGGAACGATTGTCCATCATCTTGAATATAGAGCCTGGCCTGAACATCTTGCTGCCTCCGCTTTCCGTTCAACCCTTGGTCGAGAACGCCGTTCAGCATGGGTTGCTGGGCAGGGCGTCGGGCGGAACGCTAACCCTCACCATTGCCCGTGAGAAACAGAGTCAGGCCGTGCGGGTCGAGGTTCACGACAATGGCGTCGGCATGGACTCCCAATTGGTCAAGCAGCTGCTGGACGTTTCGATGCAAGGGAAACAGGGCATCGGGGTTGCCAATACGAACCGCAGGCTGATTCAGCTCTACGGACAGGGGCTGACCATTCGCAGCGAACCGGGTGCAGGTACATCCGTCTCGTTCGTTATCCCTTATCAACAGCCTGAATCCCATGAACATGCCAGGTCTTGACCATGACAAGACCGGAAACCTGCCCCCTTCGTCAAGAAGGGGGTTTTTGCGCTCTCCAGCTGCCCTTGGGAAGGCGCTCTTCCCGCTGCAGCTCGCCCGAACCAGATTTAATTCACTCCGGCGAGGAATGTTCACTTGCCTATTTGGCCATTTTTTGTAAAATAATTTATGTAAGCGCTTTATTTCAAACTCTTGGGGAGGTGCTTGAGATGGGAAACAGGAAGACGGCTTGGATTCTGGCTTTCGCTTTGACTCTCACGCTGCTAGGCATGTATGCCGAACGAACGGAAGCGGCAAGTGCAACGATCACCAACGGTACCGATTGGCTTGATACCGCAGGCAACCCCATTCACGCCAACAGCGGCAACATTCTCAAAGTAGGCAGCACGTACTACTGGTACGGCGAACACGCCGTGAGCGGCAAGTTTGACAGTGTTAATGTATACACATCCACCGATCTGAAAAACTGGACGTTTCGGAACGCCATCCTGACCAAAGACTCGGCAACCGAACTGGCTTCCAGCAAAATCGAACGTCCCAAAGTGATCTACAATCCCTCGACGGGCCAGTATGTACTATGGGCACACTACGAAAACGGCACCGATTACAGCCTGGCCAGGGTTGCCGTAGCCACCAGCAGCACGCCGGACGGCAAATTTACGTATGAGGGCAGCTTCCGCCCCATGGATCTTGAATCCCGCGACATGACCGTATTCGTGGATACCGACGGCACGGGTTACCTCTTGTCGGCTTCTCGCAAAAACGGCGGGGCTAACGATACGATGGCCCTGTTCAAAATGAACGACAGTTATACGGGCGTGGATTCCTTTGAGGGCTGGCTGTTCGAGAACGCCTACCGCGAAGCCCCGGCCGTCGTCAAAAAAGGCAACCGCTATTACCTCTTCACCTCCCAAGCCTCCGGCTGGTACCCTAATCAGGGTGCATACGCCACAGCAACATCCATGTCGGGACCCTGGTCAACGCTCACGCCTTACGGAAATCCTTCTGCCTTCGGATCGCAAATCCATGATATTGCCACCATTACAGGGAGTACGACAACGACCTACATCTACATGGGTGACCGCTGGAATCCGCTCAATCTCGGCGAACACAAGCATATATGGTTGCCACTCACCTTGAATGATAACAATGGAACTGCCTCTCTGGAATGGAGCAAAGAATGGAGCATCGATGCGGCCAGCGGAGTCGTGACCCTGCCCAATCTAGTCAATCACGCCCAAGGCAAAACAGCCACAGCCAGCTCCGTCGCTTCCGGCTCTTCTGCTTCAAATGCCAGCGATGGCAATTACCAGACTTCATGGGCGGCATCGTCCAATACGTGGCCAGCCTGGTGGCAGGTCGATTTCGGTTCACCCCGAACGATTACCGAAATCGACATCTCCTGGTTCATGTATAAAGGTTCCGAAGGATACTACAAATATAAAATCGAAATCAGCAACGATGGCATCAACTACTCCACCATTGACCGCACGACCAATACAACATACGGCTTCACCACGGACGCAGTCCATTTTACGGCCCGTTACGTGCGTATCAGCATGGTTAATGCTGTTCTGTGGAACAACCCGAGCAACTGGTACACACCGACGCTGCACGAAGTGAAGATGCTGGGCCCATCCACGCCCGATGCCGTCAACTACAGCCGTTTCAGTTCCCAGAACTATCCTGACCGGACCATCCGCCATGCCGATTTTGCGGCCCGGATCGATGCAAACGTCTCGCCCGAACTCGACTCCCACTTCAGGGTAGTACCTGGGTTAGCCAGTTCCAGCGGCGTATCCCTGGAATCGATCAATTATCCGGGCTACTTCCTCAAGCGCAATAACAGCAACAAAATCGTGCTTGAAGTTTACAGCGATACCGCTGAATACAAAGGCGACGCCACCTTTCTCATCCGTCCGGGCTGGGCCGATCAAACGAAGGTATCGTTCCAATCCTACAGCCAGCCTGGCAGCTACATTCGGCATTACAATTACGTGCTGCAACTCGACACCGTGACCGCGTCCAGCAGCGCCACGTTAAAAAGCGATGCCACTTTCGCAAGAACGGACTTCTAGGACACCATATTCGCCACATAAATAAAAGGTCGCTTCCGACCCGGATTCAGGGGGAAGCGGCCTTTTATCCATGATTCCCATAAACTGTATGGATGGGCGGATAGTTGTGCTGTATAATTTTCCCCAAACCATAATGGAAGGAGATGTTGTATTTTCTAATGAAAACGAAAAGTTCCACACCGAGGAAAAGACGTTTACCTGCAATCCTTGCTTATAGCTTCGCCGTTCTTCTTTTAGTATCAGGCACGCTGGGAGCCTTTGGACCTTCCAACCTACCCAAGGCATACGCGGACGGCAGTGTCACCACAGGATACTCCAAAGATCAGCTGGACGCGTTAAATTTTCTGAACGAGATCCGCGCCAAGGTCGGCGTGCCGCCCGTTCGTTTGAATCCGTATGTCACCCAGGCAGCGGAAGCCCATGCTTCATACTATAATAGGAACCATGCCCAGCATCCCAATCTGAGTGCCCACTCGGAGCAAGCGGGAATGCCTGGTTTTAAAGGCGTAAATATCAAGAACCGCATCGAGGCGGCCGGATTTGTCGCCCAAAATCGCGGATTTGCCTATGGCGAGGTCATGCATTACCATCAGAAAAGCAGTTCCCAAGCCGTGCAGGGATGGCTGGATACCGCTTATCACCGCAAAATCATACTCGATCCCAGTTATGACGAGGTTGGCATCGGTCTGGTCGACGGCACGGCCGTAATGGATTTTACGGGTTCAGGTTCCCAGCCGGACAATGGAAACATGTCAGTTTACCCCTATGACCGTCAAACCGATGTACCCGTTGGTTTCTATGGGTTGGAAAGTCCGAATCCATTACGGCAGTTCAATGTGGAATTCTCGGGCTACATTATCTCTGCGTCTACAGCCGCAACCATTAACCGTTACCAGGCAAAAATGACTGACCAACAAGGAAACGAGGTTCCTTTGCATGAAGAATTGTACGGGAGCACATTATTTCTGTATCCAAAATCCGTTTTGAAAGGAAACCACACCTACACCGTAACGCTTGAGCTTTTGAGCGGTAAATCAGTGGAAGCGCTGCGCAAAACGTGGTCATTCACTACCGGAAAAGGTCATAGCTTGACCGAACTTGGTCCATATATGAAGGAAGTCACTCTGAACCAGGGAGAGCAGCTTCAACTAAAATGGAGAAGTTTTTATGATGATGGATCATGGGAAGATGCAGAGACAGGAATCAGCTACATAACGAGCAATCCCAAGGGGCTTAAAGCATCCGCAAATGGCATGATTCATGGCATATTGCCTGGCGAGTACACGCTGAAGGCTACGCTCGAAGGGAAGTCAGCGCAGGCTAAAATCAAAGTTTACCCCAAATGGAAGACTAAAACGTACAGCAAACCAATTAACAAGCTGCCTTCCGACATTCAGGGACATTCCCTTCAGGAAGCATTGGAGTGGGGATTGCGCTCAGGCATCGTGAGCGTTGATGGCCAGGGACAACTCAAGCCTGATTCAACCGTAAGCGAGTCGGAATTCTGGATCATGTTGCTGAAAACGTATAACGTCGACATTCAGTCTTATCAGAAGGGAAAAGAAAGCCTTGCCGACACTGCTTACCGAATCGCCAAAGACCGTAATTATCCGCTGCTGGGCCTCAAAACGGCTTCATTACGCGACAAACCGATCAATCGCCAGCGCATTGCCGAGATCGTGTCCGCTGCAGACGGCATGCATTTCATCGGCTCCAACGCGGTCAGGTACGTGCTAGCCAAGGACTACGTCCGCGGAGTCACGGAATTGTCTTACTCGGGATATGAGAGCGAGAGCACGGTAACCCGAGCAGAAGCGTTGAACATTCTGAAACGCCTTCAGAGCTCCCTGGGCACATTGAAAGGCAGACCGGCGGAACCGACAGATCAATTGGCTCTGCCTAAATTGCCGGAAAAGGTAATGTATGTCAAACCGGCCGTTTTCGAGGAACAAAGCTTGTTTGCCCAATATGACAAAGGTGGAAAGCTGATTGTGGAAGGCCAGTTTTCACAATTGAAAGACAGAACGATCCTGTTCAAGGTTCAAGAACACACCGTTACCGGTTCCCAACATATTGAGGATGTGCAGGTTACCTTTGATAGCAAAGGATACTTCCATATCGAGCCTGGCACGTATTCTCCGGACCAGCTTAACCTTTACTTGTATGCACCGTCCGCCACCTTTTTTATATCTGTGAAAAAGGACACGATGAATCTGTCGCAATATTCTACGTCGGCAGTCAATTAAAACGAACGAAAAGACGATTCCTATATCGATAGTGTACAGGAGTAGAGAACGGTTCCTTCCACTTCTTCTGTTGTTCCCGGCCTGCCTCCTTAATCCAGTCTAACCGGGCATATTTGATAGAAGACAGGGGAAAAGAACGACAAAAACAACCACTGACGGTTTTAGTCAGTGGTTGTTTGAATAAACTTGCTTACTTGTCAATCAAATTGGTCGTTTTCAGCAATCTTGCGATCAGCGCCGTCACTTCCGCACGCGTCATCGTTGATTTCGGGCTGAGGGTGGTGCCTTCGCCCTGAATGATCCCTGCTTCGATCAATTGCGCCACATCCGCCTTGGCCCAGTTCGATACGCTCGCACCGTCTTTATATCGGGACAGAGCAGAAGTATTCTGACTAGCCGCAGCTTCGGATTTAATCAGGCGATACGCACGGGCTACCATCGCGAAGCCCTGCTCTCTCGTAATTGGCTGGTTGCCGTAGAAGTTGCCATCATCATAACCGCGAACGATATCAAATTCATCCGCAATCGCGAGGGCATTTCCGTACCAGGCGGAAGTCGGTACATCCGGGAAGTTAATCTGCGACGCTTCCTGACGCATCAGACCCAGGCCGAGGACCACGATCTCCGCGAACTCGGAACGGGTTATGCTGCGATCCGGCGAGAACGTGTTATCCCCGTTCCCCTTCAGATCCAGTCGTGCGGCAACGTTATTCACATCCGCTTGACCCCAATGGGTTTTCACATCCGTGAAATCCTGCGGATTCCAGATTACCGAGTACGTACCGCTGCTGCGCAAATCATGGATTTGTGCATAATAACGATTGCCGATCTTCGTTACAACGGTTGGCAGGTGATATACGCTGCCGTCCGGATTCACTACAACGCCTGTCGTAATCCGGTTCGGATCGATGCCTTCCGGCAGGGCGATGTATTTGGCCGCATATCCGTTCAATTGGCCGGATCCTACGGTTTTACCGCCATGGTTAAATGTCAGATTCAGATCAACCGGATCAACCAGCAGCTCATAACCTCCCGCCGCTGCCTTGTTTTTCGCAGCTGCAATCAAGGCATCCGAAGAACGCTTGATATCGATGCGAACCCCGATATCGCTCAGCGCTGCATTGCCCAATTGACCAGCGACGGAATTCAGGTTCATTTTTCCGACAGGTACCGGATAAATGGCCAGCGGGTTGCTGATTTTCAGGTTTGCGCCCTTATCGTTCAGTTTCTTCAAGATGTCCGCCGTCAAGCCGTCAACCGTCATATCCCCTTCATTTGGCGAGTGAACCGTCAGATCCTGGCTTGTACCTTCCGATACAGCTTCACCCAGCTTGTTCGGGTCTACCTTAACTGACGTTGTCGTACGGCCGTCTGAGGTTGAAGTTGTGCCTGTTGCAAACGGATTGTCTTTGCCGTTCAAAGTTACGTCCAGATTGCCTTTTGGAGCTTCAGGCGTACTTGGTGTTGCTGGAGTAGTTGGCGTTGTTGTTGGAGTCGAGCTTCCGCCACCTCCGCCTCCACCACCGGTGTTGCCGTTATTTCCATTATTGACTACACGGAAGACGGTCAGCGTATAGATCTTCTCCCTACCATTAACGGTAACCTTGACATTAATCGTGTTGCTGCCTTCATTCAAAGGCAATTCACCGTTTTCTTTACCGCTCGTCGCGTCCGTCCAGGCACCATTGTTGAGCGAAAACTCAATTTTGGCGTTCGGATCCAGACCTGCAAGCGAATCCAGTGTTGGTGTGAAATATACACTGTACGTTGCAGTAGTCGCGGTGTAATTGTACGTGTTCTCAGCAAAAGCCGGTGACAGAGGTATCGAAGTTTTATCATTGGCGTTCAGCTCGAGACCGACAAGATACGATTTTTGAGCAGAATCGACTACGATTGTTTTGGATTGTTTGGTTACTTTTCCATTTCTCACTGCCGTTACATCAACCGTATATTTTCCATCCGGCAGTTCTTTCGATGGGGTAAAGCTCCAGTTTCCATCTTGATCCGCTTCCACTTCCCTTGTTTCAATCACATTGCCGTTCTCATCCTTCAATTCAACGGTGACTTTCGAATCCTGGTCTGCCACGCCTTTGAGTTCAGGCTTGGACACGTTTACCAGCCCACCGCTCGGCTCGGTGATCAACAAAGGCTTCAGAAGCTCACGCGCTGCCTTTAATTCCTCAAATGCTTTATTGACTTCTTCTTGTGTTTTGTTTTTGTTGTCAAGCACGGCTTTGGCGTCTTCCAGAGCTTTTTGATACGCTGGCCATTCCTCTGCCATATAATCTTCCTGGTTCAGTTGATTCCCTTCTTCAACGGCCTGCTTAAGATCGGTAATGTTAACAATGGTAACGGATTTCTCGGCGATGATATCCAAATTTTCGTCGTCCTGCATGCCGCCGTATTCAATGACGTAGCCTGTAACATTAGGGTTGGTAGGGGCATAATCATTCCATTGTCCCGAATTGGTGTTACCTGGTCCAAAAATATGGGCTACTGATTCTGTACCACCCGTATCGTTGGGTTCGCGAGCTACCCAGTTTGAATACTCGCCATCTATTGTTTGATGAGCGATTACATAATAACCTTGATAGAATTTATGACCGTTCCCGTTATCCTCCTGACCTTCCGGTCCGGTTACCCAACGCCAGTCACCTGTGTTTCTCGGTTCCCCATTTTTACGCTCGATATCTTGCGCGCCAATCCAGCCAACGCCCAATGTTTTATCTTTTACAAACTCGTTCTCTTGTGCATCCGTAATCGTGACCAGATATCCTTCACGTCCAAAATAATTAGATTCTTCAGCATCTGCTTTCGCAGCATCCCAGGTAATACCAACTTTCTTATCAACAAATTTATAAAAATGACCATTAGCATCATATGGAATGGCATCACCCAAGGCAAATCTAACGGTTCTGGCAGACGTATCGCTGGAAGTGGTTGAGAACTTGACGCTGGACAATACCTTCATGTAATCTTCCGCCGAAGCAATCCCTGTCAATGTCAAGATACCATTCTTCGCTTCATAATTTCCTTGAATTCCTGCCACTGCGGTATATGACAACAAATCCCCTGCCTGAAAATTTTCAATCATCACGGTGGCAGCGTTCAAATTGGTTGTGTAAGAGGAATCCTGAATCTGAATTTGAGGATCAATAACTGAGCCTGACGATGTCTCTCCGTCAACAATATCGTAGCTGGTTGTACCACCAGATGTGGAGATTAAAGCTTCGCCTGCATCAGCCGCGCTGACATTCGTCGGGACTACCGGTAAACCGCCAACGGTCAAAGCAGCTGCGAGAACTAATGCTCCATGCTTTTTCTTAAGAGACTTTTTGCTTTGTTTGGACACGTTCTTTTCCCCCAATTCCTTTATTAGACTGTTCGATATGGATGAATTTTTTTTTGACACCTTTCTATGGGAAAACGTTTTTCTTTTTCGCAACCTCCTTATTTTTTTTAACGTTTAATCTGGTTGTTTTCAGGGTTGGGATTGCAAAAATAGAATTCTATTCTCATAAATCCCTATTCAATTTACCTGGGATCCTATGGTCGGCAATCCCGCAGTTTCTGTAATTCCAATTATAAAGACCCAGTCTATACAAAAACTATACAAATCATCTAAAGCGTTAAAACAAAGAAGCCGCCATTTTGGCGACTTCTTGAGCGACGATGATCTTGTCTCTAAGGCAGTTCCTGCAGCAAGGCAGACGAACAACCGACTCTATCGGTTTTTAAACAAAATCGTTTGTTTCCTGGCATCCTCATCAAGAACATTGCGAGTTTTAGATGTGAACACGGAGCCGGGAGCGTGTATAATAAACACAACCTGTAATGCTCTGGAGGAGATAAGATGACAACATTTCTGAACCTGACTGGACCCATTCTGGAAGGATAGCGCTTGCCCGGTCCGTAAACTGCGTGTTTCCTTCATGAACGAAGGTGCAAAACTCATGATTCATCATCAGGTTATTCCCATGAAATACGACAATGGTGCCCAAATTAACGATATCGTCGCGCTGGAGCAGCAGTGCAAGCAGCTCGATTCCGCTTACCTCAAGGCCGATCTGGAGCATCTGACCAAGGAAGACGGCGACCATGGGCTTTTGTGCTATAACAACGGTCAATTGGTCGGACTTCTAAGCTGGTATCCATCGGAAGGCACAACAGGAAGCATCAATGCTGTGGTTCATCCACAATACCGACGACAAGGCGTCTTCCATAGCTTGCTTGAACGAGCAAGGGAGGACATGCGACCTCTCGGCATCCATCAGCTAAGCTACCGCGTGCCGCAAAGTCATCCGGCTGGACCGGCTTCCGCTCACGCACTTGGCGCAGCATATGACCGTTCAGAATATGCGATGAAGCTCCAGAATGATGCGCCTGCAAAACAAAGTCAAACGGTTTTGTCTTCCGGGCTTGCTCTGACCACCGCAGAACCAGAGGATTTGGAGTTCATGATCGCCTGTTCATCCGCTGCGTTCGGCGATCCGGAAGATTGGACGCGCGGCTATTTCAGGCACACGGATGAACCGAGCCGGCCCACCTATGTGATTCGCAAAGAAAATGAGCGCGTAGGACTGATCCGGGTCAACGTCATCAACGATTCGACGGGGTTCATTCACAACTTCTGCATCCTGCCTGCGCGTCAGGGAGAAAAGCTGGGACGCGCCGCGCTCACTTTGATGGTACACCGATTGCTGGAGCAAGGTTATGCGGACATTCGGCTTTCCGTCGTAACGGAAAATGAACGTGCCCTAAGCTTGTACCGGAGCGTCGGATTCGACGTGACCACGGAAAATAAATATTTCATCGGCCCGATCTGAACGGGCACGGAAAGGAGATGTTCATCCCGCTAAGGGAGGACATCTCCTTTTTTCACAATGACCCGAAGTTTCCGAAACGAAAGGCCAGCTTCTCTCCGTCAAAAGTATGCTCCTGTATTTCCTCTCAAAGCAAATCCGGCAGGGAGATCATCTGCGGTGATGAGAAGCGGATATAGGCAACCTTTTTTCTCCCACCACACATTCTGAACGTCATACTGATCCTGCAATGTTCTGTATTCATTGCTGCTCTCGAAAATACCGTGACGATTCGGCATATGGCCTGCAGCGCCTCCGTAATGCTCGGACAGATCGTGCAGATATAATGGATACATGTTTTTGATGATGTGCGCCTCGCGCTCCCCGGTTAAAAGCGTTGCTACGTTCATTAAGGAAGCCCTCCTTCTCTCGTTATGCATGTACGCTGTGTTTGCAAAACTGCATCACCCTACGCATCCATTTTATCGGCCCCTCTGTTTACCCTATAGATAACAATCGATTCATAGCCAACCTTTACGCCTTCAGGGGTGACAAAAACCTTAAAAAACCGCATCGGGTTTAACCGATCCGGTTTAAATAGTGCCAATTATGGTGGAATGATC
The DNA here is from genome assembly GCF_032334105.1 of Paenibacillus hubeiensis. Classification (NCBI taxonomy): domain Bacteria; kingdom Bacillati; phylum Bacillota; class Bacilli; order Caryophanales; family Paenibacillaceae; genus Paenibacillus; species Paenibacillus hubeiensis. The sequence goes on from NZ_JAVYAE020000006.1 coordinate 143,165, forward strand.
GTGCAGGTTCATGCTTACAGCATGAATCGGCTTGGTCATGTTTCCTTTTTGCCGTACACGATTTTGCGGATGCTATCGTCCGAAAGGCAAAACTGTCCGGCCAGGTCGGCCATGCTTGCACCGTCCGCAAATTGGGCGCGAATCTGCTCGTTTCGTCGTCGGACCAACGCCCTGGCGCCGGAGTTCTCGCCCCATTTTCGATGCATTTCCTTCGGTTTCGGAATATAGATCAACCCGCCCGGAAAATGCTGCTGCACCAGCTCCACAATTTCCGCAGGCAGTACGGTATGTGCATTCACGTATTTCAATTCGCTCCACTCCTTAAAATAAAGTTTTAAGGGAGCAGAGTCCTGAAATGAACGTTTGCCGCTAATCAGGCTTGGCGGTGGTGTTTATTAAGCTCCATGCAAAACAGCCGCCGCTGTTCATCCTGTGGACTCTGCATGGAGCGGCGATCCAATCTTCTTATGGGTTTTACCATGGTATCCCCCCCTTCTACAAATATTGGTTCAAGCTGCTCGCGAGCAGTTCCTTGACGGCTTCCTTCAGCCCATCCGGGCGAATGACCTCCACCTCAGGACCGTAGGATAGCAGCCTGCGAGCCGTGTACGGCATCTCTTCATGCGGCACCCGTCCGCGCCACGTATTCCCTTCAACGGTTTGGAACAATGGATCGGACCCGGCCAAGCGTTGGCCGAAATCGGTAAAACGAAGCACCACCTCTTCGCCAGAACGCCCATCTTCGGCTCGAAGCCATGCTTGCAAATGCGGAACCGTGTCATCCGTCTGCTCAAGCAGCCGGAGCGCCTTCATGCGATCCGTTCGGTACAGCAGCACCCGCTCGCGTCGCCGGGCCGGCATATACCAATACCCGTCATCGAAATAGATGCCGAGCGGGTACGCCTCGACTGTTTTCTCTCCGTTCCGGGAGTGATAGGTAAACGCAATGGCCCTCTTTTCCACCGCCGCTTGCAAAACGCCAGTCGTCACCGCTTCGGGCGCAACCGAGGGACGCTGCATAAACGTGATATGCCGCCTCATCCGTGCGATCAGTTCCTGCACATCTTCGGGCAAACTGCCGAAATATTGCTCGGCCAGATGCTCACGAATGGAACCATAAGGGAAGTCCGGAACCCGTTCCAGATACTCCAGCATCATGAACAACCCGAGCGCCTCGGTTTGCGTCAATTGCAGCGGGGGCAGAATGCGGTTGGGGAGCACCCGGTACCCGCCATGAACGCCTACCTCGGCGTACAGGGGAAAGCCCAGCTCCTGCAGATCGTTCAGGTCGCGTTGAATCGTCCGGACGGACACTTGAAATCGCTCCGCGAGTTCGCGGGCGGTAAACTTTTTGCGCGAATCCATCAGACGCATGATGGCCAGTTGCCGATTATTCATTTTACCCCGCCTAACTACGTCATCTTATGTCGTAATTATAGTTTACCATAGTGTTATATCGAAAGGAGTGATCAATACTATGCCAAAACGTAAAACGATTCTGTACATTGCCGCAAGTCTCGATGGATACATCGCCAAACCGGACGGTTCGGTGGATTGGCTGCACGACGTAGAAGGAGATGGCGGGGATAACGGCTATGGGGCCTTTTACGCCAGGATCGGAACGGTGGTTATGGGGCGCAGCACCTATGAAGAGGTGCTCACGCTTACGGATGATTTCCCTTATGTGGGTAAACCGACATATGTCCTGTCCCGTACGCCTCAGCCTCCCTCTCCGCATGTGCAATTTACGGGCGAAGACGTCGCGACCCTCATCCCGAAGCTGCAGCAAATCTCCGAAGGCGATGTCTGGATTGTCGGGGGCGGAAAGCTCGTACAGACGATATTGGAAAAAAGACTGCTGGACGAGATGGAAATTGCCATCATCCCGAAAATTTTGGGCAATGGCATCCCCTTGTTCCCTGTGGGTACCCTCCCCAGCCACTGGACGATGGTCGGCACGCAAACGTTGGGACAGATCGTATCGGTCCGGTATCAATCGAAGGCAAACTAGGCGGGGAATCCCGCCTTTTCGTTGGGGAATACATCCGTGCCGCGCTACGTCCAATCCATCGATCTCGGGGGGCGCCAGATCAAAGGCTCGGATATTTATCCAGCTTAAGCCAATCGCCCATCTGTTTCCGGGTCAGCTTGCGCACAGGTTTAACCTTTTCGCTCTTCGCGTCATACCGGAACAAAATGAAGCGGTCAGACGGGTGCTCGCTAATAAAATCGAAGGCTTTCCCGTTCTTATGCCACAAAATCAGGCTTGTGCTGATATAGTTGGTCGTCCGTGGCAGCCGAAGTACGCTGTCTTTCGCGGCATCATAGATCGCAAGGGTGCTTTTGGACGGATCCCCATAGGAAAAGGCGATCTGCTCTCCCGTCGGGGACCATTGATATGCCGTAATGGTTTCGAGGGTTCCCTTCACCTCTTGTTGCAGGCGATCGTTCAAGACGACGCTTTCCCCCGTGTCCAGGTTAACCAGCAGCAATGATGCCCCGGCGCTGCGGCTTGCCTGAATGGCCACCCATCCCGTGGCAGGCGATTCGGCGACGCTCGCAAGGTCCAGCCAGGAATCGTCGTAATCGGCCGTGTCGAGCTCGTGCCGCACTGCGCCCTTCTGGATCACGATGGATTCGATGACGTTCTGTTCAAAGTCCGCTTTATCTTCCTTTACAACGGTATGCGCGGTTACGGTCAAGCCTTTGCCTGTCCAAACGATGCTTCCGGGTGCTGTTTTTTTGGCATATTGAGTTACGTTCTGGTACACCACTGACGAAGCAGCGCTGACCTGGGATACAGCCTGCTTTGACGTCTGCCCTTGTGCCGATGCCGCTAGCGTTGAATTAGGGATTGTCCCCAACACTCCCGCCATAACGACAGCTCCGCACAATAACAGCACCGACGCCTTTCTGATCGCCACGTATTTCATTGGCCAACTTCCTTTCTCCACCGAAATTATAGGTTTAGATGATGCCTTCGAGATAATCGCTTAACGCTTCGGCCGCCCTGCGATGGGACGACTCCCCTGGATGGCTTCTGGCTCCCATCGTTGCTTGCGTCGTGTCGGGAAGCTGGAAAATGGATACCTTGCGGTCTCCCGTCCGGTGGACATAACGATCCACAGCACGGTAAATCGCCGGCATCATCGGCGAGCCGAGCATGCCGTAAGCCCATACGATCCAGGCCTTGGCATTGTTGTCGCGCAGCTTGCCGAGAAACCGTTCAGCCGCCCGTTCGAACGCGGCCAGATCATCTTCGTTAAAGGTGCCGTCGTCATTCAATCTTTGCTTATGCACCTGCCCGGTCACCGGGTCCTTCCATGCCGGCGTCCGAAATGCGCCGCCATCGTTGCTGCCCAAGTTGACCACAATGACATCGGGCTGCCATGACGAAAAATCGTGAAGATTGGCTGCGCCCAGTTCCCGGTTGGTCTCTCCTGTGAGCAAGCCGCATACTTGCTCATAGTAATCCGGGATGTTGCCGTGCGGATTGTTGTCCCAACTCGTCATCACGCCCCACCCGCTCTGGGAAATGACCCGATACTCCGCATCCAGCGCAGCTGCGGTCAGGAACGTGTAATTTTGTATTGCGCTGAACCACATCGGAATCCAGTCTTCTTCCTGCCTGGCACCGATGGCACCCTCTCCGGAAGTGATGCTGTCTCCAATGAATTCGATCTTGCGCGGGCGTTCGCGCACCGGCAGAAATTCGCCATCCGTTCGCACGGCATGCATTTGCAGTACGCAGCCGGGATCGGCACTCATGGCCTGCACCTCCTTGACGATCCGCACGTTTGTCGCTTTGAGCGGATTCATTCCCCGAAAGAGGCAGATCCAATTCCGGCCTTCCGCCAGCATCTGCCTGCTGACCGGCACACCGTTCACCAGTACGCTGATCCAGGACTCGTATAGTTCATAACGCGACTCGACCTCAAGCCACAGCTCGCTTCCTTGCACATTCAATTCCAGTGCGCTTCCCGTCCAGAACAGGGTCAAGGGCGACAAATTTCCCGTCGTGCGGCCATGCACCTTGAGATGTTTCACTTCTGTTAGCTCGAAATGCTGCAAACGATCATTGGACTTCACGCTAAATCCTCCCGCCGATATGGAATCTGTTTCTATCATAGTGAGATATCATAATTCATTTTCATTCGTTGATATATAACGCTGAAAAAGCAGCTTGTACTTTTCATACCAGTGCTGCCATTCCTCTGTTCGAGGCTCTACCGTCCGCCCGTCAAGAAGCTCTTCAATGACGCGGAGGCAGACATGCCAGCCTGCAACGTCTTTGGGCGTATGGCTTGTCACACGGCCGATCGATTCCAGCAGCAAGAGGCGGCAGCCTTCCGTTTCAGGGTATAGTTCAAACCTCACCAGATCCTCGCCCCATGTAAATTCGAGCACCGAGTTCGCCTGGACTTCCGTAATCTTCATTTCCTCAAACGTGCCGTCCTGCATGTCAAACCGGATCACGCCGCCGGTATCCAGTTCTATGACCTCCAACTCGGGAAACCACCATTTTAGTTTGTCATTGTCCGTTAGATACGACCACACGTTTTGAACCGAATGCTTCCATAGACGTTCGAATCGAACAACCACACCCTTCAGAGTTTGCTCCACTTCCGCGATCATGATCGGCCTCCTTATTTGTATATTCGTATGGCATGTTCAACATTTGTTGAAATCGTACTTGCGAATGCTTCCACCCGCCAATATCATCCATATATTGGTGGATTTTGTTTGTCCTGATTGTTGCACAGCCCTGGCGTAAAAGCAATACAGCGCTTTCGGCCTTTCCGGAGCCCGTGACACCCCGCGATCTGCCCTGCCTGCCCTATCTACTCCGAACCAAACGTATCGTGCATCTCAGATGACTTCAGCAGCTTCGCCTTCGGTATGCATACATCGAATTTGGCCCCCTGCTCTCCTTCCACACCGTCGCTGACCGTGATGCTTCCACCCAGGGACTGCACGATATCCCTCACATGGGATAGACCGATACCGGTGGCCGCAATGCCTGCCTCATTGAACTTTGTCGTGTAACCCGGCTCGAAAATGACTTCGCGTTTGGCAGCGGGAATTCCCTTTCCGGAATCCATGACGGTGACATGCAGGTTCTCCCCCCGCTCCAGCACGCGGATGTCGATGGTGCCGCTTTTGTCGACGGCCTCTACGGCGTTCGCCAACAGATTGTTCACTACCGTCAGCAGCGGTATGTAATAGGCCGTCTCGCAATCCATCTGCTGCTGTACGCGGATCTGAATCCGTTTGCCCAACATTTCGCCGTATTTCCGGTTTCCCCTTATCGCAAAATGAATAACCTCGGACACGCTCATATGGACGGCTTTCCCGTTATCGTACAGTTTCAACAACCCCGCCAGTATGCGTTGCGAATCCTTCTTGACCTCATGAATCTGCTGAGCAATTCCCAGCATGCGCTGGCTGTACTGCCCCAGCCCCTGCTCACGCAGATCGCGATAAAGCTCATAGCTGTCCGCGGCGATGCTTTCGATCGTTTTCATCGACTTCTTAAGGTAAAACACTTCACCATACAGGCCCGAGTCCACGCTGAGCATCTGCTCCATCCGCTTTTCCTGCTCCGCATGGAGAAGGCGCATCTGTCGTACGGTGATGCTGCTATACAGACCAATCACGAAGTAGCTTCGCAAGCAGGCTACCACAAGCAGATACAGCCATCCGCGGATGGAAAATATATCCGATCCCACCAGCACACCTCGAAAAAGAAGCTCCACGAGGTTGGAGGAAAAGTCGATGACGGCAATCATTCCTCCCAGCAGAAGCGGCTGCAGCTCGTTAAAGCGATACTTGAGCTTGCTCAGCATCCACGCGAATACGATGTAATACATGCCGGCCCCGATATTGTTCAGCACGCCTTCCAGAATGGACCAGTCATGCTTCTGGAGCAGCCAATCGCCCGTCTGGAATGCAAAGCTGGCAGCCCCCGTCATGATTCCGGTCTTCAGGTAAGGCAGATTGGGCAGAATCATCAGCAGCAGCAAAAAAATGCTGACGCCCAGACCGATGCGAAACACATCTTCCCGAAAAGGGTAAATTCTGAATTGTGCGCCGACTGCCGTAGCCAAGGCTACCGCGCTCATCTGCACATTTTCGTTTCTGAACCAATTGCGCATAAGATCCTCCGACGATTTCTTGTTCCGCGCCGCTGTTTAACGCAGCGACTATGAGATTACACCATCTAATATACAGCAGTCTTAGCATGATCAAGCAAAAAATAAGTGCCGCGCATCGCGTAATCGTTAGAAATTTTCCGAAAACCTTGTTATGCTGCACAGGAATCGGGCTTCTTTTGTCCAATATTTCTCAATATCTGGTTTGCCTTCCGATTTCCCAGGTCCAAAAGAGCGTGTATGATGAAGGTAGAAAGTTTAGTTCAGATTCTCGGCTTAACATGTCCAGTTACATAAGGGAGAGATGAAGATGGTGCATGAATCGATTACAGAAGGTGTTATGCGCACGCGCAGCAAGCTGCGGAAAGATTTGCTGGTTTCGGTTTTTAACGAGTTCGACGAAAGCATGATGCAACTGGACTCTCTTAAACGAGAGGAGAAGTACCGCAAAATGTCGCTGTCTCCGTTTTCTTTTTTCCGGGGAAGTGCCTACCTGTTCTATTTCGATGCCACGCGGCAGTATTTCCCCTATCACACGCGGGCGGACCGTCCAACCTGGATTCAGGGCGACCTGCACTTCGAGAACTTCGGCGCGTTCCATATTCAAGGCAGGCAGATCGTATACGACGTCAACGACTTTGATGAAGGGTACCTGGGCAGTTATCTGTATGACGTGCTCCGCATGTCCAGCAGCGTGGCTCTTGTGGGCAGGCAGTTCGGTTATGCCGAGGCGGAGCAAAAGGAACTGATTCAAACCTATCTCCGCGCCTACGCGAAACAGATTCGCCGTTTTGCCGCCGGAAAGGACGACCCCGCCACCTTTATGATGAACGTACAGACGGCGAAGGGTCCTGTACGCAAGCTGCTGCGCAAATTAGAAAAACGCAAGCAAGCCCATTTTCTCGAAAAGGTTACGGCACAGATGCAGGACGGCCGCGCATTCCTGGAAAATTCCGAGCTGGTCGTGCCGGAAGCATCGGAACAACGCCGGTTGGAGCAAGCTTGGACCGATTATCTGGATACGGTGGCGGAGCGGCATCCCGACGATGGCCATTATGCCATTAAAGATGTTGCGGTCAAACACGGCTCAGGCACGGCTTCCATCGGCCTTGATCGGTATTATCTGCTGATCGAGGGCGAGAAGGGCCATAACGATGAGGACGATACGATTCTGGAGGTCAAAGAGGTTCGCGTGCCGGTTCCCGCCTATTTCCTGCCCTATTCCGAGTCATTCTGGGCGCATTTCGGACATCAGGGCAAACGTGTGGTTACCACCCAGCAGGCGATGCATCATCAGGCCGATGCTTATCTTGGCTATCTCACTGTCGAAGGCCGCGATTTCTATGTCCGGGAACGCTCGCCTTACAAAAAACGGCTCAAGCCGCAAAACATCCAGAGCATTCAGGATATGCGCCAGGTACTTCGAGCTATGGGCAAATTAACGGCCAAAATGCACGCCCGCGCCGACATCGATGTCGCGAGCGGCATTCTTTCTTACCATAGCGAGCAGGAAATCGCCCACGCCATAGGAAGCGATACAGATGCTTTTGCCCGCTATATCGCGGACTGGAGCTATCTGTACGCGAATCAAGTGGAGCGGGACTATGCCTTGTTTACCGAGTGGATTGAGGAACGGTTCGGCATTGCCAAAGAGGAGAAGCTTGTGCCTAACATGTAGGTTCTGTCATCTTCAAAAAAACAGTGGTTGCCTGTAGGAAGCGCTATGCCTCCCCGGCAACCACTGTTTTTTCATGATCATCCCGTATTTCCTAAGGCTCCGCAGGTCAATTCGGCAATTCGGGGCACCGGGACGTCAGCCCCATTCAGCACGGGAGGGTGCATTTACTGCAAAAGCATAATTATCACCACGGAAGCTCGTTATCCATATAGTAGAATCCGCCGGTAGGGCCGTCCGCAGGCAAGGTCGCGAGGCGAACCGCCGTTGTCGCCCCTTCCTCTGGCGACAATTCCGCTTTGTTCCCGCCCATCTGCGTTTTCACGAGGCCCGGATGTACAGAGTTGACCTTCACGTTGGTTTCTGCTGTTTTCTGAGCCCAGTAGGCAGTCAGCATGTTAAGCGCGGCTTTGGACGCTGCATAGGCCGGCGTGCCAATCCGCTGCACAAGCGCTTCCGTGGACATCATGCGGATGGAGCCGATGGCACTGCTCTGGTTGACGATTCTGCCCGCTTCGCTCTTGAGCAGCAAGGGGAGCAAGGCCTCCGTAATGTAATAGGGAGCGAACGCGTTGACTTCAAATGTATCCCGGAACGCATCCCCTGCGTAATCTGCATTTTCAAGCCATACCCCTGCATTGTTCACCAAAATATCGAGTCGGCCATACGTGCTTGCGATATGCTCGGCTAGCGCTTCGATATGGGCAGCATTGGTGACTTCAAGCTCTACTCCGCTCGCCGCAATTCCTTCTTCCCGGAGCCTGGCTGCGGTTTCGTCCGCCGCCGCTTGGGTTCGAGCCGCAACCAGTACCGTAATCCCTTGCTGTCCCAACTGTCTGGCCACCTCGTAGCCGATGCCTTTATTCGCTCCGGTAATTAATGCGATTTTATTTTCCATTTCAATCTCCTCCTCTATGGTTAACCACGTTTTATTTGTTGATGGTGATCAGACCGCCTGTTTGAACATGACGGACATGCTTTGCATAGGCGATTTGGCTTTCCTCGATCTGTTCGTCTGAAATGTGGTTGGCATTATGCACGGCAAAAGGCGGCAAATAATGTGCGCTCACATAGTTGGCCAGCGCCTCCATCGGCTTCGCGATATCGCGAATGGTGAACAGATTGTATCCTCCAGGCTGATATGAAGCCGCTGTGCCCGCCGTCGAGATGGCGATGCCGATTTCCTTGCCTTTCAAATGTTCTCCCTCCGGGCCAAAAGCCCACCCGTATGCCAGCACTTCGTCGAACCATTGCTTCAACAACGGTGGCGTGCTGTACCAAAACAACGGGTATTGGAAAATGATCCGGTCATGGCTGTCCAGCAGTTCCTGCTCACGTTCCACATCAATCTTCCCATCGGGATAAGCCGCATACAGATCGTGTACGGCAATGTCCGTTTCTTTTTGTATGGCTTCAACCAAAGCGCGGTTGACGCGGGAATGCTGTAAGTTCGGATGGGCAACGACAATCAAGGTGTTCATGGTTATCTCTCCTTCACATTTTATTGAGAATGATCATTCTAATTAGGCGAAAAAAAATTGGTCTCTGCTTATTTCTCTAAAATTCGCATAGCCTGATTGGCAATCCGCTCAATCTTTTCCTTGGAAACCGAGGTCCGAACCATCACCCGAATGCCGGTCATGGCATTGTGCAACGATTCAGCGAGTTCCTTTGCTTCATAATCTGTGGTGAATTCGCCGTTTTGCTGGCCCCATGATACGATTTCGGTGAGCAGCCCTTCCGACTTTTCGAATGCGCACACCGCTTTGGCATCCACTTCGCCATCCCGCATCGCCAGCTCTGCCGCAGAATTCACGATCATGCAGCCGGGCGGGACGTCTTCTTCGCCGTAAATCATGAAATCAAACACGAACCGAACCGCTTCCTTCGCCGTCTTCGACCGCTTTACCCCAGCCGTTAATCTGGCGCTAATACGCTCGTCGAATCGATCGATGGCTCTCAGGAACAACGTGTGTTTGTCCGTAAACGTGTCGTATAGGCTCCTGCGGTGAATGCCCATATGTTCGACGAGATCGTTCATTGACGTTTTCTCGTACCCTTGTTCCCAGAAAAGCTTCATGGCCTTATCCAATACGGCTTGCTCTTCGAACTCTTTGCTTCTGGCCATTTCATTTCCCTCCAGTGATCTCATCTTAGCATATTGGGAACGATCAGTAAAGAATTATTTTTACTGATCGTTCTAATATTGCACTCTAGCCGTTGGTGTCAGACTTTTACGTCTATATACGCCACACTATTTAATCACACAAGGCCACTGCGAGTGCAGTACCATCTTCCGAAGGGGAAAATCTGGTGATAAGCTATGCTTCCGATGCAGCTTTCTTTCAGAAAGCTTTTAGGCGAACGCTTCGCTTCTCCAGATTGGTTCTGCCTCTCCGTTAACGTGTGTTTTTTTGCAATTTATATAGCTTCGGCAAAACGGTGAGCAGTTCCCGCAAGTCATTGATCACAATGTCCGCTTGAGCCAACTCGTCCTCTTGGGCAAAGTCGAAGCTGCACCCAATGGCCGTCAGTCCGTTGTCTTTGGCGGCTCGGATATCCGATAAACGGTCGCCGACTACGGCCCCCTGTTCGATCTCGTATTTTCGCAAGATACTGCCTACCAGGTCCGACTTATTCAAGGATGGAATGCGCTCAATGCTGAACACTTCCGTAATCCAGCGAGTCAGATCATAGTGATCCACGATGGTTTTCAAGTATTTTTCCAATCCGTTGCTGGCTATAAAAATGGAATATTGCTGTGCCCGCAGGCCGCGGAATACCTCCTCGACATGGGGATACAGTTCTCCCTTGCCCGCCTCGATATTCGAGATTAACCTTTCTAGAAAAAAAACGTCCGTCTGGGCTCGTACATGCTGATCGTGCTCCGGCAACAATGTTTCCCACACTTTTGGCAGGGGAGCTCCCATGATTTGACGGTACTGATCGATCGGCGTCTCTCCAACCCATACACCCATGGAACGCAAACGTTCAAACGTGTCTTCCAAAGAACATTCCAGAATCTTATCGGTTTGAAACAACGTCCCGTCCATATCGAATATGATCGATTTCTTCATGCTGCTCTCTTCCCTTCATATGGATACGGATAAACGTATCGCTCACTATTTGGTGTTCATCATTAGATTATATTTTTTGATGATTTAGAAGATATCCCCATACTATCATTTAACGTAAATATACAAGGTGGATTTCAGAAAAAAATCATATGAAGCAAACTGGGACACCTGTTGGACATTGGAACAGGAACGGGAAAATTCATCCCCACCCTGCTGAATGCATTTCGGAATGATTATGCTCGAATTACAGGAATCGATACCGATATCCGAGCCATAGAACAGGCTAATCAGCAATACAGCGATGACGGTAACATCCATTTCCTCGTCATGGATGTGGAGAGTTTGCAGTTCGGCGAGCATACCTTCGACACCGTGTGTATATCGAACACCTTGCATCATTTGCCCACCCTCACAAACGCTCTGACCGAAGCCGTCAGGGTGCTTAAACCCGATGGCCTGATGTTGATCAATGAAATGTTCCAGGATCACCAGACGGAGGCACAACAAAATCATGTCCTGTACCATCATCTGGAGGCGGACATCGATTCGGCCCTGGGCATCTTGCATAGACACACCTACAAGAAGCAGGAAATTCTCGATCTGATCGAAACGCTGAATGTAACGATTATCGATACGATAGAGTACGTGGAGCCCAAATCAGACTTAAAAAATGAGCAGGAAATGACCATCGTGGCACATGCCTGCGACAACCATGTTGCTCGAACCATTCACCTGCCCAACCACGAGCATTTCAAACGACGGGGCGAAGAATTCAAAGCGAGACTCCGTGCATATGGCATTCTGCGCGCTACGCAGTTGGTTGTAATATGTACGAAACACTAAATAAGAGTTCGAGGGGCGACGCTGCACCTTGTCGCTGCGGGAACCTACGGTTCCGCTTATGAAAAGAAACGCCCATTCCTAAGGAATGAGCGTTTCTGCCGTGACCTTTACTATATAGATTGAACCGTAAATTTACACGATAACGAAGAGGGCAGAAAGAATCTGGAGAAGCGAAGCGGTCGCATTTATCACCGGATTTTCCCCTTGAAAAAGGGGATCAAAGAAATCAGGGGATAAGAGCGATCGAAAGATGGTTCTGACCGCGTAGTGACTCTGTGTAAAAATCATTGGTTCAACCTATATAGCTCTTTTTCTGTACAGGTATCCAAATCTCGCTTCGATATTGCGGCGAAGTCACATCCGGGTGTTCATTCCACAGCATTTCCGGTCCTTCCGCCAATTCAAAATTCGATGAAGGAAGCCATTCCGCAAAGATTCGCCCCCATACCTCCTGAAGCGTATCGGGAAAAGGACCAACGGCAGTAAACACCGCCCACGTTGAAGCCGGCACCTCCAATGCTGCCAAACCCTCCGGAGCTTCCAACGTCGTGGCCGCTCCTATGAAATGATCCAGCTCGCCCTTCTCCTCCATCCTTCCCTCACCAAAGTGAGAAGAAGCACTGATGATGCCTGAAGGTTCGATATTGGACAATCCCTTGATCGTGCTGATCAGCTCCGGCGTCAAGCTCTGGTACATTGCAGCGATATCCGGGTTCACTCCATGAAACACGATAGGTACCCTTTTGCTGATGCCCACGATGCGAAATGCTTCCTTTTGCTCCACACGGTAATTCATTTCTCCGCCTCCCTGAATGGTCAATTGAAATGTCATCCGCGGGAAGGCTTTGAGCGATGAACCACGGCCCCTAGCCTCGGAGGGCGTAACCCCATGCACGGCCTGAAAAGCTCTCGCAAACGAATCCGGCGAAGCGTATCCGTATTTGATCGCAACGTCAATAACTTTGCTGCCGTCCCGGCTTAGATCGAATGCAGCCAGCGTCAACCGCCGGCGCCGGATATATTCGGATAACGTCATGCCGCTGAGAAAGGAAAACATGCGCGTGAAATGGTATTCGGAACAGCAGGCAATCCGAGCCACCTCTTTCATATCCAGCGTGCTGTCCAGATTCTTTTCCACGTACTTCAAAGCTTCGTTTAATCGAGCCAGCATATCCATGCCCTCACCTCCCCGTACATTCAGCATAACAAAGCCATTCGCTGCCGACCCGACATTCCCTGCACCATTTTGCAGGCTGCACCGCTTTTGTTGCCGACTCAAACGGTATGAATAAACCAGGCGGATACAGAAAGACAGGCAAAAGAGCAGCCTTGCAGCAACGCCCGAATGCCTGTTTTGCCTTCGCAATGATTTTTGACAAATCTCAAATCTCTCGCAATTTCACATCAAATACTCTGCCATGATCCGCTCAATTTCAAATGGTGTGATTCCTTGATCCACCGCATAGACGGTATCGGCCTGATCCGCTGCATCCACCAGTTCACCCCGGGCCTTGGCATGCAGCATGAACAGCTGGTACAGGTCCGGCTTACGCAATGACGTCATCGCTTTGCCGATCAGCACCATACCTTTCTGGTTGCCTTCGACGTTGTTGGAATACTGGGGTTGGCTCGTCAGCGCCAGATCGGTCCAAATGACCGTTCGCTCTACCAGATCGAGAATGACGGGGATCGCAATCTGGGTGTCGGCTGCAACGTCGATTTTGTTCGATACCGTCTTCGGCTCAAACGCCTCGCCGGAACCCGGCTTTTTGCGCATCATCCAGCCCACGAAGCACTCCGGCAGGTCGCAATACGGATGGCTGGTGTACGAGAGCAAACTCGCCACGACATAACGCCCGCCATACTGGACGATCGAAGGAATATGCAGATCGATGAACTCGCACGCGCCATGTGGCGCAGTCACGATATCGCCGCTGTGGACCGCCTTGTACTTGGAGGAGCGCAGGTTCGTATATGAAATATGCTCGACGTAGTTCCACTGGTCGTCATACATTACCGCAGACAGGTCAATATCGACACGTCCGGTGTCCTGTCCATTGACCTTGCCTTCTTTCCACCAGCTGAAAAAACGGATGGTGTCCCCCTCAGCCATCGGCATCCGAGACCCGCGTACGACTGTGTGCAGTGCCTTGCTTGCGGATCTTTGAGAAAATGGCACAACATAATCATTCAGACGCGGATCAACATACGTCTTCCCAAGCGCAGGCAGGTCAGTGAATCGCCTGATCAGTGCCTGCTCGCACAACTCGACCACGTCCCGGCAGGTCTCCTCATCGATGACAGGCAGCTCATCCGGAATGGCAAACGCTTTGGCGACATTGCCTTTCGGGAAAAACACTCGTAAATCCTGCGGTTCATTCCTGCGCGCAAAATGCTCCTTCACCTGCAGCAATACAGGTGTCGATACCTGATGCACGACTTCACCAAACGCCAGCAGCACATACACCTTGTCTTCGGTTAACCGCAACAGCTGATCCAGTCTTCTCGCAAATTCGCCAGGGCGCTGCGACAGCAGGTCGATCAGGCTCCACACATTTTCATACTGGAACGCCAACTCCACACTACCGTTAAACGTGGTGAAAGGTTTATCGTTCCGCAGGACGTCAAAAGCCTCCTGACAGCGCGGATAACGATGCTTATACTCGGAAGGATGCAAAATCTCGCCGAGGCGAATCCAGCGTTCTTTATAACGAAGCATATCCTCGGTCATTGAACCGCATTGCTCCAGTAATCCAAGCAAAAAGCGCCGCTCACGGCGTTTGAATTTGCGAAAGCGCGAAGCCGAGGCAAGGCTTACGTCGCCATCTGACCAAGCAACGGCCAAGCGAAGAACATCCGTGGCTGTTTTAAAATAACCCCCGACGAGGTCCATGCTTGCCTTTTCGTGTCTCAATAATGCTGCTACGACGAATCCGGCGTTTTCCTTGAACGGGATCTCGTCAGGCAATAACGCCTGCAGCTGTTCGGGACCGGCTTGCTCCAGCACCGCATCAATGTCTTTTTTGTCCGTTTCCGAGATGGAGCCCTTTGCTTCGATCAACTGGCGGATCAGGCCAATGAAATGATGCTCGCTTCCCAGGTCGATGACTTTCAAGTCCACACGTTCCAACAATGGCAGCGGCTCTCGTTTTGACACCTTCTGTTCCGGCAGGATATTCGTCAGATAATGAAGGATGGCATTCAGGTATAACTCGGCTTCGTCCGCCTCCATGACTTGTGCCGGAAATCCGGCATACATCGGTTTGTACTTCACATGCGCTCCGACCATAAGCTTCAAATCGACGACAAGCTGCTTAACCAACGCTTCGAATTGATCCTGGGAAAGCTGGCGAACAGCCTGGATTAACCGATTCGAGAAGGTGAAACCAAGCGACTCGATATTTTTCAGGGCAGTGGCCAGCATGTCGTTTGCCACCCGGTTCTCCTTGTTCGTTTGTTCTATATACGGTTCTACAATAAGTTTTTTTGCTCTTCTTACATAAATGGTATTCATCATGATTAAAGAGTCCAGGAAAGCCATGTCCCTATCAAACATAAAGGTTTTGGGTTAGAAGGAAGGAACATGATAGCCTGGACGCCTCCTCTCTGAAACAGAATCTTCAGGAGACCTGCAACCCTAAATCTCCAATGATGTAGAAGGAAGGATCGCAATAGCCTGAAGACCAAAGACCCGAAGCTCGTGGTCCGAACCTTTGATGAACCCATCTTCCCATATTCCTGCAATTCCCAACAGGGCAAAAGTATTACGACTCGAAATGGACGCTCATGGTTTGATGACGATGAGGGATTCATGTACACTTTTAGATGTGATTTCCAATGAATCTGATAAGAATCGAGGATAAGATTCGATGCATATACAACATCTGTATCATAGTTATTTGAATATGAAATACAACCGGGCGCTGCCGTTACTGGAAACCCGACCATTCGAGTACGCTTTATGCGAAGACGGCGGGGCGGAACTGTTTTTCACCGATCACCCGGAAGAAACGTTTGCAGAGTGGCTGTCGGAGCTGCAGCCAAGAGATCCGAATTACGTTGCAAACCCGGATTGGAAGCCCATGCTTCATGAGCAATTTGCGCAACTGGACGTTTATGAGGAGCTGATTCTGTATTATCTGCTGTACACCATCAACGCCACAACGTCGATCGCCAGCCTGAATCCGTACAATGCCATGAACGACTTTATGAAAAACTATGCTTTCTTTCAACTCAACCCATTGACGGGCATAAGCAGACTCAGCGATGAGCAAAAAGGACAGTTAAGGGAATTTTTCTTCTTTTTCTATCTCTACGCCCATCCCGTAAACGAGGAGACGTTATACGCCTTTTCGTTCAAGGGGCATACACTCGTCCATAACAAGACTAATATCGAGGTAGAACGGTATATTTCCGCATTCCATGACCATTGCATCCACAACTTTGCGGATTTCGAAGACCGGCTGTCCGTTCTCCCGTCCAACATCAAGGCGTGCAAACAACTCACGCTGGAATTGCTGCGATCCATTGAAGGCCATGCGCCCAAGCTGACCATGCCGCCGGAAGAGGGAATCGAGACCATATTGCGCCTCATCAACGACGTCGATGAAATGCTGCGCATGCATTCGGAGAACAACGCCGAGTTGTTTGCGGTGATGCGTGATTTTATGGAGAACAACCCCGGCGCTTCAACTCCCTATTCCGAACACTGTTTCCGCATCCTGTTGCAAAACTATGTTTCGTACATCCTCTTTTTTAACTTCGATGCCATTCGTGATCTGGTGAAGTACTTCAAGGATGACCCGCTGTGGGGCAAAACGATCATCAACCATATGTTCACGGACGCGATTTTGATTCAAAAAATCATGCGGCAGCTCCGGATTGATCTTGCCTTCTACCCGGAGGTCACTGCATTGTTCGAGGAGCAGGCGCGCCGGATTTATTTGTGAGTCCGTCCTTATTCCTTAAAGCGCATTCCCTCCAAAAGACGTTTGAAAGGATGGCTCTTTATATGCAGGATTTTGGCTTATTATGTCGAAAAGCATGTGTACTATGAAACCATTAAAACGTATGCCCATCCCTAGATATGTAGTCTTGTCCATCCTGTTTCTAACCCTTTTGCTTGGATCCCGCTTCGTTTGGTCGGAAGGCTTCACCATGCCGCCATCGCCGCAGCCGATGAATGGCACCTTGGATTTGCGCGGCTGGGATCTATCATCCGCATCGCCTGTTTCGTTGGACGGGGAGTGGATGTTTTACCCGAACGCCCTGTTTTCCCTCCAGAAATTACTCTCGTCCCCCAATCCACCCCGATCGATTACCGTGCCCGGCGATTGGCAGAGCGAGATGTCCACCCCATCTTCGTCGTTCGGGTATGGAACGTATCGGCTGCGCATCCTTATCGACTCTTCGGTGAAGGACGTCGCCCTCTGGGCCCAAAAAATCCAGGCCTCCTCCATCGTGGAAATCAACGGGAATACCATCGCCGGATTCGGCCGTCCTGCCGTCCGCGAGCAGGACTACAAACCCGAAAGAACAGCCTTCACGGCAACTTACGCCACGAACGGAGCCACGGAGCTTGAGCTTCTCGTGCAGGCGGCGAACTTCGATGATCCGTATAGCGGCGGTTTAACGCGCTCGCTCTATTTCGGCACCCCGGAGGCTATTGCCCGCGATCACGGTCTCTCGGTCGATTTGCAGAAAATCACGTTTGCCATTTTGCTCTTGCATAGCTTGTATGCCCTTGCCATGTTTTTTTTCAATCGCAAACAACGCGCATTGCTGACATTTTCCCTATTGACCTTTTCAGCGGCGCTTACTGTCGTATCCGACCATGACGGCTTATTGCTGAGCTGGCTGCCGCTTAATTTTACTTGGATGGTCAAGGCCAAGGCGCTTTCCTATCCGTTGTTTTCGTTTTTCATGCTGCTGCTGGCCAGAAGCTTTTCCAATAGCTCCAAAGCCATTTCGATATTTCGCATGTATGCTGGATTGCTTGGAGCCCATTGTGCATTTTTGCTGGTTGCTCCGGTGCGCAGCATCTATGTCTGGCTCGAAACCGGAATATCCGATGTGCTATACCTGTTCCCGATCGCATGGTCGGTCGTTCTGTTCATGAAAATGGCTGCCGACAAACGGGATGACGCGACATTCCTTCTCTTTGCAGCGACAAGCAGTCTGTCCAGCGTGTTATGGGGAATGGTTAATTCGCATAACGAAATTACCAACGTCTACTATCCCATCGACGTCATCGCTGCCATATTCGGCTTTTCCGCGTACTGGTTCAAGAAGTATTTCCGAAACGCGTCGAAAATCCAACATTTATATGATCAGCTCAAAGAAGAAGACGCGCAAAAAGATCAGTTTTTGGCCAACACGGCCCACGAGCTCCGCACGCCGCTGCACGGCATGATCAACATTGCCGAAAGCATTGCCGGGGAGGAGAGGCGCCGTACCGGAAAAGCGCATTCGGAAGACATGAAATTGTTGATTACGATTGGCCGACGGATGTCGCAGCTGGTCGACGATTTGCTTGACGTTATTCGGCTCAGGGAAAAACGCATCGAGCTGCAGTATAAAGACGTGTCCCTTGCCTCGGTCGTTTCGGGCGTGGTCAGCATGTTCCGATATATGGCTGAGGGCAAGCCAGTCAACATCGTCATGGAAATTCCGGATACGCTGCCGCTTATTCAGGCAGACGAAAGAAGACTGGTTCAAATCCTGTACAACCTGCTGCACAATGCCCTCAAATTCACCGATGAAGGGACGATTACCGTTGCCGTCGAAGCAACGATGGGAGTACATGCAACCATGCGGGTCTCCGATACGGGCATCGGCATGAGCGAAGAGATGCAAAACAGGATATTCGACGCTTATGAACAAGGGACTTCCAGTGCCCGCCTGAGCGGAGGACTTGGATTAGGGTTGAGCATTTGCAAACAACTCGTTGAGCTGCACGGAGGGAGCATTGCGGTACATTCCGTTCTTGGACAAGGTTCTACCTTCGTCGTACATCTCCCATTGGGGCAACCGGCTGCTCAGATTATTCCACCGGGACAACGGCAAACGCCAATCCGCCATGAACCCACGGAGACCAGTAATCATTTGGATGATGAAAACACATTTCCCCAGCCCCACCCTTTCAACGCAGAATCCCATGAAAGGGCGGCAGCTCGAATTCTCGTCGTCGACGATGACCCCGTCAATCTGCGTGTGCTCGTATCCATGTTATCGAGCGAGTCTTATCTGATCCAGCCTGCGGCCTCTGCGCGGCAGGCCCTCGAATGGTTAGAGGGGAAACATTGGGATTTGGTCATTGCCGACGTTATGATGCCGCAAATGTCGGGTTATGAACTGACGGAGAAGCTGAGGGAACGATTCTCGGCTTCAGAGCTTCCAATTCTGCTGTTAACGGCCCGAAACGAACCAGCCGATATTTATGCAGGCTTTCTGGCAGGAGCTACCGATTACGTGACCAAGCCGGTAGATGCCATGGAGCTGAAACATCGTATCCGATCGCTGGTCGATTTGAAACAGTCCGTCGATGAAAGGTTCCGGATGGAGGCCGCGTATTTGCAAGCCCAAATCCAGCCCCACTTCCTGTTCAATACGCTGAATTCCATCATGGCGCTGAGCGACCTGGATACGGAACGGATGCAGAAGCTTGGCGATGCTTTTATTTCATATTTGCAGACGAGCTTTGACTTCCTGAATTCCGAAAACCTGGTTCATATCCAACATGAACTGGAACTTGTCCGGGCCTACCTGTACATCGAGAAGGAGCGCTTCCCTGACAGACTCAACATCGTATGGGACATACCGGATACCATTGACGTGCTCCTGCCCCCGTTAACGATCCAACCCCTCGTTGAAAATGCGGTGAGACACGGCGTTCTTAGCCAAGCAGAAGGCGGGACGCTCCGCATTCAAATGGAGGAGCAAAAGGACGGAATTCTCATTGAAATCCAAGATGACGGCGCAGGCATGGACGAGTCCCGGATTGCACAAGCGCTCACTTGGCCCACGTCAAGAACCGGGCAACCGGGCGGGATTGGATTAACCAACACGAATCGAAGGCTCAACCAGATTTATGGTCAAGGGCTTCATATCGTCAGCAAACCAGGGAAAGGTACGAAAGTTTCCTTCATCATTACGAATGGTTGAAATGTGCTCTCAACTTCAGATCATTTTAAAGCCTCAATGTCTGCTCCAATAAATACCGCTCAGGCGTTTTGCCGATCACAGTCTTGAAATCTTTGCTGAAATGCGCCTGATCATGATACCCCAGCTCCACGGATAAACGCGCGAGGTCGGTGACCTGTCCAAGGTCCATCGCCTCCGCTGCGTTCTGCAACCGAAACAGCCGAATCACCGACTTCGGGTTAACGCCAACGTATTTCGAGAATAGGCGCTGCAATTGCCGGAGGCTGATATCGAAGCACTGCCCCAGCTGCTCCACTTTCGTGATCTCCCGGTTTCCTTCCATATGGTCGATGATCTGGTTAACAAGCGTAATGTTCTCGTCATACCGCGGCACTTTGGCTGCGAAACAGTCATCCAACACCTTGACCATCCCCGCATCATTGGACTGTGCCAGTACCCTCTCTTCCAATTCGGAACCCTGGATTCCCAGTACAGCAACCACGTCGATGGGTTTCACGGTACATTCCGACATCTCCCTTTTTATATACGGGTAAAGCCCTCCCGGTCTGAATTTGGCACCAAAAACGACTCCTCTCCCTTCCAAACGCTGGGTGTATCGGTCCTTTGCCGGCCCATAGAAACACGTTTTCCCTTTTTCCACCACCAGGTTGGCGCAAGGGTTGGGGACAACATCTTGAAGGTGAGGCTGCTCCCCCTCCAAGTTCCATTCGACGATCCAGTAATGCTTGATGAATGGGGATATCGGTCCCGTAGCGGGATAACGATCCAAACGGAATTTGCCCCCGGCTCCGTAAAGTCCAAGAACGCCCATACTCGGGCGGGATTTCGAAATGCCCATGCTTTCTTCGCTCCGTTCCGTCAAGATTGTGATCCTTCAGTAATAGGGACAAGTTTCTGTCGCGTTTTTACAATACGTCTGCGTAAGGGTCAATTTATAATGAGTGTACCACACAGCCTCTGACAAACGCAGAAGTTATCTATATAAACCGCATAAAACAAACACACGTTAACGGAGAGGCAGAACCAATCTGGAGAAGCGAAGCGTTCTAAAAGCTTTCTGAAAGAAAGCTGCATCGGAAGCATAGACTGTTCACCGGATTTTCCCGTTGAACAAGGGAATCGAAAAAATCTGGGGATAACAGCGATCGGAAGATGGTACTGCACTCGCAGTGCCTTAGTGTGAATGATTAGTGCGGTTTATATAAAAAAAGTTGCACACTTAAGGAGGAGCATGATTATGGAATTACAGTACATTTTTTATATCGGCGCAACGCCAGAACACGTATGGAATACCCTGGTGAGTCCGGAGGGCACGCGCAGCACGTTTTTCGGCGCTGCCCTCAACACAACCCTGGAACCGGGAGCAGCTTTCCAGTATGTAGGCCCGGGCAACGACGGGGACGAGACGGTGCATGTCTACGGCACCATCCTGCAAGCCGTTCCCGGGAAGGTGCTCAGCTACCTTGAACATCCCGGAGCATCCTACCGTGAAAACCACGCCGATCTTGAATCACGGGTAACTTTTACCTTGGAACCCGTAGGCGGCTGCACCAAACTGACATTGACCAATGACCAATGGACCCCTGGGCACCCTTCCTTTGCCAATGCGAAGGAGCATTGGTGGATGATACTTAGCAGCATTAAAACGTATGCCGAAACGGGAAAAACGTTGGACTTCGGCTGGTAACGGACGGGATCAAACGTATTGACGCTGGACCGGCGTTGATTATGAATTAATACGCCAAAAAAGCCCCTATGTCCTGTCTAACAGAACAAAGGGGCTATATTCAATGCACAATGTTATGATTTCATAGCTTTTCGTTGAAGACCTAACCATGCTCCGATCAAAATCAGCCCCACACCCGCGAAATAAAACGGATATCTGCTTGCTTCGCCCGTTTGCGGAAGCGTCTTGATCGTAATTTCCGATGACGGTGTTTGTGGTATTGCAGTCTGCTGATCCGGCGTTTGCGGTTTCGCAGGCTGCTGATCCGGCGTTTTAGGTTCATTCGTCTGCGGTTCCGGCTCAATGCCGCCGCGCGGAATCTCACCCTCATCGATCTCGATGGTCGGTGTCTCCGGATCGTCCGTCGAAGGCGTTTCTGGTATCGACGGTTCACCTCTCGGGGTCTCTTCATCCGGTACGTCTACTTCATCAGTCGGCGTTCCTGGCGTTGATGGTGTCCCCGGATCCGGCGTATTTCCAGGAGTTCCGGGGTTAACCGGAGTACCTGGATCCGTTGGTGTGCCCGGATGGGTAGGATTCGTTGGATCTGTCGGATCCGTTGGGTCCGTTGGGTCCGTTGGATCCGTTGGGTTCGTTGGATCTGTCGGATCCGTCGGGTTCGTTGGATCTGTCGGATCCGTTGGGTCCGTCGGATCTGTTGGATCCGTTGGGTCCATCGGATCTGTTGGATCCGTTGGGTTCGTTGGGTTCGTTGGATCTGTCGGATCCGTCGGATCTGTTGGATCCGTTGGGTCCGTCGGATCTGTTGGATCTGTTGGATCTGTTGGATCTGTTGGATCTGTTGGATCCGTTGGATCCGTCGGATCAACAGGCTCTTCTTTTTCGTTCGTTACAGTTAATTTCACGACATTGCCCTTACTCACGATACTGGAGTCAATCTTGACGTCCCAAGTTGATTGACCAATCTTATATCCTTCCGGAGCCGCAAGCTCCTCCAACACATAATCATCATAGAGCAGTTTCGTAAACAGGATCTTTCCTTCTTCATCCGTCGTTTTCACCATTGGGGCGCGTTTGCCTGCTTTGTCGTAAAGCACGAATTTCGCTCCTGCCAACAATTTCGTATCGTCATCCTTATCCACCTTCGTCACTTCCAGGCTGCCTGTTACGCCGCCGCCGGAACCCGAACCCGAAGAGGTACGAACGATGATTTCTTTCGTCGTTTCCCGCATCTCCGTCTTCAGCTGGTCGCCTTCAAGTGCCACCTTATTTCGCACGGCTTCCTTGTCTGCGGCAATAATGAATGACTGATATTCCAGAATATAGGCTGAAGAGATATCGTTCTTGAATTTCAACTCGAATATTTCCTGATCGCCTTCAAGTCTCGTGAACGTTAACGTATAATCTTTTCCTTCAGTCAACTCTCCGGCTTTGACCGCTTCTCCATTCTTATTAACGGATGTTGCATACAAATGGAAAGAGTCCTCGATCAAGATCTGATTTGCACTCGGCTCGTCAATGATCTTGGCGTTTGAAATATGGGATTGGCCTTCATTGATACGAATCGACCAATCGATCTTATTTCCATTTTGGGCACCGCTTTTTGTTACATACTCACCGCCGTGAGGAACAGATACCTTAGCATTCCAGGTAGCGGCTTTGTCGCCACCATTCCACAGTTCGGCCGTGTTATTCATGTCTTTGGTGATCACTGTGCCTTGCAGCGACGTTTTGAACTCGATCCAATACGCCGAGGAGGTTGGACCCTTGAAATGAACGGACAACTCGTTGCCATTCGTTTCGGTAGGTTCGGTCACTTCATACTCGGAAGCCGGTACCTCGGCGCCTTTCGAAACACCGTTCCACCACCCCAGCAGCTTCATCTCGTATACTTTGACCGAGTTCGGGACAAGCTTTTGCCCATCCTTCAGAACATCCTTCACAATCGCATCATTCAACGTGTTGAGGTTGTAGTTCATCTTGATGTTCCATGTGATTTCCTTGTCGACAGGATTGTAGCTGCCATCTTTCCCGCCGTTGTTTTTGGTATATCCGTCGGAGGCAAAGCTCGCATCCCTTTGAATGGGTCCTTTATCCACTCCGTTTTCGCTCCAAGTCATTGAAGCCCTGTTCATGTAATCCAAATTGCTTTTCGTCAACCATTCAATATTAAACTTGGTTTTGTATTCAATGGTATATGTGGTCTTTATGGTATTGAGGAACTTAATGACAAAACCCTGACGAGCATTATCATACGCGACCTCATATTCACGATCGGAAACCTTGGTCCCATCCGCTTTAACGATCACCGAATCGGGAATAAATTCAAGACCGCCCTGCGGGAACGTATCTTTAATGACTACGTTTTCCATATGGTATTTGCTGCCGTCCGGTTTGCTGTCGCTGTTAACCGTAATCATCCATGTTGCCGTTTTGCTGGCAAAATCGATGTTCCATGTTCCTTTCGTCAGCGCACGGCTGCCTTGAGCCGGAACCGTCACTTCTTTAATCGAATCGCCGGAGGTGACTTTATTTCTGACCTCTTTGCCGTCGGCAGTCGAACGATCGACCGGTTGGGTTTGGTAAACGATAGTGTATGCGGAATCAACATCATTATTAAATTGAAGTTTGAATCCGTTCGTTCCCACGGGCACGGCTTTATATTCCGTCGATGCCAACAAATTCTTCGCGTCGGTAGAATTGCCGTTATACACTTTCAGCGAATCGGCAACCCATTCATGAACGTTGCTGAACTGATCCGTGATGACCGCCTGTTCTTGTGGAACGTGCTTTCCATTGAAATTATATTTGACCGTCCAAGTGATAACCCCTGTGTCGTTATTTTGCTTATATGTCTTATCCAGGAATTTCCCCAAATCCACCGTTACCGTTGCGGTCGCTTGGGCATCCTCGATGCCTTCGCCGGACAATACGGCCTTATTCTCAAAGCGGGCCTGTTCGCCGATTCGATTCGTCGTAAAACGAATTTCATACGCCTTGTTGATCGATTCGTCCTGGAATGCCAGTTCCAGCTTGGTGCCGCCGTTCGATTCAACCGTGTACTTTCCGGCGTCTACCTTGCCCCCTAGGACGGTCGACCCGTCACCATTCACCTGCAATTGATACACCTCGACAGTGTCGGGTGCAAGCTCCAGACCTTCAGGCATGACGTCGGTAACAACCGCATGGTTGATCTTATTCAACGATTTGTTGATTTGAACCGTCCAATCAATGCGATCTTTACCAACCGCTTTCCCCTGTTTCTCGATCAATTTGCCGCCTTGCGGCTTCAGGTTCACGATAATCGTCTGAACTCCGCTTCTGACCGGAATAGCGATAACGACCTCCGTGCTCCCTGTAAGAACTTCTTTTTTGAATTCCGTGCGGATTTCCAGTTTGCCGCTGATGTTGGAATGACTCTCGACGTATTCATTGAAAGTCATCACCACTTTGCCGCTCCGGTCCACCGTGAATCGGCCGACTTCGCCTTGGTCAGCAACGAGCGGTTCGTCGATCTCCGTGTAAATTTCGAACTGCTGCGGCAGATCAAACGTAAACGTACTGCCATTCTTATACCCGTGTCCGTTCGGGAGTTCCCATTCGTAACTCAGGTTTACCGCTGCGCCAATGTCCAAAGTGCTGTCTGGATTATACACTGCATCAATGACGGTACCGTTAATATCGGTTAGTACCAGTTTGGTTAAAATATCGTCTGAAACCGGAATTGTCGCATCGTCGTTGTTACCAGCTTCCGGTTTCTTGATTTCTTCATCTACCGCCTCGTCCGTATCACTGCCCGGTTCTGCGGCATCCACAGATCCCTCAGTGCCCTTGCTCGGATCTTCTGTTTCATCTACCGACTCATCGGTGCCCGTACTCGGGTCTTGAACTTCGTCTACCGATTCATCCGTACTGCTACCGGGTTCCTGATCATTGTCAACCGATGGTTGGACGCCTCCCGGTACTTGATCGCCATTTTCCAATTGCTGGGCCCCGACATCCGTTCCCTGCCCCTGCACGTTTTCCGCTGCACTGGCGATCCCAACAGATGCGCCAAACAGCGTTTGGATCATAAGCAGCAGTACCATTACGATTCCACTTACTTTTTTCTTCATAATCTCTCCCTCGGACTCGTCATTACCCTCGTTTTTTCGGTTCCAATCTCGCTTTTGGTGCGCAATTCGAGACATGTATCCAGTGAACTACATGCCTATAAGGGACGTCTGAGTCCATCACCTCCACCTCGTTCAATTGGCGCACGATTCAAATGGTGTCTATATTTTCGTTCAGAACCAAATGGGCTTCCTGCATTATAACGCCATCGCATAGACATTTTCTTAACAAACCCGAAAAAGCCTTGGACATGTGCGTCCAAAGCTTATATTCACGAGAATATTAGTAAATTTTCGATGCTGTGTAGTGCGAAGCGTCTTTAATCATTTTGAACGAAGTACCTTGCGTTTTCCAAGCGGCATCGACGGTAGTATCGATGGTGATCCACTGCCCGTTGAGGTAAACTTCATTCCATGCATGGTATACATCTACATAATCCGAAGTACCCATTACCAATTTGGTCGGTATATCGAGACTCCGCAGCATGGATGCAAGCAAGGAAGCATAATCGTAGCACATCCCTTTGAGATCCATGATCGTGCGGACGTTATCTGGAAGATAGTCCGTTAACTCTCTCGATGCAAGTACTTTGTCATAACGAATGTTACCGATCACATAGTCGTATACAGCTTGTACTTTTTCTTGGTCCGTTTTTGCAGACCGGGCTAACTTTTTAGCAAGCTGTGCAGCTTGTTCATTATCAGACCAATCAATATTCTGAATCGAGTTCAGATATACGTTGTTGCTGTCCTTCAGATGAAGCTTGA
Organism: Paenibacillus hubeiensis; assembly: GCF_032334105.1. Lineage (NCBI taxonomy): Bacteria > Bacillati > Bacillota > Bacilli > Caryophanales > Paenibacillaceae > Paenibacillus > Paenibacillus hubeiensis. Next base: position 169,642 of record NZ_JAVYAE020000006.1, read on the forward strand.
CGGCTCCTTCTTGAACGACCTTGTATTTGGTGCCGCTGACTTGTTCCAACACAGTGATTGTATAGTCTCCGTTCCCCATTTGCAGCGGGAAAACGTCCCGAGACTTACCCGGCAGCAGCGTATATGTATATTTTTCCTGTCCTTTGGCGATCATAAGCTTAGTCTTTACATCGGATTTCACGTCATAATGGATGACAACTGCTCCGCGATCAAGCTGGTCCAAACCCAGCCAATCTTCAGACTGCGCAGCTTGTACAACCGGTGCGCATAAGAGTAAGACAAATAGTCCTACAATGGCGAACACAGCGTTACGCATGCTGTAAACCCCCTTCGGTAGCCAGGCTGCCATTTGATCATGCATCAAGAAGGCCCTATAGCTTTGCGTCCCTGCCTTTCGACAGGTTTGCCATTATCGTTATTGAGTTTTACTGCGTTTTAGTGGATATTTGTCCAATAAAAAAACAAAAAAAGCACTTTCGTTCGGTAGCTGGCTGCCATTTGACAATACGTCAAGAAGACCCTGTAGCTTTGCGTCCTTGCCTTTCGACAAGTTTGCCGTTATCGTGATTTGCTTTTGGTGATTACATCATATCAAATACCGCCCCATTCGACAAGTAGAAATCTTCCAAATCGCGCCGCTTTTGTCGAATAATCAAGGTTACATTTCGAACGTTCCCATCTCATAGACCAATGGTATGCTGCCAGGGAGGAATTGTTGGGAGATTCGAACCATTAATATAAAAAACAAAGAGCTAAGCGCGGCTTGAAACCGGCTTAGCTCTTTCCTTGTATATGCACTTCAACGACAACGGTTACCCGTTCATCACCGAACTGGAGCCCCTCTTCTCTGCCAGGCCTAGGGCTTTGGCGGTCGAAGCATGAATTCTGTTGAGCAATTCCACGTTCTCCACCAATGACTGGCCGTAGGAAGGGATCATCTCTTTGATCTTAGGCTCCCATGCGCTTATATGCTGCGGGAAGCAGCGCTGAAGGATTTCCAACATGACATGCACAGCAGTGGATGCCCCCGGAGAAGCCCCCAGCAAGGCAGCGATCGAACCATCCGACGCAGTCACTACTTCCGTACCGAATTGAAGCGTGCCTTTGCCGCCTTGAGCGGTATCCTTGATTACCTGCACGCGCTGGCCGGCAACGACCAAATCCCAATCCTCGCTTTTGGCATCCGGTACAAAGTCACGCAATTCTTCCATGCGCTGCTCTTTGGACAGCATCAGCTGCTGGATCAGATACTTCGTCAGCGAAATCTCCTTCACGCCGGCTGCCAGCATGGTCAACAGGTTATGCAGTTTCACCGAGGTGATCAGGTCAGTCATTGAACCGGTCTTCAGGAACTTCGGCGAGAAACCTGCAAACGGTCCGAACAACAACGACTTTTGGTTATCGATGTAGCGGGTGTCCAGATGCGGCACCGACATTGGCGGGGCACCTACCGAGGCTTTGCCATATACCTTGGCATGGTGCTGCTCGACGACCTTCGGGTTTTTGCAAGCCATGAAAATACCGCTTACCGGAAATCCACCGATGTGTTTGCCTTCCGGAATACCCGACTTCTGCAGCAAATGCAAGCTGCCTCCGCCCGCTCCGATAAAGACGAACTTGGCCCTGTGGCGCTCGGTCGCCCCGCTCTTGAGGTTTTTCACCGTCAATTCCCATAAGCCATCGCTCGTACGTTTCATGTTTTTGACGCTATGCTGATAGTGGATACCCACATTGCTTTTCTTCAATTGTTCCATCAGCATACGCGTTAAAGCACCAAAGTTAACGTCCGTACCCGAGTCAATTTTGGTCGCTGCAATCGGCTCGTTTCCGGTACGCCCTTTCATCATCAGAGGAATCCATTGCTTCAGCTTCGCCGGATCGTCCGAAAACTCCATGCCTTTGAACAAAGGATGGTTCGACAAGGCTTCATAACGTCTTTTCAGAAACTGGACGTTCTGCTCGCCATGTACGTAACTCAAGTGGGGAAGCGGCATGATGAAATCCTGCGGATTTCGAATCAGGCGGCTGTTGACGAGATAAGCCCAAAATTGCCGTGAAATCTGGAATTGTTCGTTAACCTTGATGGCTTTGCTTATATCTACGGAACCGTCCGGCCGTTCGACGGTATAATTGAGTTCACATAGCGCAGCATGCCCTGTTCCGGCGTTATTCCATTCGTTGGAGCTTTCTTCTCCCGCAGTGGCGAGCTTTTCAAATACCTTTATCTTCCAGTCGGGTGCCAATTCTTTCAGCAAGGTTCCCAATGTTGCACTCATAATTCCGGCACCAATCAAGATCACATCTGTACTCGTTTGTCCGTGGCTCATTATTAACCGTCCTTATACCCTAAGATTTGCCGAAAGGATGTAAGCGCTGTCGATATGGCATTGAAGCAAGCCGGTCTGTGGAGCTGGCTCACACCTTTTCTGTATAAATAATGCTCTACACATAGTGTATCAATATTATGGATAGAGTTAAATATGTAATTTGAAGATATTTGCTCTAATAGTCAGTATACTCTAATTTGTTCCCCTCCGCTAACCCGCTTATATCCCTGAAAGATTTCTTTTTTCAAGTGAAGCTTACTCATCAGCAATCCATACAGATTCGTTTGATTCCCAGGAGTTGGACAATATATTACAAAGCTCTACAAGTAAGTCCTTGGCCTCCGCATTCAAATGCTCGGTTTTTATTTCTTGTAGCTGTTTTAATACGATTTGTATATTTGGAATCTTCCATGGTTTTTCCCACCAAGGCTCTTCAACATGGTAATAATATGCCAAACCTGTCCACCCGTCTTGCTCCGGCTGTATTCCCCCCATTATTTCGTCAAAATAACCATCCCATATTCTTATTACATACTTATCTCCATTTGAGAGGTGCCTTATAAACTGTATTTCTCCTTCCCCCTCATAACCTTCATAATATTTACTGTTTATTATTTCCATAGTCCTATCTCCTTGTTACGATTGTTACATAAAGAAACCACAATACGGACGGATCGCCCATATTGTGGCTTGGCAAGTTGTTTGGACAAACTTTTGTTCGACTACATACCTAATCTGTTTTTTATTATTTCTAATGAAGCATTAACTTTATTTTTATCTTCTGGGTGCTCTTCAAGATGTCTTGCACTAAAAATCATTAAATAGTTATAAAATTCATCATACTCCATTACCGCCATTACATCTTCGTCATAAGCTGGCGGCTCCCCAATAAAGCATACCTTCTTATCTCCAATGTAGTATTCCTCATCTGACTCATGATAGGATGAAAATTGTAACTCTAGTGGACCTGATCCATACCCATGTCTCTCAACGTCCCCAAAATACTGCAGAGCTCTTAAGAAATCAACAACCCAGAAATAAGATTCAACCAGTTTATCAATTTCGTCTTTTTCTTTAAGTATTCTGTACATTTCTTTTTCTCCATCGATCGCTACGATTGTTTCGTTTATCCAATCTTCGAATAGTTCCGCATGTCCTTTATCCATGACGCCTCGGTGTCTTTTATATTGAACATTTCTCTTGGCCCACACAAGAATTATTCTCATGTATTCTACTGTATCAATAGTACACGTAGGATCTTCCACGCCTTCTTCAGCGAATATGTCTTCAAAAGTAGTGTACTTCGCATCAGAATGGATTAGGTTCACATTGCCACCACCGCCATATGAGGCTACTTTCCCTGTAAACAACTCGAGTAACCCCCTGATCTCTTCCTGAATAGCAGCAAGATCTCCAAAGATATCAGTCCCTAGCGAATTAGTGATCAGATAACCATTTTTTAATGACTTATCCAAACTAAAATCGAGTATCACTTCGTTGAAATGCTCATTATATTCAATACTGTATATATATCTAATATTCATACTCCCCCCAAAACCAAAACTCACCCTTTTAGTGCTTGTATTTTATAAAATAAAAAGTAAAACACGGGTAACTGACGCATCTCTAACTCTCGAATATTGGGCGCAATCTTTAGAATGTATAAGCTGCTGACCCTAATGGTATATCTGAGCGCTTTATTGATTCACCTAGACGTATGCCTCCTATTTTTTTGTCAGTTGGTGAGCTAGTGAGATGGGTAAGGCTCCTGAGACCGTCCCGTCTTGTCACAAGCATATTCTGATACAACGAAAAATACAGGCCAATTCTTTGACGAATGGCCTGTAAATAACAAAATAATGCTTTCATCACAGCGGCTTTATCACCATAGGCCACAGTCCCGTCGGCAGCCTTCACTTCTCAAGAGACTTCCGTCTCAGACGAACCATCTCCCGCTGCAATCCATTTCAACTCCGCAAATTCAACTCGATTTCGTCCGTTATGCTTGGCTTGGTACAAGGCTTTGTCCACGGCGGCGAACAATTGAACCAAAAATCCTTCCGGACTGTCAAGCACTTGAACGGTTTGGAAATCCTCCACCGATAAAATTCCCATACTCACTGTTATGGAAACCGGTTCCTCGTCCTCCCCCAGTGCCATAGGATTTCTTTCCACCGATAATCTCACGCGTTCCGCGACCTGTTTGGCCAAATTGCTACCTGCATGCGGAAGATAGATCATAAATTCCTCCCCGCCGTACCGGGCCAGAATATCGGTGCTGCGGATGGACTGTTTGACGATGAGCGCCATGCGATGGAGAACTTCGTCGCCGATGACGTGCCCGTGCTTATCATTAATCCCTTTGAAGAAATCAATATCAAAGAGAATCATTGAAAACGGGATTCTGTACTGCATGTTAGTGATCACTTCATGCGTCAACTGCTGGGTCAAGTAACGGCGATTATAACTGTCCGTCAAACTGTCCGTAACGACCAGTTCTTCCAGCTTCTGATTAGCTTTGGACAACTCGCTGCTAATGCGGTCCAATGAATGGTTTCGTTCTTGAAGCACTATGTTCTGTCGATTCAATTCTTCAACGAGATAACGCTCCTGCGAAACATCCTGAAACGTAAGGATATGTCCGATAGGGACAAGGCGCGAATCAACGATTGGCGAGGATTGCAAAATAAACCGGCGAACAAAGTCCCTCTCCACGATGATTTCGATTTGGGACAAAATGTTTTCTTTTCGTTTGTAATGTTCCGCAAACTCGCGGACCTTGCCCTCCGCCCGCACGGATTCCAAAAACGCATCCAAATCAAACGTATCGCCCACGTTCATATCCATGAATGACCGCAGTGCCTTGTTGACTTCAACAATGGTTTCGTTCTCGTCCAATACAAGAATTCCATGGGGAATGGTGTTAATGACATCCTCGTGCGCAATGGAGACGAGATCAAACACGTTGTATTTTTTAATGACATAGACAAAGAACAGCCCGGACAGAAAGATTCCCAAGGAGGTCAGTCCCGGAATAATCGGCAACCATGGTCTGAATACGACGTTAAGCAAGGCATCCAAACCGGCAAATGCAGCCAGCACGAAGAGACCCCACAATGTGAACACGACCTGCTTCTTGATCGCAGGCAGCGTCCGGGAAGAACGAAGCGCTCCGAACAAGACGGAGAGGGATGCCAGAAAGTAGCTCACGAGAATTGCAAGGATCACCCAAAACCATGGGCCGTAGGAACGTTCTGCATATCCGCCGCCCAGCGGCGTCACGAACCAGTTCCACGGATTCAGCACGACGCCTATAGCTCCAATGACCGCAGGGACGAACAAAAAGACGGTTTTCCTTTTCCTATTCCTTAATCGATCTGTTTCGCCTGTCAGGAAATAGGTTAGCAACAACCACCCGCTTCCGAGGAGCGATACGGCAACAAAGGAAAGCGTCACGTAAAACCATTGCAAGCTGAGATTGCCCGTCAGGTCAATGGCAAACTGGCAGAACGGCCAGATCATCATCAAACCGTGAAAAAGAAAGTACACCTTATGTAAGTTCGTAATTCTAACGGTAACAAAAACATAGACATATAACGCAAACAAGAGGACGAATAGAAAGAGATCATACCACGCTGATGGGCTCACAAATCTTCTCCTTTGTCGATTCAACAACTACGATATCATGGAACAGTATACTCCTTGAATCTGAAATGAACCTTTAATAAGACTTCAATAGCCTTCAGAAAGGATTGCCTCACAGTTGTTATTGGTTAATTAAACCACATCTTATCACACCGCAAAGAGACTGAGTAGCCCACACAATGGCAGTCCAGCCAACCTCTGAGCATTTCTGAAATCAATTCCGTGAAGTTTTGACGACTTTTGAACGTTTCAAACCAGGCTTGGCACACCCGGAGGAAATTCCGCGATTCATGGTCCTCCGTTACCGCGTATGGTCGTACAAATCGTCTTTCAGCGGTTCATTATCCGAGAACAGATCGGGATTTTCCCGCAGCATCCCTGTGATCACCTCTGCTACTTTTGCAGCATTACAAACCCTCACCACCGCATCGCCAAGTTTCCCTTTGTACATCGCCCCTTCTCGCTCCAGCACCTCGTCCACCTTCCAAAAGTGCTCTGACCAGGACAATCCGCAATGTCTGCGTGAAGGTACCTGTATCTTCGTTCCATCGGGCAGAACGGTGCATAACGGTTCATGTCCGTCCGTCAACCGACCTGGGATGTCCACCCACTCCTCAACGCCATGGATAAACGTATTCCGTTTCAGATCTACGCCCACCAAAATAATGGTCGCTTGCCGATCCAGCAGTTTGCCCCATGCCGAACCTCTCGCACAAGGCGTGTCGAACAGATGATCATCTTTCGTAAACGCTTCTGCATCCCGACCGAGAGCGGCTACCGAGTGCGTCGGATGCCATGAACGAACCACGCCAGGGCGTTTGCGGAAAAGCTCTGGCAAAATGCCGACGCAGCATGGCGATGATTCCACGTGGAACATTGGGTTACTCGCATTGATCGTGGACCACGTATGCGTGGGCAAAACGAGCAGTCCCTCTTTCATGTATTCGGTTAACGCATCAAGTACCGTGTCGGCTCCGCCCTCGACTTCACCTATGCTTTTCATGGAAGAATGCATGAGCAACGTGCCCTTGCCGTCGATGCCGAGCTGTTGGAGCTGCTGAAGCAAGCTTGCTTGGGTATGCATAACTATCAATACCTCCTTTTAAGTATTATAAAAGAAAACCGTTGACCGTTGTACAATGGAAGGATAAATTATCCAACCACATAAGAAAGGGCCGGAGGGTTGCCTCCGGCCGCTTCATAAGAAATCGTATGCGTGAATGATGGCCAAATTACTTAATGACCACGTACTCCAAATTAACCAGTTTGGCATAGGTCACGATTTGATCTGTCGTCAAATTCAGGGATACCACGGTATGATGACCGCCGCCATTTTCGATCCAGGCTTTGACCCCATCCTGGAAGTTCGGCTTCACGTTCCAAAGTACGCGGGCCACCGGCAGTTTTGGAGCCGGAACCGTCGGTTCGAAGGCAGAGACTTCGTTAATCAACAATTTGTAGTGTGTCCCGAAGTCAGCCATGGAAACAACTACGCCTTCGCCGGCTTTACCGTCAAATACGAGACGTGCCGGATCTTCGCGATCGCCAATCCCAAGTGGGGACACGATGATTTTTGGCTTGTTGCTCGCCAGCGTCGGATCAACTTCAAGCATGTGGGATTGCAGAATCGCTTCCTGACCTGCTGCCATCTCGTAGGTGTAGTCTTCCATGAAACCGGTGTTTTCGTTATGAGCCATCACTTTCAGCAAACGGTCAAGCGCAGCCGTTTTCCAGTCGCCTTCGCCGGCGAATCCGTAGCCTTGGGCCATCAAACGTTGAACGGCCAGACCCGGTAGCTGCTTCATGCCGTGCAGATCTTCGAAGTTTGTCGTGAAAGCGGTGTATCCGCCATCATCCAAGAAACGTTTGATCGCGATCTCGTAGCTCGCTTGCACGCGCACGCTGGCTTCCCAATCTTCTTTACTGTACGTGCCGTAGTCGAATTCATACAGCTCTGCATACTCGCTCATCAGATCGTCGATCTCTTGCTCGGTCACAGCATTCACGTACTGCACGAGGTCGCCGATGCCGAAGTAGTCCACGGTCCAGCCGAACTGGATTTGGGCCTCCACTTTGTCGCCTTCCGTAACGCCCACGTTGCGCATGTTGTCGCCGAAACGAGCCACTTTAATGTTGAAGCTTTCGTTATAAGCAACGGCTACGTCCATCCAATCCGCGACTTGCTTCTGCACTTCAGGACGCTCCCAGTAGCCAACGACGATTTTGTTTTGTTTTTTCAGGCGGGCATTGATGAACCCATACTCGCGGTCGCCATGCGCCGCCTGGTTCAAGTTCATGAAGTCCATGTCGATCGTCGCCCAAGGGATGCTCTCATTGAATTGGGTTGCCAGATGGAGCAGCGGCTTTTGCAGCAATTTCGTGCCGCGGATCCACATTTTCGCCGGGGAGAACGTATGCATCCACGTGATTACGCCCGCCACCTCGTCGCGATAGTTGACTTCCTTCATGATGCTTGTGATTTTGTCCGCGCTGACGGCCAGATCCTGCAATACGAGCGGGTATGGCAGAACGCCGCTTGCGTTCAGGGCATCCGCGATTTTTTGCGCGTTCGCTTTAACCTCGCCCAGCGCTTCTTCCCCATACAGATGCTGCGAACCTACGACGAACCAAAATTCTTTAGCTGCTGTTGCTGTCATATCGATCATCCTCTTTTCCATGGTTTATGTTTTTCAAGCATTGTTCCGCTTGTGCTGATGTCCGATTTATTTCTGCCCGTAATAGGCGTCTTTGCCGTGTTTGCGCAAATAGTGTTTATCCAGGATGCCTTGCGGCAGCTCCTTCGCAAAGTTGTTCAATTGACGGGCGTACAGATTCATTTTGCACACTTCCTCCAGCACGACACTGTTCACGACCGCCGACTTGGCATCTTTGCCCCAAGTAAACGGTGCATGGCCATGAAGCAGTACCGCCGGGATCGCCATAACGTCCAAACCGCGTTGTTCGAACGTTTCAATGATGACGCGGCCGGTTTCGGCTTCGTACCCGCGGTCGATTTCCTCCTGGTTCAAAAAGCGTGCGCAAGGCACGGGGCCATAGAACGTGTCTGCATGCGTCGTACCCATCACCGGCACGTCCAGTCCGGCTTGCGCCCAGATCGTCGCCCATGTGGAGTGGGTGTGCACGATACCGCCGATCTCCGAGTAATGCTTATACAATACGGCATGCGTCGCCGTATCGGAGGAAGGTCTCATCTCGCCTTCCACCACGTTGCCGTCGAGATCGACAACGACCATGTCGCTTGGTTTCATTTTGTCATAGCTGACGCCGCTCGGTTTGATGACGAACAGACCGCTTTCCCGGTCGATCGCGCTGACATTGCCCCAAGTGAATTTGACAAGGCCGTGCTTCGGCAATTCCAGATTCGCCTCGTAGACTTCCTGCTTCAGTTGTTCCAACATGTTAGTCCCTCCCGTTCTCTACCAGATGGTCGACAGCGGCCTGCTCGATGGCCAATCCCTTCCGGTAGCGCTCGATAAATGCTTCGAATCCTTTGACGTCGGATGCATCCGGCGCAACTTCCTCTCCAGCAACATCGCTGAACACTTTCTGCTCAAGGAAGACATCCAGGCTCTCTTCTTGATCCTTGTTGATCAGGTAGGAAGCCAGGAGCGCCATGCCCCATGCTCCGCCTTCGCCTGCGGTGGACATGACCGATACCGGCACGTTCATGGCCGCAGCCACGATGCGTTGTCCGACGACAGGCGTTTTAAACAGCCCGCCATGGGCCAAAATGCTATCAATGGCCACATTCTCGTTCTTCGTCAAAATGTCCATCCCGATCTTCAGCGCGCCAAAGGCGGTAAAGAGGTGCGTGCGCATAAAGTTCGCCAGGTTGAAGCGGCTTTCGGGCGAACGGACGAACAACGGACGGCCTTTGTCGATGCCCGTGATGTTCTCGCCGGAATAGTACCCGTAACTCAACAAACCGCCGCCATCCGGCTCTGCTTCAAGCGCCTTGTTGAACAGGACGCTGAACAGCTTGCCGGTATCGGCTTCGAATCCCATCGCTTCCGAAAATTCGCGGAACAAGCCGATCCATGCGTTGATGTCGCTCGAGCAGTTGTTGGCATGCACCATGCCCACAGGGCTGCCGTCCGGCGTCGTGACCATATCGATCTCGGGATATACTTTGGACAGCTCCTTCTCCAATACGATCATCGCAAATACGGACGTGCCGACCGAGATGTTACCCGTGCGCTTTCTCACGCTGTTCGTCGCAACCATGCCGGTTCCGGCATCGCCTTCCGGAGGACAGAGCGGAATGCCTGCCTGCAAATCGCCCGATGGATCGAGCAGCTTGGCGCCCTCCTCGGTCAAGTCGCCTGCACGTTCTCCGGCGAGATAAACTTTGGGAAGCAGATCCTCGACCTTCCATGGATATCCTTTGGCAGCAATCAGCTCGCTGAATTGCTTGATCATGGATGGATGATAGTCATGCGAGGCCTCGTCGATCGGGAAAATCCCCGAAGCATCGCCGATGCCGATCGCTTTGCTGCCCGTTAACAGCCAGTGGATGTATCCGGCAAGCGTGGTCAGGAAATCAATGCGAGGCACATGTTCTTCCCCGTTCAGGATGGCTTGGTACAAGTGGGCAATGCTCCAGCGTTCTGGAATGTTGAACTGGAACAGCTCGGTCAACTCTTTCGCTGCGGCGCCGGTCGTGGCGTTCCGCCATGTCCGGAACGGCACCAGCAGCTCGCCTTTGTTATCGAACGCCATATATCCGTGCATCATGGCGGAAAATCCGATGGAACCTACGGTCCGCAGGGTCACTCCATACTTTTGCTCGACCTCTTGCTTCATTTCGCGATAGGCCGTCTGCATGCCGGCGATGATATCTTCCTGGCTGTATGTCCAATATCCGTCTTTCAGGAGATTCTCCCATTCGTAGCTTCCGGACGCGACGGTTTCAAAACGCTCGTTGATCAACACGGCCTTGATCCGCGTAGATCCAAATTCGATCCCAAGCGAAGTCGCTCCCTTGGCAATCGCTTCTTTCATGTCCACATGACTCATGATCACGGTTGTCCCCTCTCTGATCGCAAGTTTTAAATCCGAAGGATGGCATCGCTAAAAAGCGCAAAAAATATATTGAATTCATGAATTCGTATCGAAAATAAGCGGCCTTTTACTCGAAGAACTTTTTCGTCCCCTTCAAGAAGGCGCTTTCTCCAACTGACAGCCTTAGTATATTTTTTGTACGTACATTTGTCAATAAAATATAATAGTTATACCTACATAGTCCGTGAAAATTGCCGCAATAGTGGACTATTCTTACATTTACCAGGCTATACTGTTAAGTACACATCCCTGTTTCACCCGAAAATTGTACGGTTCATTTCGAAAATGTGTACCTTTCGTTCCCATCCCGCCGCAATCATGATAAAATATGTACGTACAACTATTTCGATAACGACTTTTTATATATGAAACGACAATGAAAGAAGTGGATGACGTGAAGCCAAAGTATCAAATCATCATCGATGACATCAAAAGCGATATCCTCGCCGGGACATACAACGTGGGAGAACAAATCCCGACCGAGTCGGCGTTGCAGGAGAGCTATAACGTAAGCCGCCAGACCGTACGGAAAGCCATTTTGGAGCTGTCGAACGAAGGTTTTCTGCGAAGCGAAAAGGGCTCGGGGACCTATGTAAGCAACCAATACAGGCTGCGGTCCGGCGGCCACGCCTCGAAAAGAACGATCGGTGTCATCACGACTTATATCTCGGATTACATCTTTCCTTCCATCATCCGCGGCATTGAAAGCCGATTGAATGAAGACAACTATTCGCTGCTGCTTGCCAGCACCAACAATGATGTCGCCCAGGAGAAAAAGGCGCTTGAAATGATGCTGTCCTACGGCGTGGACGGTCTCATTGTCGAGCCTACCAAGAGCAATTTATACAACCCTAATATCGCGTACTATCTTTCTTTTAAAGAACAGGACGTGCCGTTTACGATGATTAATGCCTATTATGAGGAGCTGGAGGTGCCCTTCTTCTGTCTGGATGACGTGCAGTCCAGCTATCTCGCCACGCGGGAACTGATCGCCAAGGGCCACGCCCAGATCGGCATTATCGCGAAAATGGACGATTTGCAGGGGAAATACCGGATGAAGGGATATATCAAGGCCCTGGGAGAAGCCAAATTGCGTTTTCATCCCGAGCAGGTGCTTTCGTTCGATACCGCATCCAAACCGGATCTATCGACCAGCCTGGAAACATACTTAAGCGAAAACAGGGACGTTCTGACTGCCATTGTCTGTTACAACGACGAAGTGGGGCTGGAGGTGGTTCATACTTGCCGCAAACTTGGCATTTCGATCCCTGACGAGCTTTCCATCATCGGCCAGGACAACTCGTATATCGCCAAAAACGCCAACATCAAGCTCACGACGCTGACCCATCCCCAAGAGCAGATGGGACGCGACGCCGCAGACTGGATCATCAAAACACTGCAAGGCAAGAAAGACTTGGCCGCCCATACCTATTATCAGCCTGTGCTGGTCGAAGGGGAAACCGTTAAGGAAATCGAAGTGGAGTAACGCAGTGGCAAACGCCAAGGCGGATGAGTGGCAGAAAGCATGCATGATTGGTTGCGATCTGCAAGGGTGTTATCCCGCACTGCATGATACATTGGGATTCAGAGGGAGGGAAGCGGAATGGCATGGTTTGGACGGCAGCATCGACAAGCTCGTTCAGTCCACCGGACAGTTTGGCGAAACGGCAACCGAGCTTTGTCTGGTCAATGCCATTTGCGATTACCGTGAAGTGGAAGGCGAACATACCTTTCCGTATATGCTGTTCGCCCACAAAACCGACAATGACGGAGATCTCTGGGAGATCTCCTTTTTGGTTGGTTATGGGCGGCTCCCCTTTGCTGCAGGAAATTGAATCGTAACCGTGGTGCCACGCCCTTTCGCACTGTTATAGCGAATCTTTCCATCATATTTTTCCACGATGTTAAAACAGATCATCAATCCCAAGCCGGTTCCGCTGCTTTTCAACGAATAATAGGGCGTGCCCAGCGACCTTACCTCATCTTCGGACATTCCACTTCCTTCATCCATGACTTTAATCTCAATAAATTCATGCTCTCTCTTTGCCATCACCGCAACCGATTGTCCTGCATCGGAAGCTTCCAACGCATTTTTGATCACATTCATGAGCAGCTGCTTGAATTCGATTTCGTTGATGAAAATCAAGCAATCTTCCTCCGCTTGGATACGGAGGTGTTTGTCGGACAGCATCGCGTAGGAGCCGATCAGCCCCTCAACGCTCTCCACGACATCCTTTACATTTACCTCCTCCGGACGCTGGTCTACACTGGGCTTCGACAAGGTCAGAAATTGGGAAGTAATATGTTCCACCGTATTCAGTTCATCGATCATCAATTGAAATTTGTTCTTGGTTGACTCGGAGAATGAAGGGTCCTCTTTAAAAAACTGCAAGAACCCCCGGACTACCGTAACCGGGTTGCGAATTTCATGGGCAACGGCGGCCGTCAAATGCGCGACCATTTTCAGCCGCTCGGATTGTTGCAATTGTTCGTAATAGTGCTGCTGTTTCCGCATCCTCACGAAGGAGAGATGAAAGATCAGGAACATTAATAGTTGAATCGCCACGATGTTGATCAGATTGCCCACCACGTCCTGGTGCAAGTAGGCATAGGCATTGCGCTGATCCACCAAAAGGATGTACGAGAACGTGAAGGCGATTAAAATGCCGTTGACCGTGAACGAGAAATAGAACAGCTTGGAATCAAAAAACAGGATCGATAATGCGGGAAAGAGAGAAATGAAAATATACGTGGTCCACGTCTCCGGATACATAAAGAACAGGGTGTAGAAATAAGCAAACCCCGCCAGAATGATCACTTTTCGAAAAAAATGGGTCTCGCGCCTGGGATACATCCATAAACATGCCGATATTCCTGCTACGCACAACAAATGGATGATGTATCCGAGGTTAATCTCCTCCAGCTCGGTCGTAGACAGAATCAATCCGCCGAACATCAGCACGATGACGACAGACATGATGATATAATATGTTTTGCGGTTCACTTGACTGTAAAATTCCTTCATGAATTCACCACTTAACCCTTTTATTGATGTCCTTCCTTTGCAATGAATGAAAAGATCATCCATATAGCCCAGTTTCATCTTTGGTTGTGTACAATATAACAAGCTTTTTATTATTATGTAATTTTAATTTTTCCACAGCTGGGCAGGAAATACAGGGAGTTGCCATGAACCTCTTTATTATTACGAGTTGTCAGGAGGTTGTTACGTGCAAAAGGCATGGGGTTCAGTGTTATTTGAGCAAATATTCGGGGAAAACGTGAATCGGGAGGCCGGTCCATCCAAACTTGTGGAATTTGCCGAAACGATGCTGGCAAAAAATAAAGCGGGAGTTGGCAAACGCATAGCGTATTGGTTTGCACCCCCGCTTCAAACTATGTTTCAATGCAGGTCCACCTTCGAGGAAAATGAAGTTGGTTCTATTTCGGGCGTGGATATCGACCGGGAAATCAGCTCGCGAAGCCGTTTTTTGTCTACCTTGTCAACGATCGTTCGAGGCAACGTATCCAGAATGATCAGATGTGCCGGCCACTTGTGGCGAGCAAGGCTTTTTTCGCAGAACGCATGCAATTGTTCCAGACTCAAGCTGTCCCTCTTTTTCTGCAATACTACGCAAGCGACGAGAGCCTCTCCCTCCAGAGGAAGCGGGATTCCCACCACTGCCACATCAGCCACTTGGGGGTGAGCTAAAATCGCCTGCTCCACTTCGGCGCTGTATACATTGGAGCCGCCAACGATCACCATATCCTTCAGCCGATCCAACACATAGAGATACCCTCCCTCATCCACATAGCCAAGATCGCCGGTACGGAGCCAGCCGTCGATCATCGCTTCACGGGTGGCCTCCGGCTGACGCCAATATCCGATCATCGTCTGCGCGCCTCGAACGACGATTTCGCCGGGTTCATTCACTTGCGCCTCCCGCCCATGCTCGTTCACGATGCGTACTTCGAAAGCCTGCTCGCCTTGAAGTCCCAAATCTGCAGGACGTCCTACCGATTGAAGCCGGATCGGATCATGCAGATGTTGAGCGGGAAACAGCCTGCTGATCGACATGCCGCATTCGGCCTGCGAGTAGTTGTTGACCATCAAGGCGCCAGGAAACTTCGCAACCGAATCCCGCAGCGTTTCCGGTGCGATTATAGATCCCCCGCAGCCGATCACCTTCAGGCTTCGCCTATCTCGATCGGTCGCGGAGACCTCACGATTGAGGTCACGGAGCAGTTGTCCCACCGTGCTTAGATGTGTAATCTGGTCGCGTTCCACCGCTTCCAGGATGCGGTGTACATTTGCCGGATATTCATCCAAAAAGATAAGACATCCTCCTGCAGCCATAGTGGCCCATATCTGAAACTGGCCCACCAAATGCGAAATGTTGAGTACCAGCACGCGACGGCCAATGTCATATCCGAAACCGGCAGAAGGCGTGACCTGGTTCCAGGCAGCGATGCCGCGATGCGAATGCATGACCCCTTTCGGTCTGCCCGTCGTTCCCCCCGTATAGACCAATACGGCCACGTCGTCCTCACTTCGTCCGCAAGTGCTAACGGACGACGTTTCGATGCTGCTTTCGTTAAGGGAGTCCGCGAAAACAGCGACTGCTCCCTCCTCCGCGGTAATGAAGCGGGGCGGATTCGCCAGCAACGCTGCCGCCGATTTCGCAGCATCGGCATAGCGGCGATCGTGAATGACGATCTTTGGTTCGGCGTCCTTCAGAATGGCCGCAAGCTCTGGAGCCGTCAGTAAAGGGGATGGTACCAATGGGACGGCACCAATCCCTACAGCGGCATATAAGGCAATGACCAATTGAGGATCAGGGGTGCCCAACAAAGCGATGCGATCACCAGGCCGCACCCCCTCTGCATAGAGGACTTGGCCTACTTGTTCTGCATTTTGGTGAACTTCCCTATAATTCATAACTTTACCGTGCCTTAAAAGCGCTGGTTCCTCAGGGTATAGACTGGCTGCCAATGGCAGGCGTTCCGACAGAAGCATAGTACGGCCCTCCACGTATGGGATTGAATAACCGGATCAGGAAACTCGGTATTGCTCGAACATACCACACATAAGGAGTTTATAGGCATATATTGTTTTGATCGAATTGATTAGTAATTGAAATAAATGGTTTGGAATCCTATCTAGCACAGTGCTGAATAGCAGTCACGAGTGGAATTAGGTCCCTTCCCCTACGCTTTGTCCACTCCAAACCGTCATTTTACCCGCCATTTAATTGGACCAATTTTACATAAAGGTGAGCGATTTTCATGCAAACATATACTTCCATCGGCAGATAAGCCTCTGTTGGCCCGTCCAGCCACAGCAACCCATTCACCGTGAGGTGGGTCGTCCAGAGAAATACATTTTTTGAAAAGTTCATCGTTTTCCCGTGCTGACACGTCTTGCATATGAACAAAATTTCAACGGGTTTCTGCCGCATACCGGAACAAAAAAGACAGAAGGGGGCGGTGAGGGTTGGAAAACACGGGAAATCAATACGTAGAAGATACGCCATTTTCGATCATGGATGAAGATGTTTTTTTCGAACGCTTAACCCGAGAACAGCACAAGTTGTATTCCGTCGCCTACAGCTACATGCGGAACGAAGCGGATGCGCTGGAGATCGTACAGGAAGTGGCCTGCCGGGCATGGATGAAACGAAAGAAGCTCAAAAACGAACAGTCGTTTACGCCATGGCTGATCCGAATCACGACGAATTGCTGTATGGACGAGCTTCGACGCCAAAAGCGGGTTTCCCCGACGGATACGATACATGAGGAGGCCACCCAGGAAATGAAGCATAACGACCAGATCGATTTGGAGCGGGCCTTCGTGAAATTAAAGCCTAAGCACCGTCACGTCGTGATGCTGAAGTACTACCAGGACATGACGACCGCACAGATCGCCAAAGTGCTCCAAAGGCCCGAAGGCACGATCAAAAGCTGGCTCCGGGAAGGGCTGAAGCAGCTTCGAAAATATCTGTAGAGACAGGAGGCGTGTCCATATGTCGGAAAAAGAACAGCGCATGCTGGCGCAAGATTCCAGGGACGTACATAGAAAGGCACAGATTGCGGAGATCAAACTATCGACGGCGATCCGCAAAGGAATAGCGGAAGGCAAGAGACGCGAAATGAAACGACGCAGGGTTGCATACGGAGCCGGGGTCATTGCAGCCGCTGCGGCAGCCTTGTTCTTCACGACTTCACCGCTGGGGGCTCCCTCGAGTGAAAAAACGTATGAAGTGGTCCAAACCACAACTACGCAGCAGCCGATCGATGTCGAGCTGTTCCGGCCGATGGCCAAACAGGATCAAGGCATTGCAGCCGCGCTGGATCAGGGGCTTGTAAAGCCGATCAACCAAAGTGTGGAGAAAGACGGATTCCGCATCGATGTTGCGGGTGCGTTTACGGATGGACGTAAATCGTACATCATGTACAGCGCGCAAAACAATACCGATCATACAGCCTATCCCCTGATCGATTCGCTGGCCTTCGGCGGCGTCGAAGCCTCCTCCTTTAAAGCACAATCCATGCACGCCACGAGCAGCAGCGAGCTCCTTCCCGGCGAAACGGGTTACTACGTGTACACGGCCAACCTGGAACCTGCTGCTTCCTACAAGGAAGGTGCCACGATCGGCTTGAAAATTTGGGATGCCGTAAGCAGCGAATACCGGAGCCGTTTGAAGTTCACGATCCCGCTTGAACCTGACCTGCTTGAGGAAAAGGATCGAATTTATCACCCAAGGAGCACACTGGTCGTGGATGGGCAAAAAATAAACGTGAGCCAGGTTCAATTCACTCCACTGAATACGTATGTCGATCTCGAATATGACGCAAGCAATGACCATCAAATTTTCAAGCTGCTGAACCCTGTCCTGGTCGGCGAAAAGGGGGAGGAACGGGAGAAGGTATATTACCCGGACACCATGTTTTCGGACGACTCCAAGGTCACGCTTGTATTCAGAAGCAACTCATTCGATCACATGGACGGCGTTTCATTGAAGGTATCCGGCATTGCCGCGCTGCCTAAAGAAGAGATGCACATCGCCATCGACCTGGGTCAAAAACGGATCGTTGCGGCGCCGGACCAATACGTTCAAATCATCGAACCCGAAGAACCGGCGGCAGATGGAGAGATTTTGCTGTATTTTAAACGTGAAAAAGCGATGGCTGCCCAAAGCTTCGGCATGTCGCTTGAGCATAACTTCACGGATGCGGAAGGTAACAAGCACGATATGCTATCACCGGAAACCATCAAGCAAGGCGGGCATTCCGTGTCCACTACAGCCGATAGTTCCATTGAAGACTACTATGCCGTAAATTTTGGAAAAGAGGCTTTGGATTATCCGCAACCTTTAACGATTGCGATCGATCAATACTGGAATCCGATCATGGATTCGCAGTCTGTTGAACTGATTTCGAACTAAGAAAACATGTAACACAACAGAAAGGCATGATGGGGGGATTAATCTCTCATTCATGCCTTTTTCGGGTGCGCCGATAAGCGGCTTCATTCCGATTTCTTTTCTAAAGGATCGTTTTTATATAACTTGCTCATATGTTCAAGATGAGTGGCGCCCCAATCATTTAATGCCTGCAACACGGAGCTTAAACCTCTGCCGTACTCGGAAATGGAATACTCCACCTTCGGAGGAATCTGATTGTACACCTCGCGATGCACGATATCGTTGTATTCCAGCTCTCTTAATTGCTGAGTGAGCATTTTTTTGTTGATATCCGGTATCGCCTTTTGCAGTTCGCTAAACCGCATGGTGCCTTTCGAAATAAGCTGCAGCAAAATGACCGGTTTCCACTTTCCCACCAAAATGTTCAATGCCGATTCGAATTTACAATATTCTTCCATGGAACGCTTCACCCCTTATGTTTCATAAGGTCACTTTTTGTTAACCAGGTTTAGATAAAGTGCCTACTTCCTGAGTCTTGTCGTTAGGCTCTATTATACCTTGTGTAACGAATAAAGTGATCAGGAGGTCTATGTTCATGAATGTTGTATTATGGATAATTCAAGGGGCTGTGGCATTCGGCTTTGTTTACTCCGGGTGGTTGAAGGCGTTTCAGCATGAAAAAGCCAAAGCATCGTGGGGGTGGGTCAAAGACCTCCCCAAAGGTCTCGTCATCATGATCGGATTGGCCGAGTTATTAGGAGTGCTAGGCGTTATCCTGCCTCAGGCCACGAATATTTGGCCTGTTCTGACGCCAATCGCCGCGACTGCGCTGGCAATCATCGTTCTTTTGGGCGCTCTGCTGCACATTACACGCAAGGAATATCGGGAGATCGGCGTGAACGTCGTCTTTTTCGTCCTGGCTGCATGGGTTGCCATCGGTCGTTTTTTAGAATGATATGCCCTTCTGATGGCGAAAAGCATCGTATGAGCAGCGCTTTGATTGTTTTTACTGCGCTTTAATGGTAATCTGAACCATAGAGATGCAAATAAAGGAGCATATACCTTACCATGTGGACTACGCTGTAGAGATTACGAATTCAAAAGGATGCCACGAATTATGGGTGAATACACTCGTTGATTTGGCATGCTTGGAATTCATCTTGCAGGGTATGCAGGAAAGGTGCATCATACACCCATTCTGCGGATACTGACGGTATCTGCTTTTTATTTTTTGGGAAACCGCGTCTCTATGATTCTTGCCTGCTTATCCTCCCACCACGAAGGAGGAACTTGATTATGCAATCGAAATTAGTGCTCATCGAAGGGCTGCCTGGTTTCGGCAAAACGACAACGGCTGGGCTCGTCCATGAAATTTTAGCGGAAATGAACGTTGCATCCCGATTGTTTCTGGAAGGCAATTTGGATCATCCTGCCGATTATGATGGCGTTGCCTTTTTTATAGAGCATGAATTCATTGAATTGCTGCGTTCATATGGACCATTTCAAGATCTATTGAGCGATCACGCTATTCGAGAGGGTCATCATTACTTTTTGGAATATCGAAAAATGCAAAATAAATTCGGTGAGAGCTTGCCCGATGAATGGATGAAATCCATTTTCAAACACGATATCTACGAGCTGCCATTTGAACAGAACAGAAAGCTGATCACGGATCGGTGGAAAAGGTTTGCCGAGAGCGCGTGGGCCGGCCCCGATCCCTTTGTGTTTGATTGCTGTTTCATCCAAAACCCTGTAACGATCGGGATGATTAAGCATCATGCAAAGAAAGAAGACGTAATGGGCTATGTTACGCAACTGGCGCACATCGTGGAACGTTTGAATCCATTATTGATTTACGTGGAACAGCAGGATTTGGGTTGTTCTTTCAAGAAGGCCATACAAGAACGGCCGCGGGAATGGTCCGAGGGGTTTATCGATTATTACACGAACCAAGGGTACGGCAAACATTACAACCTCACAGGCCTGGAAGGCACGTTAAAGGTTCTTGAAGCACGGCGTGAACTGGAACATGACATATTCGCCGGCTTACATATAGCCAAGAGAAAAGTCGACAACTCGTCCTATGACATGGAGGAATACAAACACGCTTTACGCGAGATTTTGGTGGAACATTTTCATGGATAAATGATGTTTCCGTACATGATGTAGAGCCAAAACGTAGGGCCATCCTTTAGAGGATGGCTCTTTGTTTGAGAAGCGGATAATTTTATCACCTCCTTGTTGTACGTATACTGCTTGAAGGAATATGGAGGTAGGTTTGTATATGTAAAATGGTTATATATCTCCATGTAGTAAATGTCGTTTCTTCTGAAAGCCATCCACTGCTTTGCGCAAAGTTAAAATATTTTCCTCCAGAAACGTTCGATTTTTTTCGATCCCTCTGTTCTTACACCAAACCACTGCACTGAAAGCATCGTAAAAATCATAAAAGGGCAGCACCGTTTCCAGATCCAACATCGGTCGAATCGTTTGATAACCTTCGATGTACGACGCTTTTGTTCCCGGATTGACCTCCCAAATGTACCGATTAACCTTCGTAAAATCGATTTCCGAGGATCCGCCGCGAGCGCTCTCGAAGTCGATCATGCCAGCAACGTCGCTACCGTTCACCAATATATTGGCGGGTCTGAAATCCATATGAACAATGCATGGTCCATCAGGATCGGGCAAAGCTGAGAAAACGCGATCAAAGTGCAGAACACTTCTTTCGTATAATTCGGGGTCAAGCATTTCTTGGCATGGCTCTTTCCACTTTTCAAAATTGCTTTGGATATGCAGCCGCCAATCATTTGGATCAAAAACTTTAAATCCATCGGTCACATGGCAGCCGTACCCTGGCATGCTGACTTCATGGAGCATGGCATGATGCATCCCGATCTGAAAGGAAAGTTTCTCGTCAATGTTTTCTGTACAGGGCATCCCTTGAATCGCCGAAAGCAGCAATGCTCCAGTCATATGTTCATCCCCGGACCAAAAGTCCAACACTTCTGGAACAGGCAGCACGTTCTTCAACGTCTCAAGCATCTGAAATTCACGAAACAGTTTATTTCGGTTAAACGGAATTTTGACATAAACATGTTCACCGCCAGCAAGCGTAAGTTTGTACACTTCTGAACTAAACGAATCCGGAACGCCGTCGATGCTTAACACGTTCAATTTCATCTTTTCAATGACGTTCATAATGGAACTCATGGGGCACCTCCTGTTTAAATATAGCCTCAAAACGGAAAAGCCCCTTCCGTCTCCAAAGGGGCTGAGTATCGGACTATCCCTCTTGCTCTTCGTCCTGACTAGGCGGAGCCATCAGGCTTTGGACGGCACCCATAAACGGCCGGATGGACTTGATCATGCCATACCCCATCTTTACGACCGGGACGAATCGTTGAATCATGCCAAACAGCCGCATGCCGTTGCCAAGTAAGCCTCCAGCCGAAGCCGCACCGCCAAGTCCTCCGAAACCGCCGAACAGCGAACCGATCATGGGCATAAAAGACGAAACCTGCGCGCGCTGTGCCTTGCGCGAATGGGTTGGCATCTTGCGTATGCCGTTCACCCGTCCCCGGTTCTGCGAACGAGCGCCCTTGCTGCGTGAACCGGTCTTGCGCTTGGAAGAACGTGAACCCTCCCCTGTCGCCTTGTGCGGTAGCGTTCCCCCACCGGTAAGCACTACGCCTCCGTTATTAACGTCAGTGATATAACCGACGTATGTCTCGCCACTGTGAAGAGTGACGCAGACAGGCCGATTTTTGTACCGCTTAGCCTTTACGCGTATTGAGTTGGTTTTAGCCATGAAATCTCACCTCGCTCCACTGAAATCTAATTCAGTTTACGCGCTGGGTGGACTACTTGCCTGTGCGAATAGGACATCCGCATGCCGAAATGGCCGGGACAAGAGTAGTTCCGTCCTATCCAACATCATGTTCACAAGCCTCCAAGATATACCCTGCATAACGCAGCGTTTCCTGGTCCTCAACCCGGTCAAGCTTTTTTAAAATCACGGGAATAAACCCCGTCAAATCCTCGGTTTTACTGTACGCGTGCAGAATCCTTAAAGCTTCCAGAAAACCCCCATGCTCATCTGATTGCAATAGTCTCAAAAGATATTCTGAACCTGCACCAAAAGAAGTTTTGCAGATGAGCCGAATGGCTGTGGCGTGATTTTTGGAGCCTTGAGCCGCGATATTTTGCAAAAAACCAAGGGTTTCCTGAGAGACCTTCTTAAACTTGAACATTCCATCAAGCGCCTTAGCCTGGATTTCTTCGTTTGGAGCGGTTTCATAAATCCTAATCAACGCCTTCTCGTCACCCGGCATTCGGCTGCCAAACCACCCGATATCATAATCCAGAATAATTTCATCCAGCCAGCGCTCATACCAGTCCAGAAAGCTGTCCTCATAGACAAAGAAAAAGGGATGATCGGGATGGAAATCGGAAGTGTATACTACTTTCCCCCGGTGTTTTCCTTCAAGTACGAGATACATATCATATTCGCAGCCTTGTGTACCTATGCACAGCATGCCGCCCAGCACCTTATTACGGGTATCGTCGTATTCCTCATCCGAGATGTCCTCATCCTTGGTCAGAGGTTCAATCAGATCGTTCCATTCCTCCTTAGCCATCCCGGGATACAGCACGGATTTTGTAAGGAGAGCCTGACTTTCGGTATAGGAAGTCGCCTTTTCGATCGAATAGATTCCATAATAGGGTCCGGCGCCTCCATTGCCGACTTCTGTCAAAAACGATGCGAAGGGCTCTGGCAGGTTGACCTGATTACGGGCTTGCCATTCAGCCAGCTCTTTTGCTGTAAGCCTATCCTTCACTCTGTACCGATGTGAGGATGCCCCAAACACGGAGAACGATGTGTCTTTGCACATGGCTTGATTCAGTTTGTCTTTTATGCGCTCCAGCTGCGTTTCTGTATTCCCCAATCCCATCGATCGGCCCCCCGTTAACTAGCCTGTTTTCGTATTCATTTTCCTTTTCCTCTTATTCATCCATTTTAGCATTTGGTTTGGAAACTTGTTTTTCCTTCCAATGTGGCCTGCAGGAATTTTTTCGACTTTTTCAACCGCTTCTGAATCTCTTCAATTTCTTTGATTTTCTGTTCAACCAGCTCTTTCTTTACCTCATACGATAGATTGAGTTGTTGATCGACTAGTGAACGTAACTCTTCTACAGAAAATCCTACGGATAAAAGGGCCTTCACATCCTCTAGAAACTCAACAATATTCTCCGAATAGATTCGATAGTTATTTGCATCCCTCTTAACAAAGGTGTCTGGAATCAGGTTTTTCCGTTCATAAAATCTCAATGTCGATATAGGCAGGCCCGTTAATTTGGAAACATCATTGATTTTCATCCTATGGCCTCTCTTTATTGGTTTGCTATAAACCTAGGTTCATAGTCCATAATGCGAATATGATAACGAACGACATACTCAATGTCAAAAAAATTGGCCGTTATCCAAAGGAGAGATTTGATGTTTAACCACATTGTTAATAACGATTTCGCAAGTATAGTCAAGGGACGACGTTCTGTGCGTCATTATGATGAACATATTAAAATATCGAAAGAGGAGCTCAGCGAAATCATCTCGGAAGCTAGTTTGGCTCCATCGTCTGCAAATATGCAGCCATGGCGGATCGTTGTGGTTGAAACGCCGGAAGGAAAAGAGAAGCTACGACCTCTGATGCGTTTCAATACCTTACAAAACGATACTTCATCTGCCATGGTGATCATTTTCGGTGACACCCAGAGCTATTTACATGTTGAGGAAATTTACAATACAGCCGTGGAACAAGGAAAAATGCCAGCTGAAGTGAGAGACAGCCAACTTGAGACCATTCTATCGATGTATCCAACTCTCCCCCAACATATCAAAGTTGAAGTTGCAAAGATCGATAGCAGCCTCTTTGCTATGCAGCTCATGTTAGCAGCGCGCGCACATGGGTATGATACGAATCCAATGGCAGGCTTTGAAATGGATCAAGTCGCACAAGCCTTTGATTTGGATGGAGAACGCTATGTTCCCGTCATGGTTATTTCTATAGGTAAAGCCAAGGAGGAAGGATATGAGTCCGTTCGATTAAGTTCCGACAAGATTACTTTTTGGAGATAACCATCATCCTAAATCTATTTCCAGGCTGAAGATCGAAATGTCGAAGCAGGCACGCATGCGTACACAGTCACGGCCGAAAACCGTACTCCAAATACAAGAGTAGATGTCGTAGGACCCATATCATTTAGCGGGTTGGCGGTTAAAACCAGAAACTAACACCGCCTCTGATCCTCGACCTAGCTCTCAATATCTTTCTGCTGCTTAAGATGGTTCGAGCAGGAAAAGCAAAAACAGTGCGCCTCAATAGAAGGTGCACTGTTTTCCTGCTTCTTGTGGTATGGTTCAGCTTAATCCAATTACCTCATACTAAACTCTTGGGAAAGTTCAAGCTCCCCTGAATGCTGGCTCCGATAATCGAATAACAGGCGCTGCATTTTTTCTACGGTGCCGTCTCGATGGGGAACATGAATGGAAACAGTCAAATTGGAATCGTTTAAATATTGAAACGAAACCATGTCAAAATTCAATGTCCCGAGATTCGGACATTGGAGTGCCTTTGGGGCATCGATGGCATCCAGAACCTCATAGGATTCCCAGAATTCCCGAAACTCGCTGCTGGCTTCGCACAGCGCCTCGAACTGCTCTGACCACCAAGTCTCTTTGTAACTCGCTCTCTAGCGATACGTTTCACCGTAACAGGTCTCTCGACGAAATGGCCAGAGGAGCTGCGCCCGACAGCTCTTTTTTTAAATCGATCTGGTGTGCATATTGTTATTTTCTGACCTGTTTGCCCACTGGAATACTCTGAGCAAAACGAAACACATTATGAGGATCGTACTTTCGTTTCACGTGCTTCAATCTGCCAAAGTTCACGCCATAATATGCCTTGGGCCAATTCTTAATCTGCAGGTCGGGAAAATTCACATAGTCCCCTTTAACAAAGGGACGCAACGCTCTACGGAACCTTTTTACCCACTGAATATTCCGCTTCTGCTCCTTGTCGTTTCTCCAGCGGGCTGACAGTTCGTAGATTGTCTCCGCCTTCCGATGAGGATAAGCTGTTGCAGTAGGCGATACTCGACTCACCGCGCTTCTTGCACCACCCAAGCTTTGACTCCACACGCTAGAATGCCTGTTAGGTGCTTTGGATAAAAAGTCCCGTATAATTCGTATTCCTTCAGGCGGCAAAGGTTGGAACCCGTAGGCCCCGGTTATTTTAAATTTCGGTTCCAAGTTCAGGTCAGATTCGGCAAAGAATTTGGTTGCTTCAATAAAAGGTACAGTCTTCACCATCACCTTCACCGGCGTGCCTGCTCGCAAGAGCGGCCTAATCCATCGACGCAGCTCCTCTGTACCGCCAAGCAATTGCCCGGTAGATACAATGGTTCCTACCTGCTTGGCAGCTACCTCAATGGTTGAGGTTAAGCGGTTTGTAACCGATGGCGCCCAGCGCTGCCAAGCTGGTAACACTTTCTCAAGATCACTCCATTTCCACGTAATGCTGTATATAGAAACCGATGAAATCGGTCTAACCCGAAATGTATATTCTGTGGCAACGCCAAAGTTCCCTCCCCCTCCGCCTCGTGATGCCCACAACAGATCGGAATGTTTCTTTCGGTTTGCCACAATCGTCTTTGCCCCATACCGCCCCGAAGCTACGACCATCTTCACTTGTTTCAAGTTATCGCACGTAAGTCCATATTTGCGGGAAAGCAGTCCAACGCCACCACCCAGGGTAAGCCCAGCTACGCCCAGGCTTTGCCGTGGTTGAAGGACGGCGGGCGCATCATTAACATTTCTTCCCTCGTGACGCGGGCAGCTTCCCCGGGTGTCTTCACTTACAGCATGACAAAGGGAGCGATCAATACCTTTACGCTATTGCTGGCCAAACAATTGGGGAGCCGAAATATTACGGTCAACTCCATCTTACCCGGCATCATCAACACCGAGATGAATGAAGGAACGTTGAGCGATCCAGACGGACAGAAGTATGCGGCAGATCTATCCGTTTTCAACCGGTGGGGAGAACCCGAAGACGTTGCGGATATCGCCGCTTTCCTCACTTCTCCGGACAGTCGCTGGGTAACCGGTCAGTTGATCGATGCAAGCGGCGGTTCGCATCTGTAAAACACGGAAAACAACACGCGTGTATGTCACACTACGTGTTGTTTTCTTCGTTAGAATTGGACTACTCCAGTTGATCATATTGTTAGGCGCTTTCCACAATTAAACTCTTCGCTGTAACTTATGATACGGTTCCCCGTAACGGGTCGATCGGCCAAATTTTAGGGGGACCTGTTAAGCAGCAGAAATTCTGCCTTTACCTTCTCTACAGCCTCTTCGCGGCCACCTACCTGCAGTTTCAGGTAGATGGATGAGATATAATTCCGAATGGTTCCCTCCGATAGATGCAGTCTCTGCGCGATCTCCTTGTTACGAAGCCCTTCTGTCAGGCACCGGAGAACATCGATTTCCCGTTCAGTCAGCTCGTACGGATTCGGCGCTTTATCCCCCTTCTGGTTTTGGAATAATTGATGGGCTACATCTTGCGAGATAAACGTCCCCCCGCCGTATATGAGCCGGATGGTTGCTGCCAGCTCCTTAGGGTGTATGGATTTCAGCATATAGCCTTCCGCCCCGATTCGAAGCGCCTCCGACGCCAAAGAAATATCTTCAATCGTTGTGATCATAATGATCCGAATGTCCGGCCATGTCTCTTTAATGGACCTGGTAGCCGCGATGCCATCCATTTCCGGCATGTTGATGTCCATCAAAACAATGTCGGGACGATCTTTCCCGCATTGTGCAACGGCCTGCTTGCCGTCGCCAACAACCACGACTTCAAAATCCTTCTCTTCCCCTAACAGGAGCCTCAGGCTCTCACGGATCAACGGTTGGTCATCAGCCAACAGAATTTTGATCTTCTGTCCGCCTTCACGAGATGGATTGGGAATCGTGCAGGTGACCATCGTGCCCGCCTCCGCTTGCGAATGGATATAGAGTTGGCCTTGCAATGGGGCCAGTCGCTCCTTCATGCCTGTCAGACCAAATCCATATTGAAGGTTATCGTCGCCTTTGCCGTTATCCTGGACCTGCAGCATCACCTGCAGATGATCGTACTGAAGCAGGACTTGAATCGTGCTGGCTTGCCCATGACGGCTGGCATTGGTCAATGCTTCCTGGAGGCAGCGATACAAAACAAGCTTGACTTGCTTCATGACAGGGTAAGGCTCGCCCATCGTACGAAATACGACCCGAATCCCGGTGTTCTCCTTGAATTCGTCCAGCATCTGAAGCAGCGATCGATCCAAAGGCAGCGCCTCCTCAACCGGATCCATCTGATGCACCTGATGGCGAATATCGTCCAGCCCCGTTCTCGCCAGCTTGAGCATGCCCTGCAGCTTGGCTTCTCCCTCATCCGAATGAATATGGGACTTCAATGTCTCCATCCCCAAAATCAAGGAAGTAAAGGTGTGTCCAATGATATCATGCAGCTCGCGAGCCATGCGGTAACGTTCCTCCAGCAGCGTCATTCTTTCGATCTGCGAGGAATAGTGCTCCAAAATCGTATATTGTTCTTTGATTAACGCCAGCTTCTGCCTGATGGCATTGATCGCCAAAGCCCCCTTTTGCAGCGCATAACTGACACCGTAGAGGATCATCGCGTCGAATAAGCTTTGCCATATGACAGAGTGAGACAACGACGAAATGACGGAATTCCCCGCGCTCAGAACAAACAGCGCTACGGCTGCAGGCAGTGAGTACCAGTGAGCTCGCCTCCGGCTATAGAATGCAATCGTAAAGAGAGCAGGCGGGAACAACCTTATCAAACCAAGATCGTAAGCAAGAAATATGGATACTCCTCCAGCCAGCAAGCACTCCGCAATCAGATATTGGTGGTACTGGCCTTTCACAAAGAAAAAGGGGATAAGATTGCATAACAAAAGTGGAACAAACACCATCCAAAAAGGAAAGGCAGGCTGATCTTGATACATCAAAATGATCACGGCGACGACCCATAAGATGCGAATGGCAAGCATGGTCCAATCCTGCCATGACCACTGTTTTGGGATAAGAAAACGCATATGTACAACTCCGTTCACTCTTTTTGAATTGAGCGACAAAACAGCGGGACAGGCCCGATTTTACTTGTCATTCGAGAGTATGACTCCTTGTCACTCGGCTTTATGACAGCTGTTCTGTTACGTTGAGGGCGGTTGAGATGAATCCCCTAGAATACGGAAAATTATATCTCATTCCAATTGCCAATAAAAGGAGCTGGTTGCATTGTCGCTGCTGCAAATTCGCGAACTCACAAAAAGGATAGGAAACAAAGTCATTGTTGATCGGGTAACGCTGGGTATGGAAGAGGGGGAAATCGTGGGACTCCTCGGCCCGAACGGAGCAGGAAAAACGACGACGATTCGGATGATCGTGGGCCTCATGTCCAAATCGGGAGGTGAGGTTCTGATCAACGGTATGGATGCTCATACACATTTTGAACAAGCCATGAAACACGTTGGCGTCATCGTGGAAAATCCGGATTTATACAAATATCTATCAGGTTATGACAATTTGATTCACTTCTCCCGCATGACGCCGGGCGTGACAGAGGCAAGAATCCGGGAAGTCATCGCTCTTGTCGGGTTGGAGGTCAGCATTAATGATAAAGTGTCCACCTACTCTCTAGGCATGCGGCAGCGGTTAGGCCTTGCCATCGTTCTCGTCCATAAGCCTTCCCTGCTTGTCCTTGATGAACCAACTAACGGACTCGACCCGGCAGGGATCCGGGAGCTGAGAGGCCACTTGAAGCATCTCGCGCATAAAGAAGGCGTAGGCATTATGATCTCCAGCCACCTCATGTCCGAGATGGAAATGATGTGCGACCGGGTCGCGATTTTGCAAAAAGGGAAGCTGGCAGGCGTTCATCAAATATCGGATATGGCGGACGACGAACGAACCCAAGTCCGATTCGAGGTCGACCGGCCGGATTTAGCAGTACAGATCCTGCAAGCGATCATGGCAGGCGATGAAATAACGGCCGATCAACACCACATTCAAATCCGTATCGCCAAAGGGCATATCCCTGAGATTAGCCGAAAGCTGATGGAAGCCGGAATTAATGTGTATGGTGTGAGCACGATCAAGAAGACGCTGGAAGACAAGTTCATGGAGGTAACAGGAGGAGAACAACATTGATTCCACTCATTCGCAATGAAAACATGAAGATTTATAAACGAAAGCGTACGTGGGTGATGATTGCCATCGTTTTGTTATACGTGCTGCTTCAAATCGTGAATTTGAAGACCGCCGGAAGCGGCATGACAGGTGACAATTGGCGAGCACAGCTGGAACAAGAAAATGTGCAATACAGCCAGGAAGCTGCCAAGCCGGATGCGCTGAAGATTGAAATCAAACAGGCCGAGAAACATATCCTGCTGAATCAATACTATTTAGATCGCAACATCCCGCCTAGTACTAATGCCTGGAGCTTTGCAGTAGGCCAAGTGCAGAATATCATTTTTGCGGCTTCTTTAATTTCGGTCATTATTGCCGGCGAAATCGTTGCCGCCGAATTCGTATCCGGCACGATCAAGCTGCTGTTGACCCGTTCCGCCAGCCGCACCAAGATCTATCTGTCCAAGTACATCGCCGCCATTCTGTTCGCCCTGTTGTTATCTGCGGCCGGCATACTCTTGGCCACCATCTTAGGGGGTTTCATATTCGGTTTCGATGGATTAGCGGACAGCTATTTCTATGTCAAAGACCAAGCCGTAAGGGAAGTACCCACGCTGCAGATTTTGTTGGCTGGATATGTTCTTCATATTCCATTCTTGCTGATCGCAACTACGCTCTCTTTCATGATTTCCGCTGCTTTCCGCAGCACGACCTTCTCCATCGTGATTTCCCTGCTTGTTGCATTGGCTGGATTCGTAATCGCGATCGCGATGGACGGCTGGGCATGGACGAAATACTTCGTCTTCTCCCACACTGACCTAACACCGCTCCTGTACGGAAATCCTTCTGTTGATGGGGTAACGTTAGGATTCTCCCTTGTATTTATCGTGCTTCATCTCGCACTCATGCATTTGATATCATACCCCTTGTTTGTAAAGCGGGATGTAACCTAAGAGCAAACCTGTTTAAAAACCTCATTAAGAAAAGGGTGATATATATGAAAAGAACGAGATCAATCCAAGGCTTGATGATTTTAGCGGCATTATTGCTGCTGATAACAGCCTGCCAAGCAAAAGAAGAAGCGGAGAAAAAGACCCTGGAATTACCCGCAAACAATTTATCCAAGCTCGTCATTGACCATCGAAATGGGGAAATTCAGATTACAGGCAGCGCCGATTCGGATAAGATCGAAGTGATTGCTCTTGCTAAAGCAAAAGGAATAAGTATGGACAAATTGAAGTTTACACTGGAAGCGCAGCAAGAAAATGCTTATCTGGATGCTCGGTTTGGAGAGCAATTCCTTGCCATGGGGTCTGGAGCGGTCGATTTGGTCATCAACATTCCGGAACAACTCCAAGTGGACATTACTTCACATCGCGACGGAAATATTCACCTCTCGGATTTATCATCCAGCGCCAAGCTCGACAATATCAATGGCGATATTCACGTGTCGAACCTATCCGGGTCCCTTGAAATCGACAATCGCGACGGTAACCTGACCGTTCAAGATATCGGTTCAGATGTAATCATTCATAATATCAATGGACATATTCAGATCGATCGCGTAGATGGTTCAGCCGAGATACATGTCGGAGACGGCAGCCTGGATATGGATCACGTGATGAAAAATGCAACCATAAAGCAATCCGGTAACGGAAAAATCAACATCGGCGAGGTCAAGGGCGAAATCTTCCAAAATAAAGAATAGCAAATGAACCAATCTACTCCATATGTGGTTTATTTCCCGCCTGTAGAGGAAGGCGTCCTCATCACATAAAAAACAAATAAAAGGAGCTGCGTATGGCAGCTCCTTTTATTTGGATTCGAGATCAGTCATTCAGGGGTTTTCCTGATGAAAGCAAAAGCCCTCCGCCGTTTCGGGGGAAGGGCCTGTTCATATGTCCATCATGATCAAGGCGACGGGGCATTGCAAGACGAAGACTTTGTTTTTTCGGCCAGCCTGGAAATTGACTCGATGTCTTGCTCCGTTAATTGATCAAAAAAATGTCTGCGTATTGCCTTCGAGACGACGGGACGTGCATCATCAAGCGCTGATTTCCCTGCCGGAGTGATGGTGACTTGAACGCCACGATCCGTGTTCAGCGGTTTCCTCTTCACGAGTCCACGTTTCTCCATCCGCGTCAGATGATGTGACAATCGGCTCTTATCCCAACCCATCGAGTCGGCTAAATCCTGCTGGCGAAGGCTGCCTTCCCCTAACAGGTCTAACCGGTCCAAGACTCCAAAGTCCCCTTCGGATAGCCCTGTATTCTCAGACATGTCTTTGATTACGCGGCCGAAGATGGTCTGGAAGGAACCCTTCCACATATGCCATATTCTCATTTCTTCTTTGTTCATCTCGTTCTTATCCATGAAAACATCATATCATGGTTGACGCATCAACCACAACATGTTACAGTGGATACCAGGTTGACATATCAACAATAACAAATTCTGATCATCAAGTTGATACATCAACCTTAAGAAATTTACTAAATACACACTTCGATACACAAAAAAGGAGACGATTACGATGCAAAATAAACCGGTCGCCCTGGTTACCGGGGCCAACAAAGGAATCGGTCTTCAAATTGCAAAGGATCTCGCGGGGCACGGCTTTACCGTGCTCGTCGGATCTCGCAATCTCGAGAATGGAGAAACGGCGGCGAAGAGCATCGGAGCGGATGCCCGCGCCCTCCAACTCGACGTCACGAGTCAGGCCTCCATCGCAGCCGCTGCAGAGCGCATCGGCAGCGAGCTCGGCCGTCTTGACGTGCTCGTCAACAATGCCGGCATCTCTCACGCGGGCAAGCCAGGCCGGACGCTTGAGGAGATCGGGAATTCAGGTCGGCCTAGCGCTGCGTCTCTGGACGAGGTGCGGGCAGTGTTCGAGACGAACGTGTTCGGCGTGATCGCCGTCACGCAAGCGATGCTGCCGCTCTTGCTTAAGGCACCGGCTGGACGCATCGTCAACGTATCAAGCGGCGCAGGCTCGCTGACGTTGAACGCGGACCCGACCAATCCGCACCGTCCGATGTTCGGCGCCGTTTACAGCCCGTCCAAAACCGCCCTGAATGCGATCACGCTCGCTTTTGCCATCGAACTCGAGTCCACAGGCATCAAGGTCAACGCCGTATGCCCGGGCTTCACTTCCACGGACCTCAACAACTTCGAGGGTACGGGCAATGTCGAGCAGGCCGCACGTCAACCTGTGCGCCTCGCACTCCTCGATGAGAACGGCCCGACGGGTACGTTTTCGAACGAGAGCGGCCTGCTCCCATGGTGATACAGCCTGGACGTTATGACTTAAAACCAATTTCTCTCCAAGAAAGGAACCTTATTTATGAATATCAACGTTAATACGCCTACTCCGGTCATTTCAATAAAACCGGTAGTTCTATCCGCCCCGGACCGGGGTGAGGATCTGCAAGTGCGGGTATCTGCGCCCGCGACGGGACACAACCTGCCTATTGTGGTTTTCTCCCACGGCTTTGGCTCGTCGATGGACGGTTACGCCCCGTTGGCTGACTTCTGGGCCGCTCACGGCTTCGTGGTCATTCAACCCACCCACCTCGACTCCAGAACGCTGAATCTTCCTCCTGAAGATGCCCGAACACCACTGATCTGGCGCGTTCGAATCGATGATCTGAAACGCGTCCTCGACCAGCTTGACCAGATTGCGGCTTCTATTCCCGGCCTCAGCGGGCGCCTGGATCGAAGCCGCATCGCCGCAGCCGGCCACTCTTGGGGAGGCCAGACAGTGAGCACGCTGCTCGGCGCGCGGGTCCTCGATGCCGACGGCGAGCCGGGCGAAGACATGTCCGATCCGCGGATCAAGGCAGGCGTGCTGCTTGCCACGACGGGCAAAGGTGGAGCTGATTTGACCCCATTCGCAGCCGAGCATTTTCCTTTCATGAACCCGAGCTTCGAGGACATGAATACGCCGACCCTCGTGGTGGCAGGAGATAAGGACCAGTCCATGCTTTCCACTCGGGGACCGGACTGGTTCGCCGACCCGTACTTTCTGAGCCCAGGCAAGAAGAGCCTGCTTACCCTTTTCGGGGGAGAACACTCGCTTGGCGGAATCCCCGGGTACAGCGTCACGGAGACAACGGACGAGAGTCCCGAACGGGTCGCCCTGCTCCAACGAATCACATGGGCTTACCTGCGCAGTGCGCTGGGCATCGACGATTCCAGCTGGCAAGCAGCCCTGGCAGATCTTGAAGAGGACGACAATGCTCTGGGTCGCATCGAATCCAAGTAAGGGCCTGGCGGCTATACCGACTTTATGCAATGACCATGGAACATAGCAGATGCACCATTTCGAAGGTGCATCTGGCGAACTTTATATACCGTTTCCACGGGTACAAATCCAAAACAATACTCTTGAGCGGACACTCTTAAAGTGTTCGCTCTTTTATGCTTTTTCCTAATTGCTTTATCGCGCAGTCAAGCTTGAAGATGATTATCTACTAATAGCCGTTCCTCTTTTCTACCGTTCACATAGATTATAGGAAGATAGTAAACGATCATCACTGGTAAGGGGAGCGATAGGATGGGAACCCGCACAGGAAACACCATAAAACAGCAGGGAGTCTCTATTATTGCCTGCACGAAACGCCAAAGCTATATACGAAACTTGTTTAATAATTTCAGCCGGCAGTACCATGCAAAGAAAGAGCTTATTATTATCGTCAACAACGATAAGATCCCACTTGAACCTTATCAGACGTTAGCCAAAAAGCATCAAAACGTACAAGTCTATCGGGTTCCGGAACGCTCCTCGCTCGGTGCTTGTCTGAACTTTGCCGTCAAGAAATCAAAGTACAGCTATGTGGCCAAATTCGACGATGACGATTATTACGCTCCCTACTATTTGACGGAAAGCCTTGAGGCCTTTCAAAGAACCAACGCCGATGTGATCGGAAAGCGGGCGCATTATATGTATTTGCGTGGATCAAATACCCTGGTCCTTCGTTTCCCGCAGGATGAGAATCGCCCCGTAACCAAGCTCCCTGGCGCAACGCTTGTCATTAAACGGAACGTTCTTAACAACGTTCGCTTCCCGGATCGAAATGTCGGCGAAGACGATCTTTTTTGCTTAAGAAGCAAGCGGAAGGGGTACAACGTTTATTCTGCTGGAAAGCATAATTTTGTCGCCATTCGCAGGAAAAACTCATCCAACCATACATGGATCATCAGCGATAAAAAGATCCTCGCTCACAGCAGAAAAATTCCGCCTGTAAAAAATTACGAAAAGTTTGTGCAGAAAAAGCCAAAGGGTGCATTATAATGCCAAACCCGGATATTTCCCGTGAGAAGAATGCTGTTTCCATCATTACGTGTACCAAAAGGCAGCAGTGCATGGATACCCTTTTTCATAACTACAGCAGACAAAATTATAAGAATAAAGAGCTGATCGTCATATTAAATCAACGTAATCTGAAGGTCAGCGAGTATATAAAGGCGGCAAATCAACATCCAAATGTGAGGATCTACAGCTTGCCGGAGCATGTATCGCTTGGCCATTGCCTTAATTACGGGGCCTCTTTAGCTAAATACGGGCTTATTGCCAAATTTGACGATGACGACTATTATGCTCCCGGCTATTTAACGGACAGTGTGCGAACCCTGTTAAAGACCAACGCCGATATTGTGGGAAAGCGGGCCCACTATATGTATTTGAGCGGCAAAAAACTCCTCCTGCTTCGCTACTATAACAGGGCCAATCAATATGTTTCCCTCGTTCAGGGAGCAACCCTTCTCGTCAAACGGCATGTGCTAAGCCAGGTTGGGTTTCCCGATCAAAATCGAGGGGAGTGCGTAAAGTTTTGTGCCGACTGCCTTGCAAAGGGGTACAAGATTTATTCGGGCAGCCCATCCAACTTCCTCGCGATTCGCAGCAGGAACGCCCAAGACCATACATGGATCGTAAGCGAAAAAGAGCTTTTATCACGCAACGTTAAAATATTGAAAGCGAGAAACCCCAAAAAATTTGTATGTCAAAATTAAATTGATCGCCCTATTGGTGAAAAATACAAAAGGAGCTTGTCGCAACCCGACAGCTCCTGAAAAAACGCTCCATGATCGACGTGAATGTCTAGCTGTATAGCAACCGTATAGCCTCTGCTTTTTCCTGAATGTACGTTATCGCTTCGAGCGGCCCCTTTATTTTGACTTCACTGCCGAGATTCCAGATCAAGTCTACATAGAAATGCAAATCCTCCGTGGCGATCTGTACCGCTGCCGTTCCGCTCCCGTCTTCGTTGCGCTGTATGCCTGAAGCAAAACGGGGATTGGATTCCAGCAGCCATATCCCCTTCCGTGTCAGCTCCATATGAAGCGTCGTCTGATCCAGATGCCCTTTTTCCGGCTTATTCATCAAAGTCATCTTGCGGATGTCCTCCCGCGAAGGGACCGATTCGTTGAGTGATACAGAAAGGATCCGATCCGCCCTGAACTGGCGAATATCTTCCCGATGGAAGCAATAAGCCGGGCAGTACCAATAACCCGAGCTTGTATAGAGACCAATGGGCTGAACATTCCTCAGGCCAACCCCGCTGCCGGAATTGTACTCCAGGGTGACCACGCTGCCAACCATGATGGCCTGCAGCAGTGTTTGAAGAATCCCCTGGGCCATGGAACGGTACGGACTCCACAACATGATTCTCCCCTTCAGGCGGTCGATCTGTTCCTTAATATCGGCAGGCAGATAATGATAGAACTTGTGCAATGCAGACTCGGCCCCATCTCCAAAAGGCAGGGAACTGAAGAAATCCAATGACTGGCACGCAAAAAACATGGCGATGGCTTCGCTCTCAGAAAGGCTGATAGGCGGGAGCATTCTTTCTTGAAGCAGTTTATACCCTCCGCCTCTTCCTTGGATGGAATAGATCGGTATACCGAGCTCACTCAGTTCCTGCAAGTCCCGAGTAATGGTTCGGGTGGATCGCCCAAATTCATCGGCAAGTTCCTTCACGGTAAATGACTTTTTGGCATTGATCGCCATAATTAATTGAATGAGACGCTGGGGCTTGTGCATGGTCATCTCCTCCTCAAGGTTTTTCCATTATACCCTCCAAATAAGACATGAACTGTCTTATTTATGTGATACGCTCTTCACGTAAAGCATTCTCAACCATTAACCTGCGAGGAGAGTTAACTCATATGCATAAGCACACAAATGAAGAAATCGGTTTTGTATTCGTCCATGGTGCGGGATTAGGGAGCCAAATATGGAGCAGCGTCGTGAAAGGACTGGATCATCCTGCTTTGCTTCTTGAGTTTCCTCTTAGAGACAGCTCTGCGGATTCCGGGAGCAGTCTGACTTTAGAAGATTATGTGGTCCATATGAAAAAACAAGTGAATGAATGGAGCATTCCAAGGTTTGTTATCGTAGCCCATTCGCTTGGGGGAGTTCTTGCCCTGAGACTCGCATCGGAGTTCGCTGATCGAGTGGCGGGATTTATTGCTATAGGGGCGGCTATCCCCAAGAACGGCGGTTCATTCGTATCTGTCCTTCCATTCCCGAAAAGAATGATCATGTCGGCCATAATGCGCAGATGGGGCACAAAACCTCCCGAATCCGTAATCCGCGCGGGATTATGCAATGACTTGTCCGAGGATCAGACAACGGAAATCGTAAAAGGGTTCATCCCCGAGGCCGTACGCGTATACACAGACCGGGTTGATGCAGGCGTCCCGCTTGTTCCCAAGCTGTACGTCAAGTTAACGGAGGATAAGGAATTCCATCCTTCCTTTCAAAATAAAATGATCGCAAACCTTTCCCCGCAATCTGTCCAGCATTTGCAGGCCGGGCACCTGCCGATGATCAGCAGTCCGGATCATTTGAGGCAGCTATTGCGGTCTTTCCTGAACAGCCTGGATGAATCGCGCAGGCCCGCTGCCCAATCGTTCAATGCCCGTGAACAGCGAACGTAACCCTTTGCCCTGATCCGGAACCAACCGGCCTTATGCCTGCAACGGTCTTCCTGCTTTACGGGTGGTCTCTTCGGTAAGTATCGATGCTTTTGTACCCTTCGCCTAAAATCTTTTTCATTTCGGTTCGTCGTTTGGCCCGGGTTGACTCCTGTACGGCACTGTAGACATAACGGGCCCAATCCTTCCGGTATCCGGGAGTAAGGGATCGATAGAAAGCCAGTGCCTCAGGACGATCGCTCAAATCCTTTTCTATAGCAGGAATCAGCGCTGCATAATCATCCACGCGTTGACTTGGCTTAGAGGGTGCATCCTTCTTCTTTTGTGCCTCCGCTTTGAAACCCACAACGGTAAACACATCGTTCAAACCCACCATACGTGCAAACTTCAGGCTGCTCGTTCCAATGTAGCCGTCCTCATCGGCTCCCACCCCTTCAAAAAGACTGTCTCTATGAATATAGGTTGAGTACACTTTGTTCCCCTTCTTGGGGTAAGCTGCGTACAAATAGCCTCCTTGATTCAAGCTGTTCTGATCAATCACTTGATGGACGAGGTCCCGAAGCGATTCGATATTAAACACGTAAGCAAAAATAAGATCATAGGGTCCGCCCGTTAATTCGGTATCATAGTCAGATAACCCCGATAAGCCGTGTTCACTCTCCGGTCTGTACAACACTGCAACCCTCTTAAATTTATGCAGATTCAACTTTTCCACAATCGTTTTTGTCATGTACAAAGCCCCCTTCGTAAATATCTTGATTATACGAGATAGAAAATATGCATTCCAGTTAACTACCCCGACCTTTCCTTCATGGCAATGAATAAGAAAGAAAATCCCCGTCTGGACGACCAGACGAGGAAATTATGCGAGACGAATTTTTGTATTATTGGCTACGCATTACGGCTGAATTGATTCACTGCACTGAACAGGGCTTTTACGGATGAAGTCATGATATCAACGTCAATGCCGCAACCCCAGTATACGCTGCCGTCGGAAGCCGTGACCCCGATATACGAGACCGCTTGGGATTTGGAGCCTGTTTCCAGAGCGTGCTCCGTATAGGTCAAATCGCTATAAGCCGTTCCTAGCTCGGTTTGCAGAGCATTGCTGATCGCATCAAGTCTTCCGTTTCCGGTACCTGTAATTTCCTTGATTTCATCGCCGACACGGATCGTAACGATCGTTTGAAACTCCTCATCGTCCGCAGAGCGGTATTTGACAAACTCCACCGGGGTTTTTATGTTTACATATTCCTTCAAGAAAATATCGTATATTTCATCAGGCATCAGTTCCTTCTGCTGCTGGTCCGATACGTTTTTAACAAAGTATCCGAAATTTTCGCGCATTTTCGCCGGGAGATCGAGCCCGTATTTCAGCTGCAGCACATAACCGATCCCGCCTTTGCCGGACTGGCTGTTGATGCGAATAATGTCGCCTTCATACTCCCTGCCGATGTCCTTGGGATCAATCAGCAAATAAGGGACCGACCAATGCTGAGGCTCCTGTTCCTCGCGATGCTTCATTCCTTTGGCAATGGCGTCTTGATGAGAACCTGAGAAAGCGGTAAATACCAGCTCGCCTCCGTACGGATGTCTCTCGCTTACTTTCATTTTGGTCAGCCGTTCATAAACGGAGATGATCGCAGGGATATTCTCAAAATTCAGCTTCGGGTCCACCCCGTGAGAGTACATGTTCAGAGCCAGCGTCACAATGTCCACGTTCCCTGTTCGTTCTCCGTTTCCGAACAACGTGCCTTCAACGCGCTGGGCTCCGGCCAGCATGCCCAGTTCCGCGTCTGCGACACCGGTTCCCCTGTCATTATGCGGATGGACCGACAAAATAACATGCTCACGGAAGTTCAGG
Organism: Paenibacillus hubeiensis; assembly: GCF_032334105.1. Classification (NCBI taxonomy): domain Bacteria; kingdom Bacillati; phylum Bacillota; class Bacilli; order Caryophanales; family Paenibacillaceae; genus Paenibacillus; species Paenibacillus hubeiensis. Next base: position 209,179 of record NZ_JAVYAE020000006.1, read on the forward strand.
TGCTCGCTCATATATTCGATCTGGCTCGCGTAGACATGCGGCATCGACATGGATACCGTCGCGGGGAGATTGATGATCACCGGGTTCTCCGCCGTCGGCTGCCATATGTCCAGCACGCTGTTGCAGATGTCCAGCGCAAACTCAATTTCTGTGCCTGTAAAGCTTTCCGGCGAATACTGGAACTGGAAGTTCCCTTCCGTTTCCTCCGCGCACTGCTTCAACAGCTTGGCACCGTTCAATGCGATGTCGATGATTTCTTGTTTGGATTTGCGGAATACCTGTTCCCGCTGTGCCACGGATGTCGAGTTGTACAGATGTACTACGGCCTTTTTGGCGCCTTTCAACGATTCAAAGGTTTTGCGGATAATATGTTCTCTCGATTGGGTAAGCACTTGGATCGTTACATCGTCCGGGATCAATTCCTGCTCAATCAATGTGCGCAAAAAAGCAAACTCCGTTTCCGATGCTGCCGGAAATCCGACTTCGATCTCCTTGAAGCCGATATCTACAAGCAATTTGAAGTACTCCAGCTTTTCCTCCAGATTCATCGGAACGATTAATGCCTGGTTTCCGTCACGAAGGTCGACGCTGCACCAAATCGGCGCCTCTGTAATATACTCCTTCCGAGTCCAATTCAAGCTTGTCTCCGGCGGCATGAAATACCCTCTGGCGTACTTGTTAACATTTTTCATGGATATCCTTCCCTTCATCGATTTTCCTGTGCTTACCCGCCTAAGATGGAATGCGCAAAAAAAGCCTTTCATCTCTTTAAACAGAGACGAAAGACTTTGACATCCTACGCGGTACCACTCCGAATTCATGCCATCACCGGCATGCACTCTACGGATCCGAGGCTGCATAAACGAACAAACCTTGGTTCCTCCTGATGATAACGGTCAGGCTCCGGCTCCACCTACTTAACGGGTTCAGTGAGCAACTCCAAGGCGAGTTCCGATTTCCTCCACGGCTGTTTCACACCATCCAACAGCTCTCTGTTCGCTTGGAAAACCGTACTATTCCTTTTCAACGTAGTTTAATTATTAGGAATATGCTATATCACCTATACTCTGGTGTCAAGTGTTAATTGACAACGATCGGTTAGCTGAGCGAATTTGGAATTGAAGTAAGCTTTGAAATCGCATCGATAATTATTCCCCAGTCATCCTCATGTAGCTCATGCCCTGCACCTTCCAGTGTCAATAAAACCGCGCCCGGAATTTCACTCGCTATATGTTTTCCATGTTCATAAGGGATAATGGGATCTTCCGTACCGTGTATAATCAGAGCGGGTACATTGATTTCACTCGTCCTAACCAGATAAGATTCTCCACCAGTCACCAAGCCGTGATTGCTCATGCTGGCCATATTGTCACTTCTTGCGAACTCTTTTCCGGCCAACATGCCCACTTTCTTCTCATTAAAAATATGCTTTGAACCAACCAGGATTCGGGACCGATCAATCGCAAATTTGATTACCGATTCGCTGTTAGTCCAATCGATCGCCCCCATATTCGAGAAAAAATCCATAACCCTTTCCTCCATCGGGGGGAGATGAGGCGCAAAATTGGACGTTGCCAGGAGCGTAATGGTTAGAACTCTCTCCGGATGCCGTAAAGCGATCATTTGAGTCAGCATACCGCCCATGGACATACCCATGATATGCGCTTGCTCAATCTTGTAAGCATCCAGTACTCTAACGGCATCATCGGCCATATCTTCGAAAGAATAGCCCGGCTGACCCGGTTCGTAAGTGGTTGAACGTCCGACATCGCGGTTATCATAACGAATAACAAAACGCCCTGTGTCTGCCAGACGTTGGCAAAACTCTTCTTCCCACCAAATCATTGACGATTGAGCACCCATAATCAGCAAAATAGCCGGATTACTTGGCTCTCCAAAACTGTCTGTACATATATGAATTCCATCTACCTTTACGAATCGTTCGTTCATATTCGAATCCTCCAATGACTAAATTAAAATAAAAAAACACAGGCTATTGGCCTGTGCAAACTGTAATCGAATTAGAGAATTTGAAAATGAACGCAATAAGATCATATTCCCTCTGGAGGACCCGAAGTTCGGTCACGGGACAGATCGCAAAAGGTTGCATGACATGTTCTTCAAATTCAGTTTATATGACAAGAAGGAGGAATTATTCCCTACCTTCAATTACATATAACAATCCAGGTTACCGTAAGGCAAACCATTCTTCGATTACGATGCACACTAAATAGCCTTAAACCACCGTTTAATTCATTGTGCAAAGAATATCGAAGAATTAGTTCAACACACGTAACCCCTCCGTTCATATCGGTTAGGCTGATCCTAACATAGGGTACGGATCTTTGTCAATACATGGGAATCCACCCCGAGATAACATAGTCTGCCCAAAAAGAAGCCTAAAAAAAACGCGTCCTCCAAGGGAGAACGCGATATTAAAACAGCTTGTCGCCGGGTTTCAACATAGTCATTTACCGTTTTCGAGCGATCACTGCTAAACGACCGTTTTCGGTCGAGTACTCGCAGGTAGACAGTACAACAAGCTTGTCACCATATTGGGCATTTACGCCCGTGTCATAAAGAGCAAGTTTTTTGATGTTCTGAACATACGAATCGAACTCGGCGGGCGTATTTACATTCTCAATCTGGTAGTATTTAAAAACGTCGTCCGATTTTCGATAAACTTGGGACAAGATTACGGCAACAATCTCATACTCTTCCTTTTCGTAAAGCGTGCTGAACTGGAACGCAGCATGCTCTTTATAGAAGCTTTCGTTCTTGTACTTCATTAAATCTTTAAACATCCAGCCGCTTTTCATGTGGTGTCCATGAATCAGCAAAATGTCCGAACCGTTGACCCGGCTATGCTCGTCCAAAAAGGGGAGACCGCCTTTGTTTTCCTTTTGATCGAAATCATGATTGAGATAGTACCCCGCATCCTGCGGATTCTGCATAACCGGGTACTCAATTCGAGTGCCGTCAATCTTCAGCCAGCCGACAATGTCCGAGTTTCTCTCGTAAAGCGCTCGAAATTCGGGAAGCATGACCGGCTCATTCTCCGTATTGAACAAAAGGGAGGGGAATGCATCCCCTCCGCCTTTGTCAGACCCTTCCTCCCAAACCTTGGTCAACTCTTCGATTTTCTGTTTCTCCGCATAATCCCCCAGAAAGGTTCTTGCCAGATTAACGAGGGAAAATACCAACACAAGGGAGGAAACGGCGATAAGAATTTTTTTGGTTTTGCTCATTTTCTTACCGCCTTTCCGGTCATTGGATGTGCTTTCTCTTTTTGTTGCCGAGCAGACAGAATCCGATGATCACCATGGACATCAGCGCCAAAACCATATAGAAGATTGGCGATACGCTGTTGTCTCCGGTTTGCGGAGCATCGTCCAGCTCGTTATTTGCATTGCCCGCACCCTTATCGGCCAAGTCGCCGACATTACCAACTCCGTTGTCATCGTGATCAGCCACGTCGTCGATGTTGTTAGTCCCATTGTTGACGCTGCCAGGTTGGTCAGGAACAGGGCTGACAGGACCCGGATTCACCGGCTCTGGTCCAGGGTCAACTGGGCCCGGATTCACCGGCTCTGGAGCAGGGTTGACAGGGCCTGGATTCACTGGCTCTGGTCCAGGGCTAACAGGGCCTGGGTTCACTGGCTCTGGTCCAGGGCTAACAGGGCCTGGATTCACTGGCTCTGGAGCAGGGTTAACAGGGCCTGGATTCACTGGCTCTGGAGCAGGGCTAACAGGGCCTGGATTTACCGGATCTGGTCCAGGGTTAACAGGGCCTGGTACGCCGCCGGTGTTTATCGGCTTCATTGGCACGTCTTTTCTGACAATGTCAAAATCGACAGAAATCGTTTCACTCTTGTACGTCTCGTATCCGTCTTTCGTTACGATCAGATAGTAATCCGCTTCAGGAAACACCATGTATGCATAGAAGCCATTTGCGTCGCTATCCTGCTCCGGACTTTTGTTGTCGTGCGGCGCAAAATTCGGAACCGGAGGAAGCGTTACTTTCGTATCCGGAGTACGGCCTTTATCTCTATTCCGCTGCGTATCCGCATAGTACAGGGTAACTGTGGCTCCTTCAATTTTCTTGCCAGTGATGGCATCTCCTGTCGTTTCATCATAAACCGTACCGTAAGGGTCGACCAATGCCTCGGAAATATTCAGCTCTCCGTTAGCCTTCACGTTCAGCTTCGTCACGTTGAAGAGAAGTTCCTCGCCGGTCTCAGCTTGATAGCGAACTTCCATGGTGTACTGCTGCTCGCTTAACCCTTCCACGGAGAAGGTTCCGTTCGGATCCATCGGAAATGCCTTAGGAAGATAATTGCCGTCCTTGTCCTTCAAATAGATACGCATCTGGCTGGTAAACGAATCATTGAATAGCTCTTTGGTTCCATCCAGCTGCTTGAACAGAACGATCCCTACCGCCGTAATGTCCGCCGGAACGGTCTCGTCCGTCACGCCGTTGTTCACGTTTCCTTTTTGGGTGAACTCGACAGGGACATCCTTCCCGCCAACGTGATACAACTTCGTATATGTGATCGTATAGTTGGTATCCGCTGCGGCCAGGACCGAATATTCACCATTTTCGTTCGTCCAAATCGTTTGCTGTTCGTTGGTCTTCTTGTTCGTCACGATGATTTTCGCGTTCGGAATGATTTCGCCTGTGTTGTTGTCACGCAGCACGCCTTCCAGAACTGGAAGCTGACGGGTATTAACAAAGTGTGCTTCAGCCGCGCTTTTCGCCGGAATGGAGCCCGTGCGGACGAAACTTTCAGGATCCGTCACATAGCCGTCTTCCGAATAATCATCTTGGGTCACCTTGTACTCGAGATACGTTGGAAGTCCTTGCATAACGAGCGTCTGGCTATCAGTAAGCTCGAAGGTATCCCCGCTCTTAATCTTGCCCTTGGTGCCGTCCGACTTAACATAGTCGTAGGATTCGTCTGCTCCCTCGCCTGTGAAGACGACGGTGTACTTGAACACCTTCGTTTTGTCGCCGGCATTACCTTTAACCGCGTTGCTGATGAGCAGGCCGCCCTTCAAGACTCGCGTGTTCGTGAACGGGGCATCTTCATCAGTGCCTTTCATAACTCCGGTATGGTTCCGCTCCTGAGGAGTAGTCACGTACTCATCCGCTGTGTAGTCTTTCTGGGTAACCGTGTATTTCAGATTCTTCGGCAGACCCACAATTTCCAGTGTCTCTCCATCCTTGAGTGTGAAGGAGTCGCCAGACTTGATCGTGCCCGGTGTACTTGTCTCGCCATCCGACTTCGTATACGCGTAGCTTCCATCCTTGCCTGCATCCTCAAAAATGACGGTGTACTCGAATTCCTTCGTTTTGTCGCCGCCATTGCCCATGACCGTATTGCTAACGGTCAACTTGCTGACAGCCCGTTCATTCACGAAATCTGCCGTGCGATCGGCGCCCGCCATAACTCCCTCATCAGACAGCGCAGGAGTGGTCGCGTAGCCGTCGTTCTTGTAATCGTTCTGGGTAATATCATACTTCAGATTGTCGGGAAGATCCTTAATTATAAAGGTCTCACCATGCTTGAGCTCGAAAGTGGCGCCGGATGTGACCGTGCCCGTCGTGCCGTCTGAAAGCTCGTAATTGTAAGTTTGACCCTTACCTGCACCGTCAAAGGTCACGGTGTACTTGAACGGCTTGTCCGATTCTGCGCCGTCCCCGGTTACGGTATTGCTGACGGTCAGATTATAAACGTATCGTTTGTTGACAAAATCTGCTTTGTGATCACCTTTATTCTCGATCTTGCCTGACAACTCTCTCGTCTCCGGCTCAGTCGTATAACCGTCAACAGTCGTATAATCGGCCTCGGTTACGGTATAGACCAGACCCGCAGGCAATGTCGGAAATACAACAGATTCCCCGTTCTTGAGGATGATCTTATCTCCGCTCTTGAACTTAACAGCGCTAACTTCACCATCTGGCTTCTTAAAGGTGTACTCTCCGTCCTCGCCCTCTCCGGTGAAGTTCACGGTGTACTCGAACTCTTTGTTCGGATCGCTGCCGTTGCCTTCGACCTTATTGGTAATGGTCAGCTTGCCCTGGGCCGGCGTAGGCACGACCAGCGGACTATCAGAGGTTACTTTCACGCCGTCTACCCAGATGGGCTTCCCAGGCGTATTCCCCACATATACTTGATAAACTCTTGTAGTAGGCAGCCAAGTATTGGTGTCAATATAAGTTTCCTTCAGCTCATAATAGCCTGGATCTGGGAATAGGAGATTAAGTTTCCCTCCGCTATCGGTTGTTCCTTTGGCGATTTGAGTTCCGCTATCCTTCTTATAGAGCGTAAACTCTACGCCTTTTAGCGGATTGCCATTGGGATCTACCTTTTTCAGGGGCAGCAGGGCGTTGGAGCTTGAGCTGCCAGCTACGTCTGAATTGTCCAGCGTGCTTTCGCTTCTAGCACTGACAGATTTCAGATTGTCATCGCCCTCCAGTTTTACCTCGTTGCCCATTTTGTCTCCGGCTTTCGCTTTAGATGGGTCAACCTCTGTTTGGTACACAAACTGGTAAAACTTGTTAGGGTTTTTCATTTTGAATTTTAGAACTGTGGTGCCTCCTGCGCCTGGTGCAGCTTCTACCTGAACTTCAGCATTCGGATCGCTAAGATCCAGTGCTGCACCCTCCCGTTCCAGAGCACCGCTGGCAGTGAGTTTGGCAGGATAGACTGCCATACTAGGCGCTGTCAGCACAAGCTTTCCGTTTTCTTCATAACGCAGATTCATGCCTGCACCTAGAGTATCCTGCAGGTAAACGTCCTGCTTCATGTTAAATGGCGGGGTATAGTTTACCGTCCATTCAAGCACCCCTGGAACTGGCTTCGTTACCGACTTGCCCAAGGTCTGAATAGGTAAGATAATCTTACGTTGTTCGGTAAGAACTTTCTCCACTCCGCCCCATGTCATATGAAGGTCGGCTTTGTTATACAGCACCTGCTTGTCTGTGCCGTTGGTCGTGTACTCGTCCAAATATTCCGCCAAAGCTTCATTCGAAGGTCTTGCCTTTACCAAAATGACATAAGGACCTTCCAATTTAGAGAAGGTGAAGGTGCCTTCGTTGCCGCTATGGGAGAAGTTTACGACATGAGCAGGGTCGTTCGGCTCGATGATTGAAACAGCGTTGTTTCGAACCCCATAACCGGTGCCGCTGCCATTATCCGAAAAACCTTTCCAAAGCTCAAATTCCTTCTCCTCGGAAAACGGAACGAACTCCCATCCTGCCGGCAAGGTGTCCACCAGCTTCACATCGGTGATGACCCGGCTTCCACCACTTTTCGCCATTTCAACCGTGTTGTAGCCCGGCATATTGACGCTTAGACGGAAGGTGACCGTCTTGGTTGTTCGGTCATAACCAGCCAAGGTGTATTCGTCGCCGCTTGATGAACCATCATAACCGATATAACGGTTAACGTTGTTCGGAGTATACCAAGTGTCGGCCGTCCCGTCCTTCTTAATAGGATAGGATGCCGTAAGCATATCCTTGTTCAGCATACGCAGATGAAGATTGGTATTGTTTTCCGCTTTTTTTACGGCTTCGCCGTCAAATAGCAAAGCCCGATTCCAGCATGTTTTCTCTGTGTTGATATCCTGCCTGAAGAGGACATCCGGGTTGGTTTCAAGTGCACGGAAGCTGAAGGATGCAGCTTGGTCGGTGTATCCCGTCACCTTGATCAAATCTGCCACGACTTCTCCGTCCACCGTCAAAGGAATGGCTTTCATGGTCAAGCTGCTTGCATTGGTTACACCCTTCAAGGTTCCCGCATGATACTGCTTCCAAAGCTGAGCAGTATTGACATTTGCCTTGATTTTCGCAATCGTTTCCGCGCTAACCTCGCCGGTTGCATCCACTGCGTGATCCAAGACGTTCAAATCCCCGCCATGTACCAGCACGTCGTATACTACCGCATTTGGCAGAGCATACTGTGGCGCTAGATTGACAGTCCATGTGATGGCGCCGAGGTTGTAATCCTCCGTCGAAACAGCTCCGCTTTTTGTAAAAGTATGCGCACCGATCGTTACGATTGCCTCGTCAGTTACCGCGACAGGTCTTAATCCAGTTGTCGCATCATTGTTCTGAATACCGCCTGGCGTGTCTAAATTCCAGTTGGCACGAGGGTCGATTCTGAAGTCGGAGCCGCTTGTTACCTTACTCTTAATCACCAGTTCGACTTTACCATTAATATCCCCAAAGGAATAAACGCTGTTCTCATCCGGTGTAATTGGTTTTACCTCAGATGCAACGCCATCCACCCATGTCTGCCATTCAGCTGATAAAAAGTCCAGCCCAGCAGGTAATGCATTTGTGATGGTTAAGTCCTTTAACCCTTTTTTGTTATACTGGTTAACAGTGATTTTCCATGTGATTGTTTCATTAGGATTGTCATACGAGGCGCTGGCTTGAATCCAGTCGGGAGCAAAAACAATTTCCTGATTTCTATTCGCAAGCACAGCATTGCCATCTTTGAGCTCCACTTTGCCATTCATGTTCACAGCGCGACCAGGATCGCCCGATGGACTCCGATGCTCGTAATAGTAGCCTCCCTTTGGAATCCAGGTTTTATATTCGACCTGTGGATCTACACCCGTTCCCGGCGGGAAGACATAGCTTAGAGCGCCATTGGCATCGATGGTTGGTTCTACCACCTCATTATTTACTTTGAATGAACCTGGCACATAGATACCACTGACTCGATACGAAGATGAAGGCGAATCCATATTATAGGATGCAGGGTTCGTATAGAACGTCTTCCCATCCAACGGTAGTTTAATTGTATTATCAAACTGATCGGAAGCAGACACAGTAGACTGCCAAGTAATCGCTCCCGCTACAAAGAAATCGGGGTTAATTATGCGATAAGCCCAAGAACTATTTCTCATTCCCGGTGAGGTCAATGTGAGATTGTATTTCGCTGTAACATCCGGGTTCTTTAGCTCATACGCTCCCCCGAAAATCGAGATAGGCTTTGTATCGCCGTATTCTATCCCATTCAAATCCGAATTGGCAGTGGTATCAAAGCCGAAGGTAACTGCTACTCCAATACCATTGAAAAACGAATCATCACCATTAAATACAATCTTGATGCTGTCCGGAGTGAAATAGGCGGTGCCCAGCTGTTTCTGACCATAATCAGTTGTTGCCATCAAGGTTTTGGTAGCTGTCGGCAGCACCACTTCCTTGAAGTAGTCTTCTCTTTTCAGCTCGATTGAGTCGCCCTTCTGAATGTACTTGGTGGTGTCATTTTCATGCTCCGTATTGGCAAAATCGCCTCTCACCGGAACCTTGAGGCCCTCAGATTTGAGAGTAAATGCCTGTCGGCCCTGAATCGTACCGCCTGGGGCAATGTCAGTTCCCTGCGTCACCTTCAGCGGAAAGGTTGAATTAGCTTCCATAAACACCGCTGTTTTGTCCGTCGGAACTGCCGCCATCGCTACGAAATTGTTCGGCGCATCATACACTGCCTCAGGTACTGACAGCGGTTCGTCCGCGCTCGGCGAGGCAGATTCACTGACTGCTTCCGTCGCTGAATCGTTTGGCACACTCTCCGCATATGCGCCAGCAGAGAACATCACTGTCTGCAAGACAAGCAAGATTGCCATAAATAAAGACAGCAACGGTTTACCTATACTGCGTTTTTGTTTCAATACCGAAACCTCCTCCATTCCCTAAATCTCTGGAATACTTTGGTGACAACAAGATCATCTACACGATATAACGGCTAACACAAATAAATATATGCTGTTTGCCTAGGTCCAGCGCCCCTTTCCATCGTCGAAATCCCGAGGAGTTCGAATGAATGCCGGGGTGTGTAGGCCGTTGACCTTGCCTTAGTACTTTCTTCCCCCTTTCTTTCGACTCTTCGCCACGTACATACTGTAGTGGCAAAATACGCCCAATTTACAAAGCGTGCCCTTCTATTATATGAAGGAGGACCTATACAAAAAATAGACAATGCTCGACAATAAAGCGTAAAATTCGGTGTCCAATCTCATAATCGGAGCAGATCCGATCAACAACCAAGGGCAAAACGAGAAAAAAGCCCTAAATCCTGTCTATTCCCAGTCGGTCTATGCTCTTTATAGGCACAAAGAAACATTCAAAAACGGTATTCAGGGCCTATAAAATTTTCGCAAAAACGAACAAAAAGATAGGGATTATGGAGCCGTGCCATTATTTCATTCCGGGATTTACACGCTTAATGAATTTAAAGAGATGGAGGCATTCAAACTACAGTCCTCGGCTAAACGTTGTGGAGTTACGAAAGTGGAAAAAGCCCTCTAAATGTGGTCAAGCTTTTTAATCAAACTTTGTATAGTGTAAACGTTGCAATGTGTACAGTGTACGATCCCAACCTTGGGCATATATTAATAGTCTAATAGGCGGCCATCATCGTTCCATTGACCATACATTTTGTTTTCTCTCGTGTTGGATATAAATTTGTCTAATCTGCTCTTAAATAATTCCGGCTGCTTCTTATTGCTCTGTATCGTGTCGATCCGAACCCTTTTATAAAGATCTGGAAATGACAGAAAATTTTCATATACCTGCTTTTCCTCTCTTAGCCTGTGCTCTATAACCGGATCGATGCGAAAAGAATCGTAATCCATCTCAGGTAGAACCTTTCTCCCTTCGTCTGTCATCAACCCCAACTTTTCGAGGCGGCGGACACGCTCTTTATTCAACTCAGTCCATGAGCTTTTTTTGCTTCGAGGGGACAGTCTCTGAGCCAGCTCCGTTTCGGATATTTTCTTCTTGACCCCATCAATCCATCCAAAACACAAAGCTTCCTCGACCGCATCCAAATACAAGAGCGTATCCGATTTGGGCTTCATACGAACCAGGACCCAACAAGACTTTTCCGTCTTACAATGGTTCTGCAGCCAAATCCTCAAATCTTCTCGTGATTTTACCGGAATGATATGATCCATCTCCATATTTGAAAAAGAAGAATAGCTATTTTTCATAAATCGTGCCTCCGTCGGTGTAATATAAAAAATGGCCTTTAGTTACAAGACCATTTTTTAGAATGCGTTTATTTTTTATTTGAAATTACGCTATCCAGAAACTGATCTGCATCACGATTAAATTTCCAGCAGACTCCAAACTTATCCACCAGCATTCCAAAGCACGAAGACCAGGGAGTATTGGATAACGGCATGATGACATGGCCGCCAAGAGACAACTGGCTGAAGTATTGTTCCAATTTTTTCCTATCGTCGATGACCAGACTAATCAAGATATGATTCCCTTTCACCAGCTCGCCTGTTACCGCCTTCATCGAAGGCAAAATGTCCGACATCATGATTCTCCCGCCTGCGAATTCTATGGAAGACTCCATGATCATATTTAATTCATCTTCCGACATGGGGTGGTTTGGATCTTGCGGGATATCCCCGAATTTCACTTTTTTGACTTCAGTTGCGTGTAAAGCCTCAGCATAAAATTCAATCGCTTGTTCTGCAGTTCCATCAAAATTTAAGTATGCAATAGCTGACATAAAGTAGTCCCTCCCTCTTCTGATGAATGTAGTATAATTCATGATAGGTGACATATGTATGGCACCATTCGACGACGAGACAGAAAAATAAGGAGATCCTATGGAAAAGGCTGAGAGATTAATCTCGATCATCATGATTTTGCTGAAAAAAGATATCGTTTCCTCCAAAGAGCTCGCACAATTGTTCAACGTTTCCAAAAGAACCATTCTTCGCGATATGGAAACGCTGAGTTTATCAAATATCCCGATCTACTCTGTCAATGGAGTGCACGGCGGCTACGGTCTTATGGAGGAATACAAGGTCGATAAGCGTCTTCTGAACAGCTCTGACTTGGAGAATATACTAACGGCGCTCAGCGGATTGGAACAAATTCTAATTAGCGAGGAGGTTGGCGTGACGATCAAAAAAATAGAGGCAATGGTTAACCCACTTTCTCCGAAAGGTTCCATACAACTGTCGTTTTACGATTGGGAAGGTCGGTCCGAAATTCGCCAAACCTTGAAAATATGCCAGGAGGCCATAGCCAAGAGAAGATTGGTTTCATTTGACTATATGGATAAAAACGGCGCGAAAACACAAAGAATCATCGAGCCGGTTCAGCTTCATTTTAGTGAAATGAGTTGGTATTTAAAGGGGTTCTGCCTGCAGCGTATGCAATATAGGACCTTTAAATTGTCCAGGATCGATCATCTCGATTTGGATAAGAAAACCTTTAACCCTAGGGATGATTCATTAGAGCAAGAGCGCGAAGCCGATCATCCGCAACTAGTCGCTGTAAAAGCATTGATTTCGCCCGGCATAAAAGATCATTTCATAGAAAGGTATGGCCGAAAGAGCATTGAAGACTATAGTTCTGAACTACTCTTGGCAACAATCGCTGTTCCTCAAAACAGTATTGGATTTCAATTTTTATCCGGTTTCGGTACGAATCTGGAAATTGTGGAGCCCCAATCATATGTAAACGAATTTCGAGAGTATTTGCTTGAAATCGTAAATAAATATTCCTAAAAAGGATCCCTTTTATCATTAAAGGTTGGCGGGACCCTTACTAAGTTGAATCTCCTTCCACTTCTCCTTCAAGGCTTTCAAATCTTCTACGAAGAACCTGAGTAGATTGGGTCGTCTTCTTACTGCAAGCGGGTGATAAGTGAAGCTGATGGGCCTATCCTGCCACTCATACCAGCTGCCTCGTAACTCCTTAACAGTGGCACTCTCCATATCTGTGAATAATGTTTCCGATACGACATTGCCAAATCCAAATAATACAAGCGGCCTCTTCTGAAAGATCTGCAGTTGTAAGTGCGGGAGACAAGCCGCTCTAGCCCCGGGTTTATTGTAGGCGCGCATCGGTCGGCATTTCAGCAAATAGGTGACATATACATCGTTTACATCGATCCCCGCTTCTCTCATGCCGAATTGGAGCGTTTCTCGGGTACCGCATAAAAACGAATTCCCTTCCCGGTCCTCTCGGGCTCCGGGGTTATCCAGAATCAACATAAGCGGGGCCTTCGGATTTCCTTCCCCCCAGACGACACGATTCCGCTGTTTGGATAGTTCGCAAATTTCACAGTGCTCTATACCATGGGGCGCTTGTTCTTCAGGTAAGATTACATAAGGATGATCCATTTCCTTGTCGTGGCGTCTCCTTCCTTTTACACGTAATGAACCTATTATGCCCACTCAAAACAAAAACTTGCCCTTATTGATGATACGGTTCACCGTAACGGACCTACCGGCACAAAAAACAACCACTGACGACTTCATGTCATCAATGGTTGTTTGCATTGCTATATTCATGCACAAAAGGCCACCGATATACTGCCTCTATCTCATTAAGGCTTCGATACGGATACGAGAAGCTCGTTTCCCCCGGAGATGACCGTCACTTCAGGCGGCAGGATCAGGTCCTTCACGAAGCGTGTATCTCCGATTTCCATCGCACTGATGTCCAGTTCAACGGTAGACGGCAGGTCTTTCGGAAGGGCCTCTACTTCAACATAGGGATCCTGGATTTGCACAACGCCGGCCGACTTCGTTCCGATCGGAGTACCTACGAACTTCACCCCGAGCTTCGTACGTATGACCTCGCCTGTCTGAACGAACTGAAAGTCGACATGCACAAGCGCGCCGGTTACCGGGTCTCGCTGAAGATCCTCCATCAGCACCGTCATTGACCGCTCACCTTCCATCTGCAGCTCAATAAAGCCGGACGCCCCTTTTCTCAGCCATTTTTCAAATTGTTTAGCGGAAATATGAATGATTTCGTTATCAGCGTTTTTGCCGAACACAACCCCTGGCAAACGCCCCTTTTGACGTAAATGACGTAGTCCCGAAGAATTCAATCGTGGACGTCTTTCTGTATGAATGCATGCATCCATGCTCTACCTCTCCTTTACATGAGTGATCTTAGCGCGCTACAGCCGCCGTCGAACCTCCCCTGCCGGGGATCAATAGAGAAACATAGCATCCAGACCTCCATCCTTTTAGATAGATAGAAATACACATTAAATGTAAAAACCCACAAATATAGACGAAGGCACCCCACTCCGAAGAGTGGAATGCCTAATGGGTTTCATCTACTATATCATAGATTGGCTTGTCAAACCATAGAGCTCCGCAATCGACGTACGTCACGGATTGGCGGCATTCCAAACATCCGTGCATATTCCCTGCTAAAATGCGATGGGCTCTCGTACCCCACCTGGAACGCTGCCTCCGCCGCATCGATCGATCCAGAGAGGAGCAGCCGGCGCGCCTCCTGCAATCGGATTTGCTTTTGGAACCGGATCGGGCTCATGCCTGTGACTTCCTTAAAATAATCGTACAAAGACGAAGCGCTCATACGGGCCTCCGCTGCCAATTCATCCACTCGGAGGGGTTGGGCAAACTCGCGATTAAGCTTCTCAACGACCCCCGCGATTCGCTGTGCATGGCTTCCGACAACTGCAAATTGCATCAGTGATGCGCTGTTTTCGTTCTGAAGCACCCGGTAAATGATTTCCCGCATGGCATAAGGCGCAAGCACCGGGATATCCCGCGGCGTTTCGACCAGTTTCAGAAGCCGCAGCACGGCATCCAGAAGCGTATCGCTCACCCGGCTTACCTTCAACCCCCGGCTGGTCTCATTGCCTGGTCGGATGGCATCGCCGGATGCCTGAATGACATCAAGAATTTGGCTCATATCAAAAAGGATCTGCAGGCTCAAGTACGGCGCTTCCTTCGAAGCCTCTACCACTTGCCCCGTAATCGGTAAATGTACCGAAGCGGTTAAATAGCTGCTCGGGTCATACCGATACACCTCTTGTGCTAGCATGACCACTTTGGAACCCTGCGCCACGACGCAAAGGGAAGGCTCATAGACAGAGTATACCGGCTCGGATAACCGGGAAGAACGAATCAAGCGCAACCCGGGAACTTCCGTATCATGCGTACCGTCTTCCGGTGTGAACTTCTCGATGATGCTCAGCATTTCTCTCCTTTGTTTCTCGAACCATTCCTCCATCCCTTTCTCCCCCTTTTATCCATAAGATTAACTTAAATTTATCCTCTTCTGGAGGATTAGGCAATCATCGTGTTTGATCCGGCTACCGACTTGCTTCCCGAAAGAACGATAATGAACATGTAAGACATGCGATACACCCGGCACGGAGGTCCTAACCGCAGGAAACGAGTGGCGGGCAGGATTCAGTTTAGCATCACAAATGGAAGGAGAATATTCAATGAGTACTCAAAACGAACAATCCCATCCCTATGTCGGCATGTGGGTGACCAAAGATGGTTATATCCGGCATGAGCTGCTGCCGAACGGGCGGTATGACGAAGCACGCGGAAAACAAAAGAGCGCTTACCAAGGCAGATACACCATCGTAGGTGACCATATCGAATATGTGGATGATACAGGGTTTACAGCGGACGGCGATTTCCGTGATTCTGTGCTCTACCACGCCGGCATGGTTCTCTATCGTGAAAAATGAATCAAATTGAAAAGGGGAAATGTGCAATGTCTGAAATCCATGGAAAAGTCATTTTGATTACAGGAGCAAGCAGCGGAATCGGCGAAGCAACAGCGAAGCTTCTCGCCAGCCGGGGGGCCCATGTCGTCATTGGAGCCAGACGCGTGGAAAGACTGGAAGCTCTGGCATCCCTCATTGAGGCCGAAGGAGGCTCCATCGCTTATCAACAATTGGACGTTACAAATATCGATCAGATGCAGGCATTTGTCCTCTTGGCGCAAAGTCGGTTTGGTCGTGTAGATGTGGTAGTGAACAATGCCGGCGTGATGCCTCTCTCTCCTTTAGAGGCCTTGAGAATCGACGAATGGAACCGGATGATCGACGTCAATATCCGAGGGGTTCTCCACGGCATTGCTGCGGGTCTCCCCGTGATGAAAGAGCAGCAATCGGGTCACATCATTAATGTGGCCTCCATCGGTGCCTACGCAGTCTCACCGACGGCAGCGGTATATTGTGCGACCAAATACGCCGTTCGCGCCATCACGGAAGGTTTGCGGCAGGAGGTTGGCAGCAGCATCCGGGTAACGCTCGTTTCTCCCGGCGTGACGGAGTCCGAGCTCGCGGAGAGCATTTCGGACGAAGAAGCGAAGGCCCTCATGAAAACGTACCGACGCGACGCCCTCCCGGCTGCCGCCATAGCCCGTGCCATCGCTTATGCGATAGAACAGCCGACAGACGTCGACGTGAACGAGCTGGTCGTTCGGCCTACAGCCCAGCTTGCCTGACGCTATCCATTGATCCCACTAACCTGCCGCTCCAAAGCGGTTGATGTGGTTATATTTCGAAATTTAGAAAATACTTGCCGGAGCTGTCGTCCCTTGTGGTACGGTTCAGCCTTCGCGAATAAATCCCCTACTACGGATGTCTTCAAGGAAAAAGCCGCCATATCGGCGGCGGCTGCTCCGGTTATTTTCTAGAATTACTGACTTGCCTGAGTATAAGTGCATGAATACGAATCGATAAGAGTTAGACCCTGGGATTCAATAATGATGCAAGTTCCTCCTTCTTATCTTTCAGCTCCTGTTCAATCCGCTGCAGCTCACATTGCGCCTTCCGATAAGCACCCTCAGCTTGTTCAATCTGCTGTTCATACTCCTTCCTGCGCAATATGGGAATTAAGACACAGTCGTGGAACGATTCGTCTTCCCGTTCTCGAACCACCGCGTTTAGAAGAACGGGAAGTGTTCCGCCGCTGCCTGTTTTCATCATTAAATACATTTCATCCACGTGGCGATTCAGATTAATCAACGGCAAAAAGTAAATCCGAAAGAAAATTTGGCTGGACCGGGTTAGCAGGGATTCAAAGCTGGTGCCTATTACCCCTTGTTTTTCATATTGTAACAAGTGACAAAAGGTCGCGTTGACGGCGCGGATCGTCCGATTTTGATCCATCGATAAGTAACCGCAGGGAGCATGATCCAACCGTTCGTCCATTTTAGGTATGCAGCTCGCTTTCCTGTCTCAATTCCATTGAGGCGAAATATTCACGGATGAGACGAATGGTTTCATCCGGATGGCTCAGGTGCGGACAATGACCCGTTGCATCCATCAGTCGAAACTCGCTCCCCTTCATCTGCTGATGGACGTAAGCACCGGCTTCCAACGGAGCGATCATATCATCGGAGCATTGCAGGATCAACGAAGGCACCACGACCTTGCCGAGTTCCTTACGGTAATCAGAGAGAAAAGTGGCTTCCGCAAAATGGCGGGCTATCTTGGGATCGGTTGCGCAAAAGCTCGTTTCCAGCTCTTCGGATAGTTCCGGCCGGTCTGCATTTCCCATAATAACAGGTGCCAGATAATTCGCCCATCCTTGAAAGTTCAAATCCATCATATTCAATAAAGCCACCAAATCTTCCCGTTCAAACCCGCCGATGTAATCCGGCAGATCGTTCATATAACGCGCAGAAGGACCTATCAGAACAAGCCGCTCAAAGTAATCCGGCCTTTGAATAGATGCCAGCATACCGATCGTTGCACCGACGGAGTGACCTACCAGAATGGCATCCTGCAATTCTAGTGCTGAACAAATGTCCAAGATATCCTGGGCATAACCGTTCAGGTCATGATAACGAGATGGATCATAAGCTTGAATATCGGACCTTCCAGAACCCACGAAGTCAAACAATATCACCTTGTACTTCTCTTCGAAAGCAGGTGCGACAAAGCGCCACATATTCTGATCACAGCCAAAGCCGTGAGCAAATATAAGAGCCTTCGAACCATAGCCGGTTACCTTGACGTTGTTTCGGATGAGAATCTGCTGGCTGTCCATTGTCTCTTCCTCCTAGTTGCGATGAACTCTAGCTCTAAAAGTACATTATACCACTATATCAAGATTTACAATTTAATGCTAAAGCCCTATCCGTTGCTTGGCTCCTCGCGTGTACCCATCCCAACTAGTTGAATAAACATGGCGATCTCCCGCATCTGCCTCAAAATATATTATGATTTTGCTTTAGTTCCGGCCGCAGCAAAACGTTGCCCCAGAAATCGAACGATCCATTTTCCCCATTAGCCGATGGAGGCGACTCACTTATGAGATGGTTTGCAAAATATGAACGATTTGCCCCTCAATATTGGAATCGTCGATCATCTTGAGGTATTCAGGTTTTATCAATTGATACTGCTTCATGCGGTAGAAATCCATAATTGCTTGTTTCAAGGTGATATCATACTGAATCGAAAATGATGGCTCGATAAAGCGCCGCAGCACGGCGTCATCTTGAACCATAAACAGCACGGCATTCAATCTGTTGAAAATCTGCTGCTCCATTCCTGATTCAAAAAAAGCTTGTAAGTTTTTATTCCGATTTTGCAGGGCAGCTGACAGATTCTCAAAATGGTGGGGATAAAATTCCTTAAGATCTTGCAGGAACAAATCAGAGATATACATGGCACACATCAAAGATTGTAAAAACGTAATTTGAAACCGATCCAAAAAAGAGACGGACTCATCATTGGCCGTGGCGTCAGCTTTCTTCGAATAATCAATGTAATAATCTACAACTTGTTCGATGATGTCATCTTTGGAGGCAAAATACTTATATAGCGTCACTTTGCTGATATCCATATATTTTGCGAGATCGTCGACTTTCAGTTGGCTGAATTTTGTTCTTCTAAGGACAGGTTTTATTTTTTCTATATATGTCTCCACACTCACGGCTTTTCTCACGAATACATGCCCCTTCCTGTGATACGTATCAAATGCATTATAACAAATTTGCCGTCTTATTATTTACACCAATAATTAAATGAATTAAGTTAACTAATTTAGTTAAATGAGTTTACTTAGTAAACTCACTGTTGTATAATCGTTCCTGTACCTAATCATCCGATTGCGGATTATACAAAGGGAGGACGATTCAAATGGAACGATCCAGTAAAGGCAAATTCTCCGGCAAAAAAGTCGTGATCACGGGAGGCAGCAGTGGAATCGGCCTCGCGACAGCGAAGCTGCTCGTGGATGAAGGAGCACATGTGCTGATAACCGGACGTACTCAGGCGACGCTTGATGCGGCTCGCGAACAGCTCGGCAACAACGTAATCGCGTTCTTGAGCGATGCCGCCTCATTGAAGGATATCGCCGCGTTAGCCGATCGAGTGAAGGTTGAATTCGGAACGATAGATGCCCTGTTCGTTAACGCAGGTGTCACCGGCTTTGTCCCGTTCGAGTCAACAACCGAGGAAACGTACGACGAGATTTTTACGGTCAACGCCAAAGGGTCGTACTTTACCGTACAAAAACTCTCTCCACTTCTAAGCACAGGAAGCGGGGTAGTACTGACTACTTCAATCGTAAACGTTGTAGGTCTCCCGATGCTCAGTGCGTATGCAGCTAGTAAAGCGGCGCTGCGCTCCATGACTCGAAGCCTGGCACGCGAGTTATTGCCTCGAAATATTCGCGTCAACGCAGTCAGTCCTGGCGTCATTGACACAGGTATCTTAGAGAAGGCGATGCCGAAAGAAGCTGCCGAACAGACAAAGGCACAGATGACACAGCAGATCCCGATGCTGCGTTTGGGCGATCCCGTCGAGGTTGCCAAAGTCGTAGCATTCCTAGCATTTGATGCTACCTATACCACCGGGGCTGAGTTCCCCGTCGACGGAGGCGGCTCCCAGATCTAAGGAATCCAGCATCTAACCCTGTGACCATGCGGCCGGTTCGCTTCCGTGACTACGGGGAACCGGCCGATGTCTTGCGTTTGGAGAGTTGGCAATCCCAGAACTAGGCCCGGGACGCATACGCTTGAGCGTATTTTGAAATATGAGGGGGGGACATCCATTGAATACGAATCAACGGGAACATATCGCATTGATTACAGGCACGAGCCAGGGAATCGGCTTGGCACTAGCCCGAAAACTTCTATCGCAGAACTGGCAGGTCATTACTTTGAACCGTTCCGATTTACCGGCGGACGATATGCTCATACAAAATGCCCTCAAGAACGGATGGCTCCGAACCTATAAAGTGAAGGATCTCACCGATTATGGCAGCTTGAGACACACTTTGGAAGAAATCAAAAGCAAAGAGCAGCGGATCGATATGTTGTTCAACAACGCTGGAGGAGGCTTAAGTGAGCTGCGCTATTCGAAACAAGGCCGCGAAATGCATTATGAGTTGTTGACGGTCGTTCCTTATATCATTCTGATGGAATTGAAAGAGCTTTTGAAAAAAGGCAGTTTAAAAACGGTGATTAACACTTCATCGCAAGTGTTTAGATTTACGAAGGAGTTTTCGATCGAAAACTTGGAGCATCCCACAACCTTCCGCAAAATGTACGGCCCTTATGCAACTTCAAAGCTGGCTCTTTCGTTGTGGACCCAAGCCGTCGCACCACAACTTGCCAAGGAAGGCATCAAGATCCGCAGCGTTGATCCGGGAATTAATAACACGCTAAGAAAAGGGAAAGATTCCGGGCTGACCGGATCGTTTGGACTGTTTATGAAGCTCTTTGCCTCTCCGCCTACCCATGGCGCCAACCTGTTATTTGAAGCAGCCCTCGGTAAACACCGCAATGAAACCGGCGTGTTTTTGTTGAAAGATCGGGTGACCGACTTGAAGTTTACAGAGCACGCGCAGGGTGTGCTGGACAGAATCTCTGACATATATAGCCGTGAGTTTCTTGGTGGGAGCGTTCTTTAAGCCGAGCCGAGAAATATGCTCTGGCGCGTCTTCGAGGTAGAGGACAACAAGTCTCGGATCGTTAACTGGGAGAATGTCAATGACAGGGGCGAGGAGTTCGGAACGTTAGGGTGTTCATGCCACTTGAAAACTCGGGGACCGACGAACAGTTGGAAGAATTGCTAAAGTAAGTTCATGATCCCAAAACAAACATTTCTTTGCTGCCGCAGTTTTCTGCATGAAGACCCTATGTTATCGTGAATGAAAAAGTACCGCACATGCAAAAACCGCACAAATCCTGATCACGCTAGGTGGCCGGACTCGGGCGGTTTTCATTTTGAACAGCTAAATCTTCTTTTTTACCGGCCGTAACACTGCATAACCATATCCCTCTGGAAAATGCCGCTGGTAATCCTGTTTGATCTCCTCATCCCATTCATATCCCATTTCTTCGGGGTCGAATTTCGATGCAGCTTCTTCAACGGTTCTCATCACAGCACCATTATCCTTTAGGTAATCGAACGGCGGATGGAAAAAGACCAGGTACTCCGATTCCGGGATATCCCTGCATTCCATTCCTGCCGGAATGGGTCCATCGTACTCCGATGAAACAGGGATTCCATACAAGTATCCCTTCTGACCGTTCTGATAAAACCATCCTGCCGTCTGACCGAGCTGTCCGGGGAGGACGTGGTTCGACATACTCTCTAAAGTGCCACTGATTTCATCACAATTGTGGCCATTGTTCCAGAAATCTCCGTAGTTTTGTACACAAATGTCCCAGATGCCGATAAATTTGTGCGCCGGAATGAACTCGACTTTGATCCCAACCGGTTGCAAATGTACATTGCTCATCTTTTCGCGCTCCTTGATCCAATAATGATAAGGCGAGAATACCTCCTGACGAATAGCCAGCTTAATAGGCCTGGGCGCTTTTCGGTAGGCTGTCGGAGTAAGCTGAAAAGCCTTGCTGAATGCTCGTGTAAACGCTTCTTGTGATGAAAATCCGTACTTTACGGCAATATCCAAAATCCGCTGGTCCGTGTCACGGAGCTCCAAGGCGGCACGACTGATTCTTCGGGTCCAGACGTAATCGCGTAATGTCATTCCAGTTAATTGGTTGAACTGCCTGGAACAATAATAGGGGGAATACCCGAGCTGCTCCGACATTTTTAAAAGAGACCTGCTTTCTGTTATGTTAGCCTCCACCCAATCCACCATAAGCTGCACCATTTCGTTCCATTCGTACATGGACGTCCTCCCTCCTTTCCCCTCAATCATATCACCAGCGATTGTGGCATATTTGATCCCAGTTGCATAACAAAAGCTTGTCTGTAACGGTTAAGTTTTTGGGCCCTCATTTGTGGTAACAGACCAAAAGCGAGAAATGGCGGAGCAGGGATGAACTCCCTGGCGCCGCCATTCCTTTAATTCTGCTGATTTTTTTATAAAGTGAACTGAACTCGAATCGCTGCTTTTTAACTCTGACAATTTCTTGGGATGTATTTCTTAGGCATTCTCCGCCGTAACGGGGTTAACTGCAAAGAGGGAATGAATGTTGCCTTCTGGATCTGCAAAGAAGCCCGTGGTGTGCCCCCAGGACATCACCTTCGGCGCTGTTATCCCTGTAGCCCCTTTTGAAACAAAATCATCATACATCACATAGACATCCTCAGGAGAATCACATTCGAAGTTAAGCTCAAAAGCTTGCCCTCTACGCTCTTCTACAAAAGAATGGTGGCCGTTTGTGTTATCCGCCATTAAGGGTGCCGCGAAAATGGCCAGACGAACGCCATCATTCTCAAATTCAGTGTAATGTTCTTCTTCTACAAGAACCTTAAATCCCAGGACATCACGATAAAATCTAGTCAATCTAGGAACATCAAGCGCCAAAACAGTGATTCCTTCTAATTTTACTCCCATGCCCATACCTGCACCCCTCCAGCATCAATTTAATCAAATTCTGTCATCGGATATCATTACTATGAAATATTATATATCATCCTCATCCACTCTTACATATTAAAGTATAATATACAAAGTCTTCCTCAACCTTCGGTACGGTTCTCCGTGCTGTCCAATCTCCCTCTCGGAATGGAATTCCTCCAGAATCATTTTCGATACCTGCCGGCTTAACGGGGTGTCGGCGAACCGCTTAAGTCGAGAAGCATTCTCCAAAGCATGTCGCGTAAAGGGAATGGTTACTACAATACCAAACGGTTGAAGGCAAAAATAAAAATGAGCCCGGTACAGTACCGAACTCATTTTGAGAAAGCTGCCTGATGAAATCACCGCGTCTAACTTTTGGGGGGCACTTCAATCATATGGCTTTTTCTTTTTCAGCGACTTGGCCCAATCGTATATCAAAATTCCTACATTTAGAATTAGTTGTTTAATACTTTTGGCTCCTCATTTGCAGGCCCTACGATCGTGTTTCCGCCGAAACTGAGATGCTGACCATACTTCTCTACGATAAAGCTGTTAAACGATCCATCTGCATTCATTGTGGCAATGACTGTGGGAGCCCCTTTTTTGGTGAACGTCATTTGATCCTTGTCCCATGCATTTGTTCCTCTTGCTCCCTTATATCCTTTCAAATCCAGATTTAGCATCGTTTTTGCGTCTTTCACTGCATTCTTCATTAATGTATCCAACGTCAGATTCTTGATCTTTGCATCTTTTGCTTTTTCATCCTTTTGGAATTCTTCGTAATTATCTATGCTTTTACCATTACTATGATTTACGCCGGCTTGGAGCAGTTCCAGCGTTTGTTCTTCAATGGCAAAGCTCACATTCATCGTTTTTGATTTATACTTATATTGATACACATTCGGTTTGCCATCAAGGACAAACACACGATCCAACTTTTCTCCTTTCTTGACCTTACCATTGGTAAGCTTGGATAATACCTGAGCAGCCTTCTTCTGCACGCTTGCCGGGGCATCGTCAGGTGCATAATTTACGCCATGCAGCTCTCCGTTGTCTTCCATATAAACTTGTTTATTTTGTTTGGCATTCGATGAGATGGTACCCACATAGTAGGTTGACTCTGAGATATCCACATACTTTGGTGTTTCCCCTGGGAACAATGCTTCCCACGTTTCCTTCAGTTTGGTTTGATATTTCCCACCGTTTAACTCTTCATAATTGATTTTAATACTGATATTTTCGAGCTTTCCATTCTTTTTATAAGAAATCGTATCATATTTGAAATTCTCTCTTTTAAAATTCACAAAATCTTTCATGGCTGTTCCCTGAACTAACTTATAGGTATTTCCTGTTAGCTCTTTCAGTTTATCCTGAGCCTGCTGCATAAGCTTTTGATCCACCTTAACATCCTGTGAAGCATTGATATTTACCTTGTTAGGCGAATCTGCCTGAACAGGTGTTTGGCACCCCAGCAAACTTCCTGATAATAAGGCTACTCCGAGTAAAGGGAAAATTTTCTTTTTGTTCATATCAATGAACTCCTTTCTTTTGCTACCTCATGGTTATACTGAAATATAAGTGCATCTCCAAGCCGCTTTTCAATACATATCAGTCAATTAACAATTTGAGTTCTTCATTTGGGGGACCTACGATGGTCATTCCGTAAAAATCGATTTCCTGATTATACTTATCAATGGTAAAGCTGCTAAACGATCCGTTTTTATTAAATCTGGCAGTAACTGAAGGCGCCCCTTTTTTGGTGAACGTCATATAATCTTCATCCCATGCATCTGCACTTCTTTCTCCCTTATATCCTTTCAAATCCAGATCCAACATCGTTTTTGCGTCTTTCATTGCGTTCTTCATTAAAGTGTCCAATGTCAACTTCTTCATCTCTGTACTCTTTTCTTTTTCTCGTTCCTGGAATTCTTCATAACTATCTACACCTTTACCATCAGTATGGTGTACATCGACTTGGAGCAGTTCCAGCGTTTGTTCTTCAATGGCAAAGCTCACATTCATCGTTTTTGATTTATACTTATATTGATACACATTCGGTTTGCCATCGAGGACATACATACGATCCAACTTGGCCCCCTGCTCGACATTTCCATCGGTAAGCTTGGAGAATACCTGATCAGCCTTCTTCTGCACGCTTGCCGGGGCATTGTCAGGAGCATAATTTACGCCATAAACATCGCCATTCTCTTGCATATAAATTTGCTTGTTTTGCATAGCATTCGATGAGATTGTACCCTCATAGTAGATTGACTCTGAGATATTCACATATTTCGGTTCTTCCCCTGGGAACAAAGCTTTCCACGTTTCCTTCAGTTTGGTTTGATATTTTCCACCGTTTAAATCTTCATAATTGATTTTAATACTGAACGTTTCGAGCTTTCCATTCATGTTATAAGCAATAATATCGTCTTTGAAGTTCTCTCTTTTAAATTGGATAGCATCTTTCGTAGCCGTTCCTTGAATTAACGTATACGTATTTCCTGTCAATTCTTTAAGTTTATCCTGAGCCTTTTGCATAGGGGTTTGCTCTGATTTAGCACCTTGTTCGATGTTTGAATTTACGTTGTTATATGCATTTGATTGATTCGACGTATCAAATCCAAGCAAACTCCCTGATAATAAGGCTGCTCCGATGATAGGAAAAATTATTTTTTTGTTCATATGAATAAACTCCTTTATTTTTTATTTACTTACACACAGTTTTTAATGGAACTCTTCAGCCACGTTGAAATAAATCTATGAAATCAGCAGTCACCACCCCCTCTCATTGCATTGATTAGTCCGTTCCTTTTTCAGATAACTGCTTTAGCTCAATTTTAATTGAATAGATCGTTCCTTTAGAGGTGAATAGCGCAGTCACGTCTGGAGAACCCTCTTTTGTGAACGTTAATGTGTCAAACCGTGATTCAAGTTTGGATACGTTATAATCAGCCAAGTCCAAATTCATCCATGCTTTAGCCTGTTTCACGGTTTCCTCATGAATCATGTCCAGCTCAATTGCTTTTGTTTTCTCAACTAAATCATGATATTTATTTTTATCGTCCAATTGATTAAGTTGATCCGACAGCGGAAAAGCTACAATCCTTGTGATCTGATTCGTATTTTTTTGTACATCAATGAGGATCGAACCCTCGTGTGTATGATACACGAACTTATACACCGGATTCTGATCAGGTCTTAAGACCATTTGACTTACTGACCGTTCAATTTCTTTAAAATCCCCAACTTTATGAAAAGCTTGGTCCGCTGCATCTTTTGCAGCATCTGGAACCTGCTCCTCTCCAATCGTTTGCTGCGCATAATACCATTTACCTTGGTCAAATTCGATGGATCTGTTTTCGTTTCGCGCCTCTATGTGAAATGTGTTCGGTTTATATTCGTACATAACCACATCATTAATTCCTTCTCCTTGGGGAAAAATCTCATTCCATACCTTTTGCAGCTGACTTTTAAACTCTTGATCCTCAATGTCATCAAAGCGAATCATCCCCGAATGAAATTTCTTATTCCCATCCGAGCCTTTTACATAAATTGTATCGGCCTTCTCATTTGGATTTACTTTCATTTCTTTGGCGAACGGATTAATATATTCAAGCAAGGATAGCCGCTCTATGGCTTGAGCCATGACAGGAGTTAGAGACACACAAAAAGCAACCAATGCCGCTGCGATAACTCCCACTCTTCTTGTGAAGATCGGTTTTTGTGGTGGCACGCTTTTGGATTCAAGTTTTTCGACAATCTGTTGACTCATGCTGTGCTCTGGCGTCTCCGTATCCCGAATCATTTGCTCCACCTGGTGAATACTAACGGTTTTAGATGGATTTGGTGATCGACGCATTCACTGTTCCTCCTTCACTAACTTCCTTCGTCTGCAGTTTTTTGCGAAGGCGTTCATACTTTTTGCGCACGGTTGCTGGCTTCATATTCATGATTTCACTAATCTCGTTAAAGTGATATCGATGAATCGCCCGGAGAACTAATATATGTCTCTCTTCGGTAGTCAGTAAATTTAGAAGATCCTTCAGTGTCGTTTGACTGTCTATTTGCTGAGTCGAAGTATCAGGCTGATCATATTTATAACGATCGATAAAACGAAACCACCTTTTTCTGCTCCTGATTTGATTCAGACTGTAGTTGTAGGCAATTTTGTACAGCCATGCCGAGAAAGTCATATTTGGACGATACTTATGTATCTGTTCATACACTCTGATAAATATTTCTTGTAGAGCATCCTCGACTTCTTCTTTGTTTTTGAGCATATGGTAACAATAGATATACATTGGTTTTTCAAAGATTTTAATAATAGAAGCGAAAGCTTCCTTATCCCCAAGTTTAGTCCTTTCGACCAGCATCTCAATTTCTTCTGGGTTTGATTCATACTCTCTGTAGTCTCTATCCAAAAGTCATACCCCCTCCTGCCTACACTCTTAAAACACCAATGCAGCTCATTTTGTGACAGCAGCATCAAAAATAATACTTGGTCACATCATCAAGGCAAGTTTTAGAGCCATCCCTTATGGGATGGCTCGGGCGCTCTTTGCATCAATTACACTTTACGTACCGTAAACCAGATGCGTTCAGATCTGGACGCTGCCAAAATTTCCGGTTCCTTGCAAAAATTCATGAACCTCACCGATTCTGTGCTCCCCACTCGCACAGCTGCTCCAACACAGGCAGCAGCGTCTGCCCTCTCGGTGTCAGCGAATACTCCACTTTGGGCGGAATCTGCGGATACTCCACGCGCTTAACCAGCCCATCGGCCTCCAATTCCTTAAGCTGCGCGCTGAGAACTTTGTACGTCACCGCTCCGAGCTGTCTCTGCATTTCGTTGAATCGAATCGGCTGCTTGGCGGACACCAGATACAGAATTGCCATCTTCCACTTCCCGCCGATCACTGACATCGTATAACCGAACGGTGTGTCTTGGATTACCGTTTCCTTGCCCTTCAAATCGGAAATGCCCATGTTCACACTATCCTTTCGGATAGTAGCCCACTTCTTTGTGCGTACTATCCTTTTATTTTCGCCCAGTCTATACTAGCCTTACTTTAAAGTAAAGGGGCTAAAACAATGACGACCATTCAAACATACAACCATAATCTCTGGGATCACGGAATTTCGCAGGGGTACCTTGTCGACAGCACGCTGTATATCTCGGGACAGTTCTCCCATAACGCCGAGGGCGAGTTCGTCGGAGCAGGCGATATTCGGGCACAGATGAAGCAGACGCTGGAGAATTTGGATGCCGTGTTACGAGAGTTCGGAGCGACGAAGCATAATCTGGCTTACGTGGAGCTGTATCTGACGAATGCGCAGGAGCACGGGGAAACCGCGATCGAACTGTTCAAAAAGTATGTCGGAGAGCATCGGCCGGCGGGGAGCATGATCGGGGTGACTTACCTGGCATTTCCGGAACAGTGGGTAGAGGTTCGGGCTGTGGCGCATGTAGGCTAAGAAAAAAGAGAGGAGCTTCGCTTGAAGCTCCTCTCTTCGAATATTCGATTATTCTTCCCGAAATCGTCTAAGCTTGTGGCGTATGCTAGAGTGCAGACAGCTGCTTGATCCATCCTTCCAGCTCGTCGACCAATCCTTTTGCAAGTTCGAAATCGGTATCTTTCAAGGCCAATTCGATTTGCATTTCGACCAACTTTTTCTTTTGCTCCGTTTCCAAGTAGTCTTTATCGAAATGACTGGCATAGATCATCTGTCTGAATTTTCGCATACTCATTTTTCGAATGGTCTTATTGTCAACGATCAGCACATAATCCATCCCGTTTACGACGGAATAGAAATCGTGCGAGACCATAACGATCGCACCTTTGTAGTCGATGATGGCTTTTTCCAGCGCGATCTGTGTATAGATGTCCAAATGGCTCGTCGGTTCGTCAAGCAGCAGCAGGTTGGCTTGACTGGCCGCGACTTTAGCCAATTGGAGCATGTTCTTTTCTCCGCCGGACAACGATTCGATCTTCTGCGCAAGGATCTCTCCTTCGAAGCCGTAGTTCGCCAGATACGCTCTGACCTCGTCATAAGTTTTGAATCCGGCGTCGATGAATTCATGCAGGATCGTATTCGAATCTTGCAGCGTTTCGCCTTGAAGCTGAGATAAGTACGCCGCTTTCGTATCCGCATGGACTCCGATCGAGTCGTGATGGTTTCGGAAGATGTCCCGCAGCAAAGTCGTTTTCCCGGTGCCGTTCGGACCGATGATCGCGACTTTATCCGTGGATTTGATCTCGAAGTTTACGTTTTCCAACAGCAGCTCGTCGAAGGACGCGCTATAATGGTCGACTTTTACGACAACTGCGTCTTCCATTTCATGCTCGATCCCGAAGCGGATATCCGGCTGCTTGATCTCGACGAACGGCGCTTTGATTCTGCGCGCTTCCAGTCTTTCTTGGAACTTGACTCTGGCTTTTAACGCTCGGCCTCTGGATGCTTCTGAATTATAAGTCGCGATCGCTCTGAGGTTGTCGATGATGTGATCGTATCGCTCGATCTCTTCTGCCTCAGCGACAGCGATCTCCTGCAGCTCGATTTTGGTCTGAAGCAGCGAGAAATGATATTCGACATAGCTTCCGTCAAACTCTTGAATTTCCGTATTTTCCAGGTGAATGATTTTGTTGAAGCAATGGTTTAGAAGATAGCGGTTGTGCGTAACGACCAGCAGCATGCCTTTGTGGGAGTTGATCAATTTTTTGAGCGCGTTCAGATTTTCGAAGTCCAAAAATACATCGGGTTCGTCCATGATCATCAAGTCCGGATTCGTCAGCATTTCCTTCATGACTTGAATGAGTTTGAATTCCCCGCCGCTTAAGGAGGTTACGCTAACATCTTTTAACTTCGCGAGATTGGCCAGATTCAGCTTCTTATGAATGCGGCTCTCGAAATCGTCCCCGCCCATCGATTCCAACGCGTCCAGAGTGAGTTGATATTTCTCCATCAGCGAATCCATATCCGATGTCGTCGCCATTTCGGCATAGATCACGTTGAGCTTCTCCTGAATCTTGGTAAATTCTTCACTAATATATTCAAAAACGGTCATTTCTTTCGCCGGGTCCACCTGAGAGAACTGACTGACGTAACCGATTCGGCAGTTCGGATCGATCTCCAGCTTGCCATCGAACAAATGCTTTTCCGGGTCCATCAGAATCTCGATCAGGGTGCTTTTCCCGCTGCCGCTTGTTCCGATAAAGGCGCAGTGCTGCCCTTCTTCGAGTGTGAACGAAATGTCGGTATACAGTTCTTTTTGCGGGAACGAGAAGGATAAGTGTTCAACTTTGATCATTGTGTTACCTTTCTTGGTAGCTGAAATGGGGTTGATTAGAGGTACTGCAGAACATGAATACGGAGTCTGCCGCACCTCAGATTAACACTGTTTACTGCCAAATTCAATGCTTAGACCAAGCCCCGTTTTATTGTTAAATGATGTCTATATGATTTACTGTTGGTGATCCTCAAGTGCATCGAGACTCTAAGTCAAGAACCGGATCCCACTATTAGTGCCTTTTGGGTTTTGACATACGTTCCATGATCAAAGCCACCCTGCGCCTGCTGAAAAGTCGGATCATTAGAGCCATAAAGTAATTGCTGCGGCCATCGATGATATAGCTGCGCCCCTGATCAATTCCGCGGAATCCGGCCTGTACAACCTTTTCCGGGGTCGAGAGCTTCTGACCTGCTCCCATCTCCTCGCTGCCGACCGCATCGAAAAATCCCGTCTCGGTTGCACCCGGGCACAGTGCGAGCACGCGAACACCACGCCCGCGCGTCTCCGCCCATAGCGCCTCAGAGAAGGACAATACAAATGCTTTGGTACCCCCATAAACTGCAGAATATGCACAAGGCATGAACGCAGCCATCGAAGCCACGTTAACGATGATTCCATCCTTTCTCTCCAGCATATCGGGCAGCAGCCGATGCGTAAGATCGACTAACGTAGCCGTATTCAACAGAATCTCCTCCTGCTCGCGCTCCGGGTCTATTTCCTCGAAACGGCCATAAGTGCCAACGCCTGCGTTGTTGATGAGAATATCGACAGACAAGCCCAGTTCGGATATTTGTTCGGCCAGTTGACGCGGAGCATTCGCTTTGGACAAATCGCAAGAGAGTGCATAAGCCTCTACACCGTACTGGCGGTTGATTTCCCTTGCCATTGCATCCAGTTTGTCCTTGGAGCGAGCTGCCAGAACGACATGACAGCCTCGTGCCGCCAGTTCTTTGGCATACACTTTCCCGATTCCGGATGAAGCACCGGTGACTACAGCCAGCTTGTTTCGATATATATATTTGTTCAAGAAGCCAACCTCCTATTTAAGCGTCTCTGACGTAAATTAGCTTCATTGTACTGTCGGTGGAGGGAAGTCAACCACATCATGCTTATACTATTAGCGGGATTAACAGCCTCTGTACTCGTTACGGTTCTCTTTTGTAGAAACGGCATTCAACAGAGATTATAATAATCATATATAACGTTCTTTTGGTCCATTTGGTACTAGCAATCTGCATCTTCCCTATGAGTAAATAGATAAGTAAATAGAGGTGACCCACTTGAAAAAGAATCATTCTCCATCCGCATTGGGTGACTTCCTTAAATCGCGCAGGGAACGATTACAGCCGTCAGAGGCAGGGATCCAGCCGCTGCCCGGACGAAGACGTACTCCGGGTCTTCGAAGAGAAGAAGTCTCTTATCTTGCCAATATAAGCGTGACTTACTATGCCTGGCTGGAGCAAGGCAAGGAGGTTAATCCTTCGCCGGAAGTGCTGCTAAGTATCAGCAAAGCGCTTCAGCTTGACGAAGACGAGCAGAAGCATCTATTCGATCTCGCCAATGTAGATGTGGCTAGCGTCGTCACAGTGCCAAATAGCGAAGGGCCGGATACGAGAGTTTTGCAGCTAATCGTAGATCAGCTGCATTATCCTTCTTTTATCACGGACGAAGGTACGGACGTTATCGTCTGGAATCGAGCGGCAGAACTGATCGTAGCCGATTTCGGCAGTCTGCCGGACAACGAACGGAATATGATGGACATTATGTTTTTAAAGCCGGATTACCGCAATAGACTGGTGAACTGGGAAGCCGCTGCCCGTTACTCTGTAGCCGTTCTGCGGGCAGGCTTCGATCTTTACAAGAACAACCCGTTATATATGGAAAGGTTTGAACGCTTGACGCGGGAAAGCGCGGAGTTCGTACATTTCTGGGAGCTATATGAAATCAAACAAAAACGCGTAGCCACCGCCTTATTCCGTGTCCCTGACGCACAAGAGATGGAGTTCGAGCTCCACTCCGCGGCTGTAATCGATAATGACCCGGGACTGCACTGGTGTTTCTTTGTTCCGGTGCCCGGTTCAGGTACGGAGGAGAGATTACTGCGTATACTTGAGCGGGACAGGCAGCTACCGTAGACTGTTACTCCCGTTAATAGAATAGATGTGCTGTGGCTAGCTCCCTCCAGTTGCTTGTATGATTCAGTGGATGACAACGATTGGAGGGTGTTTAGCATGCAAACATGGTTCATTACAGGAGCATCAGGAGGCTTGGCTTCACGTATAACTCGCCAGTTGCTTGATAGAGGGGACCGTGTAGCCGCAACGGTACGCAAGCCGGGTGTGCTGGATGATCTGCAGGCACAGTATGGCTCTGGGCTATGGCAGGCTAATCTAGATCTGACAAACTCTCAGCAAATTGCTGAAGTGGTGGAACGTGCATTTTTAGAACTGGGTACGATCGATGTGTTTGTCAATAACGCAGCCTATGGATTGTATGGCGCAGTGGAAGAAGCAAGCGACAGGCAAATTGAGCACCAGTTTATGACCAATGTGCTTGGCTCCCTACGTGCAGCGCGTGCAGTCCTGCCCTTTTTCCGCAAGCAGGGCGGCGGTCACATGGTACAGATTTCGAGTATGGCGGGTCATTATTCTATTCCGGGTATGGGGCTGTATTGCTCTTCGAAATGGGCGGTCGAAGGAGCCTTTGAAGCGCTGGCTAAGGAAGTGGCTCCGTTCAATATTAAGACCACTATGGTGGAGCCCGGCGGAATCCGAACGAATTTCATTACAAGCAATGCCGTATTCGGCGAGCGGATGGACGAATACCGGGATACGGAGGCAGGCCAATTCGTTAGCCTGATGAAGGGAGAACTGCCTGGTATAGATAT
Source organism: Paenibacillus hubeiensis (assembly GCF_032334105.1). Lineage (NCBI taxonomy): Bacteria > Bacillati > Bacillota > Bacilli > Caryophanales > Paenibacillaceae > Paenibacillus > Paenibacillus hubeiensis. The sequence continues at coordinate 241,962 of NZ_JAVYAE020000006.1, forward strand.
GAGCATGTTCAATCAAATGGTTGTCGGCGATCCGGATAAAATGGCGCAGCAGATTATCCGTCGTGTCGACCAGGGAGAGGGCCCGATACGTATGGCGTTGGGCAGTGACGCCTATGAGCAAATCCGGGCAGCCCTGCTGGACAGACTGGCCGCTCTGGAAGCACAGAAAGAGCTGGCTTACTCCACTGATTCAGATGATGTGGTAAAACCATCTTAAAGGATACCAAAGCATTCGACATCCACGACAACTGATATGCTCCTCTGAAGTAGCCGGGTTATTTATTAATCCTGTCTACTTAAAGGGGAGCTTGTTTAGGGATTTTCGTTATTTGTGATACGGTTCAGCTTAACGGGTCTACGGCGAATTTTAAAAGTACCCAATTAATTAAATGACCATTTAAGCAACTCAAAAACCGGGATTCGCCAAATAAGGCGTCCCGGTTTTTGACGTTCTATGTTGGGTTAATCATCTCAGATAGCAGAGGATATCTTTCTCTCCCTGATCCTTTATTGAAATCCATCTTTCAGCCAAGCGCTGGCTAATGCAGTAGCACCGCGGGCGGCCAACGTATCCGCCAAAGCATTCAACATGACGAAATCATGAATGATTCCTTGATAACGCACCGTTGTGACCTCTACACCAGCTTCCCGAAGCTTATTCCCATAGGCCTCGCCTTCATCTCGAAGAACGTCGGCTTCCGCCGTAATGATGAGAGCTGGAGGAAGATCGCGAAGCTGGTCGATGGAAGCTCTCAGAGGAGAAGCATAGATTTCATTTAACTCTTCCGGTTTGTTGATGTACTGTTCCCAGAACCAAGCCATCCCGTCACGGCGAAGGAAGTATCCTTCGGCAAATTCATGATACGAGTCCGTATCCATTCCCCCATCCGTAACCGGATAGAATAGCAGCTGGCGTTTAATCGCAGGTCCCTTTCTTTCCTTAGCAATCAACGTTATTGCCGCTGTCATGTTGCCGCCAACGCTATCGCCGCCGATGGAGATATGATCCGAATCCAGGCCATGATCCTTGCCGGAGGAAGCGATCCATTGCAGCGTAGCGTAGATCTCTTCAAGAGCTGTCGGGTATTTGACTTCGGGAGACAAGCTGTAATTAGGAAATACGATGGCCGATCTGCTTCTGACCGCTAGCTCGCGAATCAACCGATCATGGGTATGGGCATTACCGAACACCCATCCTGCACCATGTATGTACAAAACCGTTTTAAGCAGTTGGCCAGCCGTGTTCTTCGGACGCAGGATCCGAACGGACACTTGACCGCCTGGTCCGCCTGGGATATTGAGATCCTCAATGTCTACATCTTTTTTCTTGGTATCTCCCGACTGAACTTCGTCTACCGTCGCTCTCCCCTGCTCAGGTTCAAGATGGAATAAGTAGGGCGGATTCGCAGTTGCCTCAGCAAATTGTTGTGCGGCGGACTCCAGAATAATTTTTTTGGTCATTTTCAACATCTCCTCATATCACATTAGGTTTAAGAAATTAAATTGTGCACAATTATTAAGGGTAAAAAATTCGTTTCTATTATTGGGACAGCCAAGAATTGGCCAACAGCATTGCTCCGCGTGCAGCATTTGTATCCTTTAAGGCATTCAACATTACAAAGTCATGAATAATGCCTTGAAAGCGTACAGCCGTTACAGGTACACCTGCTTCTCTGAGCTTGTTAGCATAGGCTTCGCCTTCATCTCGCAGGACATCCGCCTCACCAGTGATTACAAGCGCTTCCGGCAATCCCTTTAACTGATCCTTCGTTGCACGAAGCGGTGAAGCATAGATTTCGTTTCTTTGTTTCGGATCTGTCGTATACTGATCCCAGAACCACTGCATACCATCACGACGCAGGAAATAGCCCGTAGCGAATTGTTGATAGGAGGCGGTGTCGAATTTGGCATCCGTAACAGGGTAGAAAAGAAGCTGCTTGCTAATTTTCGGGCCTTTACGGTCTTTAGCCATCAATGTAACCGCCGCCGTCATATTGCCCCCCACACTATCTCCAGCTACTGTGATTTTCTGTGAATTCAGTCCATTATTATTTCCATCTTTGGCCACCCATAGTAGCGCTGTGTAAATCTCCTCGATAGCAACCGGATATTTTGCTTCCGGAGAGAGATCGTAGTTCGTAAAGACTACAGCTGAGTTGGAACCAACGGCTAGCTCACGAATGAGACGCGAATGTGTCAGCTCGTCTCCAAATACCCAACCTGCTCCGTGGGTGTACAATATAACCGGCAGATCTTTCGTTACTCCCTTCGGACGAACAATAGTAAGTGACACGCTGCCTTTTGGTCCGCCTGGAATCGTCAAATGCTGAAGATCCACGTCTGGCATTTCCACGTCACCTGATTGTACTTGATCCACGGCTTTCCTTCCCTCTACTGGGCCGAGATCGAACAAATAAGGAAGTTTGGCAGTATCCTCGACAAACTTCTGAGCTGCCGGTTCAAGCACGACTTTATGATTAGAAGTGGTGGTGTTATTTTCCGACACCGTGGAACCGATCGAAATCTGCTTATTCTGAGCGTCGTAGACGGTCGAAACGTGTAGAGCATCCGCTAGGGTGCGAACCGGAAGATAAGTCAAGTTCTTATAGCTGATCGGCAAAACCTTGTTACCGTTCGCATCCGTAGGAGCATATTCCGCGCCATTGACCTTAAACTTGATATCATTGTTTAAATATGCCGTGATCTTCTCTTGATGGGTTCCTGCATATACGCCGGCCGTGCCGGTAATGGTCATGCCGAGCGCCATCATGGCCACAACGGATGTTTTGAATTTGTTCTTCATTTTCGGGTTCTCTCCTTTGTTATTCCATTCATTGGTAATCATATATTGCATCAATGGCAGGCCTTTGCCGTCCAATGTAGTTATGGCCATTATTAGTTGTTAAAAATTTAATTTTGCACAATCTTTACGGGTAAAAAAAAGATCATAACTTTTGCAGCTCCCAGAGAATATCCTCCGGTTCCATTCTTTTGGTAAAATCGGGATTCACATATGCGGAACGGATAACGGCGTATTCGTCAATCATGAACGTTCCCGTCATCGGAAGCACCCAATGATCTGTCCCATTGTACTCGTGCAGATCAATATTATGGCTTAAGTACATGTCCCTCAGATAGTCAGGCACGTCATACAACAGGTTATATTTGGCGGCAACGATTCCCTTAGGGTCGCTGAGAACTTTAAATGACATTTCTGCTTTCTCTTGATCAGACAGTGTATAATCCGGCAATTGTGGACTGACTGCGATAAGCTGCGCGCCTAGCGCCTGAATGTCGGGGAGAATCTCTTGGTATGCTCTTAACTGCCGATTGCAGTAAGGGCACCATCCTCCTCTGTAAAAGGTAAGGACAACGGGACCTTTTGCCAGTTCGTCGGCTAAATTTATTTGGTTCCCAAGTGAATCTGACAGTTCAAAGTCCTTGGCTTTCGTCCCGACTGGTAGCCCTGTGGCGTTCCCTCCCTCTTGAAGCTGCTGGATGACACGTTGGTGTATCGCCTGCACTTCAAAAGGGCTTGCTGCCGTAATCTTCTCTAACGCTGAAGTTAAGGTCATAGTTGACATGATCACACCTCGAATGGATTATTTCCCGCTAGTCTGAACGACTTTCTCTACTAACTCTTTGATCGTTTTGTTTAATTCCGAGACATCTTCGATTGACATTCCGCTGGCTGAGAGGAGTTCGGATGGAATACAATCGGATTGCTCCTTAAGGGCCAACCCTTTCTCTGTGAGCAGGACCAAGACAACCCTCTCATCTTCCGTTGATCTTACTCTCCTAATCAGTTCGTTCATCTCCATCCGTTTCAGCAGCGGCGTCAAGGTGCCTGAATCGAGGTCTAATTGTTCTCCCAGTTCTTTCACCGTCCGCCCGTTACTTTCCCAGAGGGATAGCAATACGAGATACTGAGGATAGGTAATTCCCATCTCCTCTAATAGCGGTCGATACAACCGAGAAATAGCTCGGGAGCAAGTATATAAGGAAAAGCAAAGGTGTTCGTTAAGTTGCAGCATGTGAGGTCAACCTCTCTATAATGTTGATTAATGATGTGACATGTACTTCACCTCATTTTAAGTTGTTTGCAAATTAGTTGTGCACAACTTTTATAAGCCAATAATACATACCCCTTTCTATATTGTCAACGATTTAATTTTATACAATTTAAATTTAGGGAATTTTTTTGAACACGTATTTCATGATAGGCGCTAGAGATGCCCGCTCAATAGTGAAGATTCCCAGGTAACGTGGCGGAGGTCACGTGCACCTAGAAGTTCGTCGAGTACTGGAAGAAGCGTGGATTTGAGATCGTGCAGAAGAATGAGGTGCGACTGATGCAGGATAGAGAAAATCATCCCGAGACTAACCTGACGTTTACCGACCAGGCCGTGAAGCTAGTCAAAATAGGAGCTGAGTGTAATTCTCGAACACCCAGGGGTTGTCCCACGCCCAGAAGACGCGGGCTATGAGGCTGTGCACGGGAAAAGATAGCTTTGATTTACTCGGTATGTACCCCAGAATGCAACTGGGACTTCTCTAAGTAAATAAGAACTCTACTTAAAGCGCTAAAATTGGACGGGCGGTTTGTTCTCCTATTCCTTTATCACCTGCCTCAATCCCTAGGATTCAACAAACATGCCGACCCCAAAAGCCCGTCGGTTGGTGCCATCTCCTTACTCGGATTCTCCACTTGGTTGACAGTGTAAAATGAAAGACAAGACAAATACCCCTTCTTGTGAAAAGGGGTAAGTTATCTTCATAAAAACCACCGGATGTTATTTCAAGCCAGTGCTCAGAAAGTTTCAGTTCAGGATTACTCCCTGTTCGCTATTTGCTCCTGAGCGAGACGGACCAATTCCCTAACCATGGAACCGCCAATTTTGCCACCGACATGGCCTGCTGATTCTGTTGTCAGTTGACCATTGTTTCCTGGGTGCAGAGGCACACCAAGCTCCTTCGCCACTTCGTATTTTACATCGTCTGGTTGATTCGGATTTACGGTATATCCTTCGCGCTTCATTACATCTGCTTTGAACGCTTGCATTCCCTGTTCGACCCCTGGCACCGCATATTTTCTCCTTCTTCTTGCCATCATACAGCACTCCCCTCGATGTTATTCCATAACATGCCCGGAAGCACAAAATTTCATCCCTATTCCCTAAAATTTATGAGTTAAATCATCATCTCCTCTTAATCTCCCGATCAAAGTACTTTTGATTCATTTACAAAAGACGAAGAAGCTGTTTTTGCACTTCTCACTTGCTGAAGAATCTGAAGCGACTGGATCAGTCGCCAAATTCAGCAGGCTATGAAACAATTGTTTTATTGACAATAGTCATTCGTAACGCATAATGCCTCAAACAGACGTTTTTTAAAGATCTCAAGGCCAGGAAACAGCAGTTTTCGCCCTACTTATGATACGGTTCAGCCCGCTAACTATTACGGCAGGTTTGATAAGCTATCATTCCAATAAATTTGGCAGATTTAGAGTAAAACCCTGTGTTCCAATATATTTTTCAAACTGATATGAGACTTTGAGGGACCCAGCTTTAAAAGGGAATCTTGAAATTCGGCAAGTTCCTCAATCGATGTCGTTTGTACCTTGATAAGATAATTATATTCTCCGCTTATTCGATATAAATCCGTTACTTCCCTAGCCATTTCACAAAAATCAACGATCATCTGGCAATGTTCTGTTTTGACTAGTATAAACGTAGTCATGCCCCGATTCAGATTCTTTAAATTTAATTCTGTGGAATACCCGGAAATTATCTTCTTATCTTCAAGTTTCAAAATCCTCTCTTTAACTGAAGGTTGGGACATACTGACTTCTTTACTGATTTGAGAGATAGACATTCGTGCATTGTGTTGAAGCAGCTGCAAGATCTTTTTATCCATATCATCGATTAGATGATCCATCCCCATCACTCCCTTGAATTGAATTTTAAAAAACTAAGCCATATCCATTAAAATAGCTTATATTTAGTTACCATCCTTTCATTATATCCTCATATAACATATGTAATTCAACAAGTTAGTAGCTGTATACTATAAACAACATTCAAAATATACACAAGGAGAAATCAAGAATGAGCATAAACGGTCTTTCACATGTGGCGATCCAAGCCAAAAACTATAAAGCTACTATTACATTTTATATTGAAGTTCTAGGGTTCAAGGTTGGTCATCATTGGTCTCTGCCATCCTTTCAAATCAAAGAAGCCTCCATGCTAGTTTCACCTGACCAAAGAACCTGTATTGAGATCTTTGATAACGACGCTGTCATCCCTGCTCAAGGGAAGAAAGCATCGTCTGAAGAAGATATAACTTACGGAGCGTTATTACATTTAGCCTTCTACGTGAATAATGTGGATGAAATGTATCAAAAAGCCCTTGCTCATGGAGCAAAGGCTTTTATAGAACCGGATTACCTTTCACTTGGCGAACCCCCACTTGTAGTGAAGAATGCTGTCATTCACAGTCCCAACGGAGAAGTTATCGAATTTATTGAAGAGGTTGATTTTGATATGTCTATCAAGACTCATGCAAATTAAGCTTTATAACGAAAACTTGCCCTTATTTGTGATACGGTTCACCTCAACGGGTCTATCGGCGAAAAATGCGAAAAGGAGCTGTCGCGGCCAGCTCCCTTGTACTGTAATCAATCCAATTCGGCGCGAGAGAATAACTCCCTGATTGCTCTTGTTTGACATACGACCCGCTATAAAAATGAAACTATTGTCGCAGCTATAGCTCTTTTTTGTCTTATCCCAAGCAAATCAGGGCAAAAACATCCTGGTTACGGAAAATCCAGCTCATCATCGATGACACGGAATATCTCCCTATTCCGCACCGGATACCGGGCATCCAGTTCCTCCCACTGCCGCTTCGGTAAAATCAAAAAGTCGTGCGTATCGGAAAGATACGAGGCCTCAAATCGTCGAATTTCGTATTTGTCCCGGATCAGCTCCTGAAAGCCGCGAATCGTGATATAGCGATCATTTCCGGTAAAGGTAAGCGCAATCGAATGCAGTTGTCCATTGTAGGTAACGTCCAGTCCTTTGTCCGTAGACGTCACCTCGATCGTTTCATCTGGAAGCCGTTTACCAAACAATCGGACGATCTCCTCGTCATCCTCTCCCCAATCTACAGTGACGCTGTATACAAAAGCCCATAAATATACACAGAAAGCCACCGAAGTAATCGGCAGCCTTATTATCGATGATTCAACTATCGTTCCGTTAGAACTATGGAGCCATTTAACGAAACGATACCAAAAACTTTATTCAAGTTTTTTCCAACTCTGTGTGGTGGCTGATCTACCATCATCATCTTCATCATTGACTCTTCCAAGTTGTTCAAGGGACTTTTTGTGTTCCTAGCAAAATAGTTCGTAGTAAGTAGAAGATTATGATAGCAATCTAATTTTTTATATCGTATGATTCTTCACATACCATAAGATTTTGCAATAATAAGCTTCATAATATATATCTTATTACACTTTAGGGGAATAAGGCGTACTGCGGATTATTTATATTTTCCGTACGGGAGTTTTTTCGGAATGGAGAGACTATGAAAAAAAATATTGTCTTTATGATTGCATTACTTATACTGTTCACCGGCTTCGCAACACCAAGTTATGCATTATCAGACTCGCAATCTGATTCAATACAAACATTGTTGGATGATGCAAGCCGTATATCAGGTGTACCGGGAATGTCAATCTCAATACTTGCGAACAATGAAGTGCTCTACTTTTCTTCCGGGTACGCAGATCGTGAAAAGGGACTGCCGGCAAGTGAAAATACTCTATATGAGCTGGCTTCGGTAAGTAAAGCCTTTACCGGCATGGGTATTCTGCTGATGGAAGAACAAGGACTGCTGTCAATGTCAGACCCTATCCAGAAATATTTGCCTTGGTTTACGTTAAAGTATCAGGGTAAACACGTGGATATGCAAAGTATTACACTCAATAACTTTTTACACCATACTAGCGGCTTAACAAATGGCAGTCACAGTCAAAACATTCCACAAGGCAATACGCCGGATATGTTGCAAAAAACCGTAGAAACGCTCGTAGATTCTGAATTGTCGTTCTATCCTGGTGAGCAGTATACTTACGGAACTGTTAATTATGACGTATTAGGTCTGGTTATTGAGATTGTGTCGGGACAAAGCTATGAGGACTTTATGAGGGAACAGGTATTTCAGCCGTTGGGTCTTCACCAGACGTATGTTTATAAAGAAGATGCTCGAGCCACCGGACAGTTGGCACAGGGCTACCGTTCTTCCTTTTTTATGACAACTCCATATAACGCGCCGGATTTTTCCGGGAATAAACCCGCAGGCTACATCATTTCTTGTACAAAAGATATGGCGCGTTGGATGGGCATACAGATGGGTATTGTGCAGGACATACCCGAAATATTCCATACGGTTATCGAAAAATCACATCAGGGTGATATGTCTGTTCCTGCTGTCAACGAAATGTATTATGCGGCGGGCTGGTCGGTAAACGCCAAACAAACGATTATAGAGCACCCCGGGGGCAATCCCAATTTCGGAACCGAAGTGGTCATACTGCCAAATGAACGAATAGCCATCAGCTTGCTGACCAACGGCGAAAATATCAATAGAAGCATGGTACTAAAATTTAAAGATATATTAGACGGCAATCTGACGCAGTCATATGGAATAAGCGGCACACAGCTTTTGGACATCATTTTGTCGTCTGCCACAATTATTCTTTGCCTATTGGCTGTTCTGTTCTTTCTCTTGGGATTACGCAGAAGGAAAACGAATGAGCGGCAGCCAATGACAAAAAGGCGAATAATCGTAACAGCTATTTTGCTAATTGCTACGATTGTCCAGTGTATAATATGCTATGCATTAGATTGGTCAGAGATACTTATTTGGCGAACGTATAGTGTTCTTACAGCTTTGATTTCGGCGGCCTTATTAACAGCAAGCATTACATGGTTTGTATACACTCACCGATATAATGCCTCGCTCCGAAAATAAGCATTTCATTCGTTCGCCTTATTGAAAAAACGCGAAGATTTCTTTTAATGAGAGAACAATATCAGCTTAGAAGGAAGTGTCAGGCACCCCCTATTTTTCGCCGTCACTTATGGTAGGGTTCACCGCGGTTAATCTTTACCGCCCGATAAATTTGCTCCACCAGCACCAGACGCATCAGCTGGTGCGGCAAGGTCATGCGCCCAAAGCTCAAACGCTGCTTCGCGCGGCGCAGCACCTCATCGGAGAGCCCATGGCTCCCTCCGATGACAAACACGACATGGCTCGTCCCGTACGTGCCGAGCTTGTCGATTTCCGCGGCCAGCTCTTCCGAGCTCCAGAGCTGGCCATCAATGGCGAGCGCGACGACATGCGCCTCGCTCTTCACATGCGCGAGGATGCGTTCGCCCTCGCGCTCTTTTACCGCCCGTACCTCTGCTTCGCTCAGGGTATCGGGCGCTTTCTCATCCGCGACCTCGATCATCTGAAATTTGATGTACGGGGCGAGGCGCTTGGCATATTCCTGAATGCCCAGCGTCAAATATTTTTCCTTCAGCTTGCCCACGCCAATAATCTGAATCAACATAAAACCATTTCCTCCATATCTTCAATCTCGGTATGTATCCATTTATGAGCGATGCCTCGACACGCCGTATATCCTCTAACGAACCTCACACACCTTATTCAGCCTCATTTACACATTTTGCGCGCCTAATGAACTTCAGCCACGCTAATATGCAGCATTTAAGCCATATGCACATCATTCCGGGCAAATAGCGTGGCTACGGTTCGTTAGCGCAAACATCGACCCAATTTACTCCGAATAAGACGTCTGAGGTTCCTTAGCGTGATTGCCCCCCTGCTCAACCTCCCCACAGACAGCACGCCACGCCAATGCGCAAACTCCCCCACAAAACGCAAAAAGAGCGCTCCGACACGCTCTCTTTGCTTCTTGCCTGTGATGTTCATACCGGATGGAAGGCAGGCCGGGGGCACCCTATCATACAGTGCCTGCGGCCGTTCGTTCCTACAGTACGCTAAACGACGAGGAATTCCGCGTGCTGTTCGCATTCGGAACATTTGGCAGGCGGGTCCCAGTCGGCAAATTCCGTCTCCTTCAGATCAACGATATCCGGAGCGTCCTCATACTCATCGACGAACTTGTCAATGGCGATGTCCACGTGTTCTTTGCATACAACGTACATCCGTTCAAGCATCCTTTCTGTAACCAGCTATGCTCCCGATTCACAACCGCTTATCCATACAGGATAGCCACTTCTCTGTTCTATCACACCTCAGGCTGAAAAGAAACCCCTAACTCCCATTTATCGTGCCCAACTTCCAGGAAACCTCTCCATTCGCCACGAGCAAACGGCAAAAAGCGCCCTCTCCGGGCGCTGTATCATATATATTCGGTTAGGCAGCTCCATTTACTCCAACCCGGATTGCGCCTTCGTCAGCAGCTTGCCGCCCTGGAATGCCAATACCGCATTGGCCCCCGTATCGCCAACCCCTTTGTAGTTATAAACCACCATATTTTCTGCTTCGCTCAAGGCTTCTCCCTCACCGCCCAGGATGTCGATTACTTCGTCAAACGTCATGCCCACTTCAATTTTCTCGTACTGTGCAAACGTAATAACTACGCTATCGCCCCTGCCTGCGGAACCGTTATTGCCTGGTCCGGCAGATGAGCTGCCTCCGCCCTGGCTTGCAGCAGCGACGCTTGCGCTCAGCTCATCCAGCTTTTTTTTCAGATCCGTAATTGTAATGTTCTGTTCTTCCAGCTTGCCGGACTGTTCCTCCAGCTTTTTCTCCAACGCGGCTACGCGGTCCTCCTGCCAGGAAGCATCGCCGCCGGATGCAGCATTCGTTTCTGTCTTGCTTCCGCATGCCGACAATACGGATAACAGCATCATAAGCGAAGTTCCGCCAAGCAGCAGCTTTCTAGCGTATTTCATAGTCCCAGGGCCCCCTATATTCATGTCTGCTTCCATTCTTCCGTCCAATACAACAACCTCAAGCGGAACACCAACGCCAACCCTCGACCATCGTCTCATGTCCTATAAGGCATAGTACTCACATGCTAACCAGTGTATCATAGCAGAAAACTTCTGTAACTGAGACTTTGGCTCTGGGCCCATCCGCTTAATCGGATAAACAAAAATCCCCTATATTCGCCAAACTGCGAGCCATGCCTGCATCAGACAAATGACAACGCCGTTCCCGAACAGGGGATACTCGCAATAATGTGCAACTGATAAACGGAGTGACTCCGCGCCTTGATCGAACAATCAAACAAGGCGGGACGATCTCCGCTTCGTTTTACTCCGGTTTATCTGCCAACGTTACGCTCACCTTTTCCACTTTTCCATCGCGGTAGAACGTCACTTCCAGTGTATCGCCGATTTTCTTTTTGTCGTACAAGTATTTCCGCAGATCCAGCGTAGAGGTAATCGGTTGCCCGTCAAATTCCGTAATGACGTCGTTCAGCTTCAGGCCGGCTTCGGCAGCCGGACCGGATGCCTCCAGCACCACCACCCCGCTGTCTACATGCGAAGGCAGCTTCAAATCCTTGCGCTGCTCATCGTCGAGCGGAGCGTACGGGTTGCTAAGATCAACGGTGTACACGCCCAGATATGGACGCGTTACCTTGCCGTGCAGCAGGAGGGCATCCACCGTTTTCATCACTTCATTCATCGGGATCGCAAAACCAAGCCCCTCTACGCCCGTATCCGAAATTTTCATCGTATTGATGCCGACGACCTTGCCGTTCAGGTCCACCAGCGCACCGCCGCTGTTCCCTTCATTGATCGCTGCATCCGTCTGAATGACGTTTTGCTCCCAATCGTACACGCCATCCTGGTTGATCGACACCGGCAGAATGCGATCCGTGTAACTGACGATGCCGGAGGTCAACGTACCTCCCAGTCCGAGCGGATTACCGATGGCCAGCACCGTTTGCCCGCGCTGCAGCTTGCTCGAATCGCCGATCTCGGCAGCCGGGCCAAGCCCTTCCGCATCCGCAGACAGCACGGCAATATCGCTCACCCTATCCTGACCGACCAGTTTGGCTTTGTGCGTTTCGCCATCTACCGTCACAATTTCCAAGTCGCTGGAACCTTCAATAACGTGATGGTTGGTCATGATGAAGGCTTTGCCGTCTTCCTTCTTGAAGATAACACCGGAACCGAGCGCGGACTCCTCCATCGACAGACTGCTGCCCGTTTTGTGATTGACGATGCTGACGACGGAAGGACGGACCTTCGCAGCCGCCTGGATAATCCGGTCATACGGATCGGCTGCTTGCGCCGCTTGAACCGAGCCTCCGCTTCCGCTGCCAATGACGTTGGACAACGGGACTGCTGTCGGCTGCGAAATGAAGCTGTAAAGCATCACCGTCACGACCGAGCTAATCACCGAACTGATGACAGCCACTTTGACGGTCGAACCGAATCCGGAGCGGGAACGCGATCTGCGCGGGTTCTGCCAGCGATCGCGCCCACCGGGGCGGAGAATCTGAAGCTTGCCTTTCTGTACAGGCTCGGCGCGTCTTGATACCTTGGTTGAATAAAAGTCGTCTCCAAACAATCCCATCGTGATCCTCTCCCCTTCGTTGTCACGCATCAAGACCTTGACTGCCGCCTGCCCTAATGTTCGTCGCGAACATGAACCGTCGCGCATCCCCGCATCGTTCACGCAAGCGACGGACAAAATTTCCGATCACTATTCCTTAAGCATGCTGCATCCATCATATTGGCGCTTGCCCGTTTTGCTACTTCATGCTCATTTTCGGAAATCTTTCATATCGTTACATTTTCGAAGGCAGCGGATGCCATCGACTATGTATAACAACATCGCTTCCATCCCGGTTCGCCATGCTGTTTGCAGCCTGATATTTATGCATAAAGCTTCTCGATTCCACACGAACTTATGGCCTTTAATCCAGCCCTCTATATACTAAACACGAAATATTCCAAAAAGTTGCATAATCATGAAGATGATCGTAAATTCTCTGCATTTTTTCTGTCTTCCGCACCCTGCGGCTAATTAGTCACACTATCTATCACCACAAAAACAGCCCTGCTAACCGCCTATTTCCGGCGTAAATAAAATAATTTCCAGTCCTGCCGAGCCGTCCCTTTCAGCATACACGCCATTCCAGCCAATTTGTAGAGGGAAAAAGAGGAATGTTTTCCACGTCCTCTGACTACAATAATAGTAAAAGATATTCGAAGCTTCATAGAAGGAGGGTTAACGTTGAATCGCACACGCACACTCACAGCTATGGAAGAGGTTCATATGGCATCCAAACTGGCCGACCTGAAGGAAGAGCATTATCGCAACACGCTTGCGCTCAGTACGATGATCGAACTGCTGGTGGACAAAGGCATACTCACCCGCGAAGAGGTGGAACGCAAGGCTGCCGAACTCGACAGCTTTATGGCTGACCCACCCTATCCCATGGCGTAGGTCGGTCGTAATACGTGTCGCACAGCCTGAACTCATGGTCCTTATAAAAGCAACCGCGGCTCTCCATGGCATCGCGCACCGACATTCTGGCCAAATCGATCATATTATGGTCCAAGCTAAGGTGCGCCAGATAGGTGCGCTTGAGGCGCCCGTTCATCAGCTCGCTGAGCGCCGCTCCTGCCGCCTCGTTCGAGAGGTGCCCGATATCGCTCAGAATGCGACGCTTCGTATTCCACGGATAACGTCCCATGCGCAGCAGCTCCACGTCGTGATTCGCCTCCAGAACGAGCACATCCGAATCTGCAATCGCGTCGCGCACCTTATCGCTCATATAGCCGAGGTCGGTCGCCACCGCCAGCTTCTCGCTGCCGTCATCGAACGTATAGCCGACCGGCTCTGCGGCATCATGGGAGATGCCGAACGATTCGACGCGCAAGGAACCGAAATCCTTGTTCTCCCCCGTCTCGAAAATACGCCGGTTTTCCTCCGGAATGGCTCCGACCGATTTCTCCAGCGCTTTCCACGTGTTCGTGTTCGCATAGATTGGTAAATTATATTTGCGGGAGATCGCGCCTAGTCCTTTAATATGATCCGAATGTTCGTGCGTGACCAAAATTCCGTCCAGCTCCGCTCCCGAAATCTCCCGTTCCAGAAACAGCGCCTCCAGCCGCTTCGCACTGAGCCCAGCATCGATCATCAACGAGGTTCCCCCATGCTGGATGACTGTTGCATTTCCCGTCGAACCGCTGGACAACACGGTAAAATATATCCCCATAACGCATTACTCCTCTAGTTTGTCTGTCTTGGGACTGAATACATCCCCGCTGATACCCTGCACGTACAGAATCTCGCCGCTTTCCAGCACGAACCGCCATGCCGGCATCGCCACTTGCATATCCGAGTTGAATAACTGACCATAATATCCCAATTGAATATCCTTCACGATGGCATCATTGGGCAAAAAGTTCTCGATCAGCGTTCCCAGCGCCTTCGACGCCGGGAGCACCTGCTGCTCGCTGTCCTCCGTTGTCGTGATCCGCACCGGCGTCTGACGGTAGCCCGTAATTTTCTGATCGCTGTAGAACAGCTCCAGGCTGACGTTGAAGAGCGGCCATTTCCCGTCCACCAACGGATGAAGAACGAAGGCCCCATCTTCGGCCATCAGTTGATCAAGTCGATAACTGCCGATTTGTGCAATTTCATCTTTTAGCGCATTTTCCAACTCGCCCTGTGCAAAGATCAGCTTGCTGTCGATCGGTTGATCGAGATTGACTTCAAGGCCCGCCTTATCCTCTTCAATGAACTCATAGGACAGTTTCGGCAGCTTCGGCGTTTCACTCGGGATGGGGGCAAGCACTTGAATGCCCTTTTCCTCCATCGCCAGCTGGGTATTGTCCGCCAGGGAGGTGAAGTCCAGATTGGCTCCGGCCGTCTCCCGGGCATCCACCCAGATCTGATAACCAAGCACCAGGTTAAGCAGCAAAAAGGCGTAGATCAACACATTTTTCGCGCGTCCCCAATCCAACAACCTCACCTCCGCTATGACATGATTCAAAAGAAAACCGTTACACTAGGCCATTCCTATGACACCGTGGTCTCTTCTCCGTTCGTGAAACGGATGACCCATACGGGGATCAGCTTCAAGCCATCCTCCGTCGCAGACGGGCGGTATGCCGGATATACGTCCTCTACCTGACGAGTGGAGCCGGTCACCTTTTCGATCAGTGCCTTCAGCTTGTCCCCTCCCGAGAGCTTGACCGCCTTTTTGGTCTCCGAGCCTTCGTTCAGGTACTCCAGCGAACGTTCATAACTCGACACCGTTTCCTGCTGCATTTCCATGCTGATCGTACCGAAACGGAATTGCGCCAGATCGAGAATCGGAAAACTGCCGTAGTACTGCTGGAATTGGAGACTGGTCCGGTTATCGCTGGATTCGATCATCATGCGGGACCTGCCCTTCCACCCGCCATGCTGGTTGACGAAATCCACCGCAGACAGCGCATCCTTGGCCGGGTCGCTCTGACCCGCCGGCGGTGCCGCAGGATCGGTATACGTCATCCAGCGCTGCTCCTGTTTGATTTGCAGACTGCGCTTGCTGTCCGTATAAATCTCCGATCCGTCCTTTTCCCGAATGTTTCGGGTCATGCTTGGATCGAAGAACAGGCTGCGCTGCATCTGCTCGACCGTGAATTGGCCTGTCGGCACCTCGGCTTCGATCGTTTCCAGCGCCGCCCTTGGAATGTAATATCCGCCTTCCATCAACGTATACGGCGTCCAATTGCTGCCGAAATCCACATGCTGCTGCACGTCCTGCACGGTCAGGTCGGCCTGTGCAGCTTCGTATACCACATCGCCTTTGGCACTAAAGAACAGCGCATGCACCTTGGAGTCGTTTTTGGCCGTATAAATGGAAATCCGGTTGATCGTCTCTCCCTGGAACAGCGAGTCCGTGCCAAGCCGCATTACCCGCTGCAGCAATTGCACGGGAATGCCTTCTTTGAAAGACAGCTCAAAGCCTTGATTCTCCTTGCGAATCTTCTCCCAATTGACGGATTGCACGTTTCGGCGCTGGAAATCCTCAAACGTCCGGCCCTGAATCCGCGAATAGATCAACTGATAAAAGGTATTGCCCGGATAGAACACGGTATGTTTATCCCCACCCAAATGAATAATCATCTGATCGGGGAAGATCAATTCCTCAATATTGCGCTCCTGGCCCATATTCTCGGTTTTGACATAGTTTGTCTCGGAGGTGACTACCGAATCGCCGCCGCCAGGCAGACGATAAATCAGGAAATAGCTCTGCACGAGGCTCGCAGCTACCAGCGAAGCAAGCACGAGTGACTTAATGCGTTCCTTCACTGTGCTCACCTCCTTCGCTCCGCATCGGCAGCTTAAACGTAACCGTTGTGCCGACGTCCAGCTCCGATTCGAGCGAGATGCTGCCGTCATGCGCTTTTACGATTTCCCGGGCAATGGACAGCCCGAGCCCTGTGCCGCCCATGCTGCGGGATCTGGCCTTGTCTACCCGGTAAAACCGCTCAAAAATGCGGTCCAGGTCCCGCTGCGGAATACCCACCCCGGTATCGCTCACCGAAACGGCCAGCGTATTCCCGCCTTCGCGCCTTGCCGAAATCGTAATCGTGCCGCCCTCCAGCGTGTATTTCAGCGCATTGGACACCACGTTGTCCAGCACCTGGTCAATCTGGTCGCGATCCAGCGGAACAAGCGGCATCCCGTTTTCCACCGACAACACGGACTGAATATCCTTCTGATGCATCTGGAAGGAGAAACGGTCCGTCACTTCCTCCAGCATTTCCAGCACATCGGTCGGCTGTTTGCGGAGTCGCGCCTCTTTGGAATCGAGCCGCGACAGATGCAGCAAATCGGTAACCAGCCGAATCATACGCTCCGTCTCGTTTTGGATGACGCCCACGAAACGGCCCGCCAGCTGCGGATCTTCCAGTGCGCCGTCATCAAGCGCTTCGGCATAACTCTTGATGGTTGTGAGCGGCGTGCGCAGCTCATGGGAGACGTTGGCGACGAACTCCCTCCGCGACGCTTCCAGTTCTTCTTGCTCCGTGACGTCCTGCAGCACGGCAATCGTCCCTGTAATGCCCAGGTCGCGCCGATGCACAGGCGTGAATGTCATGCGGATGACGACAGGCTCCTCCTGCCCGGCTGGCGCAATCTGCAGCAACGTCGATCCGGTGAATCCGCTCGCCAGCGCCTCGGCATCCTCCGGATCTATGCCGAGCAGCACGGCAAAATGCCTGCCCTCGATATCCGCAGGACGCATGCCCAGAATGCTGCTGGCGCGGCGGTTCACCAGTATGACTTTGCCATATTCATCGGTTGCCACCACGCCGTCGCTCATATTGGTCAGAATCGAAGTCAGCTTTTCCTTCTCTTCTTCGTTCTGGGAGAGAGCGTCGCGCAGCCTGCTCGTCATATAGTTAAAGGCCCGGCTGAGCTGTCCGATCTCATCCGTGCCGAATACGGGCGTCTGCTGGTCGAAGTTGCCTTCGGCCACCGCCGTGGCCCGCCGCGTGACTTCTTTGATTGGCTGGGTGATCGTATGCGACAGGATCACGCCAAGCACTGCCGTTAGCACCAGGGCGATCAGAATGCCCGAAATGAAAATTTTGTTGATGCCTTCCATGGTGGCGTACAACTCGCTCATCGAAGCGGCGATGTACACTGCGCCGATAATTTTGCCGCCGGACATGACCGGCTTGGCGACGACTTTTTTGCGCACATTATCTTCGTCGACAATGTACTCTTCATTATCCCGAATGCCTTGCAAGGCACGACTAACTACGGTCTGCGTGTTTTTCCGCCCCACGTAATCGGAATGGGAGCTTAAAGAGGTCGTCAGCACCTTCCCGCTGGCATCGAGAACCTGAATCTCCGCACCGTTGATATTGAACAGATTGTTCACCAACACGCGCAGGTTTTCCGTACGGTCTTCACCAGCCTCCGGGTCGCCGCCAGCCAGCGTTTCGCCCACCAGCACAGACAACATTTCAGCCCGGGCCTGCAAATCCTCCGTAAAATTGCTCGTTAACGAATTCTTCATCGCGCTGACGAAATAAACCCCGATCAATTGCATCGCAATCAGGATTAGCAGCACATAGATAATAATCAGCTTGGCTTGAATCGTGCGAAAGAATGAAAACTTCAAGAAGCGGCTCATTACAGACCTACGCTTTTGGGGCTGCGCACCAGATAACCGAGACCGCGCCGGGTCAAGATCGTTTCCGGCTTGCTCGGATTCTCCTCAATCTTCTCGCGCAGGCGGCGAATCGTCACGTCGACGGTCCGCACATCCCCGAAGTATTCGTAACCCCATACTGCCTGCAGCAGATGTTCGCGCGTCATCACCTTGCCCGAATTTTTCGCCATATAATAGAGAAGCTCATACTCGCGATGAGTCAGGTCGAGCGGTTCGCCTCCTTTGTACGCTGTATACATGTCCATATCGAACGCCAGGTCGAACAAACGCAGCACTTGCTTCTCATCATCCTCTGGTGCCTCCGTTGACGCTGCAGCGATGACCGGCTTCTGCCGCCTGCGCATCTGTGCCTTTACCCGGGCAAGCAGCTCGCGCGTACTGAACGGTTTCGTGACGTAATCATCCGCGCCCAGCTCCAGCCCGAGTACCTTGTCGATCTCGCCATCCTTGGCGGTCAGCATGATAATGGGCATCTCCAAATGAGCGCGAACTTCACGGCATACGTCCATGCCGTCTTTGCCCGGCAGCATCAAATCCAGCAGCATCAGGTCCGGCTTCTCGGATAGCGCCAGCTCAACCGCACGAATGCCGTCAAAGGCACAGATGACCTCATACCCTTCTTTCTCCAGATTAAACTTCAGAATGTCCGCGATAGGCTGCTCGTCGTCAACCACCAGAATCTTTCCCTGCATCTGCTGTATTCACCCCTATATCCTGCATGATCCGCCGCAGCGGTCTATTTCTCTTTTCTATATAAGCAACGCTTCGCTTCTCCAGATTGGTTCTGCCTCTCCGTTAGCGTGTAAAAATTGAGTTCAGCCTATATGCATGCTCATTCTCTATATAACGCACAAACGATGCTGCTATTTCCCGGTGGCGAAGCTTGTCTCCCCAATTCGGGAAATCACACATGTTTGTCCTACATTGGATGGATTATAATCAATAGTTTAACATACCTTGAGCGGCGTAACATCCCGAACCGGCGTCTCAATACTCAGAAATTGAAAGTTTTTTACATATTGATGATCATCGCAAAAAGGCCAGCCTAAGCTGACCCATAGATATAGCGGTTCGCACAGCAGCATTCGCAGCCACCACAATCCGCCTTATATTCAGTTCTAATTCAAATAAGTGAGCGGGTTCTCCACCGTTCCGTTGTTATGGATCTCAAAATGAAGATGGGTTCCGGTAGAGCGTCCCGTATTGCCCATAACGCCGATGCTTTCGCCTTTTTCGACGACTTGTCCTACCTTGACGCCGATGCTGTCCAGATGACCGTATAACGTTTCGTATCCGTTGCGATGGTTGATGATGATCACATTGCCATAACCGGTCTTCTGGCCTGCAAACGTCACTACGCCTTCGTCGGACGCCTTCACGTCCCGATTGCCGACCAGGTCGATGCCTTTATGCTGGCGGCCCCAGCGTTGTCCGTAGCTGCTGGATATGGAAGCGCTCGATACCGGCCAGGCAAACGCGCCAGTCCCTTCGCCCACGACCTTGGTTCCTTTCAGAACCACTTCCGTTACGGCAGCCTTCACGACTTCCTGACCCAGCCATTCTTCCTTAACGACCTCGCCATTCTCTTTGGTGACGCGGTACTGCATGTTTTTCAGGCCGCTCTGCCCCGGGCGGACCACTTTGGTCGTGCCAGCTTTCAGATCGGCGCTTTTGCGCACCTCGACTTGTGGTTTAATCTCGATTTGTTCCACGATCTGTTCGACCGACTTGACGGTCACGGCCGGTTTCGGCACCGTCAGCGTCAGTTTATCGCCGATTTGCATCGACGTTTCCTTGATTCCGGGATTGTTCTTGCGAATCTCCGCCTGCGTAATCTCGAATCTCGCTGCGATGGAGGAAATCGTGTCTCCTTCCTGCACAACGTAAGTTACCGGCGAGTCCTTGCCTACGGTCAAAGCCTTGACCGCTTCGGACACGTCCCAAATTTTGTTGGGGTCGGCTTTTACGGCGTCGGTGGAAACCTCCTCCTGGATGTCGACCGACTTCAGCGTGGTGCTGGGTCCATCTGCCTTGGAGGAAGAATTCGCCGATACCGACTTCGTCTTGAGCGGGCTGCTCACGGCCGCTGCCGATATGTATTTGCTCTGCACCTGTTCGAGTACCTTGTTCGCCGTTTCCTCGTCTTTCACGATGCCGATGACTTCACCGTCCACCTTGATTTCGACGCCTTTGGCGTAAGCTGTCAGCATATCGCTCAACTTATCCAACGTACCCTGACTGTCCACTTGAGGCTTGTAGGATTTCGCCGTTTCCGTCGTAATGCCTTCGGTATTCAGGACCATCTCTGCGTCCGGATATTTATTTTGGTATTCCTGCGTTTTGTCTGCGAATAGTTGTTGCAATTGTGCCTCGTCCGAGATGCTTCCGACAGGATTGCCTTTAACCAATACGTTGTAATACGTAAGCGTGTTGGCCGCTATGTATTGCTTGGCTGCGAATCCGATCGAAGCTGCGATGAATATCCCGCATGATGCGGCGATGATCCATTTGCGCGAGGTCCAGGCGCGCGCTTTCGTTACACTGAAGTTGGACATGCTCATGCTGTTCTTGTCTTCGGCCTTCGGGTGTTTTCCGGATGGTTCGTGTTTCCGGATTTTTTTGCCCGGTTGGCTTATGCCTTTGAAACCTTTCATGATTCTCTCCTTTTCAGCACTTCTAAAACCGCATTCTGTAAAGACATTACCCATCGTGTCTGTCTTATGCCTGTCAATGGTTATATTGGGTGTCCGCAAAAATCAGGACTTTAGCTGCGTTTGTAAAAGTGTCAAAATTTTAACCTTTCATCACACCCGTTTACTTTAACACAGGTTTTACAGGCATTTCAACTACAGCGATCACGGCGCAAATGTGCGCTCCCAGGCCGTTTTCCTTATTTATGCATAATGTGGAAGACCATCGCCGTCTGTGGCAATGCATTTTTTCCAAACTGGATTCACCCAAAAGCAAAGCCATTAGGAGTAGGTTCTAAGACCCAGTTTAACATCTTGATGATGCGCATTCACACCTTGTCTGGCTTGGGATTTCACCTTCTATGAAAGAGCCGACCATCCTGTACGGCCGACCTCATCATAGCGGAATTTTGATCCGTTCATCCGATGGCGTCCCAAGTTTTAGCGAATGTTCCAATGTAGTTTTGATCGTCCGGCAACCACGTATACAGTGAATTATTTTCCAGCAGAGAATGCCTGCGATGAATCGGCCACAGGATCTCAAAGATGTAATTGCGCTAATTCCCTCCCAGCTCCCGAGAGCCAAAAAAGCCACCGGGAAGGGGATAATCCCGTTCCGATGGCTTCTATTACATGTCCTGACCAGCATGCGTACATAAGTCTCTATTCCGGCCCTAGGCCTTGAAAATACCTAGCTATTTTAACCTCTTCATTCCGCCTGCAGCACTTCCATTAGGCCGTCGTATTCTTCGCTCGTTAAATACTTGGAAATGACCTGCTCAATCTCTCGCAATTCTTCTTCCGTCAATCCGCCCTCCATGGCGCTCGATATTTGCTGCATCTCCTGTTGCGGCAGCTTGTTCATGAGCAGACTGAAGATCTTCTCTTTCTCCGCCTGCGGCAAGCTGTCTTTTTTGTTCGTAATATCGTCCGGTGATACAACGACCGCTCCGGTCTCTGCGGAGGCTTTGCCTTCCTCCGTTCCATTGGACGCGTCTGTGGTACCAGCGGTTCCATTGGACGTCCCTGCTGTACCAGCGCCAGCATTTGCACCGGTTTCCGATCCTGTTTCGGAATTGGCTCCTAGATCCGATTTTTCATTTAAGTTGCCCTGGCCTGAATCCGGGTTGCCCTGCGATGCATCCTGCGAGGCTTTTTCCTCACTCTTCGTGCTCCCGTCACCTTCGTTCCCCATCACTGAAATGGCACCCTCGGGCACCTTCTCCTCCTCGGCACCGACGGGTTTATCGGTCGGTTCCGATTCAGGCTCACTCTTCTTTTCGTTGGTTTTGCTCCCGCCCAGAGCACCCTGAAACATGGAGGTTAATCCAAGCGATGACCCTTCCCATTCAATATTGAAGCTTGCCAGCAGCGATTTTACGTACGATTGCACTATCAGTCCGGTTGTCAGCAGCGTCAATGAGCTGACCAGCACAACCGTGAGCAGCATTTTTACAAACCATTGCAGCAGTTTCATTTCTCTTCACTCCCTCCGATGATCCGTCCTCCAGCCTGTCCGGGTGACGGTTAAGCCAAATCCGCTGTTAACCAGTATTGACGGAAAATCGGGGTTTCATATCAGATCAAATGCGAAAAAGCCCCAAGCGACGCCGGATAGGCAGTACTTGGGGCTTACTTATTTATAATGATGGATCAGACGTAGATCGGCATAACCTGATTCGTCTGTTCACGGTTACGGCCTACCGAGAAGATGGCAATCGGAATGCCTGTCAGCTCGGATACGCGTTTGATGTAGTTTTGCGTGTTCACTGGCAGATCTTCCAGCTTTTTCGCTCCCGTGATATCTTCACTCCAGCCTGGCAGCTCCTCGTAAACCGCTTCGCACTCCGCCAGCATTTTCAAGCTAGCCGGATAATGAGTGATGATCTCGCCTTTGTATTTGTATCCGGTACAGATTTTCACGGTTTCCAATCCTGTCATCACGTCCAGCGAGTTCAGGGACAGGCCTGTGATACCGCTCACGCGACGCGCGTGACGAACAACGACGCTGTCGAACCAGCCAACGCGGCGAGGACGTCCGGTAACCGTACCGTACTCATGACCCGTTTCGCGGATCTGGTCGCCAACAGCATCAAACAGTTCCGTTGGGAATGGACCATCGCCTACGCGTGTTGTATAAGCCTTAGCCACGCCGATGACCTGCTGAATGCGTGCCGGGCCAACGCCGGAACCGATACATACGCCGCCTGCGGATGGGTTCGAAGACGTTACGAACGGGTAGGTACCTTGGTCGATGTCGAGCATAACGCCTTGCGCGCCTTCAAACAGCACCTTTTTGTTCTCGTCGATGAACTCGTTCAGGACGACGGAAGTATCGCGCACGTATGGACGAAGAACCTCGGCATACTCCAGGTAATCCTTCAGGATTTGCTCTACATCCACCGGCTCGCCATCGTATACTTGCTCAATGACGCGGTTTTTCTCCTGCACCAGATGGCGCAGCTTCAGTTCGAACTCTTCGGCATCCATCAGGTCAGCCATGCGGATTCCGATACGAGCTGCTTTGTCCATGTAACAAGGACCGATCCCTTTGCCTGTCGTACCGATTTTGTTCGGTCCTTTACGCTCTTCTTCCAGCGCATCCAGTACCATGTGATATGGCAGAATGATATGTGCCCGGTCGCTGATCGTCAGGTTTTTCGTTGTAAAGCCATTGTCATGAATATAATTAATCTCTTCAATAAGTGCCTTCGGGTTAATGACCATGCCGTTGCCGATGACGCAAGCTTTGTCAGTGTTGAAAATCCCCGATGGAATCATCGTCAGCTTATATTTTTTGTTATCGATCAAAATCGTATGGCCGGCATTGTTACCTCCTTGGTAACGAGCGACCACGTCCGCGCTTTCCGCGAGATAATCCGTGATTTTGCCTTTTCCTTCGTCTCCCCATTGCGTTCCCACTACAACTACCGTTGACATGTGCATTCCTCCGTGGGTGCCTTGCGCACCTTTTATTGATCTGTCCGTCCTCTATCTCGGCAGGCAAATGAATGTGAAAACACCGGCGGAGAAGCGTGCTAACGGACAGTGAAAACTCCTTCGTTACATTGGAAGGAAGGTTTTCGCTGCTTTAACGCAGCAGTAATAGTGTACCAGTCCCCATTTTCAAAGTCAAATCAATAAACGAACTAATCATATATTTTTCGTTGTTAATGTTCGGAAATACACCTAAGTTGCGGCTAAATGTATCCATTATTGTTCCAAAAGCACGCAAAGAAAACCGGCTATGCCTGCGCCCTGGAAGCAGGATGGCATGCCGATTTCTTATGGCAACACGGAATTGCGCAAAACGGCGCAACTCCATCATTGCATATAATGCTTTGCGCATCAGAGGTCTGAACTACATCGCGAATGCATCGTTATGCGCCCGCTCGTAGTTGACGAATTTGTTGAACTGCTTCAGGAAGACCAACTCTACCGTACCTACCGGACCGTTACGCTGTTTGGCGATAATGATCTCGATAATGTTCTTCTTCTCGGTCTCCTGGTTGTAATAATCATCCCGGTACAAAAACGCCACGATATCGGCATCCTGCTCGATCGAACCCGATTCCCGCAAGTCACTCATCATTGGGCGCTTGTCCTGCCGCTGCTCCACGCCCCGGCTGAGCTGGGACAACGCGATAACCGGAACTTCAAGCTCACGGCCGATCTGCTTCAGCGTACGGGAAATCTCGGAGACCTCCTGCTGGCGGTTCTCCCCTGCTTTGCCGCGGCCGCTGATGAGCTGCAGGTAATCGATCAGGATCATGCCAAGCCCCTTCTCTTTTTTGAGACGGCGGCATTTGGCACGAATGTCGGCTACCGTGATCCCGGGTGTATCGTCAATATAGACTTCCGCTTCCGACAATGCAGCAATGCCCATCGTCAGCTTCTGCCAGTCCTCGTCGCCCTTGAAATCCCCGTTACGCATGACACCCGCATCCAGGTTCGCCTCAGCGCAGATCATCCGCTGCACAAGCTGTGCCGCCGACATCTCCAGACTGAAGATGGCTACCGTCTCCTGCGCACGAATGGCCACGTTCTGGGCGATATTCAGCGCAAAGGCGGTTTTACCTACGGAAGGACGTGCCGCTACAATGATCAAGTCACTGCGCTGAAAACCTGCGGTCATCTTGTCCAAATCGATAAATCCGGACGGAATGCCTGTTGTTGTTCCCCTGTTCTGATGCAGCGTCTCGACACGGTCGAACACTTCCATCAGAACATCGCGGATGGCAATAAAGCCGCTGCTGGAGCGACGATTGGAAATTTCCAGGATGCGCCGCTCGGCTTCCCCGAGCATGGCCGATACATCCTCTCCGCCTGCATAACCTTCGCTCACAATCTGCGTGGCGGTACGGATGAGTCGCCGCAGCATCGATTTTTCTTCGATGATC
Organism: Paenibacillus hubeiensis; assembly: GCF_032334105.1. Taxonomy (NCBI): domain Bacteria; kingdom Bacillati; phylum Bacillota; class Bacilli; order Caryophanales; family Paenibacillaceae; genus Paenibacillus; species Paenibacillus hubeiensis. The sequence continues at coordinate 267,293 of NZ_JAVYAE020000006.1, forward strand.
TGGGCGTAATAATCGACATTGGCTGCCGTAGGCACGCCATGGGCCAGCTTCGCAAGATAGCTGACGCCGCCGGCCTCCTCCAGCTCGCCTTTGTCCTTCAAACGCGAAGTCAGCGTGACAAGGTCAATCGGCTGATTTTCCTCGCCAAGCTGAATCATCGTTTCATAGATGAGTTGATGCGGCTTGTCATAGAAATCCTCGGTTTGCACCCGTTCCATCGCTGTAATCAGGGCCTCGCCCTGAAGCAGGATTGCACCCAGCACGGCCTGCTCGGCTTCCAGGTTCTGCGGGGGAATCCGGTCGAATAACATTTCGCCGCCCATCTTACTCCTCCGTTACCTGTACCTTGATAGTCGCTTTGACTTCAGGATGAACCTTCACCGTTACTTGTGTTACGCCGAGCGTACGGATTGGATCGTCCAGTTCGATTTTGCGTTTATCGATTTTCAAGCCTTTGGCTGCAAGCGCCTCAGCGATTTGTTTGCTTGTGATGGCCCCGAACAGGCGACCGCCTTCACCCGCTTTGGCTTTCAGTTCGGTGACTTCAGCCTCCAGCTTTTTGCCGAGCACTTCCGCTTCCGCTTTTTCTTCTTGTTTGCGGCGCTCTTCGGCTGCATTCTGGTTCTCCAGCGTTTTCATGTTTCCGTCGGTAGCCAGACGCACCAGCCCGCGCGGCAGAAGGAAATTCTGTGCATATCCTTCCGATACTTCCTTCACTTGTCCTTTTTTCCCCTGACCTTTAACATCTTTTATAAAAATGACTTTCATTCGAACAGCCCCTCTTCCTTTTCGATTTCAGCCAGTACGTTCATCAGCCGTTTTTCTGCCTCTCCCAGCGATCCTTCCAGCTGAACAGCCGCATTGGTCAAATGCCCGCCGCCGCCGAGCCGTTCCATGACGACCTGTACGTTCATGCGGCCGAGCGATCTTGCACTGATTCCGATCAGCCCGTCCGGACGCTCGCTGATCACAAATGAAGCGACGACGTCGTTCATGTTCAGCAAGGTGTCCGCCACTTGGGCGATCATCATTTGCGGGAGCTTGCTGCCGCGTTCAGTGACCGCAAGCGCAATGTTCCCATATACCATTTTAGCATGCTTTATGATTTCTGCCTTAGCAATATATTCTGACAGATTTTCTTTCATCAGCCGTTGGATCATGATGGTATCTGCACCACTTCTGCGCAGGAAGCCGGCAGCCTCGAACGTTCTTGACCCGGTATGCAGCGCGAAATGCTTCGTATCCACCGTAATTCCCGCGAGCAGCGCCGTCGCTTCCAGCGGCGTGAACTGTACCTTGTCATGGATATATTGCAACAGCTCGGTAACAAGCTCGGCAGCCGATGAAGCGTAAGGCTCAAGATAAATCAGCACAGCGTCGTTAATGAATTCCTCGCCGCGGCGGTGGTGGTCCACCACGACTACGCGCGTAGCGGCCTGTACCAGCTTGGGCTCCATCGTCATGGAGGCTTTGTGGGTATCGACAACGACGAGCAGCGTGTGCTCGGTCATGACCTGGGTTGCCTGTTCGGGCGAAATAAAGGCTTTGGCCAACTTTTCGTCCTTGTTCACCAGCTCCATCATTCGCTCAATGGACGGATTTACCCCATCCAGGACGATGCGTGCCTCCACATTGTACAGGCTGGCCGCTTTCCACACCCCGATGGAAGCGCCGATCGCATCCATATCGGGCATTTTATGCCCCATAATAATGACCCGATCGCTCTCCTGCATAAGATCCCGCAAAGCATGCGCAATGACCCGGGCGCGAACCCGCGTCCGTTTCTCGACGGCATTGGACTTGCCGCCATAGAAGGACAGCCGCTGTCCCGATTTGACGGCAGCCTGGTCGCCGCCGCGTCCTAGCGCCATATCGAGACTGGACTGAGCAAGCTCTCCCAGCTCGCTAATGCTATCCGAACCAAAGGCCAGCCCGATGCTAAGCGTCATCGGCACCTTGAGATCGGCGGTCATTTCCCGCACCTCGTCCAGAATGACAAACCGGCTCTGCTCCAGTTCCTGCAGCGCCTTGTGGTTCAGCATCATCAGGTAGCGGTCGGACGACAAACGGCGCAAATACACTTCGTACCGCTTCGCCCAAGCCGTGATTTCGCTGGTTACGCGGGCAATCAGCGAGGTGCGCTGCTGGTCGTCCATGCCTTGTGCCGCCTCGTCCAGATTGTCGAGCACCAGAATGCCCAGCGCGATTCGTTCATTTTCGTACTTATCCCGGAGAACAGCCAACTCGGTAATTTCATACACGTACACGTACCGTTCCAGCGGGTTATGGATGACGCCGTAATATCGGTCATCGAGTTGGAACTCGTCGTGCAGTTCCTTGGATGCCGCGTCTTTCGATCCGTCCTTCTTTTCTTTCGGCTGCGGCAGCTTTGGAAACAGATGGGTTAGCGTGCTGCCCACCATCGTTTTCTCCTGAAACATATCCGCCACAAAGCGGTTATGCCATTCTACCGTACGGTCTTCGCTGTACAGCACAATGCCGAAGGGAAGCATGTTTACCGCTTCCCCCTCCATCCGTTTGATGCGTATGGATAATCCATTAATGTAATCATTCAATTCCCGGCGAAAGGCAAGCTCCGCTTTGATCATGACAATGCCGAGCGCCGAAGCGAGTATCAGGCTGATCAAACCAAGCGTCCAGTTGTAAATGGTCACGAACATGACCAGCAGGAGCAATAGAATAAACGCCCATACGGTATAGTAGCCGTGCCAGCGCTTCTTCAGAAATTTAGGCATGACTCATCACCCTATCGTTTTGGTTTCGAAATTGCCTCTCGAAGCGGGAACGCCAGATCAATGATCCCGATAATCCGAAGCGGCCCAATGAAAAAGACGGCGGCGGCCAGCAGATAGGGGATTACCGGATTCCATTTCCTCACATGGGACAAGAAAAAGAAAAAACCGATAGCTTGAATCATGAAGCCCAAATTGATTAGCGGCGACAGATTGGCCGCGATCATCGTCCAATACGTCCCGTCGCTTTGTCTTGACACGACCTCGAAGATCAATGCAAGGAAGTAGTACCAGATCAACGCGCGTGGCATTCTCCATTCGCGTGCAGGCGGCAATTTGGACACCGTCACGCCCATAACACTCAGGATGGGACGAGCGACTGCATGCGTGATAAGAGCCATCACCATAGAGGTGACAACCAGTGCAAACGGAATCATGAGCTGCGTCTGTCTCGCCACGTCCTGCGTCATTTCCGGCGTCCATACAAAACCGTTAACCATCTGTGTGGATGATCCGGTTAATGGTTCGACCGTCAATTGAACCACATCGGTAATATAGCCGGACAGGTCGAACTGGAAAAATACAGTGCCTAAAAGCAAAAGGAACAAATATTCCCCCAGCATCGCACCCATTCCTGACATCAAAGCAAACAGAGCCGATTTCCTTTTCTTATAAGCATTACCCATAATCATGGCGGGAATCGTGAAAATCACGAGCAATAACAAATATATGGGACTGATCATCAACAAAATGACGGCTACCGGCACGAGATGCCATACAAAGGACTTCACCGATAAGGACGCGTACAATACGACTCCCGGAACCAGCACGAAAAAGATCGCGAGCACCGATAGAGGCGTTGGCAGCGAAAGCAACAAGAGCAAATACACGACGCTCCAAACGGCCGTTTTAAAGCTAAATTTCAACAATTTCACCTCTTACGCATATGATCTTCGAGCGCGGATATATCCTGGTACCAGTCTTCCAACTGGTGACCTTCCGATTTGTGCTTTTTCAGTTTCTCTACTAGCAGTGCATCCAGATCCTTGAACGGAATACCAAGCCTGCGGCCCAATATGTACACGCTCATCATCAGACTGGCGAGACTGTCCCCGATTCGGGAGGTGCTGCCTTCCCATAACGCTTTGAACAATCGGGACACCTGGTCAAGCACTTCGGTCTTCAGCCATTCAATCACTTTAGCGCGTTTGGCTACATCCAGTTCTTTAGGCATATTAGCGAAAGTCACTCTCCCCGGAAAAAGCTTTATTCTCCATTATAGCATAAAAAGGGGGGTGTAAAAATGTTCCCCCTTGGCAATGCCCCAAGCTGTCTCCTTGGATAAGGTTATGCTTAACATGATACCGAAAAGCACGGATTATCCCTTTTCTGCAACCGATTTTTTCAAATGGATTTGGCCTTGAGCGTTTCCTTGGCAACGATGCCTTCACAATATTCGATAATTTGGCTGCGCCGCACAATGCCGATAAATCGTTCCATGTCATCCACGACGGGTACAAAGTTCTGAACTTTGGCCAGATTGATCAAATCCTCCATGTTGGCATTGATCGATACCGGCTTGATATCAAGCCGCAGCGGAACGTCCTTGAGCAAAAACTTTGAAGCGTTTTCAAATGAAATCTTCCCTTCGGAGTTCTTCATGTGCCACAACAAGTCGCCCTCAGTCACGGTACCGATATATTTGCCTTCCTTATTCAAAATGGGCACCGCCGTAAATCGATGATATTCCATCCGTTCCAACGTTTGCCTGAGTGTAGAATCCGACGTTACGCATGTTACCTCTTGCTTGGGCAATAGAAAAAATGCAATATTCATACCCTTGCGTGTCCTCCCTTGTCCTACATACTCAAAAGTTTCTCCAAACTTTATTATACGGGTTATAACACGTGATGTTCCAATCGGGGGAACTCCCTGCGAAAAAGAAAAAAAACAGCAGCCCGTAAAACACGCACTGCTGCCCTGTTCTCATCACACATCGCTGGTATAGAATGGTTGGATTACTCGATCTTCTGCCGATCGGGAATCATCAGTGAGCCGACTGGGGTCGATTCATCCATCCAGTTCGTAATCAGCTCTTTGGCATATTGGACATCCTTCTCATCGGCCTTGCCATAGTAGATGCCATCCTTGCGCATCCCCTCGCCGAGAATCGTAAAGCTGGAAATTTGCGGCTTCTCTTGGGTCAACACCTGTTTGGCCAGGTCAATGATGAAGGAAGGCTGCATATCGGTCTGAAAATTGTCTCCCATGATCTGCAGCAGCTCCGGAATCTTGCCAATTTGATTGAGATTAAGCATTTCGTTCGCCATGGCGTTCAGGAAAATCTGCTGCCGTTTGGTCCGGTTAAAGTCGCTATCCTCACGGTACCTCACGTAGTAAAGGGCTTCCTGACCATCATAGATGGGTTTGCCGCCTTCAATGGTGAACTGTACATGATCCGGGTTTTTGTTCACGATATCCTCTTCAATGGGCAGCTTCACGCCGCCAAGCGCATCGACCACTTTTCGGATTCCATCAAAATTGATCGTGGCATAGTACCCGACATCGGCATCTAAAAATTTCTCCACCGTATTGATGGACATATTCTCTCCGCCAAAAGCGTAAGCATGCGCGATCTTGTCGTAATCGTCTTCGCCATCCTTGTTAGCATCCCGCCCTACAATCTGTACATAGGTATCGCGCGGAATAGATACCAGCAGCACCCTTGACTCCTTTGGACGCACAACGGCATACATGACCGTGTCGGAGCGTCCGCGGGTTTTCTCATAGGCGCGCTTGTCGGACCCGAGCAGCAGCACGGAGAATGGTTTCTCGCGATATACGATCGGATCGGGCGTTTTATTGCCTTCCTGCGGTACGTATGATCTGGAGAGCGAGTCTTCGACCGTACCGGCCAGAAACAGATCGAATGCAGCCACAGCGAGCTGCTGGCGGAACAAATAACCGCCAACTAATAGTACGACGAGTGATAAGAGCGTTATATATAGGCCTTTTCTTTTTTTCTTTTTCTTCTCTTTAGTTCTTCTTGTCATTCGCGGATTCCTTCTTCACTCTCAAAATGAATTGCCAATCTACACTTAACCGCCTGGAATGCGTTCTGACACAATGTTGCCTGACGTCCCCCGTCCTGAAACAGGGTACCTTATGCTCGTTCTATTGTAAACACTGCTGCTCCGCGAAAAGTTACAATCTGGTTAAAAGAAAAGAACAGCTTTCCCTTCATGAACGAGCCTGTGGCCATTCGAATCCCTGTCCCTGCCTGAAAGGGAGAAGCAGACCGGTTGGATCAGCCTCGAATATTTCTTCAACAGGATTTGGAAATCCGAACACACGCGGATCAGAGAATGCTGCACTCGTATAACAGATCGCTGTCCTTTCCATCCATATATGAAATGATACACCGGATTCAGCTGTTCGTCACGGCCTCGTTTGACTGAAGGCTTTTCTCACGGCTGCGAATGCGTCCCGTAATCAGCGCCGCCACAAGCGTAAGCACACTGAAGATTACAGCCGACCAGAACAAGCCGCTATAACCCTGTCCGGTCGTCTGATGCACAGCCTCCAGCAGCGTATCGCGAATGCCCTGATCGGGGATTTGCGCCAGTCCCTCCGTCAGACTGGATACATCGCTGCTCGCGGCCCCTTCGGATGCGAATTGATCCATCATTTCCGGCTGGACCTGGATGCCTTTGTCGGTGAAGGCATGCTGGACATTCGTGCCCAGGTTCGTAAACGAGCGAGCAAGGAAGCCGGCGAAAATCGTAGGCGCAATCGCCATGGCCATCTGGCGGAACAACGAACTGGTCGCTACGGCGATCCCCTTGTTGTTCTCACCCGCTTGCTCCGTAACCAGCACATTCACGGGTGCTCCCAGCATCATGCCGAAGCCGATACCGACCAGCACGCTCGCAATGACGAACTGCCAGAGGTCTTCCACCCATAGCGGGAAGAGCAAGAAACCGACGGCAGACAGGAGACCCGCTACCGATAGCGTCCAGATCGGCCCTTTACGATCGACAAGGTACCCGCCGCCGCCCGCTCCGATGCCGGATGCAAGGGCCAGCGGCGTAAACCAATAGCCGGAAGCCGTGTTGGACACGCCCAAATACTGCTCGACGAAACCAGGGATAAAGATGACCGATGCCAGAATGGCTCCGGAGAAAAACGCGATAAGCAGCGTCCAGCGAAAAGAAGCGATGCCGAGAAGCCGCGTAGACACCACAGGCTCGCGGCGTGTTCCTTCCAGCCTTTTCTCAAGGTAGTAGAAAATAATCAGGATAGCGATGCCTCCGGCGAAGAATCCGTAAAACATAGGGGATACGATGCTCTCCAGCATGTTGACGCCATCCAGATTGCTGAAGCTGTACATCAGACTGAGCACCCCGAGCGTTAGGACCGCTATGCCGCTCCAGTCTACAGCCGCTTTGTTGAGTTCCTGCTCCTCCTGGATATAACGGATGCCTGCCACAAACAACAGAATCGCAATCGGCACGTTAATGAGAAACAACCAATGCCAGTTGCCCGTAACATCCAGAATAAACGAACCGACGTTAGGCCCAAGAATGGCCGCGATGCCGTTCATGCCCCCCAGGATCCCCAAAGCGCTCCCTTGTCGTTCTGCGGGAAAACGGCTTAATACATATGAGCTCGCAATGATAAATATCCCGCCGCCGCCAAGCGCTTGAATAACGCGGGATATCAGGAAAAACGTAAAGGACGTGCTTAAGGCGACGAGCAACGAGCCGATGCCAAACAGAGCAACCTCAATCAAAAACAGCTTCTTGCGGCCATAACGGTCCGACAGCTTGCCTGCAATGGGCACGCTGACTGCAAGGCCCAGCGTATACAGCGTAATCGTCCACGCCCCCCATGTTGGCGTCACGCCGAACGAAGCGTTCAGCGTTGTAAGCGACGAAGTAATAATGCCGTTATCCAATGCTGCCATAAAAACGCCGACCGCGAATAACATGAGCGGCCATTTCATCTGTCTTTGCATTTCGCTGCCTCCTGATTCATAAAGTAGGTTTCGTTCTCTTCCTTATACATGTATATTAAACGACAACAATCCAAAATGACTCATTGGTCATTTTAAAGCAAATGGAATTCCTATGTCAATTTATGAGTAATCCAATGAAAAATGCCCCCTTGGTTTCAATAACCTGGCGGCATTCTTGACGAGCTGCACGGGTTGCCCTTAACGAAAGCCGAACCCGTATACTCTATATATGTAGATTTGTTCACGTCCGCGCTGAAACTACTGCTTGCTCGTAAAGCCATAGTTCAATAATTTGCGCGTTTCCACAAAGCGCCCTTCCTGCGTCTCGCTGCCAAACACCACTGAGATCAGGCGCTTGCCGCTCCGTTCGGCCGTCCCGACAAAATGATATCCGTCCTCTTGATCAAATCCTGTCTTGAGGCCGTCTCCTCCGTCATAGGCATACGGCCCATCTATGGAAGGCAGCATCCAGTTGGTATTGCTAACGTACATGCCTTTCTGATTCATGGATACCTGAATTTGACTGGAGATCTTCAGAATTTCCGGATGATGGCGGATCAAATAATAGGCCAGGTTGCATGCATCAAGCGCCGTCATGGAGCTATCGCCTTGGATGGCATCAGGTCTATGGGGACCAAGGAGCTCCGTGTGCAGCCCGGTGGAGTTGGCAAAGTGCGTGCGTTCCGACAAACCGATCTCGGCCGCCTTGCGATTCATCGCATCCACGAAGGCAGACTCCGATCCGCCGATATGCTCGGCGAGCGCAATCGTTGCATCATTCGCCGAATACAGCGAAACAACATTGAACAGTTCGCGTACGGTGAACCGATCCCCTTGCTTCAACGATAACTGCTTCCCTCCAACCGAGCTCGCATATTGGCTGATGGCCACCGGATCGTCCCAGTTCACCTCACCATTGGAGATGGCATCCATCACTAGCAGTTCAGTCATGATTTTACTAATGCCTGCAGGGGATACTTGATTGGAACCATTATAATCGAGAATAATCTGTTTCGTTTCTGCATCCATCAACACGGCCGATGCAGCCTTGATGGCCGGCTTACCTACCAACATGCCAGGCTGTATTCCTACATATATAATGACCAGCAAAGCTAGCAAAATGCTTGTCCGTTTCCAACGTTTTTTCACCGACGATCACCTCTTATAGATATAGACGAACGAAAGAGGCATTTTGTCTGCGATTTTTTAAAAAAAGTTAAATTTTTTTTATCTTTTTGTTACCAATGCAAATTAAATAAAAAAAACATGGACCCTGAACACCCGTGCAAGGCGTACAGAATCCATGTTATTCAAAGTCGCTCCTAAGCCATTAAGTATGTTTAAGTAGAATTAACAATCCCGCTCGTCAGAACCCCAATCCCTTTAAGCAGGTTAGTTAAATTAATTTAAGCCAGATGGCAAGCTACAAAATGCTGCTTTTCCACTTCCCGATATTCGGGAATCTCTCGCTTGCAAATATCCGTCGCTATCGGACAACGCGTATGGAATTTACAGCCGGAAGGCGGATTAGCTGGGCTAGGAATATCCCCTTTTAATACAATTCGCTCACGACGTAATGTCGGATCCGGAATCGGAACTGCTGATAGTAGCGCCTTTGTATACGGGTGAAGCGGCTGGCGAAACAAATCCTCTTTGGAGGCCATCTCCACCATGGAACCCAAGTACATTACCCCAATGCGGTCACATAGATGTTCAACCACGCTCAAATCATGGGAAATGAACAGATATGTGAGCTGCTTCTCCTGTTGCAGGTCACTAAGCAAATTTATAATCTGGGCCTGAATAGATACATCCAAAGCCGATACTGGCTCATCTGCAACAATGAAATCAGGATTCATGATTAAAGCTCTAGCAATGCCGATTCGTTGGCGCTGTCCACCTGAAAATTCATGCGGATATCGGTCATAATGATAGTCAGCCAATCCACAAATCTTCAGCGTCTCGATTACCTTGTCCTTGACCTGACCACGGATGGACATGCCATGATCTATCAATGCCTCCCCAATTGCTTCTCCAACCTTAATGCGAGGATTCAAGGAACTGAAAGGATCCTGGAATACAATTTGCATTTTGGGACGCAAATCGCGCAGCTTATTTTTGCTAAGTGCATGAACGTCCTCTCCGTTAAAAATCACTTTTCCTTCCGTCTTGTCGAGCAAGCGGAGGATTGTCCTTCCAATTGTACTCTTACCACACCCAGATTCTCCTACAAGGCCAAAGGATTCACCCTTGTTAATTTTAAATGAAACATCATCTACGGCACGAACATTTCCAATAACGCGTTGGAAGATTCCTCCGGTAATCGGAAAATACTTTTTTAAATTCTGTACTTCGATTAAAGCTTCTGCCATGTCATTCCTCCTCCTCAAACAACCAGCAAGCAACCTTATGGCCGTTAGCGTCCATTCGAAGAGGCGGTTCCTTCTCACAACAGATGTTCATACAAAATTCGCAACGATCGTGAAAATGGCAGTTCTCCCCAAGCTCAATCGGGTTAGGAACTTGACCCGGGATTGAGTACAGACGCTCTTGCTTTTGATTGATTACCGGTTTTGCCTTCAACAATCCCTGTGTATAAGGATGCTTGGGTGCTTTGAACAACTCGTAAACTGAGGCTTCTTCGATAACCTTTCCTGCATACATAACAACGACATAATCGGCCATCTCAGCCACGACGCCCAAATCATGCGTGATGAGCATAATAGAGGTTTTCATTTTTTCCTTTACATCACGCATAAGGTCGAGTATCTGTGCCTGAATCGTTACGTCCAGTGCCGTCGTTGGTTCATCAGCGATCAGAAGTTTGGGATTACAGCTCAAAGCAATGGCAATCATGATTCGTTGTCGCATACCTCCACTAAGCTCATGAGGATAGGACTCATAGATTTTCTCCGGCCGCGGAATACCCACCAGCGTGATTAATTCAATAGCACGTTCCTTCGCTTCCTTTCTTGACATTAACGTATGCAAAAGAATAGGCTCTGTAATTTGTTCTCCAATCGTCAAAACCGGATTCAAGGATGACATCGGTTCTTGAAAAATAACAGAAATATCATTACCCCGAATACGACTCATTTCACTTTTACTTATTTTTAATAAATCTTTCCCCTCAAATAAGATTTCTCCACCTACACGAGGGGTATCCACCAGACGCATTAGCGACATGGCTGTCACGCTTTTACCGCAGCCGGATTCTCCAACCACGCAGAGTGTTTCCCCTTCACGGATCGTAAAGCTCACGTCATCCACGGCTTTCACGACACCTGCTGATGTATGAAAATGCGTTTTGAGATTTTTAAATTCTACCAGGTTATTTGCCATGTCGCATCACCTACTTTTTCATTTTTGGATCAAGTGCATCACGCAGACCATCACCAATCAAGTTGATCGCTACAACTGTTATCAATATACACGTGCCTGGAGGAATCCAAAGCCATGGTCGTTTTCGGAATTCGATAATTCCGTTTGCTTCCGCGATCATGTTCCCCCACGATGGTGTAGGTGGAACAACACCTAGCCCTAGATAACTCAGGGCCGATTCTGCTAGGATTGCGGATGCTACTCCCAAAGTAGCTGAAACGATGATAATCGGTACCGTATTTGGAAGCAAATGCTTGAAAATTTTACGTCTGTCTCGTAAGCCTAAAGCTTCGGTTGCTTGCATAAATTCCTGTTCACGCAGGGTCAAAATTTGTCCACGGACCAGCCTGGATAGACCCGGCCATGATAAAATACCGAGAATAAGCATCAAAAAATAAATCCGGTCCTGCGGGGGAACCTTCAGATCAGACAACAACGCCCCCAGAATTATCAATAACGGCAATGTTGGAATTGACATGAAAATTTCAGCAATTCTCATAATGAAAGAATCCAAGAATCGACGATAAAAACCTGCCAAAGCCCCAAGAATAGACCCGAGGACAACCGTAATGAATGTAGCCACTACGCCTACCATAATTGATATTCTCCCGGCCAGCATCACACGCAAAACTACATCTCGTCCCAACTTATCTGTTCCCAACCAGTGTTCGGCACTCGGCCCCATATTCTTATCCTTTACACTGTAGTTATCAACGTTATACGGAGATAACATCGGCCCGAATATGCAGATCAGAATCATCAATGTAAGAATCAGCAGACCCGCCAGCGCAAGTCGATTTCGAGCAAAGCGCCGAACTGCAACCCGCCAAGGAGAATCAGGTTGTCGTGCAGACACTCTCGTTTGTGATTTAATTGGTGCGGCCTCCAGTGACAATGCAATCTCCTCCTACTTCAATCTAATTCTGGGATCTGCAGCCCCATAAAGAACGTCTGACAAAAGTGTCCCTATCAAGGTGAGAGCTGCCATAAACACAGTAAATCCTAGCATAAATGGATAGTCCCTCATCGTAATGGATTCCAGATAAACTTGCCCTACACCTGGCCATACGAATATTTTCTCTAGGATTATGGCTCCACCGAACAGAGCAGGTAATTCAAACCCCATTAGAGTGATTGCAGGAAGCATGGCATTACGCAGAGCATGTTTAAAAATAACTGTTTTTTCCTTAAGCCCTTTGGCGCGAGCTGTACGGATGTAATCCTGGCGAATAACTTCCAGCATGCTCGTTCTAAAATAGCGTGTGAGACTACCCGTACTTAACATGGTCAAAACCAAAACTGGAAGAAAAGCGTGGTACCCCACGTCTATCATCCAATCCCAAGTTGATCCTGTTTGCCCTGCCGTGGTCATTCCCCCAACAGGAAAAAGCTTAAGATCAATTGAAAGGAACTTAATCAGAACAAGCCCAATAAAAAATGAAGGGAGCGACATGCAAAGAAAGACGGCCAGTGTGACCAGTTTATCAAAAAATGAATATTGGAACTTTGCGGAGAACACCCCGCTAAAAATGGCGATAATCCATGACAAAATTAAACTTAGAAATGCGATGATAAATGAATTCCAGACATAATCTCCAATAACATCAGTGACAGGACGTTTATGTTGAAGTGAATCTCCCATATTACCCGTTAACATATTCCCAACCCATATGAAATACCGTTCAACGGGGCCCTTATCCAATCCATAAATTTCTCTTAATTGGGCAGCCTTCTCGGCAGTCATATTCGGATTTTGTTGCGCTGTTATATAGTCTCCTGGAACAAGTGTCGTAATCGCGAAAACAATAATAGTAATTCCGAGCATCGTCGGAATCATCTGTAGCAGCCGACGGATAATGTACTGCTTCATAGTATTCCTCCTGGGGGTAATTAGGAAAGCCCAGCTCTGGCGAGAGCTGAGCTTATCCGATTTATACCAAATTATCTTTTATTGTTCCAGTTCAGCCTTATACAGCTCAACTACAAATTTTTTGTATGGCGTGATATCCAGTCCATTAACTCGACCGTTGATTGCCCAACCATCTCTTCTTTGGTACATCAGGATATCAGGGATATCTTTATTCAATTCTTGGTAAGCTTTCGCATAAATCTCTTTACGTTTTTCCAGATTTAACTCGCGTTTGCCTTGCTTCATCAGATCATCATATGCAGGATTGGAATATTTCAGACGATTTTGAGCGCCACCTGTCAGATATACCGTGGAATCCGGATCAGGAGTAAGTCCCCATGCCATAAAGAACATATCAAAGTCACCCTTATCCGTTTTATCCAAAATCGCATTAAAGTCAAGCGTTTCGGCAACGATATCAATACCCAACTCTTTATAATTGGCAGTCATAATTGGGAGGATCGCGTCTACTACTGGATTGTCAGCCGTACCGGAGAAATCAATTTTGAACTTCTCTCCGTTTTTCTCGCGAATTCCATCTCCGCCAACAGTCCAACCTGCCTCATCCAGCAAGGATTTTGCTTTTTCAATATCGAACTCGTATTTTTCAATGCTTTCATCTGTATATGCCCAGGATTGTTTCGACTGAGGAATGTTGATTACATCAGCAAATTTACCGTATACTGCTTCAACAATCTCTGCCCGATTTAGACCATAAATAAGTGCCTGTCTTACTTTTGGATCTTGGAATTTCTCTTTCTCGTGGTTCATACCGATGTAGCCATACCCATTTGTCGGGAAGATGTTTATGTCAAGGAAACCAAGAAGTTGCAGTGCCTCAACGTTATCTTCGTCTACAGTAACCATGTCCATGTCGATCTCCCCAGATTCAAGCATCGCCAATTTAGTCTCGTCCGTAGTGGATTTAAAAATGACATTTTTTATTTTTGGAGTGCCTGCAAAATAGTTTTCATTTGCTACCAAGGTCACTTCCTGACCCGGTTTAAAAGATGTCAGGATGTATTGTCCTGTACCTAAAGGTTTTTCGTTCAGTGCTTTAACAGTCTCTACATTGCCTTGTTTATAATTTTTACCGTAGTAGTGTTCTGGGAGGAAAGGAATCCCTCCAAGAAAATCTTTGGTTAGAGCAGTTACTTCCGTAACTTCAACCTCAACAGTATTATCGTCAATGATTTTCACTCCTGAAATCTCATTCGATTTTCCATCGTAGTAATCTTGCCCACCTTTTATTGAGTAGGACAATGGATCAGATGAACCATCATAACTTTTATCATGAAGTACCTTCAGTGCAAAGTAGAAATCCTTAACCGTTACTGGTGTACCATCAGTGTAAGTTACTCCTGGCTTCAACTTGAATGTATACTTCAATCCATCGTCACTTACATCAATACTGTCTGCAAGATGTGGAGAGTATGTTCCGTCCCCATTAATCGATTCAAAGCTGTCGAAAAGCAAAAGGTTAATCTGATCATCATAAGCAGAATCTTGGAACAAAGGATTAAATACGCCTTTAGGTGACACGGTACCTACAACAAGAGTGTCCTTGCGGTTTGTTGCCGTAGATGGATTCGCCGACATGTCACTTGCTTCGAACAAACCATCGTTTTGCGTGGCTTCTTCTTTAGCAGGTGGTGTATTGCTTTGGGTTTCCGTGTTCGTACTCTCACCAGTAGCTGGCTCCGCATTCTCTCCACCGCCGGAGCATGCAGCTAGGACAGTAACAAACAACAGCATGATTACAAGCATCAAAGAAAATCTCTTCTTCATGAAAATCCCCCTCACCAATTTCTGAATTGCAATAAATTATCAGGATATAAATATCCATGAATAATTACACATTCCAAAACTAAACTCTAAAACCAATGGTAATTCAGCCTTTAGACCATTGGTCAATTAATGCTCACAATTCCTAGCGGGATTATATTGGAAAATAATTAATGTAATCATACGTGTAAATTTAGATGACGTCAATCATTATTTTGAGATTTTTGGTATAAATGTTTTCTATGCTACATATATGGGTATTTATTATGCATTAAAGGTAAAATAAAGGAAGGTTGTACGTAGAGGATGTCCCTTTTATGGGATTTATTACAATTTGATTGCAAGAAGTGTTGCAAATATGACATTACTGTTACATCAGATCCAATGTTCAAGCATCAGGAAATGTGGTTTTCTGTAACTTTCATGTTATGTTTCGTGCCAAAAATACATTTTTCTAAATTTGTCCATGTCAGGCGGACAGCAAACAATTTTATCCAAAACTTCTTTCTTTACGCCCTTCATCAGATGATTGTAAAAATCCTAGTTATTATAGTATATGTTCATTTATTTGCTGCTGTAAAGAATGAATTGTCAACTTTTATCATTTATTTTACAAAAGGTTGAAAAAAGTCCTGCAATAAGCAGGACTTTTTTAATATTTATGCGTTTATATCAATATTTATAATATCAATGTACTCCCTCTGTTGGCGGCCGCTTCCCACGCTTTAACTCGTTAATGCTTAAGCCAAAATCCATTTGCAAGTGAGGATAATCCGGGAAATTTGCCCAGTCCCCGCCCCAAGTGAATCCCAGCTCCTTGGCAATGTCCACCACTTCCATCCAATCCGCTTTACCGTTTCCGTTATCATCGCGTTCCATATCCCATACGATGTCTCCATCCGGCGTCCGAAGGGCAAAATCAATGGCCAGTCCATAATTATGATATGATTCTCCGCCGCGGGCATTCGTAACGATGTTCCCTGCCAAGGCTCTCCCTTGTTCAAAAAGCTGATCCTGTTCCTCTATACTGCGATACCCATGCGTGATGACAACTTCAATGCCGATTCGAGCCGCCTTACGCACGAGCAATTGCTCGCCTTCCACAACCTTGGGATGAAGACCAGTAATCGGTACCGCTGCTTGCTGTTTGCCTGGCCATATTTCATGCACGCGATCCTCTTCCTGGATCCATACGTAAACGACCGAAATCAGCAATGTGGCAACAATCCATGATCCAAGCCGCCCTTTCCGCTTTTGCTTCATTCTGCGCTTTGATTTATTCATAGATTCTCCTGATGTGTGTTCTTTCGTCCAACACTGCATTCATAGACTCTATTATTATAAAACATTTCGCTGCAAAATGCCTCTCGGCGCGATTAGCGAAGGATCTTCCCGAAATGCAAAAAAGCAGCCGGCGATTAAGCCGACTGCTTCGTATCCAAGCTGAGTAAATACTACTCAGTTGTGTATGGCAGCAATGCGATTTGACGGGAGCGTTTGATGGCAATCGTCAGCATGCGTTGATATTTAGCGCTAGTACCTGTTACACGGCGTGGCAAAATTTTTCCACGTTCGCTGATAAATTTACGGAGCAAGTCCGTATCTTTATAGTCGATGTGAGTGATTTTGTTCGCAGTGAAGAAGCACACTTTACGACGTTTGTTGCGGCCGCCGCGGCGAGCCGGTCTTTTATCGTTGTCTCCGCCTTCTCTTTGCTTGAAGCTCATGCTTTTCAGTCCTTTCCTATCGTTATTCCGCCAACTCGAATGAGAAGCGGTTCACGTTAAAATGGCAAATCATCATCCGATATGTCAATCGGTTTTCCGTCATCGGAAAAAGGATCCTGATTGTTACTGCGCGAATAGCTGTTGTTGTTGTTATTCGCACGTCCGCCGCCTCCGTAAGAAGGCTCCTCACGCATTTGTCCGCCACCGCCGCTATTGTTGCTATCGCGGTTAGACTCCAAGAAACGAACGTTATCGGCAATAACTTCGGTTACGTATACACGTTTACCTTCGTTATTTTCGTAATTTCGTACTTGAATGCGTCCTTCGACTGCAGCCAGACGCCCTTTGCGCAAATAGTTTGCACACGTCTCAGCAAGCTGTCTCCAGGTTACGACCGGAATGAAATCCGCTTCCCGCTCGCCTCCTTGGCTCGTAAACGGTCTGTCTACTGCCAAAGTAAATTGCGTAACTGCTACCCCAGCCGGAGTATAACGCAGTTCAGGGTCCCGAGTTAATCGGCCGATCAGAATGACACGGTTCAACAATGTAATCCCCTCCTTCAGAGCGTGTTAGGTACAATCATCACGGGTTGTCTTAAGCAACAACGTCGTTCGTAATGAGATAACGAATAACTTCGTCAGAAATTTTCATGAGACGCTCAAGTTCGTTAACAACTGCTGGTTCAGCAGTGAAGTTAACCAGAACGTAAACCCCATCACGGAATTTCTTGATCTCATACGCAAGACGGCGTTTACCCATAACGTCGTGAGCAGTAACCTCACCACCGCCGTTGGAGATGATGCCTTGGAATTTTTCGACTGTAGCTTGAACAACTTCTTGCTCAACGTCAGGACGAATAATGTACATCACTTCATATTTGCGCATAATTTTCACCTCCTTATGGACTTCGGCCCTCAATCCGAGTTGAGAGCAAGGAACGAGCACAAACTCGAACCATATTACTATAACAAAAACAACACCCGAATGCAAGCAAACGTTCCCTTTATTCTTTGCACATGATCAATTCCCGGTTGGAGCACACTATATGGGCAGCACGAACGACCATATTCAAGGAGGGAAACACCATGGGTGAACGAACCGAGTTTGAACCTGGAGACAAGGCACCGAACGATGGTGAATATACGGAGGTTGGGGAGCGAAGTTTTCACACGGAGATCCAAAATCCTAAACGGGTAACGCTGAAAAAAGGCGAGCCTTTTCCCGAAACGAGCAATCACAATCGCAAATGGAAAAAGCTGACCAAGGCACGGGTGCATTAAGAGCAACTTTTTTTTCGGAGGGCTGTATATAATCCGTCAACATGCACATAATACAATTAGGCGATACACAAGAGAGGTGTGGTTCCGTTGGACTACGTAGCCGAACTTGATTGGTTCGTTGGAGATGCATCACGTAATATGAAGAAGCAAGTGGTAAGTGCGTAAGACCATTCGTCTGAAGCACGTGTATTGCTCAGCAGTACGCCAGGTTTCTGACCGTTACGACCGATTGTTTTCTAACTAAACGCTGTATCGCCTTAGAGAGCCCTTCGGGGCTCTTTATCTTTTTTTGCAGCTTTTCACGTTGTCCATAAGCTTAATATGAAAGATGAACCATCAGACTAAAACGAAAAGACCTTCCATTAAGGAAGGTCTTTATCTTCATTTGATAACGTTAGTAGTTAGTGGCGGAAAGGGTGGGATTCGAACCCACGCACGCTTTGACACGCCTAGCTGATTTCGAGTCAGCCCCCTTGGGCCTCTTGGGTACCTTTCCGCAGCAATACTGATTATAGCACAGTTAATCGGATATGGCAATAGTCTATCTAATTAATTTGTAATCGGCCATTGCTATGGCTGTACTGCATTCAATTACTCGTCCGTTTTAACCTCGGTTTCTTCTTCGGCAACCGTAGAACGCAGTACTTTTTTCAGGCTTTTTTCAAATTTGGCTCTAGGAATCAGAACACTGTGCTTGCACCCCACGCACTTGATCCGGATATCCATGCCCATGCGAATGATTTCCATCTCATTGCTTCCGCATGGGTGCTGCTTCTTCATCTGCACGATATCGCCAAGTTGAAAAATTTTACGCTCCACCTCTTCCATCCCCCTCGTCCTTTTCCTGGGCTGAAGCAAACTCCAGCGCAGCCTGACTGCTGTTATCCCGGTATTCGAACATTTTTTTCACATCGCTCTGGATTTGGCGTTCCACCGATGCCCGCGAATTGGGCATACACTCGGCTACGATTCGCACTACATACTCTGAGGTCGTCATAGACTGAATGCCGAGCACATCAGGAACCTTGACGATATTGAGATCGCGGTCCTCGATGCCGGCGAGGGCCCTTTTTACAAGATGGACGGACTCATCCAAGCTCTGCTCTGCTTTCATTGGAATATCGACAACAGCAAGGGAGTTGGACATGGAGAAGTTCGTCACGCTCGCGATCGTACCATTAGGAATGATATGAACCTCACCCTGCCAGCTCACCAATTTAGTCGTTCTCAGACCAATCACTTCCACTGTTCCTTTGTAAGAGCCGGTCTGAATGACATCTCCCACGGCGAACTGATCTTCAAGAATAATGAAAAATCCGGTAATAACGTCCTTGACAAGGCCCTGAGCCCCGAACCCGATGGCAAGACCAAGCACGCCGGCACTGGCCAATAGCGGTCCTACCTTGACGTTCAGCTCCGACAGCACCAGCAATACCATAATAAAGTTACACGTAATGGAGGTCGCATTTTTAAGCAGCTCGCCAACCGTTACGAACCTCCGTGGATTCACGCGTATCCGTCCTTCTTGTTTGCGGGACATGGAACGGTCGATGATTCGATGCACTACCTTTATGGCAATACGCGTAAGAATGAAAATAATGATCAGACGAAGCGAGCTGAACAGAATGCTCATCCACATTTCGCCATCGGTTAACTGGTTCCACAATTTATCTGTCCACCGGATAGCGGTCTGAACGGCTTCCTCCGACGTGGAGGTCGGTGGTTCTGTCGCAAATTCAAAGGGCAACATGATGACTCCCTCCTCTACATCGGTATGTTATCATAGCTTGTTTCATTTTTGAAATAGAGGCCCCTGATCTCGACGAATTCATTGCGAATGATCTGCTGAACTCTGACAAGATCCTCTTTGGGGAATTGGATGCATAATGCGCAGCCTGCCGTAATTTCCTTCGGCGTTGGAAACAAATCAATTTCGATCTCCGCAAACTCAAGCAGCATCTCTGCCCTAAGCGCCTGCTGGGTCGAATCAAAAGCAATAAGCAGCCAATCATCCAACCATTCGTCCATGTTCGATCCCTCCAAAAAAGCCTGACTGACAAAGTATAAAATCTTCTATCCTTCCATATACTGATACTACCATTTCAAGGGGAGAGGATAGATCCTATGAATCCAACTTCACATTCCTTTTCGTCTCATGATACCACCAGTCTAAAGATTTCGCATACTGATCCTGGCGCCCGCTCCGCTATTATCCACCGTTTAATGTTCCATCTATACAAAGCCCATTCCCTGCGAAATGTCGTCGTGGTGTGCATCGGCACCGATCGCTCAACCGGCGATTGCCTTGGCCCGCTTGTGGGTTCGTCCCTGTCGAAATGGGACAGCCCCCTCTTTCACCTATATGGGACCCTCGACGAGCCTGTGCATGCCATGAACTTGCAGGATACGTTGAATAAAATCAACGCAGCCCATCACAATCCCTACATTATTGCCGTCGATGCCTGTCTGGGGCAATCATCCAGCGTTGGATGCATTCAAGTCGTTAACGGTCCATTAAAGCCTGGAGCAGGCGTAAATAAAGAATTACCGCCGGTCGGCGATATCCATCTTGCTGGTATCGTTAACGTCGGCGGTTTCATGGAATACTTTGTTTTACAGAACACCCGGCTGAGCCTTGTCATGCGTATGTCCGAAATGATCGCCAGCAGCTTGTATTCCGCCATTCGCGAATGGCATACCCGTTCTACTCTGCTTGCTGTGCGAGACTGATAGCTTCCTTTTCCTCCGGGGATAGGGTATACGAGGATTCTCCCCCTTTAAGAGGTTTAGCGTACACATAAGAACCATCACGGTTAAAAATGCCCGTTAATACCATGCCATCTTGGCTGTCGTTGATCATGGCCACGGAAAAGCTGAGATCGCCGCCGTTTCCGCCAAAGGCATTGTACCGTTTTACGCCAACCTTGCTCTGGATGCGGGCCAGTTTCTGCGTAATCGTCTGCAACTGGTTCGTTTGCATCTGATGCCCATCCTCAATGCTATCCATTTGGATTTTGAGGTTGATCAGCAATGACTCCAAATCCTCGACGCCGCTGCCGGCCATCATTGCTTCGTATTTTCGCTTGAACTTTCGAAGTCTTGCTCCTTGGGCAATGCTCACAATCAATAAAATTACCGTCAATAATGCCAATCCGCCAATAATCCATAGCAGCTGTTCCAGAATCAGCTCGTTTATTTCAGCCATGTAGTGTAACTACCCCTCTGTTTGTTCAAATTCATGTTTGCGTCTGTTGCATCAAGACGGTATCCCACATGTTCCTATTGTTGCCTGGCGGCATTCCATTCCCTAGATTAACCTAACCCTCTTCTTCTAATCAACCCGAAAATTGTAACATGTAAACACCAAAAAGATACAAATATGGAAATCTACGCGGCGAATTCGTATTATAAAGGTGTCTTTCAGGTGAAAAGTCGTCCCTAGTCTACTCTTATTCCATGTTTGCCAGCTCTTGTACAGCCTCGATGAGGGCATTCACCTCATCCTTTGTAGTACTGTATCCCACGCTTGCCCGTACGGCTCCACTTGCCGTCGTCCCCGCCGATTCATGCGCAAGCGGGCTGCAATGGAATCCTGCCCTTACGGCAATGCCGAAGCGCCGGTCAAGTTGAAATGCCAATTGGGCCGAATCGCAGCCTTCTAGGGTAAAGGATAACAAGCCTGTGCGTGGTTGATCAAGTTTCGGTCCCAGCATGTGTATGCCTTTAATCGAAGACAGTCCATTCATCATATGCTGAATGAGTCCCCATTCATGCTGGTATATTTGTGCCGGATCCAAGGAGGATACATGCCTCACACCTGCCTCCAATCCGGCTATGCCCACCGTATTCGGCGTTCCGGCTTCATATCGGTCCGGCCGAATAAGGGGTTGTTCAATGGCTTCGGACTGGCTCCCCGTTCCCCCGTGGATCAAAGGCTGCACATCGAGTTCCGGACCTATGTAGAGTCCACCCGTACCCTGTGGGCCGAGAAGTCCCTTGTGCCCGGGAAATGCAAGCATATCGATCTCCAACTGCCGTACGTTCAAAGGCAAAATTCCAGCGCTTTGAGCGGCATCTACAAGCAATGTCGCCTTATGTTTATGAGCGAGCAGCGCAATCTCGCCGATAGGAAGTATGCTCCCGAGCAAGTTCGAACTATGCGTGCACACGACCAGCCTGGTGTTAGGTTTGAACATGCGCTGCATTTGCGCTAAATCAACATCGCCGTTCTGATCGACACCAACATAATCCACCTCAACACAGCGAGTCCGCCGTAAATACTCCAGCGGTCGCCGTACCGAATTATGCTCGGCCATCGTCGCAATGACATGATCCCCATGACGAACCCATCCTTGGATGGCGATGTTTAACGCTTCCGTTGTATTTGCTGTAAACGAGATATCGTTGGCATTATGAATGCCCAACAAGTTGGCTATTGACTTTCTGGCCCCGAACAGCACCCGGCTTGCCGAAACGGCCATGCGGTGGCTCCCTCTTCCGGGGTTGGCCCCAGATTGTTGCAAGGCATTCACCATGGCTTCTGCAACGGCTGGCGGCTTCGGCCATGATGTCGCGGCATGATCAAGATATATAATGTCTTGCACCTGAACTACCACCTCTACTTCGATGATGGCCACTTTTTCATTATGCGAGAAAAAAAGAATAATGACATATCAAGTCTCCAGCGTTCGGAGGCGATATGTCATTCTCATGAGAGGCCCCGCTGATGTTGCCCTACTTGGCTCTATTGCAGCAACTCTAACAGCCGTTCCAAATCCTGTTTGCTGTAGTAGTTAAGCTCGATTTTGCCTTTGTCCTTATTATGTTTGATCTTTACAGTTGTTTTGAAGCGTTCGCGCAGCGATTCTTCCAGCGTATCAATAAAAGGGTCCTTTTTCTTCACCTTGGCTTTGGCCTTCGCCTCGCCCAACTTGGAACGGTCCAGTTGTTGAACGGCTTCCTCCAGCTCACGAACGCTCCATTCTTGATCGATGGCCTGTTTGGCCAACTGTTTCATCATGTCCTGATCTTTTAACCCCACAATAGCACGAGCATGGCCCATGGATAACGTTCCACGTGAAACATAATCCTTAACTTCCTCCGGCAAAGCCAATAACCTCAAGAAGTTGGCAATATGCGAGCGGGATTTCCCTACTTTCACAGACAGTTCTTCTTGCGTTAATGAGAACTGTTCCATTAAGCCTTGGTAAGCGACAGCAACCTCCATTGCATTCAGGTTCTCCCGCTGCAAATTTTCAATAAGTGCAATTTCCATCACCTGTTGGTCACTAAAGCTGCGTACGACAGCAGGTATGGTTGTATTGCCGCAATATTGAGAAGCTCTGAAACGACGCTCACCTGCAATGATTTCATATCCTCTCAGCACTGTTCTGACAATAATCGGTTGAATAACGCCATGCTGGCGGATCGATTCGGCTAATTCGTGTATTGCATCTTCGTCAAAAACTTTGCGGGGTTGATATGGATTGGCCCGCAACTGATTGAGGGGGATTTCCACGACTTTGTCATCGTCATTGATTGAAAGCGATGGGATCAGGGCATCCAGGCCTTTTCCAAGCCGCTTACTCATAAGAAATCACTTCCTTCGCGAGCTCTAAATATACTTCCGCCCCTCTGGACCGAGGATCATACGTAATAATCGATTGGCCATGCGATGGAGCTTCGCTCAATCGAACATTACGCGGAATAATGGTCTGATACACCTTCTGTTGGAAATACTTCTTCACTTCTTCAATGACCTGAATTCCCAGGTTCGTGCGTGCATCAAACATGGTAAGCAGTACGCCCTCAATTTGCAAAGACGTATTCAAATGTTTCTGCACCAAACGAACCGTATTAAGCAATTGGCTTAATCCTTCTAACGCATAGTACTCACACTGAATCGGAATGATCACCGAATCGGAGGCTGTTAACGAATTGATGGTCAACATGCCAAGGGAAGGTGGGCAGTCGATCAGTATGTAGTCATAATTTTTTTTCACTAGGGCGAGTGACTTTTTCAAACGAACTTCCCTGGAAATCGTAGAAACCAACTCGATTTCCGCGCCAGCCAGTTGAATTGTTGCAGGGATAATATGAAGTCCTTCGATTTTCGTTTCCAAAATGGCTTCTTGGGGATGAACCTCATTAATCAACACATCATATATGCAGTTGGCCACATCTGCTTTATTAATTCCAACTCCACTCGTTGTATTTCCCTGAGGGTCAATATCGACGAGCAATACCCTTCTCCCGAGCGAAGCCAGACCTGCACCCAAATTAACAGATGTCGTCGTTTTCCCCACACCGCCCTTTTGATTGGCTATGGTCATAATCTTAGACAATTACTTCACCTCAAATATAGGAGTCTTTTCTTGTAGGTTTAGGTTTATGAGATATCGTTAACTAAAAGCAGGTGGCGATCATCCATTACTGCAACAACCGTTTGTGCACCCTCATTCCCTTTCGTGCTGTCCATTCATGGCTTGCGTAGATAGAAAAAGCGGCCATTGCCGCCTCAAAGCTTCAATTATTTGCGCTTAGGTATATGAATGACGATTTCATAATGGTCTTCATGGTCCGATTCCTTCGTCTTAATATCCATGCCTGAACCAGTGACCATATCAATCGATTGCCTGATCGTATTGAGGGCAAGCCGTACATCCTTTGTATAGGATATGCGCTTCGATTTTTTCACTTTGGATGCTTCTTTATAAAAGGCTACCCGCGCTTCCGTTTGCTTGACGTTCAGTTCTTTGTCGATAATTTCTCCGAGCAGCTTCATTTGCAATTCCTCAGTGTCGAGGGAAAGCAGGGCCCGTGCATGCCGTTCCGATATTTTTCGCTCCATCAACGCCGTTTTCACGCCTTCCGGAAGCTGAAGCAGCCGGATTTTGTTCGCAATCGTGGATTGGCTCTTGCCAAGACGTTGAGCAAGGCTCTCCTGCGTGAGCTGGTGCAGGTCGATCAACTTTTGATAAGCAACGGCTTCTTCAATGGAAGTAAGCCCTTCCCGCTGCAAATTTTCGATCAACGCAATCGATGCCGCCTGTGAGTCATTGAATTCGCGCACGATGGCGGGAATTTGCTCCATACCCAGCTTGCGAACCGCGCGCCAACGCCGCTCTCCGGCAATAATCTCATAGGAGCCATTTCTCACCCGAACCACGATGGGTTGGATTACTCCATGGGTTCTGATCGTTTGCAACAGTTCGTCAATTTTCTCATCATCGAAAATGGTGCGGGGTTGATACGGGCTGCTCACAATTTCATTCACCGGGATTTGTTTTATTTCGTCACCGTTATTACGCTCCGCCAAACCAAACAACTTCGAAAATTGTTCTTTCATTCCGTATACTACCACCTAGTTTCATAATAGCGCTCGTCTGAAATCGAGGGCTTCTTATTCCATGCAAAGGATGCACATATTTGGATATGTCCTAAATACTCTATCATTGGTCATGCTCATAAATCGATCTATATCATTCAACGTAAAGGCGATGTCCGCCAAGAGCCGATACTTCTATTCTACCATCTTTTCTTTCATAATCCTATGCTTACCTATTCTTTAAAACGGCTCAATTTTCCTGCTTTTGATCACTTTGAGAATCAATATTTTGGTCTGCGTCCTACGCAGGAATCTTCAGATGTCTATGTCTTTCTGTCTTGTTGAATACAATGGCTTGGCCTATTGCCACACAAGGCAAGTTGTTCCATCTTTTTTGGGGGCACAGCATATTTTCAGATGGATTTCTGCAAATCAATGTTTCGTTTCCATATTGGCTGCGCGAATACAGATCTAGATAACCGCAATAATAAATCGGACCAAGCGACTGCGAGTACAGTACCATCTTCCGATCTCTGTATCTCCAAATTTTTTTAAAAAGGGAAATCCGGTGATCAGTCCATGCTCCCGGTCCAGCTTTCTTTCCGAAACTTATAAGCGACCGCTTTGCTTCTTCAGATTGTCCTGCCTTTCCGATCCAGACAACCTCCAATCCAAACCGCACCTCATATTATCTTTAGCAGCGCTTCTGATCTTTCATTCTTTTTCTCTTATTCAAAAACAAACCCATATCTTTTTCATAACTGGCTCCTCTCAAGGATTTGCAAACCTCATTTTACTATAGCCAACCATCGCGTGGGTTGATGCTTGTCTTCGCCCAATCCTAAGGATTGTTGCTCCTTTTACGTATAGAAAAAAAAGAGAATGTTTCACGTGAAACATTCTCTTTCCCTTTTGAACATGCCCCTCATATTCTGTTATTGAATCAACGGGGTCTTCAACGGCGTCCCCGGCTTGCGTGGATATTTATGAGGTGTCTTATCAAACTTCTGTACCAAAATAATGTGGCGTGCCGATTCCTCTACAGGAAGCTGGAACGGATGTACAGCCTTTACGCGTCCCTTCAATTGATTGAAGCTGAACTCGGCTTCCTTCATTTCATCGCGAGGGTCCCCGCCTTTCATCGCGGCGAAGAATCCTCCTTTTTGCACAAATGGCAGACAGAACTCATTCAGAACGGCAAGCTTGGCGACTGCACGCGCAGTGACGAGATCATAGCGATCCCGGTAACCTTCCTTGCGTCCCAATTCCTCCGCACGTCCATGAATCAACTCAACGTCAGTCAACCCCAGCGTGTCCACCACATGCTGCAAGAAACCAATCCGTTTGTTTAAAGAATCAATGATCGTGAGCTTGATATGCGGAAAACAGATTTTAAGCGGTATTCCGGGAAATCCGGCGCCCGAACCGATATCTGCAAGTCGCTCAACCTTCTCCATATCCACATAAAAGGCGAGCGAAACCGAATCGTAAAAATGCTTGGTATACACCTGCTCCCGCTCGGTGATTCCCGTCAGATTCATCTTTTCATTCCACGATACCAATTCCTGAAAATAAAGCTCGAATTGCTCCAGCTGGCGTTCATCCAGCTCCATTCCATGTTCCTTCAAGCGTAACTGCAGCTGCTGTTGAATCGTATCCATTATTGTCCCCTTGCTGCGGTTACGCGGTTATAGTGCTCCAGGTATACGAGCAAAATGGAGACGTCCGCCGGCGTAACCCCGGAGATCCGGGATGCCTGACCAATGGAGATTGGGCGGATTTTCGACAGCTTTTGTTTCGCTTCCATCGCCAACCCATGAACGTCATTGTATTCGATGTCGGCCGGAATCTTCTTTTTCTCCATCTTCTGCAAACGTTCCACGTGGATCAATTGCTTTTCGATGTAACCCGCATATTTGATCTGAATTTCGACCTGTTCCTTCATCTCAGCCGTCAATTCAACCTCGGAAGGAGAAATGTCTGCAATCCAATCGTACGTAATTTCCGGACGGCGCATCAAAGTGAGCAATGTGCTTCCATCTTGAATCGGCGCAGATCCGACAGCCTCCAGTTTATCGTTAACATCAGCAGGACGCACTTTGGTCGCTTTCAAACGCGCAATCTCTGCCTCTACCTTCGCTTTTTTGTCCAGGAATTTGGCGTAACGTTCTTCCGTAATCAATCCGATATCGTGACCAATTTCCGTCAGGCGCAAGTCCGCATTGTCATGGCGAAGCAAGAGGCGATACTCGGCACGGGAAGTCAACAAGCGGTAAGGCTCGTTGGTTCCTTTCGTAACCAGATCATCGATCAGCACGCCGATGTAGCCTTGGGAACGATCAAGCACAACAGGCTCTTTGCCTTGCACTTTGCGCGCGGCAT
Source organism: Paenibacillus hubeiensis (assembly GCF_032334105.1). Classification (NCBI taxonomy): domain Bacteria; kingdom Bacillati; phylum Bacillota; class Bacilli; order Caryophanales; family Paenibacillaceae; genus Paenibacillus; species Paenibacillus hubeiensis. The sequence continues at coordinate 294,854 of NZ_JAVYAE020000006.1, forward strand.
TAATGCCGGCCATGATTCCTTGCCCTGCGGCTTCTTCATAACCGGAAGTCCCGTTGATTTGGCCGGCAGTGAACAATCCTGGCAGCCGTTTGGTTTCAAGCGAAGGCCAGAGCTGGGTCGGAACCATGGCATCGTATTCGATCGCATAGCCGTTTCGCATCATTTCTACGTTTTCCATCCCCGGGATCGAACGCAGCATACGAAGCTGCACATCCTCAGGCAAGCTGGTGGACAACCCTTGTACGTAATACTCGGATGTATTCTTGCCTTCCGGTTCCAGGAAAATTTGATGTTTTGGCTTATCGCTGAAACGCACGATTTTATCTTCAATAGAAGGGCAATAACGCGGACCCGTTCCTTCGATCAAACCAGAGAACATCGGTGCGCGATGCAAGTTGTCGTTAATAATCTGATGCGTTTCGACCGAAGTATACGTCAGCCAGCAAGGCAGCTGCTCGTTGTCCGAAGATTCCGTTTCATAGGAAAAGAACTTCGGTTCGTCATCGCCAGGCTGAATTTCCGTTTTGCTGAAATCAATCGTGTCTTTATGCACGCGCGGAGGCGTCCCTGTTTTGAAGCGAACCAGCTCAAATCCCAACTCGCGCAGATGTTCCGACAATTTCAACGAAGGCTGTTGATTGTTCGGCCCGCTCTCGTACATCAATTCACCCATAATGATTTTGCCGCGCAGGTATGTTCCTGTGGTCAGCACCACCGCTTTGGCACGATACTCGGTTCCCGTCTGGGTTACAACGCCAACGCACTGCCCGTCTTCAACAATCAAACGATCAACCATCCCTTGGCGCATCGTCAGGTTGCGTTCGTTCTCCATCGTTTCTTTCATGGTATGCTGATAAGAGAATTTATCCGCTTGCGCACGCAAAGCATGCACTGCAGGACCTTTCCCCGTGTTCAGCATCCGCATTTGAATAAACGTTTTGTCGATGTTGCGTCCCATTTCGCCGCCCAACGCATCGATTTCACGTACGACATGCCCTTTGGCCGGACCTCCAATCGAGGGGTTGCACGGCATAAATGCCACCATATCCAGATTGATGGTGATCATCAGCGTTTTGCTTCCCATGCGGGCTGCGGCCAGAGCAGACTCCACGCCTGCGTGGCCTGCACCCACAACAATGACATCATAATTTCCGCCATCATAAGCCATTTTCAATCTACCTCCTTATGCCTTCGCATAGCATCATCTATATCCAAATCAACCAACGACCGTAAACCCTTACTTGCCCAGACAGAACTGGGAAAAAATCTGATCAATCAGCGCGTCATGCGCCGTATCGCCCACGATTTCGCCAAGCTGTTCCCATGCCAGACGCACATCGATCTGGATCATGTCGATCGGAATCAACTGTTCGGCGGCTTCGAAAGCATCGATCAGCGATTGTTTCGCCTTTTTGAGCAGGGCGATATGCCGCACATTGCTCACATACGTCAAATCCGAAGACTCCAGCTTGCCGCTGAAGAACAAGGTAGAGATCGCTTCTTCCAAACGATCCACGCCCAGATCATCTTTGACCGACATCGGCACAAGCCGTTCCTCCGGAATGTAACGGAGCAGCACATCTCGCTCTACCTGAGGCGCCAAGTCCATTTTATTCATAATGACAATGGATTGTCTACCGCGGATTTGTTCCAGCAATTCGATCTCATCCTGATGCAGCGACTCCGCCGCATTGACGACCATCAGCAGCAGATCCGCCTCATTCACCGCAGAACGTGAGCGCTCGACTCCAATCTGTTCAACGACATCCATTGTCTCACGGATCCCCGCCGTATCCAGAAGCTTTAGCGGGATATTGTTGATTGTCACATATTCCTCGATGACATCGCGGGTCGTTCCCGGAATGTCGGTGACGATCGCGCGATTATCCTGAGCCAGCGCATTCAGCAGAGAGGACTTGCCCACGTTCGGCCGCCCGACAATGGCGGTCGTAATGCCTTCACGCAGTATTTTCCCTTGTTCGGCCGTTGCAAGCAATTGATCAATTTCATTGATGACCAGACTGGATTTTTCCTTGATAAAGTCGGCCGTCAGAGATTCGACATCATGCTCCGGATAATCGATATTCACTTCGATATGGGCTAGTGTCTCCACCAACGTATGTCTAAGATCCCTGATTTTTGTCGACAGCTTGCCTTCGACTTGTTTCAAAGCGACCGAGAAAGCGCGATCGGACTTGGAACGAATCAGGTCCATAACCCCTTCCGCTTGCGAAAGGTCGATCCGTCCATTCAGGAAAGCCCGCTTCGTGAATTCGCCGGGTTCGGCCAGACGAATGTCCAGCTGCAGCAGCAGGTCCATGACCCGTTTGACCGACACGATGCCGCCATGGGCGCTGATCTCCACGACATCCTCTGTCGTAAAGGAACGCGGTGCCCGCATGACGGTAACCAGCACTTCCTCCACCTTTTCGCCACTGGCCGGATCGATAATGTGACCATAATGTACGGTATGAGAGTCTGCCTGAGACAAAGGCGTTTTACTCCGAAAAATCTTCTCCGTCTCCGTAACCGAGTCCGGGCCGCTCACGCGAATGACCGCTATGCCTGCTTCGCCCAGAGCCGTTGATATCGCTGTGATCGTATCGCTGATCATTGCTCATCTCTCCTTGATCTATTTCAAATTTCGTCCCACAGGACGCCATGGAATTTCGTTTTATACGTAAATGCAAAAGCTTATTAGTACGAAAAAAGCAATGGCTTCTGCACCGGGCAGGAAGCCATTGCATCCTCAATGTCATGTTATTTCGTCGTAATGACCACACGCCGATTCGGCTCTTCACCCTTGCTGTACGTCTTGATCTGCGGGTGGTTTTGCAGCTTCGCGTGAATCACCTTGCGCTCGAGCGGCGGCATCGGCTCCAGCATGACTTCCTTGCCGGTCCGAATGGCTTGTCCAGCAAGACGCTCAGCCAGATCTTCCAGCGTTTTACGTCTGCGCTGGCGGAAGTTTTCCGCATCCAGCACAATGCGCACGAAGCTCTCCGAATAACGATTGGCAACAATGTTCGTTAAATATTGAAGGGCATCCAGCGTTTGTCCACGTCTTCCAATAATCATGCCAAGGTCTTCCCCGGCAATGTTGAACAGGTGTCCATCCCACTGTTTCTTGATGCTGACCTCAACGCTAAGTCCCATACCTGCTGCGACTTCCTTCAAAAAAGCAGCCGCTTCCTCATAGGGATTTTTCGCCGCGACGTCCTCAGGCGTTACATCCGCGCGGGGAGCATTCACGACTGGCTCGCTCGGCTGTGGTGGTGCCTCGGGAACAGGCAGCAGCCTGACTTCAACCTTGGCCGGTTTCACCCCGATCAAGCCCAGGAATCCTTTTGACGGCTGTTCTAACACTTGTATCTCGACCTTGTCCCTGCTCACGCCGAGTTCGGCCAATCCTTGGTTTACAGCATCTTCAATGGTTTTTCCTGACGTAATGACTTTGGTCATTTCGATTTTTTGGCCCCTTTCGACCGTTTGCCAGAGACGGTTGCCTTGCCGCCATTTTTGCGTTTAGCCCCGTTGTTGGAGCTGCTCTGCTTCACGTTCACCTCGGCTACGGCTTTGTCGTTATTCCGGTAAAGGAAGAAGTTTTGCACGATGGTGTAGATATTGCTGTAGAACCAGTACAACGGCAATGCCGAAGGGAACTGGTAGGACATGACAAAAATCAGGATCGGATATACCCATAACATGAATTGCATCGGTCCAACCTGCTGGGCCGGATTCATGCGCATCATCATCCAGGTTTGGACCCAAGTCGTGATCGCTGCCAGAATCGGCAAGATGAACAAGTGGTCCGGCGCTCCGAGCTGCAGCCATAAGAAATCATGCGTTCTCAGACTGGAGTTGCCGTAAATCGAGTTATAAAGTGCGATGTAAATCGGCATCTGAATCAGAAGCGGCAGACAGCCTGCCATCGGATTAACCTTGTTTTCCTGAAACAGTCGCATCGTTTCCTGCTGAACCTTCTCAGGTGTATCTTTATACTTTGCTTGAATTTCTTTCAATTGCGGCTGAATTGCCTGCATGGCCTTGGAACTGCGAACCTGTTTCATCGTCAGCGGCAGGATCAATGTCCGTACGATAAGCACCATCACAAGGACGGCCAGTCCATATTCACCGTTAAACCAGTTGGCAAATGTATCGAGCGCCAATGAGAACCAATACACTACATTGCTTTGCCAGAAAGATTCACTGTTCCTCAAGTCTTCCGTTGTTACACCGCTCCCTTGCGGAGTACATCCGGCGAGTACGGCGACCATTGCAATGACTGCAATAAGGAGAATCCACTTCCCCTTTGATGTCTTCAATCGCGACACTTCATAACCCCTCTCTTAACCATTCCATTCCACCGTAAATCATACCATATTCAGGAGGACAAATAAACCGAATACTATCGCTTGCTTGACTTCAAGAGGCTGCCCTTGCGCAAGACATGCAGCACGCTTTTTTCCATCTCCTGATAAGACATGGCCAAGGCTCCCTTTCGCACGATGAAAATCAGATCCATCTGGGTCACGATTTCCTGCTCGTGCCGTCTGACAATTTCCTTCACCATGCGTCTCATTCGGTTGCGAACGACAGCATTCCCGATTTTTTTGCTGCAGGACACTCCGACCCGGAATTGTTCGGTATCTTTACGGCGGCAGCCATACACTACGAATTGATGATTGGCGAACGATTTTCCATACCGGTATACGCGGTTAAAATCCGCCCGGTTTCGTAAACGCAGTCTTTTGTACACGGCGCTTCTCCTTGCTATTCTCCACCGTCCAACTTGACGGGGCTCCATTACTGATTTAGTATAGGCTTTCTTGCGTGGCGGTAAACCGCCGGAGCACAACTTGTTATATATGAAAAAGTACGTCGCACCGATGCCTGATCATACACGCCTGCGCCTAAAGCTGCGTCTCTCGCAATCTTTGGTTGGCTGCTGACTCCGGCTGCTTATGCTCTTGATATATATAAGGAAGTTTCCCGTTATCTTGTCGTGCATTGCATGAAAATCGGTTTAGCTTTGTAATGAAAAAAAAGACCACCGAAGTGGTCTTCTCATGCATTAAGCACTCAGGACTTTACGGCCTTTCAGGCGACGTGCAGCCAGAACTTTACGTCCGTTTTTTGTGCTCATTCTTTTACGGAAACCATGAACTTTTTTACGCTTGCTTACGTTCGGTTTGAATGTAGGTCTCAATGTATTGCACCTCCTTACAAGGAAATACTTATGTGATGAATCATTTTCATCTTCACAGAAAACACCTTTATATATTTAACCACGTCCCCATGCAAAAGTCAACTGAAAACGTATCCCCTCTTCCTCTTTTTCAAAAATATAGAATGATCCTCTCGCAAAAAGTTATCCCCAGCCTATGAGCAGGACCGTATTCTCCAATCCGATTCGATTTATCCACACCCGCGGAACGGATCAGCTTCATTCCCTTCGGCCTGGTTATACACATGTGGATAATCTTTTGTCCAGCTTCTTTTCTTTTTGCTTCAATATTCTGCCGTATTTTTTGATGATCTGTAATTTTCCGGGATTGAACTGGTTATGCTATCGTAGAAGCTTGAAATTTAATGTATTCGCTTTAATGTTCAGGTTTACAAGCTTTTGCGAAAGGTGTAGCATAAATAATGAGCTTGTATACAAGTATACTTATCGATGTCGTAAAATGTCTTTCGTGCCAAGATCGCTTCAAAAAGTCAGCGGTCCTCCGGTTGTGTTATGATCAGTATGGACGCATTCGGACTGCCTGCAAGTGGAAGTCTGTCTCGTGTACTCAAGAACTGATTATATTATAGGAGCGTTAGCCATTATGCAGTTTCCTTCTTCCTGGCTGCAGGGAGCTTCCCGCGGGGAAGCGATTGCCTGCGAATTGAGGTTGCGCATCATCAGCGGGGAACTCCGCCCCGGTGAAACATTGTCGGAAAACCGGATTGCCGCTGATTATGAAAGCAGCCGTTCTCCAGTGCGCGAAGCATTGCGTACACTGTCGAATGAAGGCTTGATTCGACTGGAGCGTATGGGCGTGGTTGTGCTCGGTTTGAAAATCAGCGATGTTGAAGAGCTATATGACGTCCGTTTTTTGATCGAGAGCTTTGTGCAGCAACGGTTGGCGAACAATGTACCCGTACAACTGCTGACGCAGCTTCGCAATACGATTGACAAAATGGAACTTGCCGGACGGCACAGGGACGCCATTGAGTTTGCCCATCAGGATCTGACTTTTCACGAGGCGATCATTGAAGCGGCCAAGCACACCCGGATCTCCCATTTATGGAAAAGCATCCGATACGTCGTCATGACGGTGATGCTGCTTACGACCCGCAGGGTTTTCGCTCAGGGCGAACAAAAAATAAGCGATGTCATTCATAAGCATCGCCTGCTCCTCAAGGCACTTGAATCGGGGGATAAAGAACAGATTCAAGCCGGGGTCCGCGCCTACTTCAAAGATTCGGGCAAGACGCTTCACGAAAGCTTTGAGTCATGATCGGCGATGTATCGCGCTTCCTTTAAACGGCACACGAAGGTCCCCGTAAGCATAACGTTGCTTTTACGGGCGGCCACAATCATTCTGCAGGGGAATGGTTGGACATTTACTTGTCGACAAGTATACACAATGCGATTTCCATTCATCCTCGGGGTCCATTGTAAGCGTTATATAAACATAAAAAGGAGCATACACCATGAGTACTCTTTTTGGTCTATCCCATAATGCCACCTTGTTGGTATGGACATTGATTGCGATCGTATTCCTGATCGTGCTGATCTCCAAATACAAATGGAACCCGTTTATAACGTTGATGCTGTCGGCCCTGATGCTTGGCTTGCTTGCCGGCATGAAACCGGCTGACGTGATTTCATCCATTACCGGCGGATTGGGCGGCACGCTCGGAACGATCGCCATCGTTATCGCGCTCGGCACCATGCTGGGCAAAATGATGGCAGAGTCCGGCGGTGCCGAACGCATAGCAACGACGCTTGTCGACCGCTTCGGGGTGAAGCGGGTACACTGGGCGATGATGATCGTTGGTTTTATCGTCGGCATCCCGGTGTTCTTTGAAGTCGGGGTTATTCTGCTTATTCCGATCATTTTCACGGTTGCCCGAAAAACCGGCATGTCCCTGCTTCAGATCGGCATTCCGATTCTGGCCGGACTTTCGACCGTACATGGTCTCGTTCCACCCCATCCCGCTCCAATGATCGCGATTGACGCGTTCAAGGCAGACCTGGGCAAAACGATTTTGTACTCCCTGATCGTCGGCATTCCGACGGCCATTATCGCCGGTCCCTTGTTCGGGAAGTTCATCGGCAAACGTATTCAACTGGAACCGCCGACCGAACTGGCCGAGCAATTTTCCACCAGCAAAACCGACCGATTGCCTGGGTTCGGGATCACCCTGTTTACAATCCTTCTGCCTGTTATTCTGATGCTGATCGGGTCGATTGCGAACATTGTGGACCCTGAGGGTACTAGCTCCTTCACGGTTTTCTGTGAATTTATCGGCCATGAGGTCATCGCGTTGCTTATTTCCGTCGTGTTCGCGCTGTTCTCCCTCGGATTCGCACGCGGGTTCAATAAACACGACATTTCCCGGTTCACCAGCGAATGTCTGGCTCCGACAGCTACCATCATTTTAATCATCGGTGGCGGCGGCGCGTTCAAACAAGTACTGATCAACAGCGGTGTGGGCAATGCCATTGCTGAAGTGGCCACGCATGCCCACATCAATGTCATCTTGTTCGCCTGGCTGGTTGCAGCCCTCATACGCGTAGCCACCGGTTCGGCCACGGTTGCCATGACGACTGCCGCGGGCATTGTAGCCCCGGTTCTGGCGCTCACGCCAGGTGCAAGCATTGAGCTGGTCGTGCTCGCTACAGGTGCCGGTTCCCTCGTCCTGTCTCATGTGAATGATGCCGGCTTCTGGATGATCAAGGAATTTTTCAACATGAGCGTTGCGCAGACCCTCAAGACGTGGACCGTTATGGAAACACTATTATCTGTTGTAGGCTTGATCTTTATCTTGATTCTGAGTACGGTGCTGTAAAGCACCTGCTCAGATTCGTTTTATTTTTAGGGGAAAAGAGGTTTAAATCATGAGTAACTATATGATCGGAATCGACATCGGCACCACCAGCACCAAATCGGTATTGTTTACGGAGCAAGGTGCCGTTGTTAGTACGTGCACACAAGAATACCCGCTGTATACGCCCGCGCCTGACGTAGCCGAGCAAGATCCGGAACAAATCGTACAAGCTGCCGTCCGTTCCATTCGCGGGGTCATGGACGAAAGCGGAGTCTCCGCAAATGAGATTCTGTTCGTATCTTGCAGTTCAGCCATGCATAGCTTGATAGCGATGGACAAGGATGACAAACCGATTACCAACTGTATCACCTGGGCAGACAACCGGAGTGCTGCTTGGTCCAGCAAACTGCAGGAGAATGGCGTAGGCCATCGTATCTATCGTCGTACAGGTACGCCAATTCATCCCATGTCACCGCTGACCAAGCTGATGTGGCTTCGCCACGACGAACCAGAGCTGTTCCAACGTGCCGCCAAATTCATTTCCATTAAGGAATATTTGTTTTTCCGTTTATTTTCTTCATATATCGTGGACTACTCCATCGCATCCTGCACAGGTCTGCTGAACCTGGAACAGCTGGATTGGGACGCAGAGGCGCTTGAGCTGGCCGGAATCACTCCGGATCGTCTGTCCCGCCTCGTACCAACAACACATACTATAGAGGGAATGCATCCGGAGTGGGCTGAAAAAACGGGACTCTCCCTCTCTACTCCTTTCGTCGTCGGAGCAAGTGACGGCGTGCTGTCCAATCTCGGCGTCAATGCCATCGAGCCCGGAGTCGTGGCAGCCACGATCGGCACCAGCGGCGCGATCCGCACCGTCGTCAATCGCCCTGTCACCGATCCGAAAGGCCGTACCTTCTGTTATGCCCTGACCGATAACCTGTGGGTTGTAGGTGGTCCCGTGAACAACGGCGGCATGCTGTTTCGCTGGGTACGGGACGAGTTTGCCGCTTCGGAAGTAGAAACGGCGAAACGTCTCGGCATCAATTCGTATGACGTGTTAACCCGCATCGCCGAACGTGTCAGCCCAGGATCGGAAGGGCTGCTGTTCCATCCGTACCTTTCGGGCGAGCGTGCCCCCCTGTGGAATCCGAATGCACGAGGTTCCTTCTTCGGGCTCACCCTTCATCACCAGAAGGAGCATATGATCCGCGCTGTGTTGGAAGGGGTTATTTTCAACCTGTATACCGTGCTGCTCGCTATGGAAGAACAGATCGGGCACCCCTCCTCCATTCAGGCTACCGGCGGATTTGCCCGTTCCCCGCTCTGGCGGCAAATGATGTCCGACATCTTCAATCAGGAAGTCGTGGTGCCCGAAAGTTTCGAAAGCTCCTGCCTCGGCGCCGTGGTTCTCGGTCTTTACGCAACTGGCCGTGCGAAGTCGCTTGATGTCGTCGCCTCCATGGTAGGCACAACGCACAGACATAGCCCTGTGCCGGAAAATGCAGCTATTTATCGCGAGCTTCTCCCTCTTTTTATCCGCATTTCGCGCAAACTGGAGGAGGAATATGCCGATATTGCAGAATTCCAGCGCAAACACTCTGTTCTGAAGGAATCCAAGTAGGACTCCTCCCTCTTAATAAGCTAAAAGGCAGCACCGCGGACCGTTGGTCCGCGGTGCTGCTTTTTTTCCTCCATATCAACGTGCCAGGCCACATCCGTGTTGAGCATCTGGCCTGGCATGACGCAATGATGCACTCCGTCGACGACAAAAGAGTTCACTTTAAAAATCCCATTCAACATCAAAGGACATCTTTTGTGCCTCTGTTTATCCACAATAAAGTTATTCACAAAATAGAAGCCCCATTTACGCACACTCGCCAAATTCCGCCGGATAACCTGTGAATAATCACATTTAGATTTTTAGGGCTTCATGTCGAAAATTAAACAAATTATAAACAATATATAGTGTTGTGATTAAAAATTATACACAAGTTATTGAATTTGTGGATAAAATCTCGCGATACATTGAAATGCCGGGCTTCTTTTGCTATGATTGTATTACTTTTGGATGTGAATATGTGATCTGAACCATAATATTATCAACAACCTGTGGATAAAGTTGTGAACAATTTTCCGTTGTTCATTCTTTTTTTGTTTTCGGCTTGCGGGAGTTTGGGGATAAATGCAACATTATTTCTCGTATTTCGACACTGCAACATGGCTTAAGCCACACTTGTAACATGTAAAAGGAGTGACAGTCTGTGGACAGCCATACTTCCGACTTATGGCAGCAAATCTTATCAATCATACAAAGCAAGCTCAGCAAACCAAGCTTCGATACCTGGTTCAAGGCCACCAAAGCAACCAAGCTGACGGACCAGACCATCGTCATTTCCGCGCCAACAACGTTTGCCGTCGAATGGCTGGAGAGTCGTTACACCAAATTGGTCGGCTCGACAGTATACGAATTGCTCGGCAAACAAGTCGACGTGAAATTTGTCATCGAAGAGAACAAGCCGGCTGAACCGGATCCGCAGCTTCCTGCACCAACACCTACCGTTGTACAAGAGGAAGCTGTGCTTAGCATGCTTAACCCCAAATATACATTCGACACTTTTGTCATCGGACCAGGCAACCGGTTTGCCCATGCCGCATCGCTGGCGGTCGCTGAAGCGCCCGCCAAGGCCTATAATCCCCTCTTCCTTTATGGAGGCGTTGGATTGGGCAAAACGCACTTGATGCATGCGATCGGACACTATGTTCTAGAACATGACCCAAGCAGCAAAGTGGTTTATTTGTCATCCGAGAAATTCACCAACGAATTTATCAATTCCATCCGCGACAATCGCGGGGAAAGCTTCCGCAACAAATATCGTAACGTGGACATCCTGCTTATAGACGATATTCAATTTTTGGCGGGAAAAGAATCGACTCAAGAGGAATTTTTCCATACGTTCAACGCGCTGTATGAGGAGCGGAAACAGATTATCATCTCCAGCGACAGACCGCCAAAGGAAATTCCGACATTGGAGGAGCGCCTTCGCTCCCGATTTGAATGGGGTCTGATTACGGACATCCAGCCTCCGGATCTGGAAACGCGGATCGCTATCCTGCGCAAGAAGGCCCGCGCGGAAAACCTGGATATCCCGAATGAAGCGATGATGTACATCGCCAACCAAATTGACACGAACATCCGCGAGTTGGAAGGGGCTTTGATCCGGGTCGTAGCCTACTCATCGCTGACAAACCAGGATGTCACGTCCCATCTTGCTGCCGAAGCCTTGAAAGACATTATTCCATCCAGCCGTCCTAAAATGATCACTATTCAAGACATCCAACAAAAGGTCGGGGAATACTACAACCTGAAGCTCGAAGATTTTAAAGCGCGGAAGCGAACCAAGGCCGTTGCCTTTCCGAGACAAATCGCCATGTATCTCTCCCGCGAATTGACCGATTTTTCGCTGCCGAAAATTGGCGAGGCTTTTGGAGGAAGGGACCATACCACTGTCATTCATGCGCACGAGAAAATCTCCCAATCCATTAAAAGCGATCAGGAGCTCTATAAAGTTATCAACAACTTAACCGAAAAAATTAAGAACCCAACCTGAACAAGTCCAAAGCCTATGCACAACGTGTACACATGTGGATAGGCTTAATTTTATGGGTTTTAACACACTTATCCACATATTCAGTGCCCCTATTACTATTAATACTAAAAAGATTTAAAATATATCTTCTCCTAAACAGACAAGTCGAAACAGGCCTATCGGCCTTTTGAATAACCGTAGCCCATCACTTGACCACCTAATGCACACACCCAAAAAATCCGTCAGGAGTGAAACCATGAAAATCAGCATAATGAAAAGCTATTTGAACGAGTCCATACAGCATGTATCCAAAGCGATCTCCAGCCGTACAACGATTCCGATCCTGAGCGGGATCAAATTCGACGTAAATCATCAAGGCGTCACGTTGACGGCAAGCGACACTGATATTTCGATCCAATCCTTCATCCCTCTTGAGGATGGAGATCGCAGCGTAGTTCAAGTCGAGCAGCAAGGAAGCGTCGTGCTGCCTGCCAAGTTTTTTGTCGAGATCATCAAAAAGCTGCCTTCGCAGGAAGTTCACATGGAGGTCAAGGAAAACTTCAATACGTTTATTTCAGCCGGAGCTACCGAAATCCAACTGGTCGGCCTTGATCCGGAAGAATTCCCTGTATTGCCAAGCATCGAGGAGAATCAAACCGTATCGATTCCCGGCGATTTGTTGAAAAACATGATCAAGCAAACGGTATTCTCCATTTCCACTCATGAAACCACGCCTATTCTTACAGGGGTGCTTTGGAGCCTGGCGGATAACGAGTTGAAATTTGTGGCAACCGACCGCCACCGTCTTGCCACCAGATCGGCAATGTTGGATAATGCAGAAGGCGTTCGTTTCAGCAATGTCGTTATTTCGGGAAAAACGCTGAACGAGCTGAGCAAAATCGTGCCGGACCAAAACACGCTTGTGGATATCGTTGTCGCTGATAACCAGGTCCTGTTCAAAATCGACCGGGTGTTGTTCTATTCCCGCATTCTGGACGGAACATATCCCGATACTTCTAGAATTATTCCGACTTCGTACAAAACAGAACTTGTTCTCGATACAAAAAAATTGAGCGAGTCGATCGACCGCGCATATTTGCTGTCCCGCGAGGAGAAAACGAATATTGTGCGCATGCAGACGATGGAGAACGGATCGATCGAGATTTCTTCCAGCTCCTCCGAGCTGGGGAAAGTAAGGGAAGAGATCGAGCCAGCCGAATTCACCGGCGATCCGCTCAAAATTTCGTTCAACTCCAAATATATGCTCGACGTACTGAAGGTTGTGGAAAGCGAGCAGCTGATGATAGCTTTTACCGGCGTCATGAGCCCGATTATCCTCAAACCGATGGATGACAGCCATAGCTTGTATGTCATTCTGCCTTACCGTACGACGAACTAACGAAAGGAAGATTCCTTTGAAACGAGTGACCATTCGTACAGACCGTACGGAATATATCAAGCTTGACCAGTTTCTGAAACTCGCTGACTGCGTCCCGACCGGAGGTATGGCCAAAGCGTTGCTTCAGGAAGGGCTTGTGAGTGTGAACAATGAGCCGGAGGAGCGCCGGGGACGGAAGTTATACCCTGGGGATATCGTTGAGGTGGACGGAGAAGGCACTTTCGAGGTTGCCGCGGAATAAAACGATGTGCTCCTGATGCCTCCTGATGAACGGAATCACAAGGGAGGGTAACGCGTGTTTGTCAAAAGCATAGATCTGCAGCAGTTCCGCAATTACGAGCATCTGAGACTGGATTCGTTCGGTCCGGTGAACCTGCTGATCGGGCAAAATGCCCAAGGCAAGACGAATATGGCCGAGGCTATATTTGTCTTGGCCCTTACCAAAAGCCATCGCACGTCCCGGGATAAGGAGCTGATCCGTTTCGGGGAAGAACGTGCCCGCTTGTTTGCTGAGGTTGACAAAAAGTATGGCGGGGTCCAACTGGAACTGTCGCTGTCCCAACAAGGCAAGAAGGCGAAGATCAACGGCCTGGAGCAGCGCAAGCTTAGCGATTTTATCGGGGCGCTCAATGTGGTGATGTTTGCTCCCGAGGATCTGGAGATCGTCAAAGGAACACCGGGGGTTCGCCGCCGGTTTCTTGACATGGAGATCGGACAAGTGGCACCGGGTTACCTCTATCATCTGCAGCAGTACCAGAAGGTGCTCGTGCAGCGGAACAATCTGCTTAAACAGCTGTGGGGCCAGGGCGCTTCCGCCCAGACGATGTTGGACATCTGGAACGAGCAGTTGGCCGAGCACGGTGTTAAAATCGTCAAAAAAAGGAAACAATTCATAAAGAAACTGCAAAAGTGGGCCGAAACGATTCATCAAGGCATCACCGGCGGCGGAGAAGTGTTAAAACTGGCATATGTGCCATCATTCGGCGAAGCCGCCGAGGAAGATGAAGCTGTTTTAATGGACCAATTTATGATAAAATTATCACAAATGAAAGAGCAGGAGATTCGCCGGGGGACTACGCTGAGTGGCCCGCATCGGGATGACCTGTCCTTTTTCATTAACGATCGGGAAGTGCAAACATATGGTTCGCAGGGACAACAGCGCACAACCGCATTGTCCCTTAAACTTGCAGAAATCGAACTGATCCATGAAGAAATCGGAGAGTACCCCGTCCTGCTGTTGGACGACGTGCTGTCCGAGCTGGATCCTTTTCGCCAGACGCAGTTGATCGAGACGTTCCAGAGCAAGGTGCAGACCTTTATTACGGCTACCGGAGTCGAGAGCCTGAACGTTGACAAGCTCAAGGATGCCAGTATTTATCACGTTCATGCCGGACAGGTTGAACGCTAGGGAGTGAGGGTGCCATGTACATTCATCTGGGCGGCGAGAAAATTATCCGTTCTTCCGAGCTGGTTGCTATTTTTGATATATCGATTGAAAAATCCTCAAAGATTTCCAAGCAATATGTTACGCATGCAGAGCAGGAAAAAACGGTGGAACACATCGGCGAAGAGGAAGCCAAGTCCATCGTGGTAACCAAAAACATTGTGTACTACTCGCCGATTTCATCTGCTACGCTCAAGAAGCGGGCGCACATCTTTCCGGACCTATGACATGTGCAAGCAACACGAGCGTTGCCTCCCGTTCCTTGGTTTTATTATGTTTAACGCATATTTAGGATATTGAATCTATAGAAGTAGGTGAAAGGCATGTCTATGAATCAACCGTCATATGATGCGAATGAAATTCAGGTCCTTGAGGGACTGGAAGCCGTACGGAAGCGTCCGGGGATGTACATCGGTTCTACCAGCGCCAAAGGTCTGCATCATTTGGTGTGGGAAGTAGTGGACAATAGTATTGACGAAGCACTTGCAGGATACTGTGACCATATCGAAGTGACGATTCATGAAGATAACAGCGTTACCGTCGTGGATAACGGGCGCGGAATTCCGGTCGGTGAGCATGCCAAAATGAAACGCCCTGCGCTTGAAGTCGTCATGACCGTACTTCACGCTGGCGGTAAATTCGGCGGCGGCGGTTATAAGGTATCGGGCGGTCTGCACGGTGTAGGGGTATCGGTCGTTAATGCCCTGTCCGAGAAAGTGGTCGTGACCGTTAAGCGTGACGGTCATATCCACCAGCAGGAATATCGCCGCGGTGCGCCGCAGTACGATCTGAAAGTCATCGGCACGACGGATGAGACGGGAACGACGGTTACGTTCCATCCAGACCCGGAAATTTTTACGGAAACGACCGTATACGACTATGAAACGCTGCTGACTCGTATTCGGGAGCTTGCTTTCTTGAACAAGGGAATCGGTCTTACGCTCACCGATGAGCGCACGGGGGCAACCAACTCATTCCTGTATGAGGGCGGAATCATCGAGTACGTATCTTTCCTCAACCAGAAGCGGGAAGTGCTTCACGAGAATCCGATTTACGTTGAAGGCTCACGCGATAATATCCAGGTAGAGGTGGCGTTGCAATACAACGACAACTATACCGAGAACATTTATTCTTTTGCCAACAACATCAACACTCATGAAGGTGGAACACACGAATCCGGATTCAAGAGCGCCCTTACCCGGATCATTAATGACTATGCACGCAAAACAGGCGTTATCAAGGACAGCGCGAGCAACCTGTCGGGCGATGACGTACGTGAGGGCCTGACTGCCATCATTTCGGTCAAAATCCCTGAACCGCAATTTGAGGGACAAACGAAAACCAAATTGGGCAATAGCGAAGTGCGCGGTGTCGTTGAATCCCTCTTCTCGGAGAAGCTGCAGGAGTTCCTGGAAGAAAACCCTTCTGTATCCCGCAGAATCCTGGAAAAAGGTCTGCAGGCTGCACGCGCTCGAGAAGCTGCGCGCAAAGCGCGTGAGCTGACCCGGCGCAAGGGAGCGCTTGAGGTAAGCTCCTTGCCAGGGAAGCTGGCGGATTGCTCCTCCAAGGATGCTTCCATCAGCGAACTGTACATCGTCGAAGGGGATTCGGCGGGCGGATCGGCCAAACAAGGCCGGGATCGTCATTTTCAGGCCATCCTGCCATTGCGCGGTAAGATCCTGAACGTCGAAAAGGCGCGCCTTGACCGGATTTTGGGCAATGCAGAGATTCGGGCCATCATAACGGCAATGGGGACAGGAATCGGCGACGATTTCGATATTTCCAAAGCACGTTATCACAAAATCATTCTGATGACCGATGCCGATGTCGACGGTGCGCATATCCGGACACTATTGTTGACATTCCTGTACCGCTATATGCGCAAGATTATCGAAGCGGGCTATGTATACATTGCCCAACCGCCTTTGTTCAAAATCGAACGTAACAAGGTCATTCGCTACGCAGGTTCCGAGAAGGAACGTGATGAGATCATTGCAAGCTTCGGCGAGAACGTGAAAGTCAACGTCCAGCGTTATAAAGGTTTGGGCGAAATGAACGCAGAGCAGCTGTGGGAAACGACGATGGACCCTGAGAGCCGGACGATGCTTCAAGTATCCATCAATGATGCGATGCTTGCTGACGCCATGTTTGATACGCTGATGGGCGATAATGTCGAACCACGACGCGATTTCATTCAGGAAAATGCAAAATACGTTAAAAACTTGGACATTTAATTTCGTTGATTGCGAACGGCTTAATGACAAGGATATGGGGCGCCTGATGGCGCCCCTTTCACTTTGTGGTCATATAATCCGGTGGTGGCGTGCAATAGAGCAGACAGTCACTGTTTTTTGGACTTAGCGGCACTTGTTTTTAGCTGGCGTATTTGGCGGGCTGGCTTTGATTTTTTGGAAGGCAGTCTGCCATATGCGATGGCATAACGCTTAATCTTACGGTAGGTTTCTTTGTCGGGCAAAAGGCCGAATGCATAAATGCCGGGAAGTGTGTTGACTTCCAGAATCCAGGGTTGACCCGATGGGTCCAGCGCAATATCAACGCCGATTTCTTTGATTCCGGGGTAGTACTTCCTCAGTTGCCGTGCAATCAGGACCCCTAGGATATTCAGTTCGTTGCGAAGCTGCTGATAGCGCTTTGGTGTGAAGTGAGGTTGTACGAGTTCCGCGAAGGTTGCGAGGCGTCCGCCGCCGTGAATGTTGGTTATGATTTTGCCGGGGGCGGCGACCCTGCCTAAGATACCGGTCGTTTCCCAGTTTCCTTTCAAGTTTTTTTGCGTCAGCACCCGGAGGTCGAAGGGCAAATCCTCATGTTTGAGCAGGGGGATGCCTTGCTGGATGATGTAATCATGGTTTTTGATCCGTTTTTGCAGTGCCGAATCCAAATCGTCCAGACTGTGATATGAAAACTGTTCCGTACCATGTTGCAGCTCGTAAGCAAAGGTTGGGAGTGCGGAGATTTGGGCTTGGAGGATTTCGGAATTTCCCTCGATTGTGGACAATTCGGACTGTCCGACGGCTTCATCTCCAGCAGCATCATGTCGGAAATCCTGAGGAACTTGGTAGGTACGAAGCGCTTTGACTCGCATAACTCCATTCCCATAGGTGCCACGATCGGGTTTGATATAGTTCGATTCAAATAAATTTAACATTTGTTCCAGGGTCTGGCGACTATATTGGCGGGTGACTGGAATATATGGGGCTATACCATGGTTACGCCGTAAAACTGCTGTCTTGGCCCATTTGCTGGAGACGCGCTGGATACTCAGAGGGCATCGTTCCTTTCTGTTGTAATCAGAATCGCGTGCAGGCAGAATTGCAGAGAAATCAAAGGACAATTGAGGATTTCAATGGTATAATAGAGAAATATGGCGTTTTGTGCGGTTTGCTGCACAATTTGCAGTTTAGTCTTGTGAATGGGAATGGCGAATGCCTGATGGAAGCAGTATAACTGCCGCTTTTTCTAGCATTGTATGTACAAATGCCGAGGAAGTAAGGGCTAACCCCCAAACTACCCCAAGTTCCCGGAAAAAGGCTAAAACCCAGCGGACGTTTAATTGTGTAACTTTTGTGAAAGTAATATAATAAAGAGTAGCGTTTTTGTGCGGTTTTAGCCTTGTTATGCTTTTCACATATAGTGATTGAATGGATTTGGAACGTTTGTTGAAGGTCAAGAAGGAGGTCCAGCATGGCGGAAGAAATGAACTCGCAGATAAAGGATCGGGATATTGGCGTCGAGATGCGTGAATCGTTTATGGACTACGCGATGAGCATCATCGTTAGCCGCGCGCTTCCTGATGTGCGTGACGGATTGAAGCCGGTGCACCGGCGGATTTTGTACGCAATGTCAGAGCTAGGCATGACACCCGATAAACCGCATAAAAAGTCGGCCAGAATCGTCGGAGAGGTCATTGGTAAGTACCATCCGCACGGAGACTCGGCTGTATACGAAACGATGGTACGGATGGCTCAGGATTTCTCTCTTCGCTACATGCATGTCGATGGTCACGGCAATTTTGGTTCGGTAGATGGCGATATGGCGGCTGCCATGCGTTATACCGAGGCACGCCTGTCCAAGATTGCGATGGAGATGCTGAAGGATATCAATAAAGATACGATCGACTTCCAACCAAACTATGACGGCGAAGAAAACGAGCCGGTTGTTCTGCCTGCCCGTTTTCCAAACTTGCTTGTCAATGGTGTAGGGGGGATCGCCGTAGGTATGGCGACCAACATTCCTCCGCACAATCTGGGTGAGGTTATTGACGGCGTACAAGCGATGATCAAAAACCCGGATATTACTTCGATGGAATTGATGGACTACATTCAAGGGCCGGATTTCCCGACGGCTGGTTACATCATGGGCCGTTCCGGTATTCGCCAAGCTTATCAAACGGGCCGCGGATCAGTGACCATGAGGGCGAGAACCAACATTGAGGAACATAACAACAAGGCCCGCATTGTCGTTACGGAAATTCCGTATCAGGTCAACAAGGCAAGACTTGTTGAGAAAATTGCCGAGCTGGTGCGTGACAAAAAAATCGACGGCATTACCGATCTTCGGGACGAGTCGGATCGTAACGGGATGCGTATCGTCATCGAGCTACGCCGCGACGTGAATCCAAACGTTGTGCTTAACAATTTGTACAAGCATACAGCGATGCAGTCGACTTTCGGGATCAATATGCTGGCCATCGTGAATAAAGAGCCGAAAATTCTGAATTTGCGCGAAGTGCTCTATCACTATCTGCAACATCAGATTGAGGTTATCCGTAGACGGACCCAGTTTGAGCTTCGGAAGGCTGAAGCCCGTGCACACATTCTCGAAGGATTACGCATTGCTCTTGATCATATCGATGAGATCATTGCGCTGATCCGATCTTCGGCGACGGCCGATGCGGCAAGAGAAGGTTTGATTGAACGCTTCGGACTCAGCCATGACCAGGCGCAGGCGATTCTTGACATGCGTTTGCAGCGTCTGACAGGTTTGGAGCGGGAACGCATTGAGAACGAATACCAAGAACTGATGGCCAAGATTGCCGAGTATCGCGAAATTTTGGCGAATGAGCATCTCGTTCTCGACATCATCAGCACAGAGCTGGAAGAGATTCGCGAGCGCTTTTCCGATGATCGCCGTACCGAGATTACGATTGGCGAGGAAAGCATTTTGGATGAGGATCTCATTCCTCGCGAAGAGGTCATCATTACGATCACCCACACGGGCTATGTGAAACGTCTTCCTGCGTCGACATATCGCAGCCAGAAGCGCGGCGGACGCGGCGTGGTTGGCATGGACACAAAGGATACGGATTTCGTGGAGCATCTTTTCGTGACCAACTCGCATAACTATTTGATGTTCTTTACCGATAAGGGTAAAGTATACCGTCTTAAAGCTTATGAAATTCCTGAACTTGGCCGTACGGCACGTGGAACACCGATCATCAACCTGATCCAGATCGAGCAGGGAGAATCAGTCAACGCGGTAATTCCGGTGCAGGAATTCGAAAGTGACAAATATTTGTTCTTTGCCACGCGCCAAGGGGTTGTGAAAAAGACGCCGCTTGAGGACTATACCAATATCCGCAAAGGCGGTCTGATCGGTATTTCCCTGCGCGAGGACGATGCCTTGATCGAAGTGAAGCTGACCGATGGGCAGCAGGAGATCATTATGGGGACAGCCCACGGAATGTCGATTCGCTTCTCCGAAGAGAATGTTCGTTCAATGGGTCGCAGTGCTACCGGTGTCAAAGGGATCACGCTTGAAGGCGATGATGCCGTTATCGGCATGGACGTTGTCGATCATGATCTGGACGTACTCATCGTGACTGCCAAAGGTTACGGCAAACGGACTCCGGTTGCGGATTATCGTATTCAGACCCGGGGCGGTAAAGGGATCAAGACGATTAATGTTACCGATAAAAATGGCGAAGTAGTCAGCCTGAAAATGGTTAAGGATGACGAAGACTTGATGATTATCACATCCAGCGGCACGCTTATTCGTACAAGCATGGATGGCATCTCCACGATGGGGCGTTACACCCAGGGCGTGAAGCTGATCAATATTCGTGAAGAAGACGATGCGGTGGCTACCGTCAGCCGAATCGACAAAAATGAAGAAGAACCGGACGAGCAAGAACTCGAAGGATTGGAGGGCACGGATGCCGATAGCGAGGCAACTGCCCCGATGGAAGATTCAAATGCTGACACGGAAAACGATCCTTCCGATACAGAAGCATAAAACGGAATAAACATGGATGAAGAGCCCTGCATAAGGGCTCTTTTCTTTTATGCTCTGATCTAGGCAGATAATGTACAGCAGCATAGCTGTGCGGAGAAAATCCTTAGAATATGGGATGTACAAGCCCGTTTGCTCAGTAATATAATGGGGAATATCATGCGATCCGGGACTATGGTCATACAAAATTCATAGATAAACAACGAGGGGATAAATATGGGACTAATTACCGTGTCTGAGGCCAAACCAGGCTTTAAACTGGGAAGTGACGTGCTTACTACGCGCGGAAACGTGTTGTTGCCGAAAGGCAAGGTCATCTTACCAAAGGATATTGAAGTGCTAAAAGCTTTCATGATACATAAGGTCGAGATCGAACAGGCGAAAACAGGTGCAAATGCTCCGACCTTCATCCCGAACGAAACAGAAGATCCAATCCTGAACGGAAAGAATGCTGAGCGGCCAGTTTCGGATGGAGGAGCAGCTTCAACTGTGCAGTCTTCTTTACAGGATGAGTATGAGAAGATGGTGAATTTGACTAAAAGTGCTTTTTTGGCCTCTATTGCTGCCGAATTGCCAATATATGAGCTTCGTACGCAGTTGGAATCCTTGCTAGGATATATTAAGCAGTACAATCCGCTAACCTTCAGTCCGAGAAATATGATGGATCACGATTATGTATATCACCAAGCGGTGTTAAGTGCAATGACCTCCTACCAATTGGCTCAATGGATGGATCTTCCGTCCAAAGACTGGATGCAAGTAGCTTTTGCAGGGTTATTCCATGATATAGGAAACAGCAAGGTCGATCCTCAAATTTTGCATAAACCAACGACGTTGACAAGCTCGGAACAGGAGGAAATCCGACAGCATACGAAATATGGGTATCAATTGCTGAAGCAGGCAAAAGCGATTAATGAAGGGGTCAGGCTTGCCGCTCTCCAGCACCATGAAAAAGTGGACGGATCGGGTTATCCGCTACAGCTGAGTGGCAGCCAGATCCATGTATATGCGAAGATTGTTGCCATAGCGGACATTTTCCATGCGATGACACTGGAGAAGGTTTACCGCAAAGCCCAGTCTCCTTATTTGGTGCTCGAGCAGCTCCAAAGCGAAGCGTTCGGTAAGTTGGATCCGGCGATTGTAAATGTTCTGGTTCAACGTTCAACGCAAATTCATAATGGAGTAAGAGTAAAGCTAAGCAACCATCAGATTGGTGAAATTGTATTTTCGGATCGGGATCATCCCACGCGCCCAATGGTTTCTGTGGAGGGCAACATCATTAATTTGATGCAACAGCGGCAGCTACATATTCAGGAGGTTATTGGTTGAACTGAATCCTGGACAAAGCACGATGAAGAAACTAGTCAGGTTATAAAGTGTGTTTCTTTATCGTGCTTAAGTTATGTATCTTCTGCTGCCACCATAAATTTTATTCGAAATATTATTAAAAAAACACTTGCATAATATTTATGTACATGGTATATTCTAAATCCGGCCAAGAAAACACCGAGAAACATGGTGCGGCAAGCAAAGCAAATAAGCTTCGAAAAAAGAAACTTAAAAAAATGCTTGCAAAGTTGGTTCGGATGTGA
>NZ_JAVYAE020000007.1:0-295537 GCF_032334105.1 Paenibacillus hubeiensis
TGTTTGCTCCTGAATGTACTTTACCGTTTGTTTCTTAAATTCTTCATTGTAACGTTGCCGTTGTTCTCCCATGCCGTAGACACCTCTTCTTTCGTTAGGTCTATTATTTCTGTTCCTTAACGATGTGTCCACTTTTTATTCTAGCTGCATCAGCGGTCTTATTTGCGTATTAATGGGTAATATCCATGCTTCGAAGGTGGAATAGCGTTTCTCAGGTTCGTTACATTTTCAGACGTGCCAATCTGTGGTGAATAGCGTGTCTGATGTTCGTTAGAATTTATGTACAGTCCGGAGGTGCGTTCGCCGGGAATTTTCTCGAAGGGCCTGAAGGGGAGCACGTACTAGACTAATAAACCAACAGCCTCTGCAAAATTATCTGTGTTTACTTTGAAAATAGTTGATTCAGAACGAGATACATCGTTACAACGATCATAGTAACACCTTGAACAACAGTGGTGACGGTAGGTTGATTAAACTACGAATAGTTTGGGGGTATTATGAAACTTTCGGATATTAAAAATTTACCTGATGTAATGTCCAAAGAAGATTTAAACAAACACTTTGAAGCTTACTTGGATTTGGTTGAAAACGTAGAGAAATTGGACAGCATAGACGTTTTAGAAACATTATCCGAATTGGCGGATAGAAAGGTCTATACCTACGAATTGTTGGAAATTAATCTACGATCAAGAGTGGATCATATTGTGCAACAACTGTGGGATGTTTCATCTGCGGAGTTAGTTGATCATTACGCTTATGTAGTTATAAATCTAAATTTGACAAAAAGTTATGAGTTAATGAAGTCAGCTTTGAACAGGGGTCTGGACAAGCAAGTTAGGGAAATCATTGAAGAGACGATCAATGAAGTTGGAGAAGACATAGATACTCCTTATAAATCGAACTGATTCATAAGCAAATGTCAACAGTAAACGTGACTTCATATTGAGGAAAAGTTAACTCTAAAATTAATATGTTGGGATAGACGAAGTAGGAAGATTAGGATGAGCAGAACCAAGATTAGGTTCCAAGTACTGCTATATTTCGGATGTATATGGGGTGCTGAGAACTATATAAAAATACATCGTTAGTAGCTACCTATTCATTGGGGAGTTTACTATAATAAAGCTTCATTTTATTATCGAACCGTGTTCTTATGCCAATAAAATTCGGAAGTAAATATTCGTTTAACAACCAACATATTATATGAGGTACTCCATGACCACAATAAAAGTAACCCCAGAGCAACTTCTTGCCGTATCCAAACAGTTCGAAGTCGCCCAGCACCGGATTTACCAAATGAATAATAACTTGAAACAACGGTTGTTTGAAATTGAGAGAGGGTGGAATGGCAGCACAAAAGAAAGATTTTATGTTGATTTCACTCATGCACAGCAGGTTATGGATAACTTTGTCACCTTATCAATGTCAATATCGAAAGAACTCAGAGGTCATGCGGAAAAGTTCAAACTGGTCGATAGTCAAACCGTACAATCTTATGACCCGAGGTGTGCACCACCGCCGCCAGATGAATGCAGGGCTCCTGCAGTGGATACTCGTAATGTGTTCCAAAAATCGGCTGACAGTTTGGCAGAGTTGGGTCGTGCATTCATGCAATCTGCGGAAGATCGATATCAAAAACGTTATGATAGTATTGGTGGATTTTTGGATTACTGGACGTTCGGTATTCCTAGTGGACTCGTTCAAGGGTATATGGATCGTGCAGATAAAGCGTTCAATTCTCCCAATGATACAGCCAATTGGCTTACATTCGGTATTCATGGCACGATCCGGGAGGCTACCTTCCCAACCAATGCCTGGTCTAGTGAGCACTGGGCTAATATGATTGGTATGGGAGGAATGTTGGTCGGCACCGGATATGCCTCTTCTCTCATTAAGCCGCATAATCTACTGACATCATCAGGAGGCGGTGTGAAAATAAATGCCTTCAACCGTCCACCGGGTACAGGACAAATGACGGGAGGCTTTAATGGATTTCAAGATCAACGTCTTCGAGTAATAGAAAATATATCCGAGTCCAAAAAGGCGAGAGAATCCTCTAAATTTTCCGAGTTTGTGGAGAAGGAAAAAGAGTTTGGGAAAAATAATATTGAAGATGAAACGGTTGCCTATTACAGAGTTCAAGGTGGTGGAAGTGGTAGTAAAACCAGCCAATATAGAATTGTTGTACATGAAGATGGTAGTATAGAAATACCAAACAAAAAAGCTGATTTAAATGTTAGTGCTTATGACTTGGAACACGCACTTTACTACAGAGATTCCAAAAGGCCTGGTGGAGAAATAGTGGAATTCCAAGTCCCGAAATGGTTAGATGATTTTGTGAAAGAGACACTAATACCTCAAGACGGTTACAAAAATAATCCTCTTAATCAGCAAGGGACAGCGGTTAAAATAGTTGAT
This sequence comes from Paenibacillus hubeiensis, assembly GCF_032334105.1. NCBI lineage: Bacteria > Bacillati > Bacillota > Bacilli > Caryophanales > Paenibacillaceae > Paenibacillus > Paenibacillus hubeiensis. The sequence continues at coordinate 2,419 of NZ_JAVYAE020000007.1, forward strand.
CCTACAACGCCAGGAACAAGCTATGAGTTCCCTGTACCTTGGATGGAATGGCTAGAAGAGTATGGAGGCAGTGCTAAGAAAAGATAGAAGAATTTCATGATGTTTAAATGGAGATGAATTTGTGACCAACCAACCTGTTTATGCTGACATTATTATTGTTGGAGTTTATTATAAAAATATTTTTAATTGGTATCTAACCGATAAAGATTACTGGATTTTGGATTTAAACAAACGTAGAGAAGATTTTTTGAAGGCTGGCTATAGTTATGATTTAGATCCCATTCTAGACTTTAGATTTAACATTGAAGTTGTTAATGAGGAAACAGCAGAAGAGTTTCTGAATGCAATTGATGGATACAAGGTTAATCTAGATGACATCAGAACAATTATAGAGTCAGGGAACTACGGGGATACCATTCTATCTGTGGCTCCGTCGCTCCTCGTTCATTTTGACCATAAGAGACTAGTCTCTAATTTTCCCGAAACATTACCTTTTGAGAAATATGTCCCTAACGGTTGGTCTGGTGAGTATGCAAGTTTTGAAGATGATATTCCATCTAACGAGCGTTATTGGGTTATACAGGGTGTGGATGAAATAAAGAAACGATATCAAGTAGAGCAAAATCATTTAAAGGAGGAGGACTAACATGAGTGACAAACTAACCATAATTAGCGATAAATTTCGTAAAGGAAATACTGAGATTGAGGTAGAGGGACTTACTGTTGTGATCGATGGGACTATAAAACAAGTTTTTGATAAGATAAAAGTAGAAAAGGAATATGACAATTACACCGATATTCTTAGAGATGCGCTCATGCTTGGCCTAAATTCAATCATTAAAAAATGAACAGACTCTAACGCTTTTGGCGTTGGAGTTTTTTTGCCTAATGAGCCTGAATCGTCTATGGTGGTGTCGGATGCGGCAACGACTGCACTTGCGACCGCTGAGTCCGGCAAACATAGCATGAACCTTATGAAGAAACAGATGGAAAATATCTCGGATGTGTCGGATGGAGTAGTCTGCTGCTGTGGTGGCGCAAACCTCAGACATGCTGGAGCAGCAGACGAACGAGATGAGCGAAGCTGTGAGAAAAGTGAAGGTATAACAAGGAGCTTTGTGTTCGCATGATTACAGATGATCCAGCTCAATGGCCTGTCTGAAACGCCGGGCGAATCGTTCTGCGGCAGCGGCGACCTCTTTGGATTCCGTCTGCACGAAGCCGATTTGCATCTTGGGCTGTTCGATCTCGGCAATCTCGACCATTTTGACCAAACCTTCTTTCCACAGCGGATGCTGGTAAAAGGAGTAGTCGTGGCCGATTGTAGCCGCGATATTGTTTTTTAACACGGTGCTGATGGCTTCGGAGTTATTGGTTTTGAACAGGATGGACAGTGGTCCGTAATCATACGTGAACTCCCGGAGAAAATCCTCGATGAAGCCGTCCCGGTACAGGGCGAGTTTATGTTCTTTCAACTGGTCAGGCGTAACGCGCGACTGTTTGGCCAATTCGGACAGATGATGGGTGCATACGACGAGCTTGCCGGAATACATGGGCGTGAAATGCAGACCGTCGAATTCCCGCAGCTGCTTGGTGTAGATCGCGATAAAGCCCAGATGGGTTTTGTTGTTGCGTATATCCTCAATGATCTCCATCGACCCTTTTTCTTCAATGGCAATGCTTAGCTGCGGATGCTCCCGCTTCATCTCTGCAGCAGACTGGACAAGATAAGGCATGACACTGGGGAAAGTAGCCACATGAAGCTCTCCGGTCAGGGAGGACGATTCGGCGTTCAGCGATTTCAATTCATCGATTCGTTGCAAAATGTCTAACGCTTTGGCAATAAATTGTTTGCCTTCAGACGTGGGGTGGGTACCTTGTCTGGAGCGTTCGAACAGGGTCATCCCTAGTTCTTTCTCCAGTCGATGAACGGATTGGCTAATCGCGGATTGCGTGACATGAAGATGCTCCGAGGCAGCGGAGAACGATTGGGTTTTGGCGATTTCGACGACATATTCAAGCTGTTCCAGATTCATGATCTCATCTCCGTTTAGTATTAATATATCTAATGTTAACATTAATATCTATAAATATGAATAATACATGAACGGCGATATAATAAATAGACAAGCATGACATTCATTGCTATTAGGCATGTAGACAAAGGGGATGAACGTGATGAAAGCAGCGGTATGGTATGGACATAAAGACGTTCGCGTGGAAAATCGCGAGGTTCCGGTCGCTCAGGCGGGTCAGGTTAAGATTAAAGTGGAGTATGCCGGCATTTGCGGCAGCGACTTGCACGCTTATCACCATGGCGTAGGGATTCAGGAAGGCGAGAATCATCCGCTCTCGGGACAGAAAGCTCCGCTCACGCTCGGGCATGAGTTTGCAGGAACCGTCAGTGAACTGGGAGAGAATGTGAGCGGTATCAGCGTAGGCGACCGGGTCGTGGTGGAGCCGCTCTATCATTGCGGAAAATGTGAGTACTGTATCCAGGGACGGTATAATCAATGTACCGAATTCGGATTCGTTGGGCTGAATGGCGATGGCGGTTTTGCCGAGTATGTAGTGGTCGAAGCCTATATGGTGCATCCGTTACCGGATAACGTATCCTTTGAGGAAGGGGCGCTTGTAGAGCCGACAGCCGTAGCTTTTCACGCGGTTCGTCACAGCAAGCTGAAAGTGGGGAACAAGGTAGCGGTATACGGAGCCGGTCCGATCGGTTTATTGACCATTTTGTCGGCCAAAGCTGCCGGTGCCTCTCAAATCTATGCCGTCGATGTGTTTGAGGAACGCCTGAACCTGGCAGCCCAATTGGGAGCGATTCCGGTGAACAGCGCCAAAGTCAATGCCACCGAAGTCATCCTGCAGCAATCGGGTGGAATCGACGTTGCATATGAAGCGGCTGGCGTGCAGCCAACGATGGACAGTGCTGTAGCCGTAGTCAAAAAAGGCGGGGAAGTCGTGGTCATCGCTGCGATTCCGAACCCGCTTCAAGTGAACTTCTTCGAACTGCTGGTCAAGGAAGCAAATCTGACCGCGACATTGGCGTATCGCCATATCTTTCCAGAGGTAATCTCGCTGATTGCAGAAGGAGCACTTGATGTGAAACAGGTCATCACCAAAAAGATCAAATTGGATGATATCGTGCAGGACGGCCTGGAGCTGTTGATGAGCGATAAGAGCCATGCGAAGATTTTGGTGGAGATCGGAGGCTAAGGTAAGAATTTAAAATAAAGTAGAATGATGCAAATGATGCAGCACTTCAACGAAAAGGACCGCTCGGGTGAGCGGTCCTTTTAACATGGATCCTTCCACTATGAATCATAACGGTAGCAGATAGCTTTGCCTCCATTCCCCTCAGAGCTGAACTCCGCATCCTCGACAAAGCCGAAACGTTCATATAATCGGATGGCATTCACCATCTGACCGCCCGTATATAGATAGACCGTATTTTTCCCCATGGCTTTGGCAGATTCCACGCATTTTTGGAGCAATGCCCGTGCAATCCCGTGCCCCCTCCACTCCGGATCGACGCCCAGCAAACGGATAAACGGATAATCGATCGGCAATTCAAAATTCGGATAGGCTCGGTGCGCCGTTTCGAACAATTGAACCGTGCCCACAATCCGGTCTTCGATCTTGGCAATCCACAATTCCGTCAGGTACGGATTGTCCACGGATTCCCGAATATCTTTCAAGTAGGCCTCCCATCGGTCCGCTTGTTCGAACGTCTCCCGATACTCGGCGTAACTCGCCACAAGGATATGTACAATGTCGTCATGGTCAGCTTTGGTGGCAGGATGAATCGTAATGGCAGCCGTTGTCATCTTTAATCCCCCTTATCTTATGGGTTAAGTTAGAAATGTAATTATCATGCATTGTATCACAACCCATTTCATCGGATTCATTCAAATTTTCTATATGCGACTCAGTCATTTCTATAGACCAAGGCATTATCGATTGAGCTGCGTCGAGTACAAGTGATTGCGATATTCGGTCGGGGTGTTGCCCTCGTATTGCTTGAACATGCGCAGGAACAGCTTGTAATCGGAGAAGCCGCACTGTCCGGCAATTTCTTTCACGCTGGCATTGGTGTTCAGCAGTAGCTGTTTGGCTCGGCGAATCCGTTCCGTGAGAATGTAGGTTTTGAGTCCGACTCCCTTCTCGCGCTTCACCATTTTGGAGATGTAGTCCTTGTTAAAGTTAAAATTCTCCGCGATCTGGCTCACCGTAATGTTTGTATGCAGATGAATGTCGACCCACTTGCAAATATGGTCCACAATCGCATTGTGCGGGCGATAATCGGCCTGGATGTTACGCTTCAGCTCTCGGAGCAGCAAGAGGGTAGCCGCATCGGCTTCCTCCGGCGAGAAGGACGACACATGCAGCAGCTGCTTGAACAGCTGATTGGCCATGGAAGGCACCTGAATGGTGGCATGCGTCGGAAAGTGCCGGAACTCTGCCTGCACGGCATCATAGTGAACCCAGTAGAAGCTAACGGGCGCGTCGCTGATCCGGTAGCCGTAATGGGTGCGGCCAGCTCTCAGGAACAGCAGATCATCGGCACGAACGACGTACTGCTTCTCTTCTTCCGCGATGTACATCTCACCTTCCAGCATCAAAATGATCTCGTGAACAGGCATGCTGCGCCGCATATGGCTCCAATTGCCTTCGGTGATGAACTTGCCGCACAGGTAATGTTCCAGTGACTTTCGCATAGGACGGATTTATCCACCTTTTCTTGGATTATGAGTCTGATGTAATTGTATTTTATTTGATAATATGGGGACATTCAAGCCATCAGGCGAACAGTGCAGCTTCGAGCGGTTGGATGATAACCACGGATTTTACCCTTTATATCACAGGAGAGCATGTACACAGCCTGAGATTACATACCAAGAAGGAGTGAGCTTCATGATCGATACGAAAAAAGGATTTCTGGGCCCGGAACATGTAGACTTGTTGGATGGCATCTTTCAAACATCGCAGGAGGTCGGAGAACGGTATTTGCTGTCGCTGGACATCGACCGTTTTCTGGCTCCGTGTTTCGAGGCGCACGGATTGACCGCCAAAAAAGAACGGTACGCCGGGTGGGAAGCCCGCTCCATCAGCGGCCATTCCCTCGGACACTACATGTCGGCGCTCGCCGTCACCTACCAGGCCACAGGCCATGAAACGTTAAAAGAAAGACTGGATTACGCAGTCAGCGAGCTGGCCTCCATTCAGCAGGCAACGGGCAGCGGATACATCGGCGGTTTGTCCGAAGAAGCGTTCCGTATCGCCTTTCGGTCAGAGCACATCGGCAGCTTCAATATTGGCGAATACTGGGTGCCTTGGTACAGCGTGCACAAAATCTATCGCGGACTGATCGACGCCTACAGATTGACGGGCAATGAAGAAGCGCTGGATGTCGTCGTACGCTTCGCCGATTGGGCCGTGGCCGGCATGGAAAAGATGACGGAAGAGCAGGTGCAGCACATGCTTCAATGCGAGCACGGGGGCATGAACGAGGTGTTCGCGCAGTTGTACGGGTTTACCGGCAAACCGGAGTATTTGGAGACGGCCGAACGGTTCACCCACCAAATCATCCTGAAACCGCTCGAACGCAGAATCGACGATCTTCAAGGCAAACACGCCAACACCCAGATTCCGAAGGTCATCGGCGCAGCCGAAATCTACAATCAGGACCCGGCGCGGCAGAGTTACCGGAGAGCGGCGGAGTTTTTCTGGAGCACGACCGTCAATCATCGTTCCTACGTATTTGGCGCAACGAGCATTTCGGAGCATTACGAGGCGAAGGGCATGGAGAGCCTTGGCATCAAAACCGGGGAGAGCTGCTGCACGCACAACATGCTGCATTTGACGAAGCAGCTCTATGACTGGACACCGGACAGCGCCTACATGGACTATTACGAAAATGCGATCTACAATCACATTCTCGGCACGCAGGACCCGGATACGGGCCACAAAACGTATTTCTCCTCCACGCTCCAGGGCCATTTCAAAATTTACGGAACGCACGACACCGCTTGGTGGTGCTGTACGGGCTCGGGTATGGAGAATCCCGGCAAATACGCCGAGGCGATCTACTTTGAGGACGGCGAGGACCTGTACGTGAACCTGTACATCGCATCCCGCCTGGATTGGACTTCTCAAGGGCTGAACCTGAAGCTGGAGACCCGATTCCCTTACTCGGAAAAAGTAACCCTGACGATCACCGAGGGCAGCGCCCCGGCCAATCTCAAGCTGCGCGTCCCGGGCTGGCTGCAGGAGCCGATGACGGTGACGGTCAACGGGGACGAGGAGCAGGCCGTCTCCCGCATCGAACCCGGGCATCTCTCCCTGGAACGGACATGGTCCGCCGGAGATACCGTGACGATTGCGCTGCCGATGGCTCTGCGCAAATACACCGCACGCGACGATGCGCACAAGGTCGCGTTCCTGTACGGCCCGATCGTGCTCGCGGGCGCGCTCGGAAGCGACGGATTGCCGGAGGATACCATCATCGACGAGACGGCGCTGAATGCCAAGACGGCACCCGTGCCGGTCATCTGGACCGAGCAGGATGACGTGACCGAATGGATCAAGCCCGTGGACAAGGACCGATTGATCTTTGAACTGTCCGGCACAGTCACCTCGGACGGCCAAGCCGTGAAGCTGATTCCTTTTTACGACATCCATCATGAATTCTATACCGTATATTGGCCGTACAATGACGAAGGCGACGCGGTGGAGAAAGCGCTGAACGACATTACGATCGACCGCGTGGAGCCGGACGGCCAGCAGGACGAAATCGGTCACCGGATGGACAGCAACTGCCGCGAGACGACGTTCCAGGGATCGTTTGCGGACGGGCGCAACAAGATGGTTATGTGGCGCGAGGCCTATGGCGTGAACGACGCTTACTTCAGTTACCAGCTTGCTGTGGAGGGGACGGCACCGAACTATCTATCCGTCGCATATTGGGGCGGTGACCATTCGCCGTTCGAACGGGACGGGTCGTTGTACAAACGGGAGTTCGAAGTGCTCGTGGACGGTATTGTAGTGGGCGACCAGCGCATCCATATGAATAAAATCGGGGAAGTCTTCCACGTGGCGTATGCGATTCCGGAGGAAGCGACGTCTGGCAAAGACAACGTAACCGTCATGTTCCGGGCCAGCGGGGAGCAGGGCTGTGCGGGTAAAGTCACCGAGGTGCGCACGACGAGAAGCAAACCGCAATCGATCTTTTCCTGATCGTCGAGGATAATGATCATAAGGTCAGTCCAAGCCGTGATAAAATGAGGGGAAAACGTCGCAAAAGGAGCTGATCTCATGGCAAAACCCGACCCAAACGGTATATATAGTTTTGAGGATTGGCTGAGCTGGGAAGGATCATGGGAATGGATTAACGGAAGAGCACATGACTTGTCGCCTGCACCAGCTTCCTTGCATCAATTTGTCGTGGGAGAACTGCACTTTTCGCTGCGCACGTTTTTCCGAAACGATGCCTGCATGGTGTTTACGGCTCCCTTTGACGTCTTTCTTAGCGAGAGTGGACAGTTTGATTCGCCGGATCATGTGGTGCAGCCCGATCTGTCGGTCGTGTGTTCGAAAGAGCAAATTTCCCGCCAAGGATGCAGCGGCGCTCCTTCGCTGATCATCGAAGTGTTGTCTCCATCGACGGCGCTGAAGGACTTTAATGAAAAGTTCAACTTGTACCAGAAGTACGGCGTGGGCGAATATTGGATCGTGGATCCCGGCAACCGAACCGTACATGTATATACGCTGGAAGAGGGGAGTTACCAGAGTCGCCAGTTGTATGCGGAACAGGATCTGATCCAATCCGTACTGTACCCCGGATTGAACATCCCACTCCCAAGCCTGTTCAGGCTGAACGACGAATCTTAAGACTTTCAGAACGCTTGCGAATCCATATATGCTTGCTAATGCCCTGACACTTTCGTCGGGGCATTTTTTTTGCAGGAAGATTATACAAAAAGTGACACGTCTGCATCTTTTCTGCGTATTACCCATTACATACACTTTTTCTATAGCGGATTACTATGTTTTTCCTGCCTTGTTCCGCATCCCATTCCGTTCCCGCGTATTTTTACTTGTTGTCCTCATGAAATGGAAATGGGATAAGCCACTCTCACGTATATTTTGAATAAACGCAAAAACAAGCTTCGTTTGTCAGAAAGGACCACCCCTTTATGAAAGGAGGAACCGGATGCCCATGATGAGATACATAAAAATGCTGGGGCTGATCGTTGGCCTCGCCGCACTGAACGTGCTGGTCTTTTCCCCGGGTTTGATCGGGCTTGGTTTTGACGGAGGCGCCTTTACGACCGCGCTTGCCGTAACCCTGCTCTTCGGCAGTGCAGCCGCGCTGCTGTATGGAAGCTATGCCCTGCTGTTCAGGCAGCCCGTCGCTTTGCCGGTGAAACGGATCGAAACCCACGAAGATTACGTCGAGGCGTTATCCTTTTACAGGCGAATCAAGGTGCTGCATGAAGATATAGCACTTGCCATGTCCCAGCTGAACCGGATGAAAAACAAGAAAGAAACGCTCATTAACGTATTGAACCAGCGCTTCGAACCCGGTGAACTGAGCTACCAGAAGTTTGCGGGCGTGGCTATGGAGGTTGAGAAACTGCTCTATCTGAACATCCGCAGCATCTTGAACCGGCTGAACGTGTTCGACAAAGCGGAGTATGCAAGCATGATGAAATCGAAGCCGGCCGGGATGTCCGATCAGCTTTATCAGGAGAAAGCGAAGGTTTATCAGGATTACTTGTCCTATATGAAAAGCACGCTGCACATCAATGAGGAAATTTTGTTGAAGCTTGACCAGTTGCTGCTGGAAATCTCCCGCCTGGACGGCGTGGCAGCCGAAGAGATTGAACATATGCCTTGCATGAAGGAGATCGATCAATTGATCAGGCATACCAAACTATACAGATAGTGAGGGGTTGTAGAATATGGCGAAGAAGGGGAAGTTTTGGATCACCTCCATCGTAATGCTGGTGCTGGTGTTCGGCTTGGTTTATGCAGGCATTACGCTGACGTCCAACCTGGGCAAAACGGGTTCGCAAGTGAGCACTGAAAATGCGTCGAAGCAGCTGGCCAAAATGGTTGCGGACATCCATCCGGGCACGGCAGAGCCGGTAAAAGGACAAATCGACCTTGACCCGGTGAATGTGGCGGACGCCCTGCCGGATATCTCGAAATTTCCGATCACGGTAGAAAGCACGACCAGTGATTACGTGGAAATCTTTTCGTCTCCGGAGAAATCGGGCACCGGCGTGGACGGTTGGCTGACGGAAGTGGCCGAGGCGTTTAACCAGGCAGGCATGCAAGTGGATGGCAAACCGGTATCGGTCAAAATACGCAACATCGCTTCCGGTACGGCTGCCGATTACATCAAGTCGGGGAAATACGTGCCTGATGCCTATACGCCATCGAACGAGTTTTGGGGCGAGATGGTCGCGGCGAGCGGGGTGAACACCGATATGGTCGCCCAGCGTTTGGTCGGCAACGTGCCCGGCATCGTCATCTCGAAAGCGAAATACGATGCGCTGGTGGACACCTACGGTTCGGTAAACGTCAAAACGGTGACCGAAGCGATTGCGAACAATGAGCTTTCCATGGGATATACCGATCCATTTGCGAGTTCGACGGGGCTTAATTTTCTCGTTACGGCATTGAACACCTACGATAGCGCCGATCCGCTCGGCGAAACGGCCATTCAAGGCTTCGAGAAATTCCAAGCCAACGTGCCGTTTACCGCGTCTACCACGATCCAGATGCGGGAAGCGGCCAAGTCCGGCAGGCTGGATGCGTTCGTGCTGGAGTATCAGACGTACGTCAATACAGCCGACCTGAAGAGCGGTTACGTGTTCACGCCGTTTGGCGTAAGACACGACAGCCCGCTCTATGCGCTCGGCCAACTGCCGGAGAACAAGCTGGAGATCATTCGCCAATTCGCCGCGTTTGCGGAAAAGGATGAATACCAGCGTTCGGCGGAGGAATTCGGCTTCAACGGCCTGCAGGATTACAAATCCGAATTGGCCACCATTGACGGCGGCACGCTGCTTGCAGCCCAGAAAGTATGGAAAGAAAAGAAAAACGGCGCCAAACCGATCGCTGCCGTGTTTGTCGCCGACGTATCCGGAAGCATGGACGGCGAACCGCTGAATCGGCTCAAGGAGTCGCTCCGCCAAGGGCAAAAATATTTGGGAACCGACAACAGCATCGGCCTCGTGTCTTATTCGAGCGGCGTAACCATAAATCTGCCGATTGCCAAATACGATACGAACCAGCAGTCCATGTTCGTCGGCACGGTGGACAGTTTGCAAGCAGGGGGCGGCACGGCAACGTTCGACGGCATCGCGGTTGCGATGAAAATGCTGGAGGATTACATGGTCGACAACCCGAACGTGAAACCGCTGATCTTCGTCCTGAGCGACGGCGAAACGAACGAGGGTCACACCCTCAAGGACATTCGCGATCTGGTGGAGACGGCTCAGGTTCCGATCTATACGATCGGTTATAACGCCGACATCAAGGCGCTGGAGAGCATATCGAGCATTAACGAGGCGGCGAGCATCAATGCGGATACCGACGACGTCGTGTACAAGATCGGCAACCTGTTCAACGCACAGATGTAATTCAATCCATGAATGAGGGGGAACGCGGATGTCATTTTCGATGGAGATTCCGAGCACGAAGGAGATTCAGGCAGTCATTGAGGAGCAGGTGAAACCCGTGCCGGCCGAGGTGGCGGAGCTGCAGCAGATAGCAAGTGCCAACGTGGAGGCGATCATGGCCCTCGATTTCGATTCGCTGGAGAAACGCCAGGAAATTTTGCAGTCGATCGAAGGGTTCGGCATGAAAACGATGAGCAGCTCTTCCGAGAAAAACGCGTTGCTTCAAGTCTCCGTCGGACACCTGTCCAAGACGGGAGACGAGGGCGGGACGGTCGCCAAAGGCTTGACCGAGCTGCACATGCAGCTGAAAGACCTCGACCCCAGCGCGGTCGACTTTGCCAAGAGCGGATTCCTTGGCAAATTGTTTAACCCGCTGCGGGCCTACTTCCTGAAGTTCCAGAAGGCGGATGCCGTCATTGCGGACATCGTCGTCTCCCTGGACAAAGGCCGGGCGACGCTGCGCAACGACAATACGACGCTGGAGCTGGAACAGCAGACGCTGCGGGAACTGACGAAGAAGCTGCAAAAGGAAATCCAGCTCGGCGTGCTGATGGACGAATCGATCGATGGTCAGATCGAGGCGGCCAAAATCCGCGGCGAAGACCCGGAGAAGGTGCGTTTCATCACCGAGGAAGTGCTGTTCCCGCTGCGCCAGCGGGTGATGGATTTGCAGCAGATGCTGGTGGTCAACCAGCAGGGCATCATGGCGATCGAAGTCGTGATTCGCAACAATCGCGAGCTGATCCGGGGCGTGGATCGAGCGAAAAACGTGACCATCTCGGCATTGAAGATCGCCGTAACGGTAGCGAGCGCGTTATATAACCAGAAAATCGTGCTGCAAAAGATCGAGCTGCTGAATCAGACCACGAACGACCTGATCGCAGGTACGTCCAAGATGCTGAAGGAGCAAGGGATCGCGATCCAGAAGCAGGCCTACAATGCCAGCATTTCGGTGGATACGATGAAGCAGGCCTTCACCGACGTGCTGAGCGCGCTCGACTCGATCAGCCAGTATAAGCAGGAAGCGCTGCCGCGGATGCGCGAGACGATCGACCAGTTCCGCGAACTGGCCGACACGGGGGAGAAGCAGATCCAGCGGCTGGAGAAAGGCCAGAAGCTCGGCTTGTAGTACGTTTAAGAAGCACGGCCCTGGACGATGAATGTGTTGATTTCGAACCTCGAATGCAAAATAATTTCACGTTCGGCATAACGATATTCCGGAGACGGCCCTTTGCGTGGGCCGTTTTCATTCCCACCCCATATACAAAATTACCCAAGGGGATTACAATGAATGAAGCTCCTGCAGGAGCGGAGCAGTCGACTTTTTTACATCATGAGCTGGAGGAATACGAATGAGGAGTTACAAGCTGTTTGCCCTGCTGGTGGGCATCTCCGTGGTTGTCAGCGGTTGTGGAGGGATCGAAATCACGATTAAGGAGGAAGGGGGCGGTACAAAGGCGGAAGAGGCTTCTCCGACGACGGTTCAGCAAGAGCCGATCAGCGGTGGGAAACAGCCCGAAGCAGCGCCTGAAACGACGGTTAAGCTGGCAGACGACAATGCGGCCAAGCCGAAGGAAGCAGATTCCGGAAACGTAGAGAAACCAAAGGAAGAAGCAAGCTATGCCGTAGAGGAAACGTCGGCCGAGCAGAGCATCGACTATATGAAGCCGACCTCTTCGGAAATCAATATGCGCGTAGCGCCGAGCATTCACGGACGTTCGGTAAAAGTGCTGTACAAAGACGAGGAAGTTGTATATTTGCATCGCAAAAATTACGATCCGACGGATGGCCGCACCTGGTATCAGGTAAGCACTGCCGACGGAAGCATCGGCTGGGTGAGCAGCAAAGTCGTCATGCAGTCGGATGGCCGTTATTACGAAGGCGACACATCGGTATGGAACGAGGCAGAGTATTTGACCGTAACGGTGGCGCATGCCAATATGCGCGAAGTGCCTTCGATCAACGGGGCTGCCGTAGCCGTCGTGGACAAGGGCGACCGTTTGGAACATTGGGGCGGCTCCGTGTATGATCCGACGGATGGACGCACTTGGTACGAAGTATGGACAAGCGGCGGAAAGTACGGATGGATCAGCGGCAAAGTCATCGACCGGTAGGAATCCGACATTACATATCATAGATGCCACAGACGGTTGAGCAGAGCATACTTTGCATCAACCGTTTTGTTTTGGACTTAACAACAAGTTCGAGGAGCTGCAAGAAAGAAATGCACGGTTAAGCTTCAGGGGACTTCATGTGTATAATTTTGAACAGCTCGTTTGCCATGTATTCGGGCGTGTGCCTGAAATCCTGGCGAATCCATTCAAGGATCATGCCGAAGATGGCATGCGACTGATAACTGGCCAGCAGCTCATGATTGATGTGATCCGGGAAAATGTCGTTGAGATCCTGCAGGGCAAGATCGCGCAGCACATTGCAGATCATCTCTTGAAAATGGGATGAAGCATCCGATTTCACGACAAGGGTATAGAAGGGCGCATGTTGGTGAACATGCTTAAAGATGGTGATGGCCGAAGACGGCATGGCATGGACTTGAAAGGCATCTTTGTCCCGATACGGCTCGCGAAAGGAAGTGACCAGATCCTGAACGACATCCTCGATCAGCTCGTTGAACAGATCCTCCTTATACTGATAATGTCTGTAGAAGGTGCCGCGATTCAGGTCCGCGAGCTGCACGATGTCCGTAATGGAAATTTCCTTGAAAGGTTTCTTTTGCATCAGAGCGATCAAGGCGTCCTTGAGGGCGGCCTTCGATTTTTTGATTCGGCGGTCCTGTGCCGGGAGATCAGACATAGTGCATGCTCCTTTCAACCGTTTTTTTGACGACGGATTGTAATATGAAGTGCGACACCTACTGGAAATAAATAAAAAAGGGCCCAAGGCCGGATTCGTGTAGAATGAAGGTTCCTACACCACATTCACACAAGGAGAATCCACCATGAGCTACACACATCTTAGCATAATTGAGCGTAGCAAGCTAGAAATCCTCCACCAGCAGGGGAAAAGTACCAGAGCGATTGCCAAGGAACTTGGCAGACATCATGCCACCATTGGTCGGGAACTCCGCCGAAATACAGCAGAACACTCGTACTGCGCGGAAAACGCTCAAGAGAGCTATGTCCAGCGCCGTAAGGCGTCAGTTCCCGGAGGTAAGTGGAATCTAAAACTGGCGAGTCGCATCGAAGAAAAGCTTCAGGCGACCTGGTCTCCAGAGCAGATCGTAGGGCGATTGCGTCAGGAGGGTCAAGCAATGGTATGTTTTAAAACGATCTATCGTTGGCTGTATACAGGCCGTCTGGTGAAAGGTGCACTTGCCGTCCTCAGGCACAAAGGTAAGCGGCAGAAGCCAGCAGAGACACGCGGCAAGTTTGCTGTGGGCAAGTCGATCTCTCAGCGTCCGAAAGAGGTGCGTAACCGGGAAACCTTCGGCCATTGGGAGCTTGATACGGTGGTCTCGGGCCGTGGGAAAAGCAAGGGCTGCGTAGCTACGTTCATCGAACGCAAGACTCGCCTGTACACTGGGATTCGTATGCCTGACCGTACCGCGTTGTCCATGGAGATTGCCTTTGGTGTAGCGGCCTCACAGTATCCTGCCCCTGTATTTCAAACCGCTACTGCAGACCGAGGCAAGGAGTTTGCCTGTTACACCAGCCTGGAAGCCATTCATGGGGTGCAGGTGTATTTCGCAGATCCGTATTCCTCTTGGCAACGCGGCTCGAATGAAAATGCCAATGGCCTCTTGCGAGAGTTTTTCCCCAAGGGGACGGATTTCGCCCAAATCACGGATGAAGCTCTAGAAAACGCTCTGCACTCGATTAATCACAGACCACGTAAATGTCTGGACTGGAGAACCGCTCACGAATCCTTTTCAGAGGAACTGTCGCACTTGGCTTGACAATCCGTCTGACGAAAAAGTACAATATGGGCACCATATGTTCGATAACGTACATTCCGGCCCTCGTTTACTGATTGAATGGCTTAGCCATGACTTATTATACTAAAGACAAGAGTTAATGAACATTTGTTTGTTAACTTTATGTAAACGAATACAGGGAGGAAGATCCATATGAGACTTGAACATAAAGTAGCGGTAGTTACTGGCGCAGGATCGGGCATGGGCAAAGCGATTGCGACATTGTATGCGCAGGAAGGCGCCAAAGTGGTCGTGTCGGATATCAATGAAGGCACTGCTCAAGCGGTGGTTGACGATATCAAGGCCAGCGGCGGCGAAGCGATCGTGGTTGTAGCCAACGTAGCGCAGGAAGACGACATCCAGAGGCTGATCGATACCGCGGTGAGCACGTACGGTACGGTGGACATTCTGGTTAACAATGCGGGCATCATGGACGGCATGGAGCCAGCCGGGGAAATCACCGACGAGCAGTGGGATCGCGTCTTCGCGATCAACACAACCAGCGTAATGCGCGCAACGCGCAAAGTGCTGCCGATTTTCCTGGAGAAACAAAAAGGAGTGATCGTTAACGTCGCATCCGCAGGCGGGCTGTTTGGCGGTCGTGCAGGCGCGGCTTATACGGCTTCCAAACACGCGGTGGTCGGTTTTACGAAAAATACGGGATACATGTACGCTCCCCAAGGCATTCGCTGCAATGCGATTGCACCGGGCGGCGTAGAAACGAATATCAGCGCTTCGATGAAAAGCTTCAGCCCGTTCGGCGGAGGCCGCCAGCAGCTCGGCATGGCCATCAACCCGCGCTTGGGCAAGAGCGAAGAAATCGCGCAGGTGGCTTTGTTCCTCGGATCGGACGAATCCAGCTTCGTGAACGGCACCGTGGTCACTGCGGACGCAGGATGGACTTCGTATTAAGTTTTGGTTGGGCAAGGGCTGTTTCGCGTAAATGCGCACAGGCTGTGCCGGTGATGGATTAGCTCATGGTGCTGGTGACTGAACAGGCTGCATAACGGATGATTGAATAACCTGTATGTTAGAACGAAGCGACTTCCGCCGACGGGTTTGCAATTGGCGGGAGCGCTTCTTTTTTGTGCGATGAAGCTGGCTGCAGCGTGTTAAAGCAAGCTGCTGATGATCTAACGAACATAGCGCACTTTATTCGGGCATGTATGAGGCTAATCCCCGGCTAACGAACATGAGCAGTCTTATTCGGGTGAAGATCGCCGGCAGAAGCACGTTTTTGAACCAATAACGTGCCTCAGGTTCATTACATTTTCAAACATGCAAAATGGTCTCCGATACCGTGTCTGAGGTTCGTTACAGTTTCACCCTGAGAGAATTCAAGCTTGCGTAACGCACACCTGTGACAAATAACGGGCTTCAGTTTCCTCCCAGCACCATTCTTGCTGTTTTGTATGGCGCCATTCATTTCGCTCCATGTTGAAACGACGCCAACGAAAAACCCGCCTGCATGCAGACGGGTTTTTCCATTCAGTCCTGTATGGATTACAGATCGAATCCCAATTTGTTGGCATATTTGATGAATTCCTGGTTGGATTGCTCGATCAGTTTGGCACCTGCGGCCAATTTGTCGTTGCCTTGTTTCAATTGGGTGCTGTTCACTTTCGTTTTGGAAACGGACTGTTTGAACAACTGATATGCTTCAAGCTGCGTGTAGCTGCCTTTGACCAGTTTGGCATGGATTTTTTGCAGCTCGGCGTTCTTCGGTTTGATCAATTTCAGCTTGGACACATACTTTGTATAGTTAGGAATGGCCGTATTGTTCAACTTGAGGAAAATGGATTTGCGGTTGGCCGAAGTAATGGTCATTCCGCCTTTGAAGGAATTGAACGCTCTTTCCTCGTATACGGCAGCCGCTTCCAATTGATCGATATAGTCGAGCAGGTCGGCTTCGTCCGCCGTAAATTCAGGTTCATCTGCAGAAGTATCTTCCCCTGCGGTATCCTCAGTCACTGCGCTGTTCTCATCGTAGTAAACAGGAGTGGTGTCGCTTGCTGCAGAAACGGAAGCTCCGGTTGGAAGCACTGCGCCGCCCAGCAAAGCAAAGCTCATCATCAAAGAAAGCAACCAAGATTTTTTCACGATTGTAATTCCCCTTATCTATATATGTGATTATTTTCTATTACATAAACTAACATGAGATCACAAAATATGACAGGAATTGATTGCCAATCGCCTTCATAAATTTTCCTTGTTTACGGTATAAATACGAATCCGAATGCCTTGCAATGATGAGAAGGAGGGCGGAAACCGGAATTATTAGGTATAAGGTTGGGCAAATATATTGATTTATGAACATCCGTTCCCGATCAGAATGATGAAATTAGTCCCAAAATCTTCGCTTTATATGAAAAAAGCACTGATTTTCCATTTACGTGAGTTCTTTTATATACCAGGCATCGCATGCATTATGCTCGGACTCCTCCAAGCCTTGCTCCAAAGGTCGGAAACCGTACTTCACGTACAGGGCGTTCGCCGCCTCCAGTTTGTCGAAGGTTTCCAGATAGCAGTAACGGTAATGCGCTGCGGCAAAGTCCAATGCAGCGTTCATCAGTTGTTTGGACAGCCCTTTGCCTTGGGCTTGAGGAGAGAGGTACAGCTTCTGCAGTTCGCAAATTTCCGGATTTTGGCCGAACGGGCCGATGCCGACGCCGCCTGTGACCTCGCCCTGATCCGTAACGAGCACCCAATATTTGGCCAGCGGGATTCGTTCGTAATATTGTGCCAGGCTGCCAAGCTGTGGGTCAAAATAGGCGGTTCCGGGGATGTTCAATCCGAAGGATTCCAGCGAACGTTTGATGATCTGCTCCATGGCCCGGTTATCTTGTTCTTCAATCTCGCGTATGTGCATCGTTTCATCCCTCGCATCTGTTGTAATCATGGCCAAGTGCATGTGTCTGTGCGGCTTCATGTTTAAGGATTTTATTCTACTGCCGGCCATCCCCTCAGTCAATCGCGGAGGGGAGATTTACAGCTTTTCGTGATTCAATGCACTATTGTCAAAAAAACTTTGTTTATTGCCCCTACAAAGTTCGTTCTAGTGGTATAATCGGTACGAGCAGCAAGATTTCCGAACATGGAATGGTTCATTCTCGGTGCAGTAAAAGTATATTTATGTAAACGTAACCATAACAACTTCAGGGAAGTGAGAATTCACGATGAACCAAAGAACCCTTTTTAATGATGGATGGCAATTCGCCAAAAGCAGCTTGGCAGTCACGGAGCCGGCAGGACTGGTGTTCGAGCAGGTAGAGCTTCCGCACGACTGGCTGATTTACGATTCGCAGAATCTGTATGAGGACAGCATCGGCTGGTACCGCAAAACGTTCCAACACAAAGATGAAGGGAAGCAATTGCTGCTTTGCTTTGACGGGGTGTATATGGATTCTTCCGTATATGTGAACGGACAGCTTGTGGGCGAATGGAAATACGGTTATTCCGCGTTTGAGCATGAAATCACAGAGGCGCTTGTAGAGGGCGACAACGAAATTGTCGTCAAAGTCGTTCATCAGAGCCCGAACAGCCGCTGGTACTCCGGTGCAGGCATTTACCGCAACGTCTGGTTGAAAACGCGTGACCGCAACCATGTCGAGAGCCACGGCATTTATGTCTCGATCCGCAAACAGGAAGAGGACTGGCGCGTCGAAGTCGACACGGACGTGAACCTGCATCAGGATGCGGAGCTGACGCATAGGATTGTGCGGGACGGACAGGTCGTGGCGACAAGCAGCGCAGCCATCTCCGTTCAAGCCGGGGAGGCGGGAGCACGGAAAAATGAGCAGCAGCTGACCGTAGAGCAGCCCGAGCTGTGGAGCACGGAGCAGCCGAACTTGTATCAACTCGTGACGGAGCTGCGTTTGACGGATAACGGCAATGATGGCCATTTGATCGAATCGATCACGCAAAACATCGGCTTCCGCGAAATTTCGATGGACCCGAACGACGGTTTCCGCCTGAACGGCGTCAAAATGAAAATGAACGGCGTGTGCGAGCACCACGATCTCGGCGCGCTGGGCGCGGCATTCAACCTGACGGCATTGCGCCGCAGATTCAAGCTGCTGCAGGAGATGGGCGTCAACGCGATCCGTACCTCCCATAACATGCCTGCCAAGGAGTTCATGGATCTGGCGGACGAGACGGGCATGCTCGTGGTGTCCGAGGCATTCGATATGTGGGAACGGGCGAAGACGCCGTACGACTATGCGAGATTTTTCCCGGAATGGGCGCATGCCGACGTGAAAAGCTGGGTGACGCGCGACCGTAACCATCCAAGCTTGGTGATGTGGAGCATCGGTAACGAAATCTACGATACCCATGCCGACGAGCGCGGGCAGGAAGTCACCCGCATGCTGATGGACTACGTGCTGGAATTCGATCCGAAGCAGAACGCGGGCGTAACGATCGGTTCCAACTACATGCCATGGGAAAACGCGCAGAAATGCGCCGATATCGTGAAGCTGGCCGGCTACAACTATGCCGAGAAATATTATGACCAGCATCATGCCGAGCATCCGGACTGGATCATTTACGGCAGCGAAACGGCCTCGGTCGTGCAGAGCCGCGGGGTCTATCATTTCCCGTTCGAGCAATCGATCCTTGCCGACGATGACGAGCAGTGCTCCGCGCTTGGCAACAGCACGACGAGCTGGGGGGCGAAATCGCCGGAGTTCTGCATTTTGGCCGAACGCGATACGCCGTATTCCCTTGGACAGTTCCTGTGGACCGGATTCGATTATATCGGGGAGCCGACGCCGTACCATACGAAAAACTCGTATTTCGGCCAGCTCGACACGGCAACGTTCCCGAAAGATTCCTACTATATTTATCAGTCCGCCTGGACGGATTACAAAAAAAGCCCGATGGTTCATCTGCTCCCGTATTGGGACTTCAACCCCGGGCAAATCATCGACGTACGCGTAGCAAGCAATGCGCCGAAGGTCGAGCTGCAATTGAACGGCCGCTCCATCGGCATGTTCGATATCGACCATGCGCACGGCAAACAACTGGTCGGCTGGTGGAAAGTGCCTTACGAGGAAGGCGAACTGAAAGCGATCGCTTATGACGAGCAAGGCAACGTCATTGCGACGGACGTACAGCGCTCATTCAAGGATGCCGCCAGTATTCGGCTGCAAGCGGATAAAACCGAGTTGACCGCAGACGGCAAGGACCTGATCTTCGTCGAGATCGGGGCGGACGATGCCGCAGGCCATCCGGTGCAGAACGCGAACAACCGCGTGAACGTGAACGTGACCGGCGCTGGCCGCCTGCTCGGTCTGGACAACGGCGACAGCACGGATTACGACCAGTACAAAGGCCTCAGCCGCAGATTGTTCAGCGGCAAGCTGATGGCGATCATCGGCGCGACGAACGAGGAAGGCCCGATCCGCATCGAGGTAACATCCGAAGGACTGGAGAGCGCCGTGGCCGAATTCACCGCGGTTGCGGGGCCGGAAGCAGCAGATGGTGATGTACAACGCTCGGCGGCTGCTTCGACTTTGACGAGCAACGAGGAGTATCCTGTCGTTACGGGCGCAGCCCGGGAAATTCCTTTGCGCAAAATCGAGATCATCAGCCAGGCCGGACAACAATTCGATCCTTCGACGCAGGAGATGGTGGTCCAAGCGAAGCTGTATCCGGAGAACACGTCCTACCGCGATATCGAGTGGGCGGTCGTCAACGATGCAGGCATTGAATCCAACATTGCGCGAGTCGAAGCGAACGGACTGGAAGTGAAGGTGTTTGCCCTCGGTGACGGCGAGTTCAGACTGCGGGCAACGAGCAGCAACGGCACAGACAAAACGAAGCTGATCTCCCAGCTGGAATTTAAAGCAGCGGGACTAGGAACGGCATACAAAGATCCGTACGGCTTTATCTCGGGCGGTCTATACGACGATACGAAGGGCGAAGTCGGCAACGGCAACGAACGCGGCGTGGCGACGAGCCGTGACGGCGAGACGCACGTATGCTTCCGCAACATCGATTTCGGCGCTTATGGTTCGGATACGATCACGATTCCGATCTTTGCGCTGTCGAGCGAGGAGTATTTCCTGCAAATCTGGGAAGGCATGCCGGGCGAAGAAGGCAGCGAGCTGCTGGCCGACGTCGTGTACCAGAAAGAAACGAAGTGGAACGTGTATCAAGAGGAGACGTATAAGCTGAACAAACGTCTGCAGGGCATCACGTCGATCTGTTTTGTGCTGAAGCAGAAAATCCATATCAAAGGATTCTCGTTCGAACGGCAAAGCCGGGCGTACGAGCAAAACACGGCCGCTTCCTGCGACCATCTATATGGGGATACGTTCACGATCCAGGGCGATTTCGTCGAAGGCATCGGGAACAACGTTTCGCTGGAGTTCGACGCGATGGACTTTGGCGCGGAAGGCACGTCGAAGCTGGTCATCCACGGCCATTCGCCGATCGATAAAAACACGATTCACATCCGTTTCTCCGGAGCGGACGGCCAGATGAACCAATTGGTCGAGTTCACGCAATCCGCAGGCTATGAGGAGCGCGTGTTCGAGCTGGAGAAGGTGACGGGCGTGCAGAAGGTGACGTTCATCTTCCTGCCGGGCAGCAGCTTCGATTTCGGCTGGTTCCGATTCGAGAAATAAGTGGAATGAAAACCGAACCATCCTTTCCTTTTACGGCCCGAAACCAGGTCGGGATGCTCATGGACGGTTCGTGAAGCATAACTAAAACCAAATCCCCTGTGGGGGGCGCGTAAAGCCATGTCGGCCTAGCGTCCTCACAGGGGATTTTCGCGTGGATCGGCACCGTCAGTGGGTATCGTCAATGGTCAGTATATATCGCTGTGCATCCCAATGAACGGTTAAACCAAGCGCTTCCAGCGCTTCATACGGCAATGTGGTTGCTCCGGAGTAACTGCCGACGGGCTCAGGCAAAGGAACGATTTTGTCCTTGATTTTCCCGTCAATCGTCACGTGGAGCTCTGTATCTCCCGGTCGAATCGTGGCTTTGGCGTCGCCAAGGGCAAGCGAATAATAATCGATGGAGCCATCGTTGTTGCGATGGACAGTGAAGGTAGCACCCAGGGCCGTAGCAACCGCCTTGGCTGGCAGTTGGACCGTTGTTGCAGTCGCAACCGTCGCATAGGGCGCTTCCAGCAGTTGGCCGTTGATGTAAACGTCAGTGCCAAGGGGAGCTTGGATCGGCTTATAGGCCATACCGCCCGGTGACGTTGCGGGCCCACCGGCTTCCTGATATTTATCGCCTCCCCATCCCCAGACGTTCCCGTTCGCATCCAGGGCCAGAGCATGATACGTGCCTGCCGAAATGTCGGCAATGCTGGAGAGGCCATTTACTTTCCCCTGTTTGCCAGTGGGAGTTTGTCCATAGCTGTATACCTCGCCTTTGGTCGTCAGCATTAAAGTGAATTGGGAGCTTACTTCCAGCCGGGATAATTTTAATTCCGGATGGTATGCAGTGACTTTTCCCCGTTCGTCGACATGCCACGCTTTTCCCTTCTTATCCAAGGCGTAAGAGCCTGAAACCGCGGAGATGCTGCTTAATCCCTTCACCTTCACTGGGGTAGAGGGAGATGTCTCCGGGGTGTCTGATTCTTCCCAGGTCCAGACCGTGCCGTCTTTGCGGACGGCAAAGGCTCGTGTGCCGCTTGCATCGATTGAAACGACATCGGTTAACCCCTTTACGACATGAGCTTTTGCAGCCTCGGTCCCCTGGGACGGAGTGGACCAGGAGTACACGGTACCGTCCTTGCGCAGCGCCAAGCTAAAAAAACCACTGGTTGAAATCTGTTTTGCGTCAGAAATCTGGGTAACTTGTACTGGCAGTGGAGTCCGCCCCCACTCCCAGACCGTGCCGTCTTTGCGCAGCGCAGTATGGTTTCCCCCTCCCGTCGTTGAGATCGCTATGATCCCCTCCAGTTGGGGAACGCGGATCGGACTGAAGGTATGACGGTATCGTACCTTGCCCGTCGCGCCGAGTTCTCCCCACAGGTTGCGTCCCCATGCCCAGACGGTGCCGTCGCTGCGCAGGCCAACGGAATGGTAGTGAGCCCCTTCGACGGCGGTGTAATGCAGGTTGTCTCTGGCCGTTGATGCCGCGGCTGCTTCATTCGCCGAGCTTGGAGCCGAGGATGTGGGAGCCGGCACGGCAGGCGGGATTGGCGCAGGTGTAGCGGAAGCGGCCCCGGCAGGCAGGCCGACGGATAACAGTGCCGCTGCAAGCGTTGCAGCTGTCAGGGCGCGCAGCTTGGAAGCCAGGCTCATTTCCTTTCGCTGGTTCGAGCCCGCGTCACTGGTGACGGGGAATGAAACTTGATGTTGATCCGAATGACTGGATGGATTCCTCCAGGGCATATTGTCGCCTTCTTTCATAGGGGATGATTTAGGGGATTTGCATTCTTCCTTCTAAACGTATGCAGGATGAAGAAAGTTACGGGAGTGAAGAAGCGCTCTTGGCGAGTTTTCGGATAAGAGGCATGGATCAGGCCTTGCTTTTTTTTGTGCTGCAATACGTATAAAATAGGATTATTCCAAATATTTGAAGAGTGAATCGGGAGAATGGAGGATAGAGCTATGAAATACCAGGAAGAGGTACTATGGAATCAACTTCGGGATGTGAGGGAGTTTACGGTCCACGTATGTCGGGAGATTGATCCTGCGCAGGTTCATGTCGTGCCTGGAGGTTTTAACAATTCGATCCTGTGGAACGTGGGACATATCGTGCTGGATCAGGATACGTGGTTTCACTACTTGATACACGATCAGGCGGAAGTTCCGGCGAGTTACCAGCATTTTTTTGGATATGGGACAAGCCCGGAAACATGGGCGGATGAACCGCCAGCCTGGGCAGAACTTATGGAGCAATTGATCGCTCAGCCCCGGGTACTGGAAGAGAAATTCAAGGGCCGTCTGGAGGAAACACTGCTCCGGGTGAGCGAACTGGGCATGAGCACGATCGGGGAAGTCATACCGCGCACGTTATATCATGAGTGGTACCATCTGGGCGTGATCCAATCCATGCGGAGGGTGATTGGGTCGGTCCAATGAAACGAACTTCTGGAACATTTTAGGAACCCCAAACGTTATTGTCCATGAGGTGATGTTATGGAAAAGAAGAAGACCGTTCTGATGCTTCTGCTCTTGGCGATCATGCTGCTAACGGCCTGCGTGGCCAACGTGCCTGATGCTCCCGAACCCCCTAAAACGGCTTTGCCGGCAATCACGGATCCGTATACCCCTGAGCACGCGAAGCAGAACGGCGATGTCGTTAATTTGCACGGCCAGGTGACGAACCAGGAACGGTGGGAACAATTCATGGACCAAGTCCATGCCAAACAACAGGACCAGGTTCGCGTAACGATCTATACGATCGAAGGCGATCCGATCATCTATGAACTCAATTATGATGGTACAGCTATACAGTACAGCTATGACAATACGAGGGACGCCTACGCCGGAAAAGGCCGGATCGTGAACAATGCTTGCCAGGGCATCGGCACCATGAAGGCGGAGCAGGGCGGAGAATTTTACATTCTTACTGGTTGCGAAAATGAAGACTACGCGTTTATGCTGCCAAAGTTATAGCATGTTGCGGTTGAGTTCTCCCTGTCCCTATCAGAATTCGACTAGCTTCATGCCAAGTGCTTTGGTATAGAAAACAATCGTTTCTTACGGACGAGTAAAGCGTAGGATCTATGAGACCGATGAAATGCATGTGCAAGTTATAGAGAAATGGCAGTTGGGAGGGGGAGAGACATGTTGATCCTATTTGGCAGTTCACCGCTGGATGAACGAAAGGTGGACGAAATGTATGAAGAGGAATATGCTGCCGCTGCAAAGGCTGGCTTTGAGGTAGGGCTGGTAAATCTGGAGCAGCTCATAGCGGAACAGAGTCCAGCTCGTGCTGTGAAACGGCTGCCGTCTGCAAGCGATCGGGAAGACGTGTTATATCGCGGGTGGATGCTGACACCGAAAGATTATGCCATGTTATACGAGGCGCTGTTGGCTAAAAACTTGAAGTTAATCAACCGGCCGGAGGAATATAAGCACTGTCATTACCTGCCGGAATCGTACGCAAAAATCCAGGAATATACGCCGAAGTCGACATGGCTGCCGATCGGAGAGGTAGAAGAATCGGAAGATGCCGTTCAACATGCGGTCAGCGCATTCGGTCAGCGTCCGATCATCGTAAAGGATTACGTCAAATCCCGTAAACATGAGTGGAACGAAGCGTGTTACATCCCGGATGCATCCGATGCGGAACGGGTGGCCGAAGTGGTGCGGACCTTCGTGACGCGGCAGGGCGACGACCTGAACGAAGGCCTTGTTTTCCGGGAGTTTGCGGAATTGGAGTTCCTGTCCTACCATGCTCGCAGCGGCATGCCGTTGTCGCGGGAAATGCGGGTCTTTTTCCTGAAAGGCGAGCCTGTCTTCGTCTCGAACTACTGGGAAGCCGGCGAGGACGGCGAATTTGCGGAGGTGCTGGATTCGTTTCTGGACGTGGCCCGGTCGGTGGAAAGCCGCTTTTTCACGATGGACTTCGCGAAGCGGAAGAACGGTGGCTGGATCATCATGGAGCTGGGCGACGGGCAAGTTGCCGGGCTGCCGGACGGGACGGAGCCGCAGACGTTTTATGCAAGCTTGCGCAAAGGAATGGAGAAGTAGGTCGATCGCTTTGGGGTAAAAAAAGAGATGCTGAACGAAGATGAACCATTGACGGATGTTGCACATCCAAGATTCGCTGAATCCAAGATACAATTGGCAATCCTCGGATAAGAGCACCTGGACGGGCAGACCTTAAAGGACGAAGAGCCTTATAAGGTCTTTTTTTCGTTTAACTCGGGAGATGCTGTTCTTCGTCATTTCAGCGTTATCCTCCACGCCAGTATAAGTAAAAAAAAGATCCGACCAGTAATTTTACTGGCCGGATCAGTCATGGAATAAAACCCCGATGACAACGCAAGTGAGGCTGGTTGAGTCAATTTCGGTTCATGGGATGGTCCAGTTCGGCATGCCCCATTAAACTTTCCGCTGCATTTCCGTCTACCAGCAGATCGATACTCGTCACTTCCTCGAACTGAAAAAACGTCTCCTTGAGGGAATCCAAGGCTAAGAGCTCACCGCTAGCCCCCAATGCCGCGTCTTCCGGGATATGGACATCTAAAGTCAGCACCCCTTGATCGAACGTGGATGACAGTAAATCAATCTTGTTCCACAGGGAGATGAGTTCGGTTGGATCGCTGCTTTGGAGAGCGGCAAACGTTTGGCTGTACTTATCGGAGTCGTCTTCAAACGTAATTTCCTTCGTACCTTGCTCCAGTTGAGTTAGTTGATCATCCACGTAATATACCTTGATTTCTTGAGTTTGCTTATTCTCCTGTTGCTGTTCCGCCGGTGAAGTGCTTGCAGGATTCGAGGCCTGCACCGGCCCGGAAGAGGTAGGTTTGGTGCCGCATCCTGCTGCCACCAAGCTGATTGCACAGACTACGAGTGCGAGCTGAATTCCTTTTTTCATAGAAGCACATCCTCTTGAGTTTTTCGCTGGCTTATAAGTTCAGATACTCTTTAATTCCGTCAACAATGGCTTGGGCGGCCTTGTCTTGCGTGCTCTCCGACATCATCGCTTCTTCTTCATCTTTGTTGCTTAAAAATCCGATCTCCAGAAGAACTGCGGGCATGGTGGTTTCTCGAATGACTTGAAGATTGCCATTTTTGACGCTGCGATCTTTGAACCCTAAAGCCTCGATCAAATGTTTGTGAATAATGTTTGCTAACTCTTTACTGCTTGCACGCTGGTAATAAAACGTCTCGGTACCGCTTACCTGAGGAGACCCCTTTACGCTATTTCCGTGAATGGATACAAAAACATCCGCATTAAGATCGTTAGCCAGTTTAACTCGCTCCGAACGCGTAGGATATACATCCGTTTCTCGCGTCATAATCAATTCAATGTTTGGTTCTTGCTTCAACAGGGCTTGTACCTTTAGACCTAAAGCAAGAGTGAAATTCTTCTCGGGTTTGTTCGTAAAGCTTATGGTGCCCGGGTCGCTTCCCCCGTGTCCTGGATCAATAACGACGACTTTCTTGCCATCCGTGACAGGGGGTGCAGTCGTTGGGCCGTTGACCATGCTCAAATCAAGGATGAATTTGCCTGCAACGTATTGTTGAGAATAATTAACCGCACTGACATTATTTAATTCAATGACGATTCGGACTTGAGCCGGATCATTTTTAAATAGGGAGTAACGGACCTCGGTCACATTCGGACTGTCGCTCGTATCCAATTTGCCCATCGAACCTACTGGCAGCACTTGCCCCATATTACCAAAATCCGTAGAAGGAAAATCCACAACAATCCGCTCGGGATTTTTTAACGTGGTGATGACCGGCGTCACTTCCTGATCCATAGAAACGACAAGTTGATTGTTCGCATAGTTTATTTCATGAACAAGGTTCGTTGTCCCTTCATTCCCATTACCATTCGAAGGAGAGGACGGGACGGAGGCAGTGTTGGTTAGAGTGACGATCTTTTCTTTGTTATTCCAACCGACCCGAAGCCCCATTTCTTCACTAACAAAACGTAGAGGAACAACAACCGTGTTCTTGATCATTTGGGGAGCGATGTTAAGCGTTACGTTGCTGTTCTCGACAATGGCCTCCTGTTGTCCTACGGTCAACGAAATCGCTTTGGAACCCTGTTGAATACTCACATTCTGTGTTTTTTGGTCCCAGTTCACATTGAATTTCAAATTTTCGGCAACGACGCGAATGGGAATCATGATGTTGTTTCGAACATTCACGACTTCAACGTCATTGGGCAGGGTTAGTTCCTGGCCATCCAAAATAATTTTCGTTTGATTTGCAGCTGCTTTGGTTTGAATGGGAAGTAGAAAAAGCATCAGTATACTAAACCACAATAACATAAGTATAGATTTCTTCATTTCACACCTCTGTTTTAAATTAGCTTACTATATGAACATTCGGCTGTTTGGATCGAAACATGAACAATAAACAAGCTATCAGCAATTTCTCTATTCTAAGGAATCACAGGAAAGGTTTTTTTCATAAGAAATCGAATCGTTCTAAACACGGAGCTAGGGACAGACAACACACGTCTGCGGGATCAAACCATCACCTCCCATGACCCGCAAGTTCGTTGAAAGCCGAACAATCGGACCGGCAAACACCTGATTATTACATTGTAAATATTATACATCATCATCCTGTGAATCCGTGAAATTACTTTGCGGAACTACATCCTATTTACAATGATGCCAAGATAACCTTTCGCTCACTACTAATAACGCTTTTAGAGACAAAATAGTTACCATATGATCTGGATTTGTTACAATATTCTTCAAATTCCGGGTCGTTTAGCACGAGTCATTCCGATGGGGAAGGAAAAAATTACCCCCAATCCTTTCAACGAAGGAATGGGGGGGCGTT
This sequence comes from Paenibacillus hubeiensis, assembly GCF_032334105.1. Taxonomy (NCBI): domain Bacteria; kingdom Bacillati; phylum Bacillota; class Bacilli; order Caryophanales; family Paenibacillaceae; genus Paenibacillus; species Paenibacillus hubeiensis. The sequence continues at coordinate 30,495 of NZ_JAVYAE020000007.1, forward strand.
AGTCAGAAGAAGAAGTATTGGTTGCTGACGTTAATTTAATGAAGTATTGAAAGTCTAATATTTTATTTTCGGCTCTTACATGAGGTTGGACCGAGGGGGATGGTCCAACGACGAAAAGGGATGTCCACGGTCACGATGGCGTGACGAGGGCATCCCTTTTCATCTTGCGCAGCAATTTTTATGCGTGGAGGAACTATTTGTGTGTAATCACACGATTGCCAAAGTCGGGGTCGATCTCATCCGCTTGGACAAGCCATTTTCCGTTTTTACGGACGAGGGTCAGGCGGCCTTCCAAAGGAAGGCGTTCGCTTTCCCCGTTTTGCCGAGTCAGGATCAAGTCTACCGTATAATCGAAATCCACGTAGTTTTCCGCTTCCTGATAGAGTTCAAAGATCAGGTTCTCCGGTTTCATGGAAACTTGCTGGACGGTCGCAATTCGGAACGTTAAGCCACTGTAGCTTGTATTGCCCGGTTTGTCGGTGTAATTATCCGCGTATAGAGGTTCCATTTCTGCAAGGCGTTTCATCATGGCCTCTTCCTCCAAAGGCGTCTCCGGGATCTCGTCGATCGTATACTCTTTGGTCTTGTACGTTTCCGCTGCCTTCATGGCTTCGGCCATTTCTTGTTCATCCATCGACGTATCCGGGGTAACATCTGGCTGCTGCGTCTCCGGTTGTTCCACGGTGGGTTCTGCTTCCATCTCATTGGAAGGCCCGGGTGATGTGCATCCGCTTATGAGTGCGACGAACAACAACGTTAATCCCAAGAGCGATGAGAAGTTTCTCGGCATTCATATCTCTCCCTTCTAGTTGAGGGTAATATTACCATATGACGGTTGGGATTCAAAATGAAAGGATCATATTGCTATTCACTTTTTAAATTCGTAAATAGCCAGAATAATAATCGCAATTAGCGCTATGAGGAAAAAGATAGCAAGCGCAATTAAAACACCGTAACCCAGTACGGAGGCTAACTTAGTGACTATTTTTTTCATAAAAGACAACCTTTCTATTTAAGGTAAAAAGGTGCTAACAGCTGGGGGAGCTAGTGTTTCTTATTTCATTACATCTATACTCAACAGAACGATAACCTTAATTTGTAAGTTGGTACTTAGTATATAAACCGCAAAAAAACATACACACGTTAACGGAGAGGCAGAACCAATCTGAAGAAGCGAGGCGTTCGCATTTATCACCGGATTTCCCCTTTGAAACAGGGATTTGAAAAAATCTGGGGATAACAGCGATCGGAAGATGGTACTGCACTCGCAGTGGCCTAGTGTGATTGATTAATGCGGCTTCTATTGTAATAACAACTTGATAAAGAGTTTAGTTTCCCATACCACCAAAAGAGTGACTCTGAATTTTGATTGCTCCTCTATAGTAGACAGGTGAGAGGGAGCATTTTTTTGGTGGAAGTATCATAGGTGAAGCACACATAGGTCCGTTTGACCAAAGAATAAATGTTAACAAGAGTAAGCATGTTGAGGAGATTACACGAATATGTAGGTATGGTAGTCAACAAGCATTGTTTATTTACGGACTAGAAGTCATGGGAAAATGCAACGTAGGGTCGATTCCAGTAAACAAACTGACTTGTTAAAATTTAGATATCATTCGAGTTCAGTTTGGCGGTGAAGACGGCATGCAACGCATTATGGTTCATCCTGATTTGTTAGATGAGAAGGCACGAATGGTTCAGCAAAAAAAGCAGGAACTTGAGCGAATGGTTTGGGAGCTCGAGAAGTCCATTTATATGTTACAGTCGGAATGGTCGGGGATCACCGGGGAGAAGTTTTTTCAAGATTTCAGATTGGCCAGGGAAGTATTCCCCACAACGCTAGGACTGCTAAGCCGCATTCAGAACGAGTTCACGTTCATCGCCAACAACTTCAGAACGACCGATAACACGGGGGAGGTTGCTCTTTATATTCCGGAAGAGTTGAAGAGAGACTTTACTGTAGGTTTGCTAGATGGATCTGTAGGCGAAACGGTTAACGGAATCGGGGACGCGGCTAATGCATTGTGGCATGATCCTTTCGGCACATTGGCGAGTCTGGGCTATGGGTTGACGGTAGGCAGAGTTGTGGATGTCGGACGGGGCATTTCGTTTGCATGGGATGCATTATGGGGAACCGGAACTGCCCGCTCGGATGCCGAGAAGTTTGTAGAAGAGCAGAAGAAGATGATCACCGAAGACAAGACGGGGTATTATGGCGGTGCTCTTACGGGTCAAGCGTTGGCTTATGTATTCTTTGGGAGAGCGCTTCGCTCGGTGGATAATAAGCATGGCGAGATTGGTGGGTCGAGTGGCGGGAAGTCGGAGAGTTGGAAAGGGAATTTAGGAATAGGTAATGAGAAGGTAAGAAGTGAAGGAAACAAAATGATATATACAAACCAATATGGTAGTGAAATTTCTTGGGTTAATCAAAGATCCAGTGACATAGATGCAATTATCGATAAAAACCTAAAAAGCGCCCAACCCGGTGACAGATTAGAAGGGGAAGTAGCAAGTGAAGTGAAAAAAATAGGTAGATTACAGGGAACGGGAGTAGAGTTGAAAATGCAAGATGGTAGAATCGCAGGAGATATAGATGTCTTGACCGATTCACACATAATTGAGGTTAAGAAGTCCCTAGGCGCAGTCGATAAGAAGCAATTTGATAAGCTGACCAATCCATTAAATGAAAAATACTTCAACTATGATAACAGAGAAATTATTTATTATATTGAAGACGTAAAAATCAAAGGAAGAGCGCAAGAAAACATCGTTAAAATGATTGAAGATAAAGGAATCAAAATCATCAGTTCTAAAAATGAATTAGAGGAGGTCTTGAAAAAGTGAGCTCGATCATTTTTTTGAAAAAGATAGAGAACTATTCTCCCGAACATGCGTTAGAAGCATTTAAGCAGGCCGCTACGAAAGCAGGCATGTTTTGCATTTTAACAAGGACGAAGTCAAGCAAAGGTCAATTTGTATCTGGCGAAGGAACGTTATCGGAAGTGGATGAGGCTGCATTTTTAAGTGCGGATAACAAAGAGCATCTAAAGTACTTCACATTTAATATTAATCCAGTGGATGAAGACTCATATGACAGCTTTACCTGGCTAACACAAAACGAAAAGTATTTTTGGGCTATCGATATCGAAAATATTAAAGATGACTACGCGTTTATTTATCATTTTGTTATAGCGTATTTTAGAGATCATCCTGAAGATTATCTATGGTTTGATGATGCGGATTGGTATTATACGGCTAATGACCTCATTAGGTTAAGTAACATGCCATACAATCCGCTATGGTCTAGTGAGAAAATCGTGTGAGAACGTCGGAGTTTAAACTCTCGATTGAATTATGAATGGGAAAGCGTACTTGTTATTACTAAGGGGGAAAAATGGGGATTTCTGCACATATTCTTTTTAAAAGAGGAAATAGCATTGAAATAAATGATTTAGTACTTCGATTAGATGAGTTATGCAAGAACGAAGGAATGTTCTATAGCCACACCTCGAATGAAGTAGACGATGCTGGGAAATTAAAATACTGCGAATACTGTGTTAGCGATATTCCATTATATGAAAGTTATAATAGGCCAATTTGTTTTGGTATTGCTGATGAACCGTATCCGTATAAACTTGTTGAGTTCGACTGGGAGTCATCTCCACAAGAGTATTTTAAAACGTTGGTTTCTGGCGATTTTGTAGACAACGAAGATTTATTATTCAAATTCCTATGTGTTTTTCTCCATGAATTCCCCAATGCTAGAGTTTGGATTGAAGAAGACTGGTTCTACACATTAGCCGATCTGAACAAACTTAAGGAAAATGATGTTGATCATTGGTGCTACATCAATCCTAGCCAATTTCAGAAAATAAAGGATTAATAGGAGGAATAGGACGAAGTAGCTGGTGGGATTTTGGCATGGCGAAGCTACTCGAAAGGGGGAGCTGTGTCACTTGATCTTTTGGTGAAGATTCTAAAGACAAGAAAAACCACCGGCGATAGGTTGGCGCCAAAACCGGTGGTTTTTCATTCCGTATGAATCTCTCGCCGTGGGTAGCTCGCAGGCCTTTGTTAAAAAGTCACGATGTATCGAGCATCGCGGCTTTTTTAGTTTAACGCTTTCTCTACTACTGTCATTATACTACAACAAGAACACCTAGAAACTTGGATTTGAATTATCGCTGGTCAGATTTTCATATGGAGGGTAATGCAATCTACTACAAATTGGCCGATAATAGTTGTAATAGCTTTTTACTAGATATCCCATGTACATAGCATTCCCAAATACAACATTCTACGGACAAGAGGTACAGTCATGAAACAAGGCATATACGAACAATTAATCAATACGATCACTCGTGAAGAACTGTCTGCGCTGGACCCTGATGCATATTCCATTGGGACCGAGCGGTTGGATGCAGAGGAGGCACGGAAGCTGTTATCTACATATTTGGCAGCGGTCACGAGACGGGCACTCAAGATCGTGCGGGAACAGACAGAGGACAGCGGTGCGGTATTGGCACAGATTCGGACGTGCAATGAGATCATCGCAACATTGAAACATACGATCGGCGACGAAGAATACCGGGAGCTTCAATTGGACGAGCAGGGCGAGGTACTGACGCATGTTTATTCCAAACTGAACAGTATTCGGGCGGTCAAGGAGTCTAAAATCTTGCGGCCAGAAACGCCGCTATCTCAAAGTTCCTTGTTTACGGGTGCAAAATCCGAGCCCAGCATGCTATTGGAGTTGCAAAAAGAAATCGTGACTTCAGACCGCATCGACTGGCTCGTATCATTCATTAAATTCAGCGGCATTCGCTTACTGCTGGAACAGCTTCAGCAATTTACGGCGGCTGGGGGCAAGTTGCGGATCATTACGACAACGTATATGGAAGCCACTGATCTAAAAGCGATCGTCGAACTAAGCAAGCTGCCGAACACAGAAATCCGCATTTCGTACGATACCAAAGTAACGCGTCTGCATGCAAAGGCATACCTTTTTCATAGAGATACCGGATTTACCACAGCATATGTCGGCTCGTCGAATCTCTCCAACCCAGCGCTTACGAGCGGCATGGAATGGAATTTGAAGGTGACCGAGAAGGATTCCGTGGACGTCCTGCGCAAGATTGAGGCGACATTCGAGAGCTACTGGAACGACAGGGAATTTACGGCATACATTGCCGAAGATGCTGCACATGAGGAACAGCTCAAAACGGCATTGGATCGGAAAAAAGAGCACCTTAACTCGTTTCATTTGGATATTCAACCGTATGACTACCAAAAAGAAGTGTTAGAACAGTTACATGCTGAGCGTGCCTTGTACGGAAGAACGCGCAATCTGATCGTGGCTGCGACGGGTGTTGGTAAAACGGTCATCTCCGCTTTTGATTACAAACGATATGCAGGAGCGAATGCACGAGCCCGATTGTTGTTCGTTGCCCATCGAGAGGAGATTCTCAAACAGAGCCGGGATACGTTTCGTTACATCCTGAAAGATATGAACTTTGGTGAGCTGCACGTGGGACGTCATCAGGCGGAATCATTGGATCATTTGTTTATCAGCATTCAGAGCCTGAATTCTATGAAGCTCACCGAAGTTACAAGCCCGGATTTCTATGACTACATTGTGGTGGACGAATTCCATCACGCGGCTGCACCTTCGTATCAGAAGTTGCTTGCGCACTATACGCCGTCTATTCTGCTGGGGTTGACTGCTACGCCGGAACGCATGGATGGACGGGACATTCTTACGTATTTTGATCATACCGTAGCGGCCGAAATTCGCTTGACCGATGCCATTGATCGTAAGCTGCTGAGTCCGTTTCAATATTTTGGCGTTACGGATACCGTCGATTTGTCTCAAGTGAAATGGTCGCGCAAAGGATACGACCTCCATGAGTTAGAGAAGCTGTACACGCATAACAAAATTAGGGCTACCCAGATCATGAACAGTTTGGACAAGTATGTCACTGATCTGAACGAGGTCAAAGGACTGGGCTTCTGCGTCGGCGTGGATCACGCCAAGTACATGGCGAAGGTGTTCGAAGAGGCGGGGATTCCGTCTATTGCGCTGCATGGGGAGTCGAGTGAACAGGAGCGTCAGTCGGCGAAAAGCCGCCTTGTCAGCGGAGAGTTGCGCATGATCTTTGTCGTTGACCTTTACAATGAGGGCGTCGATATTCCGGAAGTGAACACGGTGCTCTTTTTGCGGCCAACGGAAAGCTTGACCATTTTTCTTCAACAGTTGGGTCGTGGACTGCGTTTGGCAGATGGAAAAGAATGCCTGACGGTGCTGGATTTCATTGGACAGGCGCACAGGGAATACAACTTCCAGGACAAGTTCAGAGCCTTGATCGGACCGACGAAGCATTCGATCTCGCATTATGTGGAGAACGGGTTCTCCAATCTGCCGCGCGGCACGTTCATTCAATTGGAAAAACAGGCCAAAGACTATGTGATGCGCAACCTCAAGCAAGCGAGCAGAAGCCGCAGACATCTGATTCAGAAGCTGCAAACATTCGAAGCAGATACTGGATTGCCGCTAACGTTATCCCATTTTGTAGAGCATCACGGGATGACATTGCATGACTTTTACGGAGGTCGGACAGGTAAAAGGTATTTCCGCGGCCTGATGGCCGAGGCGGGGTTGACGGATACCATTGAAGGAGAACCGGGGGAATATATTCGCAGGCTGCCGTCACTGTTGTCGATCAATTCCCGAAGTTGGCTTAATTTTCTATTACGTTATATTGAGCAGGGGTATGGGCCAAATAACGAGGAAGAAGAGCGTATGCTCGTCATGTTCTATTATACGTTCCACCGGGCTGCACCCGAGAAGCTGGGCTTAAGTGGGGTAGAGGACGGCGTAAAACGGGTGCTGGCTTGTGAAGCTTTTCGCGCCGAGATTGTGGATATTCTGAAATATAACCTGACCCACTTGCGGTTTGTGGATAAAGAAAATGATTTTCCATATACTTGTCCACTGGATATCCACTGTACATATTCCATTGATCAGGTACTGGCCGCCTTTGGCTACTGGAATGCCGATCAATCCCCAGCTTTTCGCGAGGGTGTGAAGTATTTTGTAGACGAGAAAACAGATATTTTCTTCATTACGCTGAACAAGTCAGACAAAGACTTTTCTCCATCCACGTTGTATGAGGATTATGCGATTAACGAGCGCCTCTTCCATTGGCAGACCCAAAGTCGGGTATCGGAGCAAACGACAACCGCGCAGCGCTACATTCACCATCGGGAGACGGGGCACCGGATCGCGCTGTTTGTGCGGGAATATAAGGAAGAGCACAACTATACGTCTCCGTTTGTGTTTCTGGGGGAAGTGGATTATGTAAGCCATGAGGGGAACAAACCGATGAGCTTTGTGTGGCGGCTGCGAGAAGAGATGCCTGCGAAGATGGTGGCTGTGGCGAATAAGTGTATTGTTTGAGAATAGTTATATGGCAAAAAAATCACTTTAGTTGGAGGTTGAAGTTCGTGTGGAGTCAATTCCTTGACGGAGAAGTTATTTCTAAAATAGGCAGTTGGGGAGGCTTGGGTTTAGCGTTCGTTACTCTGTTTTCATTTCTGAGAAAAAACCAAGTCATTACAACATTAACTTCGTCTAAGGTTGAAAGGCTACTTTCATCAAAAGAAAAAAGGACTGTAATAAAAATTTTAAATTTTATTATGTTTGTAATTATAGGATTCATATTCAGTATTATTCTGACAATTGCATATTACAATCTTTCGAGCATAGAAAGTATTATACCTGTTGTTATAATAGTAGGAATTCTTGCATATTTGATAGTTGCATACATTATGGTCATAAAAAGAACTGCTTTTGATAAATATCTTTCTGAATCAGCCAACTTAAAATTGACAATGATTATATTTATGATTCAAATGTTATCTTTCTTTTCAATAGGCCCACTAGGAATTTCTTTTCTAATTTTGGATGGGAAGATAAACCTTACCTTCAATCAGCCAGAAGAATTATTAAACAATTTACTTCTTTGCGGTGTAGTTCTTGTTGTATTTGTTCTATTAAGTGCCACTACATTGGTTCAACTTCGAGATAAATTTAGCAAGTATCACTATGAGTGCTTCTATATTTTAGAACAAGGAAATACCAATGAGAGATGGTTTATTTACCACCTGATGGATAACGAAAGATTTTTACTAGGGAATAAAGAGTTTAAGCAAGATGCGACAGTTTTCCGGACCGAAGAACGCTCAAAGATACTAACCGAAAAAATATTTCTGTTAAAACTTTTGAAAAACAACGAAGAATCAATAGAGTACCACATATAAACTAGTCAAGATAAGTAATTTTATTTTAGGCGGTGACACCATGATTATCTACAGTAGTAGCGCATTAGCTTTTCGGGAGTCCGTTGATAACAATCAAATTACAGTTCAGATTGAAGAAGCCTTTATTAAAGGAATGGGGAAGAGGCCAAATAAAGGAGAGGTGCGAGCCTGGAATAACTCTATGCAGTTTATGGAGAGAATTATTCGCAATTCTAAGGTAGCAGATGATTGCGGGATATTAATTGAGTACAATATTCCTTCTACAAGTAAACGAATAGATTTTATCATTGCGGGTCAGGACGAACAAAAGAACGACAACTTTGTGATCGTTGAGTTAAAACAATGGGACGCGGTAGAGGCTATGGATCGCGAGGATGTTGTCAGAGCGTATATTGGTGGGAGGACAAGAGAAACACCGCATCCTTCATATCAAGCATGGTCATATAAACAGTATTTGAGTGATATGAATGAGGCTGTATATTCCAAAGACATTAATGGATATTCCTGTGCATATCTACATAATTACAGGACAGTTCAGCCTGACCCTCTACGATATACTCAATATCAGGATATTATCCGTGAAGCTCCCTTGTTTCTAGCTGAAGATGCATCCAAGCTTCAGGATTTTCTGAAAAGGCATGTAGGACAAGGAAATGGAGTTAATTTACTTTATTTAATTGAAAACGGTAAAATTCGACCTTCCAAGAAGCTGATTGATCATATCGATGGTTTATTTCAAGGGAATTCTGATTTTGTTTTACTTGATGAACAAAAGGTTGCGTATGAGGCGATTATGAGCCTGGCTAAGCATACAGATGTGAAACGAACCATTATCGTCCAAGGCGGGCCTGGGACAGGAAAATCAGTAATATCTATGAATGCACTTGGTGGTTTACTCAAAAACAAGTTGAATGTGAAATTTATTGCCCCCAATGCTTCATTTCGAACGGTCATGGTTGAGACCTTGACTAAACAACAAGTTAGAAATAAAACAAGGACAAAGATGTTATTTACGGGATCAAGTCAATTTTATAAAGAGCCTGCGGATATGTATGACGTACTTGTTGTCGATGAAGCCCACCGTTTGAAAGGTAAAGGGGCATATCAATATCTTGGAGAAAATCAAATAGAAGATATCATTAAAGCGTCTAAAGTTAATGTGTTTTTCATAGATGACTTTCAACGAATTCGTCCTGAAGACATAGGTTCTATTGCAGAAATTAAACGTGTAGCTGCCCAATATAACTCTGAGGTTCATGAATATTCATTAGCAGCACAATTTCGTTGCTCTGGAGCAGAAGGTTTTTTGAATTGGGTTGATGATGTTCTGCAAATTCGCCCTACAGCTAATTTCGAAGGCTGGGACCAAGATTCATTTGAATTTAAATTAGTGGATACTCCAAATGAAGTGTACGATCTAATTAAAAATAAAAACGATCAAGGGTATAAGGCGAGGATGTTGGCAGGGTTTGCTTGGAACTGGACTGCTGATAAAGAAGGCAATCGGAATGGAGAAGTCCCTGATGTGACGATTAAAGAGCATAATTTTGCTATGCCTTGGAATGCACGTTCAATATCAAGTACTTGGGCCATACATGAGAGTGGGATAGATCAAATTGGATGTGTTCATACGTCTCAGGGCCTTGAGTTTGATTATGTTGGCGTTATTATAGGAAACGATCTAAAGTTTGATTCGGATAAAATGGAAATATATTCGGATTATGAAGAGTATAAAGACAAAATGGGAAAAAGGGGATTGAAATTTAAAAACGAGGAGTTATCAAGACTTGTAAAAAATATATATAAAATTTTAATGTCACGTGGAATGAAGGGCTGTTATGTGTATTGTAGAGATAAAACTTTAAGAGATTATTTGAATGAAAGATTGATAAAGAATTAAATAAAGGGAATTAAAACCCCATCAACTTTCTCACAAGTGATGGGGTTTATTTATGTCACGATTTCTTTGATTACTTTCTTGGCTAATTGAAGTCTATCGGCAGATGCATCCCTTAATAAATTTACGATCTCCCGTATCTCCGTTTCAGAATTCGTTACCTCAACATCCTCATTTACATATGCAAATAACTGAACTAAATTAACCTCAAGAGACTCAGCAATCTTTGCCAAGTTCACCAAAGAAACGTTCTTTTCTCCACGTTCGATTTGTCCTATGTATGAAAAATGAAATCCGCCTTTTTCGCCGAGGGATTCTTGTGAATACCCTCTTTCTTTGCGTAATGCGCGAATTCTGGCTCCAACCAGCTTCAAAACTTCTCTGTCCTTGTTCATGGTATTCACCTCTCTATGTTCAAAAGTGTAGACAAGTTTCTTTAAGGTAAACACCAAATAATAAATACAAAAAGATATTTTGATTACTATAGGTATCATTTTATTGTATAATACTGGTATTAACTCTTTTGGAGGGATGACAATGGCAAGAAATTGGACAGTACCCGATGCACATTGTGTTCACCATTTGGATTGTACCTCAATTTCGCCAGACCCTGATAACTACATACAACCCAAGTCCAATCAAACTCAAACTGATCACATGCTACATACTAAAGTTACGGACTATCAAAAACTTGCTCAGTATCACATCAAACTTGCTGCTATCATGGGGAATCACCATCAATTTAAAACCTGTCTGATTCTCTGCGATTGGGCTCTAGCCTCCATGATCAAGGCGTTATATATCCAAAAGTATTATTTAGCGCACCCACCCAAGGAACTTACTATGAACGAAATCTTGCCTCTAGTACATACAGACACCGACCCTGGATTAGAGATAGCGTTGTTCATCGGCACGATGCAATTTATGTCTTCCTTGGAGGACTACTCACATGAACAGCCACTGGAGCTAAAGAACATCAAAAGGCTTGTCCAACGAACAGAAGAAATATTAGAGGAGCTATCCACACGAATGATGAATAATTCACCCAAGTTATCTTAAAGGGAATTATCGTGAGAACAGGAATGGGGGATTAAAATGGGAAAGTATGTATCTGTTAGAGGTTGGTTAGAGTGTGATGAACAAACTGTGCATGAGGTCAGAAAGATTCGGGATGACTATACCGAGAAATATAATGATACTTTACTGGACAAGAGCAAATTAGAAATGTACCAGTCAGGTTGGACTTTTCCAGAGACACAAATCAATTGGACAGCTTATGTATTTTATGGGGCCGATATTAGAGAATATTATCTTGATTTTATGAGAAAGCAACTATCAGAGATGGCCGCCATTTCGGACATAACGGGATATTTCCTAATCGATGATCACGATGGAGAGAAAAATCTATGCTGGCAAATCTCCGGCCATAAATTGATTAAAAATGAGCAAGAGAATATAACTTTCAATAAGTAAATTAACAATACCTACTATTTTACAGAATTAACTGACTTCCTACCCATGGCAGATGGTATAATGGCAAAAAGGGAGATTTTGGCGATAAACCTGAATACTCTCATCTTAGAAAGGATGTCATGCCATATGCCTACATACAACAAATTGGTGCGGGATAAAATTCCGCATATTATTGCATCTAGCGGGAAAGAAAGCCGCACACGTATTTTGGACCCGGAAGAATATAAGCAAGAACTGCGCACGAAGCTGCGCGAGGAGTCTGACGAATACTTTAGCGCAAAGAACGGTCAGGAAGCATTGGAGGAACTCGCCGACATGCTGGAAGTCATTCGTTCTCTGGCTGAAGTGCACGGCGCGAATGCGGCGCAACTGGACAAGCTGCGGGCGGATAAGGCCGAGGAGCGCGGCGGATTTCAGGAACGGGTGTATTTGATCGATGTCGACGAAGCTTAATGTCAAACTGATTACCGACAATCTTGCCGATGAACTGATTGCCCGGGTGCATACCGCATCCGGGATTTATATCATGACCTCGTTTATTATGGAATCCGGGGTAAAGCTGCTGGCTCCGCATCTGAAACAGGCTGCCGAACGTGGCGCAGAGGTGCGGATGCTTGCCGGGGACTATTTATATATTACGCAGCCGGATGGTCTCAGGGCGTTGTGCGAAGTGGACCCTCGGATCGAGGTTCGCTTATGGCGGAGCATGGGGACATCGTTTCATCCGAAAGCGTATCTGTTCGATCATGACAATGGCGAAGGATTGCTGATTGTCGGCTCGTCCAACTTTTCGTTTACAGCCCTGAAGACTGGATATGAATGGAACCTTGCGATGAATGCGGAGGCAGAACCGTATACGTTTCAGATGGCCTTGGACAAGTTCATGCAAAGTTTCTACCACGAGACGACATTACCCGTAAATCCCGATTCGATTGCGTTGTATGAAGAAGAGTATGAGAGATATCACCAGCGGAACCCTGAACTGATCCAGCGCATCACCGAAATGGAGGAAGCCGAGATCAGCGTGGGACATGTCGAGGAAACGGAAGAGGTAGCTGCAACGGTGTCTCTTGTACCGATTCAGCCGCGTTTCGCACAGATCGACGCATTAGAAGCTTTGCATAGCACCATGGAAGAACAGTACGACAAAGCGATGGTTATTATGGCGACCGGGCTTGGCAAGACGTATTTGGCAGGATTCTTCGCTGAGCGGTTTAAGCGTGTGTTATTCGTGGCGCATCGGGAAGAGATTTTGAACCAGGCGAAAAAGTCATTTCAGCAGATCATGCCTGAACGCAGCCATGGCATTTACAATGGGCAGCATAAGGATGGCGAAGCCGACTGCGTTTTTGCCTCTATTTACACGCTTAGCATGCAGAAGCATCGGAGCGCGTTCGAGCCGGATGCGTTTGACTTGATCGTGGTGGACGAGTTCCATCATGCGGCAGCCAAAACATACATCAACGTCATCGAATATTTCCGTCCCCAATTCCTGCTCGGCATTACGGCAACGCCGGACCGACTGGATGGCAAAGATGTCTATGCACTGTGCGATGGCAATGTGGCGTACCAGATGCATTTTATCGAAGCAATCCGGAGAGGATGGCTATCGCCGTTTCAATATTATGGCGTGTTCGATGATACGGATTATTCGCAAATCCGCTGGATCGGGACGCGTTATGATGAAGAGCAGTTGATGGCAGCTCAGCTTCACGAGACGTACGCGGAGAAAATTCACGCTGCTTGGATGCAGCATAAGCAAACGCGCACGATCGGTTTTTGTTCTTCGATCCGGCAGGCGAACTATTTGGGGGAGTATTTCCGAGCCCAAGGGGTGAACGTGCTCAGTTTGCATTCCCGTACGACGGAAATGTCCCGTGAAGAAGCGATACGAAGACTGGCCGAGGGCGAATTGGATATTGTTTTTACCGTCGATCTGTTCAACGAAGGAACCGACATCCCCAGCGTGGACACGCTGCTGTTCGTGCGGCCGACGGAGTCGTTGACGATCTTTACTCAGCAGGTGGGCCGAGGGCTGCGTCTTGCCGAAGGTAAGTCTCATTGCGTCATTATCGACCTGATCGGGAACTACCGCAATGCGGATGTGAAGCTGAGTTTGCTGGATGCGCGTGCAAACGAGGATTCGGATGAGAAAAGGTCGGATTCTACCATCCCGCAAGTTCCAGCCAACTGCGAAATTCATTTGGACACGCGGGTGGTCAACCTGCTTCAGGAGCTAAGCCGCAAGCGTCTTCCGCGCCGGGAGAAGCTTCATAAGGACTTTTTGGACGTGAAGCAAGAGTTGGGCCGCATCCCTACGTACCTTGAGCTGCATCTTATGGGACAATCCCCGAGCATTGGGTACCGGAGCGAATTCGGTTCGTATGTCGGTTTTCTGCATTGGGCCGAGTTGCTATCTGCCAATGAGATCAAAGTCTATGTACGGCAGGAGCTCTGGCTGAAAGACGTGGAGAAGACGCTTATGAACAAAAGCTATAAAATGGTTGTACTGCTCTACATGCTGGAGCGTGGCGAAGAACATTGGCTCGATCCGATTACGCCGAGCGAGGTGGCTTCGTTTTTCCATAACTATCTGACAGAGAAAGAGTATCGGAAACGGAAGGACTTTTCGGACAAAGACAAGCTGGCGTTATGGGAATGGAATGAGAAAACCGCAGCGAAGGTGGAGAAGCTGATTGCCGATATGCCAATGTCCAAGTGGGGCGGGGCCAAAGGAAGCATGACCCGTTTCGAAGACGGCGTCTTCTCATTGAATATTCAGGTTCATGACGATGCAGAACGTAATTTGTTATACCGATGGACAAGGGAAATTTGTCTGTATCGGTTGCATGCGTATTTCGAACGAGGTGTGCAAGAATAGAAAGAAAGATTTAATCTATATAGGTTGAACTAGACATTTACACGATAACGGAGAGGGCAGAAAGAATCTGGAGAAGCGAAGCGGTCTAAAAGCTTTCTGAAAGAAAGCTGCATCGGAAGCATAGGCTTATCACCGGATTTTCCCTTTGAAAAAAGGGGATCAAAAAAATCTGGGGATAACAGTGATCGGAAGATGGTTCTGACCACGTAGTGACTCCGTGTAAAAATCATCGGTTCAACTTATATAAATGGCGAAAGCCTCGGAAATCCCCCTTTAAAAATTCAAAATAACCAAGCCCGATCTTCGTTTCTCGAAGGGTTGGGCTTTTTCCCATCTAATCTATTTCCAATTTGTTTACGAATAGTTACAATATTGGTTTTCTTCTTTACGGCTTTGATACCGAACTGAAACCCCAATCGGAATCCCGTATTATATAATGACTTAAATTGGAAAAACACCCCGATGAGGGGTGTCCCGCCTGATACGCTTAGAAATTGGTCGAGTACGACAATCCGAAAGACGAAATATTATAGCTTTTGCCATGCACTGTCCCCGAACCGTTGCGGATCGCCGTCCTGCGGGCGATGGGGTCAGAACCTTTGACGCCTTTCAAGACGGAATATAGACGGTCTTTGTCAGGGTAGCGGCCCGTTTCGCCGGAATTTCTCCAAGCTTTCTCAAGCGACGTGATCTCGGAAATAATCGAGCTCTCGCCATCAAGGCTCCAGGATTGAACGGCATGATCGAACAGGAAGGCAAGGCCTTGCGTACTTACGATGCCGAATTTTCCGGCGAAGGCAACGGCGCGATCCAGATAACTTTGAGCATGCTTGCGCTGCAGTGCCTGGTTTGCCGATTTGGCGCCCATCGCTTCGAACAGGCTTTTCCATTCAGAGACGACCCCGCCGCCGCTTGTAGAGATGCTGTCCCCCCAAGCAATCTGTTGAGCCTTCGTTTTGTTGAGGACGACGTCTTTCAGGGTTGCTGCCTTGGTGGTGCCGAATATGCCTTTGAACTCGGTCTCGTTGTTCTGGATGTACTCCTTCAGCAGCGGTTGCAAGCTGCCCTGGCCAAAATTGTACTGGATGATGCCGAAGGATAACCCTTGCCCGTCAAAGTTGCCGCTCAGGTTGGAGTAACCGTTGTTACCCTCAAAGAATCCGGTGTTTCTCAACAATTTGTCTTTCAAGCTGTCTGTAAGTGCCATGTGCTTCATCTCCTTATGTTTGGGAATACTCATAAAGCGAATGAAGTCTGGCGTAAAACAACCTGGAATGGAGAAAATCTTCGATGAAAAAATATGCCCTCGCTTTCTTGATCTTCTTTATAATTGGTACGGGGAGTCTGATCTGGGTCTATACAAGCACCATGACAACAAGTCAGGCCGCCGAAACAAGCGCGGTACACATGGAACGACTTGGCTCCGGATCTGGCGACTCAGCTGCGGCTTCTTTGCCTGATGTCGTGGAATTCAAAAGCGATGATACGTCCCTCAAAGTACACCTTAACGACATCCCGCAGTATAAAAAGTATTTGCTGAATCAGGGAAATATCGAATCAGAGATTGCGCGCACGCAGTTTGTGAAACTTCCTGTATCTACTGCTGAAACGCATGCGATGTTGAAGTATAGCTGCGGAACCCAAGCGTGCTCCACGATCCTGATCCGAACCGATGGCGAACATACCGATAGTTTAACGATGCCTGTTGGCATTTTTCAGGATTACAAGCTGTCTCCCGATCATGATAAAATGCTGTTTCGGTATGCCAACGATGAAGGCGGTGTGGTCGTCCGGCACATTATCGTTGCAGTGGATCTAGACTCCTTTAAAGTGATTCGATATGCATCGCCCGATCTTGAAAAACAGTTCATGTTGAAGCCGACATGGCCAGTCCTGTCTTATGCATGGATCAACAACGATCGATTCGATCTCGAAACGGCAGCCCTGGATACCAGTGATTTTAACGCGATCAAAGACTGGTTATCCTCGGAACGTCGCAAGATCAAGAAGGTGGAGATCCAACTGGATGATAGCCATCAGTTAGATGAGTTTCCTCGTGAATAATAAACATTCCATGCAGCAAAAAAATCGATGAAAGGACGTTGGCCCTTGCCCGGGCTGATGTCCTTTTTTAATTGCAGCAGCTTCTTTTCCTTGTTCCCAAGGTTTAGCGATCTACCGGTTCACACGTTCTCATGCTTATCTATTCTGCAACGAACTGTTTACTGTTTTTATTAAAGCTATATGTTGTAGTTAATGTATCGCCTTGTCCTTCTGTATTTCTCGTGGTTACGACCAGCTTTTCGCTTTCATTATCGGGAGTACTCGTCTTTTCATAATTGATTGTTTCCTGAACGTTGTCAGCCTTTTTAAAAGGGATTGCAAATGCTTCTCCGCTTTCTTTATCCACGCCAAAAGCATAAGAATTATACCCTCTTGAAGAGGTATATTCAGGAGTGAGCAGGAAAACGTCCATGGCTTCAAAGCTGATTTTCTTGAAGGGAATAGGCTGGTCAGAAGGTTGAATAAACACAAGCTCCTGTAGTTCTTTTATTTCTTTTATCTCCTCATGATGTTTTAAACCACGGAGTAATTACCTTGACAAAAGAAGTCTCCTTCACTCCCTAGAACACTTGGTGTGGTGACTTGGCCAATCGCTTCTTTTCCTTTGGAGACAACATATAGCTCACCGTGATCTGTATCTACCCGGGCTCGAACAGTCGGATGTTCTTGATAGGAATCAATTTTAACTACATTAGCATAGGGTGATTTTGGATTTTGATTTTTGAATTCATCACCCTTATTCGTCTCCGTCGATGTACTTTCGGTCTGATCTATAGACTTTTCTGAACTCTCAGTACCACATCCAGATAACAAAATACTGACTGCAGCTATGGAGCTTAGGACAAACGAAGGTTTCTTGAAAATTATTGAAATCGCTTCCTTTCTAAATGCTCGTGTATTTTACAAAGATGATTTTACATCATCTATAACCCATAGAAGTGGATAACATGTAATTTATTTCTTAAAAAGGAGCAACTTACGATCAGACGTGCCGCTAGCGGAAAATGGGTTACCAAGATGCAAATAACTTCGTCTGCTGCTTATTTATTTTGTACATAATGGAAAAAAATATAGTATAATAAAACGAACAGGTGTTCTTATTTTGGTTGTTTTTAAGGGATTGAATTTCGCCTTCTTATATATAAAGAATGAAGGAGGGGGAGTCGGATGAGCACCCTGGAAAGACATCGCGATTACGCCACGCAAACATGGAGCGCACAGTTTGAAGAGTACAAACAGCAGCATCCCGCGTTATTTATGAACCGGGTCGTTGCCACCTTTTTTGAGCAGGAAAAGCACAGAAAGCTGTTAATCCAGTCGATCAGAGGCGAGGAGGGGAAGGAAAAAGAACTGAACGAGTCGTTTCGGCGTTATTTGTTCCAATATCGGTTCATTACGTACATTACGCTTTCGCTCAAATTCATGAGCATGGATCAGATGAGGCGCAATCAGCGTTATGCCACCCGCAATGTGCTTATCTATGACAAACCATCCGCGGAAGATTCGGACACGCGACTTGGGGAAACGATAACTGCATATCAAGCTTCATATGAACCCCCGATGTCGGATGAGCAGACGATTCGGTTCAGGGGAGGTTTTGAGAACGAACAGGTGGAGTCGGCATTTGAGCGGTTGACGGAAAAACAGAAGAAAGTGACGACGTTATATTACGGACAAGGATATTTCGATCATGAAATTGCCAGCAGTCTTCAGGTCAGCCAACAGGCTGTGGCGAAGACGAGAAACGCGGCATTGAAAAAAATGAAAACGATACTGGCGAGAGGGGAATAAGCGATGGACCAAAGTTCTATTTCGACGCTAATCGCAGGGATCAGTCAAGTCGGTTTCCCCATTATGATCACGTTGTATTTGTTCACACGATTCGAAAAAAAGCTGGACCAGCTTTCCCTGAACATAGGGAATCTGATCGAAGTCATCAAAGCGGTGATTAAAGATGAATCCAGGAAACATTGAGTTCTATGATGAAGTTCAAAAAGCACAGCGCGGTGATCGGGATAGCATGCTGCGCATCATCAACGCCTTTCAACCGGTTATTCAGAAGATGAGGAGCGAGGTCAGACCGCAGGAACGGGACGATCTGTCCCAGACCATTGTGGAAGGATTGATCGTCAAAATCATGAATTATAAGCTGGATCAGGTTCCGACGTATTCGGAGTTCTGCAAACAACTGTTTCTTACGGAACAATCCGATGGTTCTTCTTAAAGGTAGAGGAGAGTCTGCTTCAATCCAATCCATGCAGTCTGGAAAATACATAGGAAGTAGGGAGGTTGCGGCCCTGCTTTCCTTTGTTTTGTTGTTATGATGAGCCAAGGGGCCTCCATGATCATCATGATGAAACAAAACGCCGTATAATCCCGTTTATAAAGGAAGACAACCATGGATGGAAATCGTAGAGAGGAGGCGTAACATGAAAAAAGTGTATTATATGCTGCTCGCTGCCCTTTGCGTGGTCACGGTGGCAGGAGCCGCGTATGCGTCGAAAGCAAAAGCGTCCAACGCCGGCACGGGAAAAGCTTCTCCGTCGTACACGTTAAAGGTCAACGGAAAAATCGTGGAGCCGGACGGCCACGCTCTTTCGCCCTATGAAGTACAAGGAGCGGTGATGGTTCCTTTGCGCCAAACGGCAGAGGCGTTGGGATACACCGTAAGTTGGATGCCGGAAGAGAAGGCGGTTCGCGTGGAAGACGGCATTCAATGGATGTTGGTGAAAAGCGGCAGCCAAGCGGTTCAATTTACCGGGAAATTGAAGATCATTAACCTGACGCAAGAAGTGGATCTACCCGCGCCGGTCCAAACGCATAAAGGCGTTACGTATGTGCCGGCTTCCTTGTTTGAGCCATTTTTCAACGAGGTGGTCGTGAAGGACGGTAGCGTGTCCATTTCGGCACAAATGTCGACCATTCAATGAGATTTCCCTTTGAAAAAAATCTGGGGATAACAGCGATCGGAAGATGGTACTGCACTCGCAGTGGCTTGGTGTGATTTGTGATTGCGGTTTATATAGGTACGCAAATCAAACCTTTGATGATTCGCTCCAGGCAGCAGCGAGAACTCAAAGGTTTTTGGCTATGCATGATGGCTGATTATTCGGATCACATTCGTGAGGCGTGGTTTGTTTGTTCCGGATGACTTCTTAAATTCACCGCAAACAACAAGCAGGAGAGCAGGTAGACTGCGCTCAGCAACAGATAGGGCAGCTGCAAGGAGAGTTCCCGATCCAGCCAGTTTTCGCTAACCCGGACCAACAATCCGCCGAGAAACGTACCGATGGCGCTAATGCCGAACGAAAGAAAACGAAACACGCTGCCTACTCGGCCCAACAGCTCATTCGGCACCGAACGCTGCAGGATGGAGGAACGGATCACGTTGTAAACGACGATGAAAAAGGCCGCGCAGAAGTACAATGCACCCACGGCATAAGCGTTCGTAGTAAGGCCCACCAGACCATAGATTACGCCCATGCTTAACACGCATAGCAAGATAAGCTGCTTGGCGTTCCAACGGTTGCGCATCCGGGCTACGGCCTGGCTGCCGATAATGCTGCCCACGGTGGCAATAGCAATGAGCATGCCGAACGCATGCGGTTCGAGATGCAGCACTTCCCGCACGAAAAAGATTTGCGTCGACAAAATGACGGCATACATCAAGGTCACGGTAACCGATAGCAGTGCCAAGCCGCGAAGGAAACGATCCTGGATCACGTAACGAATGCCTTCCCCAAGCTCCCGCCGCCAGTTGGTCATGGGCCGATCAGGCTTGGAGGATTGTCCATGCTCCGGCGCAGCCGGTACATCGAGATTGGCGGTTTGCCCTGGTGTGAAGGTCCCCTTCAATCCGATCAGAAGCAAGACCGCGACAACCGCCGTAACCGCATCGATGGCAAAAGGAAAGACGATGTGCAGGCCGAGAATGAACCCGCCCAGCGCCACGCCCAGAATGTCGCTCGTGATCAGCTGCCCTGCGGTAAACTGGCCGTTGGCTTTTTCCAGTTTGCGTTCATCCACGATCTGTGGAAGGATCGTCTGCACGGTGCTGTCGAATATGACCCGGCTGACGCCGATGCCGAACATAAACAGGGCCAGCGCCGGAATGCTGATCCATCCGCTCCACACGCACAAGGTCATGAAAACAAGCAGGACCATGCGGACCATGCCGGCACCGACCAACAGGTGTTTGCGTGAATAGCGATCGATCAGGACACCGATGGGCAAACTGAAAAGCAGCCAGGGCAGACGTAACGCGGTCATCGTGATGGACGCATACAGCGTATCGCTGGTGAGGGTGGAAATCAGCCAAGGCACTGCCGCTATGGTGAGACCGTCCCCCAGGAACGTGATGGAGAACGCGGCAAAGAGCTTGGCGTAGTTCGTTTTGGTTTTCATCAAGACCTCCCATGTTCAAAAGAATGTTATCCCAAAAATGAGGCTGCAAGTCCCGGTTTCCATTAAATACAAATTTAGTGGATATCGGGAAGGTGTTCAAGCGCTTTTTCCGTGCAAGGACATCTGTTCTATTCCCTTAAGCGGAGTTTCCGGGAAGCTGTCGGACCCGTCGCCTAGAGGTATGTCGAGGACCATAGAGTACCCATTCGGACACATCTTTCAAAAAACGCTTACAAATTTCAAAACTGCCCTACCTTTTCCCTTCGGAAGCTGAGATAATGGGGGAGGTAAACGCGATATTTTTTCGACCAGAACAACATGGATAATCCAAAACTATACCGCTTACATATGAAACGGGAGGAATACACAGATGACACAGATCACAGAGATCATCAGATCGGCAAAGGGACAAGCATTGCTGGCCCAAATGTACGGAGCGCAGCACGTCGAGGAGCAGGCAGCACGTTACGAGAAGCTGGATGCGTCGTTCCGGCAGCATTTTGGCGCACAGGACGGAGTGCAATTGTTCAGTTCGCCAGGACGCAGCGAGATCGGCGGCAACCATACGGACCATAACCACGGGAAAGTGCTTGCGGGCAGCATTACGCTGGATACGATTGCGGTGGCCGTGCCGACGGACGACGCCGTGATTACGTTTTATTCCGAGGGATACGACAAAAAGTACGTCATCGATCTGGCGGATTTGAAGCCCAACAGCGAAGACGATGGAACGACCGGGCTGATCCGCGGCATGGCAGCGGGCTTCGTGGAGTTCGGATACAACGTTGGCGGGTTCCAGGCAGACATTTCCAGCAACGTGTTTTCGGCGTCCGGCGTGAGCTCTTCCGCATCGTTCGAGATGCTGATCTGCACGATACTGAACCATTTTTACAATGAAGGCCGATTGGATGTCGTGACGCTGGCGAAGATCGGACAGTATGCGGAAAATAATTTCTGGAACAAACCGTCCGGCTTGCTTGATCAGATGGCATGTGCATACGGCGGACTGATCTCGATCGATTTTGCCAATGCGGCCGAGCCTGTGATCGAACCTGTGAACTGGAACTTCCAGGAGAACGGTTATTCTCTGGTCATCGTAAATACGGGCGGCAACCATGCCGACCTGACCGAAGATTATGCCTCCGTGCCGAACGAAATGAGAGCGGTGGCCGAGGCGCTCGGCGGAGAGTACGTTCGCGATATTTCGGAGGAAGACATCTACGCCAAGCTGCCTGCGATACGCGAAGCGGCCGGGGACCGGGCGGTGCTGCGCGCGCTTCATTTCCTGGAAGAGAACAAACGCGTGGACGGTCAGGTGCAGGCTCTGCGCGAAGGACGTTTCGCAGACTTCCTGTCCCTGATTACGGCATCGGGCAACTCCTCGTGGAAATGGCTGCAGAACGTATATCAGAGCGGTGCCGTGCGCGAACAGGAAATCTCGGTCGCGCTTGCGCTGACGGAGAACTATTTGGCCCAATTGGGCGATGGCGCGTGCCGCGTTCATGGCGGCGGTTTCGCCGGTGTTATTCTGGCGATCGTGCCCAACGACAAGGCCGAAGAGTACATGAACTGGATGCGCGGCATGCTGGATACGCCGGTCATCGTGGTCAACGTGCGCGAACATGGCGCAATCTGTTTGAATGCCGTACTTTCGGCATAATCCATAATTATATCGCATCGTCCGATCAGAGCGGTCTTGGACTGGTACTTTCCAGTCTGGGCCGCTTTTTTGTTAAGTTGCTTCACTGAGGCAAGGGGGACGGGCGGAATAGGGATGTGGTATGCTCGTGGAATTTTACGATGCGGGTTCCAAGCGATGATTCCGATGATCTACGAAATGCAGAATGCGTGCGTGCTGGCAGATGGGGGAACGGTATTCCCTGTATCCGCTCGTCATGGAGCATCCTGCTCAGATCATTCCGATGGCCGATGTGAACGTCCGTTGGCATGATGCTGAATATAGGATCGACAGCGGAGAGGGCCTCTTTTTGCAGCCGACCGAAATGAATCTTGAAGCGGCGGTGCAGGCCTAACGAACATCAGGAACCTTATTTCGGGGAAATGGACAGTCCCGAATTTCTAACGAACATCAGCGAGCTTATATGCACCAAAGTAGGCGATCCGGAGCTGATTTTGCACGGATAACGTGTCTCAGGTTCTTTAGAAATGATCGCAGGCACAAACAGGACAAATAAGACGTATCAGGTTCGTTACGCCAACGTCGGTTCTGGTAACAACAGCCTATACCCATCCAATGAGCCACAGCTCTAATTGGAATGATACGGTGACTATTTTCCTGTTTTTGGATGACCAGCTACCTTGGCGGGTATAGATGATCTATAATAGGGGACCGAGCGGGTTGTCGGGGGTTATGTTACAAGATCAGCGCATGTGCATGCAAAAACAGATTAGACGGGAATGCACCATACCCACCTAATCTGTTTCATGGTCGAATCCAAGCCGTCAACGCAAGGACTTGGTTGATTGGGATTCGCCGCTCAGCGTCTGAACCTCTTCCCGAATATAGCGATGATAGTCGTTGAAGCTGTTGATGTGTTGCAGCGCATCCGTTTTGGACGATTGGATCTTGATGCTGCCGTCGTTTGCGACCTTTTTCATTTGGGCAAGAACAGTCTGGGAGCCCAGGATGTCGCTGGACATCTCTTGAATACGCTGCAAAAGGGCAGGATGTCCCTGGTATTGCAGCATTTCAGCCAACGGCCGCATTTCCTCCAGCTTCTGGCTGGAACGATCGAGCACGGTCATGACGCGATCCTCATCGGTGCGGGCGCTTAGGGACACCATGCGGTGAATGTGGTCTTTCTCCATGCGCTCCAGTGCTTCCAAATGGGAAGCTTCCAACCGTTTCAGATCGCCGAAACCTTCGGGCTGGACAACGTCCGCGTTATTTGCCAATGGGGACGGGCTGCGGTCTGTGTTCGTACATCCCCAGAGCAGCGTACAGCAGACGATTACTGCTCCGGCAGTCAACCATGTTCTGGATTTCACCTTGGTCACTCCCTCAATATTTTCCTGAACGTAGTATGAACCGCGTAATGGAAATTATGCGCGCGGGACCGAAAAGGAGGAAATGAGATGAAGCTATACGAGCATCCCCTGATCCGCTGGGGAATCACGCTGTTGTACCCGGCAACAATCTTTTGGTTTAGCAGCTTCGGGCCAATCCTTCATTCATGGGTGGGACCCATCGTCTTTGGGGTTGCGTTTTGTTTTTTGTGGAAGGGGATCAAAGAGTTTTTCATATCCACCGCACTGACGTGGTTGGTCGCCATCCCATGCTGGTGGTATTTTATCGAGGTTCCGAAACCGTCCGCCGGAGCGGAAAATTTTGCGGCGCATTTGTGGCTGATCGTACTGGTCTATATTGGCGTGGTTATGCTCCCGCAGCTGTTGATCCTGACTACGCGCATGAGGATCATGCAGTATTACAACATTCAGTGAGAGTTTGCGCATGCCTAGATGCGCAGGACCTTTTCCAAGCTCGAACGGTTAACTCTAGCTATGGAGCGATGCCAGGCCGGGTTCTAATGAAGTTTTGCAAGTTGTGCAAGAGCATCGGGAGGTACATATGAGCCAGAGGAAAAATGAGAAATTGTTCGTTTATTTAGCCTTTTTTATGAGTATCTATGGTTTAAGCTTGCTGGGTTGGCCCTTCTTCCTGTATGTAGGCGCCATGTCTTTGGGAGCTCCTTCGGAAATGAGCGCTGCAGCGCTGAAAGGGCTCGGGTACATATTGATTTCTTATCCACTAGGCGTGTTGTTTGCGATTTTTTATAGCGGGATTTGTTATCAGGCCGGGAGATTCAAGTCCCCTTATTGGGTTATACATGTTCCGTGGCTCTGGCCGATGGCCAGCCTGCTGGTTACCAAGATCGATTCGTTATTCCATGCCTGATGATCTTTGCGGTCCATGCCATAACGTTCCGGCCCAAACGAACACACAACACCCCCTGTCATGGCCTGCATCCAATGAATATGGGGGTGTTTTGCTATTCCTGGATACCGAGCCGATCCGGTATCAACAGGATGAAGCTATACTTTTCTTTTATATTTTCCGGTATATGGGATCGTCAGGTGAATGTCGAGTTTCCGGATGGAGTCTTCATCGATGATCAGCCTGCTCCCGTCGTTGGACAGCTTGCGCCATAGCTTCGGATGTTGGCGGTACAGTTCTTCTTCCAGCCCGAAGATATCGATCCCTCGCTTCAAGCCGTGGCGGTAGGTTTGCAGTATCTGCTCCCGCAGCTTGACCTCGCTCATCGCGACCATTTCGTCATACGAGATAGGCACCAGATATTCGTACAACGCGGTCAGGTACTTGGCTTTGATATCAAACGCAACGTGGTTTCCTTGAACGATCGGTTTGATTTTGATCTTGGGCAGACCAACGCTTAACGCGCCGTAGATTTCGCCGTCCTTTTGCAGGAGCAGGGCAGCCCTTCTCATGTCCTTCCGCAGCCAATGATAGCCCGGAAGCTGGCTATGGGGGAAATACTCGAACGAGGAACCCGACTTTTCGAAAAATGCCCCTTCGATATAAAACAGATCTTGCTTCTTTTCGTTCTCCGTCCAATGGTTGTCATTCAGCGCGATACATGGCAAATAGGTGGTCGTTGCCGGATCGTTGTGCGTGGCGATCAGCTGAAAGCCGAGCACTGGAGGAAAAAGGGATTCTTCCATGTAGCTTGGCAGCGGATTATGGAGAATGCTGTCCAGCGGACTCAAGTTGTAGATGGATGTTGCGCTCAAAATTTTTTCCAAAGGCTCCCGCGTGCCGTATACCCAGACCGTATATCTGGATTCGGGAAAACGCCCCACCATATCAAAAACTTCTTTAATATGTTTGCTGGTCAACACGCTCTCGGCCATGACGATGGAAGTGACGTGCCCCCACGCGATGTGCAGCTGGGATGTCCGGAACAGCTCGTTCAGGGCAAGACTTAGCGTTTTGCCTTCGGCATGGCCGACCCATACCGGAGGCGGCGAAGACGTTTTGCCGGAACCCTCGCTTTTGGCGATGCTTGAAAAATCCAGGGACTGCATGTATAGATGGTACATTCCGTCTTTGTAGTCGATGCCGAATGCTTTGGCGTAATCCACTTGTTGAATTTCGAATGAACTCCAGCACCCGCTTGTAAGAAGACACAGGGACAACGACACCATGCCAAGCAAACTTCTGCGCAGCATATGTTTCATGGCCGCTTTCCTTTCTTGTTCGGCTCCTGTGTTTCCAGATAGACGGGCCTGCGTTTGTTGAACCCTTTAGGCAGCTTGAAGAGCGCCGCGACGGCTTGTTTGAAATTCAGCGGAGTCAATGGCGTCAAGTAGGGAATGCCGAACGATTTGAGGTCTGTCAGGTAGATCAGGAACAGGATCAGTGACAGGATGAATCCAAAAATGCCCAGAGAAGCGCCGAGCACGTAACAAAGGAAACGCAGTATAAGGACGGAACTGGTCATCACCTGGTTGACGACGGTTGCTCCGGCGACGACGGTGACCGCAATGACGACGATCATCAGCGGCGAGACCATGCCGGCGCGGATGGCCGAATCCCCGATGATCAGGCCGCCAACGACGGTCAGCGTCTGCCCGATCGCGCTGGGCAAACGTACCCCGGCCTCTCTGAACAGCTCCATCAACAGCATGATCAGGAACATTTCCACACCGGATTCCATAGGCAGCCCCATCCGTCCGACAGAGATGGTGGCGACGAGCGGAAACGGAAGCTGATCCATATGGTACGAAGTCAGCGCGATATAGAAACCCGGAAGGAAGATCGTGGTCAGCAGGCCAAAAAAGCGCAGCAAACGCCCCGTGTTCACCGACAGGAAAGGGAAATTGGCATCCTCCGGCGATTTGAGCAGCAGGAACAGGTTCACCGGACCGATAATGACGCTTGGGTTCCCGTCCACGATCAGAATAAAACGTCCGTTGAGCAAGCATTCGGCGGCAAAGTCAGGTCGCCCCGTATAATGGGTTACCGGGAACAGCGTGACTTTTGAGGGAGACAACAATTCTTCCAGTTGGTTGGCGGTGATAAGCCGTTCGGTCTTGATTTGCCGAAGACGGTTCTGGACATGTTCGATGAGTTCCGGATTGGCAATGTTTTTGAGATACATGAGCGCGACCTTCGTCGGGGACCGCGTGCCGATGACTTCGAAGTTGCAGGCAAGCTGGGCGGTGCGCACACGCGAGCGGATGAGGGCCACATTGACCGCGATCGGTTCGATGAATCCGTCTTTGGCTCCGCGAATGGACACCTCGGTCGAGGACTCGTCCGGGGTACGGGTCGGCATATTCGAGACGTCGATGCTCCATATGGCCTGCAGGGAAGGAATCGCAATGAGCATATGGCCTTCAAACACGCGAACGGACATCAGTTCGGTGCCGAAAGCCGGGTCCTGCAAATCAAGGCGCGTCCACTGGATGCGCACGGTTTTTTCGATATCCGAAACGCGAAGGAAGCGGGTATCCTCGTAGGCATCGACCATGGCGGGCAGAATGGTCTCTTGGATCTCCTTGCTGTTTACCATGCCGCTGCAATAAACCATGACGATTTGGGCAGGAGCGTCCCCGATCATGTGGCTGGCGATGATTACGTCGTCGGAGCCTGAGAAGAATGTTCGCAGGTTATGTTCGTTCAACCGGAATGGTTCGGCGCGGTTATTTGTGTTGGATGGAGTCGTGACTGCCATGATCCGGTACCTCCTTGTCCTTTCGGTGTATGAGCGCTGCCAGGGTCAACAGAATCGTTACGATGGACACGTAAGCGAGCATGGCCGGAAACTGAATGTGTTTTACGTAATAGTCGACATAGTCGATCCGCCACCATTGCATGGCCATTGCGCTCATCATGCAGGCGATGGATAAAATGGCGATGTATCGTTTCTTTGGCTTGCGAATATCCAGAAGGTCCACCATTAAGTAAATGGAGATGGCAAGTCTGGCAAAGGAACCGCTAAGCCATTGGTAAATGGATAGAAAATCAACGTGCTGCAAAAGCTTGCCGATGTTCACGAGCTTCCACTGCTCATAAGGGCTGATGCGCTGCTTGGCGGCTTCCTCGGGACCGAATTCAACGATGGCGCCGATTGTGGGCCCGATGGCCATGCTGAGAATGAACAAACCAAGCAGCAATAAATGCCACCAGCGGATCTTGCCCCGGATGTCATGCTGGAACAGCATGAGAATCCAAATCTCCATCAATCCGGCAAGGGAATAGAACATGCCTCTCCAGACAGGCTCAAATCCGTTTTCCATGAGCGGGAACAGCAGGGAGTAGTCCTTGTACTTCAAGTTGGCGGACGCGACAAAATAACCCAGGAGAATGACGAAGGGCAGCAACAGGCTGGAGGTCATGGCAATCGAGCGAATGCCCTTGGCGGCAGACCAGGCGGCTACGAGCGCTCCGCCCCCGGCCAGAACGTATGGCGGAGTGAACTGAAGGTAGGTCGACACCGTCCAGTTGGTCGTTTCATACAGCGTATGAGTGCCCAAGGACAGCAGCAGAATGACGGCGGTAATCCGAAAAATCCATGAAGGAATGATGCCGAATTCGCGACTGATCCAGTCCGTCAATCGCTGACCCCGAATTCGGCGAACGATAATGAACAGCATGCAAAGGAACAGCATGAAGAGCGGCGCGGCAGCCACGACGGAAAGCCAACCGTCCCTTCCTGCCGTTTCCAGGATCGCCGAAATGGACAAGACGTGGCACACGAGGCCAGCACTCAGCAAAATAATGGAAAAGGACAACCAGATGGTAATCTGGTTTTTGGAGTGGTTCAAGGACGCAGCCTCCTTTCGAAAGAGATCAAGGAAGTATGCGTTAGGATGTGCAGCATATGGAATTTCAATTCCTGCATGATGTATTTAATGTGGAGCAGCTGCAAAGGATGGACGGAAGCGGCCAAAAGCTATAACATTGAACTAAGCAAGTGTTGAACAAGCATCCAAGCAAAACATAGAGAAAATGGGAGGAAACGTGCGATGATCCATTCGAAAACACCTGGCGAGACGCATGTCGGATTTATCGGTACGGGCGTGATGGGCAAAAGTATGGCCCGACATATCCAAAAGGCCGGTTATCCACTTCATGTATACACCCGAACCGCTTCCAAAGCGGAAGCGTTGGTGAAGGAAGGCGCCATCTGGCATGATACGCCGGTGAGCCTTGCCGCCGCATGTGATGTCGTCATCACCATGATCGGGTATCCGAAAGATGTGGAAGAGATCTACCTGGGAGAGAACGGTTTGCTGGACAGCGCCAAAACCGGAACGTTTTTGATCGATATGACCACCTCCAGCCCGCTGCTCGCTGAGAGAATCGCGGAAGCCGCGGAATCGAAAGGGCTGCATGTGCTGGATGCGCCTGTATCCGGCGGCGATATCGGAGCCCGCGATGCGAAGCTGTCCATCATGGTTGGTGGCAAAAGGGAAGATTTCGAAGCCGTACGTCCGTTGTTCGAGTGCATGGGAACCAATATCGTGCTGCAAGGAAAAGCAGGGGCAGGCCAACATACGAAAATGTGCAACCAAATTGCCATTGCTTCAGGCATGATGGGGGTGTGCGAGGCGTTGGCGTACGCCAGAACGTCCGGGCTGGACCCCGAAAACGTGCTCCAAAGCATCGCTACGGGAGCAGCGGGCAGCTGGTCGCTCAGCAACCTGGGTCCCCGCATGATTGCAGGCGACTATGAGCCTGGATTTTTCGTGAAGCATTTTATTAAAGATATGGGCATTGCACTGGAGTCTGCCAAGGCCATGGGCATGAGAACGCCTGGATTGGCGCTGGCTGAGTCGCTGTATCAGGAAATAGCCCGGAACGGACTCGACGAAAAAGGCACTCAGGTGTTATATACGTATTACTTGCAAGCTTAAAGATTAGCAAGGTCTGTTTCCCGGAAGCATCTTGAACTGGAAAATGAATTGCATCTCTAAAAACGTGTCCTTATAAAAACATGAGGACACGTTTTTTCGCACAAATATGAGTCAAAAGTCACGAAATTGTTTAAATATTCATAGGTATGCGTAAAAAAACCGGGCAAAATCGGAAATTCCCCTTTAATTTTGCCGCGAATCATCCGAAATAAGAAATGAAGGATCTACATACGGTTTGCTCGAATGTATTTACATAATAAACCAGTTTTTCATGATTCATATTCCATATAGAACGGAGCTTGCCCATGTTCAAGAGAATCCTGTCTCTGTTCAAGACGCAACCGGCGCCGGCCGACAATGTCGCGGTTTCGACACGTTCGCTCAAAGAAAGCGCCCCGGCAGCATTAAGACGTTCCCGCAGCCGGCGAAAGGGCATCGATTCGGAATGGTTAAGTGCCATCGAGGAGCCAAGAACGGCCGAGCGGTTAAACCTTCTGCCGGATGGCTACAAACACCTGAACGACCTGCTTGTGCCCAACTCCAAGTCCCGTTCGGGATATTCGCAGGTGGATCATGTCGTCATTGGCCCGAGGTGCGTATTCGTGATCGAGACGCGCAGCATGACCACAGGGGAGATTCGCGGCGGTCGGCGGGATGCCAATTGGACGGTCAGCACCAGCAAAGTCAAGATGTACAACCCGCTCATGCAGCATCGGGGACATGTTCAGGCCATTCAGGCGCACCTCGGCGATTACGCAGGCATACGAATCGTCTCCGTCGTCACGTTTACGAATCGCTGCCGCATCAGCGTAGACCCGGATGTCCGTTACATGCAATCCGATGAACTGGTCGTCTACGATCACGAGTTGGTGGAAACCATCGTTCGCAAAACGGAAAAACTGGAGACCGAATCTACGGGAAAGGGATATTCGGAACAGGATATTCAAACGATTCATGAGTTGTTGTGCGCGGCCAATGCAACGAACTCCGAGATCCGTGCAGAGCATATGGAGAAAGCCAAAGGGATCAAATAAGCTGGGCATCAGCGCCATTCTCTTCAAGGAGAATGGCGCTTTTTTTAGACTATATAAACCGCAAAAAACATGCACACGTTAACGGAGAGGCAGAACCAAACTGAAGAAGCAAAACGGTCGCTTAAAAGCTTTCTGAAAGAAAGCTGCATCGGAAGCATAGACTGTTCACTGGATTTTCCCTTTGAAAAAGGGGATTCGAAAAAAAATCTGGGGATAACAGCGATTGGGAGATGGTACTGCACTCGTAGTGACCTAGTGTGATTTATTCTTGCGGTCAACGAAGCTCGATTTGAATGTCGATCGCTGAACATGCGGTCTGTTTTCCTAAAGAAAGGCTTGGTAGGGGGTATCTTATGTCATTCTAATGATCCAGGCATTGAAGGAAAGGCCATCGAAAGGCACGGGTATATCGTCTCATATCTCCTCTGGCGAACTTATGATAGAATGTACACCATGTTTTGGGTATGAACCATGCTTGTTATATGAAAGTGCGTACAACCAAGGACAAGGGGAAGATGAATGATGCAATGGAATCGATCTATCCGTTTAATTGCGGTGGTCAGTGTGCTGGCCGTCATGCTGACAGCATGCGGAGGGAAGGCACAGGAAATGGATTCGTCTGCTGCAGGGCAAAGCGGGGCAGCAACGGCAGCCGAAAGCCCGAATTCGCCCGCAGCGGGAAATGGAGATTCGCAAGATGTATCAAGTACGTCTGCAGGCACATCCGATTCGGGAACCGGGACTGCGGATGCTTCTGCGGATCAAGGGAAAATCGGCTTTGATTCCACCCTGGAAGAGCTGCAGGAGAAGTACGCAGACCGTCTTGGATACATACGCGTGCCGCTGTCCGATCACCCGGTCCGCCGGGTTAGCCAGAACGATGCAAAAAACATTAACATCGCCAATTACAGCGATGCCGTGGTAGATATGAATACGGGCATACCGATTCATAACGATTCCCAGCGTCTGATTGACGATGCATTTCCGTTTTTTACAACGGTACAGGCGCCCGATGTCTCCTATGTGACCTGGGAGGAAGCCACCAACCTGGAACGGGCCATGGTCAAGACATTGTTTATTTCTCGTGAAGGTCTGCTGATTACTGAAGATGCCATGAATGACAAGGATTATGCCAGCAGCTCGTTTAGGGATTCCATGAACTTTTTCGAGACCGCGGCGAAATTTGATTCCATGGCGCCCGTCGCCCAGCATCCGTACGACATTACGTTAAGCGAGCATTATGATAAGGCCCGTCAGGCATGGGGCAGATTGGCCGCCATCGATCCGGAACAGGATGAGACGGCCTTCGCAGAGACTTACAAGGAAGCAAGAACCGCGACCAACAATGCCATGGGTTTGCTTAATATTTTGCTGTCAACGAATGAGCAAGAACGTTTGGAGAACGCGTTGGCCGAGCAGGAAGGTACTGCGACTCCATAAGCATTCGTTAAATGATCCGTTTTTTAGCCGAACGATAGTTGTCCAACATAAACGGCTCTGACCGAAGATGACACGGTCGGAGTTTTTCTGTTTTTTTGGGAAGGGGTATGGTATCTTTTTACAAGAAAAACCATGAGGTTCGGAGCAGGGGGATCGGTGCTGATGCTTTGGCGAGGACGTTTTTGGAAACGCTTTAAATTCAGGACGAAGCTGATATTGATTTTATCTGTGGCTACGGTGGTCATCTCGGGATTGACGGGGCTGATCACCTATCGCATCCATATCGACTTGTTTAACGAGGAAGTCAGCCGCCAATACGGATTGACGGCAGAACAGGTGCTGGCGAGGCTCGACTCCAGGGTGAACGACATGTACAAGGTGACGGATTACATCACGCTGAACCCTTCGGTGAAGAACGCCATAAAGGACCAGGTGGCGGGCATTTCCTCGTACGACCAGATGAAACTGGAGGACGAGTTGGATGACCAACTCTATCAGGTCCGTCTCGATGCGCCGGAAATTATGGGAATCCGCATATACGACCTGAAGGGAAATATGTTCAACCTCGGCACGTTTGCCGGCTCCTTTCAACAGATGGACCCTGCCTTTTTGGCGGATTTCGTTCATAAGCTGGAGGGAACGGGCGGAGAGTATGTCTGGAACCGCCTGAATAAGGATGCCTTCGCGCAGGAGGAGAAGTCGAACTGGATTATGGCCGGGCGATTGATGAAATCGGTGGACCTGGAAACCTATGGCGTAATGCTGATTTTGTTCAACACGTCCTTGTTCGAATCCTATCTCAAAGACCTGCGCCTGAACGAGGATGTCGCGGCTTATTTGCTGGACGGGAACGGAGAGATGATCTATGCGTTTCGCAACCAGGATGCCGATCCCCCGCCGCTTACCCGGCTGAACATGGGAGCCACGGAGATCCGGGATGAAAACGGGACGACCCATTTGTACACGAAACAGACGTCGGACAAAGCCAAGCTGACGCTGGTGAGCAAAGTGTCCCTGGCCCAGATCCAGCAAAAAGGCAAAATCATCGTGCAGGTGGCCGTCTTTTCGGCGGCGGCCAGCGTGCTGTGCTCCTGGATCATCATCACGGTCGTCAGCCGCAGGTTATTGCGCCCCTTGGCCAGACTGGTCAATGCGATGAAGCGGGTGAGGGACGGAAGGTTCGATACGCGCGTTCCCGTCGAGACGTCGGATGAGCTGGGATTCATCGGGGAACGGTTCAACGCGATGGCTTCCCGGATCGATACGTTGATCCATGAGGTGTATGAGCGCGAGTTGAGCGAGAAGCAGGCGGAACTTAAAGCTATTCAGGCCCAGTTGAATCCGCATTTCATGTATAACACGCTGAGCATGTTTTTCTGGAAATTTTATATGCTCGGGGACGAGCAATCCGCCCGCTTGGTCACGGCGCTGTCCGAAATGCTTCAATATACGTTGGAGCCCGTCCATAAGATGACCACGCTGGAGAACGAGATGACGTTAATCAACCATTATGTGCAGATTCAACAGGCGCGTTATCCCGAGGAATTATCGGTCGACATTTCCGTGCCGCCGAACCTGCATAATTGCGAAATGATCCGGCTGCTGCTGCAGCCTGTTGTGGAGAATGTCTTCGTGCACGCATTTGCAAACCAAAAGAACAACCGCCATTTGCATATCCGCGCTCGGATGAAGGATGCGCAACCAGGGGAGCCGGAGATGCTTATCATTGAAGTTGAGGATAACGGCTGCGGCATGGAGGAAAGGACGATCGAGCGCATTCTGGCTCCGATGGAAGAAGCTGGGGAAGACCGCCGGCATATCGGCATGCGCAGCGTTCTCCGGCGCATCGAACTGATTCACGGGGAGCCTTACGGGGTTCAGATTGAATCCGGCGGCGCGCGGCAGGGAACGCTGATTCGTCTTTGCCTGCCGTACCTGACGAATCAGGTGGAAGGGGAACATAACGAACAGGGAGGCGAGACGTACAGTGAATGGACGCATGCTGGTAGTCGATGACGAAGCCTTGATCCGTCAGGGTCTGGTTCATATGGTAGGCAGCAATCCGCTGGGCTGGGAAGTCGTGGGCGAGGCCGCGGACGGGGAGGAGGCTATGCAGGTCGTGGACCGCTGCTCGCCCGATTTGATCATCACGGACATCAACATGCCGGTGATGAACGGGCTGGACTTGGCCGAGCGCCTTCATGACCGCGGCCAGGACGTCATGATCATCATTTTGACCGGATACCGGGAATTCGAGTATGCACAGCGCGCCATTCGTTATGGCGCCATTGAGTTTCTGCTCAAGCCGTTTTCCCTGGACGAAGCGTGCCGGGTGCTGCGCAAAGCGTACGACAGGTTTCGCCGCAAGCAAGCCGACTTGCATATCATGAACCAATTCAATCAACAGGAACGGGTCGAACGATGGAAGACGGAGTTGACGGGGCTGCTGCTCAGCAGGCAGCTTGAGACCTTGGAGGCGCGTGTCGGGGAGTGGCTGGACGAGGCCTCGCGCATGCCGCTGCCGGATGGCAAAGCCGAAATTCACAGGCTGCTGCAGGTCATGGAGGACATGCTGACGCAGCATTTCAACTTCAGGGAGCCTGCGGATGGCGCTGCCAGAGGAACGGATCCATTACTATGGATGCACTCCATGCCGGAGGTGGCGGCGTGGTCCCGCCGAAAGAGCGAGGAGTGGCTCCGCCTGCTGGAGCGCCTCCTGAGGGAACAACAGGATCATGTCGTTACGC
The DNA here is from genome assembly GCF_032334105.1 of Paenibacillus hubeiensis. Taxonomy (NCBI): domain Bacteria; kingdom Bacillati; phylum Bacillota; class Bacilli; order Caryophanales; family Paenibacillaceae; genus Paenibacillus; species Paenibacillus hubeiensis. Next base: position 65,655 of record NZ_JAVYAE020000007.1, read on the forward strand.
GGGTCATGAACTACGTCGACGTGCATTATGCCGGAAGCTGCACGCTGCAAACCGTCGCCGCCCACGTCCATGTGACTCCCAACTATCTCAGCCACCTGTTCAAAAAGGAAACCGGCGAAGGATTCAGCCAGTATGTCAGCAAGCTGCGGATCGAAAAGGCCAAGCTGCTGCTTCAGAACACCCGCCAGAGCATGGCGGCCATCGCGGAACAGACCGGGTTTGATAATTCGAGCTACTTTACGACCGTATTCAAACAGTTGACCGGGTTATCTCCGCGGGCCTATCGCAACCAGCATGGCCGGGAAGGATAGGCAGAGCTCCCCCAAGCGGGAGCTTTTTTTGCGTAGAAATTTGATAAAGGATCGGTAAATATCGAATGTTTGCGCTTACATAATTTTCTACAATACAGCTATGTACACAACAGCCGAGAGAGGAGGAGGCATATGAAAGGGCAGCTTACCGCGAGACCGCCCGGATTTCAAACGCCCGAGAGCGAAGCAAGAGAACGAATTCGGCAGCAGCGAATCAGACGCTTCAAAATAAACATTCCGCTGATCCTGATGTTTCTGCCTGTCGTCCTGTTTTACCTGATTTTCCGATATGCCCCGATAGGCGGGCTGGTCATCGCCTTCAAGGACTACAATTTCTACGATGGCCTCTGGAACAGCCCCTGGGTAGGCTTCCAGCATTTTGAAACGCTGTTCAGCGACCCGCGCACGGTGGAGATTATCCGCAATACGCTGTTCCTCAGCCTGCTCAGCATCATCGTGGGTTTTCCGATCCCCATTGCGCTGGCGATCATGCTGAACGAGGTCAAGAACATGGCGTTCAAACGGTCGGTGCAAACCATCGTGTACATGCCGCACTTTTTCTCCTGGGTTATCATCGCGATGATGATCATGACCGTATTCTCGCTGGAGAATGGCATCGTCAACCGCTGGGTCGAAGCATGGTGGGGGGAGCCGTACCCGTTCATGTACAACAAAGGCTCCTGGATCGCCGTATTCGTCGGTTCGGGCATCTGGAAGGACATGGGCTTCAACGCCATTATTTTTTTGGCGGCACTGACGACCATCGATCCGAGCCAATACGAGGCGGCGCAGATGGACGGGGCAAGCAAATTGCGGCAGATCTGGCATGTGACGCTTCCGGGCATCCGGTCCACGATCATCCTGCTGCTGATCCTGTCGATGGGACGTGTCATGGAGGTCGGGTTCGATCAGGTCTACATGCTCCAGAACTCCAACGTCAACGAGGTCGCGGACGTCATCAGCACGTACATTTACCGTACGGGGCTTCAGGGAGCGCAGTTCAGCCTGACCACGGCCATGGGATTGTTCGAGTCGCTGGTTGCGTTCATCCTCATTTTTTGCGCCAACTATATTGCCAGAAGATTTAACGAAGGTTTGTGGTAAGGAGGGGGAACGTGAGAACGACCCGTGGAGAAAAAATATTCTACATCGTCAATTACGCGCTGTTGTCGCTGGTCGCCCTGAGCTGCATCCTGCCCTTGCTCAATATCATAGCGTTGTCGCTGAGCGACGCCAGAGCCGTGCTGTCGGGCCAGGTGGGACTGTGGCCGGTCGATTTTACGTGGTTTTCCTATCAAAGCCTGCTAACGGGCACACCGATCCTGAACGCGTTCTGGAACAGCGTGGAAATCACGCTGATCGGCACGGGGCTCAGCATGGCCGTAACGATCATGGCGGCTTATCCGCTGTCGCGCAGGCATTTTTATCACCGCCGCTTTTTCACGATGGCGATGGTGTTCACGATGATTTTCAACGGAGGCTTGATTCCCACCTATCTGGTCGTGCAGAATCTGGGGCTCGTAAACAGCTATGGGGCACTGTGGTTGCCGGGATTGGTAAGCACGTACAATATGCTGATCATGCGCTCGTATTTCGAAAATTTGCCCGGCGAAGTGGATGAGGCGGCACGCATCGACGGCTGCAGCGAGCTGGGACTGCTGTTCCGCATCGTGCTGCCGTTATCCAAGCCGCTGCTGGCGACGATCGCGCTCTTTTACGGCGTCGGCTATTGGAATTCGTTCATGAGCGTCATGATCTATATCAACGATACGTCGAAGTACAACATGACGGTGCTGGTGCAGAACATGATCATGTCCAATCTGAACGTGCAGGATTTCACCGATCCGACGATGATTTCCAACCTGACGCCGGAAGGCATCCGGGCTGCCGCGGTCATCGTTATGGTGATTCCGATTCTGGCCGTGTACCCGTTTTTGCAAAAGTATTTCGTGAAAGGTGTCATGCTTGGCTCCATCAAGGGCTGACGTGGTGTTACTAAAGCGGCATTCGGTTGTTCCGGCAGTTTCGTTTCATATCATACAAAGAAAGAGGGTCTGATCTATGGCGGTTTCGATCAAGGCATGGTTGAAGTCGGGGCTTGTACTCGGCTTGATTGGCGGAGTGCTGGCAGGCTGCGGCGGCGGAAACGGGGAAGGCTCGCCGGCGGATGGGGAAGGAGCGCGCGGCAGCATTACGTCGACGATCTATGACCGCGGGGCGGTGCCGAGCGGCATGGGTACGATCGAGGACAACATGTGGTCCAAATGGATCAACGAGAACGGTCCGGTGAACGTAAAATATACGGCCGTTCCGCGCTGGGAATCGCAGTCCAAGCTGAACGTGCTCTTCGCTTCCGGCAGCGCGCCGGACGTCATTTTCGAATTCGGGACGCCGATCCGCAACACGCTGTTCAATCAGAAGCAGCTGATGCCGCTGGATGACCTGATCGAGAATTCGAGCGTGGAATACAAAGCGCTGCTGGAGAAATATCCGCAGCTTAGGAAGGCAGGCATCAAAAGCGACGGCAAGCTGTACGAAGTCGGCCGCATGAACGAGGTGTTTCCGTTGACCAGCTTTTTCATCCGCGAGGACTGGCTGGAGAAGCTGAATCTGGACGTGCCGACGAACGAAGCGGAGATGCTCGCGGTCGCCAAGGCATTTGCGGAACAGGACCCGGACGGGAACGGCGTGAAGGATACGTACGGCATCGGCGGCCTGCAATTCGGCGATACGGCCGGGCTGTTCCGCTACATGTTCAATGCCAACTGGGTGAACGTGGAGAACGGCGAGCTGGTGGTTGGGCCGAACCACATGAAAGAGGCGACGGCCTTCAAACGCGCCCTGTACGAAGCGGGCGTGGTCGACAAAGATTTCCTTACCGACAAGGACGGCGCCAAGTCCAAACAGGATTTCCTGAACGGAAAAATCGGCATGTATGCCGCGATGACTTCGGATTATACCGGTTTTGCCGCTAAAGAACTGGATACATTGATGCAGAACGTTCCCGAAGCTAAGCTGAAGGTTATTGCGCTGCCGTCAACGTCGGTGGGGCAGTACACAATGGTCTGGAACAACCCGGTGCAAATGACGGCCGTGGTCAATGCCCGTGCCAAAAATCCCGAAGCCGTCATGCAGTACATCGATTTCCTGACCAAAACCGAATCGGGCCGGACCTTCAAGAACGGCTTTGAAGGCACGCATTATACGCTCAACGAAGAAGGCTGCCCGCGCATCTCCGACCAGGAGAAATACAAGCAGGAAGTTAGCTGGGCCGGAGATTATTCCATGCTGTACAGCCGCTTGGAAGAAGGCAAATGCGGGTACACCGAGATGCTGTTCAGCGACGATATTCCGTCGCAGAAGGAAGGTCTTCGCCTTTTCAAGGAAGCGCGGGAAGTGTACATGAGCGATCTGCCGGTCGGCGAGGGAGTCACGCATTCGGAGCATATGCCGCAATTGCCGAAGGAGCTGCAGGTGAAGCTCACCAACGTAACGACGGCGATTAACGACATTTATACCCGCTCGATCATCGGCGGAAGCAAATATACGGTGGAACAAGCCGACGCGGAAGCCCGGCAGAAGTGGGAGCAGGGAGGCGGTCCTGAAATCGAGGCCTGGTACAAGGATTGGTGGAGCAAGGAGAAGGACAACGTGCTGGTATGGGACGATTTCTACGAGATTTATCAGCAGCAGCAGGCGGATTTCGAGAAAGCGAAGTAACCTCCGCACAGCCGGAGAGGTTAACCAGATTGGCTAACCGTCGTATGGAATTCTCTGAGTTTCAGGGCCTCTCATTGCGAGGTGTAGAGGAACGGAGAAAGTAGAGTATAAATGGGAGAAAGCAAATGTGCCTGGGCTGCAACGCCCGGGTTTTTTGTTTCATGAAATTGTAGTTCTTTTTTCTTACGATGAAATCATGCAAAGAAATCATGCAAATTGAATGTTGAATTTTGTGGAAAAGAAAGTCGAAATAGGATGTCGTTTTCGTTACACAGAGAGTAATGAGAGTAATATTTTACTTTTATATGTAGAAAAATGACAAAAAAAAGAGTATAGTAGAGGAATAATTTAACTTTGATTTCAATCGTTTTTTATATGAGAAATGTATTTTTTTTATCTCATGAATTTTCGTAATTACGAACAAAACGTAGATGGAGGATCAGGATGAGCTCTTTTCGTAACTGGTTGAATACAGCCAAACAGGGACTTGAGGACCAGGTCAAAAAGTTTAAAAACAAAGATTTTATGGATGCCGTTGTAGCTGGTTGCGCGTTGGTAGCGTTTGCGGACGGCACGATCGACGCATCGGAGAAGAACAAGATGGCCGGATACATCAATTTGAGCCAAGAATTGAAAGTATTCGACATGGCTGTCGTAATCGAGCGTTTCAATTACTACGTGTCTAACTTCGAGTTTTCTCCGCAGATCGGGAAACAAGAGGCATTAAAAGCGATCGGCAAGTTTAAATCCAAACCTGAAGTTGCTCGGGTCATTGTAGGTGTGTGCAGCGCCATTGGCGCAGCAGACGGGAATTTCGACGATCAGGAACGACAAGTTGTAGCTGAGATTTGCACGGTGCTTGGTCTGAATCCAAGCGAATTCAACTTATAGCAACGGCTGAAAAAAAAGACTTCGGGATGGCCTTGAATCATCATGGAAAGGAGGTGAGTATCAGTGGCTGGAATCAGTCTGGTTAAAGGACAGAAGATTGACCTGACCAAAGGAAAGACAGGCCTGACTCACATCATTGCTGGATTGGGATGGGATCCTGTCGTGGCCCGTGGTTTTTTCGGAAGAAAGAAACAGGCGGACATCGATTGTGACGCCTCGGCAATTTTGCTTGACGATCAAGGCAAGTTAACAAAGGAGAGCAATCTCGTTTGTTTTCATAATAAGCAGAGCGCATGCAGATCCGTCGTTCACAGTGGGGACAACCTTACCGGCGAAGGCGAGGGAGATGACGAGCAGATCAAAATCAACCTGACGGCCGTTCCTGCCGATGTGCACAAAATTCTCATTGTGGTCAACATTTACGATTGTATCAACCGTAAGCAGGATTTCGGAATGATCGAACGTGCCTATATCCGTATTCTCGATGCACGGGGCTCTGAGGAGCTTGTTCGATTTAACCTTTCTGAGAGTTATGCCGGCAAGACGGCTCTCATTTGCGGAGAGTTGTATCGACATAATGGCGAGTGGAAGTTTTCCGCAATCGGTGAGGGTGATCATGCGGTACATATCGATGAGTTGGCCCGCCGTTATACGTAATCATACGATTTTAGTTTTGATATAGAAGGTTGATAGCATTCAATTTCAAACATTATATTCGAAGCGGAGATGAGAATAATGGCAATCAATTTGTCAAAAGGTCAAAAAGTGGATTTGACGAAATCCAACCCTGGCTTGACCAAAATCACGGTTGGACTTGGTTGGGACACCAACAAGTATGACGGCGGTAAAGATTTCGATCTGGACGTATCCGTGTTCTGCGCGAATGCGGCAGGCAAAGTGGAAGGCGAGAAAAACTTCATCTTCTTCAACAACCCGCAAAATGAAAATGGCTCCGTTGTACATACGGGCGACAACCGTACCGGAGAAGGGGACGGCGATGATGAGCAAATCAAAATCGACCTGCCGAACGTTCCGGCGAACGTCGAGAAAATCGCTTTTACGATCACAATCTATGAGGCGCAAGAGCGCAACCAGAATTTTGGTCAGGTATCCCGTGCTTATGCCCGTATCGTAAACGAAGCGAACAACGAAGAATTGATCCGTTTTGACTTGGGAGAGGACTTCTCGATCGAGACTGGCGTCGTTGTCGGCGAGTTGTATCGTCACAATGGCGAATGGAAGTTCAGCGCGATCGGCAGCGGCTACAAGGATGGCCTGGTGGGACTGACTCGTGACTACGGTTTGCAATAAGTAAGGAGCCGTCCGCGCGACTTACTCTGCGAAGCGTTTTTTTCAGGGATAAGGAATCGAGGATTTATTTCGTAAGACTGTTTGATGCAGGAGTTCCGTTTTTTTGGATTCCTGCATCACGAATTTTAAGGGAAGGTAGGCATGAATAATGACAATCAGTTTGGCAAAAGGACAGAGAATCGATCTTACAAAGACAAATCCGGGTTTGACGAAAGTTGTCGTCGGATTGGGCTGGGATACGAACAAATATAGCGGCGGTGCCGATTTTGACCTTGATGCTTCCGCATTTTTGCTGCATGAGGACGGCAAAGCCAAAGGCGCGGATGATTTCGTATTCTACAACAACCCTACAGGCGGAGCCGGCTCCGTCACCCATACAGGAGACAACCGTACGGGTGAGGGCGAAGGTGATGATGAGCAGATTATCGTTGATTTCAGCAAAGTGCCTGCTCACATCCAACGGATCGGCATTACGGTAACGATCTATGATTATGAAGGCCGTGGCCAGAATTTCGGCCAAGTTTCGAACGCATTCGTGCGTGTTGTGGATGCCTCGAGCGATCGCGAGGTGCTGCGTTTTGATCTCGGAGAGGATTTCTCCACGGAAACCGCAGTGGTGTTCTGCGAGTTCTACCGCTCGGGCATCGATTGGAAATTCCAAGCCATTGGCAGCGGATTTGCCGGCGGACTCGCGGCGCTCTGCAAAAACTACGGTTTGGATGCGCAATAAGGAAGAACTGACAGGAAAGGTGATTGACTATGGCTGTAACTGTCGTTAAAGGGCAGAAGGCGGACCTGACCAAGACCAACCCGGGGCTTACGCGCATGACGGTAAGCATCGGTTGGAATTCGTCGTCTTCGCTTGATCTGGATACTTCCGCATTCCTTTTGGGGGCGAACGGCAAAGTATCCGGCGATGCAGATTTCATTTTCTATAATCAGCCGTCCACGGAGTTCATTACGTACAAAGATGCGGCATATGCTCCTGCCAAGAAACAGTTCGACATCGATCTAAGCCGCATTCCTGCCCGGATCGAGAAGATTGCGTTCAGTTTGACCATCTATGATGCCGATTCGAGAAATCAGAACTTTGGACAGGTCCAAAATACCTTTATCCGCTTTTCCGATGCCGCTAATGGGCAGGACGTACTGAACTACGATCTGGACAGCGGATTTACGGTGGAAACGGCGATCGTGATCGGAGAACTGTACAGGCATAACGGGGAGTGGAAGTTCAACGCGGTCGGGGCGGGATTCGCCGGAGGGCTGAATGCGCTGTGCGGCAATTTCGGGGTGGATGTGGACAGCGGCGCTTCTTCCTCGCAACCGGTACCGCCAGCACCGATTCCTCCTGCTCCGCAGCCTCCAACACCTCCCGCACCGCCGCCTCAGCCCAAGCCGGAATTGAATCTGAGCAAAATTGAGCTGAAGAAAAAGGGAGATTCCATCAATCTGAAGAAAAACGCGGGCGGACTCGGCGAGATTCTGATCAATCTGAACTGGAATCAACAGACAAGCCGAGGGCTGTTTGGACGCAGCAAAGGCGTAGACTTGGATCTCGGCTGCTTGTACGAAATGAAGGATGGGAGCAAAGGCGTCGTTCAGGCACTGGGGGAATCCTTTGGTTCACTGAATCGCTTTCCGTATATTGCTCTGGATGGCGACGATCGTACCGGATCGGTCAAAACAGGCGAAAATCTTCGCATTAATGGTGCACGCATATCCGAGATTAAACGGATTCTTGTATTTACGTACATTTATGATGGAGTTGCCAACTGGTCCCAGGCCGACGGGGTAGTCACGATATACCAAAAGGACGGTCCGGATATTATCGTTCGGATGAACGAATATGGCAGCTCATATGGCATGTGTGGCATTGCCATGTTCAGCAATCAAAATGACGAGACGTTCAGCATTGAGCGGATTGTCGAGTTTTATCCAGGACATCGTGATATGGACCAGGCACATGGCTGGAACATGCGTTGGACAGCCGGAAGTAAATAACATTTTGAATTAGCGGAGGCCGCCTTTTCATGTTTAGTGATTTTTTTAGAAGCATTAGCGAGAATTACGGGCATTTCTTCTCCTGGACCGAGATCGTAGCTACATTATCCGATCCGGTGAGCTGGGGGATTATCGGTACCTTAATCTTGCTTGAAGGATTATTGTCTGCCGATAATGCGCTGGTGCTTGCGGTCATGGTCAAGCACTTGCCGAAAGACCAGCAAAAACGGGCCTTGTTCTACGGTATTCTTGGAGCGTATATTTTCAGGTTCATTGCCATCGGTTTGGGTACCTTCCTAGTGAAGTTTACGCTGATCAAGGTACTTGGAGCACTATATCTCCTGTATATCGCGTACAAAGGTTTGTTCAAATCAGAAGCGGATGAGCAGCAGGAAGGCAAGCAATATTCCTTCTGGAGAACGGTGCTTATGGTCGAACTGATGGACATTGCGTTCAGTATTGATAGTGTCATTGCAGCGTTCGGCGTAAGCGAACAGATCTGGGTTCTCTTCCTTGGAGGGATCATCGGGGTTCTCATGATGCGTGGAGTGGCACAGGTATTCTTGCGCCTGATTGAGAAGTTTCCCGAACTGGAGAAGGCGGCATTCATTTTGATTGCCATCATTTCGGTCAAGATGATGCTCAGCGCATTTGGGGTTCACATCCCGAACGTGGCATTCTTCTCGCTGTTGATCGCAGTGTTTGTTGGAACCATTGTTCTCAGTTCGATTCGAAACAAAAAACAAAACAAAAGCCAGGTATAATTGCCTGTTCACACAAAGATCAAAAATTATCAATCCCTCCGTCATCTTGGAGGGATTGGTTTTTATACTCGGACGGAATCGCAAACAGTGCAGATCGCCTCAAGCTACAGAGCAAGGAGAGGATATTTTGAAATACTTCAGTTTTTTGAACCCGGACGAGGAGGCCTCCCTCTTCTATTCTTCACCAGAACCGTTCGATCGTCTGACATCAAAAGACATGCTGGCCTACGCTGTCGGAGCCGCCCTCTATATGCCGGCCACGCGTCCCCATATTGCGGACGATATTTTAAGCGGCAAACACGAAGGGTTAACGACCATTATTATGGATCTGGAAGATGCTGTAGGGGATGGGGAGGTTGAATTGGCGGAGCATCGTCTAGCACAATCCCTTTCCCGAATTCAAGAGGATCTGCATACGGGAAGGTTGCTTCCGGAACGGCTTCCTTTGCTTTTTGTCAGAGTTCGGACACCGGAACAGTTGGAACGTCTACTTGAAGTGCTTGGAGATCGGGTATCCCTGCTAACAGGCGTAGCTTTGCCGAAATTCGGGGTGGAGAACGGCCAAGCTTATCTCCGTCTGATCCGGGAATATAACCGTCAGAAATCTTCTGAATCCCCGGTGTTGTATGCAATGCCCATCATGGAAACGGCCGAAATCATCTACCGTGAGACTCGTTGGGAAACGCTGGTGCATCTTAAACGTATTATTGATGAATATGCGGAATACGTGCTGAATGTCCGGATCGGTGCTACCGATTTTTCTAGCTTGTTCGGTTTGCGGCGCAGTCCTGAGATAACGATCTATGATGTGGCGATCATCCGGGATTGCATTGCGGATATCATTAATCTCTTCGGACGCACAGACGGTGGATACGTCATATCCGGACCGGTCTGGGAGTATTTTAGCCAACGGGAAAGGATATTTAAACCACAGTTGCGCCAGACTCCGTTTGAAGAAACGTTGGGCAGAACGGGCCGGAGTTTGAGAATGAAATATATCACTAACTCGATGGATGGCTTGATGAAGGAAGTGATGTTGGACAAGGAGAATGGCATCGTCGGCAAGACGATTATCCACCCGTCACACATCAAGCTTGTACAGGCTATGTACGTCGTAACGCATGAAGAATACATGGATGCTCAAGAGATCATTGCGCGGAACGACGGTACTTTAGGTGTTTTCAAAAGCATTTACACCAACAAAATGAATGAAATCAAACCACATTTAAGTTGGGCTCGTCGTATTTTAATTCGATCAAAAATATATGGGGTGTTACATGAACAGCAGCACTATGTCGGGCTCTTGCCCAAGCACCAGCACTCATACGTTTCCTATTCTTGATACGTTCAGCGTGACGGTCGAAGCTGCGCACAATCCGCTGCAGATCCCGTTGGAATGCCTGTTTTCCATGGCCGCCCGGATCAACAAAAAGCGCTCTTTTCTGTTTGTGAGCAAGGTACTCGGCAAACATATTCCCGTTAATCCGTACAGTTCGTTGCTGAGCGGAGCGGCACTTGCGGTATTATTATATGAAGATTGCGTGCAGGGAGCGGATGAACGGATATCCGAATGGAAGCGGCAGATATTCAGGGGGATCACGGATGCTGACCAAGCGCAGCAAGCTTACCAAGTCTTGCTTGATGCGGGCATGCTTTTGCCGGAAAAGGTTCGTTTCGTCGGTTTTGCGGAAACGGCCACGGCTCTTGGGCACAGCATGTATGAGATGTTTAAGGAACAGGCGACGTATATTCATTCGACAAGGGAATATTTCCCGGATGTGAAGCCGAATATCCGATTCGAAGAGGAGCATTCCCATGCTACCGCTCACCGTTGTTACGCTCTTGAAAGGGAAGCATTGGAAGGCACAGGGCCTCTTGTTCTGGTGGATGATGAAATCACTACAGGCAATACAACGTTAAACATTATACGGGACATCCAGCGGCAGTATCCGCGTTCCAGGTATTACATTGCATCCCTGCTTGACTGGCGAACCGAGGCAGATGAGCGCCGATTCGCCGAACTGGAAGCCGAGCTGGGAATCGAGATTATTCCTTTGAGTTTGCTTAAAGGCAAGTTCTGGGTACAAGGAGAACCACGTTTAGAACCAATGAAACCGATCCGTCACGACGCTGAACGCGCGAATATCAACCACATATCCGTAGCGGACAAGCTGGAGTACGTCATCATGGAATCCGCGGATTCGGAAGGACGCCGCTGCTCCGGCCCCTATGTCAGAATGACGGGAAGGTTCGGGATCCAATCGGCTGATAATGCTAAACTGCGTTCGGATCTTTCCGATATCGCCCAGGTGTTGCGCCAACGGCGAAGAGGACAACGAACACTGGTCATGGGTACCGGGGAATTCATGTACATTCCAATGAGAGTTGCGGCGGAGATGGGGGAAGGGATTTATTATCAATCGACTACCCGCAGTCCGATTCAAACGATCGACAGACCTGACTATGCTGTTGTTGCCGGAAAGAGTTATGCTTCGCCGGAGGACCCGACCGTGATGAATTATATCTATAATGTAGTGCCAGGGCAGTACGACGAAATTTTTGTCCTGGTTGAGAGACAGATGCCGAAGGAACGCATGCAGCCGATGATCGATGCATTGTCGGGCCTTGGATGTGAGCACATCCATATGGTGTACTGCGGTATTTCAGAGGAAGGATGAAGCTGGGGCATGAATGTATCCGTTATTGAGCAAGTCATGCAGCGTAAGGTGAACCCGCCTGTACCGATGGGGAGTTATGACCCGTCTGACGTTGTTTTTCTGTTAAAGGACCTAAGTAATGTGAATTTGGAAAAAGAGACCGAGGAACGTGAACATGCCATTCAATCAGGCGTGCATTATTCGGAAATGCTGCCTGTGGAATATCACCCTACGGATGAATATATAGCTTTGTTTCATGAAACGCTTGAACACTCCGCCGCGAAAGTGGCTTTGGCTGCCGCCACGGTAGCCGAGATGATTTTGCGGAAGCAGGGGCCGCCACCGGTTCTGGTATCGCTTGCGCGCGCAGGGACGCCGATCGGCATTTTGATCAAACGCTACATTAAAATGAAAACGAATCGGGATCTTCCCCATTACAGCATTTCGATCATTCGTGGCAAAGGCATCGACGAGAATGCGATTCTTTATATTTTGCAGCAGCATGGAGCAGATGCCAGACTGCAATTCATTGATGGATGGACGGGCAAGGGGGCGATACGCCATGTTCTGATGGACGCTTGCCGTATGCTGGAGGAACGCTACGGAATCAGGCTCGATGACGATCTGGCCGTGCTTGCAGATCCGGGACAATGTTCCGCCACCTATGGCACGCGAGAGGACTACCTCATTCCAAGCGCCTGCCTGAATTCGACCGTCTCCGGATTAATGAGCCGGACGGTTCTGCGGGACGACCTGATCGGACCGGAGGATTTCCATGGTGCCAAGTGGTACAAGGAGTGGTCCGAATCCGATTTGTCCCGGCATTTCGTCGATAGAATATCCAGCTGTTTCGCCGAAGTGTCGGATTTGGCGCAGCGGCAGGCAGAAGACGCGCTGCTGCATCCCCCTGCGGTGACTTGGCAAGGCATGAAGGATATCCGTTCCATTCAAGAGGCATTCGGCATTGATGACGTCAATATGGTGAAGCCCGGAATCGGGGAAACCACCAGAGTGCTGCTGCGGCGCGTGCCATGGAAAATCCTCATTGATTCACCCGATAATCCGAATTTGAGGCACATCATGCTGCTTGCGAAGGATCGTAACGTTCCTGTGGAAGTATTTCCCGGACTAACGTACTCCTGTTGCGGAATCATTCAATCGGTTAAGGGGGGCGGAGAATGATCTATGCCAGCGATTTGGATCAGACGTTGATCTATTCCCGCCGCTCGATGGGAGTGTCGGAAGAAACCCCTGGGCTTGTGCCTGCGGAATGGATTAAGGGGGAACTGTCCGCTTATATGTCTGAAGTTGCCCTGAGGCAGCTTCAGGCGCTTGCAGAAGAGGTTACCTTTATCCCGGTGACGACTCGAACAGTCGAACAGTATAAGCGGATTGCTATTTTTCAACAAGACCTCTTGCCGTCCTTTGCCATCACCAGCAATGGTGGAAATATTCTGGTCGACGGACTTGTTGATCAAACGTGGCATAAGCGTGTTCGGGCCAGGCTGATGGAAGAGTCCGCAGCGCCCGAAGAAGCGAGACGACTTATTGAACCTATACTGAATACGGATTGGGTGGCCGGAGAACGATTGTGCGACGGGCTGTTCTACGCATACGTCATTCATCGGGATCGCATGCCGCTGGAGGCAGTCATGGAAAAGATCGAACAGCTTGGGCGCTTGGGCTGGGAAGCTTCCATTCAGGGCCGCAAATTATACCTTGTTCCCTCGGCCGTGAACAAGTGGGATGCCGTGGCTTATGTGCGAGAGCAGGTTGGAGGCGGGCCGGTCCTTGCCTCAGGGGATTCTTTGCTGGATCGCTGCCTTCTGGATGCTGCCGACTATGCGATAGCCCCGCGGCATGGCGAGTTATATCGGGAGAAGCAGCGGCATCCTGAACAAATCCCATATCGTTTTACGGAACAAGCCGGCATATTTGCGGCAAACGAGATCGTGGATTATGTACGGACAACACATCAAGCATTGACGGGAGAGGCTGCCTCATGAGCAAAGTGCGCATTTATTTTAATCGCTGGTTCTCGGTTGCATATCACTACATGAATTTGATCCGTAACAACGAGGATGGGATGCCGTTCGAAATTTACGGCACACATTCCGATCCTGGAAATATGGCGCTGCAGGGATGCGATTATGCGGAAGTGGAACCGAAAGTCACTGGAAGGGAATATGTAGATTTCTGTCTGGACTTTTGCCGCCGACACCAAATTGATGTCTTTATCCCTCGCTGGAACATGCTTGATATAAGCAGGCATGTGCACCTGTTCGAAGAGATCGGCACCAAAGTCATCGTCTGTACGGATACAGAGCTTTTGGAGCAGCTTATGGAGAAGGACCGGTTCTACGAGTCCGTCCGGGAGAAAGGAATCATGAGCATTCCCGAGTACTTCACGGCAAGCAATGCCGCCGAGTTTCGGGAAGCGTACGAAGCCCTCTCTGCCCGTGGGCACGAAGTATGCTTCAAGCCCTGCAACGGGGAAGGCGGGATGGGCTTCCGGGTGATCGATAACAGCCGGGATCGATTGCAGGAGCTGTTCGGCCATGCGCAGAACCGCATTTCTTACCAAGACGCGCTTGATGCGTTCTCCTCGGTGGAATCTTTCCCTAAAACGATGGTAATGGAACGGTTAGAGGGCTACGAGTACAGCATCGACTGCCTTGCGGGCGGGAATGGAGATCTGCTCGCCGCCGTGCCGCGCCGTAAGGCAGGCGGACGTTTGCGATTGCTGGAGGAGCATCCCGAACTGCTGAAAATTGCGCAGGATGTGGCGGAGGCATACCGCATTCCTTACAATTTCAACATCCAGATGAAATACCGCGGAGACGTCCCCAAACTGCTGGAAATCAATCCGCGCATGTCGGGTGGCCTGCATGTATCCTGTCTATCGGGAATCAACTTTCCGTATTTGGCCGTAAAGCTTGCTTTGGGATACGAAGTTGGGCCTTTGCAGCCGAAGTACGGCATTCTTGGCAGCCATGTCGAACAGCCGCTGGTTATTGATCCGGGAAAGGTTGTTGGTACTTAGGGCTGCTTTCCATAGTTTGACACTTTCTGAACGGTTTTTTTATAATATCAGAAAAGATTACACGTCGAAGAATAGGCATCCTGATATTGCAAGAAAATCTACAGCTAAGGGCGGTCTGTCTACAGTGGGGATGCGTCGATGGGTGATTTTCTTATAATATCAGAAAGATTACACGTCGAAGAATAGACATCCTGATATTGCAAGAAAAATCTACGGCTAAGGGCGGTCTGTCTACTGAGAGGGTGCGTCGATGGGTGATTTTCTTATAATATCAGAAAGCTTGCACCTCGAAGAATAGGCATCCTGATATTGCAAGAAAATCTACGACTAAGGGCGGTCTGTCTACTGAGAGGGTGCGTCGCGGTTGGCGTTGCAGGTGCTGTTATAGTCAGGAGGACTAATCATGTTACGGAAAACAAAAATCGGATGGGGAGCGCTAATCGGATATGTCGTCGCTGCGGTCAGCAGTCCTTTTGTTCCCGAATTTGTGTCCTGGGCCATTCCCGCAGTGACCACATTGGTTGCCGGAATGTTACCGTCTGCTGCACCCCGGTCACGGAGTGTTTCCGAAGACGCAGCTCGCCTGAATGATGATCGTCGTGGAAATCGTGCCAACCAAAAGAATTTGCAGGATTGGCAGGCAGGTGGAAGCACGGACAATGGGGAGCGTCAGAGGAGCCCTCAAGGACAAGCGGGTGATGGTCAGCAAACAGCAGCTTCGGTCAGATTCGGGCAGGAGACCCCAGCTCAAGACCAGGGAGCTGCCGAAATCAGTAAGCTTGATCCTGTGTTTGGTCCCGTCATCGAGTACCTTGAGGTTCTGGAAGACATGGTTATTTCCGAAGGGCAAAAGAATGAACTGGATAACGAAATCGTTGAGAAGTCCTTGGCATTATTCGCGCGTTTGCAGCGTGTCATTCCTGCTCTGAACGAGTTGAATAACGGGGATATTAACCATATGGTGCGGCGATTGATTCTAAAAGACCTGAACGGATTAATCAATCCGTTCTTGCGCCTGAGCGGCGATGCGAAACGTACGAACCGGCGAACATTGCTGGGCGGTTTGAAGGATGTGGATTCAAAAATATCCGAAATTGTATCAACCATCGAGCATAAGGATCTGATGGAACTGCAGAACAAGGCAGAGCTGATTCATCAGCGATACAACGGATCGGAGCTATAGGAGGGAACGACATGGCTACGGAATTGCTTCAATTAAAACAGGAAGACGAGCAGCGCATACAACAGGAGGCAGCTCAGCTGATCCAAAAGGTGGCGCAGAGCGATGCACTCCAACTGGACACGCTTATGGATGATATCGGCAAGCTTGGCGTCAAGACGCAGGAAAAGGCAGGGCAGACGCTCAAGCTTCTGGATCGGCCCGTGAACGATCTGATGTCAGGCAACCGAGCTGAAGTGTCCAACATGATCCTGAAACTGCGCGATGAATGCGAGAGCTTGCAGCAGAGCAAAAACGTAAGTTTTGTAGGAAGGCTGCTGCGTAAGAGTCCGCTCAAAAATTACGTCTACCGATACCAATCGGTGCGCAAAAATATCGACAGCATCATCAACGGCCTCCGGGACGGGAAGGATAATCTTGAGGAAAATATCGTAAACATGCGGCAGCTGAAGCGCTCCTCCATGCAGGAGATTTACAATATTCAGACGAAGATTGCCTTCGGCAACCAGTTGAAGGCATTGTTCGAGGCCGAGATTGCCAAACCGGAGAACGAAACGCGCAGGCCACATCTCGAACGTGGATTGCGTAAAGTGGTTACCCGCATACAGTCCATGACGGAAATGATCATGCTGTACAACCAGGCTATTGCCGCTACGGACATCATCAATGACAACAACGACAAGCTCATTGATTCGGTCAATAACGCGATCGACAAAACGGCCAACCTGATCACCGTATCCGCGATGATTGCAATGGCGCTCAATGATCAAGAGAAGGTCATTAATGCCGTAGAGGCGACCAACAAAACGATCGAGGATCAATTCAAGGAAAATGCAAGGCTGCTGCGCACGACGACGGAACGGACCAACGATCTGTTGTCCAAGCCGGCCATGTCCATCGAGTCGGTGAACCAGGCCATCGGCGATCTGATGTCTGCACTGGATCTTTCCGAGCAGTCCAATCGCAGAATTATCGAGAGCTGCAACGATTATACGGCGAAAATGACGGCGCTCAACGCTAAAATGAGTGAGAGATTGGCTCTGGAAGGTTCCAGCCAACAAGCCATTCGGAGCGCGGGACAGCCGGACCGCAGTGCCATCCAGTCTTTTTTGGACTAATTCACCGCCTATATAAACCGCAAAAAAGATACACACGTTAACGGAGAGGCAGAACCAATCTGGAGAAGCGAAGCGGTCGCTTAAAAGCTTTCTGAAAGAAAGCTGCATCGGAAGCATAGGCTTATCACCGGATTTCCCCTTAGAAAAAGGGAATTTGAAAAATCTGGGGATAACAGCGATCGGAAGATGGTACTGGACTCGCAGTGCCCTGTGTGATAGTTTAGTGCGGTTTATATAATAACCAATAACTAAAATCAAGTTTGAAGAGATGTCTCACCTTGAGGCATCTTTTTTGTATATGTTGGACAGGCAGCGGAAATAATGGCATACATCGAATTTCTTCGCATACATTCTGGTAAGGAAGAAGGATCGCCACTTTTGCGGGAGGGATCATGCGATGTTACCTATCATTATTGCCGGTATTCTGCTAGTTCTGATCGTGGTAGCCAGCAGTGAAAAGGCAGAGTCTATTGCAGAGTTGAATGAACGCTAATGAACTATATTTTTCATGCCTGGTTTGATAGAATATAGGTAAACTTTGGGAGTTCATGAAGGAGTCTGCTTAAGATGCTGGAGTTTTCATTCGAGATTATTGACGAGACCAAAATTAACATTCAGTACAGGTACGGCAGCGAGATGTTCAACTTTAATTTGTTTTGGACGCAAGAAGGCTGGACGCTGCATCCGTTCGACGGCATTCTGATCGAAAACCGCGACATGTGCCGGCTGATCGTGTCTGAATTGCTGAAAAACAAGGATTTTCATGTCATGCTGGCCAAGGAAAAAATCATGTTGTCCCAATTGCGGACCACGATTAACCTGGATCAACCGGATGTTTATGAAGACCGGCTATCCGATCGCAGGTTGGGAGACCGTTATGACGAGGATGACGAACTTATGCGATACATAGAGAATCATACTTTTGATGAAGTGCTGAAGCTTGAACTGGAGCAGATTCGGTCACGAGTGGATTTTTTCCAGCAAATCATTCAGCGCATGTTCATGGAAGGCATTGGACCGGAGGATGCTGACTTTGCCAAGGTACAAGCCTTGATTCGCATTTATAAAGAGACCGGGGAGAAGTTTGAGCGCATGAATGGTTATGATCCGGGTTACGGGGACCATGACCGCAGAAGATGGTAGACCTACTATGAATAATGAGGCCTGGGCGGCATGATTGCCCGGGTTTTTCTTTTTGCAAGGAGGCGTTCTTGGCGTCCATTTCAGGGTAATCATGATAGGGGAAGAAGATATTGGCGGTTCGTTATCGTAAAATGCGCTATAATAGCCGTATTGGGTACGTGAAATTTTACATAGATTACAAGAAAGGGAACGAACGGAGCGGCTATTGTAAATTTGACGTGTGCTTGGGCAAAGGAACAAGCCCTCCGGGCTGGAGGTATGCATAATGATCAAGCTGTTGGTTTATCTGAAAAAGTACCGAGTCGCCGCGATTGCAGCCTTGGTGATGATGCTGATTGAGCTGACCGTCGAATTGGCCCAGCCTTATCTGATCTCCAAAATCATTGACCACGGGATCCAGCAGGGAGATCTGTCGGTCGTTTGGCTGTGGGGCGGCGTATTGGTAGGCAGTGCCGTCGTGGCCTTCGCCGCGGGCATTGCGAGTTCGTTTTTTGCATCACATGCGAGCCTCGGGTTTGGTTACGACTTGCGGGAGAGACTATACGGCAAAGTGCAGTCGTTCACGTATTCGGTATTCAACCGTTTTGCGACCTCATCGCTGATCACCCGTCTAACCGGGGATATCACCCAGGTACAGGACACAATATTCATGAGCTTGCGCTTCATGACGAGGGTTCCGCTGGTCGTGATTGGAAGCGTTATTATGGCCGTGGTGGTCAATGCGAAGCTGGGGCTGCTGCTTGTCGTCATGGTTCCGGTGCTGCTGCTCTGCGTGGTGTATATGATCAAAAAGGCAGCGCTGCTGTTCCGTAACGTGCAGCGCAGGCTGGATGCCGTTAACGGCGTCATCCAGGAAAATCTGACAGGCATTCGGCTGATTCGGGTATTCGTGCGAATGGGCCATGAGATCGAGCGCTTTGCCGGATTCAGCGGCAAGCTGATGAAAGGCACGATCTCCGCACTGCGCCTGACGGAGACAACGATGCCGTTCATGCTGCTGGTCATGAACCTGTGCATCATCGCCGTCCTCTGGTTCGGCCGCCGGGACATCGCCGTGGGCCATGCCAGCGTGGGCGAAGTGGTTGCGGTCATCAACTATTTGCTGCGAACCATCGGCGCGCTGTCGGCATTATCGTGGATTCTCGTCACGTTCTCCAGGGCCAGTGCATCCGCGCAGCGGATTCATGAGGTGCTGGACACGCCCGAAGACGGCATCGATTCGGTGACGGCAGGGCAGCCAGGAGCGACGCCGCATGCAATTTCCAATGCTGTGGGTACCGGGAAGAGAGCTGCCGTTCGGGGCGCAGTCGAATTTCGCGACGTTCAGTTCCATTACCCGAACAGCGACATCACGGTGCTGTCGGACATCAGTTTTACGGCCAAGCAAGGCGAACGGATCGCGATTATGGGGGCCACCGGTTCCGGCAAGTCGACGCTGGTGCAGCTGATTCCAAGGCTGTATGCCCAGGATCGGGGCGTCGTTCGTATCGACGGCACGAATGCCGACGAGTATGACGTGACTGCCTTGCGGGGAGCGATCGGATACGTTCCGCAGGAGGTTATTCTTTTTACGGGTTCCGTGAAGGATAATATTGCCTGGGGACGGGAAGACGCTACGCTGGAGGAGATTCAGGAAGCGGCCCGTCGTGCCCAGATCCATGAAACGATCGAGAAGCTGCCGAATGGTTACGATACGATGCTGGGACAGCGCGGAGTCAATTTGTCCGGCGGGCAGAAACAGCGCTTGTCCATCGCCCGTGCGTTGATTCGCCGTCCGAGCATTCTTATTTTGGACGACAGCACCAGCGCGCTGGATGTGGCTACGGAGGCCAAGCTGCTGGATGCGTTGGAGGAGCTCTCGTGCACCACCTTCATCATTACGCAGAAAATCAGCTCCACCACTTCGGCCGACCTGATCCTGCTGCTCGATGAGGGCAGGCTGATCGGACAAGGCAAACACGAGGACCTGATGGAATCGTCCGAGTTATACCGCCGCATCCATCAATCACAATACGGGGAGGGTACGCCGCATGTTCAAAGCATTCATTGAACCTTTCCGCCAGCCGCCGCCCCCGGTTGACCCGAACGTTTTCCGGGAAGGCGGAGGCCGCAAGCCCAAAGCGAGGGCGAAGAACTGGTCGGGCACGTTAAGCCGGGTCTGGGCATATCTGGCGCGGCGCAAAGTCAAGCTGGGCATGGTGCTTCTCATGGTATTGGCCAGTTCGGCCCTTGCTTTGCTGGGTCCCTACATGGTCGGCATGGCAGTGGACCGTTATATCTCCGGTGACGCGGGGGAAGGCGGCTGGACGTTGTTCCTGCTGGCATTGGCAGCAGTCTATCTGCTTTTCTCGCTGACGTCCTGGCTGCAAAACATCTGGATGATCGAGGTCGCCCAGGAAACCGTGTACCGCATGCGTTACGACTTGTTCTCCCACTTGCACAAGCTGCCGATCCCGTTCTTCGGCAAGCGCCAGCAAGGCGAGATTATGAGCCGGGTGACGAACGATATTGAAAATGTGAGCGGTACGCTGAACAGCTCGGCTATCCAAATTTTCTCCAGCGTGCTCACGCTGCTCGGGACTTTCGGGGTGATGGTCTGGCTGAGTCCGCTGCTCACCCTGTTGACGTTTACGGTGGTGCCGCTTATGGCCCTCGGCATGCGCTGGATTACACGCAGAACCGGGCCGCTGTTCAAGGAGCGCCAGCGCAATTTGGGGGAGTTGAACGGATATATTGAAGAAACGTTATCGGGGCAACGGATCATTAAGGCGTTTTCTCAAGAGGAGCGGGTCATTCGTGGCTTCGAGGAACGCAACATGCGAATCCGCATCTCGGCGTTCTGGGCACAGACGATATCTGGCTTCATTCCCAAGCTGATGAACGGTTTGAACAATCTGAGCTTTGCCATCGTGGCCGGGATCGGCGGTATTTTGGCTATCCAGGGTTCGGTGACGGTCGGCGTCATTATCATCTTCGTGGAATATGCCCGCCAGTTTACGCGTCCGCTGAACGATCTCGCCAACCAGTGGAACACGCTGCTGTCGGCGATTGCTGGTTCAGAGCGCGTGTTTGAGGTATTGGACGAAGACGAGGAAGCGAAGGATGAAGGCGCAGCGGTTGCATTGGAGCAAGTGCAGGGTGCGGTCCGCTTCGAGCACGTTTCCTTTGGATATGACGAGGGGCGCAGCATTCTGCACGACATCAGCTTTGAGGCGAAACCCGGTGAAATGATTGCGCTCGTCGGACCGACCGGCGCAGGCAAAACGACATTGATTCAGCTGCTGTCCCGGTTCTATGACCCGACGGGTGGCCTTCTTACCGTCGATGGCCGCGACATTACGACCATTCGGCGTGAAAACCTGCGCTCGCATATGGCGTTTGTGCTGCAGGATTCGTTCCTGTTCCAGGGCACGATTCGCGAGAACATCCGGTTTGGCCGTCTGGATGCCACCGATGAGGAAGTCGAAGCGGCTTCCCGTCTGGCCAATGCCCACTCCTTTATCGTGCGCATGAAGGACGGCTACGATAAAGTGCTGCAGGACGGAGGCAGCGGCATCAGCCAGGGCCAGAAGCAGCTGCTTGCCATTGCGCGTGCGATTCTGGCCGATCCGTCCATGCTTGTGCTGGATGAAGCGACGAGCAGTATCGATACCGTGACGGAGATCAAAATCCAGGAGGGATTGCAGCGTCTGATGCAGGGACGGACCAGCTTTGTCATTGCCCACAGGCTGAATACGATCCGGCAGGCGGACCGGATTCTGGTGCTGAAGGACGGACGGCTGCTGGAACAAGGATCGCATGAGCAGCTGCTTGCACAAGGCGGGTTCTATAGCGAGTTGTACTACAGCCAGTTGCGGAAAAAGGCATTGCAATAAGGAGAATGCGAAAAAGAGCAGGGTTCTGAGGCATAATGTCCTCTGATCCTGCTCTTTCTTGTCTATCCGTTTACTTGGTTACACTGCTGAGTTTGTATGCGCCGTCCGCGAGCCTGTTCGTATTCGCAAAATCCACCCCGGGTTTATTCGTTGCCGGATCAATGATCGCGATGGCGATGTCATAGGTGCCTGAGGCCAGGCCCGATACGGGGATGGAGTCGGTCAGCGTGTAGCTGCCCGTTTTCCAAGTGGTCAAGTTCGCTGACGTTGTCTTTTTGGCAACGACCGTATTTCCGCTCCGCAGCTGAATTTCCACCGCCCATGCAAACGGGAAATGCTGCACGCCTTTATTTTCGATCTGAATCGTTGGCGTAAAGGTGTTCCCGGTAATGGTGGAAGGATGGGAAATTTCCTTCACCACGAAGTGGTAACCCATGCGTTTCTTCAAGGCATCGATATTGGCTTGAAGCGCATGATTGAGCGGAAGGGACGCCGGCGAGTTGGGTCCTAGCCAGCTTGGTTTGCTCAGCTCGGTTTGGCGCAAAGTTTCCGTATATCCGCTGCCGCTGGTCAATGCGGCAAGCATGCCGGAAGCGCCCCCGTAGAATTCGCCGCCCGAGATGCGCGTCTCCCAGAAGTTGGCGTGTGCGGGCTGCTGCTGGCCGATATCATCCCAGTACCCGTTCTGAGTGCCGGTGTACCAACCCCAATCCGCATCAAAACTGTCCTTGTGTCCAAACACGTCGTTGAACATGCCCATGATCATGCCCTTGTTGTTGGTTTTCGCCAAAGCGATGCTGCGGCGGATCAAGACCTGCATCTTGTCCTCCTTGCCTGCAAAAGCGTCAATGTAATGCTGCACGTAAACGTTCGAAACGGCATTGGGAGGGAAAACCCCGGTGTAATTGGTTTCGCCGTTGGGGCCTACATAAGGCCAGGTATGGAACTCGCCCCAGTGACCAAGAGAACCGATCTGGATGAACGCAACCGGGCGATCATTGGTATTATAGTGTGCCGCAATGGCCTCGATAGCCAATTTATGCCGTTCCTGGAGATAAGAAGAGCTGTAATTCGGCGAAAAGCCCGTATTGTTTCCTGTGCCCATACCTCCGGTTTCGTCGCTGTAAGGTGTTCCGGGCGATTCCCCGCGCGCGACCATATCGTTGTAAAGCCAGTCTGGAATATCGCGGTGAGCCTGACCGGTCGGGCTGTCCAGAATGAAGCGCAGCACCACTTTGACGCCCTTGTTTTTCCAGTAGGCAAAATGATTCGTTGCTTCGATTGCGCTGAAGTCATACGTTCCTTTGACGGGCTCCAGCTCCTTCCAGGTAACCCCGGCATACACCAGTCTGTGCGGCTGTGCATAGTCGGTGGATTTGGCGGAAGGGGCCCAGCCTTTGAATGGATTGTTAAGCGGACTATCGAGCTCCAGAGGGTACGCGACCGTTTCATTGCCGGAACCGCCTTCGGAACCGGAGGTCAGCGAATAGCCTGGCAGCGCTTGGCCTGCTGCCGGCAGTCTGGCCGTATCTGAACCGTTATCAATGTAACCGACCCGAACCGTGCTGCCTGCTCCGACCTGCAGGGTGGCCAAAGGAATGGCAACCTCGATGACGGAGGAACTGCGATAAAATTGGGAATTCGTCAATGTTGCGGCCGAATTCCAAACCCAATCGGTGCCGCTGCCGCCATAACGGTATAGTCCCTGATTTTCAAGCAGCCATTCGACTCCGGTGGCCGACCAGCCGGACGCTTGGTATCCTGTCGAGGCATCGTTATCGGCATTAATCCAGAAGTTTCCCATAGTCGTACTCAAACCTGAGCCCTGAACGAGCAGGTACAAATTTGTCCCGTCATGGGTTGCTTTAAGCGTCTGAGCCGTGCCTGATTGGCTTGCGAGCGCAGCAATTCCGCTCCAGTCGCTGACGTTGCCATCAATGGTGATCGTGGCGGCAGAAGCCTTTGGAGCAGCACCAGGCAAGAACAGGGTGAACATGAGAAT
Source organism: Paenibacillus hubeiensis (assembly GCF_032334105.1). Classification (NCBI taxonomy): domain Bacteria; kingdom Bacillati; phylum Bacillota; class Bacilli; order Caryophanales; family Paenibacillaceae; genus Paenibacillus; species Paenibacillus hubeiensis. Next base: position 89,674 of record NZ_JAVYAE020000007.1, read on the forward strand.
GAGAGCAAAAACCAATCCGATGGTCCGTTTGCTTCGGTTGAACAATGTGTTCATGGTAAACCTCCTAATACGGAATGTAGGTTATTCGCTTACGCTTTCTCGTCTTGATGTCGTTCAAAAGTTGGGAAAAGTAGTTTGCTTCAGTCAAAAAAAGCGGAGGAATAGTGACGTTTCATGTCATGGTAATGGCAATCATAGGGGATGAGACATGAAAAAGTAAAATAAATGTTTGCGGCAAAAACATAAAATGATCGTTGCGATCGACGGGATCCACGTCTACATTGCATTATAGGGGAAGACTGGAAGAGATTCAATCCAAAATTTCTCAAACTATTCATGTATTTTCCCTGAAAATGTAAGGTTGTTTTCGGAAAATTGATGTATATATCAAAAGAAACATTGATTTAATTTTGCCGCAAAAATATTCGATTTCCCTTAAATTATATAATACAATAAATAAATTGTAAACGCTTAACGCGCTGCGAATAAACAAATATATACCTGTGTTATTGATAAAATGATTGAATTTTATTGCCGCAAAGATAATTTAAAATTTAGCCAAAAACGATTGACAATCATTCTGAACTATTTTACTATCGATACATATTCAATCCCTTGTTAGCTTTGTTGACATCATTATCGCTTTAAGGCTTTTGCCGCAAATTTATGAGTAACGGAGAGTGTGAGCATGGATAAGATAAAAATGGGTTTTATCGGCGTTGGGGATATGGGGTCGCATCATTGCATCGGTTTTGATCGGCTTGAGGAGAGCGAAGTCCGTTATGTTTGCGACATGAACGAAGCGAATGTGGAGCGAACGCTGGCCGAGCTCAAACACAGCCGTCCGGTCGTGGTGAAGGATTATCGGGAATTGCTGCAAAAAGAAGATCTGGATGCCGTCGTCATCAGTGTTCCCAACTATTTGCACCGGGAAGTTGCAGTAGCTTTCCTGGAGGCAGGCAAGCATGTATTTCTGGAAAAGCCGGTAGCCCATACGATCGAGGATTGCGATGCCATCATTCAGGCTGCCGAGACGGCAGGGCGCACGCTGCAGATCGGGCTGGTGTACCGATATTCCAATCTGTACCGACGGATGGCGAGAGAACTGGAGAGCGGACGGCTCGGCGACGTGAAATTGATGTGGTGCAAGGAGTTTCGCGATCCTTTCCCGCCTGCGGACTGGTTCTACGACAAATCCAAATCCGGCGGTGCGATCGTCGAGAAGGACTGCCACCATTTCGATATTTTCAATTGGATGATCCAGGCAAAGCCGGTACGGGTTTTTGCCTCCGGGGGACAACACGTCATGAAGCAGGGGGAGCCTAACTTGATTCGGAATTCTTACAGCCACTACGAGCCCAAAGAGATTTCGGATACCTCGATCGTGGACCATGCCTTTATCACCATTGATTATGATAACGGCAGCAAGGCCAATCTGGGCCTGTGCATGTATTTGAAACCGCGAAATCTGATGGGTGAAGGGCTTGAGATCGGCCTCATCGGAGAGAACGGCGGCCAGATGGTAGCCCGGAACGACAAAACGATTGATATCGTAGGAGGGCAGGACTGGACCAAAGACCATCTCGACATTGACGTGGCTTCCGATTCCATCATGGGCGGGCATACGGGAGGGCAGACCCAGCGCATAGATTTTTTGAAATGCGTACGGGAAGGAAAGCAGCCGTTTGCCAGTGCGCAGGTCGGACGCGACGCTCTGTTGATTGCCCTCGCGGCAGAGAAATCGATCATTGAAGAACGGTATGTATACCTAGAAGAAATTTCCGGCTGAGGGGTGTCATCATGAATGGACTGAGAAAATATGACACGCTGCTGTTTTTCCTTTTCATCCTGCCCTGGATCATTGGGTTCATCACCTTTTTCATGATTCCTTTCGGAACCTCGGTTTTTTACGCGTTTACGGACGCGAGGCTTCCCGGAGCCACCCAATACAATTTTGTCGGCTTTGACAATTTCATGCGCATGATGGATGACCCCGTTTTTTTTAAAAGCTTGCTGAACACCCTCTATTTCGTCGGATTCGGCGTTCCCATCGTGACGGCGGGCATGCTTGGCCTGGCGATGCTGCTCAATTTCAATGTCAGAGGCATCGCGCTGTTCCGCACCTTCTTTTATTTGCCCACTTTAGTTCCCATCGTAGCCACAGTCATCATCTGGCGGCTCGTATTCAATTCCGAATTCGGCATTCTGAACGGCGTGCTCGGGGCGCTTGGCATGGGCAAAGTGGATTGGATCGGCGGCGAACATACGATCAAGCCCGTCATCATCATGCTGCAGGTCTGGATCTCCGGCAGCGGCGTACTCATTTTCCTGGCGGCGCTGAAAAACGTGCCCAAACATTTGTATGAAGCTGCGGCCATAGACGGCGCCAGAGGCGTTCGGCGTTTTTTTCACATTACCTTGCCGATGATCAGCCCCTCCATCCTGTTTGTTATCATCATTCAGACGATGTACAACTTTCAGATGTTCACGGAAGCGCTGCTGCTTTCCAAGGGAGGGCCGAACTACGCTGCTTATACGTTTGTTTACAATATCTACAAATCAGCCTTCACCGACCTGAAGTTCAGCATGGCGATGTCGCAGTCGATTTTCCTGTTCGCGCTGATCTCGCTGGCGACGCTGATCCTGATGAAAATTTCGAACCGCTTCGTCTACTACGAAGGAGAACGTTAGGAGGAGAGCAATATGAGCAGCCGCAAAATCGTGGCAAAAGCGTCCCAATATACATTGCTGATCGCAGCTTTAATGCTGTTTGCAGGACCATTGGTGTGGATGCTGTCGACCATGCTGAAAACCAAGGCTGAGACGTACAAGGTACCTCCTACGGTCTTGCCGGAGAAATTCAGTCTTGAAGCTTTTGAACGCTTGTTCGCCGTACAGCCGATGATGTGGCACTGGATACAAAATTCGTTGTTCATCTCGTTTTTCGTTGCGGCGGGAGCTGTGGTGTCCAGTTCTCTTGTCGCTTACGGATTCTCACGGTTTGCTACCAGATACCGGAATATTCTGTTTCCCATCGTGCTGGTCACGTTAATGATTCCCCCGTCCATCATGATGATCCCCTCATACGTCCTTTTTACCAAGCTGCATTGGATCGACACCTGGTTGCCGCTCATCGTTCCATCCTGGCTTGGCGGAGCCTATTACATTTTCCTGTTCCGGCAATTTTTCATGACCATTCCCCAAGAGCTGGACGAGGCGACTTATCTCGACGGCGGCAATCGCTGGACGGTATACGCCAGAGTGATCATGCCGCTATCCAAACCGATTATCATGACAACCATTATTTTTGCCTTCGTGAATTCCTGGCTCGATTTTCTGGGGCCGTTCCTTTATATCAAAAATGCGGAAATGTTCACGCTGAGCGTCGGACTGCAACTGCTGATCGGCCAGACCAGCCAAGATCTGCCCGCGCTTGCCGCGGGAGCATTCATCAGCATACTGCCGATTGGCCTGCTGTATCTGTTTGCGCAGCGTTATATCGTCGAGGGGGTGGTGCTGACGGGCACCAAGGGGTAAACGGGCTGTCGGCTTTCCGGTTTTTGCATCGCCATGACTTTTCGATTAGACGTAAAGGGGAGTTGTATATGAGAACAAAGGGCAAACGGCTGTTCAATGTGTGGGCACTTGTGCTGGCGGCGATGATGGTCATCAGTGGATGTGGAAGCGGGGGATCTTCCGAATCCGGGAGTTCTGCCGAAGGCGGCGGCACTCCGGGCGAACCTGTAACGATAACGTACTCCCAGTGGGGGACGGCAGAAGAGCTGCACCGGACGCAGGAACTTCTGGATCAATTCATGAAGGCGAATCCGGATGTGAAGGTCAAGCTGGAGGGCAAGGATTGGGGCAGCTATTGGGATGGGTTGACGGCGAATGCAGCCGGGGGCACGCTCCCCGACGTGTTCAAAACCAGTTACGCCTACGTGGAGAAATACGCCGAGCTGGGCATTTTCAAAGAATTGGACACGCTGCTCGCCGAGAACGGGTTCGATCTGAACCATGTGGACAAAAGCCTGCTGGGGCTTCACCAATATCAGGGCAAGCAAGTATCTTTGCCGATCGATGCCAATGTCATCGTATGGTATTACAACAAAGACATGTTTGAGGACCCTGCGACGAATCCTCAGCAAGCAGCGGTACCGTCACTTGAACCGACGTGGGATGAAATTGCTGATATAGCCACCAAAATGACGCTGGACAAAAACGGGAAAACTGCGGCCGAATCAGGGTTCGATGCCAACAACATTGTACAGTGGGGCATGTCCGTTTCGCCAGGGTCGACGATGGACTGGTTCCTGGAGCCTGAGCTGTGGTCCAACGGCGCGAAGCTGGTGAATGACGACGGTTCCCTTGCCCTGGATACACCGGAAGCGAAGGAAGTGCTGAATTATTTCATCGATCTGACCAAAAACAAAAAAATCAACACCACCCCTGCTCAGATTGAAGGGTTGGGAGGCCAGGTCAACCTGGCGATCACCACGGCAAAGGTGGCGATGAATCCGGGCGGAAGCTGGAACACCACCAACTATCAGGAGGCCGGAGTGAACTACGGCATTTCGTATTTGCCGAAATTCAAAACGAATCAGACCGTGGTTCAACCGGCAGGCATTGCGATCAGCGCGAACACCGCGCATGAAGAGGCCGCCTATAAATTGCTCGCATGGCTTGCCGGCCCGGACGGACAGATCGAACTGGCGAAGCAAGGATACTCCATTCCGGCGAATAAAGCGGCAGCGGATGCGTATATCGCCACCGTCGGAGAAGACAATAAGATATTCCTGGATGCACAGCAGTACGGCATCGTTTCGCCGTTCACCACGAAGAAAACCGATCTGGTATGGACATATGGCGAACAGTCGCTGAAGCTCCCCCTTGCAGGGGAAGGCGACTTGGATGCGGCGCTTCAGGATCTGGCGTCCAAGATGCAATAATCAGATCGTGATGAAACTATTCGTTCAGGAGTAAATATGGGATTGGATTCAAATGTATCGATGTAGGCAAAAATACTTGAATAAGCGGCAGTCCCGGGTCCGACCCGGGCTGCCGTCTTCATTTGCGAGAAACGGTTCCGTTGCTTGTGGGGACGCGAGCCATGGTGGCATGCATGACGTCACGTTGACTTCTTTCAAACTGAAATATAAGATTAAATTTGCCGCAAATTTGTGTTAAAATGGACAAAATTGCCCCAATCGAGTTGGGGCTTGAAATAGAATGACAGATGAAGGGTTGGGACTTCACATGGCTAGATTGAAGGATATTGCAGACCGGGTGGGCGTTTCGATCTCTACCGTTTCACGCGTGATGAAGAACGACGCGAACCGTTCCGTCAGTGATGAAACCCGTAAAAAAATATGGGATGCGGCAGAGGAACTCGGATACCGTTCGCAGCGACCTGCCAAGAAAAAAAAGCTGGAGCCCAAAACGGCGTATGCGATCGGTTGCGTGGTTGCGATGCCGCAAAATAAATATAACAGTCCGTATTTTTCGGTCATTATGGAAGGCATTGAGAAACAGCTGACAGATCTGGGCATGAGACTGGAGTTCGTGTACAGCATTGAGAAGGATGGAGATACGCTGCAAATGCAGGCTTTGGTCAAGGAGCATCGGATTGACGGCATGATCGTCGTAGAACGGATCGACCCTGAAGCCTACCGCTGGATCAAGGCTAATGTTCGTTCGGTGGTCGGAGTGGATATCACCGATCCGGATATTCCGGTCGTTGGTTACGATCGGGAAGCGGCGGCCAGGGAAGCCGTCAAACACCTGATCGACCAGGGACATCGGCAGATTGCGTATATCGGGGGAGCGGAGTACAAAAATGATTTTCGCGCGGAAAAACGTTTCCTTGGTTATCGGCGCGCCATGCAGGAAGCCGGTTTGACGATTGATGATGATTGGGTCATCGATGTGAAATGGGATGTATCGCTCAGTTACGAACTGACCAAAAAGGCTTTTGCCAACAATGCGGGCAAGCCAACCGCCATTTTTGCTGCCAGCGACATGATGGCTATTGCAGCCATGCGAGCGGCTACGGAACAGGGTCTCCGGATTCCGGATGACATTGCTTTTTTTGGCGTGGACAACATCGAAATCTCCGAATTCACCTCGCCTCCGTTGTCCACGATCCACGTACCCAAGCTGGAAATGGGCATGTTCGCCGTGAAACAGCTGCTCGACTATTTGGAGCATCAATACGAAGTAGCCGTGAAAATGATCATTCCGTATCGCTGCATATTTCGGCAGTCTTCGAACGGTAAACGCGATCATTCTTCTTCGACGATTTAGGCGGTGTGCGGGATACGCCAGCTTGGCATCGTTCATTGGTTTGAAACGCATTATCCAGAAACGAGCTTTTTGCCCGGGGGCAGGAAGCTCGTTTTTTCTTATGAGGCGCCTTAAGATCGGCCTCTTTTACAGCATTCTGGACAGCTTCCGGTATTCGCGGGGAGAGATGCCCTCGTGTTTGGTGAACAGGCGGCTGAAATAGTGAATGTCCGGATAGCCGCTTCGGGCGCCGACCATTTCGATGGAGTCGTCGGTTTCCCGCAGCAGCCTGCGCGCCTCGCGCAAACGGATGGACTGGATATATTCGTTTGGGGGAATCCCGGCCACTTGTCGGAACAATTTGGCCATATGATCCACGCTCAGGTTCAATTGTTTGGCCATGCCGGTATTGGTCCACTTTTCTCCGGGACTCGTCTCGATCTGTTTCATGATCTCCAACAGCTTGTCGTCATGAACGGATGCGTGGCGGGGCGCGCTAACCCAGGATGAACGGAGCAATTGGGTCAACAATTGCAGCATCAATGCTTTGCATGCCAGCTCATAACCCGGGGGACGCATCGTGAATTCATGCACAAGTTGCTCCATAAGCTGTACTGCGTAAGGAGAGGGAGTATAAATGGGAGTCGAAGATAACGGTTTCATCCCTTCGGCGCAGGCTTCCGCCGCGAACTTGTGGGCCTGCACGTTCTCTTCGTTTACGACCATGTCGGCTTCGGTCTGGATGGTCGATTCATTGAAGAAATCAAAGTGAATGCCAATGAAGCGTGCCTCGGGGCTGGAGACGACTTCGTTCTGGTGGTGGATGCCTGAAGGCAAGACGATGAGTTGTCCCGCTGTCAGCGCATAACGTTGATCATACATATAGGTTGCTGCCTCGCCCTGGCTTACGTACAGCAGCTCGAAATCGTACAGCCGCCGTTTCGCCAGCTTGCCCGGGGGCAGGCTCTGGAACTGGGCATAGTGGACGCTGGGAGACCACTCCCCGTAATTCGCGATGCGTTTCAGCGGATAACCATTTGGTTGGGGAGGCATGGAAGGTTCTCCTTTCAGGATAAATTGGTGATAAAAAAATAGGCTGGAATTCAAACGGAATCGTGCAAAAAATCTCTTGATTCCCTAAATAAAAAATGGTGCGGAACATCTATAATACAAGTATTATCACATGTTTGATGAAGAGAAACAATGTCACGGATTTATTTAAAAAGGGGATGAGGCATGGTGGGCTTCCCGGTAGTCGCATCCAGATCAGTCTATTGCTGCAGACAATTGGAGAATACCTTGTTCCAAAGCGGCCCTCCCGTTGTGAGGGACTGGGAACGGTGCGAACCGCTGGAACTGGTGGATACGGTGACCGGCAAGCCTGCGCGTCAGTCTACGGAAGTACGCATGGGCTGGAGTCCCGAGTATTTGCATATCCGGTATGTGTGCGAGGATGATCATGTCGTTTCCGATTTCACGGAACGTGATCAGCCGCTCTACGAGCAGGATGTGGTCGAACTGTTCATTGATGAACAGGGAGACGGCAAGCAATACATGGAACTGGAGGTCAGTCCGCGCAACGTTGTGTTTGATGCGTTCATTCGTCATGAAGGTGTGGCTTCAGGGATAAGAGCGGATATGAACTGGAGCCTGGAGGGAATTCAGACGACGGTGGAGTCGGATGATCGCGGCAATTTGGTGTATTCGATCCATATTCCTGCCAGCAATTTCGAGTCACCTTTGATGGAAGGGACGTGTTGGAGAGTTAACATGTACCGCATTGACGAGGATATACGGGGAATGAGGGAGTATCAGGCCTGGCAGCCTACCGGCGCCGTCAATTTTCATTTGCCTGATCGATTCGGCTTTGTTCGATTCGTATGACGATCCAATCGTAAGGCCGCCGTTATTTGCATCAATTACAGGAGGGGATTGGGGTATGAAAAAAGGAATAAACATTTGGTCGTTTCCGGAAAATGCATCTATTGCGGATTGCATTCAGACGGCCAGCCGGGCAGGATTCGATGGAATTGAGCTTTCGCTGAATGGAGAAGGCGAGCTGAGCCTGTCCGCGTCGGATCGCGAAGTCCGGGATATTCAGGGACGACTGGAGGAAGCCGGACTAGAAATTGCCGGACTGGCCACGGGACTGTATTGGGATTATCCGATGACCAGCGCCCGGCCCGAAATTCGTGCGAAAGCGCTTGACGTATGCAAAAAACAGCTTGAGCTTGCCTCGGCTTTGGGCGTGGATACCATTCTCGTCATTCCCGGTGCCGTCGGCGTCGATTTTATTCCGGATAGCGAAGTGACCGATTACGAAGTTGCCTACGAACGGGCTCAGGAAGCGATAGCTCATTTGCTGCCTTATGCGGAGAGTGCCGGGGTGTCGATCGGCATCGAGAATGTATGGAACAAATTTCTGGTGTCACCGCTTGAGCTGAAGAGCTTCATCGATGGATTCGATTCCCCTTATGTCGGCTCCTATTTCGATGTGGGTAATGTGGTGCAGGGCGGATACCCGGAGCATTGGGTTCGCATTTTGGGTCACCGGATCAAAAAGGTGCATTTCAAGGATTACCGCCGTCAGGCAGGGGGATTGCACGGCTTTGTGGATCTTCTGGCGGGTGACGTGAATTATCCGGCGGTGATGGAAGCGTTGCGCGCGATCGGTTACGATAACTACGTGACTGCGGAGATGATTCCGGCGTATACGCATCATTCCAATCAGATTGTATTTAACACATCCCAAGCGATGGATGCCATTCTGGGCCGCTCTCAGATATAAATACGGGTAACTACGTGTTATCGAACTTACATTTTCGATCGGGAGGCAGAATTTATGTTGAAAGTGGGATTGGTCGGTTTTGGTTTTATGGGACGGATGCATTTCGACAATTATGTACGCCTGGCTTCGGAAGGGGAGCCGGTGGAGATGGTCGCCATCTGCGACTTGAGAATCGAGGAACTGAAAAGCGGAAAAGCATCCGGTAACATGGCCACGGAGCAGGAAGTATACGACCTGTCAGCCTATCGCCTGTATGATGACATCGCGACCATGCTGGAGCAGGAGGAACTGGATATCGTTGATTTGACGCTGCCAACACCCTTGCATGCTGAGATTGCGCGTTCAATTCTGAACAAAGGCATTCATGTGCTCTGCGAGAAACCGGTGGCGCGCCATTCGGCAGATGGCTGGAAAATGGCGGAGACGGCCCGGCAGACGGGGCGAACGTTGATGATCGGGCAATGCCTGCGTTTTTGGCCGGCATATGCTTACCTGAAATCTGTGGTTGAAGACGGCCGTTATGGCGCGGTAACCGGAGGTTATTTTTTCAGAGGTTCAGGTGCGCCGCAGGACTGGTTTTTGGATGGGGAAAAAAGCGGCGGCTGCATTCTGGATATGCACATTCATGACACGGATATCGTGCACTGGCTGTTCGGCAAGCCGGATCGGGTATCCACGCTGGCCCGGAACGTCATTCCGGGAAGCGGTTACGATGCCGTCTCCACACATTATGCATACTCGGACGGCAAAGTCCTCAATGCTCAGGCGGACTGGACGTTGGGAGGCGATTACGGTTTCTCGATGACATATCGCGTGAATTTTGAACAAGGCAATCTGGTATTCGAGAACGGCGAGTTAAAGGTCAACCCGAATAACGCACCAGGGTTCATTCCCGAGCTTTCACCAGAATCGGGGTATTACCATCAGCTCCAGTATTTTATTCGTTCCGTGGCGGAAGGCACATCTGTTGCAACATGTACACCGGAGAGTGCCGTCGGTTCGCTCGAAATCGTCGAAGCGGAGATACGTTCAGCCGATGAAAGGGGAGCGTGGATTAAGGTAGGTTAGCTTCCTGTACATCTGCGTTTAAAGGAAAAATAAAGAGCAGAGCCCGAATTCGGGTTCTGCTCTTTCATTATGAATCATGATCCGTTTGTGCTCCCGCCAACCACCTTCCAATTGTCGGGCTGTTGCACCGTTAACGGCCGATGTCTGCGAACATATTCTTCGACCAAAGCGGCCATGTCCGTCGCGCCTTCGTGCAGCACCTTTTTCCCAGGGTACATCGCGTAATCGCCGCCGCCGGCAGCGCGGTAGCTGTTCATAACAACAGAGAATGTATCTTCAGGGCCGATAGGAGTTCCGTTGCGTTCCAGTTTGACTACGCGGCTGCCCATCGGTTTGGAAATATCCAATTCATATTCGATCCCTGCCCACATGTCGTAGTTGTAATGCTGCGGCTTGGGATCGATATAGGCCGGATTAACGACGACCTGACCACCCGCATCGAGCACAAAGTAACGCGCGGTTTGCTCCAACGCTTCGCGGATGTCCTGCCCGCTGAGCTCAAGCACCGTCAAGGTATTCGGGTAGATGAAATTGGACAAAACATCCCTGACCGTGATGCGTGCACCGAAGCCGCGCGCTTCCTCGCTCAGCAGCGCCGTATTCGACACCTGCGCGCCAGTAGCATCCATTTGAACCCGATGTACGAAATCGATGAACGGATGGGCGGCCAGTCTTACCGTCGTGGCATCTTTGATGGTCAGATCGCCATGTACTTCGCCGATCGGCTGGTCCAGCCAAGCCTGAGTCAGGTTTTCAAGCTGTTCCGTCAAACGCAGGACGGTGGCATCTGCCTCCAGGCCGCTTTCGCTGGAATGAAGCAGGCGAGCTGCTTTATCCGTGATCTGCCAGCGCCCCTCGGCCTGTTGCTCCAGCTGCACCGATACTTGGCCGACGGCATGGCCATTGAATCCTGGTTGGATGATGGTGACGCCGTGCACTTGGCCCGTCAGCTCGCGATGCTGATGTCCGGTTAACAATACATCGATGCCTTCGATATCGCGGCAGATGGCGTATGCCTGATTTTCCCCGGTAAGCCGCTCGGCAGGCTCTCCTGTTTCAAGATCGCATTCGAAGCCTCCATGGTAACTGACCACGAGCACGTCCGGTTGTTCCGTTTGGCGAATATGGTTCACCCAGACACGGATCGTTTCCAAAGCGTCAACGAAGTGCAAACCTTCGATGTTTTTCGGATGCTCCCAGTTGGGAATGTAGTGGGTGGTGGCGCCAAGAATGGCGACTTTTACGCCTGTCGATAACGTTTTGATCCAATAAGGCGGGCCGAATGCCGGAATGGCTGCCCCTGCAGGAGCAGATGGCGGTATTAACGAATCAGAGTCACCATAAGCATGGATGACGATGCGTTCATCGTCGTACGTAAGGTAATCCGGTTGATCCGTCTCATGCCCCTCCCAAGGAAGTCCAGCATTGTCGTCCGGCTGCGGGCTCCTTGCAAAACCGATATTGGCGGACAGCCAAGGGAAGCGGGAATCTTCCACCGCTTTGCGCAGCATGCCTTGTCCATAATTGAACTCATGGTTACCCATGACCGCAGCATCGTAGCCGAGCTCATTCAATACATGGATGAAAGGATGCGTCGAATCGGCTTCGTTGAATGCGGCGGCATAGGAAGCAAGCGGAGAGCCCTGCAGCAGATCGCCGTTATCGATCAGCAGCATTTCGGGCGAACGCTCCCGTTCCCGGCGGATCAAGGTGGCGAGATGGGCGAGACCGGCTTGGCGCGGGGCATTTGTATTGTACTGAATGGGGCGAATGGCCCCGTGAAGGTCGCTGGTAAACATGATGTCGACACGGGCCGTGCGGTTGGATGATGTCATTTTACAATCTCCTCTAGGGTATAAAATGGGCAGGTTCGATCACGGCGTGATTCCGTTTCTGTTGCGTTTCGAGATGGAGCCGGTTCGGTGACGAGCCATAATGAGGCTATTCTAACAGATTCGAAACGGGCTGACAGCCTGACAAGAAACTTTACAAAACTCCAAATTTCGTTTCACATCACCCTAATCATTGACAACTATAGTAGACAAGTATTGAAAAATAGAAACTCTTTGGAGGGTGTTCGCTTGAAGAAGTCTGCATTATTTTTACCATTGTTGCTTGTCATTCTGCTATTAAGTGCTTGTGGGTCAAACGCGGGTACAACTACAGATTCCGCTAACGGAACAAATTCGAGCTCGAATGCGGCCTCCGGAACGTCCTCAAACGAGGCAGACACAGACAAAACTGCCGAAGGTTACGTTCCTACTGAACTGACGGTGCAATTCGTACCATCCCAAAACGCGGATACGCTGGAAGCAAAAGCTAAACCGCTGGAGAAGCTGCTTGGCGACAAACTGGGCATCCCGGTTAAAGTCAGCGTATCGACAGACTACAACACGATCATCGAAGCCATGGCTTCCAAAAAAGTCGATGTCGGTTTCCTGCCTCCGACAGCTTACGTGCTTGCTAAAGAAAAAGGCGCTGCACAAGTTATCCTGCAGGCGCAGCGTTTTGGCGTGAATGATGAAACAGGTGCTCCGACAGAGGATTTGGCCGATTCCTATAAATCCATGTTTATCGTGAAGAAAGATTCGCCGATCCAATCCATTGAAGATTTGAAAGGCAAAAAAATCGCTTACCAGAACGTAACTTCTTCCGCAGGTTATGTATGGCCGGCAGGTCTGCTGCTGGATAAAGGCATCGATCCATTGAAAGATGTAACGCCAGTTACGGTAAAAGGGCATGACCAAGGCGTTATCGCCGTATTGAACGGCGACGTTGATGCCGCGGCGATTTTCCAAGATGCTCGCAACACGGTTTCCAAAGACTACCCGACCGTATTCGAAGATACACGTGTACTGGCGTTCACAGAGCCTATTCCTAACGACACCATCGCTGTACGTACGGATATGAACGCTGACTGGTCGGCGAAAATCAAACAAGCTTTCATCGACATCGGTAAAGATCCGGAAGGCCATGAGATCGTGAAAGAAATCTATACGCATGAAGGTTATGTAGAGTCTGACGACAGCAAGTTCGAAATCGTTCGTCAATACGGCGAAAAAGTAAAAACCGGGTAGTTTTCGATCACGTAGACGATTGAAAATCATCCGATTGTCATTCGCTTCTATCCCATGAAACAGATGTATTCGCAGTGCGGACAGGCCAGTTCAGCGTGACATACGCTGCGCTGGCTTGTCCCGTTACTGCTGCCCTCCGATAGATCCCATTATAGAAAGAAGGATTAGCGTAATGATCGAGCTTCATAACGTCACCAAAATGTACGCGAATGGTACGAAAGGCCTCAACAATATCAATCTTACCTTTGAACAAGGCGAGTTCATCGCGGTCGTGGGATTGTCCGGTGCGGGAAAATCCACGCTGCTGCGATCCATTAATCGTCTCCATGATATAAGCGAAGGAGAGATTCTGATTAATGGCAGTTCGATCACCAAAGCGCAGGGCAAGCGATTGCGCATGATCCGGCGCGATATCGGCATGATCTTTCAGAGCTTCAATCTCGTGAAACGATCGAGCGTGCTTCGTAACGTTCTGGCAGGACGCGTTGGTTATCATTCCACGCTGCGCACCATCCTGGGCCGTTTTCCAAAAGAGGATACGGAGCTTGCATTCCAGGCTTTGGAACGGGTGAACATCGCGGAGAAGGCTTATTCCCGTGCGGACCAGCTGTCCGGCGGACAGCAGCAGCGGGTGGCGATTGCACGCGTTCTTGCACAGGAGGCCAAAATCATTTTGGCCGACGAACCGGTTGCCTCGCTCGATCCACTCACAACCAAACAAGTGATGGATGACTTGAAACGCATTAATCAGGATCTCGGCATCACGACCATCGTCAATCTTCACTTTATCGACTTGGCGAGGGAGTATGCCACGCGCATCGTTGGCTTGCGTGCAGGCGAAGTCGTGTTTGACGGTCCGGTGGAAGAGGCCACGGATGAGCGTTTCGCCGAAATCTACGGCAGACCGATTCTCGCCGACGAGTTGTTGGAGAAACAGCATGTATCCGAGCAGGGAGAAGTGCTGGTATGAAGGGGCAGGCCAACGCTTCACTTCACCAACCACGGACAGGAGCGGGAAAGGAGCCGGGTTTGGGACCTAATCAGGTTGTCAACCGCCCCAAACCGCCGGGGCGCACCAAACATCTGCTCACCGTAATCATCATTTTGCTGTTATTGTGGGCCAGTGCCAAACAAACCGATGCCAGCTTTAGTGAACTCATCGAAGGGTTTCCTAATATGTGGGATCTGCTGAAGGAAATGTTTCCGCCACGCTGGACCTACTTCGACAACATTGTGCAGGGCATGCTGGAAACGATTCGCATGGCTTTGATCGGCACCACCATCGGTGCCATCATTGCGATTCCGGTATCGATCATTTGTGCGGGGAACCTGATGCCGAGCCGCTGGATTTATTATCCGGCCCGTTTCGTGCTGAACCTGATTCGTACCGTGCCTGACCTGCTCTTGGCCGCGCTGTTCGTCGCGGTGTTCGGTCTGGGACCGATCCCCGGTATTTTGGCCCTTGCCGTGTTCTCGGTCGGACTGATTGCGAAGCTGACTTACGAAACGCTGGAAACGATCGATAAAGGACCGCTGGAAGCGATGACCGCCGTCGGCATGAACCGGATCCAGCTCATCGTGTATGGGGTCGTGCCACAGCTGGCTGCCCAGTTTACTTCCTATGTCCTGTATGCCTTTGAGATCAATGTGCGCGCGGCGGCTATCCTTGGACTGGTAGGCGCAGGGGGCATCGGACTTTATTATGAGGCAACGCTTGGATTCCTGGAGTATGACAAAACGAGCGTGATCATTCTGTTTACCCTTGCGATCGTCCTCATCATCGATTATGTAAGTACTAAGCTGCGGGAGAAGTTGTTATGATGAAAAATGAAACAAGCGCCATCCGGCGCAAACCACGAAAGAACCCGCTTCGCTGGGTCATCGTGCTGCTGTTGATCCTGGTATATGCCTGGGCATTGGCAGGCGTGCCGTTTACCGGCCTCAAGGATACGGCCGGCCAGATCATGAAGGCGATCGTAGCCGGGATTTTCTCGCCGGACTGGAATTTTGTCTATTTGCCGGAAGGCGAAGATTTGCTGCGAGGATTGCTCGACACGCTGGCGATCTCGATTCTGGGAACGGTCATTTCGGCCGTGCTGTGCATTCCGTTTGCTTTTTGGTCCGCCCGAAACATGAGCCGGTTTCGCGCAATATCGGGGGCAGGCAAGATGGTCCTGAGCTTCATTCGCACTTTTCCCGAAATCATCATGGCTTTGCTGTTCATCAAGGCCGTGGGACCGGGTTCTTTCGCGGGGGTCCTTGCACTCGGGCTGCATTCCATCGGGATGCTGGGCAAGCTGTTTGCCGACGAAGTGGAAAATATCGATTACGGTCCTTCCGAAGCGTTGCTCGCTTCCGGGGCCACGCGCATGCAGCAGCTGTGGTTTGCCGTGCTGCCGCAGGTGCTGCCTGGATTCCTCAACTATACGTTGTACCGGTTCGAGATCAACGTACGTTCCGCAACCATTCTGGGCGTCATTGGGGCAGGGGGGATCGGCACGCCGCTGATCTTTGCGCTCAGCACGCGGAACTGGCCGCGCGTCGGCATCATTTTGCTGGGCATCATCGTGATGATCACGATCATTGACCTGATTTCCGGTTACATTCGCAAGAAGCTGGTGTAAATCAGGGTCGAGAAATAAGCGTTTAATGGAAGTGCTCGATAGTTCAGTGCTATGCTTGATTCCGTGCAAAGTACATGAAGGAATCAGGAGTGCAGTTACGTCGGTCAATAAACATGGCCGTGGCAGCTGCACTCCTTTTTATATAAGTATCAACAACTCACACCTTGTCATTAAGTTGAGGGCTGTGTTCGAATGATTGTTCATTGTTCCTGCTATAGCATCCAGGTTCTCATCACTTTTTTTCCAAACAGTCAGTGTTAAGGTGTTATTACGAAATCGAGTCTTTCAAAAAATCCGTAAAACTCACCGGCGATCTTCCAATCAGGTTTTCCAAAGTGGGATCGGTTTGCGAGAAATCTCCCTGTCGACTTGCCTGAAACATCCCCGTAAGCATGCCGACCATCACTTCCGGCAGTCCTCGGGATACCAAGTGGTTCCGATATTCATCATCCGACACGACCATTCGCCGAATCGGTCGATCCAAGACCTTGGAAGCAATCGCTGCGATTCGATCCATGTCAATCGCTTCGGAAGCCGTAAGGTGGGGAGTTATTCCTTCATATCTCTGCTCTGTCAGGATTACCGCTGTGGCTTCAGCCAGGTCGGAATGGGTGGTCCAGGCAACAGGACCATCTTCCGGAGCAATCAATTCCCCTGTTTTCAAGGCATCACCCATCCACATGATTGCTGATGCGGCATAAAAGCCGTTTCGCAGCGACGTAAAAGCCAGTCCTGAAGATTTTAGCATCTCTTCTGTAGCAGCATGAACGTCCATGGGAGGAAAATGCGACGTTGCAGATGAAAACATTTGGCTAGTATACAACAGTCGACTAACACCAGCTTTCTTTGCCGAGTCGATTGCGGTATGATGCTGACGAACAGCAGCTTCCCCCAAGGAGTGGGACGAGATCATAAGAACTTGAGACGCTCCCTCAAAGGCGTGAAGGAGACTCTCGGAATCATCGAAATTTCCTTGCCGAACACGAACTCCGCGTTCTTTTAGATCTTGTACCGTTTTCACATCACGGACACTCACACCAATATCCCCGGCTGGAACACGCTTGAGAAGTTCTTCTACGACATTCCGACCTAATTTTCCATTCGCTCCAGTAACAACAATCATTTATGCACTCATCCTTTCGTTCGCAATTCAGATAGAGATTTTCTTGTTATACGATTTGGTTTGTGCAATCATAATCGTATAAGTGCATGTTCAAAAAAGTGACTTTTTGAACAACCTCTTAAGTAAAAGATAAAAGGAATAAGCCCGTGCAAACAACCTGCAAAAAGCTGTTTGTGTTGTGTTCCCAACATTTTTGTCCTTTTGTCTGTTATTTGAGTTCAAGAGAAAGAGGGGATAAGATGTCGGTAAATCCCGAGGACCCGCGTGTTAAAAGAACCCGTCAATTGTTCGTGCAGGCTTTTAACGATTTGGTTGAGAAAAAGAGAAACGTCTATTCCATTTCTGTGCACGATATCACGAAACAAGCAACCGTAAATCGAACAACGTTTTATGCGCATTTTCAGGATAAATATGATTTTCTTGAATATTGGATGACGGAAAAGTTCCAGAAGACTATAAGGGATAGATTGCCGGAAGGAACAAGTTGCAATGCGGGCAATTTGCGAATCCTTATTCAAACCATACTCGATTTTCTTTTGCAGTTTCATCAATGTAGTACGCCGGGAGACAAGCAGTTTGAAGCGATGTTTGAAAATATCATGCATCAGGATCTTCATCGACTCCTGCTTAAACGGATAAATGAAGTGGACACACAGAGCTTTTCGCAAGAAAAATTGGAAGCTATGGCACTCGTTATCAGTTGGGGCATATTCGGATCGGCTTTGCAGTGGAGCCGGAACCCTCAAGACCGCTCAGTGGAAACGACGTTTGAAGAAGTTATAGAGGTTATATCGGTCCAGTTGGCCCCTTTTTGGGAGCAAACAGCCAGCTAAAGACACGCCTCATTGACCGATGTCGAGACAACGCGTTTGGGTTATAAATCGGACTTATGATAGTGTGCGTTAATTGGTTGAAAAGGGCGGAGTATGGGGAGCAAAGGGGAGAACGGTCTACGGATGATCGGGTAACCGCGAGCGCTAACGAACATCACACGTCTTATTCGGGCGATATCAAGCTGATTCCGGCGCTAACGAATCTCAGACACCTTATTTGAGGATTTCAGGGTCTTGGTACATGGGTTTGGCTGAAATAGCGCTCCTCAGGTTCGTTACCATTTCAAGAAGGCCTGATAATCCCGAATAAGGTGTGTCGGGTTCGTTACAGGTACGAGAAAAAAACCGAAACGGGAACTGGCCAATAAGGCCGTGTCCGGTTTCGGTTTTTGCGTTGAGGCGTTTCATGCGGAGGCGAGGCGTAACACGTGGTGAAGCGTCAAATACGTGGGCTTCTCATGCGAGGGGCATGCGCCAATGCTCTCTTTACCAGAGGCAATTAGCTAGCCAAAGGCAACGCTTTTGTGACTTGAACCGTAATCGTTTCGGTGCTTGTCACACCGGCTGAATTCACCAGCTCAGCACGGTACGTGTACGTTCCGTTGGCACGACCGGACAGTTCGGTTACCGCGCTTTGCGCAGAAGGCGTTGCTGCATTCAGCGCTTGCGTGTCGATCAACACATCGTTTTCATAGAGACGGTATTCCGTGGCATTGGTTCCCCACCACAGATTCATGGTGACTTTGTAGCTGCCGTCTCCATCCCAATTGTCTTGGGAAAGCACGGCTTTGCCTGGAGCGGCATTGGCTACGGTCACGGTCAGCGTTTGGCTGCGAGTCGTGCCTTTGTCGTTCGTCAATTCAGCAACATACGTGTAAGTACCGTTCGATTTGCCTTGAATTTTCGTTTCGGCAGATTGAGCCATCGGTGCATTGTAAGTCAGCTTTTGTGTGTCGATCAGCACGCCGTCTTCATACAGCTTGTAGCTGGTTGCATTCTCGCCCCACCACAGGTTCATGCTCACCGTGTACGTGCCTTCAAGCAGTCCGTTGGCATGACCGTTGTTGTGGGAAAGCACCGGTGTACCCGGTGCCCCCGCTGCTGGAGTCGTTGGTTCCTGTTCTTCTTGCTCAGCCGGAACAAAATCGTTCAGGCTTCTTGGTTTCAACTGGAACACATCTTTGAAAATAGCGGATACGCCAGTGATGGAAATTTTGTCGCCTTCCGCATAAGGGAAGGAGGACTGGCTTACGCCGGTGCGCGTATCCACGCGGATGTGCGTGCTTGTGCCGTCTGCAGCTACCGCGTCAAACTCAAAGGAGCCTGCAGGTGCGGCGCTGACGATATTTTGAATCGTCACGTCTTTCAGTTCGAGCAGCTGCCCTTGATTGTCTGCCGTTACCGTTTGAGCCTCTACTGGAGCGGGAATGGAAGCTGTTCCTGTTTTCTCGATGGCAACGATATCGGTCAATTCAAACTCGGTATTATACAGCGCCGATGCCGCAGTGATTTTCACGACATCGCCTGCATGATATCCGCTGGCACTTTGAAAGACGTACAATCCGCCGGTTTCATCCTGCATGTAAAAGGCTTGTCCGCCGAATGCGCCCGGCTCGGTCGTGATTACGCCTTCCACGGTCACTGTGGAGCCGATGGCTTTGGCGCGTGCTTCGGCAATGCTGATTGGTGCCGGAATCGGTCCTTCTTCTCCCGGAAGCGGTTCGGCCGGAACGTTGGCGATCGTCACGGCATTCGTGATCAGGTTGCTTCCGTTCAGGCGCAGGCGCAGGTTGGCTGCACCGGAAATACCCGGTTTGATGCGCACGTTCAAATCCTTGATGGCACGGCCTTTGCTGTCGGACGTCACGCTGAAGGCCGAGCTGTATCCATAGGAGGTCGGCCAAGTGCCGCTCTCGTTCTGAACCATGGCTACTTGCGTACCGCCCGCCAGGTAGATCCCTGCGCTGAAGCCGGATACGGTCGTATTGGCAGGCATGTTTTCAACGACGACGCGAATTTGGAAGTCTTCTGCGTTAGGCAGCGTATCCTGCTTCACGAAGCTGTATGTGGCGTTTGCGCTGGAGGCAGGTCCGCCGTACGAGCCTGGTTTGAAGGTGGAACGGTCATACCATTTGTATCCTGCAGCAGGTGCGGCCCAAGGTTCTGCCTGAGGCTCCGTGGACAGGGCAGGTGTTTCGAACGGCAGCAGTGCTGTAGGTTTGTCCAGTTGCAGGCCGGGAACCTGCGTCAGACTGGTGTAGCTTTCCTGCGTAGCGAGCCAGTTCACCATGTTGACGAGCAGCGCGGCATCGTCCACTTCTTTGAAGCCGTCATACGTTGTTTTGCGTGCGCCTGTTTCTTCGCGCAAATATTTCGGAGAAGCATCCTCAACCGGGGAAGAGTCACCGATGAAGCCGGCTTTGCCTGCACCAAGTTTGGATACCGCCACGTAAGGACCTTCTTCAACGCCGCCGCCGTTGTAAACGCCTTGGTCAACCGCATTTGGCCAAGCTGCGTTTGTTTTCGGCAGGTATACGATCCCTTTGGCTTGCGTCGGATCGGTGATCGCAAGCGTGGACCCAGCGTGCATCGCTACTGCAGATACGCCTTCCGTAATGCCGAATGCCTGATCGGCAGGAACGATGTTCGTCGCGTTAAGGTCGCCGAGCGCGTTGTAACGGAAACGGACGCCGAAGTTCTCGGACAGCCAGTCCGTGCTGGTCACGTCTTTCATGGCTTCCGAATTGCTTTCCTCGGCGCTCATGCCTTTGGTCGGATTGCCGAATGCGCCGCGGCGGTAGCCGTTAATGGCTTCGGAACCGTCCCAGCGGTTTTTGTTGCGGTCGGCATTGTAGTGGTCGCCGATGAAGAAAATGCTGCCGCCATTTTCGACGTATTGCTTCATGGCTGCCTGTTCCGATGTTTTATATGGAATGTTAGGCTCTGCGACGACGAACACGTTATAATCCTTCAGATCGTCATACGTGATGGGCGTCGTTTTGCGCAGTTCTTTGACATCATAGCCTTCGTTCGCAAGACCATTGGCAAAATCGGAGAAACCGCCGTCAATAACCCAGTCCGCAGCGCCCGCCGTTTGAGCATGGGTATTGTCGAATAATACCTTTTTACCTGCATTTTCATTGACAACCTTGGCCTGAATGAAAGGAGCCGGGTCGGTCGGACCCTCTGCATGTACCGATGCATTGGCATCCCATAATCCGAATTGAAGCGGCAAAGCCATGGATACGGCCAGAAACGCTTTTACCCCTTTTCCTCTCCAATTTTTCCAGTTAGCCAACCAAAATCCCTCCCAAAAATTAGTGGATTCCACAATCCGTTCATAGTTTAACATCCAAAATCTCACATCGTCATAACAATATGTAAAAACATGGTCATAAATTGTTAAAACAGGTCTTATGAACCACTGAAGGGCCGTCTATGGCGACATGTACACCATTGAAAATAGGGGGGATTATCGCAGAAAACAAAGGAAATTGGAATGAATGAGAGAAATACACGGAATGGGGTGTTTCTTTGGAATTGCATTCCTGTGGTCCAATGGGGGACGTTATCCGTCTGGATTATACGAAAATGAGGAGATATGGGCTGCAAGGGATAGGCGCTTTTTCCTGGTTTCCCGCAGCCTGAGTGGAAGACTCGACGCGAAAAATGCTTTTCCGCGATGCAAGATGACGATTTTTGTAAAAATGGACCGCTAGGAGATGATCTTGGCGCGGATCCGGTTGACGGCGTGAAAGACCGAAGATTTGATCATGCCCTCACTCCGGTTTACCAACTGTGCTGTCTCTTTAACCGAGAAACCGTGAATCAGGCGTAATTTCAATATTTCGCGATGCTCCGTGTTGGTGACAAAAGAGACCAGTTCATCGACGCCATCGTCGATTTCAAGCCCGTATGTATCACAATGATAGGTAGGCATATCCAGCTTGCTGTCGCGTCTGTGCGTCCGGGTACGCTTGCGGAAGGTATCCATGGCGAGATTGCGGGCAATTCTTTTTAGATAATAGAGGATTCGATCCTCGGGAACGTCGGCCTTGCTTTGCAGCAGCCGGATGAAACATTCCTGGGCGGCATCCTCCGCATCTTGCGGATGTTTCAAGATGTTGTATAGATAATGAACGATTTCGGATTTATATTGAAGATAGACGTGGCTGATGTCGATTGGATTCATGGGGCGCTCTCCTCTGGTGTATGTTCTTGGCCGTGCCTTGCAGTTGAAATCCATTATATCGGCACCATGTTTCCAAAAAGAACGAGGTTGTATCGTAGTTGTAACATTTGCGCGATGGGGCTGGTCAAGTTTGGGAACTGGCGACAGAATAAAAGAAGAAGCTGGGTGAAAAGGAACGTTTCACCGCAGCATGGTTAGGGTTGAGGCCCGAATCGGGGCAGACGATAAATAGACAGGGAGATTCCGAAAGCATATGAGACCTAAACGGATTTTGATCATTGAAGACGAGGAGGGTATTCGCGACATTTTATCGTATTCGCTGCGCAAGGAAGGTTTCGAGATTCATGAAGCGGCGACCGGCAGAGGCGGACTTTCACAACTGGAACAGCACCAGCCGGACCTGGTATTGCTGGACCTGATGCTGCCGGACATGAGCGGATTCGATATATGCAGGCATTTGTCCGTGACGACCCGGACGCCGGTCATCATGATTACGGCCAAGTCGGACATGCTGGACAAGGTGCTCGGCATGGAGCTTGGGGCAGACGATTATATCACGAAGCCGTTCGACATTCGCGAGGTTGTGGCGCGCATTCGTGCCATTTTCCGCCGCATCGGGCTCATCGGCGAGACGCTGGAACAGCCTGTCCGCGAGGCCACGCGCCTTGGCAGGCATATCGAAATTTACCGGGACGAGCGCGAAGTGTGGAAGGACGGCGAACGCGTGCTGCTGACCAACAAGGAGTACGACCTGCTGATGTTTCTTGTGGAACATAACCGCAAGGTGTTTACCCGTTCCGAGCTGCTGGACAAAGTGTGGGGATTCGAATTTGCCGGGGATACCCGCACGGTGGATATCCATGTGCAGCGCATCCGCAAAAAGCTGGATCAAGGCCACGCGGCTGCTTCAATCATCGAGACGGTATTCGGGGTAGGATACAAGCTTGATACCCAGGTGCAGGCATGAGATGGACGATCCAGTTCAAAATGGCAGCCTTGTTTGCCGTGATCGTATTCATCGGATTTGCGGCCCTGCTGCTTGTGTTCAACAAAGTGAGCGAGGACAACATGTACCGCGAGATCGACGAAGATATGGTACAGTTTAAAAAAAATCTGGATATCGCGGTCAATCAATACTTTTTGCTGAAAAATAAACGCATGAACGAAAACGCCATCGAATCCAACGTGGACGACATGGAAAAGCAAATCGGCTTGTCCATCGGGGGTGAGATCGACATCTACCGGGCAGACGGTTCATCGTTCAAATATCCGGCAGGCGATGTTCAGCCGAGCCTCATCTACCGGGCGGATGTGGAGGCGGCGATGAAATCCAACATTGCCTATGGCACCCGGATCAACAAAGGGCATGTCACGGCCAGTTTGTCCGCGCCCTTGATTAGCGAGGACAAGGTAGTCGGCATCATTCGTCTCCAGAAGGATTATTCGAGCCTCTATCGGCGCCATCTACGCTTCCAGGATACGATCAGCGCTTTTGCGATCATAATCTTTGTTTTTGTGTTTTTGGGATCGATTCTGATCTCTCGAAGGATGACGCAGCCGATTCGGGTGCTCACGCAGCATTCGAAGGCGGTGGCGCAAGGCAGCCTCAATCCGGACATCGAGGTGCAGACCCGGGACGAGATCGGCGAGCTGGCCGTCAGCTTCTCCAATATGATTCGGCGGATTCGGCAGCAGATCGATGTTATCGAACGCGAACGCGACGAGGTGAAACAGGTTCAGGAGCGCAGCAAGGTTTTTTTCGATAACGTGACGCATGAATTGAAGACACCGCTCACGACGATTCTGGGATACGCCCAGATTTTGCGGGATAACGGATTTACCGACAAGGCTTTTTTCGAAAAGGGTTTGAATTACATCATCAACGAAAGCCGTCGCTTGAACACGATGGTTGTCGACATTTTGGAAACTTCCGTAGCCGCCGCCCCGGGGCAGACGTTCCGGTTCGAGCGGATCAACGTATCGGCCGTTCTGAAGGAAGCCTGCGACGATATGTCGTTCAAGGCGGCCAAGTACAACATGACGGTCAAGTCGGAGCTGGAAGATCCGCTGTATATGCAGGGGGACGGTGACAAATTAAAGGAAGCGTTTCTTAATGTGCTCGATAATTCCATCAAATACGGATACGTAAATTCGATAATTACAGTGAATGCGTTCCGGATCGGCGGCGAAATCGCCATTTTGATCCGCGATCAAGGGGAAGGGGTTCGAGAAGAAGCGCTGGAGCGCATCTTCGAGCCGTTTTATCGTGATAATGACGTCAACCGGGAAGAAAAGGGCAGTGCGGGTCTCGGCTTGTCCATCGTCAAAAATACGATTGAGCACCATGGAGGGCAGGTCAAGATGACCAGCGTGTTGGGCAGGGGGAGCGAAATGAGAATATTATTGCCGGAGCAGCCCCATGAATAAGGGTTGGAAGTGGTTGAAAGACAAGCGAGACATCGTCCTCTTAGCCGGGATGCTGGTTGCGTTCGTAGGCGGGTTGTACGGCATCGGCAGCTTGTTCGGTATCGTGTCGGCCAAACCGAGATTGGTCGTCCTGCCCGAGAGCCGCGTAGGCGGGGCGCTTGCGCTTGCGCCGGAGCCGGATTCGTCCTTTCGGCTGGAGTCGGCGAGCAAACAGCAGAACGATTTCCCGATGTTCGATTTCCGGGTTGCCGAGCAGAATGCCATTTTTTTGAATCGGTTTCGCGCTTCCTATTCGGGCGTCAAGTTGTCGATGTTATACATGGATGACAATCATGTGAAAGATATCGCGACAAACACCGATTTTGGCATGGCTCTTAGCCCGGACGGCACCAAGGTTGTGTACAGCCGCTACGATGAGAGAAACAAGCCTCAACTATACGCATACGACTGGAAAAAGGGAACGCACCGGAAGCTGAAGGATGACCATGCCTACTGGCGCGAATTCATCGGAGACGATGTGTACGTCGCCTATGATGATGATCAATATAAAAAGGTCGACCTTACCACAGGCGATCAGGATTCGATCATTACCCATCATGAATTGTCCTCGCGTGTGTCAAGGCTCGCCGGAAATACGGCTTCGAAAGACGTTTTGACCATGCCGGAAAGCGTTGCGGTCAGCAAAGACCGACGTTTTTTCTATGTTACGGTCCAGTATGGAGAGAACAAAGAGGGTATTTACCGGATGTCGCTGAAAGACGGCGAGCAGGACGAGCTCCTGGCCAAGACCGAGTACATTCAGGAGTTCAGTGTATTGAATAATGGCAGCATCGTTATGTTGGGCGAGGTGAACGGCACGCACGGGTTATATTTGTACAAGCCGGAGAACAAGGAGTTCAAGCTGCTTCACAAAGGGGACATTTACGGATTCGGCATGGATGAAGACAGGTCGAGGATCGCCTATTTGGACGTGCTGGACAATCAGGAAGGGCAGAATGAGCTGCATGTGGCTTATTTGAAAAACGGGGCATTATCCTCGGATACGGTGATCTACCGCAACATTCAGGATTTCTACAAACTGCTCTGGTCCGGGGATAGTCTGTTTGTCGGAGGCAGCTCCATGGACATGAGCGAAATCTATCGTTTTACGTTCCGGGTATGGTAGGGGCAAATGTAGTAGAAGATAGCAATGATGGGGGTTCCCGTCTGAAAGCAAACGAGCTTTCCGGCGGGAACCTTTCAACTTCTTAATGAGAATTGTTTTCAATTATAATATAATGGGTTGTGGATTCAATGCCATGACCAGACACACAAGCGTATGCTTCTGCATCAACATAGAGGAGGTGAAACGTGCAATGCAGGCGAGCCAGCCATTGCTCGTTTGGAGCCATTCGCATATCCATGTTTTGGACATCCGCCACATTGTGCGGGATCAGGGGGAAACGGGCGCGCCGTACCGGCTGCCGGCCAATTGCTTTTTGTATGCAGTGAAGGGAGAAGCGACGATCCATCTCGGCGATGTGCGCCGGCAAGTCGAACGCTTCCTTATATTGCACGGTACCAAAGGGAGTATTTTGGTGATAGACCGGGTGGAAACCTGCTTCGAATATTACCTGATCTTTTACGGGGCAACCTTGCCGGAACTGCTGAAGCAGCGGTTGCTGCCAGGCAAGGATCGGCAAGGGGCTTATTATCAAAGCTACAGCGTAGCGCCGGTATCCTCGTCCGTATTGCTGCATCAGGTGCAGGAAATGATGGCTGCCTGGGAAAACCAGTCCCGGGACAAGCTTCAGCGGATTCGCGTCAAATCGCTCATGTACCAGTTCGTGTACGAGGTTCTGCAGCAGGCCAATACCAGCGGTGCGCTGCTTGTTCACGACGATCTGGTATCCCGGGCCATCCAGTACATGCATGCCAATTATACCCGTCACATCACGCTGGAGGAGCTGGCTGCGAAGCTGTATTGCAGCACGCGCCACTTCTCCCGGATTTTCAAGAACGAGACCGGAAAAAGCCCGATCGAATACATCATTCATCTGCGGATTGCGAGATCGAAGGAGCTGCTGGTCGGCACGGATGCGACGCTTCAGGAAATCGCCGAAAGCATCGGCCAGCCTGACAGTTATTATTTCAGCAAAATGTTCAAAAAACACGTTGGCGTATCCCCTCTGCGCTATCGAACCGAACATAGATATAGCCCCACTTGTCCATATTTGCCATCCGGGATGGCACGATATGACATGGGAGATCCTTTTTTGGCGCAGTACAGTATTGATAAGGATTATCATTCTTATTTAGATGCTAAAGAGGGGGCTTCATCCATGTTCCGCAACAAAAAGTGGGCAGCAACGATGCTGCTTTGTTTTACAGTAGCGCTCAGCGCTTGCTCGACGGGAAATAGTGGTTCGGGCGGAGCGGCCGGGAATGCGGCAGACAACCAAAGCGGGTCCGTCACCCAG
Source organism: Paenibacillus hubeiensis (assembly GCF_032334105.1). Lineage (NCBI taxonomy): Bacteria > Bacillati > Bacillota > Bacilli > Caryophanales > Paenibacillaceae > Paenibacillus > Paenibacillus hubeiensis. The sequence continues at coordinate 116,547 of NZ_JAVYAE020000007.1, forward strand.
CAAACGGCAACAACGCAATCCGCATCAGGGGACACGGCGGCATCCCAGCCTTATCAAGCTTCCATTGAAACCAAATTTGGCAAGGTGGATATTACGGCCGAGCCGAAGCGTATCGTAGCACTGGGGTGGGGAGATGCGGAAACGGCTCTCAGCCTTGGCGTGGAACCGATCGGTGCCAGCGACTGGGTGGCCTTCGGTGGCGACGGCGTAGGGCCTTGGCTGGAGGGCAGTTACCATACAGCACCAACGATCATTGGAACGTTGGAGCCGGACTATGAGCTGATCGCGAGCCTGGAGCCGGATTTGATCCTTGACGTGAAATCGTCCGGGGATGAGGAGCGCTACAAACGTTTGTCCGAGATCGCGCCTACCCTCGGCATTCCGGAAGGAGGGGACCGTTACAAAACATCCTCCGAAGACCAGCTGCGCATGATTGCCAAGGCGCTCAACAAGGTGGATGAAGGCGAAGCGCTGCTGGCCCAGGTCAATGACGCATTTGCGAAAGCAGCGAGCGATCATCCCGAATTTGCCGGCAAAACGGCAGTGGTCGGGTCCTATCAATCCAGCGGGTTCGGGGCGTATGTTACGGGCAGCACTCGCATCGACTTCATGAAACGTCTCGGCTTCGTGACGAAACAGGAGATCGAAGAGACGGAAAGCACCAACTTTGCGATCAAAGTGGCAGATGAACGCCTCGAGATGCTGGATGCGGACCTGACGGTCATTGTACCGATCGGTGTGGAGCCAAATGCGGTCACCGAGCAACCGCTGTTTCAGAAGATTCCTTCCGTAGCGGATGGCCGGGGATTGGTGCTGGATCGCGAAACATCGCGCGCATTCTCGACGGGAAGCATTCCTGCCTTGCTCTGGACCGTGGAACATCTTGTTCCGCAGCTCGCAGACGCGTTGAACGGGAAGGAGTAATCCATTGATGGCATCATCCAGTCGTTCCATGAAAAAAGGCAGGCCGGAGGAAGCCAGACACGCGCAAAACACGAAAGCGGCAGTGACAAGGACGGCAGGGCTGCTCGCCCTGCTGATCCTGCTCGCGGGCGGCGTGGTGATCAGCCTCATGGTTGGCGCCAAGCCGCTTTCTGCTGTTACCGTATGGGCAGCGTTGACCGCTCCTGACGGAAGTTACGATCATACAGCCATACTGGAGGCACGGGTGCCGCGCACGGTGCTCGCCTTGGCGGTGGGGAGCGCGCTGGGCTTGTCCGGTGCGCTTATTCAAGCTTTTACGCGGAATCCGCTCGCCGATCCGGGCATATTGGGCGTCAACGCCGGGGCAGCGTTCGCCGTTGCGGCTGGAATAGGCCTGTTCTCGGTGACGAGTATGACGGGATACATGTGGTTTGCCTTTGCGGGAGCGCTGCTGGCTACGATGGCTGTGTATGTGATCAGCGGCGGCGCAGGGAGAGTCTCGCCAACGCCGGTGCAGATTACGCTGGCAGGCGTGGCGATCGGGGCGGCGTTAAGCGGGATCACGACCGTGTTTCGCATGCTGAACAGCGAGGCGTTTTCCCAGATGCTGCAATGGAGCGTCGGTTCTCTGGCGAGAAGAAGCCTGAGCGATCTTTGGCCCGTGCTGCCGTTCATGATCGTTGGCGTGCTGCTTGCCCTCGCCGTATCGCCGGCGCTTAATGCCGTGGCTCTTGGAGATGAACGGGCCGCGTCGATGGGCGTGCACATTCAGCGGACCCGGATCATCTGCCTGATCGCGGTTACCCTTCTGGCTGGCGGAGCCACCGCCGTCGCCGGACCGGTCGGGTTCCTCGGACTGATGGTGCCGCACTGCGTGCGCTGGTTCGTCGGCCCGGACCAACGTTGGATTTTCCTCTATTCGCTGGTGGCGGCACCGCTTCTGCTGCTTGTGTCGGATGTCCTTGGCCGGGTCGTTATGCCGCCTGCCGAAATTCCGGTAGGCATCATTACGGCATTTCTCGGCGCGCCGATCCTGATTCTGTTGATTCGAAGAAAAAAAGCAAGCGGCCTGTAGACCAGACCAATGCCATTAAGTTCGACTTATCTTCATGACATTGTCTATAAACGGGTTGGCATGATAAAGGGGATGAGACGATTGCGACCTGTTCAAGCCGGTCGCCGCGAGTGGGCAGTGACTTGGCCGATCAAGATCAGGCTGGGGGTCAAGGCGCTGCTGGCTACCCTGGCGATGCTCGGCATCGTCATCGCGCTCGGCGTTCTTTCGCTGATGGTGGGCACGATGCCGGTAAGCGTGGCAGACGTGTTTCGGGCCATAATGGGCCATGCCGAGGGTATGGTGCGGACCGTTGTGGTGGAGTGGAGGCTGCCCAGAGCCATTGCCGCCATGGTGTTTGGCGCAGCGCTCGGAGCGAGCGGGGCGATCTTCCAGTCGCTGACCAAAAATCCGCTCGGATCGCCAGACATCATCGGGTTCAGCTCCGGTTCTTATACGGGGGCGCTGCTGGTGCTGCTGGGCACGGGAACCGTATCCTTTGCGGCTGTAGCTTCAGGAGCGATTCTGGGCGGAATCGGCACGGCCGTGATCGTGTATGCGTTGGCTTTTCGCGGGGGCTCCAAAGGATTCCGCCTGATCATTGTCGGGATCGGCATATCCGCCATGCTGGGCAGCCTCAATTCCATGCTGCTTCTGCGCAGCGACCCGGATGCGGCGTTTGCGGCCGCGGCGTGGGGCGTCGGTTCATTGAACGGCGTTAGTTGGGAACAAGTGCTGCCTGCATCGGTTGTGGCTGTTGTGCTTCTTTTGGGTGCGATGTTACAGACAAGGCCTTTGCGAGAAATGGAGCTGGGGGACGATACGGCCATGGCGCATGGCGTTGCGGTGGAAAAAAGCCGCTTCCTGCTTATTGCCACGGCTGTGGCCTTGACGGCTGTGCCGACGGCGGTGATCGGTCCCGTGTCCTTCGTTGCGCTGGCCGCGCCGCAGATGGCCAAAAGGCTTGCGGGAGCATCGCGCAGCTTGATGCCTGCCGCAGCTATGGGTGCATTGATGATGCTGGGCGCCGATTTTGCGGCGCAGCGGCTGATACGCGGAACGGTGTTTCCGGTCGGCGTTGTAACGTTGTCGCTGGGCGGATTGTATCTGGTGTGGCTGCTGTTCATGCAGGCGAGAAAAAATGGGTCCGGTTCAGGCAAGTAGGTTGGAGAGGAAGGGGACGAATCCGGTAATCATGACAATTTCCGAACATAAAAAAGCGGGACACGGCGCGGCGGCTGCCTCGCCACTGCGGGCCGAAACGTTAAGTGTCCAATATGACAAACGCACGATCATCGAAAGCCTGTCGGTCACGATCCCGCTGAATTCGTTCACGGTCATCATCGGTCCGAATGCCTGTGGAAAGTCCACGCTGCTGCGGGCGCTGTCCGGCCTGCTGAAGCCGGAGCGCGGGCATGTGATGCTGGACGGGAAGGAGCTCGCGACGTATAAAGCGAAAGAGGTCGCCCGCCGATTGGGGCTGCTGCCCCAGACGGCCATCGCCCCAGACGGCATTGCGGTAGCCGATCTGGTTGCTCGTGGCCGATATCCGCACCAGAGCATTTTCAGGCAGTGGACGGAAGCAGATGAACAGATTGTTGCAGGGGCCATGGAAGCTACGGGCACGAGCAGCCTGGCTGGGCGGCTGGTGGACGAGCTCTCCGGCGGCCAGCGCCAGCGGGTATGGGTCGCGATGGCCTTGGCGCAGCAAACGCCATTGCTGCTGCTGGACGAACCGACGACGTTTCTGGACATCGCGCATCAGATCGAGCTGATGGAACTGTTCACGGAGCTGAATGCGGACGGGCATACGCTGGTGGCGGTGCTGCATGATTTGAATCATGCGGCCAGATACGCCACACATCTCATCGCCATGAAAAACGGCGCCATTGTGGCGCAGGGAGATCCGCGGGACATCGTGACCGAGGCGCTGGTCGAGGAGGTATTCGATTTACCTTGCAAAGTCATCGAGGATCCGGTGACGGGTACACCGCTTGTCGTGCCTATCGGCAAACGTCGGGCGTGATGCAGGACATAGGCTCTGTATGTGTTGGCAAGCGGGAAAAAGCAACCCGATTCACTGAAACGAAACGGCAGTCGCGGTTCTTTTTTTGATACATAACGTTAAGAAGTTGAAGGTTGACCTGTACGTCATGAAAGTGGCGCGGGTCGACCTTTTTTTATGGGTATAGGAAGAGGTGATGACAAGTCTAACGGAAGGGCAAAACGGCTGTGGGCTGTGGGCAAAACGTTGTGGCAAAACGTTGTTGGCAAGACGTAAGACGCTGTAGGCAAGACGTTGTAGACAAAACGCTGTGGATGAAGACGCAGCTTGAAAACCACCATGCCGATTATGGCGTAACGAACCTGAAACGTCTTATATGGTCGATTTCCGTCCTTTTCGTTTTCTTACGAACCTGACACACGTTATTACGCCTAAATGAGCCCTTTTTGGCCTGATTTACCCTAAATAAGACGCCAGAAGTTCGTTAGAGTTCAAGAGTGTGGCACATTGGGGGAGAGCACCCAAGAAGTATCTAAGGAGCACCCGAGAAGCACCCTAGAAGCATCCGATGCGACAAACAGTACGAACCAGGAATACCAGCAAGACGCACAAATAAAGAGTACCGACAAAGAGTACCACCAAAGAACACCACCAAAGAACGCCAACAAGGATCACCTACACATATCTGGGTTCGCCTAAGGAAAAAGCGTCTCCTTTGCAAGAGGGCCTACCCTCACCGAATCGCATCCTGCCTTAATACCATAGCTTGCAGGCATTATTGCCAAACTTGTAAGAGAGCGGGCCAATAAAAGATTCTCCCTCCAAGATTGCAGAAGGCTACTCAAGTTGTGTAATGGCAACATAGACCCTCCTACCTCAACGCCCCTCCCATGTACGCGTCATCCCCATATGTTACAAATTGGATACATCCGCCGTCAGGACGGATACATCTCGCCACTATAATCAAGGTGTACATAACGATGGGAACCCATCCGCACGTCTGCGAACTATCGGAGTTCGCCAGAGTTTTTCCGGTTGCCGGTCCCGGCGAGGAGAGAAGTTGAGGTAAGGCGAGGTAAGGAAAGGAAAGGAAAGGAAGATGAACGATTGGCAGCAATGTTACGGGTAGAACAGGTATCGCACGCATTTCGCAACGCCAAGGAAAGTGTGCCGGTGCTTCAGGATATCAACCTCACGGTGGAAAAGGGAACGATGGTTGCGCTTCTCGGCAGCTCGGGCTCCGGCAAATCAACCCTGCTTAACTTGATGGCCGGGCTGATGAAGCCGGACCAAGGCAAGATCTGGATCGCCGATCAGGATATCGTGCGCCTGGGCGAGAACCGGCTGGCCGAGTTTCGGCGCAGCCATATCGGTTTTATTTTCCAGTCGTATGAACTGCTGTCCAACCTGACGGTACGCGAAAATGTGGAGCTTCCGCTTGTATTTATGGGAGTAAGCCCATCCAAGCGCAAAACCAAAGCTTTAAGCCTGCTGGAACAGGTGGGGCTCGCCCCCAAGGCTGCTCTGTTCCCTTCCCAGCTATCCGGCGGGCAGCAGCAGCGCGTCAGCATCGCGCGTTCGCTCATTACCGAGCCGTCGGTTATTTTTGCCGATGAGCCGACAGGGAATTTGGATACGGAGACGGAGGAAGAGATCATTACCATTTTGCAGCGGTTGAATCGGGAAATGCGGACTACGTTCGTCATCGTGACCCATGAGGCGGAAGTCGCTGAACAGATGCAGGTCGTGCTTACGCTTCAGCAGGGACGTCTCGTTCGCGAAACCGTGCAGCAAGCCGGAGTAAAGGAGAAGTAACGTGAGAATTTGGGATGTAACCCGCATGGCATGGGGGCAAATCGTTCGCAGGAAAGTGGTGACCCTGCTCTGCATGATCGGCTTGTCCATCGGCTCGGCCGCAATGATCATTGCGCTCAGCGTAGGGCAATCCATTCAGGCGTATAGCGAGCAGACGCTAAATGCGAATTACAAGATGGACGAAATCACGGTCAGGCCGAATGAAGGCATTCGCACCGGCGGCGCGAGCCGCCAGACCTCGACGTTTGAACGGGGCGCGTTGACGCCGGAGAAAATCGGAATTATCCAGCGGCTCCCGCACGTCATCGCCGTAGCTCCGATGCTGAAGCTGGACATGGTGGAGATGGTGCTGCCCGACGGACGAAGCTCTTATGTGGAGGCGATCGGCACGGAGCTCGGGACGCTGGGCGGATTCGGATACAAGTATGCGCAGGGAAGCGGAGCGGCGGGTGGCGGACGAACAGCCGTTGCAAGTTACGGGGCAACATTCGGACTCGTCGACCCCAAAGTGACGCAAAAATTGTTCGAGCAGTTGAACAACGATCCATATAACAACGACCTGCTCCAGCAATACATGGAGATGGCGTCCAAGCAGGACAAGCTCGTGCAGGAACGGGTGCAATTCAGGTACGAGGATATGGCGAATCCCGGCAAAAGCAGAACAAGCGGCTCCGTGCGGGTGACCGGGGAGCTGGCTCAGCCAGCGAACATGAGCGGCGAAAGCGCCCGGAACGATAAAAAAATATATATGCCGCTCGATACGGCGCGTGCGCTGCAGGATGAGCTCGGCATGCAGCGGGCGGACGGAAAGGCCGCCGCCCGCCTGAATTCCGCCTTGGTCAAAGTCGAGGACAAACGTTATGTTGCCCAAGTGGAACAACAGATCCAGAAGCTGATGCTGAATACGGAAAGCAACCTGTTCCAGGAAGAGGCTTTGGCAGGCCAACTCGCGATGTACCAGAAGGCAGCCATCGGCATCGGCGGCTTCATCATGGTGCTGGCGTCTTTGTCGATCATCGTGGCGATGATCATGTCGACCCACCAACGCCGCAAACAGATCGGCGTAATGAAGGTGCTGGGCGCCAATCTGTGGCAGGTACGCCAGATGTTCATTGCCGAGGCAGCCATGCTTGGACTGATGGGCGGCTTGGCCGGCGTAGGCATCGCGTTTGCCGCGCTTGGCGGCGTGAACGGCCTGCTGGCAAGCCAGATGGCCGACCAGCAGAACGGGCCGATGACGGTGATCATTCAGCAGTCGGCCTTGCCGCAGGGCATTTTGTTTGCCGTCCTGGTAGGCATCGTTTCGGGCATCTACCCGGCCATCAGCGCGTCACGAACCAATGCGCTTAGCGTGATCAAGTCAGGATGACCAAGCTCCGGCTCAAGCTCAAGCTCAAGCTCAAGAGCGGATCATGTACAAGGTCCGGCCAATCACTTTATCAGCGAAAGGGAACATGCAGCAATGAAAAAATGGATCAACGTCATCGTAACCGTGGCGATTATGGCAGGGGCGGGTTACTGGCTATATGAGAAATACAAACCGCAGCCGGAAGCTCCCATCGAGGTTCCGCCGCCGATTACGTTCGAAGTCACCCGGCAAACGATGACCCAGACGATACAGGTAAAAGGAAAGTCGGTCTACACGGACCAGACGGACGTTTTTGCGCCATACGCCGCAAGCATCAAACAATGGAACGTGAAGAACGGGCAGCAGGTGAAGAAAGGAGACGTGCTGTTTACGCTGGATACTTCGACGCTTCAAACGGAGGTCCAGCAGCTGCAAAGCGATCTGGAGAAGGCGAAGCTGGAAATCGAAATCAATCAGGTGACCATGGATCAAGCCGACATGAGCGCATCGTTCGGCGTAACCGAGGAAGAACGCAAAAAGGCGTTTGCCGACCGGGAGAGTAAACGCATGACCAATGAGCTGAACCAGAAAGCAATCGCCTTGAAAGAACAGGACATACAGAAGAAGCAAGAGGTCATCGGCAGGGCGACCGTGTACGCTCCGGCATCGGGCATTTTCCAGTTGAACGATTCCGACACGAAGACCCGCATGGTCAGCGAAGGCCAGTCCGTAGGCAGCATCACGAACACGTCCAAGCTGCAATTCATGGCGGTCATCGGCGAAGAGGAACTGTTTACGCTCAAACCCGGCATGCCGGTAAAAGTTCGCATGACGGCCAATAAAGAGCCGGAGTTCACGGGCAAGGTGAGCAAGGTATCCAAATTCGCCCGCAAAGGCTCCGACGCCGACCTCAAGCAGGCTTCCCAGTTCGATATCGTCATTGACCTGAAGCCGGATGCCCGGATGTATGGCGGAGTCAGTCTTGAGGGAGAGATTGAAACGGCGCGCAAGGACAAAGCCACCGTCGTTTCAAGCCTCGCCATCATGCGCGATCAAGCCGAACCTTACGTGCTGCTCGACAAAGGAAACGGGCAGACCGAGCCGCGAACCGTGAAAACCGGCATGGAGTCGGGGGACCAGACCGAAGTGATTAGCGGATTGAAGCCAGGGGATATCGTGGTTTTACCTTAACGGCGATGAATCCAATCGGTGTCGAGCATGGCATCTGCCGAAAAATAAGGACAAGCCGGGCAAAGAGAACCGTTTTTGCCCGGCTTGTTTGTTGCCGTTGATTTTCTTCTAAAAAATATAAAATATTTTAATTAATTCAATTTACAGTAATATTTTCATAGGGTATAATCGATTCAAAAGGAGGTGAACATGCCGTGTAAGGTTCAAACGAGCGAAACCGCCAGATCATGTGCTTCCATTAACTTCAATTTAGTAAGCGCTTACTCGCAGTCGGTCAACCACCTCATCACGAATACCCGCAATCACCCTCAGAGCAGCATCCACATTTGCCCATTTCTTTGCATCGGTTCGGTTTTACTTACAGACTTCGACGCAACAAAGCATCGCTAATCTCCTTTCAGTGCCTGACCTTCAACGTTTCATTTATCCATCGAGAGCTCCTGTATACGTAGACGAACTTTCCGGCCTGTCCAACTTGCCATGGAATCGTTCGATCCATCGCATGGTTCATAAGCAAGCATTATCAAATTGTTTACGGAGGTGTGCCTGCCAATACCCATCCATACATCAGGGCGTTCTCTACCGGGCATGTTCATCTTGCCGACCCAGAGGATCAGTCATGAGGTAACATCCAATCCAAAAGGAGAAAGGTGGAATTATAATGGCAAAGAGGAAAACGATACCGGGAAGCCCGGCGGGAAGGAAAAAGCTGTTTCGCAAAAGCATCAAACAAGTGCTTGCAGGAGCTTTGCTGGCTGCGGGCATCTTCCCGGGCATGACTGCGGACACGATCCGGGCAGCGGAGGCGCATGTGGACAATCCGTTCGTAGGTGCCACCGCGTACGTCAATCAGGATTATTCGGCCCTGGTGGACACGTCGATTGCACAGACGTCCGACACGGCGCTCAAAGCCAAGATGGAAACGGTAAAATCGTATCCGACCGCCGTCTGGGTCGATCGCATCGCGGCAATCTATGGCGGTGCCGACAATGCGGGCCGCAAAAGCGTGGAGCAGCATCTGGACGCGGTCCTCGCGCAGAAGCAGCCCGGCGTGCCGATTACGGCCACGTTTGTCATCTATAACCTGCCTGGCCGGGATTGCCACGCGCTGGCCTCCAACGGCGAGCTGCCTTTGACGCAGGCTGCGCTTCAAACGTACAAAACGGAGTACATTGATGTACTCGCCGATATTTTTGCAGACCCGAAATACCAGGATATCCGCATCGTCGCGGTCATTGAGCCGGACAGCTTGCCGAACCTGGTCACCAACCTGAGCACGCCGGCCTGCGCGCAAGCGAGTTCCACCGGCATCTATGAAGAGGGCGTGCAATACGCGATCAATAAACTTCATGCCATTCCGAACGTATACAACTATCTGGACATCGGCCATTCCGGCTGGCTCGGCTGGGACAACAACCGTACAGGCGCCATTGCGCTCTATACCGATGTTGTGCAAGGAACGACGTCCGGCTTGAACAGCGTGGACGGCTTCATTACCAACACGGCCAATACGACGCCGCTGCATGAGCCGAACCTGCCGAACCCGGATCTGAACATTGGCGGCCAGCCGATCCGTTCATCCGATTTCTACGAATGGAATCCGTATTTCGACGAAACCGATTTTACCGCCGCCCTCTATAACGGGTTTGTGCAGGCAGGATGGCCAAGCAGCATCGGCTTCCTCATCGATACGAGCCGCAATGGCTGGGGCGGGCCGAATCGGCCTTCCACCGCGTCGGGCAGCAATATCAACACCTACGTCGACTCCGGACGCGTCGATCGCCGCGACCATCGGGGCAACTGGTGCAACAACAGCGGAGCAGGCATCGGGCAGCCGCCGCAGGCAGCACCGGGGGCCGCTCATCTGGACGCCTATGTATGGGTCAAGCCTCCGGGCGAGTCGGACGGCTCCAGCTCCGCCATTCCGAACAATGAAGGCAAGGGCTTCGACCGGATGTGCGATCCCACGTTCGTCACCCGGGATGGCGTTCTGACCGGCGCGCTGCCGAATGCACCGATTTCCGGGCACTGGTTCCATGACCAATTCGTTATGCTCGTGCAGAACGCGTTTCCGGTGATCCCGGCGAGCAATGGCGGCGGATCTACGCCGGGCAACGGCGAAACGGCGCCTTCGGCACCTGCATCACTGACGGCGACGGCCGGCAACGGTCAAGTGACTTTAAGCTGGAGCGCGTCTTCCGGAGCAACGAGTTATCATGTAAAACGCGCGACGAATGCATCGGGTCCATACGCAACGGTGGCCGCGAACGTGACTGCAGCATCGTACACGGATACGGGCCTGAACAATGGTACGACGTACCATTACGTGGTAAGCGCGGTGAATGCGGCAGGCGAGAGCAGCCCTTCCGTCGCCGCGACGGCAACGCCGCAGAGCGTGGTCGTTCCCACAGGTGATCTGGTGGTGCAATACCATGCAGGAGATACCAATGCGGCCGATAATCAGATCAAACCCTATTTCAATATCAAAAATACGGGAAATACGGTCGTAAACCTGAGCGACTTGAAGCTTCGCTATTACTTTACGAAAGAAGGCAGCGCCGCGATGGATTCAGCCATCGATTATGCCCAGATCGGAGGCAGCAACATCCAGCGCACGTTTGCGGATGGGTATGTGGAGCTCAGCTTCACGGCAGGGGCAGGCAGCATTCCGGCTGGCGGACAATCGGGGGATATCCAGCTGCGGATGTACAAAACAGACTGGAGCAATTTTGACGAAACCGACGATTATTCCTACGATCCGACCAAAACTTCTTATCAAGATTGGAGCAAGGTAACCCTTTATAAAGACGGAAGCCTGGTATGGGGCATTGAGCCTTGAGGCTACTGCCGAGGCAGTGCTCAGCGTTTTGAAAGAGCTTGGATAACAAGGACAAAACCGCGATCCTCTGGCAAGGAGGATGGCGGTTTTTCCTTTATTTCAAATTTTAAACACTGAATAGTGCCTATTTTGCACTGAAAATTAACTATATTGAGACAGGAACGGGCTCTATAATAATAGCCGATGGGCAGATCAAAAAGTATGCTCTAACCATTTCGTCAGGTTGCCAGGGATCAGGCTTGGCAGCGGGGGCCGAAGGATGAAAGGGGGATCGGATCGATGGCCTGCGGCAGATCGTATGCCGCAATGCAAAGAAAGGCATTTTTTTATTTCAAGCAAAATGTAAGCGTATCCATTCAAAGATGAATGAAATCTGGCTGATTCTTCAATAGAGCGGCCAAACGTTCCAAAGCTTGATCATGAAGCTGCTGCAGCATCACCGATTCGGTCTAAGGGAGAGTGAAGGTGGATGAATTCGGAAAGACACATGTCAAGGTTTCAGAACAAGGTATCGCCATTGTACTCAAAACGTGGAAAGACACGCATGCCTTTGGCGGCAAAAGTGCTTTCCTCCGCGCTTAGCGCAGCTTTGCTTCTGGCAGGCACTTCAGGAATCGCCGGGGCGACAGCGCCATCCGTTAGCGGTTCGGCTGATGTTGAACTGCAATCCAACAAAGGAGGCGGTCAGGTGAAAAGCATTCAGCTCGAATACCTGGATCGGGGGCTGGTCGCCGCATCGACATCCGAGGGTGTGTTTCTCAGCTGGAGGCTGCTGGCGGACGAAGCAACGGGATACAGCGACAAGGGGTTGACGGGAACGGACTTTAACGTTTACCGCGACGGCAAGAAGATCGCGACCGTAACGGACAGCACCAATTATGTCGATCCGGCAGGCAAAACGTCCTCCAAGTACCAGGTCGCCGCCGTGAACTCCAAAGGCAAGGAAAGCAAAAAAAGCGATGCCGTCAAACCTTGGGCCAACGGATATATCGATCTGCCATTGCAGAAACCTGCCGATGGTGTGACTCCTGCCGGAGAAGCCTATACGTATTCCGCCAATGACATGAGCGTCGGAGATGTGAACGGCGACGGCCAATACGAGTTTTTCGTCAAATGGGATCCATCCAATGCCAAGGACGTTTCGCAAAAAGGATATACCGGCAGCACTTACGTCGATTGTTACACGCTGGACGGGCAGCTGTTGTACCGGATCGATCTCGGGGTCAACATCCGTTCGGGTGCTCATTATACGCAGATGCTCGTTTATGATTTCGACGGGGACGGCAAGGCTGAATTGATGTTCAAAACCGCTCCCGGCACCAAAATCATCAAATACAACAAAAAAGGCAAAGTCACTTCCGAGAAATACATCACCCTGCCGAAGGAGGACCGCAAAGCGGGCTATTCGAACGAGGATGATTACCGTCTGAGCGCAAAAGGATATTACGATCATGTAGTGCAGATGTTCCGGAACTGGCATAAGCACGAGGAAGTCGTCAAGGGGAACTGGCCTGCCACGCTGGAGGAAGCCTTCGGCATCGAGAAAAAGTATACGTATCCTCTCTCCCAGCAGGATGCGGAGAGCTTGGCCGACTACTTTATGGACGTGTACGCGCCGGAACGGAGCGCACGGAACGATCTGCGCACGTTTGAAGGTTTCATCCTGAACGGGCCGGAATACGTGACCGTCTTTGAAGGCGAATCCGGCAAAGAGCTGCAGACCGTGCCTTATGAACCGGAAAGGCATGATGATGGCCTGATGTGGGGCGATTACGCGATGGCGCGCATCGAACCCGGCAACCGGGTAGACCGGTTCCTGGCAGGGGTGGCTTATCTGGACGGCAAGAAGCCTTCCGCTATTTTCGCGCGCGGATACTATACTCGCTCTACAATGGTCGCTTACAACTGGGATGGCAAGAAGCTGAAGAAGGAATGGAAGGTGGACAGCGGCTGGACGCCGATGAAAAATCCGTTCAACGACGGGCCTCATGGCGTAGACGGCACAGATCCGCAGTACGGTTCGATCACAACGCAGGGAGCCCACTATTTCAGCGTGGCCGACGTGGACGGGGACGGCAAGCAGGAAATCGTGTACGGCTCGGCCACGATTGACCATGACGGCAGCGTCTTGTACAGTTCCACCGACGTCATGCCGCCGGAGAGCGCTGCGCCGGGGACGGTGGCCCGCTTGGGACACGGCGACGCGATTCATGTGGCGGACATCGATCCGGATCGTCCGGGGCTCGAAATTTTCATGGTGCATGAAGGCGGCCCTTGGGCTCCGTACGGTTATTCGCTAAGAGACGCCAAGACCGGCGAAGTGATCTATGGCGGGTATACCGGCAAAGATACCGGACGCGGCATGGTCGGCGACGTTGACCCGACGCGCAGGGGCCTCGAAACGTGGGCCGTAGGCCTGTGGACAGCCGATGGCCAGAAGATCAGCGATACGGCTCCGGGTACCAACATGAGCATCCGTTGGGCAGGCAACATGACGACCCAGATCGTGGACGGCGCGATCGACGTGACGCCGACGATCAAGGATTGGACGCGCGGCACGCTGCTCACCGCCACGGGCACGCTGACGAACAACCATACGAAAGGAACGCCGTCGCTCGTTGCGGACATTTTCGGCGACTGGCGCGAGGAGATGCTCGTTCGCACGGCAGACAGCTCCGCGATCCGCATCTACCTGAGCACCGAGCTAACGGATCGCAAGCTGTACACGCTGATGCATGACGCGATGTACCGTGTGGGCATCGCCGGCCAGAACAGCGGGTATAACCAGCCTTCGTATCCGTCGTTCTACATGGCTTCGGACATCGACTGGTCGAAGGTGCCGCTGCCAAAGTTCCATACGCCAGGCAAAGGTAAAGGCGACAAGTAAGTAAGGTAACCGGTAAACGAATCTCCAATAAGGCAAGGAAAGACAAAGGCTTTGACGGGCCACGAACTGCTTGAGGCAGGCATCTCGGGTCCCGTCAGGGCCTTATTTTCGTTTTTCCAAGAAACAGGCTCACAATGCTGTGCCCCAAGGGTTAACAATAACGAAAAACTGAATACGCGCTGCATCGCAAGAGCCGCAGAATTCATGCCTGACATTGCTCGTGAAATTTCGCCCATCGCGGTGCGCCGCTTGGACGAACGCGAAGCCAGTGAATTTCATTCGCAGAAGGATTCATGACAGATGTGAAACGCAAGCAAAGTCCGACAGGCGATACCGTCCGTTTTCATGAATCAGCCGCGTGATGGAGCACTCCGGCACAAGCTGGCTCTGCTTGGCGATAAACGCATCGTGCCATACGTTCAGCTCATCTTCGCGGAACAAGTGAACCAGCAAATCAGTGATCAAGCCACCATGCGTAACAATAACAATATTGCGATCATCATCGGATGATGCAGCCGATACGGCACCAAGCTCGTTCAGGCTTTCGGCGAACCGCATCCCGGCCTGCCGGGCGGAGTCGCCCATCGGTGGCGCATAATCGGGATCGCGCGTGCAGCGATCCCACATCTCGACGAATTGCTCCAGCGTCTGGCCGGGCAGATCCCCCCAGTTTGCCCGCTCTCTCAGGCGTACGTCCTCCATCAACGGCGCTTGGATCCGTGCAGCAATGCAGTCGGCCGTTTGCCGCGCCCGCCGGAGCGGACTGGTTACGATGAGGTCAGTGGGCATTGGAGCCAATATGCGTGCGACGGCTTGGGCCTGCCGTATGCCTTCGGCGGTAAGGGGAACGTCACCGATCGCCTGCTCTTTGAGCCCATGCCTGACCAGATAGAAAGTATGGGTAACCATGAAATAACCTCCTTTACAAATATAACAGGATTCATGAATTCATAATTAGATAATAATCTAATTATATAATCGACTAATTTATATTTGCAATCCTGAATATTGAATGTCAGCGCGCATCTTCTCCTTCTTATGCAATGCCACCTAATAATCACGCGGCGGGTTAGAACAAGTTCGAAGCGTTCTCAGGCCCCCAATTTTCTGTTCTCCCTTTTACAAAAGCTTAACATCGTGATGATATCGGGCTAATCCTTCCTCCGTAACATAAGTGGCATGTGGGATCGTTCCCACTGTGGGAACGATCCCACATCACGGCAAGGGAGGATCATCCCCATGAACCTGATGGACATCCAAGGACGCGTGACTCCCGAACAATCCGGGACGCATCTTCGAATTCCTTTTCAATTAACGGCGGTTGCCGAGCGCTTGAACATCCGATTCGCGTATTCCCCGAAGGTGCTGGAGGATCGCGAGCGAGCGCTCGCTTTGCTGGAAGCCAGTTTTGCCAAATATGTATTGCCGGATCAACAGGAACGGGCAGCGGCACGGGCCGACACCTATTTGCCGTTAAACAATCTGATTACCGTCTCGCTGGATGACGAGCATCAATATCGTGGAGCATGCCATAGGCATGACCCTGTGCAAGAACTACACCTATCCGAGCTTCACGCATCCCCAGGTCTTGTTCGTGGGTTGATCAAGCCAGGGAACTGGACAGTGACGCTTAGCATCCACTGCATCGTGACGGATGCGTGCGATTATCGCCTGGAAGTCTGGACGGATGAAACGGAGGTGCAGGCATGAAATGGCTCGCCTGTGAGCTGCATACCCATACGCTGCACAGTGACGGAAGTCAGACGCTGTCCGAACTGGCCGCGGGAGCAAGCAAGCTTGGCTTCGACGCGATTGCCTTGACGGACCACAATACGATGTCCGGTCTGGCCGATCGCAAAGACATCGCTAAGGAACATGGGCTGCTCATTATTCCGGGCATGGAGTGGACAACGTTCCACGGACATATGGTCACGCTTGGACTGGATACGTACGTGGATTGGCGGACCGTAGACAAGGACGGCATTTTGGATGGCATCGCAGCCGTCCACGAACAGGGCGGCGTTGCAGGACTTGCCCATCCTTTTCGAATCGGAAGTCCGGCCTGCACCGGCTGTTATTGGGAGTATGAGATCAAAGACTGGTCTGCCGTCGATTACATCGAGGTTTGGTCCGGGACCTTTGCCCCGATCCAACACAACAATCAACGGGCATTCGCTTTATGGAATGACAAGCTGAACGAGGGCTATCGCATATCCGCTACTTCCGGCCGCGACTGGCATACGCAGGCCGACACGACGGATCCGCTGTCCGTGACGTATTTGGGTATTCCGGACGATGCCGATCCTGACGAGGAACAACTCGTCCAGGCCCTGCGCCGCGGACATGTCTCCGTAACGGTCGGTCCGCTGCTGGAGTTAGGCATCAAAACCGGAGGTGCCGCTTATGATCTTGGAGCGATCATTCCGGCACATCCACCGGATGCACACGGTGGCGATTTCGCCATCGCATCGGTGTCGATCGATTTCTCGGTCAGGCCGGGTCGATGGACGCTGCCGGGACGAACCTGCAAGCTGGTGCTGCAGTCCAATCTGGGCACGGAAGTTACTCGTGAGGTGTATGCACCCGAAAGCCATGCGCGATTGGAGCCATGCGAATTGAACATTCCTGATGCCACTGGCCGCAGGTGGATCAGGGCCGAATTATGGGGCAGCGTGCAGGGTGCTTATATGCTGATCGCATTTACGAATGCCATTTATTTTGAATAGGAGTGCATGCAGATGAAGCCATTTCCATGGGTAACCGCACACACGGGATGTATGGGCTTGCCGGAGCATTCAAACGAATCGCTGCACGCGGCGCTCGCGCTGGGGGCGGACATCTACGAAGACGACATACGTGTGACGCGGGACGGCGTGCTCGTGCTCGCCCATGACGACGAAGTGGTGCTGGCAGACGGCAACCATGGCAGCATATCCAGCTTGACGCTGGACGAACTGAACGCCGGCTTGCTGCAGCCGATTCCCCTTTTGGAGCCGATGCTGCGGCAGATCGGAGCCGCGGGCAAAACGATGAATCTGGACATTAAAACGCCGGCCAGCCTGGAGCCTGTCTTCCATATGTTAACCCGGCTGCAAATGACGGACCAAGCTTTCCTGAGCGGCTGCGAGTATGAAGTGGCCATGGAGGCCAACCGTTACGGAAACAACGTCCCCAAGCTGCTGAACGTAAACGTGGACAGCTTCCGAACGCTTGATTACGCGGAGGCCGTCAAGCAAGCATGCCATGAAGCAAGGTCGGCGGATTGCTTTGGGCTGAACATGCCCTATGTATTGATCCGCCCGGAACTAATGGAAACGGCCGAGCGCGAACAGCTGAAGGTCTACGCATGGACCGTGACCGACGCAAGCGACATGGCCAGGCTCGCCGGGATGGGCGTGGCGTCGATCACGACGCGGAACGTGGCCGGGCTGATGGCCGTCAAGGCGCAATGGAATGAAGCGAAGGAGAAACGCGATTGAATACCAAGCTGAATCACAGTTTAAAGGAGCTGGCGCAGCTGGCCGGCGTATCGAAGTCCACGGCTTCGCGCGTCATCTCCGGCAAAGGCTACGCCAGCCCCGAGGTGCGCGAACGCGTGCTGAACGCGGCAGAGAAGCTGCGTTATAAACCAAACGCCGTCGCCAGGGCGATGGTGACGAAACGCACGAACAACATCGGCGTCATCGTGTTTCGCGAGACGCTGCCGATCGTGTCCCATCCGCTGTATGGCAAAATCATCGATGCCATTCTCATGGCATCCGAAGCGAGAGGCTACTCCGTTTTCCTCAAAACCGACAAGGAAATGTCGCTTCGTTCGACCGATTACATGCTGGAGCAGCGGGTAGATGGGCTGATTCTGGTCAGCCGATTGCGTAAAAACGTCATTGATTACGTGAAGAAATTCAACATTCCGTATCTGATGGTCAACGGATCGACGGACGATCCGGAGGTCATTCATCTGGTCAGCAACGACGAAGAAGGCGGGGAACGCGCGGCGGAATATATGCATGGGCTCGGCCATCGCAGGTTTTTCATCCTGTCGGGCCCGGGCGCGCACCGAAGCCACTCGCTGCGGTTATCCGGTTTCCACAAGCGATTGCTGCAGCTGGGCGTATCCGGGGAGGAGGACATTTTCATCGCCGAATCTCCCGAATCCCATTTCGATTATGGCGCCCGGCTGATGCACCAGCATTACGACGCATTTCGCGCAGGCGGATACACAGCCTTGTTCACCACGAACGACATGCTGGCATTGGGTGCGATGAAAGTGCTGCTGGAGCATGGAGTACGGATTCCTGGCGAAGTCGCCGTGATGGGATATGACAACATTGAGCTTGGCGCGATGTATTCGCCGGCTTTGACAACAGTGAGCGTGAATGCGGCAGGCATCGGCCGGGATGCGGTCGACATTCTCGACCGGTTGATCGGCGGGGAGAAGGACGTGCCCCGGCTGGTCGAATATGACAGCGAAGTCGTGATCAGGCAGTCTACTTGAAGTTGATGGAGGGGAAGTCATGCTGTGGTATTGGAAAGCGGTCGGCCTCAGGCGGATTGTGGAATTTGTGCTCCTGACGATCTTTGCCGTGTTTTTTGCCGGACCGCTGCTGAATTTGCTCGTGCTGGCGTTCAGCGAGAAATGGAACTATCCGGACGTTCTTCCGCAGGTATGGGGCTTTAAATGGTGGAACTTCGTGCTTGCCAAGGACGATATCGTCTCGTCCATTTCCTTGTCGTTCCTGATCGCAACGCTGGTTACGGCGTTATCCATCGTGCTGTGCATTCCGGCAGCCTATGCGTTTGCCCGGATACAGTTTCCGCTGAAGCGTATGTTCCTGTTTTCGTTTCTGCTGACCAATGCGTTTCCGAAAATGGGACTGTACGTATCGATCGCGGTGCTCTTCTACAAGGTGGGGTTGATGAATACGCTGCTGGGCGTTGTGCTGATCCACATGATCAATGTGCTGATGTTCATGACCTGGATTCCGACGGCTGCATTCCGCAACGTACATGCCGCCCAGGAAGAATCGGCGAGGGACGTGGGAGCGACGCCGTTCAGGGTGTTCCGCAGCATCACGCTGCCGATGGCCATGCCGGGAATTCTCGTTGCATCGGTGTTCACGTTCCTGCATTCGTTGGATGAAGCCCAGGGCACGTTCCTGGTCGGCATTCCCGATTTCAAAACGATGCCGATCGTGATGTATTCGATCATTTCCGATTTCCCGAGCAGCGCGGGAGCGGTGTTCTCCATCATTTTGACGCTGCCAACGATCATTCTTCTGATTGCCGCGCAGCGGCTGGTTAGCGCGGACGTGCTGGCCAGCGGATTCCAGGTGAAGTGACGGGGCGGAGAGCTTCATGACAGAAAGGGGCAACAGCATCATGCAGTTGAAGGTACAGGAATTGACCAAACGCTACAAAACCGGTGACGGCGTCAGCGGAATCAATCTGGAAGTGGCAAAAGGGGAACTGGTCACGCTGCTCGGTCCCTCGGGCTGCGGCAAAACGACCGTGCTGCGCAGCATCGGCGGCTTTCTGGAGCCGGACTCGGGCGACATTCTCATCGAAGGACAGAGCGTCATCAAGCTTCCGCCGGAGAAGCGGCCCACATCGATGGTATTTCAGAGCTACAATCTGTGGTCCCACATGACGGTGTACGACAACCTGGCGTTTGGGCTGAAAATTCGCAAAATGCCCAAAGCCGACATTCGCGCTGCCGTATCGGATGCGCTCCAGCTCGTTCGCCTGCCCGGCTACGAAAAGAAATATCCGTCGCAATTGTCGGGCGGTCAGCAGCAGCGGGTCGCGCTGGCCCGATCACTGCTGCTCAAGCCGGCGGTTTTGCTCCTGGACGAGCCATTCTCGGCGCTGGATGCCAAGCTGCGGCACGAGATGCGGGAGGAGCTGCGCGAAATCCAAATGCAGACCGGACTTACGATGGTGTTCGTTACCCATGATCAGGAAGAGGCTTTGTCCTTGTCCGATCGCATCATCGTCATGAACAAAGGGAACATCGAGCAGATTGCGAAGCCGCAGGAAATTTACGATGAACCTGCATCGCTGTATGTCGCCAGCTTTATCGGCAAAATGAACTTTTTGGAGGGGGTGGCGGATGAGCAGAACATCCGTGTCGGGGAAGCCGTTTTTCCGAATGACAAACATTTGCGCGGAAAGGTAACGGTAGCGGTTCGACCGGAAGACGTGGGCATCCACGACGGATTGCAGGGACAGGGAATGTTGGCCGGCAAGATCAAACACATCATGATTCTGGGGCACTACGCCGAGGTGACGGTCGATCTGGCCGGCCTTGGCAGTCTGCGGACGTTTCAAACGAAGGAAGCGACGCAGCAGTTGCGAATCGGCAAAGACGTTCAAGTATCGATCACCCGATTGACCGGATATCCGGAACTCGTAACCCAATAACGGAGGCTGAAAAAAATGCGCACAAAAAAAACCTGGTTAACCATGTTCTCTTCAGTGATGCTGTCTGCTGTCATGCTGGCCGGATGCGGAAACGGCGCTTCGAACACCGCTGCGTCGTCCGAAGGCGGTTCATCCACGGCCACAGCGGCCGAAACGAAGACTTCATTTAATTTCTATTTCACCGGATCGCAAAACGTGAAGGACCTATGGGATACGCTGGTTCCGATGTTTGAAGAGAAAAATAAGGAAGTCGACGTGAACCTGGTCTATATTCCGTCCGGAACGGGTGCCCAGCCAACCTATGATCGCATCATGGCGGCCAAACAAGCGGGCAAAGGCTCGGGCGACATCGATCTGTATGAAGACGGCATCGCCGTTGTTTCCCAAGGCATCAAGGATGGCGTCTGGTCCCAGCTGAGCGAGGGCGACATTCCGAACATCAGCAAAGTCAGCGCGCAAACGATGAAGGACGTCGAAAACTATGCCGTTCCATATCGCTCTTCCGCCGTGGTACTCGCCTATGACAGCACCAAAGTGGCGAACCCGCCCAAAACGATGGACGAGCTCTTGCAATGGATCAAAGCCAACCCCGGCCAGTTCGCTTACAATGATCCGTCCACCGGCGGTTCTGGCAGCTCTTTCGTGCAGACGGTCGTGTATAAAGACCTGCCCGAAGAAGACATCCACAACAGCGATCCGGCCGTGATGGAGAAGTGGGAATCCGGTTTTAACACGCTGAAAGAATTGGGCCAATACGTGTACGGCGACGGCATCTATCCGAAGAAAAACCAGGGCACGCTGGACCTGCTCATGAACGGCGAGGTGTCGATCATCCCGGCATGGTCCGACATGGTGCTGCAGCAGATCAACGAAGGACTCCTGCCGGATACGGTCAAAATGCAGCAGATCACGCCTGGCTTCAACGGCGGACCGACATACCTGATGGTGAACGGCGAATCGGACAAGAAGGAAGCGATCAACCAGTTTATCGATTTCGTGCTGTCTCCTGAAGCACAAGAGGTTATCGTAGACAAAATGAACGGTTTCCCTGGCATCGAGCTCTCGAACATGTCCCAGGACATGCAGAACAAATTCAACGGCGTATCCGACGGGTTCCGCACGTTCAACATCGGCGATCTGAGCACCGAGATGAACAAACGCTGGCAGAATGAAGTTGCGGCGCAATGAGTAAAAAAACGAAACAGGCGATCGCAGGGCTCGCCATGGTCCTTCCTTCTTTTGCCGTCCTGCTGTTCGTGGTCATCATTCCGATCATCCAGTCGCTGATCATGAGTCTCAGCAATGGCGAGGGCGGCTACGATCTCAGCCGGTATCAGATGTTATTTACCGATAAAGGCATGCGGGCCAACATCATCTTTACGCTCCGCATCACGCTGATCTCCTGCGTGCTCGTGCTGCTGGTCAGTTATGCGCTTGCCATCTACATGCGGTTCAACAACGGCCGGATCGTGGAGATGATTCGCAAAACGTACATGATTCCTTTGTTCATTCCGGGCGTCATTGCCAGCTACGGGCTGATCAACCTGCTCGGCAACCATGGCTGGCTGGCACGGCTGTTGGACGGCACGGGCATTGAGCTGCCGCGGATCATTTTCGACGAAAAGGGCATCATCATCGCCAATCTGTGGTTCAACATACCGTTTACGACGATGCTGCTCAGCTCCGCGCTCGCGAGCATCCCGTCTTCGGTCATCGAGAGCGCAAAGGACGTGGGGGCAGGCAAGTTGAAGCTGTTCGTTCGTTTCATTCTGCCGCTGACCTACAAGACGTTTCTGGTGGCCGTGACGTTTGTGTTCATGGGCGTGATCGGATCGTTTACCGCACCGTTCCTGATGGGCGCCAACTCCCCGCAAATGCTGGGCGTGTCGATGCAGCAGGTGTTTAGCGTATTCCAGGAACGGGAGCAGGCTGCGGCCATGGCGTTCTTCTCGTTCCTGCTCTGCTCGGTCATGGGGGCGTTCTACATCCGGTCGATGTCGCAGGAGGAAAACGCCAAGGCTTGATATTGTACTATGCATCGTTTCATGAAGCGTGACCCAGTTAGAGAGCTCATCAGCCAAAATAGGATAAACGCTCCGCTCCGGCTTCCCCAATGTGCAGTGATGCATGTTGGCGGACAGCCGGAGTTTTGCGTTATACGGACAGCCGCGATGGGTCCAAACCTGCTACAATGGAGCCATGACGATATGGCAGAACGGACGGGGAGGTTAGGATATGGAACAGGGAAAGTTGAACGGGAGTTTGTACCAGCCGGAGCTGCGCGCGGGAGACTGCGGTCCGCGTTTTTACGCCTACTACTACAAGCAATGGGACGATTACGAAATGTCCCACCATGTTCACGATTCGACCGAAATCATGTACATCATATCCGGCATGTGCAGAGTGGACGTCAAGATGCCGGACGGCAGCACGGAACAGGCGGTGTTGAAAAAAGGACAGTTCATCCTGCTGGATGCGGGCGTTCCGCACCGATTGCTGGTGCAGGACGGCGTGCCCTGCCGGATGCTTAACGTGGAATTCGGCTTTGCGCCCGCAGCGCCGGGCCAGCCTTCGATTCGCCAGCTCGCGCGGGAAGAGCAGGAGGTCGCAGCTCTGCTCGACGGAGCGTCTCCTTATCTGGTGCTGCCTGATCCGGAAGAGGTATACCACATCATGAAAAGCCTGGTGCTGGAGCTGGACCAGCGCGGCTTGGCTGCGCAGGAACGGCAGGATCGAACAGGCGCCGCCGCGTCCGCAGCCCCGAATCCGCTGCGCGTGCTTGCGCCCGAAGAACGCTCGCAGCATCGCGAAGCCCGCAACCTGCAGTTTCCCGAACAGGGCACGTTAGTGCGCACGCTGTTCGTGCAGCTGCTGGTTCGGGTGGCCCGCCTGCGCGGGGAGCAGCGCCGAAGCGCGCTTGACCAGACCGAGCTGTACGTGAAGCGCACGATCGAGTTCATGCATCAGAACATGGACCGCAGCATTCAAATGAAAGAGATCGCCGCAGCCGTCAACCTGCATCCGGGGTATTTGCACCGCATCTTCCGCAAGCATGCGGGACGAACCCCTGCCGATTACCTGACGATGCTGCGCATGGAAAAGGCCAAAATGCTGCTGCAGCAGACCGACATTCCCGTATCGGAAATCTCGGATTACGTGGGCGTGGGCAGCCGCCAATACTTTCATATGCTGTTCAAAAAACATACGGGGCTGACGCCGCTGGAATTCCGGGCATCCATGGAGCGCCATGTTAGCCATTATCCGGATGGCAGCCATGCGGAGGGGGAATGAAAAGTGAGGATTTTTGACACCCTTTCCGCAAACAGGTCATGATTTTGATAACGCTTCCCCGAAAGGCATTGCTACAATGGACTCATGTGGTGAAACAATAACCGAAGTAGTGTCTTCGGACAATGGGAGGACATGGGCATGTCGTTTAAAGTGGCCTTTATCGGGGCAGGCAGCATCGGATTCACGCGCGGATTGTTGCGGGATTTGCTGACCGTGCCGGAGTTCAAAAACATCGAGGTGGCGTTCTGCGACATCAATCAGCATAACCTGGACATGGTGACCGAGCTGTGCCAACGGGATATTCGCGAGAACGGACTGGACATCCAGATTCAACCGACGACGGACCGCAGAGAAGCGCTCAAGGATGCCAAGTACGTGCTGTGCACGATACGGGTAGGCGGGCTTGAAGCGTTTGCGACCGACGTGGACATTCCGCTGAAATACGGGGTGGACCAGTGCGTCGGGGACACGCTGTGCGCGGGCGGCATTATGTACGGGCAGCGGGGCATCGCCGAGATGCTGGACATCTGCAAGGACATTCGCGAGCAGAGCGCGCCGGACGTGCTGCTGCTCAACTACTCGAACCCGATGGCGATGCTGACCTGGGCTTGCAACACATACGGCGGCGTGCGTACGATCGGTTTGTGCCACGGGGTACAGCATGGGCACCATCAGATCGCGGAAGTGTACGGGCTGGATAAAAAGGAAGTGGATATCGTCTGCGCGGGCATCAACCATCAGACCTGGTATATCAAGGCGTCGCACAAGGGCGAGGACCTGACGGCAGGCTTGCTTGAAGCGTTCGAGAAACATCCGGAGTACAGCCGGACCGAAAAGGTACGCATCGACATGCTGCGCCGCTTCGGATATTACAGCACGGAATCGAACGGCCATCTGAGCGAATACGTACCTTGGTACCGCAAACGTCCGGACGAGATCCAGGACTGGATCGACCTGGGCAGCTGGATCAACGGGGAAACCGGAGGATATTTGCGGGTATGCACGGAAGGACGCAACTGGTTTGAAACCGACTTCCCGAACTGGATGAAAGATGAGCCTATGCGTTTCGTTCCGGAAAAAAGAGGCGAAGAGCATGGTTCGTACATTATCGAATCGCTGGAAACGGGACGCGTATACCGCGGGCATTTCAACACCGTCAACAATGGCGTGATCTCCAACCTGCCGAATGACGCGATTATCGAAGCGCCGGGCTATGTGGACCGCAACGGCATCTCAATGCCGCATGTCGGCGATCTGCCGCTCGGCCCGGCAGCCGTATGCAACGTCAGCATTTCGGTACAACGTCTGGCGGTGGAGGCGGCAGTGCATGGCGATGACCAGTTGCTGCGTCAGGCATTCATGATGGACCCGCTCGTCGGCGCGGTATGCAATCCGAAAGAGATTTGGCAAATGGTCGACGAGATGCTGGTCGCACAGGCGAAATGGCTGCCGCAATACGGCGAAGCCATTGCAGCGGCGAAAGAGCGGCTTGCGGCGGGCAACCTTATTCCGACGAAAGCATACGAAGGCGCGGCGCGGCTCAAAGTGAAAACGGTGGAAGAGATGCAGCAGGACCGCGATGCCGCCAACAAAAACGCGGGCGAGTCCGACAAGGGCAAAGATCGCGAAAAGGTACAGCAATAAGATACAGCAATAAGGTGAACTATAAAGTGAATCTATGAAGTGAAGCGATAAGATGAAGCAACAACATCGAAAGGCTTCATGATGCAAGGCGCAGCCGTTAGACGAGGGAGTCTGGCGGCTGGGCTTTTTTTGCATATGAAAATCGATTATACAAAGCGGGCCATTTGGATTATGATGGAATAACCAAGTAAGTTAATGTGTTTACATATAATAGCCATTTAATCTAGGAGGATGATAATGATGTCAACTATACCTGAACCATTGACCACCGAACTGATTGAGCAAGTTATTGCCTGGCGCAGGCATTTGCACCGGCATCCCGAGCTTTCGTTTCAGGAACATGAAACGTCCCGGTACATCGCCGGCATATTGGAATCGTTCGGCGGACTGGAGATCAGCCGCCCTACGCCGACAAGCGTCGTTGCCAAGCTGATCGGCGCCCATCCGGGCAAAACGCTGGCTCTGCGTGCAGACATCGACGCATTGCCGATTGAAGAGGAAGCGCCGATCGAGGACGCTTCCCGCAATCCGGGCGTCATGCATGCCTGCGGGCATGACGGGCATACGGCCACGCTGCTGGCCGTGGCCAAGCTGCTTAGCGCGCGAAAGGAGCAGCTTCGCGGCGAGATTCGTTTTATTTTCCAGCATGCGGAGGAAATGCCACCGGGCGGTGCAAGAGAACTGGTTGCGGCAGGCGTCATGGACGGGGTGGATTGGGTCGTGGGCGAACACTTGGCGTCCCTTCTGCCTGTCGGTCAAATAGGCATTGCCTATGGCGAAATGATGGCTTCGCCAGACAACTTCACCATTCTTGTCAAAGGGTACGGCGGACATGCGGGATCTCCACATAGGGCGGTGGACGTCATCGCCATTGGCGCCCAAATCGTGACCAACCTGCAGCACATCGTGTCCCGGAATGCCGATCCGCTGGAGCGCCTCGTGGTATCCATTGCCCAATTTACCGCAGGGGCCTCCCACAATGTCATTCCGGATCAGGCGATCATCAAAGGAACGGTACGGAGCTTCAGCCCGGAAGTGCGGAAAGAGGCCGAAAGACAGATCGAGCGCATCGCCGGCGGAGTCGCTTCGGCCCATGGAGCGAGCATCGAGCTGGATTACGTGTACGGCTACGATCCGGTCGTGAATGACGAGGGACTGACCCGTACGATTGAAACGGTGCTGGTGGAAACGTTTGGCCGGGACGCCGTCGTTCATCAGCCCCCATCCATGGGCGGCGAGGATTTCTCGGCGTATCAGCGCGTCGTTCCAGGGACGTTTTTCAATATCGGCGCAGGCAATGTGGATAAAGGCATCGTGTATCCCCATCATCATCCCAAATTTATGATTGACGAAGAAGCGCTGCAGAACGGCATATTGGCTTTCGTTAAAATTGCGGAACATTTGCTTGAGTGGAACCGGGATTAGTCAAACAATGTTCAACATCTGGATATGCAGGATAGGATTAACCTTGCGAATCTCTCGACTCTTTTTCCATGCTATGTTATTATAAAAACTCTGATAACGTGGTAACGAGCTAAAGCGTTTTGCTGGCTATAGACATGGAGGGGTAAGAAATGATGAAGAAAAAGGGAATCGCACTGTTACTGATCAGCATGTTCATCGTTGTACTCGCGGGCTGTTCGGGCTCGGCAAGCAAAGACGACAATACCATCGTCGTAGGCATCGACGACAAATTCGCTCCGATGGGTTTCCGTGACGAGCAAAACGAAATCGTAGGTTTCGATATTGATTATGCCCGCGCGGCCGGGGAGAAAATGGGTAAAGAGTTCACGTTCCAGCCGATCGACTGGTCTTCCAAGGAATCCGAGCTGAACAGCGGCCGCATCGACCTGATCTGGAACGGATACACGATCACGGACGAGCGCAAGGAGAAAGTCCTGTTCACGAAGCCGTATCTGGAGAATAGCCAGGTGGTCGTGACGCTGGCCGATTCGCCGATTACGAAGCTGGACGAGCTGGACGGCAAAAACGTCGGTCTGCAAGCATTGTCCTCTGCGGCAGATGCACTCGCGGCAAGCCCGCTGAAAGACAAAGTAAAAGCTTCCGAATTCAAGGATAACGTACTTGCCCTGACCGACCTCAAAACGAAACGCCTGGATGCCGTGATCATCGACGAGGTTGTAGCAAGATACTACATGTCCAAAGAAGAAGGAACGTTCAAACTGCTGGACGAATCGCTCGCTCCGGAGCAATATGGCGTTGGCGTGAAGAAAGGCAATGAAGCACTGTTGAACGAGCTGCAAAAAGCCCTTGACGAGATGAACGCGGACGGAACGGCTGCCGAAATTTCGAACAAGTGGTTTGGCGAAAACAAGGTGCTGAAATAACAGGTTTGATCCGATCCACTTAGAATCGCAAAGGACCTGACAATATCGATTGAACGGCATGGCCTGAATCCTTCATGCCGCCGTTCACTACCAAGTGACCCCGTATTTCCGATGGAGGCAATGCCTTCGGTGGAGTGCGGGGTCAACAGATTAGAGGAGATTGAATCATGAGCTGGGATTATATATCTACCGTATTGAAACCGATGCTGGACGGGGCGCAGACAACGATCATCATGTTCCTGGTCGCGATCGTATTGTCGGTGCCGCTCGGCTTCGGCATAACGCTGGTCATGCGCAGCCGCTTCAAACCGCTGGCCTGGCTGGCGCACGCGTACGTTTACGTTATGCGCGGCACGCCGCTGCTGCTGCAGGTGCTGTTCTTCTGCTTTGGCCTGCCGCTGCTGCCGGTGATCGGGGAGCATCTGGTCTTCGACCGCTTCGTTTCCGCAGCGATTGCGTTTGTGCTGAACTATGCC
Source organism: Paenibacillus hubeiensis (assembly GCF_032334105.1). Taxonomy (NCBI): domain Bacteria; kingdom Bacillati; phylum Bacillota; class Bacilli; order Caryophanales; family Paenibacillaceae; genus Paenibacillus; species Paenibacillus hubeiensis. The sequence continues at coordinate 144,789 of NZ_JAVYAE020000007.1, forward strand.
GCATACTTCGCGGAAATTTTCCGGGGCGGCCTGCTTTCCATCGACAAAGGACAGCAGGAAGCGGCGCAGGTGCTGGGGCTTAGCCGCTGGCAAACGATGACCAAAGTCATCGTTCCGCAGATGATCCGCGTGGTGCTGCCGGCAACCGCCAACGAATCGATTACGCTGGTGAAGGATACGGCGCTTTTGTACGCCGTGGCCGTGCCGGAGCTGCTGTATTACGCGCAGGCGGCGGTCAACCGCGACATGCAGCTGATACCGTTTTTCTTGGCGGCAGTCATTTATTTGGTGATGACCCTTGTGCTGACCGTTCTGTTCAAGCTGTTGGAGAAACGTTACTCGTTTAAATAAAGCTGCGGCGCAGAGGCCGCACTCAAAATCAATCCGTTAAAGGACTGTCTAAACATGTCACATATCATAGAAGTCAACCAATTGAAAAAATCGTTCGGCACGCTGGACGTCCTGAAGCAGGTTTCCTTCAGCGTGGAGCCGGGCGAAGTCATTGCCGTCATCGGACCGTCGGGCTCCGGCAAAAGCACCATGCTGCGCAGCCTGATCCATCTGGAGGAAATTACGGGCGGCACGATCCGCCTGCAAAATCAGGTGCTGGTTGAGGACGGACGTTACGCTTCCGGTGCGGACATTCGCAAAATGACCGACCGGATGGGCATGGTGTTCCAGCATTTTAACCTGTTCCCGCACCTGACCGTGCGCGCGAATCTGGAGCTGGCGCCGAAGACGCTGAAAAAAGAAAGCAATGCCGCTATTCGTAAGCGCAGCATGGAACTGCTGGACAAGGTAGGGCTGGCAGACAAGGCCGATACCTATCCGGGCAATCTGTCCGGGGGACAGAAGCAGCGCGTGGCCATCGCCCGCGCCCTCATGATGCAGCCGGACATCCTGCTCTTCGACGAGCCGACCTCCGCGCTCGATCCCGAGCTGACGGGCGAAGTGCTGCGGGTCATCAAACAGCTCGCCCAGGAAAACATGACGATGATGATCGTCACCCATGAGATGAGCTTTGCCCGCGACGTGGCGGATCGCATTTTCTTCATGGACAACGGCGAGATCGCCGAATCCGGTACGCCGGAGCAAATTTTCGGCAATCCGCAGCTGGAGCGTACGCGTACGTTTTTGCAGCGGGTAGAGCTGGACGCCTAAGCCAGGCTGCACATCATAAAGAGCGAATCATGTCGGACCACGAGGGAACCGGAAGATTCGCTCTTTTTTGCGTTGACGATACGATGTATGCTGATCGTAATTTACGCTGCAGTCTTCCGCGAGCGCTAACGAATCTCACACACCTTATATGGGCCGTTTTCGTGGTTTGCAGCACCTAACGAACCTGAGAAGTCTTATACAGCGTAATTTGGGCCGTTCGGGTGTCATTTCACCATAATAACGTGTCTCAGGTTCGTTACGATTCAACGTGAGCTTTATTCCGGTCGATAGGATGCGTCAAGTTCGTTACAGCAAAAATATGGGGATGAACAAGGCTGGCAGCAGGTTCAACACGTTGATTTTTGTAATGTTCAGAATGTTCAAGCCGGTGCAGAGCGCAAGAATGCCACCAATGATCGTGATTTCGTTGATCACGCTGGTCGTCATGTATCCGGAAATGAAATCTGCGGATAAAAATACGGCTGTTTCGATAACAAACAATATAAGTGATGTGAGCATGATGCCGATTCCGAAAGTGGAAGCCAGAATGAGTGCCGTCATCCTTCATTCAAACGGCCCGCCGAGAACCGGGCCATCAGTTTATCCAACCTTTTTTCGATATTTATAAGCTGACCGATGATCCCGCCAAGTGCCAGGAAAATGATAAACATGATTTGAAATTCGCTGGTGGAAAGGCTGTTCATCGTTGTGCTGATGCCGATGATCAGGGCGCTGACGCCGATCACCTGGTTCAGAATGGATTTGTAGCTCTCATGGATGAACCTTTTGGAGATGGCTCCGATCGTGCTGCCGCATATCATCGAAAAACAATTGATCCATATTCCAAGCATCGTGTTCACTCCTGAGGATTACCACACCGAATTTAGAAGTTGGTCGACTTCCGGGATTCGGGTGACGGATGGGGTTGGGATAAGATTGCCGTTGACCATGACCATGTTGACGTTCGACAAGGCTTCGATACGCTCCAGCGGGTTATGCTCGAGGACGATCAGATCCGCGTTTTTGCCGACTTCAAGCGTACCGGTAAATTCATCCACGCCCAAAATGTTTGCATTGGTTCGGGTAGCCATCTCGATGACCTGTGCCGTGCTCAGACCGGCCTGTCGCATGTAATGGTCGAGTTCTCTCCACATGTCGTAATGCGTAACGAACGGCATCGCGGCATCGGTGCCTACGCCCATCGTAATGCCATGTTCAATGGCTTGCCGCGCGCTTTTCAACATGGATGTGTAAACCAGCCTGGAGTTTTCCTTCACGGTTGCGCTCACCTTTGTGACACTGGTGTCCAAGGATGCCGACGGATAAGCGGCTTGCAGAGTCGGGATCAGGGCCGTGTAACCATTCAGGGCATTGGGATTGTTTTTATACAGGTCGATGATTTCGTCATCCATTTCCGCGCCGTGCTCGATCGTGTCGACGCCGCCTTTTAACGCCACTCTGACGCCTTCCGTGCTCTCCACATGGGCAGCGACCCGCAGCCCGATTTTGTGCGCTTCGTCGCAGATCGCGGCTACTTCGTCCACCGTCATTTGCAAACGGCCCGCTTCGCCGACCATTTTGGCATCGGTCACCCCGCCGGTTACGCAAATTTTGATCAGATCCACGCCGTGTTTCACATTGATGCGCATGTTTTTGCGCGCCTCCCATGGTGAGTCTCCCACCAGAGCGAGGTAGGGTGCGCCGTGTCCGCCCGTGACGCTCAGGAAAAACCCGGATACAAGCAAGTTCGGGCCAACGAACGTGTTGGCGTTGATTTCATCGCGGAGCGCCACATCGGTGTAGAAAAATTCGCCGACGCTGCGCATCGTGGTCACCCCGGCATGCAGAGCCGTCAGCGCATTGCGTTTCATGCGTTTTATCAGCACGCTTTTTCCAAATTTCGTGTTCAAAATGTGGTTGTACGCAAATTGCAGCATGCCTTCGCTGGCGGACAGCGTGAACGGCTTGCCGTCGGCGAACAGGTGAACGTGGGCATTGATCAACCCTGGCATGACATATTTGCCCGCAAGGTCGATCGTTTCATAATGGCCGGGGATGTCCATTTCGTGTTCTTTGCCGATCTGTTGAATGCGTCCGTGTTCATCGACCAGAATGGTCATATTTTTGGCCAAACCTTGATGCTGGTCGCCGTGGATTATATTGCCGTTGGTGAGCGCATAGGCCTTTGTCATCATAAAATCCTCCTAGAATGCGATGTATAATGAATGAATAATTCATTTTTGGAGCGAAAAAAAGGGCAAGGCATGTCCGGCTTATTTTACTCGTTCAAGCTTTTCATACCGTGCAGTCTGTAAATGCTCAACGCTTCGAAAATACGTCTGCGGCTGTCGTCGCTCATCTCTCTTTTTAGCAGATCCAGATTCATGTCGATGACGTTGTGGGCGATGATGTTGAGCATGACCATGTTTTCTTCGTGGCCGATTTCGTAGCGTTTATACCGATCCTTGAGATAGGCCTTTTTGGTTTCGATCATCAGGTCGACCAGTTCGTTTTTCGCGTTGGTGTACGTGGTACCTTTGTTTTTCTCGAAAATAATGACGATCTGTTTGCTGTACTTCGTCAACACGTCCACTTGAGCCTGAAACAGGGCAGACCGCTCCTCGCTGTCGGCGCCGTCGAAAAAATGCTGATTATCGAAATGAATCGTCTCGACCAGCACATTTTTCAGGTATTCCACCAAGGTGGGCGGCACGACGGAGTAGAACAGATCCTTTTTGTTTCTGAAATAGGTGTAGATGTTGCCAACGGAAATGTTGATCTCGTTCGCGATATCGCTCATCTTGGCGTCGACAAACCCTTTTTCGAAAAATACCTTTAACGCGGCATATTCGATTTCTTTTTTGACTTCGTCTTTTTTGGACTGCAATCGGAACGTCTCCTTAAAAGTGAATGGTTAATTCGTTATTAATGTAGTCCTATTTTTGAGGTTTGTCAAATCATCTGATGTTGATAGGGGGAACAGATGATATGTGGGGCAGTGTGATGTGTGCTGTGGAATGGCGGGATTCATGCGGTTGTGTTATCATTGGTGCGAATGCCAAGCTCACATGAATTTCCTGGGGGATTCGCACCTCGAAAAATGTCGAAAACGCCTAATTTGTGACCTTTTGGCAATGAAGAGGGATGTTTTGGTTTAGATGAGTGCTGAAAATGACGTAGGAAAGTTTGTTTTTTGAAGTGGACGCAGTTTATGCGTTATTTTTCGCTGTCGCACTCTGTATGGAGTGCGTGGATTGAAATCTCTGTCAAAAGGGATTCGTATATCAAATCAGGTCGTCGCACTCTGTATGGAGTGCGTGGATTGAAATTTGGACATTTTCGAGATGGCTGGAAATGCACTGGGGTCGCACTCTGTATGGAGTGCGTGGATTGAAATAATGCTTTCCGCAGTCGCTGTTTGATCATATTCTGTCGCACTCTGTATGGAGTGCGTGGATTGAAATAAGCAGAACATAGACGGGAAACCCTATGTTGGGGTCGCACTCTGTATGGAGTGCGTGGATTGAAATCTCCAATGCCCGATGCCTTGTTGCATCTGCGGCTGGTCGCACTCCGTATGGAGTGCGTGGATTGAAATGACGCTGCAGCTTGGTTTAAAATGACTTGGTTTAAGTCGCACTCCGTATGGAGTGTGTGGATTGAAATCGCGTAGAGAAGTTCGGAGGCTCTGTCCCATACTGTCGCACTCCGTATGGAGTGTGTGGATTGAAATGGCGTGGCTTTGGTGATGGAACCACCGCGAACCCGGTCGCACTCCGTATGGAGTGCGTGGATTGAAATCCCGGCTTGGTGCGCCTCTGAGCATACAGCGCGTCGTCTTTTCGATGGAAGTCGCACTCTGTATAGAGTGCGTGGATTGAAATTCTTTGATGTTGTCCATAAGATACTTTAGCAGCATGGTAGACTCCGCATAGAATGCAAGGGTTATAGTACATAAAGGGAAGGTCCTTAGATTACAACGAAAAAAGCTCGGCATATGCCGAGCTTTTTTGAGTGAGAACCGATTTGAGTTTCCGGCTAAAGATAATTTACCGTAAAGTTATCCCTCAGCATTTATACGGGAACTTCCTGTAGTCTTTTCACTTCCAACTGAATGAAATGGTGGACATGATCCTGTCCGTATTTATTGTCCAGATAAAGCTTGCGGAAATAATTTTTGGCATTGGTGTGGTTCATTTGCTGAAAAGCCAGGTTAAGTCCTGCATTAAGAACGGCACCTGCAATGGGCACGATCATGCCCAGTTCCTTTTGCGTGATGACGACGCCTAATCGCTCAGCCACCTTTTGCACGAGTCGGATGAGTTGGGGACAGGATTTTTCGATGACTTCGACAGTTAATTCTCCGGCCATTCCTTCGGCAAACTTGGTTGCAGCCCTCACTTCGGAAAAGGCCAACGATTTTGCCGCCAGAAACCCTTCATCCGAAGCGGATGATGTTGGCGCCATCGCCGCCAAGACATGCGGAATATTCATCGGATCCGCCGTAGAGTATCCATACGACGCCGCGATTTGGCTTACATGCCGGGACATCAGCGTCATGGAGGCGGTCACGTCAGCCGCGACGGTAACTGGAAGCAGCAGTCCGCCTGAAAGAGTTGTTGCCATTCCCAATGCTGCACCCTCTGCCGTAACTAAAAAACCGTTGCTGACATCAAACGTATCTGCCACGATATCCATCTCTCTCAAAGGCAAGCGTCTGATCTCCTCTAGACCGGCAATGCGGATATTGTGTTTTTTCGCATATTCTTTGCGAATGGCATCTTCGCTGGTCAACGCCTTGGCCATTTTGATCGTTCCCCGCAAAGAAGACTCAATTGTGGAGTCGATGCGGGTGATGGCTTTTTTGATCATCTTGCTATTGGATGAATGAGCGGCCTCCATGAGTTTAGACACGGGTTTTCCGGCGACTTCAAGCGCAGCTTGGACCGGATTGACCGAAACTTGGCTTTTGGCCATTTCCCCAATGACAAATTGTTCGTACTCCGTAAAGGTCGGCATGATGATTTCCCTCCAGTACAATCGAATGATGATTCCACGCCAACAACGGATATCTCAAGTCAAAAGCATCCGCCTGGGTTTAGGCTTTGTAGTCTGGGTTATGCTGTTCGTATCCCCCATTTGGACGGTTCACGCTGGTATCCCCGTCGCCATCCCTGTAGTACCCCTCGACGTGCGTGCCGTCTGCGCGATCATAACCTTCGACATAATGAGGTTCAACGTGGTGAGTATTCGGATTTTCGATCGTAGCGGTATCGGTCTGCTCGATATTTGCTGTCGCCGTTGTATGTTCAATAGGCGCTGCATGACTTGGGTCACTTTCGGCTGCAATTTCACCTATTCCATCTGCGCCATCCGCCACGTCAAGTATGCCGACTGCAATGACACTCACCGCCGCGGCAGTAACCAGTCCTTTGGCACCGTGCTTCACGCGATCCATATCCTCATCCTTGATGCCCGTAACGACATCTTTGCCGTTGTTGTAGACGTATTTGGCAGAAGCAACGACGCCTTTGGCAGTATCGGACACAGCGCCACCAATATCGTTCAAGCCATGATCCACCGTGGCTCCATCGTTTGTAATTACCCCTTTGGCGACATCATATACACCGCTGGCAAGATCGCCCACCGTGCGTCCGGTATGTACGGTTGCTTTTTCGACGCCGTTACCGACTTCTTTGATATATTGGCTGCCTGTGACTTCACCAACAACCCGGACGGATCCGCCGAGCACTCTGCCTGTAACTTTTCCCGCGAATTGCCCCAAATCTTTTAGGAAGCTCATATTGTCATTCTCCTTAGACACGTAAGGTACTCAAAGCGCGTCGTTTTTCTTATACATAATTGTATTATATACGGTTATAAGGGGAAAAGCGGCGCAAAGGTTTAGAAATTTAGGTGCGAACCTCATGCTTACATGAATTTCCCGGGGGATTCGCACCTAGGAATTTGTCGAAAAGATCGTTTTCGTGACCTTTTGGCAATGGATTTGCTCCATTAGTTGAGTGATGTATAATAAAAAAGATGAAGTTACGTAACGATTGTTCCGATTGACACATTTGTTACGTCATTTTTTGCTGTCGCACTCCGTATGGAGTGCGTGGATTGAAATTGGACGTAATCTGGAGCGTATACCTCAGTACCCAGTCGCACTCCGTATGGAGTGCGTGGATTGAAATCGCGAGAGAGGGCGGCCGTTAATGAGCTCGTCTAGTCGCACTCCGTATGGAGTGAGAGTGGATTGAAATATCAAACGTTGATCAACCGCATTCTCACGGCCCGCGTCGCACTCTCTATGGAGTGCATAACAACAGAAAACCTGGACTGCGACAAAGATGCGTAAACGATTGCTTACGCATCTTTGTGTTGTTTCATATGTGGTTGTATCAAGACCAATTCTTCATATTTTTCCCTGATTGACCGATAACTACTATGAAGTGGAAGAAATAATTGGGAAGGGGAGAATTAATTGCAAGAACAATATGCTTTAGAGAAGAAGAAAGTCATACGTGGCTTTCTGATTGCAGCTGTGTTGGCCACACTCGTGTTCGGAGGTTTTATCGTCTCAGGTTTGATCAACAACGCGAAGTATGCGGAGGGGCCCAGAGATTTGAACCATTTGGATCCGGGAACCCTAAAGGCAGGGGACTACGTTGAGGTACAGTTCGAGAAGATGCACCAAGCTTTTGCCAGGTATTATATGCAGCGGGAAGGAAATCTGGAGGTGAATCACTACCTGTATTACATCTATCCTTATCAAGAAAAAGGACTCATTGTGCAAGTGCTCGCACAACATTCATCCCGATACGACCAGCTTGCGTATTCTTCGAATAATGGCGAACTGTCTATGGATACCACGATATACAACACGGGCAGTATGCAAAAGATAGACCCCGAGATTAAGGGGCACGCCACTGAATATATGAAGGAACTTACGGGTACCGAAAAACAATTCGAGGAAGAGTTCTGGCCTTATATGCTTAATTTGGACATTCCTAAGGAAATTGGAGAGGATCAGTCGTCGTTCATACTTCAAATTCTGGGAGGCATTTATCTAGGCATTATTCTATTGGTCGGTCTAATCGTACTCGGAAGATTGAGTGTGCTGAAGCATAAATACCGTCAGTATTAATACATAAGATTGGGCAAAATAACGTTGTAATAAGCGTGAGCTGATTCAACTGTGATTGCAAAAATCCTCCAAATTATGTGATCTGAAATAAGAAAGAGCCCAAAAACCAAGGGATAACCTCGATCCGAATATGTTTTTGACTGTTGGTGTGGTCACATATAAAATGACTTGTTCAACTTCTTTACAGGGCCCCATAAGAAAATTTTTACGAAACCCTTAGCATTTACAAAATATGGAGTATGATTCTACGCGCGATCAAGTATAATGGTAGTCAATGAAATGAATGGGGAGGATTTACCTTGGAACATCGTCAGAATGATTGGGATCAGAATTTTCATGATCCACTCATGCCACCGCCACCACCATATATGCCGCTGAAAACGAATGGCAAATCGATTGCCGCACTCGTTTTGGGGATATTGTCCATCATGATTCCATACCTTGGATTTTTGATCGGGATCGTTGCCATCATCTTTGCAGCACTGGCCCTCAAAGAACTCAAGGTTCGCATGGAGCAGGGGAAAGGGCTGGCCATCGCCGGTCTCGTCTGCGGAATCATCGGTACAGCGATTTATGCCATCATTATGTTGATTCTTCTCATTGTCTTCTTCGCGGCAGCTGCCGGAAGCAGTTATTACGGCTACTAAAGCCCCATTGAGAGATGGAGTCGGCCATTCTGATTGCATGGTCATACTGACATCTTAGTTTGGATGATAAAAAGACGTCTTCAGGTCATTTGCGGATGATCTGTAGATCGTCTTTTTTTGGCGTGGTAAGGGAAGATGAGGCAGCATCCAACCAATGAAGGCCAGTTACATTTCAAAAAAAGCAAGGCCGCGCATGAAGCGACGACCTCTCGCGATTGGACCGAGTTGGGCGAACATTTCATGCCAGCCTTGCTCTTTTAACGATTGAACGTTCACCGATAAAGATTAAGCATGAAACGCCGCTTCCCCTTGAACTTGTTCGACGTTCTCTTTACGGTGTTTCATGAAATACGCAAACGTGGCACCAAGGCCGATGACGGCAAAAATGCACATGATTCCGAGTTGATCCCAGGCTACGCCGAACAAGCCGCTGCTAATGATCGCTTTGTAGCCTGTTACCGAATAGGTCATCGGCAGCCATGGATTGAAGCCTTTCATCCAATCCGGAATGAGCTCCAGCGGGAAGGTTCCGGCACTGGTGGTCAGTTGGAATATCAACATCAGAATGGCGATGAAACGTCCCGGGTTATCCAGCCAAGTCACCAGCGCTTGTATGATGAACATGAACGTCAAGCTGGTCACAAAGCTGAACAGCAGGAAGAGCGGAACGCTTTGGACCTCCAGCCCGAGTCCGTACAGCACAAGCAGGGAGGCGAGCAGCGACTGCGCCGCGCTCATGAGGCTGAATGCCAGCGTTTTGCTAACGAACCGATTCCAGCTGCTGGCTTCAGCCACGGCGCCGTCACGCACCGGCACGACCAGTGTGGCGATCAGCGCACCGACGAATAGACCCAGGGACATGAAATAAGGCGAGAATCCCGTACCATAGTTCGGAACTTCATTATATTTCTGTTCTTCGACCTGAACCGGCTGCGCGTACATGGATACAAGTTCATCTGTTTTGGTGACGCTGGACGTTTCCTCTGCTGCTTCATTTAGCTTGTCGGCCAGCGTACCTGATCCGTCAGCCAGCTTGACGGTGGCATCGGTGAGTTTGCCCGCGCCTTCATCCAGTTGGCGGGAGCCGTCCGCAACCGATGCGATGCCTCCAGCGAGCTGCTGCACGCCATCGGTGAGCCGGCCTGTGCTGGCGTTTAACTGTCCAGTGCCCTGAGCGAGCTTTGCTCCACCCGCCGCGGCTTCCGCCAGCTTGGCGTTGAATTGCTTCATATTGTTCGCGAGCTGATCCTGCCCATCGGCCAGCTGCGATACCCCTTGCAGCAATTGCTCCTGGCCCTGCACAAGCTGCGAACTGCCCTGATGCAGCTGCTGCTGGGCAGCTTCCAGCGTCCGGCTGCCTTCAACGAGCTGCTGTCCGCCCTGATAGACCTGCTCGCTGCCTGCGGCCACGGCCTGGCTTGCGGCGAGCAGCTTCTGCACTTCGGGGCTTGCAGCCAGTTGCGGGCTGCTCTGCGCGAGCTGCTCAAGCCCTTGAGCCACCGCTTTCGCGCCTTCGGCGACTTGGCCGCTGCCCGCCACCGAGGCCTGCAGTCCGGCGGTGAGCTTCGCCGCGCCTTCCTCGGACGAGGCCAGGCCTGCATCGAGCTTGGCTGCGCCGTCACGCGCGGCCTTGGCACCGCTCAGCAGCGGCTGTCCTCCGGCGGACACTTTGGCGGCTCCTGCCGTCAGTTGGTCTCCCGCTTCAGACAACCGGGACAAACCGCCCGAGAGGGTAGTTGCGGCGTCATGCAGTTTGCCGACGCCTTGCGCCAATTGTTTCGCGCCGGTTTGCAGCGTTTGCGAACCGTTTTCCAGCTTGCCCGCGCCGCTGGCGAGCTTCGTCAGATTTTCCTTGAGCGTGGTTGCGCCGTCATGCAAACGGGATGCCCCGTCGCTCAACTGTCCGGCACCGTCCCCCGCATCTGCCAGTCCGTCCGAGATGACGGCTACCTGGTCGAGCAGCGTTTCCGTATAGGTTTCCGTGACTTTGGCGGACACTTTGGCTTTAATCTGTTTTACCGCCGTTCCTCCGATCTGGCCTGCGAGGAAGTTGTATCCTTCGTTTGGTTCATAGATCAGTTCGGCAGGCTTGGGATGATCGTCCATCAAGGTGGTTGCACGGGCGGAGAAGTCCTCGGGGATTACGATCGTCATATAATACGCGTTATCCTTCATGCCCTCGTCGGCCTGTTCGCGTGAGACGAACTGCCAGTTGAAGTCATCGCTTTTCTTCAGCTCGTCGACCAGATTCTGCCCGACTTCCAGCGTTTGCTCATTGTAAGTTGCTCCTTGGTCATTGTTGACCACCGCGACAGGCAGTTCGTTCATTTTGCCGTAAGGGTCCCAGAAAGCTTCCAAAAACATGCCGCTGTACAGCACCGGTATAAACAGCACAACGATAATCGGTATGATTACTTTCGGTTTTCTGAGGGCGGACCCGAGTTCCCGAAAAAACACAGTCATTGATTTCATGATGTTCTCTCCCCATCGTTTCTTGTTCTCTCTATATGGATTGCATGCGCGGGTTCCTCTAAGTCGGGGATAGTCCGTTCTTGAGGAACGGCCCGACAAATGCCTTAATCTGCTCCTTATGGAGCGCAGGATGCACTTTGTTCCAATCGGAGGCCAGGGTGACGTACAGCTTAAACAGCACAAATGCGACGATCTTCGGGTCCTCCTGCCTGATCTGTCCCAATGTCATTGCACGTTTGACCTGCCGCTCCAAATATTCGAGGATCGCCGTTTCCACCTTTTGCAGCCCTTCCTTCGCCTGCGGCGTACCGAAATCATGAACCTCCTGAAAGAGCTTCAGCAGCAGCTCGTGCTCCTGCCTGTACTCCAGCAAAGCATCCATGCTCTCATGCACATTGTCGAGAAAAGAGTGCTCTTCTTTCACGGTTTGCTCCGTAATTCGTTTCATGTCGGCAATGATGGAGTGCAAAATTTCGCGGAACAGCTCTTCTTTGTTTTCGAAAAAATTGTAAATCGTGCCTTTGCCCACATGCGCCAGTCTGGCCACTTGCTCCATGGTCGTTGCCTTATAGCCAAACAGGGAGAAGGATTTCTCCGCAGCGGAGACGACCTGCTGCCTTCGGTTGATATCGGCCATGCATATTCACCTCCTTGTCAGAAAGGGTGTTGTCTCATGTACTGTTGTACCTGATTTAAGGAATTGACCGATTTACTATATTGGTCATTTGGTCGAATTAACTGTAGCATCTGGACCAGAGATCCGCATGTGATGTTCGTCATACTCTTGGGAGGTAATAGAGGAAATGGGGAAATGAAAAGAGGGAGTAACAATAATGTCATCCACCTATTGGGTGATTATGGTACTTTTTGTGAATAGGGGGGGACGTCATGAAAAGGTTAGGCATTTGGCTGCTGCTTGGGCTCTCGTTGACAGGCTGCTATGGTGAGAAAGAAGCGACGGAAACTTCCCGTCTTGAGGGGATCGGCAGTGAGGCAGGTCGTGTAGATGAGCTGGAACAACTGCGGAATGAAAATGCAAAGTTAACGCAGCAATTAGAAGCGCAGGATGCTGGTCTGGTGAATGAAGAGGAATTGCAGGGGAACATCCGGGAGACGATGAATCTGGCATTCAAGCTGATTTCCGCCATGGAAAACGAGGACTATGCTTACATGGAGTCCGTGGCTTCTTCTCATGTTGACATCCTCAAAGCGCAAAATTCGATCCGCTTTGAAGACGGCGAGCATAAATACGAAACGGCATTTCTGAAGAACGTCCGTCCGGGAGATTTGGAGTTCAGAGGGTACCATCAGGAAGAAGCGAATCGCTCTGTTCTCATGCTGGCTCGGCTCTATGATGAAGGGTACGCGGAGTTGGTATTCAATTACATTCGTGCCGAAGATGGGGGCTGGCAGTGGGATGGTTTCTTGACGAACTGAATATCAGTACCCTAGTAATGGGGGTTATTGAAGAGAAGTAGGGAGGGTTTACTTTGGAACAGCATCAACCTGGTTGGAATCAGCATAGATTAACCCCACCTCCGCCTTATGGACCAAAGACGAACGGTAAATCCATTGCCGCTTTGGTCTTGGGCATATTATCGATCATCACTCCGTACGTGGGGCTCCTGATCGGCATTGCTGCCATTATTTTTGCGTCGTTGTCTCTTAAAGAGATCCAACGCAATCTGGAACAAGGACGGGGAATGGCCATTGCAGGCCTGGTATGCGGCATCATCGGCACGCTTATTTATGCGATACTGTTTGTGCTGCTTTTGCTTATGGTCTTTTTATACAACGAGGTATCCGTGTCGGGGTTGTGATAGGGTTTTTAAGGAGGTAAGGCAGGATTGCTGCAACTCAGACAAAGGTTGATTCAGTCTGGTGCAACCCCAAGCTCACATGGTTTTCCTGGGGGATTCGCACCTCAGAATTTGTCGAAACATAGCGAATTATAACCTTTTGGCAACACCTGGCGCAGTAGATTAGCATAAAGAGGGAATATTGATCGTTGGAAGTTGCGGAATAACGTGTTAAATTGTTTAAAAGAGAGACATATACGTCTTTTTTCGCTGTCGCACTCCGTATGGAGTGCGTGGATTGAAATACTCAAATAGAAGCTATGGGAATGGAAGGGGTAGCACTCCGCATGGAGTGCGTGGATTGAAATCAAGACAAGCGCTCTAACCAAACTGAGCTACACCCTGTCGCACTCCGTATGGAGTGTGTGGATTGAAATTTGCAGCCTAGATTGATTACATTAGAGGGTCACTGGTCGAACTCCGTATGAAGTGCAGGGATTAAATAGAAGAGAGTTTTGAGTTGCCATATTCTCTATTAAAGTAGGGATACTACGAAGTTATATACATGAAATAAAAACTCACCTCGTACCCATGTTACACAGGGATACGAGGTGAGTTTTTTGTGTTAGATAGAAATGAATGAGATATGAAATAAAATCTATCTGCAAAAGATCCAGATAAAAACATATTGATAAATGGAATAATAATCAATATAGTGTTATTAAATGTAAATAAGGAGGAAGGGTATGTCGAGCTTATATGAAGGATCTGAACTTGACTCGACTGTGACACTACTCAGAATTGCTTATGGTTTAAATAACTGGAGCGAAATAATTGTACTAGGCCAAAACACTATATGATGAATCCATAAGAATTTACAATTTAAACATGATAGTTGGATAAGGGGACTTCGGAGAATTACATACGGATCGGGCGCTTGTTTATTATATGGGCTATGCATCTACTGATGCGGGGAATAGCTTATCAAAAGTTATTGGAATTTGATAAAGCCAGAGAGTGTATTAAGGGTTATGGCGATTTTAAATGGTTAAGAATCACAGATGCAGAAACGATAGATGAAATTAAATATTATACAGAAATCTCTAAAGTTAATTTGATGGTGTTGGATTTATTGGAAGGTAAAACAGAGGTTTTAGATGAATATTTACATTATACTGCAAAGTGAGGACGAGTTGGTTTCTGGGCTCTTAACGCTACTTGAGGCAAATCGATTAAGCGGATTGCCTATAAATAATTTGGAAAGTTTATTTGAAGAAAAAATACAGGTCATTGACTGGAAGAACATTTCTGATGTAGATGCCTCATATTATCTACAATACAGCTATGAACTAGCAATGTATTACGGAAGGAACGGGAGAAACGCCCAAGCAGAACGAGTACTATTAAATTGTGCTTCAAATCATTCATAACTATGTTGGTCAAAGTTGGATAAGAGTTTCTATATACGAAGAATAACAAACACAGCTTTGACGTGCCTGCGCATGCTCTCCCTGCTTTGATTAAATCTAGCTGATTCCACAGCCCCATTACCTTGCACATGGTATAATCTTCCCTAGTTGGGAGGTGAGTCAACATGGATAGGGGAATGCTAAAAAAGTACAAATATGGAGCGATTTTGGCTGGCGTTGCTACATTTCTTTTTGCGTTCGTTTACGGGAAAGGAAACTGGTTGTCCTTTCTCTTGGTATTTGTTTGTCTTTACTGCGTTTTTATGTATTATTATAAAGAGCATCAAATCAACAAAGTAATTTCTACAGAAGACTATGAAAAAGAAAAGTTGCCCATAAAGCTCACTACGATAAACAAGTTGAGATTTTTATGGGGGGGTTAAGCACTCGCCTAGGGGTGCTTTTTTTGATGTCCAATATTAACAAACCAATTAGTTTGAATTAGATTGATTATGACAGAGTAAACCCACTAGAATCGTGTGCAAACACTAAGCGTATAAATCAGATGTGTTCTGATCAGCCTAGTGGTTCCTGTCATTCACATAACAATAGGCTAGAGTAATAACCTGTGGTATAATATCCCTATCAACAGATTGGCTAATATGGGCGGTCGGCTAGTCTCCCGGAAGGGAGGTGATGCCTTGTGACAGTATTTGAAGCACTTATGCTGATGCTAACCTTTGGTTCGCTGATCGTAGCGCTACTGTCTAACAAAAAGAAATAGACCGCCCTCGGCAAAGGTGACGGTCTAAGTCTGCTACCTGTGTTCAGCCACCGCCCTTAGAAGCGGCTGTTGTAAAGAGTAGGGATGTTCGCGCATCCCTACTCTTTTTTATTGTATCCTTGTTGACTATAGTTTAGCACAGTTTGATGCAAAAGTTAACTCTTTGCTGGTAATTATTGTCGCTCAGTTTTATGCAGAAAGGGAGATGAAAATGAAGGAAATCAAGTAAAACCGATTCGTCCAACAAAAGTCATTGTTAACAGTGAACAAGAGTATAGAGATTTTGTTGACTTTGCCCATGGCGTGAATCAACCGTATGACCCAATCATTGAGAAAGTACGTGAAAGGCTCAAAAATCATGTTCGCGTACCTAGAAGGGGAAGCATTGAACATCGCCTTATGCAAGAACTGGCGAACGGCTATCCAAATTTTAAGAATGCTATTGCTCGTGAGTTGGTTGACACTTACAATATCGATCCTGACCTAGCTACTAAATATGCTTTCATGCCTGAAATTGATAAAGAAATCATGGAAGATATTGCATGGCACAACATATGGGGCCAGAATATTGGGCTGATTCGGCAATGGATGAATTTGTGAGGTGACTTGGTGTGCTTTTGAGGTGGTTAAATGAACATTGTGGATGTGACATGGATAAGGCGATGCGGGGAGATGTGAAGGAGCTAGAGAAAATGGAACAACACTTTGAACTGGAAACACAAAGAGTGCGGGAGCAATTTGAAAATGAAGAATAGAATTAAAATTTCTGACAAACCATTAACTAGATCCAAACTAGCCAATCCACACTCAAATGTTCCAATGTCTGAACGATTAGCAAAAAGAAATTCGATTGATCTCGAGACAACCACATTGTTGTTGATGTTAATGATGGTTTTGCAAGGATTATTCCAATTGATACTACTATAACTACCTACATAGAAAGTGAATACACAGAGTAATTTCTCAAAGAGACAAACAGTAAGCCATCTGAAGCAGCAATAGAACGAAACAAGCAAGCACAAGCATTGTTACGTAGATTACAACGGTAAGGAGACATATGAAGACCCAAATGGCTTCCACTCCAACACTTGAAGGAAAGACACTAAACGTTTGCTGGACTCACTCCAAAGTAAGCCAACTGAACGATCACGCGAGGTCTTGAGTTTGCATCGGAGACACACTGCCTGCGAGTTGCACTTTCAATGTCTTCATACTGTCATTTGCAATTGGAACAATATAGATAAGACCTTTATTCAAAGTGAAAGCAAATGAGTGCGATCATGCAAATTATCAGCAAGCCGTCGCACTCCGTATGGAGTGCGTGGATTGAAATCTAATATTGCCATCAGCCACTTTAATGGTTGGAGTCAGCAGCAAGCCGCTCAATAAACAGGAATTTCTCGTGAACGTGTCTCAATGGATTTGACTTTAATTGAATGATCGTTTATTATTCAGCCATGAGATATAAGGACAAAAATAAAAATGAAGCTATTTTTCAAGCAACCATTCAACTTTTGAACGAGATCGGCTTCTCTGAAATTTCCATGTCTAAAATTGCCAAACGGGCTCAGGTATCACCAGGAACGATTTATGTTTACTTCGAAAACAAGGAGGACATGCTGAGGAAGCTGTTTTTGAACGTCGAGCAAAAGATTAGTTCGAGTATGTTCCAGGGTGTCCATCATCCAATGCCGGTCAAGGAAAGATTTGAACGGATTATGAGCAACTATATTGAATTCATTCTTAACCATAAAGATGAATTTCTCTTCTATGAACAATTTTGCAATTCACCGCTTGTCGAAAATTTGTTTCTAGAAGACTCCAGTTTGATGTTCCAGCCTTTTTATACATTGATTGAGGAAGGCAAAGAACAGAAGTTGCTTAAAGATTACGATACCATGCTGCTATTAGTTTTGATTTATGCTCCTGTTACCGAACTGGCCAAGCAATATTACAGAAAAGAATTTGAATTTAATGATAAAAATGTGAAGGACTTGATTCAATCGAGTTGGGACGCTGTTAAAGCATAAGAGTCCTTCTTTTTTTAATTTTAAAATGAATGAACATTCAATTTTTTATTAATTTCAATAAACCATTTGAGAGTTGATACCTATGTCCAGTAAGAGAAGAACGGAATATCAAACATCCAAAAACTTCGTAAACGGGAGATTTAAATATCCTGTTGAAACGCGTGTCGATTATAGCATGAAGGCTTTACTCCCAATCCTTCGGCAATATATCAAAGGCAATCCTAGGGCACGGCCGAAAGAAATACTCCCGGTACAGCGAATCGTCACACCTTTATCAAAGGAAGATGTTAATAAAACGGCAGTTACATGGCTCGGGCACTCTACATCGTTAATTCAGCTGGATGGACAGCTGTTGCTGTTAGATCCGATATTCGAGCCCTATTCCTCTCCTTTCAGGTTTGGCGGCAGACGTTATAGCGAACAACTGCCCATTGAAATCGAAGATCTGCCGCAGATTGATGCGGTGCTCATCTCACATGATCATTATGATCATCTGGATTACCGGTCGATCCGGAGATTAAAGGATAAAGTGAGAACATTTCATGTTCCCCTTGGGGTTGGCAGTCATTTGGAAAGATAGGGTGTTGCTCCTGAGAAGATTGTGGAGCTTGATTGGTGGAAGGAAGCCAGGTTTGAAGGTCTGAAATTTCGCTGTACACCGGCAAAACATTCCTCGGGACGAGGTGTTTCTAAGCAAAATACCACATTGTGGTGTTCGTGGATTATCGAAGGAAAACATACAAAGATATTTTACAGCGGGGATAGCGGCTACGGTCCTCACTTTAAAGAGATAGGTAATCATTATGGTCCTTTTGATCTGACACTATTCGAGGCCGGACAATACGACAACAGCGGGTGGTGGCCACTGCATATGCTCCCCGAGGAGACGGTTCAAGCCCACATTGAACTTCAAGGTAACTTATTGCTCCCGGTTCATTGGGGCGCATTTACACTCGCGTTCCATGACTGGGATGAACCGATCAAACGTGTTCTCAAGGCTGCGTCTGAAAGAAACGTTGTCATCGCGGTACCTCGCATAGGCGAAAGTGTTGAGATTGGTTCTTCTGAAATACCGTCGGTTCCATGGTGGAGAGATATTAATTAAAGGGGATGATTCATGAAAAAAGCGGCGTATCCACGAAGATCATTTTCTTATAAAAAATGATAGATTTTCAGTTTGAAAAAAGAATAACGATTATTAGGAGGCATATATGAAATACTATTTCTTAGGAAAAAGCGGATTACGCGTCTCGGAGCTTGCCCTTGGCACCATGACTTTCGGTACGGATTGGGGATGGGGCGCAGGCACGGATGAAGCCCAGAACATGCTGGACATTTATCTCGACCGGGGTGGAAATTTTGTCGATACGGCCAGTGGATACACGAACGGAAGCTCGGAAAACATGTTGGGTGAAATTTTGGGCGAGCGTCGTAAGCGCATCGTGCTTGCCACGAAATATACGATGAATACGCATCAAGGCGACCCGAATGCAGGCGGAAATCACAGAAAAAGCATGATTCGCTCGGTTGAAACAAGTTTGTCGGGATGAAAACGGATTATATCGACCTGCTGTATCTACACTCCTGGGACAACACGACGCCGGTTGAGGAAGTGCTGCGCGCTATGGATGATCTTGTACGAGCGGGCAAGGTGCTTTATGTAGGGATATCGGATACGCCGGCCTGGCAGATTTCGCGGATGCAGACGATCGCCGACCTGAGAGGGTGGTCGCCTCTGGTTGCCCTGCAAAATGAACACAGTCTGATCGAGCGAACGTCGGAAAGAGAGCTCACTCCGATGGCTCAGGAGATGGGGCTTGGGGTTGTTGCCTGGTCGCCGCTGGCCAACGGTCTTTTGACCGGAAAATATTCAAGAGAGGATTTGCAGCAGCCAAGCAAGGAATCCGAAGGCTGGAGCTCGCGGGTAACCATGATGGCTAACCATGGTATGCTGAATGAGCGGGTATTTAATATTGTGGATGAAGTCAAAAAAGTAGCAGATGAAGTGAATGCTCCGGCAGCGCATGTAGCGTTGGCATGGCTGAGAGCACAATCGTCCGTGACATCCATTTTGCTGGGGGCAAGCAAAGCCGGACAGCTTGAAAGCAATTTGGATATGCTTGATGTGCAGCTTACGGAGGAACAACTGCAAAGGCTCGACACGGTAAGCGCGATTGAGCTCGGCTTTCCTCATAAATATTTAAATGATCCCGCAAATCTGTGGGGAGTCTTTGGTGGCGTAGCCGTCGAGCGCCGCTAAGATATGTCCAAACACCTTCAAGTGATGGTTACCATGTCGTGGGTATTCAATTTCTTTGGTCATCCCGAGTGCAAGGTTTAAACTTTGAAGCTGATAAAGCTAAGCTCTAATCTTCCTTGTCCCGATCGTACCCTGCAAGAACGTATGAATTGTACAACCTACTCAGTCGCAATTCCCAGGCACCAGCAACCAACAAAAAAACCAAGGCATCGAGTCAACAACTCAGATGCCTTGGTTTTTTGCGTAATAATGGTCTTCTTTTTTGGTCGGTTAGAAACTGATCAGTTTCCTTTTACCTTAAAGAACGAAATCAGTTCCTGCAGCTGCTCCGAAACCGCGGACAGCTCGTCGGAAGCCGTGACGATGGAGGCCATGGAGGCTTCCTGCTCGGCCACGGATTGCTCGATCTGTTTCGTGCTGCTTGCCGCCTTGCTGACGCTCGAGGACAGTTCATCCGCCGTGGCGGACATTTGCTCCGTGCTGGCCGAAATTTCTTGGGTGGAGCTGGAGATGTCCTGAATCTGATTGGCGACTTTGCCCGTCGCAGACAGGATATCCTCGAAGAATACGCCGGTTTCGCTAGTCACGCTCATCCCTTTTTCAACCTCTTGGGAACCGAGCTGCATCGCTTCGGCCGACTGCAAGATGTCTCTCTGGATCTCGTCGATCAGAGCACGGATCTGCGTGGCTGATTCCTGAGATTGTTCTGCAAGTTTCCGGACTTCTCCGGCCACCACCGCAAATCCTCTGCCTTCTTCGCCGACGCGCGCCGCTTCGATGGAGGCGTTCAGGGCAAGCAGGTTGGTTTGCCCGGCAATGTCGGTAATGATATTGACGATGCTGCTAATCTCGTTGGAACGATTCTCCAGGGATTGGATGGACGCGTACGTGTTCTGTACCGCGCCGGATATCAGGCGCATCTGATCAATGACTTGCTGCATGATCTCATGGCCGGAATTGGAGCGCTGCTCCATGGTCAGCGCTTCGTCGGCCGCGTCTGCCGAGCTGCTGGCGATCGTCTGCACCACTGTGGACATTTCGGTCATGGCACGGGCGCTTTCTACGGTAGCCAGATTTTGTGAGCGGAGTCCCGCAGAGATTTCCCGGATGTTGCTGCTGATCGATTGAATGTTTTCGTTGTTCGCGGCTGAGATCTCCAACAGCTTTTTGGACGAGTCCGAGAGGTGGCCCGACGTCGTTTTTACCTTGAACATCGTGTTGTTGATGCGTTCGATCATCGTATTGAATTTTTCGTTGATAATGCCTAGATCGTCCCGCCCCGTTGGAATGGATACGTCCAGGTTGCCCGTGCTGACTTCTTCGATGCCCTTCATCAGGTTGCGGATCGGACGCAGCGTCTTTTTCAACAGAACGTACTGAAGCACCATGAACAGGAGCAGGAAGCCGATAAGGAACATCAAACCGTATGTAAGCAGTTTGTCCAGTCCTTTCGGAACTGCGCTGGCATCTACGTCGAAAAAGAGAGCGGCGTAAATGGATCCGTCGGCATTGTTGATCGGATACATCAAGGTGGTCCATGTTCCATATTCATCCGTATAGAAATCGCTGAAGGCCGGTTTGCCGTCGATCTTCATTTGTTCCAGGACAACGACGTTATTTTCGGGAAGAGGGTACATGGCGCCTGCGGCCAGATTGCTCTCCTCAAAGGGCTCCAACAAATTGGTAGGAACCGCAATAATGGACGTGCCGTTACCTTGCTCCAGTTCCGAACCGAAAATGTACGCTTGCGCGATGTTTGGATAAAACTCATGGATGGAGTCCAGATACGTTCTAAGTTCCGATTGTACGGGACCGGAATAACTTTTTTCGTTGACAGCCTCGGCGACTTTGCCGGTGTCCAGGTCGTTGTACCATTTTTCGGTAATGACGGTGGCCTGGTCGTGCAGCTGTTCAACCAAAATACTTTTTTGCAGCTGATATGCTGCCGTAATCAGGATTATACCGATCAGCGTGATGCTGCCGAACGAGATGATCAGGTTTTTTGCGAAAAATGGAAGGGTACTCCATCGAAACTTTGCAAACAACATGGTTCACTCCTCTTAGTTTGTATTTGTCGAATTTTCATGTTTGTGCAATTTGCTTATTCCTATCCATGATGGAAGTATTATACGTGTTCATATTATATTTCCCATATATTTCATTTGGAGGGGGTATATTTAACTAAAATAAGCTGTACAAACATGAGGCATTCATGAAATATATCGGATGCTGAGTGACTTTTATGTTAGTTTTGGAATGAAAAGGGTGCTAAAGGACCAACATTTGGAACGCATTTTCCGCGTTTCTTTCACATTTATGTTTATTAATGAATATTTGCGCAAATCTCAGGTATTAAATTTACAACGATTAATCTCCTCATCGATTTAAGATTCATTCAAGGTTTGTCTCCTAGACTGGGTATATAAGCCAATGTTTTGCTTACAGAAACCAAAAGGGAGGACTTGATTCGTGAATAGGGTCATGAAACGTTTTGCAGCTGCGGCACTGTCGCTGTCGATGGTTGCGGCGCCTCTGGTATGGACGTTGGGAACGTCGACCGCCTATGCCGCGGAAGAGGGAAGCACAACATCCACGCCAGCGTATTCTTCGCTGTTTGAAGGAGACCGCGTGATCGATGTGAAGGTTACGATCAGTGATGAGGACTGGGAGAGCATTCTCGCCAGCCCGATGGACAAGGAATACAAAAGCGTAAGCGTGGAGGTAGACGGCAACAAGCTCGATAACGTTGGTTTTTCCACCAAAGGCAACATGACGCTGAGATCGGTAGCCTCGATGGAGGATTCGGACCGTTACAGCTTCAGACTGAAGTTCGACAAATACGATAAAACCCAGACGCTGCTCGGATTGGACAAAATGGTGCTGAACAACAACTACACCGACCCGTCTTACTTGCGCGAATACCTGCATTATGAGGCACTGCGCAGCATCGGGATGGACGTGCCGGAAACGACGTTCGTCAACCTGTACATCAACGGCGAGTTGTTCGGATTTTATACCGGGGTCGAGTCGGTAGACGACAGCTACCTGGAACGGAACTATGGCGAAGGATATGAAGATGGCGTTCTGTACGATACGGAAGAGAAAAGCTATTTGCAATATGAGGAAAATGAGGAGTACAGCACCCTGACAAAGGATTTGGGCTCCGACAAGGACAAAACGAAGCTCAAAAACTTCATTAAAGTGCTGAATGACATGCCGGATGGCGAAAAAGGCGAGATCGAGAGCGTACTGGACGTCGATTCCGCGCTCAAATATATTGCAGGGAACGTTGTATTCGGCAACTATGACAGCTACAACGGGGACAAAGGGCATAACTACATGTTATACGGCGACGCCAACGGCAAATTCAGCGTCGTGCCGTGGGACTTTAACATGTCTTTCAACGGATACTCCGCTGGAGGCGGTGGACGTAGAACGACAGGCACCACCGCAACAAACACAAATGCAACGACCGCATCCATAGATGAACCGGTACTGGGCATCAGCATGGATAGCGTGCCAATGATCAGCAACCTGCTGGCCGTGCCGGAATACAAAGCGAAGTATCTCGGCTATGTAAATGAGCTGACCGATTACCTTGAAGGCATTCAAGACCGGATCACCGATCTTTCCGACCTGATCCGTCCGTACGTGGAAGCCGATCCAAGCAAGTTCTACACGATGGAACAGTTCGAATCCAACATTACGTATTCCGCAAATGCTGAAGAAGAGGGAAGTATGGGCGGATTCGAGGGCATGACGCCTCCTGAAGGGTTTGAAGGCATGACACCTCCGGATGGCATGACGCCGCCGGAAGGATTCGAAGGCATGACGCCTCCGGATGGAACGACAGCGCCGACGAGACCTGACGGTACGGCAAGCGGAACGGCGGATGGCAGCGACGAGGCGGCGGCTGCCGGGGATAACGGCAGCACGACAGGCAGCATGCCAACGCCTCCGCAAGGCGGTTTCGGCGGCGGGCAAGGCATGGGTAACATGGCAGCCGGCTCCTTGACCACCTTTGCGCTCAACCGCCTGGCCAACCTACAGGAACAGCTTGGACGCGAAGTAACGCCATTGCCGGAAACGTCCGATGGAGCAAGCGAATCAACGGGTACGGATGCTTCTTCCGGTACGAGTGCAGGAACAGCTGCGGGCAATGCTTCCTCAGGTTCAACGAACAAGGATATTTCCGTAACGCTGGACGGCAAAACGGTGTCGTTCCCGAATCAGGCACCGATTCTGAAAAACGGAAGAGTTATGGTTCCTGTGAATTCGATCCTTGAAGCGTTGGGTGCGAAAGTCACTTGGGACAAAACTGCGAAAACCGTAACCGCCGAGCTGGGCGAGCAAACGCTGGTCATCAAGATCGGCAGTAGTGCAGCCACGCTAAACGGCGCATCGCTGGATCTCGGCACACCGGCCATCCTTCAGAACAAACGCACGCTTGTGCCGATTCGCCTCGTTACCGAGGCATTGGGAATGAAAGTGGACTGGGACAAGACGGCCTCACAAGTGAGCCTGACATCCAGTTAGCAGCTTGTGAAAAGAGAAAAAAGGGACGTTGATGCAATGATGCATCAAGGTCCCTTTTTGGGCTGACGAACCTCAGACACGCTATTCGGTCATCTTTGGGTGTATTTTTTCGCTAAAGAACTTCAGACACCTTATTCGGCTCAAAATGAACCAGATGAACGCGATGTGTTCGGTATAACGCCTCTCATGTTCGTTAGAATTCGAAATGTTCGAAATGACGCCTAATAAGACGTCTCAGGTTTGTTAGGCATGAATGCCTTCCCCGGCTGCGAAGCTCCTGCTCAAAGTTCAGCAGAAGTGCACCACATCAACCCAAGCAGAACAACTTCACGCCATCGGTCTGCGCATACGCCTATCCCGTCGTTGAGGTGGTCGATTCCGCCGGTTTGTCGGCAGCCATAAAAGCAACGATGATCAGAATGCACGCCGCGCCGATCCACTGGAACAGGCCGAAGGGGTCATGCAGCCAGAACACGGTCGTGATCACGGCGGCGAGCGGTTCGAGACTTCCGAGCAAGCTTGTTTCTTTGGGGGCGAGGTAGTTCAGGCTTTCGACATAGAACCAGAACGCAAGCATCGTGCCGAACAGGATGACGAAGGCCAGATACAGGTAGGCATCGCCCGTCAGAAGGCCTTTTTCGATCCGCCACGGCGGGTGAATCAGGGAAAGGGCAGAACCCCCGATCACCATCGACCAACCTACGATGACGAGCGAATCGAACTTTTTGAGCAGCGGAATGGCATACAGCGTGTAAAAGGCGGCCGCGACGCCCGACAATATCCCCCATACGATGGCTGGCGTGGGAACGGACAACTGGGAGAACGAGCCGTTGGTCAGGAGCAGGAAACATCCGGCTAGCGCCAGCGATACCGTGATTCCATCCCTGGGCGTCAGCTTGGCCTGTCTGCTTATAAACAGGTACCCGATAATCATAACCGGTGACAAGTATTGCAGCAGGGTAGCTACGGCGGCATTGCCTTCTTTGATCGAAGCCATGTAAGTGTATTGGACGGCAAGCATGCCGATCAGTCCAAAGATGAGCAGACGCAGCGCGTCTTTCCAGTGGGTCCAAATGGACCAGATTTGGCCGCGATTGCGGTTAAAGCCTTGAATGGACAGCAGCAATACGCCTGCCAGGAGCAATCGCACCGCGACGAACCAATTCACGTCCACGCCGTAGTGCTGGAACAGTTTTTTGGCCACGGTGCCGCCAATACCCCAGAATACGGCCCCTGTAATAATGTAAAATAATCCTTTTCCCCGATGCATGTTCATCTCTCCATCATGAATGTAAAAATAGTATGTTATATTGTAGATATTAAAAGGAAACGACTGAATATTATACTCGAATCGGATGAAGAAATATAAATATATTGAGGTAAAGGGATGCAAATCATGGATTTTCAAATCGACCCCAATTTAAGGGAACTGACAGAGCATCGCACAATCGTGCTGCCGCTTGCATGTTACCGGACGACCATTCGCAAACATATGCAGGGACATATTCCGCTTCACTGGCACGAAGAGTTTCAATTTGTCCGCGTGATGAAAGGGCAGGCTGATTTCCGGGTGCAGGATAAGCATGTTCGTCTGGGTCAGGGAGAAGGTTTGTTTATCAACAGCGGTTGTTTGCATATGGCGACGGATGAACATCGGACGGGGTGCGTATATATCTGCCTGAACGTAGCGCCATCGTTTGTGGTGTCCCAAGAGCTCTATTCGGCTTACGTTTATCCTTACATGCAAGCGACCAATCTGCCTTATGTACGTTTGAATGCAGAAGAGGAGTGGGCTGAAGCCATCCTGGAAGCCATTGTTGCCATTCATCAGCTGGTGGAGCAGCGCCCGGCCCATTATGAACTGGACATTACCGCAAATCTCGCCCGCTTGTGGAAAAACCTGATCGCCAACGGATTCCCGCTGGAATACGAACAGGCAGAGATGCTGAAAAACCGGCGCATGAAGGCGATGCTGGACTGGATTCACCGACACTATGCCCAGAAAGTGCTGCTGGACGATATCGCGCGTGCAGGGCAGCTAAGCCGGTCCGAATGCTGCCGTTATTTCAAGCGAATGCTCAAGAAATCACCGCTTCAATACGTCATGGACGTCCGCATTCGGCAGAGCCTGGTGTTGCTCCAGCAGCCGGAGCGCAGCGTTACGGATGTCGCCTATCAGGTGGGATTCAACAGCACCAGTTATTTCATCCAGCAGTTTCGCCAATCGATGAACATGACACCCATGGCCTATAAAAAGTCCACGCAGAACGGTCTTTCTTCCTGACAAGGCTTGCTGGATCAGGCGGTTAAGCTAAGTAGCATGTTGGAAGTGCATAACGATTCATCCATGCGCAGAGTATGGATATTACGAAGTCATCCTTGATGGGTGGCTTTTTGGTCTGTAATAAAGTAAGCGGTTACAAAACAAGACCGATATTGTATAGTATGATGGCAAGCTTGAGCCGTTGAGACATATATATAACTGCCTGGGCACATGCCCTGCTTGAATAAAAAGGAGGAATCCCGATGTACCGGGTGCTGCTGGTTGACGATGAAGAGGATGTGCGGGAAGGTTTGGTCGTGGAAGTGGACTGGGAAGCGCTGGATTTGCGGATCGTTGGTCTTGCCGAAAACGGAAGGGAAGCGCTGGAAATGGCCGAACGGGTCGAGCCGGACATCGTGGTGACGGATATCAGCATGCCGTTCATGGACGGTCTTGAGCTGGCCCGCAGGTTAAGGGAGCGCAATCCGCTCGTCAAAGTCGTCATTCTGACCGGATACGATGAATTCGATTACGCCCGGCAGGCTGTTTCGCTGAGCGTGGATGAATATTTGCTCAAACCGTTTTCTGCCGCGCATCTGGCCGAACTGCTCACCCGCCTGCGCGGACAAATGGCCGCCGAGGTGGCAGAACGCGAAAATGTGCAGCAGCTGCGCGAACATTACTATGCCAGCCTGCCTTTGATGCAGGCCGACCTGATGGCGACCTTGCTTCATCGGCGGAAGCCGCCGGCCTACATTCACGGCAAGGCAGAGCAATGCGGGCTGGATCTGAAGGGCATCCGTTACGGCGTATCCGTGGTAACCCTGCATACGGACGGCAAAACGCCGAAACAGTCCCTGAACGCTTCTTCCCTCAAGTCAGATCAGCGTGAAACAACGGAAGAAGTTAAGGCATCTGCCGCGGGCGCCATACGGGACTCGGAAGACGGGGAGCTGAAGCAGTTCGCCGCCTTGAATGTTGCGGCAGAAGTATGGGCAGAGCATGAAGCAGGCCATGCGTTCATCCATCAGGAGGCCATTGTGCTGCTGTTCGTCGACCGGTGGGGCGGAGAGGATGGCGAGAAACGACAGCAGCAGGCGCTCGAAACGGTCATTCGCAGCATCAACCACTATTTGCGCATGCAGGCTACGATCGGTTCTGGAGCTTTGGTGCAATCGCTGGACCAAGTGAAGCACGCTTACGAGGATGCGCTGCTGGCGCTGGATTACCGGCTTGTACCGGGAACGGACCCGCTCATCTATATCGGCGACGTGGAGCGGCAGGCGGCTGGCAAGCTGCGCTTCGACGAATTGAAACAGCAGGCGCTTACGCGCTGCCTGAAGGCAGGCACGCAGAATGAACTGGGTGAGGTGCTGGACATCATTTTCCGGGAAATTACAGCCGAACACGGCCGCAGCGACATCCAGCTCTATTTGATCGAGGCGTTGACCACGGTTTGGAAGGCGGCGCAGGCCTCCGGGGAACAAATGGAGGATATCTTCGGAGCGGGCTTCCAGCTGTACGCCGATCTGTTCCGGCTGCCCGGTCTGCCGGAAGCCCAGGGCAGGGTGCGCGAAGTATGCGCCAACGTCCAGAGACGGATCGCCAGCGGACGCCAGCATGCATACAAGGATATCGTGGAGCAGGCGCTTGCGTTTACGAAGCAGCACTATGCCGACCCGGAGCTGTCCATCCAGAAGGTATGCGGGCATCTGCACATCAGCTCCGGTTATTTTTGCGCCATTTTCAAAAAAGAAGTGCAGCTGACCTTCCTGCAATACCTGATGCAGATTCGCATGGAGGCCGCGAAAGAGCTGCTTCGTTCCACGGATCTGAAGTCGTTTCAAATCGCCGAGCAGGTCGGTTTTGCCGAGCCGAACTATTTCAGCTTTTGTTTTAAGAAACATATCGGCATCTCTCCCAAGGAATATCGTAAGCAAGCATCCTCCGCTCCGGACGGAGGAAGGATGCCATGAGGAGCTTGGCCGGCTGGATCGGACGCCGCATGCTCCGGGTTCGCACCGGGCTGCAGTCCTTTGCCTGGAACAGCATCGGTGCCATCATCATGCTGTCCTTTTCCGCGTTCATCGTGCTTGTGCTTACGATCATGTCGATGCTGCTCTACGACAAATTCGCGCAAACGGCCGAACGCAGCGCCGAGCTGAGCACGAAACAGATCGTGGACCAGGTCAGCTACAATCTGGAGGATTATGTCCGCAGCATGTCGCATCTGTATCGCGCGATCGAGGAGCATATGCTGCGGGACGGCACCTGGGAGGGCGAGCAGGTCGACAAACAACTCGACACCTTGCTGAGCAGCAGGGAGGATATCCTGTCCATCACACTGCTGGATTCGGACGGTCGTCTGCTCAAAAACAGGCCTGCGGCCGCACTGAAGCCGAGCGCCCACGTCACCCAGCAGGGGTGGTTCCAATCCGCGCTGCGGGTACCCGATCATTTGAGTTTTTCGTTGCCGCACATCCAAAACATGTACGAAGGTCCCTATCGGTGGGTCGTCTCCATGAGCAAAGGCATTACCGTTCAGCGGAACGGACAGGAGCAGCAGGTCATCCTGCTGGTGGACATCAACTTCAAACAGATGGACGAGCTGAGCCGCAGGGTCAGCCTTGGACAGCGCGGATACGTATACATCATCGACGAAAGCGCAGGCAACATCGTGTATCATCCCCAGCAGCAATTGATGTACATGGGGCTGCGCAGCGAAAACATCGAACAGGCGCTTGTGGCCACAGGCAGCTACGAAGACGAAGCGGACGGCCAGAAAAGGCTGAACACGGTCAAATCCGTCCCCAATATCGGATGGAAAATCGTCGGCGTTGCCTATCTTGACGAGATGCTTACAACCCGGCAGGAAGTCGGCGGGTATATGGTTCGCGTGCTGGCGGTGGTGCTGGTGCTCGCCGTTCTCGTATCCCTTATGCTTTCCGCCAGCTTAACGCGGCCGATCCGGCGCATGGAACGCAAGATGAAGGCGGTGGAACGCGGCGATTTCAACGTGGAACTGCCCATCGAAGGTCCGCTGGAGGTGGAGAGGGTATCGCGCCGTTTCAACCTGATGGTGCACAAAGTCCGTACGCTGATGGATGAAATCATCCGGGAACAGGAGCAGAAACGGCGTTTGGAGCTGGAAGCGCTGCAGGCGCAGATCAATCCCCATTTTTTGTACAATACGCTGAATTCGATGGTGCGCATGGTCGGCATGAGCCGCAATGAAGAGGTCGTCACGATGATCACCTCGCTGTCGCGCTTGTTCCGCATCAGCCTCAGCAAAGGAAAAACGATCATTACGGTCAAAGAAGAGCTGGAGCATGCCCACCATTATTTGACGATCCAGCAGATGCGGTTCAAACGCAAATTCCGCTTCACTTTAAACGCGGACGACGATACGCTGGACTGCCTGACATTGAAGCTGCTGCTGCAGCCGCTCATCGAAAATGCAATCGTGCACGGCATCGAATACGACATGGACGAAGGGCATATTGAAGTACGCGTATATCGGGAAGCGGATTGCCTGGTGTACCGAATTACGGACAATGGCGTCGGCATGAGCGAGGAGCAGCTGCGTGCGTTGGCACAAGGATATCCCATGGCGAGAAGCGGCGCGGGTTCGGGCGTTGCGGTGCGCAATGTGCACGACCGGATTCGGCTGTATTACGGCCATGCTTATGGATTGGAATATGCAAGCGAGCTGGAGGAAGGCACGACGGTTTGGATTCGCATTCCGGTGCAGCGGGCACCAGAGGAGGGTGGAGCGCAGGATGATCAGAAAAAAACGATGGCTTAGTGCGGTTTGGATCAGAAACCTCCTTCGCAGACGCCGGCTTGCGCTGACGGCGGCTGCGGCATGGGGTCTGCTGCTGATCAGCACCGCCTGCGGCGGCATGTCCGGCAGCAGCAGTTCCGGTTCAGCGCCGCTGCGCATAGCGCTGATTACCCCCGCCGGCGCAGGCGAGCTGGCGCAGGCGATCCGGCTGGGCGCCGAGGCCGCGGCCAAAGAAAGCGGAGCCGCGCTGGTTGCGGTGGAGGCCTATCCGCCGGCACAGCCGACCTCGGGAAGTGCCGTGTCCGATAAGGTCGGCACAGGTGCAGACGCCTCGCGCGCCAAGGGCCATGCCGTGTCGGCGGACACCGGCATGTTAACCCTTGAGGAGCGGGAGCAGGCGCAGATCGAAGCGGTCGCACGCGCTTTGAAGCAAGGGGCATCCGCGCTTATCGTGGACCCGATGAGCGAGCATGCGCTGACGGAAATGGTTCGTCAGGCGGCAGAATCCGGCGCGGCGGGGACAGCGGTGCCCGTCATCGTGCTGAACGATGAGTTTCCGGTCGAAGGCATTGCCAGCGTCATTTCCATCGATCATGAAGACGCTGGACGCCAGGCAGGCGAAGCGATGGCGGAATTGCTCCATGGCTCGGGAACCGTCGTTTTGCTTGGCTCGGACCCTTTGAACCATCCGGGCCTTGCACGGCGGGAGCAGGGCATTATGGAGGCGCTGGGATCATATCCGGAGATTGAAGTGCTTCCGGCAATTTCATGCGGCACGCGGGAGGAATGCGGGCAGAAGACAGCCCGGATGCTGGACCGAAACCCGGTGAACGGCATCATCGCCCTTCAGGAGATGGCCTCCCTTGGCGCGGCGGATGAGCTGAATCGGCGCGAATCGGCGGCGGAGGTGAACGTCGTCGCCTTTGGCAGCGAGCAGCAGCAGCTTGCGCAGCTGCAGGAAGGCGTTTTCCAGCAATTAATCGTACAGAATGGCTTCAGCGCGGGATATCTCGGGCTGAATCAGGCGGTGGCCAGACTGCGTGGCGGCCAGACCCAGACGCGCGTCACGCTCGAAACCAAGCTTGTCGGCACGGACAATATGTTCTGGATGGATAACCAGAAGCTGTTGTTTCCTTTTGTGCAATGAACGGGGCGGGATTTCATGTCAGGCTTGTCGGTGACGGGACACGTTCCGCAGAACATGAAGGAACGACGTCGAACTGGTGAATTGAGGAAGATTTCGATAAAACGGATGAAGATATTGTATTCGCATTGGATGTAAACCCTTTCATAATAAAGGCATCGGGTTAACCGAATGAAATTGGGGGAGGTCATCAGGGATGAAGAAAGCATGGATGACGCTGCTGGTTACTGCAATGATGGTCGTGGCGGCAGGTTGCAGCAGCGGCGGTGGAGAGAGTGCGGGAGGCAGTACCGGTACCGACACGGGCGGCGACAAGACGGGAACGGAAACGGTCGCAGAGACGCCGAAGATCGGCGTGGCCATCTACAAATTCGACGACACGTTTATGACCGGCGTGCGTAATGCCATGACCGCCGCGGCCGAAGGCAAAGCTGCACTGGATATCGTGGACAGCCAGAACGCGCAGCCGACGCAGAACGAAAAAGTGGACCTGTTTGTATCCAAAAAATACAACGCGATGGCCGTCAATCCGGTAGACCGGACTGCTGCAGGTGTCATCATCGACAAAGCAAAAGCAGCGGACATTCCGGTCGTGTTCCTGAACCGCGAACCGGTTGCGGAGGATATGAACAAATGGGATAAAGTGTACTACGTTGGCGCCAAAGCGGAGGAATCGGGCACGATTTCCGGCCAGCTCATCGTGGATTACTGGAAAGCGCATCCCGAAGCGGACAAAAACGGCGACGGCAAGCTGCAGTATGTCATGCTGAAGGGCGAGCCGGGCCACCAGGATGCCGAGCTGCGCACCAAATATTCGGTGCAGGCGATCCAGGATGCGGGCATCGAGGTCGAGGCGCTGGCTGAGGATACGGCGATGTGGGACCGCGTCAAAGGACAGGAAAAAATGCAGGCATTTCTTGCGTCCCATGGGGACAAAATCGAAGCCGTGCTGGCGAACAATGACGACATGGCCCTCGGCGCGATCGAAGCGCTGAAGGCGGCCGGATATTTCAAAGACGGCAAAACGATGCCGGTCGTCGGCGTAGACGCAACGGCTCCGGCGATTCAGGCGCTGCAGGACGGCACGATGCTCGGCACGGTGCTGAACGATGCAAAGAACCAGGGCGCGGCAACCGTGGCGCTGGCTTCGGTACTCGCCAAAGGGGAGACGCCGACCAAGGAAAATACGGGCTATGACATTACGGACGGCAAATACGTCTGGATCGCTTACAAAAAAATTACGAAAGACAACATCGCCGACGCCCAATAATAATGCACAGCAGGGACGTCCGCCGTGAGGGGACGTCCTTTTTTGCCAGGATCTGGAAGGGGAGAACAAGCATGAAATCGCCGTATCTGCTGGAGATGGACGGCATATCCAAAGCGTTTCCCGGCGTGCAGGCCTTGAGCCAAGTGACGCTGAAGGTCAAGCCGGGAACGGTGCATGCTCTGATGGGCGAAAACGGGGCAGGCAAGTCCACGCTGATGAAATGCCTGTTCGGCATGTATCGTCCCGATGAAGGCATGATTCGCATTGATGGAGAACAGGTGCAGATTTCCAGCTCCAAAGCTGCACTTGAGCACGGCATATCCATGATTCATCAGGAGCTGAATCCCGTCCCGCACCGTCCGGTAATGGAGAACATTTGGCTTGGCCGATTTCCGATGAAGGGCTGGTTCGTGGACGAGAAACGCATGTATGACGACACGTTGGCCCTGTTCAAAGACCTGAACCTGGACATCGACCCGAAGGCCCAGACCCGGACATTGTCTGTGTCCAAAATACAATCGGTGGAGATCGCCAAGGCGGTGTCGTTCCATTCCAAAGTCATCGTCATGGACGAACCGACGTCTTCCCTCACCGGCAAGGAAGTGGAACAGCTGTTTGCGATCATCCGGGAGCTGCGCAGCCGCGGGGTGTCGATTATTTACATTTCGCACAAGATGGAAGAGATTCTGACGATCTCGGACGAAGTCACGATCATGCGGGACGGCTTCGTGGTGGGCACGTGGGAAGCGAAGGACTTGACCACGGATCTCATTATTACGCGCATGGTGGGCCGCGATCTCAGCGAGCGTTTCCCCGAGCGGAACAATATCCCCGGCGACGTCATCCTGAAGGCGGAGGGACTGACTTCCATTCATCCGCATTCATTTAAGGACGTGTCGTTCGAGCTGAGAAAAGGCGAAATTCTCGGGATCGGCGGCCTTGTCGGGGCGCAGCGCACCGAGCTGATGGAATCGCTGTTCGGCTTGCGCGGACTTGCTTCGGGCTCGATCTCGATCCATGGGCGGAAGGTGAGGATCGGTTCCCCGGCGGCGGCGAAACGCCACAATATCGCGCTGTTGACGGAGGAACGGAGGGTTACGGGCATTTTCCCGGTGCTGTCGGTGTACGAAAATACGATCATTGCAAGCCTTGGCCGCTACCGGAATCGCCTTGGGCTTTTGGACGAGAAGAAGGGCCGCGAGGAAGCGTACGAGCAGACGCAAAAGTTCAAAACCAAAACGCCTTCGGTTAACACGCTGATTCGAAACCTGTCAGGCGGTAATCAGCAGAAGGTGCTGTTGGCCCGCTGGCTTCTGACCGACCCGGAAATTTTGCTGCTTGACGAGCCGACGCGGGGCATTGACGTCGGGGCGAAATTCGAAATTTACACGATCATTACCGAGCTTGCCAGACAGGGCAAAAGCATCATCATGATCAGCTCGGAGATGCCTGAACTAATCGGCATGTCGGATCGCATCATGGTCATGAGCGAAGGGCGCATGACCGGGATCATCGACGGTGCCGATGCCACGGAGCAGGAAATCATGAGACTGGCCGCGCAGCAGCGCATGGCTTAGTCGGGAGGGAAACCGATGAACACACCAATCGTGAACCAGGTCAAGCAATACGTGACGCAGCGGGCCATCTTTATCGTGCTGATCCTGCTGGTCATCGGCATCGCCATTGCCGATCCGAATTTCCTTGCATTCTCGACATTGCGAGACATTTTGCAGCAGTCGTCCACTCGGGCCATCATCGCGCTGGGGGCGGCATTCATTCTGATTACGGGCGGCGTCGATCTTTCTGCAGGCCGGGTCGTCGGCCTGACTGCCGTGGTCTCGGCATCCATGCTGCAGGTGGATGAGTACGCCAACCGTTTCTTTCCCGACCTGCCGCATTTGTGGGTAGGAATACCGATCCTCGTGGGCATCGTGGTCGGTTTGGCCGTTGGCTTGGTCAACGGCATTATCGTGGCGAAGTTGAACGTGCCGCCGTTCATTGCTACGCTCGGCACGATGGTGGCGGTATATGGACTGAACTCGATTTATTTCGATACCGAACCGAACCAGTCGCAGCCGATCGGCGGGCTGCGTCCCGATTTTACCGTTATCGGTTCCGGGTATATCGATTTGGGCGGAGGGTACTCGATCCCGTACATCGTGTTGATCGCCATAGCGGTCGCCCTTGTCTGCTGGGTCGTGTTCAACAAAACACGTCTCGGCAAAAACATGTACGCCATCGGCGGCAACATTCAAGCCGCACATGTATCCGGCATTCACGTTGCACGCAACCTGGTGGCGCTGTATGCGATCGCGGGTGCGCTGTACGGACTCGGCGGGGTGCTTGAGGCCGCCCGCACCGGTGGTGCCACGAACAACTACGGCAACATGTATGAGCTGGATGCCATTGCCGCTTGCGTTGTCGGCGGCGTATCGACCGCCGGAGGGATCGGCACCGTGCCCGGCGTCATGGCAGGGGTCCTCATTTTCGGCGTCATCAACTATGGTCTGACCTTTATCGGCGTGAGTCCGTATTGGCAGCTTATTATCAAAGGTTTGATTATCGTCGCCGCCGTTGCGTTCGACATTCGCAAATACGTAGCGAAAAAATAGCTGGATGCACATTCATGCCTTCGTTATACCTAAATATTAGGTCCGGATGATCAAGATAGCCATGGATTGAAACACCTGCATATCAAAAAAGGCGAAATTCCATCCCGGAATTCCGCTTTTTTTGCCTGCTGCTCGGTATGATTTCCGTTTATGCGGCTGGCCTTCCATCCATAATTCTCAAAAGAACCAATCCAGGATGAGGATTAGGGGGCCGATCAGGCAAAAAGCCAGCATTAGCCCGGACAGATAATAGGATAGACCTGTTCCGTAATGAGAACGGTGCTTGCGCGCAAGCCAGAAAGCCGGAACCCAGAATATCGCAGCTGCCAGGAAGGGATAATGCAGTCCCTGGTTGCCGTTACTGTACACAGGCACGCCCATAAAATGAAACAGGTGATGACTGAAGGAAATGTGATCATGGCCTGTAGGCAGATTGAACAACAGTCCCAGGAAAATGATCAGGAGCGAAAGCGAGCCGATACCCAGTTTTTTGTGTTGAAGCGTCATGAAATCACCTCAATACATATATTACCATAATGTGGTGCAACTTTGCCTGAAGCTTGCGGTTGTGCATGATTACGAATTTGCCCATCTTCCAATAATCGACAACATTAGCTAATCATACTCGATATAATACATGTGAATGAGGTGTTAGGTAGAAGCATTTATGGTCAAAGGGGGCGAGGCGGGTTTGCTGAGCTATAAGATGAAAATGATAATTTTTCCGGTGGGATGTTTGCTTGTGATCCTGTCCTCTTCTTACCTGGGATACACCTCCAATCTCCGGCTTACCATTTTGGCCGGATTGATCTTTATGGCAAGCATCTGTGCAGAGCGGAAATATCCGGCATTGCGTTTGGTGCAATGGATTTTTCTGGGGACATTCCATTATTTCAGCGAACTGGACTGGTGCAGCCTGCTTTACTACATGCTTATTTTGTCGATGATCGAGAATAAACAGCGTGTCACTCACACGCTGCCGATTTCCATGCTGCTGATGTTCCAATATACCATAATTCGGCTCAGTTATACGCCGACAGGCTCTTACACGGCATTAGTTTCGTTGTTTGACATATTAACGGTAATCGTCGTTATTGTTTTGTACCATACGTTGACCAGAAGCGAGGCGGAAAAACGCCAATTGCGGGAACGAAACTTTTTTCTGGCCCAGCATGATCCGCTGACAGGTCTTTTGAACTATGAAGGATACATAACCGCATTGAATCGGACCGCTGCGGAACAACGTCCGTTTTTGCTGATTTTGCTCAGTATTCAGAATTTGAACGGCTTTCATCGAGATGGTGAGGATCATTGGAGCACTGTCATCAAAAATATCAGCGTTAGCATTACGCAAGCGTTCCCGGAAGCAGCGGGCATATCCCGATACTCCGGGGACCGGTTCGCGATCATTTTGCCTGAATTGCAGTGTGCCGAACATGTCAAAGAACGGTTAAGCCACCTGCTTGATGCGGATTTCGGTCCATTGCAGGTGGTCTACAGCATTGCCGAATACCCAGGCACCGCAGAGTCATTGCAGCAATTCATTACGATCGCGGAGGACGGGTTGCTTCAGCAGCAGCGCAACAAATGGATACAGAGCGAGGAAGAGCTTTTCCGCTCCGAAAGGCTGCGCGCGGTAGGCGAACTCGCGGCCGGCATGGCTCACGAAATTCGAAACCCGCTGACAGCGATTCGAGGGTTTCTTCAGTTGTCCCGCGGACAGGCCTATAACATTGCTCCGTGGTATGAAGTCATCATGAGCGAGGTTACGAGGGTGACGGATCTCACGGCCGAGTTTTTGCAGTTTTCCAAGCCTCAGGCCAAACATATGAAACCGGAACAGGTCGCTCACTGCCTGGAGCGGGTGATGTCGCTGACCGAATCGGACGCTGCTTCGCGGGGGCATCGCATGTATTTGAATATGGTGAACGAGACCATCATCGTCAACATGGATCGGGACAAAATCGTTCAGGTGCTGATCAACCTGATCCGCAACGCATTTGAAGCCATGCATGACCCGGGCGAGGTGCATATCGAACTCTTGCATGCGCCAGAACAGGTGCTGATCTCGATTACGGATACGGGCAGCGGCATCCCGGAGCAGGCCCTGACGCAAATTTTCAATCCGTTCTATACTACCAAGGAAGAAGGGACCGGATTGGGACTGGCCCTCTGCCAGAAGATCGCGCAGGATCACGCCGGAAAAATTACCGTGCGGAGCGAGGTCGGCATCGGATCTACGTTTACGCTCCATTTGCCGATTGTGGCCGGAGTCTCCTGAAAGGAAACCGAATAACGCCGCATCCGATTCCAAGAGAAATCGGTGCGGCGTTCGTCACGATCTTTTTATGGGCAGATGAAATCAGCTAATTTTGGCTGCGCTGGCTTTGATGAAGCTGATAATAGAATCCGTGTTGGCGCATGAGCTCATCATGCGTTCCCCGCTCCGCGATTTGGCCGGCATCGATGACGAGAATCTGGTCCGCCTCGCGTATGGTGCTCAGTCGATGGGCGATCACAAAGCTGGTTCGTCCCTTCATCAGCGTGCGCATCGCCTCTTGAATCTGCAGCTCCGTGCGGGTATCGATGCTGCTGGTCGCCTCATCCAGAATCAGGATGGCCGGATCGGCCAGAATCGCCCTCGCAATCGTCAATAGCTGCCTCTGCCCCTGACTGAGATTTCCCCCGCCGGCCAAAATCGGCGTATCATACCCATCAGCGAGCTTGCGGATGAATCCATGCGCATTGGCGAGTTTGGCGGCCTGGATAATCTGCTCATCGGTGGCATCAGGTTTGCCATAAGCGATGTTGTCCCG
Organism: Paenibacillus hubeiensis; assembly: GCF_032334105.1. Classification (NCBI taxonomy): domain Bacteria; kingdom Bacillati; phylum Bacillota; class Bacilli; order Caryophanales; family Paenibacillaceae; genus Paenibacillus; species Paenibacillus hubeiensis. Next base: position 182,926 of record NZ_JAVYAE020000007.1, read on the forward strand.
AATCGTGCCTGAGAACAGGTAAGCATCCTGGAGAACTATGCCGAGCTTTTGTCGCAGATGGTCCTTATCAAGCCCGGTGATGTCTTGGCCGTCAATCGTGATTTTTCCGCCTGTAATGTCATAGAATCGGGGCAGCAGATTGATAATGGTCGTTTTGCCTGCCCCCGTAGGCCCCACGAGGGCAATCATCTGGCCGGGTTCGGCCGTGAAGCTGACCTCTTTCAATATTTCCTTCCCGGGATCGTATCCAAACGATACGTGGTCGAATACCACCTTCCCATTAATGCGCTCCAGTTGTTGATCCTGTTCATCTTCATACTCTCCCGGCGTATCCATGATTTGAAAAACGCGTTCTGCGCCCGCAATGGCCGCTTGAATCAGATTGTACTGGTTCGCGAGATCGTTGATCGGGCGTTCAACCTGTCTGGAATAAGCGAGGAAGCTGACGATCAGGCCGATCGACGTCAGATCGTGATAAGCCATCCAACCGCCTACGGCCGCCAAAATGGCGAAACCGATATTGTTCATGACATTCATGGTCGGACCGACAAGGCCGGATACGGTTTGTGCCTGCGTGCTTGCCGTACGGAGCTTATCATTCAATTCCTTGAAATGTTTGCGCGACTCCTCTTGTCGATTATAGGCCATGACGGCCTTTTGCCCGGCGATCGTTTCCTGGGAAAAACCGTTCAGCTCGCCAAGCAGCTTCTGCTGCGCCGTAAAATGTTTGCGCGTGCGGGAGGCGATCATTTTCGTAGCAAACATGATCAGCGGCACCGTCACCAGGCTAAGCAACGTAAGGCGAATATCCAGCGCCACCATAATGGACAATGATCCGACCAGCAAAATGGCGCTGGACATCAGTTGGGTCACGCTCTGGTTCAGCGTGGTCGAGACATTATCGATGTCATTGGTGGCCCGGCTCATCAGATCCCCGCTCTGGTTCCGGTCAAAAAAGCGAATGGGCAGCTGCTGCAGCCGGGAAAACAAAGCCTGACGCAAATCTTTGACCGTCAGCTGGGAGACCCCGATCATGACATAGGACTGGCCCCATAACATGAGCGATGACAGGACGTATACCGTCAGAAGCAGCAGGCAGTCTTTGAGCAGTCCGTCCGTCAATTTGGGCACGATGTGCTCATTTACGGTACGGCCAAGCAAGTAGGGACCTGCCAGATTCAGCAGGGTGCCCAGCGCCGTGAGCGCAAGCGCGGCGATGACGCCTTTTCGCTGACGGCCCATGTAGGACCAGATGCGAAGCAGGGTGTGCCCGGCATTTTTGGCCCGCACTTTGGGCAGCGGCATACGGCCCGGAGGGCCGCCTCTTCCGATTGGCGGCATAACATGCTGCTGGTGCGGTGTAGTCGCTGTTTTAGCCATACTGCACATCCTCCTTTCGCTGCTGGGAATCATGGATCGCCTGATAATGCGGCGAACATTCCAGCAATTGCTCATGAGTGCCGCTGGCCACAATCCGTCCTTCGTCCAGCACGTAAATGCAGTCGGCATCCATCACGGAGGAAATGCGCTGTGCGATCAGCAAGGTGGTCCGGTCCTTCATGAGCGATTTCAAGGCCCGCTGGATGCCGGCTTCCGTGCGCAGATCGACCGCGCTTGTGCTGTCATCCAGAATCAGCACGTCCGGCTGCATCAGCAATGCACGGGCGATCGAGATCCGCTGTTTCTGTCCTCCGGACAGGTTGACGCCGCGCTGGCCGAGCTCTGTGCCATAGCCGTCTTTCAGCTTGGCGATGAAATCGTCGGCTGCGGCGGCCTTGGCGGCGGTTCTCATTTCCGTCTCCGTCGCGTCCGGCCTGCCGAAGCAAATGTTGTCCCGGATGCTGCCGCTGAAGAGCACGGCCTCTTGAAGCACGATCGAGACTCGGCGGCGCAGTTCTTCCAGGTTCCAGTCGCGAACATCGGTGCCCCCCACGAGCACCTCGCCTTGCGTTGCATCGTAAAGGCGCGGGATCAGCTGCACCAGCGAAGTTTTGCCCGAGCCGGTGGAACCAAGTAAGGCGACCTTCTGTCCGGGTTCAACCGTAAACGTGATGCCGGACAAGGCATCTGCACCGTCGTAACGGAAGTGAACGTCTCTGAATTCGATTCGGCCTACGTCCGGGTTATGCGTAGGTAAGGAATCACCCTTACCCTGAGGTGTCCTTGAGGCTGCGGCTTCTGCCGCAAGCGGATGCACCCTGGACGCTGCTGAAGAATCGGAGTTGGCCGATCGGATGTCAGGCTCGGTGTTCAGCACTTCATTAATCCGCGCGGCCGATACTTTGGCGCGGGAGAAGCTCATCATCATCATGCCGATCGACGTCAGCGAAGAGAGCACAACGGTAACATAGTTGATAAATGCGATCAGATCTCCTGCAGCCAATCCGCCGCTGGTCACCTGGAAGCCCCCGAACCACAGCACGGCCACGACGGTGGCGTTCAGCATCAGGTTTAACACGGGAACGTTCAGGGTGACGATGCGCCATGCTTTGACGGCCGTGTTGGTATAGTCCTGATTGGACTCGTTGAACCGTTCCTTTTCCAGCTTGGCTCGCGCAAACGCCTTGACGACGCGAATGCCTGCCAAATTTTCCTGAAGCACGGCATTCACTTTGTCCAGCCTTTCCTGAACGCCGGCAAACAGCGGATAGGATGCTTTGATAAGAACGTACAGCAGGATGAACAGCACGGGCATGGTCACCAGCAGGATCAGGGCCAGCTTGACGCTGATCGTAAACGCCATGATCACGCTCCCGATAATAAGCATCGGCGAACGAATGAACATGCGCAGCAGCATCTGCACGAACGTCTGCATCTGGGTAATGTCGCTGGTCAGGCGAGTGATCAGCGAGCCTTGCTGGAATCCGTCCAGGTTGCGAAAGGAAAACGTCTGGATGTGGTCGAACAGCTCCTGGCGCAGGTCGCTGCCATATCCGACGGAGGCTCTGCTGGAGAACAGCGTACAGCCTGCACCGCCGACCCAACCGATTAATGCAAAGACAAGCATAAGCAGTCCCGTGCTTACAATGTGGGACAGGTTGCCTGCCAGCACGCCATGGTCCACGATGCTCGACATCAGCTTTGGTTGAAGCAGGTCCATGGCTACCTCGAGCACCATCAGCAGCGGTGCAAGAATGGCCGCCGTTTTATAGGGGGCCAAATATTTTTTGAGCGTCCACAAGTAGATAATCACCTCATAAAATTTGAATTTGATGAATGAATCAAAGCTCCTTGAGATTCTGCACCATGCGCTGCACCAGCGAAGACATCAGCTCCGCTTCCTCGGGCGTAAATCCTTTGCGCGCATGGCGTTCCAGTTTCTGAAAGGCTTCCCGCAAGTCACGAAGGGCCGCATGGCCGAGACCGGTGAGATACACCCGCAGACTGCGCAGATCGTTGGGGTCCGGTTCGCGGCGCACGTATCCGGCGGCTTCCATGCGTTTCAGCATGACGGTAACGGTGGCGGGGGCACGATGAAGCTGTTCGGCCAGGCTTTTCTGGGTTTGGCCGTCTTCCCGTTCCAGCTTGAAGAGCAGGGGCGGTTGGCCGGGGTACAATTCCGGGTGGTTCGTCAGCAGTTCGTGGACCTTGTATCGCTGCAATTTGACGAGTTCGGACATCTGTCCCATTAACCGATCGTTTCCGGCAGGTTTCATAATAGCTCCCATCCTTTTAATTAGTCGACTAACTAAATAATAAGTTTGGTTTGACATATGGTCAAGTGAAAACGTAATCAAAAGCGAAAAAATGCCAGAAACCTTACTTGCACTCTAGGGAGAACACTGGTGCTTTGTACCATAGTTTTGGAATGTAAAGATATCGATAATTGGAAAATTTGACAGCCGGAAGAGAGGTGTGTTAATTTGTTAATATCATTTTGTTAATAACAAATTGTATATAACAAAATACGATGTTCGTGGATTGGGGTTTTCGCTTATGGAGCATGAAGAGAAATTCGAAGGAAAAGAGCTGGACCGCGGCGATCATGAACGAATGAGCGAGGACCAGTTTCTGGCGTCGTACGATGCGGCCGATTATGAGCGTCCCTCGGTAACGGTGGATATGCTGGTGTTTACGGTGCGCAGCGAAGTTCAGGAAAATTACCGGAAGCTCGCCGAGCCTGCGCTCGAACTGCTGCTCATCCGCAGGGGAGGGCATCCTTTCCTGGGCCAATGGGCACTGCCGGGCGGATTCGTCTCCATGCAAGAGTCGCTGGAAGATGCCGCAAGACGGGAGCTGCGGACAGAGACCGGACTGGACGATATCTATCTGGAGCAGCTGTATACGTGGGGCGACGTGGATCGCGATCCGCGCACAAGGGTCATCAGTTGTTCGTATATGGCGCTGGTGGACAGCACGGAATTGGAGCTTGAGGCCGGGGACGATGCGAGCGAAGCCGATTGGTTTCGCCTGCAGGAGAGGCTTCTGGAGGAGAAGCGGCATATTCATGAGCGTGGACGCACGTTGGAGCGCAGGGTACAGCTGGTGCTGACGAACGGCACGGAGGAGCTGACGGCGATCGTTGAAACGAAGGAAATGACGTCGGGAAGGGTACAGAGCAGCAGCATGAAAGTCGTGCAAACGGACGGCATTGCCTTTGATCACGCACAGATCATTCATTATGCGCTGGCTCGACTGCGCTCCAAGGTGGACTATACGGATATTGCGTTCAATTTGATGCCTGAAACGTTCACGCTGACGGCCTTGCAGAAAGTGTATGAAGTCATTGGCGGCAAAAAGTGGTTACCTGCGGCATTCCGGCGCAAAATCGCCGATTGGGTCGTCGAGACCGGCGACTATGCGGATCATGGCGGACATCGTCCTTCCCGTTTATACCGGTTGAACCCGGAACGGGAAAACATGTAGACCTGTTCTCAGGAACTCTCAGGAACGGTGATGAGCGCAGGACAACCGCACAGAGTATGAGATCAGCAAATCGTTCAAGCAAAGGGGGATAAGAGTATGAGCAAAGAGAGCAAAGAGAAATTTACGTTTTTTTGGCGGACGGCTTCCCCGTTCTCGCAGTGGCATCCCGCCCGTTTCACGGTAAACGGCACGAGCTACTCCAGCGCGGAGCAGTACATGATGCATCAGAAGGCACTGCTGTTCGGGGATCAGGCCATCGCGGACAACATTATGAAGGCAAATTCTCCTTCGGTCCAAAAAAAGCTGGGCAGGCAGGTGGCGGGCTTCGACCAGGCTGTATGGGAAGAACACTGCAGGCGCATCGTTTACGAAGGCAACTACGCCAAATTCACGCAGGACGAACAGCTGCTGAAGGCCCTGCTGGATACGAAGGGAACCACCCTTGTGGAAGCAAGCCCGGATGACCGCATCTGGGGCGTTGGGCTGGCGGAAGAAGATCCGCGAATTCGCAATCGAAGTACATGGAGAGGCAGCAATTGGCTGGGTGAAATTTTGACCCGGCTGCGAGAAGAACTTATAGGGAAGTGATCGAGATGAATACAAACCATAATGGTCTGAAAAGTACGGGACAGCGCGCGGGCCGTGCGCGCATCGCGCAAGAGACGTTAGCGATTCTGGAGGCAGGCGAATACGTGAATGGCTATGATCGCCGGGTGAGCATTGCCGCGGATCTGCAAGAGGCCATTCGAAATTCGGTGTTGTACCGACCGGAGGAATTGCCAAAGGTGAGCGAGCAAGTTCATGCGATGCAGGCGGCCAATTCCACCACTTCGGCAGGATTATCGCATATCGAAGTAACCGGGGAAACGACGCTGGCTGCGGCAGCTCGTCTGGTCGTAGGCGAAGGACGACAGGACGCGGCCTGCCTGAACTTTGCTTCGGCCAAAAATCCGGGCGGCGGTTTCCTTGGCGGGAGTCAGGCCCAGGAGGAAAGTTTGGCAAGGGCTACGGGTCTGTATCCATGCATTGCCCAAATGCAGGAAATGTACGAGTTTAATCGTAAACTCCGAACCTGCCTGTACTCGGATCATATGATCTATTCCCCTGGCGTTCCGGTCATTCGGGACGATGAAGACCGTCTGCTCGACCAGTATTATGCTTCCGCGTTTATCACGGCACCTGCGGTCAATGCAGGCGTCGTGAAGGAACGGGGCGAGGCGGATGACGAACGGATTGAAGCCGTGATGAAACAGCGTATTGCCTATATTTTGGACGTCGCTGCAGGGCATGGACATCGCACGATGGTGCTTGGGGCATACGGATGTGGCGTTTTCCGAAACGACCCGGCCAAGGTGGCCGCTTATTTCCATGACGTGTTGATTGGTCAAGGATACGGGAATCTGTTTGACCGGATCGTATTTGCCGTGTATGACCGCAGTCGCGGTCAGCAAACCTTAAAGGCTTTTCAGGAACGTTTGGCCAAAGCCTGACGGATTCGGATTCATGCCCGGAGGAGGGGAACCGCGATGGAATTTCGCGAAATACAACAAGACCTGTTTGCCATGGATGACCGTTACGTTTTGGCCCACTGCATTTCGGCGGACGCACGGATGGGGGCAGGCATTGCCGTACAGTTTCGGCAGCGGTTCGGTCTGGAAAACTTGCAGGAACAGGCCAAGATCGAGCCATTGGAGATCGGGCGATGTTACCGCGTCGGCCGTACTTTGAACCTGGTCACAAAGGCTAAGTTTTCGTACAAACCGACGTATGCTTCCTTTACCCAAGCCGTAGAGTCCATGAAGGATGTCTGTCTCGAAGAGGGGATCGAGAAATTGGCCATGCCGCAGATCGGCTGTGGGCTTGACCGATTGAAATGGGAGAAGGCCAGCGGCATCATTCGCGATGCTTTCGCCGATACAGATGTCGAGATCGTGGTGTGCAGTCTATGACTCGAGGCTCAAAACAACAAAACCTCTGCTCCGCGAGGGGAGGGAACGTGCTTTTTGCATACGCGTTGCACGTTTCCCGCCGCTTCCGGAGAGAGGTTTTTTGTGTTTTCATTGGCCCTGCTGTTATTTCGAGAACATTTCTTTGGCTTCATCCATCGCCATCTGGTTGCCGATGGCGGAGTAGTCGAGCCATGGCTGGGCGCCGATGGTGTATACATGTCCCGCTTTGACGGCTTTCAGGCCTTGCCAGATCGGATTGCTTTGCAGCTCGGCGAACATGTTTTTCGCTTCGTCATCCGAATTCACCACAACGAAGATGGCATCGGCATCATAGTCCGGCAGCACCTCGCGAGAGATGACCTGATAGGGCTTCGAGGCATCCATTTCGGTAATCCCGTTGGCCGGGGTCAATCCGAGATCGTCAAACAGGATCGGTCCCATTGGACGAGCTGTACTGAATACGCGCAATTCCTTGGCGGTCACGCGAATGGCCATGACTTTGCCGTCGCCGATTTTGTCATGGATGAGCGATTTCACTTCTTCCGTTTCCTTGGCGTAATGGTCGATGAACGCATCGGCTTCTTTTTCACGGTTCACCAGTTTGCCTATGGCTTTCAAATGGTCGCGCCATGTGCCATCATCGAGATTAAAGACGTGAACCGGCGCGATTTTTTCGAATTTGGCTTGATCGTCGCCGGAGAATTCCTCATCCAGGTAGATGACATCCGGTTTCAAAGCGAGCAGGGCTTCCATATCGGGGTCTTTGACCGGGCCCAGGGGCGTCGTGTTCTGCAAACGGTCGGCTACATGGGACAGGAAGGCTTTGGCCTCGCCGCCAATAACTGAACCGACAGGCGTAATGCCCAATGCGAGCAAGTCGTTGGTCAGGTGGATCGACATGGACGCGATGCGTTGTTCGCCGGCAGAATCGGAAGCAGGCTTGTCATCCGCTTGTCCGGATGGGGCGTTGGAAGAACGGTTGTCGGCAGCGTTGGTTGACGAGCCGGCATTGCCGCATGCTGCCAGCAGAAGCAGCAGGACGGCGCATATGGATAACATCAGGTTTTTCTTGATCATGGATATTCGAAATCTCCTTGGTTTCATTGGAATAGGGATTAACGCGTACGGACGAGTAAATACAGGAAGTAGGGTGCGCCCAGTGCAGCAACGACAATTCCGGCAGGAATCGCATTGGGCTGAAAAAGGGTTCTCCCCACCGTATCGGCTGCGACGAGAATGACCATGCCGATCAATCCGGCAGCCGGAATCAAGTGGCGATGCATCGGGCCGACAAGCCTCCGTGCCAGGTGCGGAGCCGCAAGCCCGATGAAGCCGATGCCTCCCGCCATCGACACGCTGACGGCCGACAAGGCGACCGTGCACAAGAGCAGCCATATGCGCTGGGATTTTACGGCCGTGCCGATTCCCGTGGCGGCGGCATCCCCAAGCCCTAGGGCGTCCAGTGTTTTGGAACGGCTCCAGACGTAAGGGATGCACAGCAAGATCCAGGGGAGCAGGGCGGCGACGTGGATCCAGTCCCGTCCCCAGACGCTTCCCGCCAGCCAGCGAGCCGCGAAGGAGTAGGTGTCCTCATCGAGGCGCAGGGACAAATACAGCGTCAGCGCGTGAAATCCAGCCGCAACGGCGATTCCCACCAGAATGAGTTTGATGGGGGATACCCCGTTATGGCGATCATAGGCGAGCAGCATGATGATCAATGCCGAGAGCATGCCTCCCGCAAAGGTAAACAGCGGGATCAACAATGCGACAGAGCTGTCCATCGAAAAAGAAAGGCTGGCGAACGCCATCAGGCCCAGCGCTGCACCCGCGTGAATGCCCAGAATGCCCGGATCGGCCAGCGGATTGCGCGTGATGCCCTGCAACGCGGCGCCCGCCACGCCAAGACCTGCTCCGGCGAGCACGGTAATCAGAATGCGGGGCAGGCGATAATCGAACAGTACGATATGGTCCGCCTCTGTGCCGCCGCCAAACAGGGTTTGCAGCACCGCCATGGGCGACAGGCGAATCGTGCCCGTGTTCAGGCTGACGATAATGACGACACAGGCGATAGCCAACAGGATCAGGCTGACCGTAATGGATCGCCGCGTCCGCGAAGCGGCGTTCTTTTGGTTTGGGTTCACTATAAGGCCCTCCTTTCCTTACGGGCCAGATAGAGGAAAAACGGCACGCCGACAAAGGCGACCATGATGCCTACAGCAAGTTCCTCCGGCGGATTGACGATGCGTGATCCGAGATCGGCCAGCACCAGCAGAATGGCTCCGAGCAGCGAGGACATCGGAATGATGAGCCGATAATCGACGCCAACCAGTTTGCGGGAAATATGCGGGATGACCAGTCCGACAAAACCGATGGAGCCGACGGCAGAGACGGACACGCCTGCTAGCACGACCACGGCGGCGAGCGCAAGCATCCGCGTCCAGCGCAGGCGGATGCCCAGGCTGACGGCAGCCTCTTCCCCGAGGGACATCAGCGATATGCGGCGGGCCAGCGGCATGGTAAGCAGCAGCGTGATCAGCAATACCGGAACGATGAGCTTGACATGCCGCCATTCCATGCCGCCAAAGCCGCCGGCATACCAAAATGCAAGGTCCTGGCTGAGGTCGAAATAGATGGCGATGCCTGCACTCAGGGAGCTGAGCATGGCCGCGACGATGGCCCCGGCCACCGTGAGCCTGATCGATGACAGCCCGCCCGGCGCAGCCGAGCCAAGGATGAAAATAAACAGCGTGCTCAGGACCGCGCCGACAAAGGAAATGCCCATCAGCCAGGCATAAGGCAAGCCGGGCCACAGGGCAAAGCTGAGCGCCACCATAAACGATGCGCCGGCATTGATGCCGAGCACGCCCGTATCCGCAAGCGGATTGCGGGTGATGCCTTGCATGAGCGCACCGGCAACGGCGAAGGCAGCGCCGACGACAGCCGCGGCAATGACCCGGGGCAGGCGCAGCTCATGGATGATCTGATGGGGCGTCAGCGCCGGGTTATATTGAAATATGGCTGCCCACACCGTTTCCAGCGACAGCGATTTGGCTCCAAGCGAGATCGAGACGAACAGGATCATCAGCAGGACGGCGAGGGCAGACAAGAACATCAGTCCAACCGTTGTCGCATTTCTGGACGAGTTGGGCTTCCGATTTGGCCAAGCAGGATGTTGGATGCGGGTCACTCCTTTGTTGCCAGCACAACGAAGCATTGCTGCTGTTATTGATTATCATTATCAATTAGAGATCATTATAAAATCTTAATTCATGCCCGTACATGACATAAATTAAGATGTTCGGGATGGACATTTTTCAGATTACATAATCGGTGCTTTGCCCGTCAACAGCTGAACGGCCTCATCCAGCTGGAGGTTGATGGAATAAGGAGCATACACCACCCACGAATTCCAATCAATGACATGCACGCGCCCATGGCGCACGGCAGGATGACGCTGCCAGAGCGGATCGGCTGCAAGCTGCTGCAGCACCGCTGCGCGGCCCTGCATGGAGGTGATGGCTACGATCAAGATGTCCGCTTCAAGGCCATCCCATTCGCCGGGGGTAAAGGGCAACCAGTTGAAGCCGACGCCCGTCGGTTTGCCTGCCAGTTCAGCCCGGATTCGATCGGGCGGCGTCAAATGCAGGCTGCGGTAGAACACATGGCCGAAATTGCGGTTGCTGTACATTCGCGGTCCTTTGTCCGTCAAGGTGCAGACGGCTACGGCAGCCTGTCCCCACGTCTCCCGGATGCGTTTGCGGGCTCGCTCCGCCTTGCGGTCATGACGTTCGAGCCATTCCTTTGCGGCATGTTCACGGTCCATGATGCCGGCTATCGTTTGCAGATGGCCGAACATGTCTGTTTTGTTCCAGGGAATGGTGATGATCGGCGCGATGTCCCCGATATGTTCCAGCGCTTTGGCCGCAGCATTGTCCTTGGTCAGAATCAGGTCGGGCTTGACGTCAAGGAAGGCCTGGCGTCCTTGTTCCCAAGGCTCGTGAGCATGGAACGGCAGGGTTAGCGATTTGGGCAAATGGGGCAGCTGCCCCTGGATTTGCGCCGCACAGGGAGTGATGCCGAGCGTTATCAAATGATCCGTATATGGATAAGACAGGGAGACGACGTTTCGATGCACTTGTTTGACATAGATGGTCGGTGCGAATCCCGAGTGGCTGCGGAAGCGGCGGCTGAAATAAAATTCGTCCCGGTATCCGACGCTGCGCGCAACGTCCCGAATGCGCAGGTCCGAGGTCAGCATGAGCTCTTTGGCACGATTCATCCGCAGATGGGTCAGGTATTCAATAGGGTTTTTATGCATCCGGCTTTTGAACAGCTGGGAGTAATACGATGGATGCATGCCTGCAATGTCGGCCAGTTTCTCCAATTTGATCTCGTGCATGTAATGATCTCGCATGTACTGCATCGTGGCATGGAGCCAAGCATCCGGTTGTTCCTGATCGTGAGCAGGGGCATCCGATTCTTCCTGGGCCCACAGCATGCATAACAGATCGGTGATCAGCCGTTGGCGTTTGAATTCACCCAGTTCGGCATTTTCCGCCAATTGGGAGGCGATGCGCTGTATGCCGTAAAAAGGACCCCGAATCCAGCCTTTTACCGGAAAATCGGACTCCCGCTCGTAAGTACGCCTTGCATCCGTCTTTTCGATTGCACGGAACAGATCGAAAGCAAGCACGAAAATCTCTAGTTCTTGGTCCGCATCGCCGATCAGCTTCAGAGGGGCTCCCGGGGGGCAGAGGTAAGCAATTTTGCGGACGACCGATTTTTCCGCGCCATCCACGATCAGCTTGCCTGCAAATTTATGCAGATAAATGAAAACATGCCGTTCCGGGAAAGGATTGCTCCATTCGATGCCGGAGTCGTTCGCGATGCGTACCGCTTGGCGAAGTTCGATCAGGGCATTGGCCAGGAATGCGTCCAGATCAGGTTGAACCAAGGCTTCCGGCGTACTCTTCGATTCGGTGTGCCGTCTGGATGCATGTGACGAATGGGAAACGGAAACGGCCAATCCGGAGGAATCAGCTCCTAAAGAATCAGGTTGGTTAGTAAACATGAGCGAATCCTCCTCTCGAAAAATGGATGAAAGCCGATTATAGGGAACGCAACCGCATATCGGAAGTGAACCATTGCCTGTATGTCAGCAAACTTAGAATGATGCCGGTAATCGCGGCGGAGCTGGTAAAGGCAAACACGATCAAAATCTGATACCGTACTGCTTCAACAGGGTCGGCGCCGGCAATGATCATGCCTGTCATCATGCCGGGAAGCTGAACGAGACCAACGGTTTTCATGCCGTCGATGGTTGGAATCATGCTTGCTTTGACCGCCCGCTTCAGCACGTCCTGGAAAGCACGTCTGGGGGCAGCTCCAAGAGCGAGCAGCGTTTCGATTTCGCCTTTGGACGTCTCGACTTCGCGTTTCATCTGGTTCAAGAACAGTCCTGCAACCACCATCGCATTGCCGATGGTCATGCCGCTGAGCGGAATGATGTATTGCGGCGTCGGCTCCACGATGTGCAGGCCAAGCAGCAGTCCCATCATAAGCATTTCCGTCACGGCGAGCGAAATGGCAATATGCAGGCCGACCCGTCGCAGTCCTTTGCCGCGTTTGGCAGCATTGAACGAGGCGACCATAATCATGAAAGCGACGATGGCCACGATGAGGATCGGATGATCGGTATTGAATATGAATTGCAGCACATAACCGACAAGCAGCAGTTGAACGGCCGAACGAACCGTGCCCACGGCAATGTCGCGTTCGAGCCCGAGCTTTTGCCATACGGAGACGAGCATGGTAATCATGATAAACACAACCGTGAAGCTTAATGCAAAGATGGACATAAGTGCACCACTCCTTAATCTGCCTTCAGGGCGGAATCGGATTGTGAAAGGTATTGCCGGGCAGGCTCGGTTTCCGGCGCGGCAAAGAATCGGGTCGTGGTCTGGCGCTCCAGCAGCGTGTGATTGCCCATGAACCAGACGGTGTCGCTGAAGGAGCGGGCTTGTTCCTGGTCATGGGTGATCCATACCAGCGAAGTTCCTTCCTGCTTGCTCCACCTTGTGAGCTGAGCTTCCACGAGCTTTGCGTTGACCAGGTCCAGAGACGCCGTAACCTCGTCCAGCAAAAGGATTTCGGGACGCAGCAGCAAGGAGCGGATCAGCGCGACGCGCTGCTTTTCCCCGCCCGACAGATCACCGGCCCGCTTGTGCAGATCAAGCCCGGCAAGCCCCATGCCGGCCAGCAGCTCGACGGCGAGTTCTTTTTCATACGGTTTGCGATGCAGCAGATGCACGGTTTTCAAATTATCCTCCACGCTGCCTGCAAGCATCACCGGTTGCTGCGCGACATACGTCATGCGCATGCGCCAGTTTCGGGGATCGGAGGCGCGATAGGAGATGCCATTATACAACATGTCGCCTTCGCTGGGCGCGTCAAGCAGGCCGAGGATGCGAAGCAGCGTGCTTTTCCCTTGACCGGAAGCGCCCAGTACAGCGATCCGTTCGCCTTGATCGATCGCGGCCTCAACGCTGCTGAACAGAAGGCGCTGCTCTTCGGTGCCGATCACTTTGGCCAACTGATGGATGGATACTAATGTAGACAAGCCGCATACGTCCTTTCCAACATGATGTTAATCATCTTAGCAAAAATGATGAGCAATGAAAATCGCCGTCCGTGACGGCTTCGGAAAGCAACTGCAACAAAAGGTTGTTTTTGGTAAGATAAAGGGGAGTCGTCTTCGACTTGTGCCATAAGGGGTGGAATCATAATGTTGAACATCCGTATTTCGATGATCCATGACAAGGAGGATATATCATGACAGACACGGCCGGACGAAATCAAGTAAATTGGGGCATTATGGGGACAGGCTGGATTGCTTCCCAATTTGCGAAAGATCTTGCCCATGCGGGAAATGCGGCAAAATATGCCGTGGCTTCGCGCTCGGAGGAAAGTGCAGCCCGATTTGCGGGAGAGCATGGATTTGAACGCAGTTATGGTTCGTACAACGAAATGCTGCAGGACCCGGAACTGGATATCGTTTATGTCGCGACGCCGCATCCGTTTCATAAAGAAAACGTGCTCGCCTGCCTGGAAGCCGGAAAAGCGGTGTTGTGCGAGAAGCCGTTCACGATGAATGCCCGCCAACTGGAGCAGCTGGTTGAAATCGCGCGGGAGAACAAGCTTTTTCTTATGGAAGGCATGTGGACCCGTTTCCTGCCGCCCGTTGTACAGGCTAGACAATGGATTGCCGAAGGGAAGATCGGGGAGGTACGCCTCGTAAAGGCCGATTTTGGTTTCCGGATCGGCTGGGAACCGGAGAGCAGGCTGCTTAATCCGGATTTGGGCGGAGGCGCTTTGCTGGACGCTGGCGTGTATCCGATTTCATTTGCGTCGATGATTTTTGGCGAGCAGCCACAGAATGTGTGGAGCACGGCCCATATCGGCGAGACCGGCGTGGACGAGCAGTTCTCGGTGTTGTTGTCCTACCCGGGCGGGCGCTCGGCTTCGCTGAATGGCGCGGTGCGGCTCAACCTGAGCAATGAAGCGATCATTTACGGTACCGAGGGTTACATTCGTTTGCCATTCTTCCTTGCAGGCAAAGAGGCCTATTTGCACCAGAACGGTCAGGACGAACCGAAAACGTTTAAAGATGATCGGACTTGCATCGGTTATGCTTTCGAGGCTGAGGAAGCCGGTCGCTGCATCTTGGAAGGGCGCACGGAGAGCACGGTCATCCCGCTGGAAGAATCGCTGGAAATCATGAAGCTGATGGATACCATTCGCGGTCAATGGGGATTACGTTATAAATTTGAGTAAATGTCGGGTGCGAAGTGCACGCAGACGGTAGTCATGAGTTTTGAAATGAGTGCTGGGGTTGCTCCATTTTTGAAGTGGACGCAGTTCCAGCACTTGTTTTATAAATCAGAGCTCTAGCGAACCTCAGACACTTTATTTTGCAGATTTTCAATGATGAAAATGGCTAACGAACCTCAGACACCTTATTGGAGACAAAATGAGCAATTCGGACCCGAATTCCGGTTAATAGGGTGTCTAAAGTTCGTTAGAAATAATGTTGGCGAAATGCGGCCAAATAAGATGCGTCAGGTTTGTTAGAATATACAACGTTTATAGGAAAGGGCTGGAGTGACCACTTATGTCATTCCAGCCCCATTTTGTTTAATTGCGCAGCAGATTTAGATCAAATTCGGGAACAAGCCCTTCCTTCATGGCCCGCCCAAGCAGGGCAGTGATCGCGCCGTAACCGTCCTCGCCCAGGTTGGCGCTGAACTCGTTCACGTACAGGGCGATATGCTGGGCAGCGACGTCGGGGTCCATCTCCTGGGCGTGCTCCATGACGTATGCCTTGGATGCCTCCGGATTGGCCCAGGCATATTCGACGGAAGCGCGAGCCCATCCGGCCAAGGCTTGCACATCCATGCCGCGGCGCGCAATGATGGCGCCGAGCGGAATCGGCAGGCCTGTATCGCTCTCCCACCAGCTGCCGAGGTCTGTCATCAGTTTCAGCCCGTACGTTGGATACGTGAAGCGGGCTTCGTGGATGACGAGGCCGGCATCGATCTGGCCGTCGCGGACTGCAGGCATGATCTGGTCGAACGGCATGACGACGATTTCGCCGACGCCGCCGGGAACATTCTGTGCCGCCCATAGCCGGAACAACAAGTAGGCCGTTGATTTTTCGCTCGGAACGGCAACGCGGCGTCCGGACAAGTAGGCCGGATCGGTTGTTCCGTTTGCGGTCAGCACGAGCGGTCCGCAGCCTCGGCCAAGCGCGCCTCCGGCAGGCAGCAGGGCATACTCGTTCAGCACGTATGGCAGCGCGGCGTAGGAAATTTTCAATACGTCCGGGCCGCCTGGATTGGCAGCCAGCCCGTTGGTGATGTCGATGTCGGCATAGCGGACGTCCAGCTCGGGCGCGCCCGGAATCAGGCCATGCACCCAGGCATGGAAAATGAATGTGTCATTGGGACAAGGGGAAAAAGCGATCTTCATGATGTAAGTACCTCCCTGAGAATGGAACTGGCGGTTTGGAGCGCATCCAGGGCATCCTTGATGCGCCATGCGTCGCGGTCGCGCGGGCCGACCGCGTTGGAAATGCCGCGCAGCTCGAGCACGGGGATGCCGAACCGCGCGGCCGCCGTAGCCACGCCGAAGCCCTCCATGCCTTCGGCGGCGGCATCCGGCACGCGGCGCAGCAGCTCCGCGGCCATTTCGGCCGTCCCGGTCGCCGTGGATACGGTGACCGCGGTGCCGCCGCTGGCCGCGTGCCCCGCACGCTCCAGCGCCTGGCGCAGCCGGGCGGCGAGCGCAGCGTCCGCCGCCACCATGGACGAGCCGAATCCGAGCTCGTCCACGCTGAGGAAGCCGTCTGGCGTCTGCGAGCCCAGATCGGCTGCAACGATGGCGTCGGCTACCACGAGGGAGCCGACGGCGGCCCGGCCGGGAAAGCCCCCGCCGATGCCCGCGCTAACCACCAGCGCATAGGGCGCCGGTGGGTTAGCGGTGTCGGTCGGGCTGCCCGGCCCGGGCACTGCCGCCGCGGCCGGCGAAGCATAGGCCAGCGCAGCGGCAGTGCCCGCTGCGGCGGAGGCGGGGCCGACCCCCGCAGCGATCACTTCGAAGCGCGCGGCGGCGTTGTCGCCCAGACCGCGCAGCACGGCATCCTTTTCCGCGTCGACGGCGGTGACGATTAATACGCGGGGCACGGAAGCGCCCGGTGCTTGAGCGGTTTGTCCTATATGAGTCGAAGCTTCATTTGACGAATTCATCGATGGTTCTCCCTTTTAGACTGAAATAGTCGTATTTGGACAGTACACGTCATGCCAGTGCATGTCCTCTTCTCCATATTAACGGAATCCAAAAGCGGAGAACAACCTTGAAGCGTATGAAATTCCATGGCATTCCTGCCAATCCGCACAAATGGCGAACCTAGTCAAAGTAAAATGTTATGTTACTTTATTCATATTCAATCTTAAAAATAACGCGATTCCGATGAGAAGTCAAAAGTTAAGGTTGACATACTGTATGGGGTGTACTAATAATAATAGTACAGTTAATACACTTGAATCGTATCCATCCAATCCGGCTCTGAATTCGGCAGCAGCATTGGGTGTAGGTGTATTACCTATTTTAGAGAGGAGGTGCGGGATGTTCGAATTGGATGTGCGCAGCCGTAAGGCGATCTATGAACAGCTGGTCGATAAATTCAAAGAAATGATCGTATACGGCGTTCTCAAACCCGATGAGCAGCTTCCTTCCGTGCGCAGTCTGTCGACCGAACTGACGGTGAATCCGAATACGGTCCAGAAGGCTTACCGGGAGCTGGAACGCGAAGGTTTCATATACTCATTGCAGGGAAAAGGGAGCTTCGTATCATCGTCCGTGGAACATCCGAATACAGCCATGAGGGATGAAATCAGAGCGTCTTTGGTAAAACTGATCGCCGAAGCCAGCTATGCGGGCTTGACCAAGGCGGATATTGCGCTTCTATTCCAGGAGGCCATGGCCCGGATTGAAAAGGGGGAGCCGAATGATTGAACTGAATCAGGTCATCAAGGCATTCGAGCATGAGAAGGCCGTTGATGGCGTAACGATGCAGGTACATAAAGGATCGATCTACGGACTGCTCGGTTCCAACGGCGCAGGCAAAACATCCCTGCTTAAAATTCTGGCAGGCATTTATCGCCAGGATCACGGTACGGTCCGGATCGACGGCAGGGAGATTTATGAGAATCTGGACCTGAAGGATCGCGTCATCTTTATGGCGGATGCTCCCTATTTCTTTCCCCAGTCTTCGATTATGCAGATGGCTTCCTTCTACCGCAGCGCGTATCCGCGTTGGAACGAGGAGCGCTTCGAACAGCTTGGCCATGTATTCAAACTGGACAGGAAACGCAAGCTGCACCGCATGTCCAAAGGCATGCGCCGCCAGGCCGCTGTCTGGCTCGGACTCAGCTGCATGCCTGACGTTCTCCTCATGGACGAACCGATCGACGGACTTGATCCGGTCATGCGGCAGCAGATCAAAAACCTGTTGTTCCAGGAAGCTGCGGAGCGTCAGGTGACCATACTGATTTCATCCCACAATTTGCGCGAAATCGAGGACCTGTGCGACCATGTTGCCATCATGCACAAAGGCCGCATCATCGTGGAACGCGATTTGGACGACCTCAAGGCCGACACGCACAAAATACAGGTGGCTTTCCGCGATCCGGCACATGCCGATGCGCTTGACGGGCAGCTGGAGATTTTGCACGAAGAGAAACGCGGCAGCGTCTCGCTGTTTATCGTCAAGGGGAATCGCGACGAAGTGACGGCCAGCTTCCGGGCGTTCGAGCCGTATTTGCTGGATGTGCTGCCGCTGACGCTGGAGGAAATATTCATTTACGAAATGGAGGATGCGGGGTATGACATTCAACCGATTGTACTTTAACCGGGGCATCCTGATCCAAAATTTCAGGCAGCACGGCTGGATCGGCATTTTATATCTGTTTGCGCTGCTGTTTGCGGTGCCGCTTCATATTGCCACGGAATACAGGGAGGTGCCGCAGGAGATCGCAAGCCTTTTCCTGGTCAATGGCGAGGCGCAGCTGTTATTTGCGATCACTTTTCCGGTTGTTGCCGGACTGTTTATTTTCCGGTATCTGCAATCCGGTGGACCGGCGGATTTGTTCCACAGCCTGCCTTTGCGCCGCGAGCATCTGCTTACGGTTAATCTGTTCAGCGGGTTCATCCTGCTTCTGGTGCCGATCTGGTTGACCGTGGGCATAACAGGGTGGGTGTGGGCCGCGCAGGCGGAACCGGCGTTTATTTTTGGCGGTGCAGAGATATGGATGTGGGGCCTGAGCATGACGATTTATACCCTGTTCATGTTCATGTTGACCGTAGCGATCGGCATGTGCATCGGGCAAACGGTCCTGCAAGGCCTTACGGTATATGCCATTTTGTTGCTGCCCGTCGTCGTTTGGGGCGTTTTCGAACTTCATTTGCAGCATTATCTGCTTGGTTTTCCGAGCGAAGCCATCGGACGTTACGCCGAAAAAATATCGCTTGTGACACGGGTGGCTTCGATCAGCAGCGTTCCCCCGTACACGATTGAACTGACGATATACGGAATTCTGACCGTTATATTCATTTTGCTCAGCTACGTGTTATATGCACGCAGGAAAGTTGAATCGGCTACGCAAGCTGTGACGTTCCGGATCGTGAAGCCGGTATTCCGTTTTGGGTTCATGTTCACGCTGGTGCTGATCGGTGGAGCTTACTTTGAAGTGATCTCTCCTGAGGGCTCATCCGGTTGGGGTATCATGGGATACGTTCTAGGCGGTATTGTCGGTTATATTGGAGCCGAAATGATCATTCGCAAAACCTGGTTGATTTGGGACACAAGGCTTCTGCCCCAATTTGCCGTTTACGGCATCGTTGCAGGACTGATTTTGTACGTGCCGGTCGCCGACTGGAACGGTTATGCTTCCAGAGTGCCTGAGCCTGAAAAGGTTCAGAGTGTCAAGCTTGGCGGGGATTATTACGTTTATGTAGACGGCGTGTATCTGAAAAGCGATGACAGCCACTTATACTCCGATAATCCGGAATATATTGGCGCCGTCCTGGCACTTCATGAAAAAATCGTTACGTCGGATCTTCCGCTGCCGACCAACTCGTCGAGCATGGATCGTCTCCGTGATGAAACGGTGATGATCAATTACCAATTGGATAACGGCAAAACCATGCAGCGCAAATACCAGATTCCCGAAGAGGAATTCAGGCAGGAATTGAAGGCGATCAAAGAGACCGACGAGTATAAACGCGTCGCGTATTCTACCGATTTGCTGGATGGGGACGTACGAAGCATCGGTTTGAGTTCCAACGTCAGCGGAAACCGCAAGGCCTATATCAGTAATCCCGGACAGATCCGCGAATTCAAGGCCTTGTTGAAGCAGGATGTCCTGAATCAGACTTATGACGATCAGCTAACGCCATGGAGTCCGAAATTCAACGTCGAGATTTATGCACTGTCCGACGCTGCATCCATAAACCAGCAGGTACCCATGACGTATTATGAAATTAAGCCGAGTTACAAACAAACCATCGAATGGCTGAAGCAGCATGGGCAGTACGAACAACTTGAGGTATCCCCCGATGAAATTTCGTCCGCGCAATTTGTGAAAGAGGAGATCAACAGTCCGGGCAAGTTCAAATGGGTGTATGCAGAGGAAAACTTTATGAATGGAAGTCCCGATGGCAGCAAGCAGGTCGCGACCAATAACAAAAAGATCATCGGCGACTTGCTGGAGCGCCAGCGTTCGGCATTTTATACCGATCAGGACGTCGTCTACCACATCAAGCTGAACGTCGATCGGGGCGAGAGCATCTACATGATGCTCAAACAGGAAGATTTGACCAAGGAAATGAAAGAAATCTTGGCTGAGCAGTAACCCATGAAGGCTCCGGGAAGGGTTCTCCCGGTCATGGGCTGCTCCAACCAGGCTTGACTGCAAGAGTGGTATGGAATATATTAGAAAAAGATGATCGTGATTCGCCGCCAAACAAATATGAAGGCGAATCACGGCAATGAACGGCTTATGGGGAAGCACCCGTATGACACAGGTACTGTTCACACACCTGTCATGCGGGTGTTTTTTGTTGTTTAATACTGCCGATTCATTGCAGCTGGAGCAATTCATGCTCCCATTTCAATACTTCTATCGGGGAGGACGAGAGCTAATGGAAACGTTGAACGGAAATGCACGTACGGCTGTATCGAATCATCGCTCAATCAAGGGCAAGGAGGCAGGTAAACCGCGTTTTCGCCGCATGATTACCGTCTGCGCGGCATGGTTTGTGCTGTTTGGCCTGACGATGTTCGTTTGGCCGCCCACCGGTGCCGAGGCTTCGGGGCTTGAGCTGAGCCCGACCTATCAGAAAGCGTGGGACAAAGTGCTTGGGCAAGCGGATACAAAGACGAGCACGGCATTGAAGGAAGCATACGGGCATGCGGGAATGTGGGTAGCCCGGAAACAGGCATGGGAGCAGAAAATCAAGGTGCTCCATGCCGCCAATGCAGCCGAGGCAGATCGGTTGCGTTTGGCAATCCGACAGACGGATGCAGCCAAACTGGACGGACTTCTAAGCGAGGTGAAGCAAACAGAAGCGCGTTACGCTCCGATGTTCAAGCTGTATGAAACGCTTAACAAACAGCTTAAGGCAGCCCGTGCGGCAAAGAACAAGGAGTGGACCGCTGCCATCCGGACACAGGTGGAGAGCATGAAACCGGTCGTGCAGCTGGCAAGACAGGACATTCGTGGGAAGAAACAAAAACTGGCCGATGCACGCAAACAAAAAAATGCAAAAATGAAACAGCTGCGAAGCGGGCTTGCGAGCGCCGACACCGTCAAAAAACAGATTCAAACGGCCAAACGGCAGGCGAGCTCTTCCAAGGAACGGTATTCCAGCGCCTTGCAAAGGTTGAAGCAGACGATGAAGACAGGGCAGGCAGCACGTACATTAACCGATGCCAAATCATTGGCCACCGCCGCTGAGAATTGGTCGGGCTCGCAACAGCGGATTCATGAACTGGAGCTGAAGGTGACGGCTGTTTACCAGAAGGTAAAACAACAGTTAAGTTCTTGAACGATACGCTGCAGAAGGCGAAGCGAAGAAGAACAGATGTGACCGCGGAAACCTAAGGGGCTGCCTGTGCGTAAACAACTTTGAATGTTGAGGAACGCTTCAAGGAATGAATTGGGGTGAAGCTTTTGCAGTCAAAGTTGAAATCGAGTCCACGGGATCGGCCTATGTTTGCAAGGAAAATGCTTTGGCTTACGTCATTGGTTTTGGCATTGTTCGCCGTGGGACTCTGGGCTATGGGACACATCACACCGAAGGTAAATGTTTTGTTGATGAAGTCTGTTATGCGCCTTGCCTCGCCTGACCATGGATTGGATGAACGCTTCATGAAAGGAGCGGGTGTTTCACGCTTGCAAGATGTCGTTTATGGGCAAGAGCATGACAATAGCACGCTCGACGTGTATTATCCAACCGAGGCGAAGAAGCGGCTGCCCATCGTTGTATGGATCCATGGCGGCGGCTGGGTTATGGGGGATAAAGGACAGATTGCCCATTATGCAGCGGAACTGGCGAAGCGGGGTCACGTCGTCGTCAGCATGAATTACGCACTGGCGCCCCAAAAAAGATATCCCTCGCCTGTCATGCAGGCCAATCAGGCGCTTGCTTACGTGAAGGAACATGCAGCCGAGTTTCGCGGCGATGCATCCAAACTGTTCTTGGCCGGCAATTCTGCGGGTGCGCAGATCGCCAGCCAGATGGCAGCCGTGATCACGAACCCGTCCTTGGCCAGGTTGATGGATATTCATCCCGCCGTTGATGCGGAACAATTAAGAGGGGTGCTTCTGTACTGCGGTCCGTACAATCTGAGCACGGTCGGCCAAACCGGATTCCCGTTCATGCGCACGTTCCTGTGGTCGTATACGGGCATGAAGGATTACGAGGAATATCCGCGCTTGAACGAGATGTCCGCGGTATTGCAGGTTACGAAGGATTTTCCGCCTGCATTTATTACATCGGGGAATAAGGACCCTTTGACGGTTCAGTCGGTCGAGCTTGCCCAAGTGTTGAAACGGCTGGAAGTGGAGACCGAAACGCTCTTTTTTTCGGCTTCAACGGCCAAGCTGGGCCATGACTATCAATTTGCGCTGGACACGGCCAGCGGCAAACAGGCATTGCACGCCGCAGCGCGGTTTATCGAGAAACATAGCCAATGAATGCGCGATGCCTTCGTATTGCGTGATGCCTTCGTATAACGTGGGAAACCCGCCATATTCCGGTATGGAGATGGCGGGTTTCCCATTCTGAGTCCACTTACTTCGAGGATTCCAGTCGACGTATAAGTGCATGAAGCCTGCGCATCGCTTCTTCCACCGTGGAACGCGGACAGGCCACGTTCATCCGCATGAATCCGTCCCCCTCGGAACCGAAGGCAGTGCCGCTATTAAAGGCAAGTCCTGCCTCATTCAACAACAGGTCAACAAGCTGCTCCTGGGGAATGCCCAAGGCACGAAAATCGAGCCACAGCAGGTAGGTTGCTTCCGGGAGATGAACCCCCACCTGCGACAAATGTTCGGAGACATATTGCTGCACAAACTCCATGTTTCCTTGGACATACATGAGGCAGTCGTCCAGCCAGTCTTCGGCACCGTTATATGCCGCTTCCGTGGCGACGGCGCCAAAGGTGCTGATGCTCGAAAGCCCCATCGTTTGCACGCCTTGGCTGAATATTTCGCGAAGCTTGGCATTCGGAATAATGATGTTGGAGGTGCTGAGCCCCGGAATGTTGAACGTTTTGCTTGGGGCTGTGCAAATGATGCTTCGCTCAGCGATCTCGGCCGAAACCAGCGAAAGCGGAGTATGCGTTCCGCGTTGGTGCACAAGGTCGGCATGGATTTCGTCCGAAACGATGAGCACGTTGTATTGCAGGCATAGCTCGGACAATTTTTCCAATTCCTCCCGTGTCCAAACCCGTCCAACCGGGTTATGCGGGCTGCACAGAATTAGCATTTTGACACGTCCGGTTTGCAGGCAGGATTCCAGTTGCTCCAGATCCATGAAATAATGGCCGTTTTCCAGTTTTAACGGGTTGGTCATCAGTTCCCGGTCCTGGCCGCGCACTACCTGGTAAAATGGCGCGTATACCGGGGTTTGGATAACGACGGCATCTCCCGGTTTGGTGAAACGCTGCACCGCAATGCTCAAGGCCGGCACAATTCCCGGCGTAAACACCATCCACTCGTCCTGAATGTGCCAGCCGTGACGTCGCTGCATCCAGCCCCGCACAGCCTCGTGATAATCACGGGTACGCACAGTATAACCATAGACCCCATGCTGCACGCGGCGTTGGAGTGCCTGTACGACAGATGGCGGCGCAGCGAAATCCATGTCTGCGACCCACATCGGCAGCGCGTCCGCGACGCCGAATATTTCCTCCAGCGCATCCCATTTTTCCGAACCGGAGGAAAGCCGATTAATCGGTTCGTCAAATGTATTCTTTTTCAATGGAAAATCCCCCTTCAGATCCGTTCTTGCGACACTAATCGACAGACTATTATCTGATAAATTCATCGATTGCGCAACCGTCTCCCATAGGTTTGGGTCATATCCTGTATCTGCAAAATCGAGGGGATTTATTCGCTTGTGCGGCATTACAGGGCGCCAAAAAAACAACCACCGCAAGGCATCCTCCGAAATATAGGAGATCAGCCGTGGTGGTTGTTCATATTGCCGATATTTTATAAATGCTCGTTAAACCAGCCGACGATGTGTTCCAGCCGCCGCACTCTCAGGTACGGATTGCCGCCGCGGGACAGTTCGTGATTCGCGCCGGGAAAGCGGACCAAACGCGTCTTTTGCCCGCGTCGCTTCAAGGCGATGAATAACTGCTCTGCCTGTTCGATCGGGCAGCGGAGGTCTTGCTCTCCGTGCAAAATTAGCAGCGGCGTATGGATCTGTCCCACATAAGCAAGAGGGGAGTGCTTCCACAGCTTTTCCGTATCTTCCCAAGCGTTGCCGCCAATCTGGTCTTCCGTGAAATAGTATCCGATATCGCTGACTCCGTAGAAGGAGAGCCAATTGGAGATGGAGCGCTGCGTAACTGCGGCCTTGAAGCGGTTCGTATGCCCAACGATCCAGTTGGTCATGAAGCCGCCGTAACTGCCTCCCGTTACGCCCAATCGGGATTCGTCGATGTACGGGTATGCGGATAAAGCGTAGTCCAAAGCTTCCATCAAATCGCGATAATCCCCGCCTCCGTAATCCCCGCGGCATGCGTTAACGAACTGCTGCCCATAGCCCAAACCGCCACGAGGGTTAAGGTAGACGACGGCATAACCTTGCGCGGCGAGCATTTGGAATTCATGCATAAACGTGAAGCCGTACATCATGTGCGGACCCCCGTGGATCTCCAAAATGGTTGGCACTTTGACGTCCTTGGTCGTATGTCCGGGTTTCATGATCCATCCCTGCAAACGCAGTCCGTCCGAAGCATCGAACCAAAACGTTTCAGGAGTGCAGACACCGATTTCTTTCCCCAATTGCGGGTTGCTGCAAGTCAGTTGCACAGGCTCCTGTTCCGATGCTTTGCTGTGTTCGTACAGATAAATATCACCCGGATTCAGGACATCGGCTTGAGCGGCAATGATCGATCCGTCAGGCAATTCCGCGAACTGATAAATTTCCTTTTCCGCAGGCAGCAGGTATTCCCCATGACGCCCATCCAGCGGGAATCGGGCAACGCGTACGCTGCCATGAACGGTGGCCAGGCACAAAATCGTTGAGCCATCCCGTGTATATACCGGTCCGGTCGTGGTAAGTGTTGATCGCATGTCGCCAACGATGGCATGACCGAGCTGAACATCCCAATCCTTGCTCACACAGCGAAGTTCCCCACCTGATGCAGGAAGGACATATAACTTGGTGAGCGTGGCATTGCCATAAGAACGGTCGCTGGCAAACAGCGCGATGGACCCTGAATCCGGCGCAAAGGCCAAACGGCTGAATTGATAGCCCTCCGGCGTCAGTTGCTGGACATCCGAACCGTCCGGACGGGCAAGGTAAACATGGTTAGTCATTGAAAAGTCGTTGTTGTCCTCGCCCGCCTTTGGCATTTGGGTGATCCAGGCGATGCTGGACCCGTCGGGTGACCATGCATAGTCAGCCACATCGAAATGGCCGGAAGTGACCTGCCGGGATTCGCCTCCGTCTACAGGTAAAACAAAGAGGTGAGCTCGCTGCCCATTCCACAACCCGCTGGCATCGGATTTCATCCGGATTCGATCCACTACGAGTTCCCGCAGCGGTTTGTCCGGTTCATCCGCATCCTCTCCGGCTCCCGTATCCGGTTTTACGGATGATTTCACGAGCAAGGAGGAACCGTCGGGCGACCAGCACAGGGAGCTGACACCTTGTTCAAGGTGCTTGACCCGAATCGCCTCTCCACCATCGGCAGCAATCAGCCACGCTTGGGTTTTGCCTTCATGTTCCCGCAGAAAGGCCAGCCGTGTTCCATCCGGCGACCAGGCAGGCGAGTGATCACGCGTACCTGAGGTGAATGGCCTCTCTTTGAGCTCATCCAGTTCCAAAAGCATCAAGCGGGATACATAGCCATCCTGCTGCTCATTGACCCTGCGGCTAACGTAGACAAGCCGAGTGCCATCGGGAGAGGGGATTGGGTCATGGACCCATGTAATCTGATATAGATCCTCCGGCGTAATGCCACGCTGTTTGCTCAATGTGTCTCCTCCTGCCATTGTTTTATTTTCCTGACCTTTCCATTTATCATAAATCAATGCGCCGACCTGGACAACACTTTAAAATCAAGTAAAGTTTGCGGAAAAGGAATTGCTCACGGGGTGCCGAATCCTAGAAGATATGGCTTGAATGCGGTTGATTTCGATGAAATCCCGCCATGGCGCTGGAAAAGCGTAAAGGGTCATCATTCAATCCAATCGTCCAATATCGCTCTGAACAGGCGGGAAAAGGAGGAAGACACATGACCAGAAACAAAGCAGAAACACGAACGGTGCGGCTTCCCGATGGAACGGAATTGCCGGCCATCGGGCAAGGCACTTGGTATATGGGCGAAAGCATCCATCAACGTGATGATGAGGTGAGAGCGCTGCAGAGCGGACTGGCGCTGGGCATGACGCTGATCGATACGGCGGAGATGTATGCCGACGGTAGAGCGGAAGAAGTGACGGGCGAGGCTATAAAGGGCCGTCGGGACGAAGCATTTATCGTTTCGAAAGTGTATCCCCATCATGCCGGTCGCAAGCACATGCAGACTGCCTGCGAGAACAGCCTGAAACGGTTGAACACGGATCGGATCGACTTGTATTTGCTGCATTGGCGCGGTCATATACCGCTGGAAGAGACGGTGCAGGAATTGGAGCGGCTGAAGAAGTCCGGCAAAATTTTGCGTTGGGGCGTCTCCAATCTGGATACGGAAGACATGGAAGAATTATGGCGCATACACGGCGGAGAACAGTGCGCTGCCAATCAGGTGCTGTACCATGCCGCTTCGCGCGGGATCGAGCATGATTTGCTGCCGTGGCAGCGGGAGCGCCGCATCCCCGTTATGGCTTACTGTCCTCTTGCCCAAGGGGGACGATTGCGCCGGGATCTGTTGGAGCACCCGGTCATTCGGGATATCGCCTCGGCCCGATCGGTGCGACCGGCCCAGATTGCGCTATCCTGGGTTATACGAGACGGTGACGTGCTAGCTATTCCGAAAGCGGTGCAGCCGGACCATGTGGCAGACAATGCCGCCGCGATGGACATCGTCCTGACGGCTGAAGAATTGGAACGGATCAACGAGGCTTTCCCCGCACCGGGGCGCAAAGTCCCGCTGGATATGGTCTAGTTCTTTTTTTGAACATCAATGGAACAGGAAATGATTGAAGGGCAGATGTATGCATCTGCTCTTTTTTCATGGGTGCGAACTGCTTTTTATTGAAAATTAGAAAATGGGCTTTACAGTAATAGAATACCAGTGTACTATGTAACTAACACACCGTTACAGAAAGGAGAGACACGATATGGCTATGGAATTTGACAATAACTTGCCGATTTATTTGCAGATTATGCAGCATATCAAAAAACAAATCGTGACCGGAAAACTCAAGGCCGGCGACAAGATTCCTTCGGTTCGCGAGCTTGCGGCGGAATTGCAGATTAATCCCAATACCGTGCAGCGCACGTTCCAGGAGCTTGAGCGGGAAGAAGTGGTGGAAACCAGGCGCGGACTGGGCAGATACGTGACTAGCGAGGAGGCGAAAATCATGACGATCAAAAAAGAGATGGCCGGCGAACTGTTGGAGCGGTTCCTGACCGGCATGCAGGAGCTTGGCATCGAAGATCGGGATATTGTGGCCATTGTGGCGGACGCCGTTGCCGAAGGGCAGCAGGGAAAGGGAGGAACTGGACATGAGCAGCATTCTTGAACTAAGCAATGTCAGCAAAAACTATGGCAGCAAAAGGGCGCTTCGCGATGTTTCGCTGCGCATTGAACCCGGCAAGATCGTCGGTTTGTTGGGCAGCAATGGCAGCGGCAAAAGTACGCTGATGAAGCTGGCTGCAGGTCTGCTGCATCCGAGCAGCGGAACGATTGAGATCAACGGCAGGCCCGTTGGACTGGAAACGAAAACCTTGGTGTCGTTTATGCCGGATCGGCCCTTGACCGAAAGCTGGATGAAGGTGCGTGATGCCGTGGCTTATTTCCGGGATTTCTTTCCGGATTTTGATGAAGCAAAGGCCCGTGAAATGCTTGCTTTCATGAAGCTTGATGCCGGGGAACGGGTACGCAATCTGTCCAAAGGCATGAATGAACGCCTGCAGCTGACCTTGGCGCTTTCCCGAAAAGCACATCTTTACTTGCTCGATGAGCCGATCGCAGGCGTGGACCCGGTGGCCCGTGGCAAAATACTGGATGCCATCGTCAAGTTCTACGACGAAGATAGCAGTCTGATCATATCGACGCATCTTGTCAGTGATATCGAACGGATCTTCGATGAGGTTGTATTTATACGTGAAGGCGAAATGTTAATGAAGGAAGAGGTGGAGACACTTCGTCTCCAGCACGGGAAAAGCGTGGATGACATGTTCAAGGAGGTATATGCGGAATGATGACATTGCTGAAATACGATTTTAGAAAAAACCTCAACAGGTTGCTTGCCTCGCTCGTGGTATTGGCCGCGATTCAGGTTGCCATGGCGCTTTTCTTCCCAGCGCAGCAGGAGATTTTGGCGGTATTCAGTTATGTTGGCGTGGGCGTAGCCATCTTCATCAAAGTCATCCGCACCTATCTGTCCAACCTGAGATCGTACAGTCGAAGGCTTGTACCGGTACATGGATTGTCCCACGTCCTGTCACCGTTGTTGTTCGGCACGATATGCGGACTGGTTTTGCTTGGTTTGGCCGCCATTCATTTCTATATTTATAAAGCAGCGCACGGTACGCCAGGCCTCGGCTACTTTATTGAAATGATGGGATTTGGGCCTTCGAAGGTGGCCGCGATTATCCTTTTTGCTTGGTGGGTCGCGATGTTCATGGCCATTACGATTTTCCTGTCCATTTCCATTGCAGGGGCGTTCCGCTGGAAAACCGGCCCTTGGATCGGCATTCTTGCGTTTTTCGTGTTAACCAACGTGGTTTCGTGGCTGGATAACATCATTTTCTCGGGACGGATCAATCCGATGGATGTTTTCGTTGTAACGGAAAGCAGCAGCGAAATTTCCATTGTCTCCACGAATTTTGGCTGGGATTCGATGGTGTGGGGCCATATCGTCTTTGAAGTGGCGTTGGCTGCCATCTTTGTGGGTGTGACGGTTTATCTTAACCATCGGAGGGTGGAAGCCTGAGTGAATGAAACCATTCCCTCTCTTATACGTAAAAAATGATATATTGTCTTTTTTGGCAGAAATTTTAATTTTGTCGCATAAGGAGGGGGATCATGGAACTTTACTTCAGGGATAACTTCTTCAATGCCGGTTATACGGAGATCATGAATCATGCACAGGAACAGGCCGGTTATTTGGATCTGAAAAGCGCATGGGGTTCATCGCTGGATGTTTATGACCGATCCGGCCTGGCGTGCAGCGGGAAATTCCGCATGCTCAGCAACCGATGGGAGATCGATCGCGCGGATGGGTACCCGCTCGGCGTGCTGAGGGCCAGATTCAGCTTCTTCAGCAAAAAGTACGAATACGATGCCGGGCAGCGCGGCATATACGAAGTGAGTGCGCCTGCATTTTCCCAGGATTACGAGATCGCGGGCACGGATGGAAGCGTGGTTGCGCGCTTTCAGCGAACGAGTGGATGGTTCAGTTCGGGCGCTTTTATGCTAAGCAATACATCCGATCAGCTCGATAGCTATGAATTGGTCGCCGTAGTCATGGGCGTACATGCTATCAACAAAATACGTAACTCGGCCGCATCCAGCAGCAGTACGTAGCATCATAGCGTATTTACGGAGCGGCCATGAAGAAAAGCCCTGGCATAGAGCAGGGCTTTTTGGCATGTTTTCCGTTCGGTATGGAGAGCGGGCTGAGCCTTCCCAAGGATATGCTAAACGCTGCCGCTGATTTCCTTTTTTTCAATGGAGCTGTTGTTCATGCCCCTGGATTTCCTATCCTTTTCATTGCCGATCTCCTCCATGTCACTTTCGGCATACCGAGCCAAAACTTTGGCTGCCGTTTCGGACATGCGTCCACGTAAGACCTCATCCTCGATGATGCGTACGCGTTTGCCCAGAAAGCGCATTTTGGATAGGACATAATCGATTTCGCCGCGAGGCACGCTAAGCTCAATCCGATATGTTTGTGTAGGCTCATCGTACGTGACTTGTTTCTCGAAGCAGGAGAAGGCGTACAGAATACGCGACAATTCGGAGTTGTATTCAGGCAGCACTTCAATGGTGATGCTTGTTTTTCGGCGGTCGGTCAACAGGGCAATCTGCCTGTCGTAGCGGCCGATATCTTCAGGGTTCAACTCCACGGGCTCTATGGCCACGATGCTGTGCAGTTTGGTAGCCATCAGTTTGCGATAACGCGGAGCGTACCACAGGACATACCATTCCTTTTTGACCATGGAATATTCGAGGCGATACGGGTATCCCAGCTGATCATGGCTGACGCACCCGTGACGCACCCGGCCTGTCAGCCGGAAGCCCTGCCGCTTCAGCAGCATCTCGCGCAGCGGTTTCAACAGCGGATGATGGACGCTGGCTTCCTCGCTTTTTGCTTTTTCGGTCAAATACTCGCCAAGCTGCATGTCTTGCTCCCCGTCCAGCATGTGCACCAGCTTCTCGCGTGTCTGCGGGGTCAGCGCGCCTTGCGCCGACGGGTGATCCAGCATCATGCGAAGCCAGGCGCGTTCCTGCGCCGTCCAGGTAAACAGTCCGGTTTCATTCAGCTTCGTCATCATCTGGTAATTGAACATTTTCTCGAACAGGTTCATAATACGCCGCAATCTCCTTCCATTCCTGGATCATTTCCTGCCGCAGCCTGCGCGGCTCCAACACTTCGCAGCTGGAACCGAAGCTGCGCAGCCATGGCTTGATTTCCGTTGTGCCGTTGACCTGGATTTCGTAGAGGAAAGATTCGTCCGTTTCCGGCGTGATCGTTCCCCATTGTCCTTGCAGCCGAACGCGATCCAGTATGAAATTGCGTTCGTTGTGCAAAGGATGGAAGAAACGTACCTTTACCGTCACCGGTTGGCCCGTGTCCACAAGCCAGCTATAGCGGCTAAGTTCTGCCCATTCCTGCTTCAGCCGACTCATGTATTTTTCCTCGATGTCATCCTGTTCCTCCAGTTGGGTAATGCCTTCCATCCGGAATTTGACGAATCTGCGTCTTCCCTGATAGCCGATGACATACCATCGTCCGTACTGGTGGTCGTATACAATCTCCAGCGGGATGATGCGATTGAGCCGCCCGCCCGATTCGCGCTCGAACAACGGATTTGTATTCTGCGAGCTGTAACTGGACGGTTTTTTGGGCGAGTAGTATATGAACTGTACCCTTTTGCGCTCCCGGATGGCAGCAAGGAGAGGATACAAATGGGCTTCGTCGAGAATGCGCGAGTAATAATGATACTTGTAAATGAACGGGTCCATCGCTTCTTCTTGCGGATAACTCGCGGCAATGGCCTTTTTGAGACTGTCGCGCAGCAGGTAGCCCTGTACCGACGGAACCTGAGTATTCGCCATAATATCCACAAAATCGTACAGCTCCAGTTGTTCCTCTGCCGTCAGTTCCGTCAGCGCGTCCTGTTCCAGCTTGTAGCGATATGGCCTGCCGCCGGGCTGCTTGCGAATGACCCCGACTTCTTCCAGGTATTTCAGGTCGGAACGGATCGTTTTTTCGTCGGGCAGCGCCATGTCTTCAGGCATTCCCTCGCAGCAAGTATCCAGCAGCTCCATGGCAGTAAGCGGTTCATCCTGAAGGGCATGCAAAATAACGGATAAGCGCTGTACCTCGGTTTCTTTCATCGATTTGGCCCGGTACAGAAACAGCAACAGAGGCTCTGCGGAATCCCCGTATTGGAACCGGATGAGGTCTGCTATTTCGACTCCTTGTTCAGGCGCGCTTTGCTGCTCTGCGACGGTTTGCACGATTTCCTTTAAACGGCGGGTCGTTTTGTCGAACGTATGTATAGATATGCCAAGTCTCTCTGCGTATTGCTTGCGGCTGTAAGCCCCGTTTGTCAGCGAGAGCATGCGAAGAAACTGGATTTCCTTGTCAAAGCTTTCTTTGGCCATGCGTTTCACTCCCCAATGGCTGATGTCGGGTGGGGCCGACCCGAATGCCCGACGTTGCCTGTTTGCTGCTGTTGTCAGATGTGTATCCTCTATTGTAACAGGCTTCCCGGCATGTTTCATGAAGGAGTGCCCATATTGGAAATATTGAAACTGCATTAATCAATCACACTAGGCCACTACGAGTGCAGTACCATCTTCCGATCGCTGTTATCCCCAGATTTTTTTGAATCCCCCTTTTCTAAGGGAAAAATCCGGTGATAAAGGCGAACGCTTCGCTTCTTCAGATTGGTTCTGCCTCTTCGTTAACGTGTGTATGTTTTTACAGTTTATATAGATGCATTTAACGGACATCTCGCCATACTTTCGCCATGTTCCCTCACGCGCACGCGAGGCATAATGAAGAGGAAGAGCCAGTGAACGATGAACCATTGAAGCACGAACCATTGAAGCACGAACCATGGTGCGGAAGGAGTTGAACAAGATGAACATGAACATTCAAGAAGAGATGAAACACACGATACGGCAGGAACTGGAGCGAATCGAACGGGACGAGCAGGTGAAAATCATCTATGCCTGCGAATCAGGCAGCCGTGCATGGGGTTTTCCCTCGCAGGACAGCGACTACGATGTGCGTTTCTTATACGTCAGGCCTTTGGAATGGTATCTCTCTATCGAAGAACAGAGGGATGTGATCGAAGTTCCGATCAGCGATCAGCTCGACATCAATGGCTGGGATTTGCGCAAAGCGTTGAAACTGTTCCGCAAGTCAAACCCGCCGCTGCTGGAATGGCTGCAATCCCCGATCCAATACGATGAACGGTATAGCGCAGCCGAACGTATTCGTGGGTTGTCGCCGCTTACCTTTTCGCCAAAGTCATGCATGTACCATTACCTGAACATGGCCAAAGGGAATTTTCGCGATTACTTGCAGGGCGAACGCGTCAAGATCAAAAAGTATTTTTACGTGCTGCGGCCATTGCTGGCCTGCGGTTGGATCGAACGCCACAATACGATGCCGCCGATGGAATTTGGGCAGCTCGTAGAAGAGTTAATTCCGGCAGACACGCTTTTATACTCCGAAATTACAGAGTTGTTGCGGCGAAAGAAATCCGGCGACGAGCTTGATCTGGAGCCCC
Source organism: Paenibacillus hubeiensis (assembly GCF_032334105.1). Lineage (NCBI taxonomy): Bacteria > Bacillati > Bacillota > Bacilli > Caryophanales > Paenibacillaceae > Paenibacillus > Paenibacillus hubeiensis. Next base: position 216,237 of record NZ_JAVYAE020000007.1, read on the forward strand.
AGCTGCCGGCCATTCACGCTTTTCTGAAGGAACGGATTGCGTGGTATGAACAGCGTGCAGCTGCCATGGCCCATGAAACGGTCGTCGATGTTGCCGAGCTGGATCGTATCTTCCGTGCCGCGCTGGATGAGGTATGGGCAGCATCGGAGTAAATTCGAGTGGTACATCAATTTATGGCAAGGAGGCCAATTTGAATGCATCTCATGATCAGGGCTAGCGGAGACGGCGCGGGTGCCGTTTCGCATTTGCTCGCCAAACATCCGCAGAACGTCTATGATCGGACGGACAAAGGCGTTCGCGTCAGAATGGTGTATACCAGGGACGAAGAAAACGATACAGAAGTGTTGATTCATGCCGAGCCGGACCCGGTGGATTTGGTTAAAGGCACGCCGGAAGGCTACGATATCACGCAATATATCAATGACCGGGAGTTTGTGACGAGCAGCTTGTTTTGCTCCTACATTCGCTCTGCACTCGGAACTGCATTAAACGGCAAACCGAAGGAGCCTTATCTGCAGTGGGTGGAGCATCCGTTTGACCTGGAGCTGACCTTTGGCCCGGTTGCCTCGGATCTGCCGGATAACGTGGTGGAAGCCTTGTTTTCCCATGTCGGGTATGAGGTGTCCGTGGAGCGCGGCGAGTTATCCTATGCGTTCGAGTTGAAAAAAAGAAGCACGGTGCGCCGCATTTCCCTGCGCGGGAAAGCGACGGTACAGAATGCCCTGCGCCAGTTGTTCGTACTGATTCCGGTGTTGGACGATTACAAGCACTATTTCATCGGAGAGGACGAAATCGATAAGCTGAGACGATACGGCAGCGGGTGGTTGGACGAACATCCGTTGAAGGAACTGATCGTGCGCCGCGCGTTGAGGTTCTCCGATCTGATCCGGCAGTATGAACGAGTTGCCGGGCCAATTTCGGCAGTGCGTGCAGTAGAGCAGGAGGAGGAAGGCCCAGACATGGAAAGCCCGGACATGGAATCACCCCAAGAGCGGCCTGTTCGCTTGAACGAGCTGCGCTACCGGACGATTGTCGATATGGTGGCCGAGCTTCCGGCACGCAAGCGCATCGTGGACATGGGTGCCGGGGAAGGCAAGCTGTCTGCGCGGCTGGCCTATATGGCCGGCGTGGAATCCATTCTGGCCGTGGAACCTTCCGGACAGTCCCGCCTGCGAGCCATGGAACGCTTCGCGAAGCTGGAGGAGCGCAGGGATGTCGTCGCTTTGCCGGAGGCCGTGATTGGATCCCTGTTTTATTTTGACGAACAACTGCAAGACCAGGACGTCATGATATTGTGCGAAGTCATCGAGCATGTCGAGGAGTATCGCCTTAGCGGCATCATGGAGATGCTCTTGCATGATTATCGGCCTAAAGCGCTTATCGTAACAACGCCGAATCGAGAGTATAATGCTGTCTACGAAATGGAGCAGGGGAGCATGCGGCATCACGATCACCGATTCGAGTGGAGCCGGGCTGAGCTGGCCGAACGCTGCAAGGCATGGACACGGCATAGCGGATACACCTACGACATCCGGGGAATCGGGGAAGAAGCAGCCGGTTTCGGGGAACCGACACAGTTGGTGATCTTCACGCAAGGAAAGGAGCGGAACGCATGAAAGAGGATCGGAACACACATGTCCTGAAGAAGGAAAGAGGGACAGACAAAGATACAAACAAGGATCAAGCTGACGCAAAATCAGTGGATAGGGCACATCACCGCGTGGTTCGCATGCCGCATGCGGGCATCGTCGTGCTGGTCGGGCCATCGGGCAGCGGCAAGACGACGCTGCTGCGGCGGCTCGTTGCCGAAGGTGCCCTTCTGTCTACCGAGGCGGTATCTTCCGACCAGTTCCGCATGCTGATCGGAGACGACGAATACGTGGATTGGCGGAACCGTCCGCGCAGTGAAGCCGACGTCATTTACGCGGAATATCAGCAGGTATCGGCGAAGGCGTTTGAAGCACTGGAGTCGCATGTCGGCATGCGCTGCCGTTTGAACAAGCTGACGTGGATCGATGCCACGCATCTGTATCCGGAGGACCGTCAACGCTTGGTGGATATTGCCCGCAAGGCGCATGTGCCGGTTATTGCCGTTGTGCTGGACATTCCGGAACAGGAATTGCTGGCGCGTGATGCCGGAAGGGAACATCCGCGCGGACGCCAACGGATCAAGCAGCAGGTGCAGCAATTCAAACGCACGCAGCGCGGAGTTCGCGAAGACGGCTTTGATGCGGTGTATGTCTTGAAGCAGCCGGACGATATTGCGTTTGTCCGGGGAGAGAACCCGTTGATGGTCGACATCGGCACAGGAATCGATATCATTGGCGACATCCACGGCTGTTACGACGAAATGATGGAGCTGATCGAAAAGCTCGGTTATGTAAATCGCGACGGGGATGGGCTGTTTCGCCATCCGGAAGGCCGCAAGCTGGTCTCGGTAGGCGATGTTACGAGTCGTGGACCGAAGTCTCTTGCCAGCCTGATGTTCTGGCACCAACATTGTGCCGCAGGACTTGCTTACATGGTGGACAGCAACCATGGCTGGAAGATCGCGCGTTATCTGGATGGGCGCAACGTCACGCTTGGCCATGGCGACGAATTGGTCGAGCAGGAATTGCGCCGGTTTGAAGAAGAGCGCGGCGAAGAAGTGGCTCGCCAATTCAAAGACGCATTGAAGCATTTTTTGCAGGAGGCTCCCTCGCATCTCGTATTCACTCGAAACGGCATCAGGCAAGTGGTTGTTGCCCACGCAGGCATTCGGGATCACTTTATCGGCAAACAGTCGGCGCGCATCCAGGATTACTGCCGGTACGGCGACGTGGAGGGTACGGACGCTGCGGGTCGGCCGATGCGCAAGGATTGGTACGTGGACCACAAATCCGGCGAGTGCATCGTGTGGGGCCATGATCCGAGGCCTTACCCCACCATCGTGAACGACACGGTGAACATCGATCAGGGCGTGGTATTCGGCGGCATGCTGACCGCATGGAGGATGCCTGAGCGGCAAGCCGTCAGCGTTCCCGCGCGGCAGGATTACGCGGGGGACCCGGACAGCCCGCTGCGGCGCTGGGAACGGCGGCGGTTCGCCGCGCCGAATCTGCGCAAGTTCACGGAAGGCTTCGCGGTTCAGACGGGCTCGCGGATGAATGTCTCTATTAACGGGGAGCAGGCGAGAGCCGCGATCGATACGTTCTCGCATTTTACCGTACCGCTCGAAGAATTGGTGTATGTGCCGCCTACGATGAGCCCGCCGCCCGGAACCTGCTCCGTCGATGGGTATCTGGAGCATCCACGCGACGCATTTCAGTATTACCGGGCACAGGGAGTGACCCGCATGGTAGCCGAGAAAAAACATATGGGCAGCCGGGCAGTGCTCCTTCTATTCCGGGATGAAGCGGCAGGGCTGCAATGGGTGGGAAGGCCGATGCTGGGCAATATCGTGACGCGGTCAGGCAGATCCTTCTTCGACCCGGAGACGGAACGCGAGGTGCTGTCCCGATTGCATGCGGATCTTCGGGCGAACGGTTACTTTGAACGGCACTCCACCGAGTTTGTGCTGTTGGACGCCGAAATCGTGCCATGGAACCTGAAAGCGCGTGAGTTAATTTCGTCCCAATATGCCCACGTGGCCGAGGCGGCGATGATGGATCGGGACGTATTGCTGGATCAGTTGGGCAAAGCGCTGGCTGCCGGACGGCATGTGGAAGACTGGCTCCGGGAAACGGAGAGAAAACGCGAAAATGCGGGGCTGTTCCGTGACGTGTTCCAGAAATACTGTTGGGACGTGAAGGATCTAAACGATATCGCGATAGCTCCATTTCATGTGTTAGCGCATAGCACCGGAACGTTCTGGGAGAAGTCGCACGAGTGGCATATGGAGCAGGGACGCGAACTGGCCGGAATGTCTTCGCTGATCGGAGAGACGGAGTATCGCGTCATTACGAACGAAGCCGAGGAAGAGGAAGCTGTCCGCTGGTGGGAGGAAATGACGGCAGAGGGGCATGAGGGAATCGTGGTCAAACCGGACAGGTTCCGTGCTTGGAACGGCGACAACATGATCCAGCCTGCGATCAAAGTAAGGGGGCGTTCCTACCTGCACATCATCTATGGCATGGATTATCTGGCCCCCGACAATCTGGAACGTCTTCGCAAACGAAGAACGTCCAGAAAGGAGCGTCATGCGCTGATGGAAAGCGCGCTGGGCATGGAAGCGATCGACCGCTTTGTTCGCCGTGAGCCTGTAGAACGCATTCACGAGTGTATATTGGCAGCGCTGGCGCTCGAATCCGAGCGGATCGATCCGCGATTGTAGCGGATGCAGGCAAATTTATGGGAAAGGGGCCTTGCAAGCTTGCCTTTTTCTTCATGTGATGATTTTCCGGAATGCTGTTTGATAATCACTGTTTTTTTGAGATTGATTCCCGTTGTTCAAAGGTCTTCATCGTCGGATAAACCTGGTTATATTCGTTGATTTGGCGCGAGAGAGGAAGGGAAAACGATGTTCAAAGTGGTGGAAAACGAGTTGGAACTGGTCATGTTTAATGGGATCTGGACTACGGTTTGGGCCGAGAAAGGGTATGAACTGGAATACTCGAAACAATTTCTGGAAAGATATGTTGTCATCACGGAGGAGGGACGCTACGTCGGGACGGCGGAAATCAAGCCCTTTTCCCGAGAAAGTTATATCAATGAAATATGTGATTTCCAAGATCATCCGCTGATCGCCAATGGTTCCGGGGCGGTTGCCGAAATTGACAAGCTGGCCGTGTTATCCTCGCACCGCGGGCCTTATGTTGCCGAACTGTTGTCGGCCGCCGTACAGTTTGCGGAATTTCACCGGTTGAATTGCTTTGTTGCGCTATTGGAACCGATGCTGATCCGAGCGCTGCGAATTTCGTACCATGTTCCCGTAGAGAGGCTTGCGGACCGGATTTTGTACAAAGGGGGGGATGTCATTCCCGCGATTGTTCATGCCGAGGAGGTGTACACTCATCGCAGCCGTTATTCGTGGTTGATTTCTTAAGGCGGACGGCAGGATGAATGGATTCATGTTGAGCGATTGTTTATAAGGAAACCGTTCCAGAGGACGGATCGCCATCCAATCATAGGGACGTTGGTCCGGTTGTGGAAAGGCGAGACCGGGATATTCCGGATACCCAAACGAACCAAAGCCCTATATGATTACCCCCTGATCTGGGAGATAATGATAATGAGCATGTTTTTATTGAAATCTCAGTTAGTAACGATAGGGGGTAACCTGCATGGCATCCATGATTCTGCTGGTCAAACAGGCGGAGGACGATGAGAAGGTTATTTATCGATTCGGGCCGGATGAGCGCAAGATGGGACTTATCGAAATGAATAAGATCAAAGAAAGCGTCAAGGAATTGGAGCCGGTCCGGGTCGAGGGCGTCAATTCAAGCTTTTATTTCAATCGGGCAGCGCAGCGGCTGGTTCGGTATTTGTTTAGGGAAGGCGGGAATTTTCCCGATCGAACGACGTTTGAGTCCTGATTCTTTGCGGCAGGGCGATCACTTCCTTGCAGCTGCCATGTTTTTTGTACACGATCATGAGAAGTTCACATGGATCCTTCGAGGGTTACATGTGAACTTTTTTGCGTTTTTACGCATGTTTGGAATTTGTTTAGAACGGGTTTGTTAAAGTGGGGTTATTGAACTAATAAAATTCAGGACTAAGGTAGTGTTTTCATGATCTGTCATCCTGCTGAATAGTAGGAATGACCTTCATGAACCTCCGATCTGTTGTCGAAGGGAGACAATATTTGTGAACAAGTGGCTTCTGCGTACGACGCTGAGCGTAACCCTGCTCAGTCAGCTTCAGGTGCCTTTTGCTTCCGCGCAAGCGTCGGATCTGCTCTTTTCCGACATTCATCAGGCATCCAATTGGTCATTGGATTCGATTGCCTATTTGAATGAAAAGGGCATTACCCACGGATACGATGACGGAACGTACAAACCGCGCAAACCCATCACCCGCCAGGAAGTGGCCGAACTGCTTGTGCGCGCGCTGCAGCTTCCAACGAGTGCATCGTCGGTAACATTGCCTTCAGACGTTCGTCCGTCCAGTTGGTCTGCCGACAGCATTCAGCGTGTGCTGAACCAGGGACTGATGGGGCGTCCCGATGAGCCTTTTCGTCCTACGGACGTCGTTACCCGGGAAGAGCTGCTGTCGATTTTTGTGCAAGCAACCGGAGCGAAGGGGGGAGGAACGACTGCGCTGCCTGAAGGTGAAGTAAGCTCTCCCGAGCGTAAACAAAGCATTGAAACGTCTCTGGAGCTTGGTTTGCTGCAAGGGGACGGTCGCAAGCTGGATTTGAACAAACCGACGGAACGGCAAGAAATCGCGGTCTTTTTGACTCGTTTGATGGATGCCCTTCAGGAACCGCAAAACCGTGAATTGGAGCTGACGTTCGTAAACGAAAGCATCGTTCGCATCGGTGCCTTCCAATATCCGGTGACGGATGACATGAAGGCACTCTTTACCGCAGGCAACAAAGAGCTGCTTTCCGGTTCGACATTAAAGGTAAAGCTGACCTCCGGTTTCAAGATTCAGGAGATCGTGGATTTGACCGTGCCTGCCTCCAAAAGCAATTTGACCCTCGATGGCGGCGGTCTCCGCGTTTCCGGCAATATCACGATTTTGGGAGACCACATCAAGCTCCAGCATTTGACCGTTGCCGGCAAAATCGTCGCCGGCGGAGCACCTAAAACGTCATTGGAGCTGCACGACGTGACGTCGAATCAACTGGAGCTTGCCACGGCTTCCCAGCTGAGCTTGACAGGAAATTCTTCAATTCAATCTTTGACGGTGAGCCAGACTGCCGTTGACGGATCTTCGATCGTGTTGAAAGAAACCGGCGAGATTAACGACATTATCGTTCCGGACAAACGGCTTGTGCCGAACCTGGTCAAGGATTATGGCATTAACCAGGGCAAAATTCAGCTCATTAATGGACAACCCCGGGAAACGCAAACCGCTGCTTCCGGCGGATCGGGCACCAGTAGCAGTTCTGGAAGCAGCAGTTCCGGGAGCGATAGCAATTCCTCGGCCCCGGTAATCCCAACGATTAACAAAATACAAGAGGTCGACAAAGCGTACGTGCTTCCTGCTCAAGTGTCCGTGCGTTTGGACGGCAACACGACGGTAAACCGGACAGTGGCCTGGACCGCGCCTGAAGGCGTGCAAATTACGGATGGTGCGGTTCACATCAAAGTGCCGGGAGTATACGTATTTTCGGGCAAGGTGGAAGGGGTAGCGGAGAAGGCTCAGCTGAAGCTGGATGTCAGGCTGCCGTTGAAGCTGACGATCGGGAACGAGAACTCCAACATCGTTGTGACAACGCCAGGCGAAGCCAAGACCATCACTTTCACATCGGAGCCTCTCCTTGAAGTGGCCAACAACGTTGAGCATATAAGCTACCTGTTCCAATGGACGGATGAGAACGGCGAACCTTCCAGTCAAGCGAAGTTTATTCGTGCGGAAGGGTATGAGTACGAGAAGCTGGGGAACGGCTGGCTGCTTACCAAAACAGACGATTCTCCGACGACTTCCAAAGAAACGTTGTCCCTTCAAGTGGAATTTGGCGAACCGGGCACCTACAGCGTGAAGATTACTGCCGTTAAGCATGAACATCATGAATACTAAAGGAGTGTTAATTCAATGAAAACGACCAGATTTGTAAAGGTTTTGTTGCTTTCCTCGGCATTATTGATGATGGCTGCCCCTACGTATGCTGCTTCATCCCAAAAGGTGTCCAATACGGTTTCGGCCACATTCACGGTCAAACCCGTGACACCTAGCTTTGTGCTGAAATGGGTCGGCGATGATGAATTGTTGGACACACTTTCGCCTCAAACTGTTAATAGCGGGGACAGCAGGAATGTAACCGTTCGCGCGATCACCTCTCAAGTTTATACAAACGTTGAATTGAAGTTCACCATAACTCGTACCGACGGTACAACCATGCAGAATGGTGACGTGGAACTGGCCGAGTACGTTGAAGATTCCCTTGGAAATGCTGAAACAGGAAATGTGAATGGAATCGGAGATCTGGTGATTTTCTCTGATTTTTACCCTTCGATTTCTACGCCAGGCCAAGATTTCAAGTATAATCTGAAATTCAACACTGCTGGCGAGTATGTGATCAAAGTTGTAGCCATAAAAGTTCCTTCTTAAAGGTAAAAACCGATTCAAATCATATACCGTGTGAACATCGAATTCACCGTCAAATCATGAAAAAGGAGATCAAATCCAATGAAAACCCCTGCATTCATAAAAGCGTTGTTGTTGTCTTCCGCCCTGTTTACCATGGTTGCCCCCGCCTATGCGGGAGCAGCGCCATACATCACTCTTTCCAACGAGATCACCGCTACGTTCAAGGTAAATGCTCCGGAAGAACCTACATACATGCTGAGCTGGATCAACTCGAGCGGCGCTGAAGTCAATGTACTCCCGACTCAAGAGGTAAACGCAGGAGAAGAGAAAGAACTGACGCTGCGTGCCACCGTGAGCCAAAATTATGACAATATTCGTTACGAGTTCAACATCACCAGAACAGAAGATAATACCTATGTGGAAACGAATGACGATGTGACTGTGTATCAAATGATCAATAATGAGGCAGTAAAATTGAATGGTTTTACACAAAACGGAGTGTTCTACGCCAGCTCCAACAAATTAGCCACAGTGACCAGCCCGTCCATGGATACTACATTCAAAGTGGTGTTTAACAAGGCCGGCAACTATAAAATAGAAGCGGCAGCCTATCAAGAAGAAGCTCGCTAATCGAAGATCCAGCGATCTGGATGCATACTTGCAATACTCAACCCAAAAACCTGTCCGGCTTTTAAATACCGGACAGGTTTTTGGGTTGAACGTTTTTGGTTTAGATCTATGAAAGGAGGATCGTAGTCGAATCCATATGCTCAGAACGTTCTTGCAAACGAGATCAGCGCAGTAATCGTGATGATGTTCAGCAAGGTGGAGATCAGCACGGTCTGAGCCGCGAAATCCGGTTCGTTGTCATATTCCTCCGCCAAAATGGAGGCGTTGACGCCGGTCGGCATGCCGGAAGCGATGATCAGCGCCTGGGCGGCGACGCCTTGCATACCCAGAAGCAGCACGATGGAGATGCCGATGGCCGGACCGATCAAGAGGCGCAAAAATGTGCTAATATACACATCAAGGCGATACAGCCTGATCGGATATTTGACGATCTGGGCACCCAGCGTCAGCAGCGCGACGGCGACCATGCTTTGCTGCGCGTACGTGAGCGGCATGGACAGGAAGGTCGGCAGCGGAACATGCCACATCTGGAATAGAAGGCCGAGCAGCAGCGCATAAGGCACGGGCATTTTCAGAAAGCCGATGATGACCGCGCGGTAATTGCCTTTGAGCTTGGCCCCTTGGATCGACAGAACGCCGAACGTAAAGGTGAGCAGCGATTGCAGCGACATGACGAGAGCCTGTATGGAAGAGGCCAGCGGATCGCCGCGGAACACGAGTGCATTGATCGGCAGCCCGTAATTGCCTGCATTGTCCAGCATGATGCTGTTGTTGAAGGCGGCTTTCATGCCTTTATTCAGTTTGAGCGCCCGGGAGACTGCTGACCCGAGAACATATAGAACGATGACGTAAATGGCGTAAAACAGCGTAACCGTCCCGAGCAGCTCGCCCGACATGTCGGAATGGTACATGCTCATGAATACGGCGGCGGGAGTGATGCAGTAAAAGTTGATTTTGGCGAGGGTGTATAAATCGAGCTTAAAGATCTTTTGCATCCAGGACCCGACTCCGATCAGGAGAAAGACGGGCAGGACAACTTCCAGTATGATGTCAAAAATCATCGAGTTCAGCTTCCTTTTTCATGGGGATTCAATCCGGTTTCGAAAAACACTTTACTCATTATATCACTTCATGCATATATCCGAGGACGCAATTTGAAAAATGAAACGGAGGGTAATTTATGGCTATTCCGGACCATCTCGATTATGGCTTGTCCATTCTGTTCATCGGTTTTAATCCAAGCCTGACGTCTGGCGAAACGGGCCATCATTACGCTTATAAAGGAAATCGTTTCTGGCGCATTCTCGAACGCTCGGGCTTGACTCCGCGTCTGTATGCACCGGAAGAGGACGGAGATCTGCTCAAGCTGGGGTATGGATTCACAAATATCGTGGCCCGCCCCACGAGAGGCGTAGAGGATATTACGCGCGAGGAGTATGCGGAGGGACGCCTCATTTTGAAACAAAAGCTGGAGGAATACCGGCCGCAAGTGGCCTGCTTCGTCGGCAAAGGCGTATACGCCCAGTACAGCAAACGCGGAAAAACGGATTGGGGATTTCAGGACGACCCGGTCGTCCCGGAAATCCATGAATTTGTTGCTCCTTCCTCCAGCGGGCTGGTACGCATGTCCATGGATGAAATCGTGGCCATTTATGCACAGCTTAGCGAGTTTGTGGCCGGGAAATAGGAAGCGAATAGCAAGCGGCATCAGTCTTTCGAATTCACCCCAAACGCACTTTTGCGGGAAAGGGTGAATTCTTTTTTTTGCCAAAGTGAGAAGTTTCAGGGGGAGAGGACGTCTATAGAGTACAGAACCATGCATGGACGCTGTAGAGAAGGGGGATACAATGACACAGCATATGCCTGAAATCCCGGAGGATGAGCTGGTTCGGCGCATTGTGGCGGGGGAGAAGCAGCTGTTTGCCATAATTGTGGACCGGTACAAAAATAAAGTGTTTGGCCTTTTGCGCGGAATGGGCGCGAGCCATCAAGATGCGCAGGATTTGGCGCAGGATGTGTTTATCCGTGTTTACCGGTATTTGGCGACCCGGCGGGAAGGCTCGAGCTTTTCGGCCTGGATCTACACGATTGCGGTGAATCGGATGCGCGATTTCATGCGGCAGCAGAAACCCGTTATGGTCGCAGATACCCTGGAACTGGTGGAGGCTGCCGAGGAGGGAACGCCCGAAAAAACGGTGCTGCAGCAGGAGATGAAACGCGAGATCGTGCAGCAGCTGGATCGATTGCCGGAAGCGTATCGCCTCGTGTTAATGCTGAAGTACACAAATGAGCTGAGTTATGAGGAGATTGCTCGCATTATGGGCATGAATCAGCTCCAGGTGCGCAATGCGCTTTATCGTGGCAAAAAAGCTCTAAGAAAACAAATGGACCGCAAGGGAGGTTTATCGATATATGAAGCCTATTCCAAGTGAAGAGGACCGGCAATGGGAGCGCGTTTTGTTTCATGAACAGCCCGAGTCGGATTTTACGCTGCGCGTCATGGAGAAGCTGGATGGGGTCTTCATCGATAAAAAGGAGCAAGGGAATCCGGTTGGAGCGCAGATCAAGCTTCCCGGGAAAAGGATGAAACGTGCAGCCGTTTCCGCAGCGGCGCTGCTGCTGCTGGTTGGCGGAGCATGGTTTGCTTGGGAGTGGGTGCAGCAGCAGCCAGCTGCGAGAAGTACGATTCATGCGGTAAATCCGCCACTCCCGGATATTCCGGTACCGGATGAATTCAGGATCAATAATATGGTCAATGATTATAAGCGCCTGCAACCGCTCGGACTGGTCGTTAATCCGAATATCCGGATTGAGGATCAGGGTTATACGCTGCAAATCGAAGAAGTGCTGGTGGATCGTTCACGGATTGTGCTGACACTTCAGGGGTCTGCACCGGATGGAAGCGGGCCCATTGATATTACACCTGACCCCAGCAGGATCCATATCACGGATGAGAAGGGAGAATCCGTAGTCTCCGAAGTAGAGGTAAATATACAAAGCTTGAAGTACAGCCAGTTTGTTTTTCAGCTGCATGATGACGTTCCGGATCGGATTGTGGTACGAGGGGAACTGAATCACCTTAATGTAGGCAATGTATATGATGCGAAGAGCCGAACGTATACCGATGAAACGGCCTATGTCGATTGGAGCTTTCAATTTGGAATCGATCTGGCCCAAGCCAAAACATATGCCGTGCAGAAGGCAATGAACGAAAGCTATGTGACGCCGGAAGGGCTTCGTTTGCAAATGAAGCAGTTGCTGCAAACGCCAACCGGAACACGTCTTGATCTGGATATAAGCCTGAACGATAAGCTTCTTGCCAAGGTGGGAGAGGGTTGGGAAAACCAAGTGGAGATTCTGTACCATCTGGAGATCCCGGCTACCCAGGAATATCGAATATTCAACGGCAGCCGAAGTGGTGCTCGTAAGGCAAAATACAGCCTTCGCGATACGACCGGACTGAGCGGGAATGGCGGCGTGCTGAAGCTGTCGGAAATGTGGGACCCCGAATTCGTCACATTAGGCGCGGGACCGATTCGTTTCGTACTGGACGGGTACACCTTGCCTGTCAAAGATGAGAAATCAATAGAGATTGATTTGGACCGGATCCGCGAGCAGCCGGTGAAATTTGAACAGTCTGGGGATGAGCTGGTGCTGAGCGACTATGGGTATGGTCACGTCCGGGTATCTGGTAACCAGCCGATAAGTGTATTAGATGATAGGGGGGATCTAATTCTTGAAGGTTCAGGCTCGTTCTGGCAGAAAGAAGCACAAGCCGATCACTGGGTCGCAGTAGACGAGCATGGCGAGCAATACACAGTGGAAATCGCCGGAACCTCTACTGCTTCTGAATATGGTGGAAAATTTGTTTCGGCGAATCTGAAGTACGTTATTCGGGGATTTTCTCAAAACAAAGGCACCAAACTGACCTTGAAGCGCACCTTGGAGACTCATGATTATCAAGACGTCGATTGGGAGGTGGAGCTTCCTTCATCGGAGCATCTGCCTTGGTTGAATCAATGAGATCGGATCATGACGATGTCTGCCGGGGATTGAATTGTGTAGATTGGTAGATAACGAGGCTCCGAATGCGTTAGGGCAGTGTCTGAGAAGCTTTGCGCGTGAAACGGATCAGGCTTTAAAGAACCTGACGCACGTTATTAAACGAATTTTCAGGGAAAGAAATTTCTTGCGAATCACAGACACGCTATTGGCGTGAAAATGAAGTTCCTGGCGCTCAAATGGCCACAATAAGGTGTCTGACGTTCGTAAGAAATTCAATTTTCCAAAATGGCCCGAATAAGATGTGTGAGGTTCGTAAGAGTCAAAATGGAGATGTAGAGACAAAGGAGCGAAAGCTTCCGGCACTGTTGTCCGGGAGAATTTCGCTCTTTTTTGTTGTTGAAGGTTCAGCATACGGCAAGTACCCATACCCCCGAGCCGAGCCCGCATGCTAGAAGCTACGCGGAGTCCCTTGGGATCAGGTTGGTGGACAGCATAATCGTTTCCCTCGGCGAACCGGGCCGCTCCATGCGGCGCTGCAGCGATTCGATTGCACGCTGCCCCAGCTCTTCCTTGCACAGGTGAACCGTTGTCAGGGGGGGAATCGCAGAGGCGGCCGCGTGTACGTTGTCGATGCCGAGCACACGGCAATCGCCCGGCACGGAGAAGCCCATGTCCTGCAGCTTGCGCATCCATCGCATCGCAATGTCGTCATTGACGCCAACCCAGGCGTCCGGACGCTCTGCTTCAGGCAGCCGGCGAAACTCGCGGGCCAACTGTTCAAGCCAATCGCCGTGCTCATAAGGAATGCTCCATTCGCGCAGCGCTGCGGTCACGCCATCTTGTGCTTGCGCCTGCTTGACCATCAGCTCCATGCCTATTCTGCGCTGGGCAAAGCTGGTGGCCCGGCCGTCGTCGGTGATCAGCCCGATTCGTCGGCAGCGGACGGACAGCAGGTATTGTGCGGCGGTCATGCCCGCCTCCAGGTTGTCATGGCTGACGGTGTCGCAGTTCAGGAGCGGATCATGGTGATCCACCAGAATGAGGGGGCGTCCCGTTTTCGACAGCCGCTTCATCACGGTATGCGGGAATGCACCCATGACAACGATCCCTGCGCAATGCGTCCAGTCGAGGTGCGGAGCGAGGGCTTGCTCCGGCGATAGGCGGTCATCATCGGCAGACAGTGAAGGCGAAACGATAGCATGATGCCATCCCCGTTCATCGCAGGCAGATATCATGCCGGACAGCACGCGCTGCCAATAATGCGGCTCGCTGAGATTGGATTGGTTCATGCAGATCAGGGCAAACAGCGGGCTCGGTGGCCTGTGAGGGTCTGCTCCTGCATTGGCTATCGGCGTGGACGTAATGCCTGGCGTGTGTTGGCGATATCCGAGCGTTCGGGCTAATTCGAGCACCCGTGCGCGCGTTTCTTCGCTGACTCCCGATTTGCCGCCGAGGGCACGGGATACCGCATATTTGGACAGTCCGAGCTGGTCGGCCAGCGTTTGGATGGAAATTTTTCGTGACATGGCAAGGCTCCTTCATCGAAGAAAGTGATGTGAACGGCATGAACAATTGACGGACGTGTACATACATAGTACATTACAAATATAATAACGTTATTATAATTTAACATAACAAAAATAACAATATACATCCGCTCCACCTAAAAATCCAACCTAATTCATCCCAAGGGAGACGATATCGATGGAACAGTTCAGATTACCGCAGATTGCCATGCCGCGGCTGGAGCTGCCGCATGCCGTACAAGATGTTTTGACTCAAGCGGAAGAGCGGTTGCGGGACAGGCCGCGATTGCTCCAGCAATTCCGCAACTGTTTTCCGAACACGCTGGAAACGACGACGAAGCTGCTGGACGACGGCACAACGTTTGTCATTACGGGGGACATTCCCGCGATGTGGCTGCGCGACTCGGTGGAGCAGGTGATGCACTACGTCCCGTTTGCCAAAAAGGATGCCCAGCTGCAGCGCATCATTGGCGGCTTGGTCAAACGGCATATGTTTTATGCCGAGATCGATCCGTATGCCAACGCGTTCAACGAAACGGCAAACGGCTGGCACTGGGATGCCAACGATGAGACTGAAATGTCCCCATGGGTATGGGAGCGGAAGTTTGAGCTGGATTCCCTCTGTTTTTCGATGCGGCTCGCATATGCGTATTGGCGGGAAACGGAATTGACGGACATCTTCGACGAACGCTTCAAACGGGTGATGGAAATGACGGTAAAGCTGTGGCAAACCGAGCAGCGGCATGCGGAACGGTCGCCCTATCGTTTCATGCGGCGCAATTGTCCTGCGCATGATACACTGCGCAATGAAGGGCTCGGCATGCCGGTCAATTATACCGGAATGATCTGGTCGGGTTTTCGCGCAAGCGACGATGCGTGCGATTTTCACTACAATATTCCGGCCAACATGTTTGCCGCCGTAACGTTGAAACAGATGGGAGAAATCGCAAGATGGGTATTCCGGGATGAACGGCTTGTGGGGAGGATGGCATCCTTGGAGGAGGAGATCCGGCATGGCATCGCGCTGTACGGCACCTACAACCATCCGGTATATGGCAAAATCTATGCTTATGAGACCGACGGCTACGGCAACTATTGCCTGATGGATGATGCGGGCACGCCCGGATTGATGTCCATTCCGTATTTCGGATACGTGCCGGCGGACGATCCCGTTTATCGGAATACGCGGCGGTTCATCCTCAGCAAGGACAATCCGTTTTATTTCGAAGGGAAAGCAGCCAAAGGCATCGGCAGCCCGCATACCCCCGAGGGTTATATCTGGCACATGGCACTGTCCATGCAGGGGCTTACGGCAGAGACTGACGAAGAAATGCTGGAGATGATCGGAGTGCTGGAAAGCACCGACGCAGGAACCGGGTACATGCATGAAGGTTTTGCTGCGGATGATCCGTCCACGTTTACGAGACCGTGGTTTGCCTGGTCGAACAGCCTGTTTGCCCAGCTTGTGCGCAAGGCAATGGATAAGGGGATTTTATAGCTGCGATAAAACAGGCCCACATCGCGGTGAATCCGCTGAAAGGGCCTGTTCTTTATTGTATTGAAAATCTATGCCTATACGCTGCCGAGCAGGTCAGCAATCCATACCTTTTGCCCGATGCGTGCGCTTTCCAGAGAGCCGAGCACCATGGCCATGCTGTACTGGTTGTCGCTGCAATGCGTTTCCGGCAAACGTCCGGTTTCGAGCGCGTCGAACATATCTTCCAGACAGCCGTGGTGTCCGGTTTTGTCCATGGCAGGAATCACGCCTTCAATTCGTTCGGCAGGCTGGAAAAAGGTCAGTTTCCCGTTCTCGTCCAAACGTTCCGTTACAACAGATTCTGCGTAAATCTCGTCGTGTCCGTTCCAGATGGCCGACCCTTTTTCCCCGATAACCCGCCAGGATGCTTCCCACGATGTGGGCGCGCCTTCGGCACACCATGAACCGCGGTAATTGAACACCGAGCCGTCGGACATTTCAAAAATGCATAAGGCCATGGCATGGCCCTTATACCACGAACCGGGAGGGTTGAATTCATGGCAGTAGACCGACACCGGATCGGCGCCGAGAATGAACCGGGCCTGATCGAAGGTGTGAATGGCCATGTCCAGCAGCAGCGGGCTGTCCATGATTTCACGGAAGCCGCCAAAATGCGGCCCGAGAAAGAAGTCGGCCCCGGCATAACCAACCTTGCCGATCGTGCCGTCCGCGATCAGGCTGCGATACGCCCGTATGCGCGGATCGAAGCGCCGATTCTGCATGACGGCTTGCAGTTGTCCCGTTTCGCCGGAGAGGCGCACGATATCCCGGCATTCGGAGATGGTTTCGGCCAACGGTTTCTCGCCGAACACGTGGCAGCCTTGTCGCAAGGCAGTCTTGGCAATGTTATAGTGGCTCGACGGTATCGTCACGTCGAAGACGATATTGGCTCCCGTAGCTGCAATGGCTTCGTTGATATCGGTAAACGTGGGGCAGTCCAGCCCGTGCCGCCCTGCAAGCGCAGCCGCCTGCTGCGGCTGAAGGTCCACCAGTCCGACGATGGCCGTATCCGGCCTTTGCATGGCATAGTCGACCCAGGTGCCCGACATGGCCCCACATCCCGCCACGATGACCCGGTAACGTTCGTTCATGCGATCATCTCCTTTGTTCATGATGGTTTCGAGTCGACGTCACACGGGGTTTGGTATAAAGCTTCCCCCGCGACAGTGCTTCAAGTAGTTCAGCGCGTGCACCTGCCCGGTCATCTCCAGCTCGCCCTTGTAAACCGGATCATGCCAGCCTTCAATATCGATGGTTCCCTCGTAACCGTGCTGGCGCAAAATCGTGATGATATCCGACCAGTTGGTATCCCCGAAGCCTGGTGTGCGGTGCCAGACGAATTCATGCGGTCCATGAACGCCATGTTCCTTCACGACATCCCAAGCAATGGTTGCATCCTTGCCGTGCACATGAAACACTTTATGGGCCCATTTGCGCAGTTGCGGAATCGGGTCGATCAGGCTGACCATTTGGTGGCAAGGCTCCCATTCCAGCCCGACATGCTCGTCGGGAACGGCATCGAACATCATTTCCCAAGCGGTTGGATTATGGGCGATATTCCAGTCCCCGCTCTGCCAGGTTCCGCCCATGTCGCAGTTTTCGAAGGCGATCCGCACGCCCCGGTCGGCAGCGCGTTTCGCCAATTCGCCGAAGACTTGCTTGAACTTGGGAATGGATTCGTCGATCGGACGTCCGGTCAGGCGGCCGGTGAAGCCGGAGACGATGGCTGCCCCGAACAGATGGGCATGGTCGATGGCCCGCTCCCAGCTCGCCAAGGTGTCGGCATTGTCTCCTTCTCCCGTAAGCGGATTGCCGAACACGCTGAGCGCCGAAATGACGACGTCATGTTCGTCGACCAGTTCGCGAACGCGTTTGGCCGTCTCGGTCAGGTCCACGGTTCCTGTCGTCTGCCAGAAGGTCAGGTTGAACGATTCGAAGCCGTGCGGCAAAATTTGCGGAATGACTCTTACGGCGTCCGCGCCGCCGACAAGCGTGCCTATGCGCAATGCTTTATTCATGGTTGAATTCACTCCAATATTGGCTTATAGTCTTCGTGACACACTCATTATAGCGGTGCATTTGCCGAATGGCTCTAAACGATCTTGTGCATTATTAGTCCGATTTTGTGGGGGAAAGGGGAACATCGGTGACTGAGTTGAAAGCGCTTCACGAAAAAACGCGGATGGATCACAAATCCCACCCGTTTCAGCTTTTCCAGAATCGATGCGCTGACAAGAAGGCAGGGGAATGCATCCTGTATTTGCATTGGCACGAGCATTTTGAATTCATCGTGATGCGCAGGGGGGAAGCGCAATTCCATATCGACAGCAGGCCGTACACGGCGCGGGCCGGAGAAGTTCTCGCTATTCCTGCAGGAACGCTGCATGTCGGCTACGCGATGAATGACGGCGACGTGGACTACGATTCGGTGGTCGTCAACGCCGCCTTGTTTCAGGACTTCATCCATGACCCGGTGCATATCGGATATGTCGCGCCATATCTGGAGGGAAGGCTGCGTTTTCCGGTCAAACCCGCCGAACAGGATGAAGAATGCGCGCGCATCTACAGTCTGATTCACGAAGCGATCGAAGAGATGACAGAACAGCCGCCCGCTTACCAGCTGATGGTCAAATCCAAGCTGTACGCGCTGTTCACGATGCTGGCTCGCATGTTTTTGCCGCAGCAGCTCCCGAGCAAAGGGGGCGGTTCTTATTTTCCGAACAGGGAACGTTTCAAGCAGCTGATCGAGAAGATCGAGGCCGATCCCGCAGAGAGAGTATCCGTGGCCGAAGCCGCCGGCCAGGTCGGCCTGAATACGTATCATTTTTGCAAAATGTTCAAAAAGCTGACCGGGCGAACGTTCGTTGAATACGTTAACGGGTGCCGCATGATGCTCGCGGAGCGGCTTCTGAAAGAGAGCAGTCTGACGGTCACGGAGATCGCCGCACAGGTCGGCTGCGACAATGCCAATTATTTTACGAAGCTATATAAGAAATACAAAGGTGTGCCGCCATCGCGGGGACGTCAGGCAGCGGAGAATGGAAGCTGACTCTGGCCGTCCGTTTGCCATCTGCCGGCTCCTCTAACGAACCGTAGACACCTTATTCTGCCCGAATCGCCACGCTTCAAAATGTAACGAACTTCAGCCACGCTATTTGGAGCAAAATGCCACAAACCGCGCTTTCCAACCACAGATAACGTGCCTCAGGTTCGTTACCATTTCAAATGCTCCAATACATGCCCTATAACGTGTCTCATGTTTGTTAGGGCTAGTGCCGAACCATAACATAAAACATCCCCCGACATGGAGGTGGGGGAATGTTTTGGCTGCGGATGCTATCATTTCAGAAATCGCGAAAACAGGCGATTGGCCTTCTTCGACAAGTCCTCCAATTTGATATTGGCCTGATCCAGTTGGTTGTAGGCCCATTTAATCGTCTGCAGCATGCGCGGGGAGATCGGGGTGCCCTCAATGCGTGGATACACGTTGTAATAGGCCCAGACGAGATGCTCCCAGCGGTTGTCATTGCCGTCCTGGATATATTCCGAGACATCGAGCACCTTGGCTCGTCCGTTTTGGAGCAGTACGTTTTTCAAATGGATGTCGCGGGGGTTTAGCCCCCGTTCTCGGACCGCTGCACGTGCGGCGTCCACGTCGAGCATGACCTGCTCGGGTACAGGGATGCCTTGCTCCAGGCACTCCAGCAGCGTTGGTCCGGCTTCATGGCTGATTACGATCATGTTGGGGCCGCTGCCGTAATAGATAGGAAAATAGGGCAGGCCGCGAAGCCGCTCATAGACTTTTTTTTCATGATCGAGCTTGTCCAGAGCATGATCCGAGTACACTTTGAAGGCGTATTGCGGCAACCCGTCATAGGCAAATACGGCTGCATCCGTGCCTGTGCCGATGCAACGGACGCCTTGGGCGCGCCCGATAATGTCGACGAGTTCGTTCCGGTCGCTTCCGATGACCCGGATCTGCTGCAACGCTTTTTCTGCCTGGAACCAATCGGGTTGATTCATGGGTGGTGCCTCCTTTGGGATATTGCCTGCAATCTATCTCATGCGGTTCACTGCGCAATTTCAGTGGTGATGAACGTATATTAACGATACGAATGAAATCCGAAACGGTTCCGATTCGAACCGGGGACGCTTTAGACGGATGACCAGCTAGCTTGCGGCGTTTTTGCCTGGTCCCTTATACTTGGTGCAGCAGCAGTTTTACATAAACTGCAATCACAAATCACACTTCAGAGATTGGTTCTGCCTCTCCGTTAACGTGTGAATGTTTTTTTGACGTTTATAGATGTTGTCCCGATCCATAAGCATCGAATGCACAAAAGTATAATCGAAGAAAGGTAGAATAAATCATGGCACAATATCCGCAGTGGTCTTATTCGCAGTCGCGGGCCAATATGTTCGATGAGTGCCTGCGCAAATATTATTATCATTATTATGGTGCCCACAATGGCTGGAAGACCGATCAAGCCGATGATATGACGGTCCGCCTTTATCGTTTGAAACAGCTCAGCAATCTGTATCTCGTCTTTGGTGACCTGGTGCACCGGATGTGCGAATCGGCCGTGCGCAGCAGGGATGAAGGACGAGAAAGGCCGCGCGTGCCTTTTCTGGAACAGACGATGCGCAAGCTGCTGAATGAGGCGTACGTACAGTCGTTGGACGCGGAGCAGTGGAGGCAGGATCCCAAAAACCGGGTTATGCTGTCCGAAATGTACTACGGGGACGACACGCTGCAGGAGCGGATCGGAACGATCAAAGACCGCATAACCGCCTGTGTGAACAGTCTGTACGATACGTTGACCTGGGAAGACCTGGCGCGCGCAAGCACGCAAATTCTGGAGATCGAGAAATGGGATACGATGATGCTGCACGATACGCGGGTGTACGTCAAGATGGACTTGTTGTATCGGAGAGGCAACGGCAACATCGTGATCGTGGATTGGAAAACGGGCAAGGAAGAAGATTTCTCGGACCAGCTCCTGCTGTATGCCGCATATGTAAGAGAGCACTATCGGGTGCCGCTGGAGCAGATCGAGCTGCGGGTGGAGTATCTGCTGAACGGAACGCACAAGCAATATGCAGCTACGCAAGAGGATTTGGCGAGGGCGGAGGAAAAAGTCGGACGGTATATCGAGGAGATGAAGTCCTGCGTGGCGGACGAGTATTACAACAGGCCCAAAGACATTTCGTTCTTCACCCCGATGCCTTCGCGCCGGGCTTGCCGGGATTGCAATTTCCGCGAGGTATGCAGCGAACGCGTGATGTGAATTCAAACGGCCATTCCACATACCATGATGCATGCGAAAGAAACCGAAGCGCCAGCCCGGACCACCCACGGTCCGGACTGGCGCTTCATGCGTTCCACAGCCGGCAGCGAACTGCCATGTGGAACGGCAAGCGGCAAGATTACTGGACGTCGGCGCCGTCTTGCAGCGCCTGTCCGGGCGGTACATAGGCGTGCCCGAGATCGCGGGCAACCGCCTCGTACGTGATATGTCCATTCAGCGCGTTCACCGCGCTGCGAATGGACGAACTGCCGCGAATCGCGGCGGCTGCACCCTGGTTTGCCAGCTGCAGCGCATAGGGCATGGTGGCGTTGGTCAGCGCCACCGTGGAAGTACGCGGAACGGCGCCAGGCATGTTCGCCACCGCGTAATGCACGACGCCATGTTTCACATAGGTCGGATGGTCGTGAGTGGTGATGTGGTCGATCGTCTCGACGATCCCGCCCTGATCAATCGCCACGTCCACGATCACCGAACCGGGTGCCATGGCGGTGACCATCTGCTCGGTGACCAGCTTGGGCGCTTTGGCGCCCGGAATCAGCACCGCGCAGATGAGCAGGTCGGCTCCGGCCACGGCGGCCGCAATGTTGGACGGACTGGATACCAGCGTCTGAATCTGGTTGCCAAAAATATCGTCCAGCTGGCGCAGCCGATTCAGATTCAGATCGAGGATGGCGACGTCCGCTCCCAGCCCGATGGCGATTTTGGCCGCATTGGTGCCCACCGTGCCTCCGCCGATGATCGTAACCTTGCCGCGGCTCACGCCGGGCACGCCGGAGAGCAAAATGCCTTTGCCGCCTTTGGGCTTCTCCAGCAGTTGGGCACCGATCTGGGCTGCCATGCGCCCGGCGACCTCGCTCATCGGCGTGAGCAGCGGGAGCGATCCGTTGACTTCAAGCGTCTCGTAGGCCAAGGCCGTCACTCGGCTCTGCACCAGCGCAGCGGCCAGTTCGGGCTCTGCAGCCAAGTGCAGGTAGGTGAAGAGAATCAGTCCGGGACGGAAGTATTCGTACTCGCTGGCCAGCGGCTCCTTCACCTTAAGAATCATGTCGGCTTCCGCCCATACCGTCTTGGCCTGTGCCGTCACGACCGCGCCTGCGGCCTGATACTCGCCGTCGGTAAAGCCGCTGCCGAGTCCCGCACCTTGTTCAATGACCACCTGATGGCCGGCCCGGACGAAATCAGCGGCCCCGGCAGGGGTAATGGCAACGCGGTTTTCATTGTTTTTGATTTCTTTGGGAATTCCGATTCTCATAGCCATGCACCTCGTCCATGATAAGGTTGTTCGCTTACACGTTTAAGTGTATGAATAGAATGGCCGTTTGTCACCTTGCTTTATGTCTAATGTTTAGCAGGCAGGATTCAACATTTGCCGAAAACATCGTTGAGGATACTTGTCCTCAGTGAATAAATGTGAAAAAATGACATTACAGAGGTAATTGCCATGGAACGATGATCGAAAGGCCTGATCCGCATCGAAGACATTCTTTTGCACGTAGATACTCTTTTTTGGCAAAAAAATGAAACATCATGTGTTCAAAAACCGTATGGGTCTATATAATAATCGCTATGAGTTGAACCAATGCTTTTTTCCCGGGCACAACGCGTACAATCGGGCGGAGAAGCCGAAACAGAATCGATGTAAACCTGGATGGAAGGTTGCGAATGGAGGCTGCATGCATTCCTTTGACATGGGATGGAGAGGATGGATCGGTCCAACATGTTTGCCTTTCAAACCGTCTGTTAGGTGAAGGCACATGCATGGACCGTACGGAAATCGCGTAATGGTTTAATAATTTCTGCTGACTCGGCGAATCTGGTCAAAATCCGGTTTCGGTATGGCGGAGCGGAATTGCGGACGGCGGCCCCGGAATAGTTTCGGCTGATTTGCGAAAGGGGCCAGCGTTAACGAATCGGGGGCAACCAAACGGTATGGGGCAGCTTCGCGCTCGGCAGGGACGGGGTGTTTCATTGATTCGGATGCTGCGGTATGTTGGCGAAGCCATTCATGAAGGGAATCACTGCTGATTCCGAGTTGTCCGCTCAGATTACAGATGTCGAGTTGTTTTCTCACATAAATCCGCCTTTCTGGAATATCGGGCTAATGGGCTTGAAAGGAAGCGTGATCATATGGCTGCGGCTCAATAGTTTCAACTCCGTGCAGCATGCAGCGACGAATGAGGGAGTTGGTCTCGACTGGTACAGACACGAACTTCGGCTATAAGCGTTCGGTCTCCCGGAACCTTCGATCGGCGTTTATTTACATGAAAGAACGGAAACGGCTGGTGAAAAAGCGCTTTCCCGTTGATGTCTGATGTTATTTTCTATAAATTGGCTTTTATCGAAATTTTATCATTTGCAGTGTCGTTGTGCGTCTCAATATAGTCTCAATTTTAGATGAAATGATTGTAAAAGTATCAGGACTCAGTACGGAGGCTACGGATGGAAAACAGTAACGAGAGACGGTTTGACAGCCACTTTGATCATGACAAACGTTTTGTTGGACGAGCGAAGGAATTGAAGTTGTTGAATCGCTGGTTTGGCGATCCGGGAGCACCCCTTACCATTTTTTCGGTGACGGGTATGGGGGGGATCGGGAAATCCTCGCTGCTGTCGGAAATGCTGGAGATATCCCGTGACCGGGGAGCAACGGCCATCTGGATGGACGGCAGGTCCTGCGGTCCGACGCCTTCGATCTTTTTGGAATACCTCTCTTCAACGATCGGACTGGAGATGATGGGGAGCGAAAGCGAGTTCGGTCCGCTGCATGTTCTGACTCAAGCCTCGGCTCGGAATAGGCTGGTGATTGCCGTGGACAATTATGAAGAGCTGGCTTTGCTGGAGCATTGGTTCATGGAAGTGTTTGTCTCCAAGCTGCCGACCAGCGGCGTGTTGATCGTGCTCGCTTCGCGCCCAGAGCCTGTGCTGACATGGAAATCGCACCCCCGCTTGCAGCAGCTTTTTGTGCGGATGCCCTTGCAGCATTTTACGGATGAGGAAATTACGGCATATATTGCAGGGGCCGGATTGCCGAACCGAAGCGTTGAAGGCAAGATAGCGCGCATGACGGACGGCCATCCGCTGGGGCTTGCCTTGGCGGTTGAGGCAGCGGACCAAAGCCGGGATGTGCCGTTATCCGAGTGGACGGAAATGTCGCACGCGATCAGCGCCAGGCTGCTGCTGGAGCTGACGTCGCCGCGGCTGCACCCGATGATCGAGGTGCTGACGCTTCTGGAAACCGCAAATCAGGAAGTGTTGTCCGCCGTGCTGCAATCCGAGGTGACTACCGAGGAATATCACGCCCTGCGGCGCATGTCTTTTATTCGTTCCGGCCCGAACGGTTTGGCTTTGCATGACATGGCAAGAATTCATCTGCTTCGGGACTTCAGGCAGCGTGAACCCCGGCGCCTGCAGCAGATGCGTGTACGGATCGCCAATCTGTTAAGGCCGCTGCATGAAAAGGCGAGATCGCATGATCAGCGGCAAATCGCAAGAAAGATGCTGCTGTTATGCCAGGAATCGATGCTGCAGCATCGCCAATACGCAGACGTGTCGGCGGATGCCTTGTTTACGCCGATGGAAGTGATGCGGACCGAGGATTTGCCTGCGCTTCAACGTTTGATGCAGCATTGGACCGAGTATAGCGTGGAGCCTTGGCAGGCGCCTCCTTACGGACCGTTTTTGGACGAGTTGGCCGAACGTTATCCGGAAGGAATTGTGCTCATGCGAGACAGGTCGGGTGACCCGATCTCCATGTTTATTACCGTGCTTGTGCATCGGGAGAGCAGCAAGCTGCTGATGAAATATTTTCCTGCCGAGATGCAGGAGTGCTTCACCCCCGAAGAGCTGGATTGCGACCCGGACCAGACGGATACGCATTATGCCGTTATGGTCACGGCAAAAAACGATGTAAGGGGATACACGCGGGAAGAACTCGTCGGATATATGTGCCTGGACCGGCTGTCCCTGCTTGGCGATGGGACCAGGGTTATGCTGGTGGCGACCAATCCGTATCTTAAACTGTTTTTGCAGAGCATCGGCTTTCAAATGAGAAAAACCCGAAGCCGCGTTTGTGATTTGTATGACCAGCCTGCGGATGTCATGTACCTGGATTTTCGCAATGGCCGATTCGGAGATTGGGTGATGTCACTGCTGAATCCGGAAACGGAGAACGGGAAGTTTCATCAGGACGCTGCGGGCGAGAAACGACAGGCCTGGTCCGAGGCGGATATGCGTAAAATGTTGTCCAACTTGCATTCCCCGGCAGATTTGCAGGAATATGCTGCGCAAATGAAAGACATGAAGGATGGCGTGCAGCTGCAATTGCATATTCTGGACATGCTGGAGGGACGAAAGCCGGGGATTAGCGCTCAGGACCAACGGTTGCTGCATGCCCACTATTGGACGCATGCCGGCAATCCGACTGCCGCGGCTGAGGCTTGCTCCATGAGCAGGGCCACCTTTTATCGCCACTTGCGCAATGCGTTGATCCGATTGGCGCGAATGATATAGAAGACAATCTGAAGAGGCCGGTCACAGACCGAGCCTCTTCATGCGGTTATAGAGCGTTGCCCTGGAAATGCCGAGCCGCTTCGCCAGCATACGTTTGTTGCCTCCAACCGTTTCCAGGCATTGGAGCAGAAGATCCGATTCGTATGCATCCATCTGCTTTTTATAAGCCAGGGGGGAGACTTCGAAGAGCAGACCTTCGTTTCCGGCTTGGTTTGTATCGGGCACGTCCCCGGCCCCGGCCGAGTGGAGAGAGGACCGTGCTGGCATGGATCGAAGCGGCATGCTCCCTTCCGTTGTGGATGGTTTCGGATCCATGGAAGCGGTGAGGGATTCCGGCAAATATTCAGGCCTGACCTCCCCGTCCGTCGTCAGGATGGCAATGCGTTCGATCACGTTTCGGAGTTCCCTGACGTTTCCGGGCCAGTCATAGCTGAAGAGCATCTTGAACACTTCCGAAGGGAGCGATTCGATATGGCGGTTGTATAGCAGGGAAAACTCTTGAAGGAATGTCCGCGTCAATTCGTATATGTCTTCCTTGCGCATGCGCAGCGGAGGGATGACGAGATTGATGACATTCAGACGATAGTAGAGATCTTCCCGAAACTGGTTGTTCGCAATCATGCCTAACAGGTTTTGATTGGTAGCGGCGATAATCCGGGAATTGGCCTGCTTCATGCGCGTTCCGCCAACGGGAAAGTAACTTTTCTCTTGCAGCACGCGCAGCAGCTTTACCTGAAGCTCCAAGGGCATTTCGCCGATTTCGTCCAAAAAGAGCGTGCCTCCGTCGGCAAGTTCAATTTTCCCCTTTTTACCTTTGGGGTCAGCACCGGAAAATGCCCCTTTCTCGTATCCAAACAACTCGCTCTCAAATAAGGAAGCGGGTATGGCACCGCAGTTAATGGCAATAAAAGGTGCAGTCTGCGGTTCGCGCAGGTCATGAATGGCTTTGGCGAACAACTCCTTGCCTGTTCCGCTCTCTCCGAGAATAAGCACGGTAGCCGAGGTTGTACTGATTTTGCGAATCGTTTCCAGACACTGCTTCAGTCCCGGACTGCTGCCCTTGATTCCCGCAAACGGATCGGAATCGGGGCGCAGACGGGCGACCGTCTTCTCCAAATGCCGGACTTTGGATGACATATGTAACAATTCCTGGTGCAGGCGAATTTCGGTGGTGATGTCTACTTCGGCCGCAACCGCGCCCACGATGCATCCATCGAGCACCACTGGACGCGCGTTGATGAGGGCAAACAGATCGGGCCGGGGCTGATGCTGTTTGCGGTAGACCGTTTCGCCGGTATACAACGTTTTGAGCGATTGAAGCCGCTCAGGCGGGAAGAAGTCTGCAGCCGGCTGCCCGACGATGTCTTCTTTGCGGATGGAAAAAACGTGCTCGGCACCGGACGTCCAATAGGCCACCTTCGCTTCTTCATCGATCAGGGTCAGCGCTGAACCTGCGGTTTCCAACGTGGTTTCCAAATAAGCCTCCAGGAGGCGATGAGCCTGCAGCATGTGCTGCAAAACATCCGCTGCGGCAATATATCCCTGCGGCGGGCCTTCGTCTTGAATCAACAAGTAAGGACTCTCATTGAAACAGGCAATAACCTCGGCCCAATTTGCAGAAGAAGGGATTGCAGGCAGGGGAAGGGAAGGATCCCGATCCCACTTTCTCAGGTCTGTCCGCAAAAGGGACATGAGGTCAGGAAGCAAATGTTTCATCGGTTTCACCTCAGTCGAAGCATCACGATTAGACACGTTACTGTTGCACTGGCCAAATTGCAATGCGCATGATGGTTGAGAAATAATCGTTGCACATATTATATCGCTTAAACCAACTGGTGTATATATTTTTTGACATGGAGCGTAGGGGTTAAAGGAAGACACTCACGAGTGGATTGGAATGGCAAACGGTTTCATTGAGGTTCAAGTCAAGAAACATTACATTTTGGTGTGATTCGTATCATCGAATATAAGGTTGAGGTGTCCTGAATTTTGGACATTTCCATGCTGGGATGCTTATTTTTTTTGACATTGCGTCAAGCTGGCGTTGCGTGCGGTCCCAATCGAAAAAAACCATGCGGCCCCCAAAAGTGGACCACATGGTTTTTCTTTCAAAGTCTTCGTCTATCTGAACATGTTTTTAACGACCATCCAGAGATTTGCCGGTTTCTCGGCCAGACGCCGCGTGTAATACGGATACCACATGGTTCCGTAGGGAACGTAGCAGCGAACGCGATACCCTTCCCGAGCGAGCCGCTCCTGTTCGTTCATGCGCAGTCCGTATAACATTTGAAACTCGAATGCATCGGGAGAGATGGCGCGGTCTTTGGCGTACTGTTTGGTCCATGAAATAAGTTGATCATCGTGAGAGGCAACCGCCGTGTAGACGCCTTGGTCGAGATGCTGGCGAATCATGGATTTGAACTGTTCCATGACTTCGGAGGCGTTCTGATAAGCTACTGCGGCAGGCTCTTTGTATGCCCCCTTAACGAGGCGGAGCTTGATGCCTTCACGGATCATGTCCCGCGTATCCTGCTCGCTCCTGTGCAAATAGGCTTGCAGCACGGTCCCCGTGTTATCGAGCCCTTCTGCGTGAAGACGGCGAACGATGTCCAAGGTAGCCTGGGTAAACGGGCTGTCCTCCATATCGATCCGCACGAAAAGATCATGCAGCTTGGCCTCGGCGGCCACCGCACGGATATTCCGATATCCCTCTTCAGGATCAAGCGCAAGGCCCATCTGGGTTGGCTTCAAAGACACGTTGGAGTTGACGCGATAGCGCGTGATGCCCTCCACGAGCCGAATGTATTCGTCCCGGTACAAGGCTGCCTCGCTCAAACGGGTAATGCCCTCCCCCAGATGGTCCAATGTGGCCATAATGCCTTTGTTGTTCAGGATGCGAATTTCTTCGAGAGCTTCATCCAGCGTGCTGCCTGCGATAAATTTGCTTGCCAGCCTTTTGCCGTATTTGACGGACAGACGCTCGACAGTTTTATTGCCTGCGACGGTCAGCAATGTTTTGCGGTACATTTCCGTTCCCATACTCATGGGGGCTTCCTCCTTATGATCATACTGCTTATGCTTCTGATACGAAGCAAGAATCATGCCAAATGCTGCAATCTCAAAAATAATCCTTCCCCCGATTGGAGTTGGCACGGAACTTGCTACATATATTGGGTGATAAGCAAAACGCATGGCAATCCAGGATATATAAGCCGCAAATAATCAAAACACACGTTAACGGAGAGGCAGAACCAATCTGGGCCTGCGAACCCAACATTTGAAGGAGGAATCATTCATGAACATTCCTTTTGTTAACGAACCGTTCACGCCATTTAGCATCCCGGCCAATAAGGAAGCATTCGAACAAGCGCTGCGCAAGGTGGAATCCGAACTCGGAAAAGACTATCCCCTTATCATTGGCGGGCAAAAAATAACGAGTCCCCGTAGGTTGAACTCCGTGAACCCGGCCGCCAAGCATCAGGTCGTTGGCACCGTTTATCAGGCAGACCGGGAACTGGCGGAGCGGGCTGTCCAGACGGCTGCCGAGACGTTTAACCGCTGGAAGCATACCGATCCGAACGAACGCGCACGGTATTTATATAAGGCAGCGGCGATCATGCGCCGCCGCAAGCATGAGTTTTCCGCCTGGATGGTATATGAAGCGGGCAAAACATGGCCTGAAGCAGATGCGGACACGGCCGAGGCCATCGATTTCATGGAATTTTACGCCAGGGAAATGCAGCGCCTCAGCGAACCCCAGCCCTTAACCCGCATTGCAGGCGAAGACAATGAGCTGTCGTATATCCCGCTAGGCGTAGGCGTCGTCATTCCGCCGTGGAATTTCCCGCTCGCCATCATGGCTGGCATGACGTCGGCCGCGTTCGTTTCCGGCAATACCGTCGTTTTGAAACCGGCCAGCACTACGCCGGTAATTGCGGCCAAATTCATGGAACTGCTGGCTGAAGCGGGCGTGCCGGATGGCGTCGTGAATTATTTGCCGGGGCCGGGCAGCGAAGTGGGGGATTATTTGGTCGATCATGCGTTAACGCGTTTCATCAGCTTTACGGGCTCCAAAGATGTCGGTTTGCGAATCAATGAACGCGCAGCCCGCACGGCGCCGGGACAGAAATGGATCAAACGGGTGATTGCCGAAATGGGAGGCAAGGATTCCATCATCGTGGACGGCGAAAGCGATCTGGAGCTGGCTGCGGAATCCATTACCGCATCGGCGTTCGGGTTCTCCGGCCAGAAATGTTCCGCGTGTTCCCGTGCCATCGTTCATAAAGATGTATATGATGAAGTGCTGCGCAAAGTGATTGAGCGGACGAAGAAGCTTTCGATGGGCAGTCCGGTTGAAGCAGGAAGCCATGTGGGTCCGGTCATTGACGACAAGGCCTATGCCAAAATCAAGGAATATATCGAAGTGGGCAAACAAGAAGGACGATTGATGCTCGGCGGGGAAACAGGGGATGTCCAAGGTTATTTTATCGAGCCAACCATTTTTGCCGATGTTGATCCGCTCGCCCGAATTGCCCAGGAGGAAATTTTTGGACCCGTGCTCGCCTTTATTAAGGCAAACACATTTGAAGAGGCGCTGCAAATAGCGAACAATACCGATTATGGCCTGACAGGTGCGGTTATCTCGCGTAATCGTGAACATCTGGAGCTGGCGCGGCGCGAGTTTTTCGCAGGCAATCTGTATTTCAACCGGAAATGCACGGGCGCATTGGTAGGCACCCATCCGTTCGGGGGATTCAATATGTCAGGGACGGATTCAAAAGCAGGCGGCAGAGATTATTTGCTGCTTTTCACGCAAGCGAAGCTGGTGTCGGAAAAATATTAAAAGGAACTGCGATTCGAACTATATAGGTTGAACTAGACATTTACACGATAACGGAGAGGGCAGAAAGAATCTGGAGAAGCGAAGCGGTCTAAAAGCTTTCTGAAAGAAAGCTGCATCGGAAGCATAGGCTTATCACCGGATTTTCCCTTTGAAAAAAGGGGATCAAAAAAATCTGGGGATAACAGTGATCGGAAGATGGTTCTGACCACGTAGTGACTCCGTGTAAAAATCATCGGTTCAACTTGTATAGAGCCGACATTGCTTTTATGTTACCATTTCCAGAACATGCAGCCTGATCATGATGCCAAAGCTGCCGAGCGGTGCTAAGGGGGAAAACGTATGTTAGGTGTTAAGTTGTTACAGGAACAGCGTTTTCGGCTGGCCATTACGCCTGAGATGAAACGGTCCTTTCATTTGCTGACGTTGTCCAATCAGGATTTGGTCCGTTATTTGCTGGATGCAGCGGATGCGAATCCGCTCCTTGAAGTCGAAGGACACTCTGCGCCGCTGGCCCGACTTCCGCGGAGCATGGATCGCAGGAAGCACGATGGCTATGAACCGTTGCTTCAGGCGCGTGGGGCTGAACCCACGTTGGAGCATTTCCTGGCCGCCCAAGTGCGTTTGCTGGACCTCCCGCCCGCGCTAACGGCCACAGCGGAATACCTGGCTGGCTGCGTGAACGACGACGGTTATCTCTCGTTGGACCTGACGGAAGCAGCATCGGCGCTCGGCATATCCGTGGATGAGGCGGCTGAAGGGCTCGAGGTTCTTCAATCGCTGGACCCGGCAGGCGTGGGGGCCCGCAGTCTGCAAGAATGCTTGCTGCTTCAGATCAGGCGCGCCTCGATCGTTGATCGGCATGCCGAGCGGATGGTGGAAGCGGGTTTGTCAGAGCTGGTTCCTTTCCATCCGGGAAAAGCAGGGGCACGACTCGCGATGACTGCAAGCGAAGCCAAGTCCGCCTATGATTACATTACGCGGCTTGATCCCAAGCCTTGTCGTTCCATCGGCTGCACTGCACCTCCCCATTACGTTATTCCGGATGCTGTTGCGGAGCTGCGTGATGGCGAAGTCCGTTTGGAATTCCACTCGGCCGGAAACCTCCGCATGTCGATGAATGAAGCGTGTTCTCGCTGGGTCAGGCAAGGAGGTACGGGCGAGATTTGGGCGGAACGGGCCGCAGAGGCGCGGGCGATCATTCGCAGTGTGCAGCTTCGGCGCAAAACGTTGATGCGTGTTCTCGCTGCGGTGATGGAAGAGCAGGAGCTTTTTTTGCATCAAGGGCCGTCCGGTCTGAAGCCGCTCAACTTGGCGATGATTGCGGAGAAGATCGGCATGCATGAATCAACGGTGAGCCGTGCCGTTCAAGGGAAATATATCCGGACGCCGCATGGCATGTTTGAATGGAAGGCCTTTTTTGCCGCGGCCATCGGAACAGATGATGGGGATCGAACATCTGCTGCGGCGGCCAAATGGCGGTTAAAAGAATTGATTCGCATGGAGCAGGCCGATCGCCCGCACTCGGACAGCCGATTGGCGGAGCTGCTTGCCGGGGAAGGCATCGTCGTCTCGCGCAGAACGGTGGCGAAGTATAGGGAGGAGCTCCGGATTCTGCCTTCGCGTGAGCGCAAACGCCGATAATAGGCGCGCTCTTATCCCGTTTCCGAAACAAATAGCCCCTGCGAACCGGGTTGACGGCGCAGGGGCTGTTCTTTGTTTACATCGGATTGAATACATCCACGTCAGTAGAAACCTACTACATGTTGCGCAGGAAACGTTCTCCAGCGATTCCTGGCGTGGTCATTTGCTCCGGATGCAAAATCTCTTCGAGCTCTTCCGGCGTCAACAGTCCGCGCTCCAGGATGATTTCTTGCAGGGTTGCGCCTGTTTTCAGCGCTTCTTTCACGATTGAAGCCGCCACGTCATAACCGAGATGCGGATTGAGAGCAGTAATGACGCTGAAGCTTTGCTTCATAATTTGCGCACAGCGTTCGCGGTTCGCTTCCATCTCTTCCACGGCATATCGCGTGAATACGTCGATGCCGTTATTCATAATTTTCAGCGATTGCAGCAGGTTGAAGGCGATCACGGGACCCATAACGTTCAGCTCGAATTGTCCGGCTTCGCATGCCATGCAGATCGTGTGATCGTTTCCCATCACCTGGAATGCCACCTGGTTGATCACCTCGGCCATCACGGGATTGACTTTGCCCGGCATGATGGACGAGCCCGGCTGGCGTGGAGGCAGGCGAAGCTCGTTGAACCCGGCACGCGGACCGGAGGCCATCATGCGAATGTCGTTGCAGATTTTGGACAGGTTGACCGCACAGACTTTGAGGGCTGCGGACAGCTCCATGTAGGCATCCGTATTTTGAGTGGCGTCGACGAGATCGTCGGCCGTTTTCAGTTTCAGCCCGGTCGCTTCGGATAAATGCTCCGTCACTTTGGCGATATATTCAGGTTTGGCATTAAGCCCCGTTCCAACCGCGGTTGCGCCAAGGTTGATGGTTAACAAGCGTTGGTTCGCATATTCCAAGCGTTCCATGTCTCGCCCGAGCACTCGTGCATACGCGCCGAATTCTTGCCCCAGACGGATCGGAACCGCATCCTGCAGATGGGTACGTCCGACTTTGACGACATCATTGAACTCCTTCTCCTTCTTGAAGAAGGCATCCTGAAGGCGTTTCATCGTGGCAAGCAGCGTTTCGGACAGCTGATAGGCCGCGATGCGCAAGGCCGTCGGAATGACGTCGTTCGTGGATTGGGACATGTTCACGTGGTTGTTCGGGTTGCAGTGGAAATAGTCTCCTTTGCTCTGCAGCAGCAGCTCGAGTCCGCGGTTGGCCAAAATTTCGTTCATATTCATATTCATGGAAGTGCCTGCACCGCCCTGAATGGAGTCAACAATAAAATGATCCAGATGATGGCCTTTCATCATTTCTTCGGCAGCCATGACGATGACGTCGCCGATTTTGCGCGGCAGCATCTTGAGTTCCATATTCGTTACCGCAGCAGCCTTTTTGACGGCGGCCAGGGCGATGACCAGTTCCCTGTGCACCGCGACTCCGGTAATCGGGAAGTTCTCGACCGCCCGTACCGTCTGAATACCGTAATAGGCATAAGCAGGAATTTCTTTTTCACCGATAAAATCTTTTTCGGTTCTAGTGGACATTTTGTTCGCCTCCAGTGGCATCCAATAATTGGTGGACCTCGGCATTGCCGAAGCGCACTCAGTATATCATTTAAGCAAAAAGGTTGCCAATCTAAAACATTTTACGCATTTTGCCGATAAATAATTAAAATTATAAATAATCATTCGAGATGTGCGACATCAGCTTTGGACGGGCTCGGAGTGCCTTGAATGCCGCGGATGATAGCGCAATCATTATTTTGTTCGAAAAAGGCGTCGGGGAGGGTGATTTCAACGTTGTCAGTGATATATGTTACATGTTTTCTGGTTATTAACTGGTAATCTAGGAAAAAAGGACTAAGAGGTGCGAGGATGAAGTGGACTTTAGGCGCAAAAACGGTCGCAGGTTTAGTACTGATCTCGGTTATTACGTACGGAACTAGCGCTTTTTTTATATTCTTTCTGAAGGATTGGTTTGCATTTAATATTCCTGATTGGTTATATATATCGATCGTGCTGATCCTGGGGGTATGCTGGAACGGAATACTGGGTTGGGGCGCTTCCCGCTGGTTGACCCGTCCGATCAAACATTTGGCCACCGCTGCCAAACAAGTCTCTTCGGGCGATTTGACCGTCACGATCCCGAAGCGGCAGACACAGGATGAAATCACGATTCTGTACGATGCGTTCGGGGGCATGGTCAGCAATCTGAGGGATATCGTCAACGATATTGCGGAAAGCACCCGCACGACTTCGCAAAACGCCCAGTCGCTCAGCGAAGCGATCACCCAAGCGGCTGCCCAGATCGAGATGATGTCCGATGCCGTTGACCATATCGCCGTTGGCGTCGAGCAGCAGAAGGTAACTTCCCGTCAATCGCTCGCGATGGCCGATGAAATGCTGACGGATTTTCAGGACATGCACGGCCAATCCGTGAGCATGACCGATCTGTCGGGGCAGATGGAACGTTCGGTGGTTCAAACGAAAGAGACGTTTTCATCGTTGATGAACGGCATGGAGGAACTGACTGCTTCCCATGACCGTTCCAGAGAAATCATGCTGCTGCTTGAAAAGGAAGCGTCCGATATTGAAGTTATTACTCAATCCGTTAAGAACATTGCGGAAGAAACCGGGCTGCTTGCCCTTAATGCTTCCATCGAGGCTGCGCGCGCGGGCGAGGAAGGTTCAGGCTTTGCGGTCGTTGCCCAGCAAATTCGCAAGCTGGCAGATGAGAGCAAGCAGTCCGTACACCGGATCAACGAATTGATCAGCCGCGTGCAGCAGCGAATTCGGGATACCGCGCAGTTGATTCACGTCCAGCACGGGCTGGTCGTAAGCGAATCGCAGCGTACCGTGACGGTGGACGAGACGCTGCACGTACTTACGGGCGCGGTGGAAGTGTTCATGCAAGGGGCCAACAAGATCGGCTCCCAGATTGCGGAACAGACCTCCAGGGTAGAGCAAACCCATGGCCATGTGAAGCAAATCCAGGGGAAAGCAAGTTCATTCTCGGATGAAGCGAAACGAATCATGGATGCGGCACATGAAGAAACGGCGATCATGCAGGAGATTTCTTCATCGGCCGAAGAACTGAGACAATTGACCGATCGTTTGCTGGACAAAACGAAAGCATTCCGGATGCAGCCTTGAGCTGATCCGGGGTGCTTTTTTTCTTGATTCGTACCTGTTCAAAGAGACGTCTTTGACGGTGATTCCCCCTATTTTTAGCCAATATTTTGCTTGTCATGCTAAAACACGAACATTCTTTCGTGAAAATGAATATATGTAAAGTTTTTTTTATGAAACATTAACAAATTCGCAACGTGTGGGCTATAAATGACTATATAATAAGGTAGTATTCAATGAAAAATATGAAGGAGCCCAGCATATTGAAAACTTGGACAGGTATCCTGCTGATGATCGTTTTGGCGGTAGCCATAATTAGTGCAGTATCGACTGCTCACTCTACGAACGAACAGGCTGAGCAGCTTCCCATAGATAACCCATCAAGCCAGGCCGAAGCGGTCGCGGCATCCAATATAGATAATGACAGTGACAATGACGAAGAAGCTTTACTCCACTCCAATGAAATTCTCCAAGACACGGACAATGTTTCGATTGCACCCGAGAATGAAAACATTCGATTATACCCTATGCAGGTTGAAGGTTCTGGATATATCTATAACGGCATTACATTAGAAGTCAATGGAAAGGAACAGCATTTTCCGGCCTGGAAAGCAGAGGGAGGATCGTACAAACCGGAAGTCCATGAGCTGGATCTGAATGGAGACGGACGGAAAGAAATTTTGGTGCTGCTCACGGCAGGCCACGGGACAGGCGTTTATTTGGGAAAAGCTTATATTGTCGATCCGGATACGCTGACAGAAATGAACATGCAGCCATTGGAAGAGGTCGTGCAGCAGCATGTTGCTTCCCGAGTCAACATTACTCCGGGGAAAGTGGATATCAATGTTGATATCGACGGGAAATCTGCCGCGTCCACCCGTTTGGAGGAAGAAACGGAAGGCGTGGATTACAATCAAGAACTTGAATTTGGCAGTGTCGTGTACTACAGCATCGATCAAGATCGATTGACCGTATCCGCTTCGGGAGCATATTCCTTTGGCATGTACGGCGGGGAACTGCGTTTTCGTTATGAGTTCATGGACGGGCAGTGGAAGGCAACCGGACTGGATTTCAATTCAGACACGTATGAAGAGGAGTACACGCAATCGTTTGATTGATGTTTGCCAGGTGAATGACAAAGAAAACAGAAATAAGAGGCTGAAAAAAAAGAAGGACAACAGCCTCTATTTGTGCTGTCCAGAATTGCCGCAAGCGAGCGGCTTTATGAAGAAGAAACACCGCTGGCATCCCACATTCCCGGGACATCCCCAGGGCTGTGGAATGGCAGCGGTCAGAGCTTGAGAGCCGTGATTTTATCGAATGACGGTATCGAGCGGTTTAAGATGAGCTTCGATGGAGGCTCTCCGGTCCTCAAGGAATGGAGGCAGAGCCAACGATTCCCCGAGAAACTCGAACGATTCGTCGGTACCGAATCCGGGACCGTCCGTAGCGAGTTCGAACAGGATGCCGTTCGGTTCACGGAAATACAAGGAGCGGAAATAATGCCGGTCAACGAACCCGGAGTTGGAGAATTGGGATTGGCGCACCCGTTCCACCCATTGTTTCAGCTCTTCTTCATTGTCTACGCGGAAGGCAACGTGGTGCACGCTGCCGCGGCCGGGACGTTCGATCGGCAGGTCGCTGCGTTCCTCCACATGAACTTCGGAGCCGCTGCCGCCTTCCCCGGATTCAAACACAAGCACATCCGGTTGTCCTGCCACAAAAGCAGGGAAGGAACCTTTCAGACGGAAGCCCAGCAGATCGGTGAGCACGCCTGCCGTAAGTGAAGCGTCTTCCACGGTAAGTTGTACCGGCCCCAGGCCAACGATGCCGTATTCCGCAGGCACCGGGCTGCGATCCCATGGTTTGCCTCCGGCAACGCCCGTATTGTTTTCGTCCGAGACGAGGATCAAACGCTGGTTTTCGAAATCGGTGAAAGCAAGCGTCAATCGGCCGGCGCGCTCCGTGATGTTGCCGTGATTCACGTCGTATTCGTCAAAACGCTGCAACCAGTATTCCAGTGCCTTATCGTTTGGGACGCGGAGGGAGGTGGCCGAGATGCTGTTTACTCCTTCGCGGGTTTGCCCGGCCATCGGCATTTCGAAAAAGGTTAACTCCGTGCCGGGATTTCCGATTTCATCGCCGTAAAACAGGTGGTACATCGTTACATCGTCCTGATTGACGGTTTTTTTGATCAATCTCAGTCCAAGAACCTCGGTATAGAAGCGATAGTTGGCTGCTGCTTTTGCGGTTAATGCGGATACATGGTGCAGTCCTTTGATTTGCATGATGGAATCCTCCTTGGGATCGGTATTTTAACATTGGAGATTGAAAAAGATCTGATTTGTTTACATTCAAATTGTGTTTATATTATAGTAACTTACTTAAAGTTTGTTTGTTCTGAATTTATCTTAACATAAAGATAATTAAAGCGCAACACCCGATTGTACGAATGTCATAGACATATTGCATCAACGATGCCACAATGGTTGAATGTAAAAAAAGCCCATTATATAAACTGCAAAAAACCATACAGACGTTAACGGAAAGGCAGAACTGATCTGGCGTTATATAGGCCAATAGAAAGGGGCGTAATCATAATGGCTGATCCGAAGTGGCTTGATCCATTTGATGAGGCACCGTTCATCATGTTTTCCTGGCCACACTTGTGGGCAGTGTTCGGCATTGCTGCTGCGATCGGGTTGTTATATGTGTTGAAATCCAGATTGAGGGCATGGTCCGAAAAAAAAAGGAAGGTCCTCCGAATCTGCATGGCAGGCATGTTGTTGTCTATGGAAATCATGCTTCAGTCATGGTATGGCTATGGCGGGGTATGGAGCCCGCAAACGTCCCTTCCGCTTGAGCTGTGCAGTTTGACCTTGCTGCTGTCCGCCGTCCTGCTGCTGACACGAAGCAAATGGCTGCATTCCGCATTGTTGTACGCCGGGATCGCCGGAGCCATGATGGCGATCGTGACGCCCAACCTTGGTTATGCGTTCCCGCATTTTCGCTTTATTCAATTTTTCACTGCCCATGGCCTTATTATTCTTGCTTTGCTTTACATGACTTGGGTGGAGGAGATGCGTCCAGGCTGGAAGTCAGTCATAGGTTCGATCTGTTTTGTAAATCTGGCTGCCTTGGCCGTGTATATTGTTGATGTGATGCTTGGTGCCAATTACATGTTCCTGCGCCATAAGCCCGATACGGCTTCAATCCTGGATGTGTTCGGTCCTTATCCGCTGTATATCTTGTGGGAGGAAGGATTGGCCGCTGCCTTGTTTGCGCTCATGCATGTGCTGCTGTTTGCCATACCGGACAAGATCCATCGTATAAGAAACGCAAATCCGGCAGAAAAAAGGGGAGCCCGGCTTTCCGAAACACGTTAAAGAAAAATCCCGCCGTACGCCGGAAGGCGACTGCGACGGGATGAACGAAAGATGGGATAACGGCAAGAAGCCGCACACTAAAATGCCGGTATGCAATTGAAGCGATAGGAGGCTTACCCCCGGAGCAGCGACTCCGCCCCGTCCACGTATATGCGCGTGCCGGTGACATGGGACGCTTCATCGGAAGCCAGGAAAAGCACAACGTTGGCTACCTGCTCCGAGGTTCCGGGCTTGCCTTTCAGCGGATGCTCGTGGCCTTCCGGAAACTGGACGGGAATCTGCACTTCTTTCAGGTCATCCGAAGGATAGGTATTGTCATCAATGTTGGTGTCAATCGCGCCGGGACAGACGGCGTTCACGCGAATGCCATAACGCGCAAGCTCCAGGGCGGCCATTTTGGTGAAAGCCGTTTGCCCCGCCTTGCTGGAAGCATATGCCGAGAATCCGATGCCCGAAAATACGCGGTTGCCGTTGATCGAGCTCGTAATGATGATGCTGCCGCCACGCTCCTTCATGTGGGGGATGGCATATTTCACCGTGGCGAACGTACCGCGCATGTTGATGTCCATCGTCTGGTCCCAATCGTCCATCTCCATCGTTTCGATGGGGGCCATCGTGCCGTTAATGCCGGCATTGGCAAACACGACGTCGATGCGGCCCGCCATTCGGGCAGCTTGGTCGATCGCTTGGCGGACTTGGTCGGGCTTGGACACGTCGCACTCCAGCACATGGGCTATGCCGCCGATTTCTTCAATGCTCCTTTTTGTTTCCTCCGCGTTCTCCGGGGTCCTGTCCAGCATGAATACTTGAGCGCCTTGTTCCCCGAATTTGATGGCCGTGGCCTGGCCAATGCCCGAACCGCCTCCCGTGACGATCGCGACTTTATCCTTTAGACGTTCTGTCATCGTTCATTCTCCTCCCTGAAATGACGGTTTATCCCTATTTACCCGGCGAGAGAGGCATGAAGCAAAAAAATGAGCGTCAAAAGAAACATTAAAACGAACCATCACAAAACGATCATCACAAAACGATCCATCTCAAAAAGACAGCGTCCCGGGACGCTGCCTTGTTTGTAGCATAAGAGCCATCGGCCTTCGCCATGGCGTCTATTTATGTTTTTTCCAATCCAAGGAGCTGTTGTTCAGCAGGTACTCGAAGTCGTTCTCCAGCCGTTTCTGTTCCGCTTTGCGTACTGCTTCCGCTTCCTGGCGTTCCCGTTCTTTGCGTTCCGTTTCCGCCGCCTTGGCCTCATCGGCCTGTGCTTTGAGCTTTGCCAGCACGTCGCTGCTCAGAAGGTCTTTCAGCGTTGCCGGTTTATCTTGGGCTGCCTTTGGGGCAGGGGAGTGTTTTTTGGATTTGGCCATGGGAATCGATCTCCTTTCAAAAACATACATCAGTATGGCATGCAGACACCCTGTTGTAGGGTAGTCATTATAGTATATCAGGTTCGCAAAATCCGTTCCATGGAGCAGGCCAAAAAGCAGGAAAGTGGAAGCTTCAGAGCGAATGAAAAAGGGTATAAACTCATATATTATTACCGATACTTCGACTATTCCCTGGTGAAAGGAGTCGTTGGTCGTGGAAATGAACCGCAGTTTATTGAAAGGGCTTGCATGGGGGTGTGCCTTCAGCATCCCGCTGTGGATGGCG
Organism: Paenibacillus hubeiensis; assembly: GCF_032334105.1. NCBI lineage: Bacteria > Bacillati > Bacillota > Bacilli > Caryophanales > Paenibacillaceae > Paenibacillus > Paenibacillus hubeiensis. The sequence continues at coordinate 256,563 of NZ_JAVYAE020000007.1, forward strand.
ATTATCGGTTGGGTGCTTATGCTCAGCCATATGTTGTAGGATGCTGCAGAACCATTTCGAAGCACAGGAGAGCCAGCATTACGGGTTACGGGTTATGGATTTCATTACATGCACGAAAAAACGTAAAGCGAGGGTTTTGGTTTTGATAAATGTAAACGCTAACAACGAAAAAGGGACAAAACGATAAAGCTCTGCCTTCCGCACATCGGCGAAGGGCAGAGCTTTATACGTTCAATTAAGGCATTTTGACCGGTTCAGGATATTCGAGCCCATGGGTGTCGACGGTCACCTTTTTCATGACTTGATCCTGAAGGGGCTTGTCCTTCTTGCCTCGTTCTTGAGCAGCGATGGCATCCACGACCTCCATGCCTTCCGTTACTTTGCCGAACGTGGCATAAGCGTTGTCCAAATAGTCGGCATCTGATTCCATAATGAAAAACTGAGAGCCTGCCGAATCCAGATCATTCCCGCTTCGCGCCATGGAAATGACGCCGCGCGTGTGCTTCAGATTGTTTTTATGGCCGTTGGACGTAAATTCGCCTTTAATGGTATATCCCGGCCCCCCGGTACCATTTCCGTTCGGATCTCCGCCCTGAATCATAAAGCCCGGAATGACGCGATGGAAGATCGTTCCGTCGTAAAAGCCTTTGTTCGCCAGCGAGATGAAGTTGTTCACCGTATTCGGCGCGATGCCCGGGTACAGCTCGATGACGATTTTTTGTCCATCCTGCATCTCGATGGTTGCCACCGGGTTCGGGCCCTCCGGCTCGACCGGTTCGGGCGTTTCGGCTGCGCCGCTGGATGCGCGCCCGCAGCCGCTAATGATGATAAGCAACAACGCCAGCATCAGCGAAGTTGCCGTCGTTTTTTTCAATCGACCAAACATGAAGACGTTCCTCCCTGCAATGTGCATCGTCGGGGTTCTGACAGTAAGGCCTGTCGTCATCCACAAACTATCATACCTTTTTTGCCGCCGAAAAGGCAATCGATGGCATAGACGCAGACTATAAAGAATGGCCTTCATGGGAGGATGGGTGTAAAATAAGGGAAATGCTTCCTCAGGCAGGGACGTACGGGTCTGTACCGTTCGCTCCAGCATATGCGGCAGTCCCGGCGTCGGCAAAGGAAAGGACGTGCAGGGATATGAACTTCTCGTGGAAGCGCAATCTGGTTATTTTGTGGATAGGGGTGTTTTTTTGCAGCACGGCCTATTCCATCTCCATTCCGTTTCTGCCCTTGTTTCTAAGTCATGATCTGGGCGTTCGGAATCATCTGGAGTTCTGGTCAGGGCTTGCCTTTGGCATCACGTTTCTGGCCAGTGCGCTGGTGTCGCCCTTCTGGGGGTCACTCGCCGACAAGTACGGTCGCAAGCCGATGCTGATCCGGTCGGGATACAGCCTTGCGGTCTTGTATTTGATCAATTATTTCATTCAGGACCCGTATTCGCTGATCGTCGTTCGCACGTTTCAAGGGCTGCTGGCCGGTTTCGTCCCGGCAGCGATAGCTCTGGTAGGCACCAATACGCCAGAAGAAAAAACGGGGTATGCGCTCGGCATCATGTCGACCTCCGGAGCGACGGGCGGCATCATCGGGCCGCTCATCGGCGGTGTGGTCAGCCACTATTACGGCAATCGAAGCGCGTTTTTGTTTTCGGCGATCGTGGTCCTTATTTCGGCCCTGATTGCTACCTTTTGGGTCAAAGAACAGAATTTCAACCGGAACAAGGCGCGTTCCCATGTCATGGATGACATTCGCGAAGCGAGAGCCAATCGCGTGTTCATAACGGTGCTCGGCATGATGGGCATATGCACGTTCTCGGTCATGATTCTGGAACCGCTGCTGACCGTGTACGTCATGGAAATGGGCGTACAGCCGGACCGGGCTTCGCTCAGCTCAGGCATCATTTTCTCGGCCGTGGGAATTGCAACCGTGATCATGGCCCCGAAATGGGGGAAGATCGGTTCCCGCATCGGTTATGGCAAAGTGCTGATCATCGGACTTGTAGGGGGAGCCGTCGGGAATCTGCTGCAGTTTTTCACGACGGGTTACGTAGGGTTCGGCATATTGCGGTTCGTGTACGGTTTGTTCTTCGCAGCCGTATTCCCGGCGATCAATGCCATGATCGTACAGGTAACCGAGCCAGGGTTCCGCGGCAGAGCCTTCAGCCTGAACCAGTCTGCTTCCCAGATCGGGACGATGGCCGGGCCGCTCATCGGCGGCATGCTCGGCGGATGGCTGCCCATCCGCTGGATCTTCGTCATCAATGGAGCTGCGCTGCTGCTGACGGCGATTGCCGCCAGATGGTCCGGACTGGAGCGAAGGCTGCCTGGTGCCGACAAGTCTTCATCAGATAAGGTTTCAACGTAATTCGGCGAATCGGAAACGGTTTGTTTGAACGAATGAAAAAACTGACACAACCACTGGATGTGTCAGTTTTTTTGGGCGTTTATACGGCAAACGGTATTCTCCAATTACAGCGGGATTCCGATGCGTTACGAAGGCGAAGCTCCGCCTGCACCATTGATGAGATCCGTGCCATGGGGTGCATCCGGATCAGGTGCGGCGGGGTCTACCGGACTGTTCGGAAATAGTGTATCCGCGTCGGGAACGGATTCCAGGACAGGCTCTGCGGTGCGTGACTCAAGCTGCTCTTCATGCTGGTCGTTCAATCTCTGAACTCTGGAAACTTTGCGGGACGGATCATCTTCCATTTGGATGCGTTGTCCGGTACCTTCATCCAAAGCTTCCATTTCTCCGGATGGCATTTCAATTTCAGGGGGAAAGTCGCGATAACGTTGGTAACGGTCGTAGACACGGTCGCTTTCGTTATTCCCGGTCGGTTGATCTGGCATCTTCATCAACTCCTTGCGGCAAATTGGCGTTCTTGTTTTGTATTACCCTCAAGCGCAGGGATGCAATCCCGCCAAGTTATTATTTCCGGGGAAGCGTGAATGAAATACCGCGCTTGAATATCCAACGGCGGCCAGCCATAAACGGCATTAATGGTTGTATAAGGACGATTTTGCAGATTTTTGTCTTTTGTCTGTGATATCATTAAACGTAGTAAAAAGGAGGGCTTGGTTTGGATTGGTTTACGCTAGGCAATATGATTGGTCGGATCAGGATCGGGCAAAAGGCGTCAACGCCAGGGTTCTCGCGAACCGTGATCCGGCGTCCGGACGGGCTGTTCTGGGTCGGCGGCATCTGGGCAGGACAAGTCGTGCAGGTCCGCGATTTTCTTTTCTCCGACATATGGACCATCTACGAAGATGAAGAAACGGAGCAGTGGCTGGAATTTCGCCAGCGCCATGAAAAGATGGAGCGCGAAATGATTGAAAACCAGTATGAGGATTTAAATGGATAACCGAATTGGAGAGATCATCTCCAAAATGGAAAAAATATATATTTATACTAAAATGTGATTTTTTCTACCGACTTTAGAAGGTGACATCTTCACATATGGCGAATGATAACATGAAGCAAAGAAGGGGAGATAGAAAATTAGAACTTTGAGGTGCTGTGAATGAAAAATGTGCCCAAAGCAATCATCGTCCTATGGATCGGATTGTTATTTTTCATGGTCTGGCCACTTGGTACGAGCGCGGCGGCTGTTCAAGAGAATAACCGTTCTATCCCCGTTACGATGTGGGAGATTAAATGGGGAAATGTGAATGACCAAGGGTTTATTAGCGAAATCAGCGGTCTGGATGACGTGTGGGAGAGAAGAGGTTCAGGCCGAATGGATTACGAATCTTCGGGGCAGCCCACCCAATCCTTATGGACTCGTCTTACGATCCCGGAATTGAATGAGGATAGCCCGGCTATACGTTTCGAGAACATTAAGGGCCAGCATATCGTCATGTATTTGCAAGACCGTAAAGTGTATGAAAACTATCATTATAATTATGACAATAATGCCGTTTTACTTCCCCTCAATCAAAGCAATTCGGGTGATCGGCTCTACATATGGTCCGAGAACAGCAATGGTCGTTTGGGCATTCAAGGCACTGTGGAAATTGGGCGATATACCGTTTTGCAGGAGAAGTACATTCACAGCGGGCTGCTCGATGTCATTCTCGGAGCAACGTTCCTGTTTACGGCAATTACGATGGTGAGCTGTACGTTCTTTTTTGGGAAGTTTCATAAAGGCCTGTGGATTTCGCTATGCGTTGTCATGGGATCCATCGGAATCATGATTATTACGTATTCGCCATTTCTATACACGTTCTATCAAAACCAAGGCAACCTCTATTCCGTTTTGTTTGATACGGCCATGCTGTCAGGCATGCCTGCATTATGTTATTTCTTCGAACAGATTATCGGGAGAGGGCCGTACGGCGTATTTACCAAATTGAGAAAGTTCCAACTGGTGTACTCCATCATTGCCATCCTGGCATTGAGCGTTTATTTTGCTTCCGAGGGGCAGGTGAACTTGCTCTACGTGATTCTGGTGCAAAAGGGGAACGGAATCGTGCTCGTCGTTTTGCTCACTTTGCTGATGATCGGCACGGTCTCCAAAGCGATGCAAAAGAACAGGGAAGCCATCATGCTCGCGGCAGGTTTCGGTACGTTTGCTTTGGTGAGCGTTGCGGAACTGTTATGGTTTTACCAACGCGGCGGAGCATATCACCTCACATGGTGGAAATGGTCCATGGCGGCGTTTATCGTATCGCTTATTGCCATTCTGGGCAGCCGGTTTGCCGAAAAACATACGAAGGTGATTGAATACTCCAAGGAACTGGAACTGTTCAACAACGAATTGCAGCGTTCGGAGAAAATGGAAATCATCAGCGAACTGGCGGCTTCCGTGGCACACGAAGTCCGCAATCCGCTACAGGTAACGAGAGGTTTCCTGCAGCTGATGACAGAACAGGAAGACCATATAAATAAAGGATACGTGAGAATCGCCCTGGAAGAGTTGGATCGTGCCTCGGATATCATTACCGATTTCTTGACGTTTGCGAAGCCGGAATTCGATCAGATTGCCTCGCTCAACATCGCTGAAGAATTCGATCATATCGAAGGCATTCTTGTACCCATGGCGAATCTGGAGGGCGGGAAAATTACGACGGATATTCCGCCAAACCTCTGGATTCGGGGCAATTCCTCAAAGTTCAAGCAAGCCTTTATCAACATCATCAAAAATAGCATCGAGGCTCTTCAAGGACAGGGTCAAATTGACATCTGGGCGTATGCGCAGGACGGCATCATCAAGGTCCATGTCAGGGATAACGGGGAAGGAATGGACGAAGAAGCATTGCATCGTCTGGGTGAACCCTATTTTTCGAACAAAATTAAGGGGACAGGCCTTGGCATGATGGTGACGTTCCGTATTGTAGAGGCTATGAACGGACAAATCTCGTTTACAAGCACTAAAGGGGTAGGGACAGAAGCGGTTGTATCGTTTGCCGAGTTCGTCAGTTGACGAGCCCGGCAGAGGGTACAACCTTTTTTTGTCCGCTACCCCTGGATGATCAGAATGGGAATATTAATCTCTCCAAGGTCCGCAATTTACATCATAATTGACTTTGGAGGGATTTGGAGGAATAACGAGCACATAATCGTTTTGTTGTTCTTCCACCGTACGGATTTTCACGTTGTCCGGAATCTCAATGCCGAATGCCTCGCGCAAAGCTTGCTTTGGATTGGCATGCAACTGCTGTCTGAACTGCTCGTCCATCCACGCTTTTTCAATAATATCCTCACGCATTGTTTTTTCTGATACCATCATTGTGAACATTCCCTTCCCATTTTGGATTGTTTGGATCATGATTGTTGACCGGCATGAATCAGATACGAAAAGCCGCCTTGCATTAACGATTTTTTGTGGGCCTCCACCTCTTCAATCGCTTGATCCAAGGCAGAGCATAAAAAAAGGTTGAACGACCGGAGTTGCGGAATCCAATCGTTAGACGATGTAAGAGTGTAATGATGCCAGGCAATGTCTGCATAGGACTTCATAAACCGGGAATTGTACGTGTTGCGAATAACCTGCTCACTTACGGGATATGCCGGGTAATCCAGCTTCATGGCCGAAGATACGTGCGAAAGGAAGCTGTTGTAATTCCCATGCTCGGCATCTTCATTGAAATCCGTAAAATCGTCGGTCATCTGAAGCGTCATCAGCGCAATGTCAAGGTCGGCGCATAAGGAAGGAATCCGTTCCTCTTGTTCCAGCAGCAGAAGAGAACCTGCGGCTCCGAGCAGTAAAGGTGCGGCCTTTTGCGCATTCCGAAGCGGATTGATGCCAAAGGGGTCCGACATCGTTTCTTCCGTGACGCCGGTCGACCATTCCATGACATATTGTCTGTAATAACTCCAGAATAGGGGCGTGTTGCCGAACAATTCACGGTATATGCCCAGCGCATCGACGTAGTACAGATTTCCGAGCGCCAGCTTGAGTGTGATATCTTCGGGACGCTGATCCATAATTTCATCCTGGATCAGAAAATACAACATATGAATCAGACAGGCTGTGCTTAACTTGTGTGCGGTCTCTGCGGGAAGTCTGCCGGGGCCGGCGTGTTGCATCCACAGAGGGATGATGTAACCAATATAGCTGTGCCCGCTATCCCGCATTAAGGGATTGGCCAATTTGAGCTGTTCCCCGGCATAATGGGATATCGGTCCGGGATAGTTTTGCACCAGCTGCCCGGCGGCAGCGAATACCACCTCCACATCGGATCTAAACGGATCAAACCATTCTCTCCGCATCATTGGATTACGTCCTTCCTGCTTGAGTGAATTCAAGGACTATTTGACTAGATCTTGGAGTTAATCCCAGTATAGCGGAAAATATTTGAAAAAAATAGGTTTTTTTGTGATGAATTGTGAAAAATATGGTGACATTTAAGGCGTTATGGCAGTAATTGAGGACTCTCAAGCCTATTTTGGATCGAAACATGCAAAATGTTGGAATAAAAAAAAGGATAATGGGACCAAAATAGAGAGAGAGGCTTTGCATGACACTTTGTTACGAATCCATGTGTACACGAAAGGTAGGATGGACATGAAAATAAATGAAAAAAAATGGCTGGCTGGCTTCATGGCGGCTGCGCTGTTCTTTGCGGCTGGAAATCTGGTTTCGGCCAACGCGCCAGCCGTTCAAGGGGGCAGCGAGCATGTAGCCCCTGCATCCTCGTTTACGGGTGAGAAGGCTCCATGCATGCAGGCCAGCCACGGTCTGTTCATGATTGGCGAAACAGCGGACCTGCTCGGCGTGGGACTCAGGGAGCTGAAGGAGCAAATGGAGCAGGGCAAAACGCTGGCTCAGATCGCGAAGGAACGCAAAGGCTGGAGCGAAAGCCAATTGCTCGAGAAATTGAAGCCGACACTGTCTCAGAGACTGGACAAAGCCGCGAACGAAGGCTGCCTGACGAAAGAACAGGCGGCGGCAGCCAAACAGTCCATGGATCAGAAGCTGCTGAAAGTCATTCGCACGCCACTGAAGGACTTGCGGCGTGAGTTTGCCGGTATTGCAGGCAAAAAGCCACCCATTAACCACAAGGTCATCGCCGAATTTATCGGCATTACGCCCGAAGAGCTGCAGAAGCAGCTGCAGAGTGGCAAATCGTTGGCCGAAGTGGCCAAAGCTCACGGGATAAGTGAGACCCAACTGATCGACAAGCTGAAGGAGCAGTTAACGGATGATCTTCAGCGATTGGTGCACCGCAAGGGATGGGCGCGCCCTGCACCCCATGACCGCGCTCCAGGGCATCCCGCTGGAGCGGAAGCAAAATAAATAATAAGGTGTGAAGGAACACTTACGCCTATATGTAATCAGGCTGCCCAGCGCTTCATGAATGCGACGGGGCAGCCCTTTTTTTTATGCCAATGCGCGTTGCTTCAAAGATAAGGTTTGGCAACCGGGCGATCGGATCGCGGCGTGCCGCGAGTTGCCTCACGATTGGAACGGTTTCGCTTGGAATTGGTGGGATTCCCCTTGTTCAAGCCGGTCAAATAGCGCGCTCCGGGCAAACGCGATAAGCCGCGGCTGATGCCAAGTGCTGCCACCGCCGTCAAGGCAAAGGATAACAGCGTCATCGGCAAATGCCATCCAGCCAACTGCAGCGGCCGGGTGACGTACGCAATGCCGTAAATAACAAGTGCATGAACGAGATAACCGCCGAATGAATAACGGTCGATCCAGGCCAGCAGGCGCTGAAACCGCGTGTTCTGGCCGCGCAACAGGACGAGAAAGCCATACAGCATCAGCATCTGGGCCATAATGATGACAAAGGTCGTCGGTTTCAGGTAGGTCGAGATGTTCAGGTTCATCGTTTCGCCAGAACCTCGAAGCACGTCGTAACCAAGCCACACATACATACCAATGAATACACAGATCGTATAAGGGAGGGCGCGTACGGTCCAGTGACGCCAATCATCGACCGACCAGGCACATACGGCGCCCAGCACAAAATAAAACCAGTACATCATCCAGGAATAAGATCGATATTCCAGCAAAAACGACCAAGGCCGCGACCATGCGGCTGTCCACCCGGCCATATCATAATAGGACCATTTCATCAGCAGGGCATAACATGCCGCGGCTGCCAGAACGAGAAGAGCAACCCACTTCCCCCGGCTTAGTCTTCGGGCAGTGGAGATTCGCTGTTCGATCAGGTCCGTACCCTTGAGAAAGAGAGGGAACAGCAAATAGAATTGAAAAATCATGATGATAAACCAGAGGTGGTATCCCGTTTGAGGAATAACCAGTTCACGCAGCAAACTTGTGACATCCAGCGAATCTGCCTGCCAAAATTGAGGCGTAAAGATGCGAACCGCAATCCAGTAAATTCCCGTCCAGACGATGAACGGAACGAAAATGTCCCCGAAACGTTTGCGAATAAAGCGGCCGTAATCCGGTTTGGCATGACGATGATGATAGAACAGCAGCACACCTGACAAAAAAACAAACGTTGGCGTGCCAAAACGCGTCAAATGATAGATCATGGCCAGCATGACGGAATCCGGCTGTTCAATGTCCGGGCGGTAGATGTACTCGGCAATGTTATGTTGCATGACGATCGCGAGAAAAGCGAATCCCCGCAGCTGCGTCCATTCTTCGATACGTGTTTTGCCCATCCATACTCCCTCCTTGTCGCCGTTTCATCATTAAAGCGTACCTGCTCAACATTAAGCCCGCATTAAATGGGGAAAAGAGGCAAAAAAAGACGGCTTATCGCCGTCCGTCAGGGTTGTGTTTCAATTTGTGGTTTTGGTTTCTATTTCAAGTTCGCTTTCAGAATCAGTCTCTGTTTGCGTCTGCTGCTGCGCATCTTGATCGAACAAATCCTGAATGTAGGCTTGCAGCTTGTTGACATCCACGCCAAGAACCTGAGCGGAGCCCGCCATTTCGTTGGTCAGCAGCTTATACGGAGGGATCTGCTGTTTATCAATCTCGTTGACATTAATGTCAAATCCGAGCGCAGCCAGCTTCAGCATCTGGGTCGGGCTGAGATCCGTCTCGATGTACGGAGCCACCGCTTCCAGAATTTCCGGCACTTTGAATAGCGAAGAGGTGCTTTGCAGCTTTTTGGCCAGCTCGGTCATAAAGATCCGCTGCCGCTCGGTACGGGTAAAGTCCGATGTGGCGTCATGCCTGAAACGCACGTATTGCAAAGCCGTTTTTCCGTCCATATGCTGAAGTCCTTTCTTCAGATCGATATCGTACATATGCTTGTCGGCTTTGCTGGTGTAGTGCATGTCCTTTTCCACGTCGATATCAATGCCGCCGACCGCATCCACGAGCGCGATGAAACCGGTGAAATCGGTGTAGACGTAGTGCTGGATCGGGATGCCCAGCAGATGGCTTACGGTTTGTTTGGTCAATTCGGCTCCGCCATAGGAAAACGCGGCGTTCAGCCGGCTTTTGCCATGCCCCGGAATGTCGACATAGGTGTCGCGCAGCACGGAGAACAGATGGGCGGTTTTGGTGACCGGATCAATGGAAGCGACCATGACCGAGTCCGATCGGCCTGCATCATCTCCGCGGGAATCGCCCCCAAGCAGCAGGATGTTCACGCGCTCTTTGCCTTCCCATTTCGGTATAGCGGTTTCTGGCGCATTCTCTGAGCTGCCTGTCTCCGTAGAAGCCGTTGGGGTGTGCGAGGCCGTCGATATGCTATTGGCAAAATGAGCGATCGAATATCCGTAGTAAATGATGATTCCCGTTACGGCAAGAGCCAGGGTCAGAGCGGTCCCCCATAACCATTTCTTCAGCATGAAATTTCACCTTTCTATCGTTGAACTGATATGTAACCCCAACTATTTTAACAAAAAGTAAGAGGAATGTCCCCTTTGATTTCGAATGTTAGGTATTACGGGCATAAATTTGACATTTCGTTGGTGAATCGATAAAGTGTAAAAAATAATCGAGTTTGTTGTAAATGGAGTGTGAAATAATACCGTGAATCAATCTGTCTTCGACTGGATTAACCAATTTGCCGATCATGTACCGCTATTGGACTGGTTCATGATGACGTCGGCTGAATATGCAGCATGGGTCATGATCGCCCTGCTTGTCATCGTCTGGTTTATGGGCAACCCTGCCAAACAGCGCATCGTTTTCTATGCGTGTGTGGCATCCATTCTATCTTTATGTCTTGCAAAGTGGGGGATTTCGCCGATCGTGGACCATCCAAGGCCATTCGTCGAAGGCCATGTGAATCAGCTTATTCCGCATGTGCCCGATCCGTCGTTTCCCAGCAAACATGCATCCTTTGTATTTGCGCTTGCGGCAGCTTCCTTTTTTATCGGGCGGCGATTTGGATGGTGGATGCTGCTGCTCGCTGTGCTAACGGGCGTGTCCCGCGTATATGCAGGCGTTCATTATCCTGGCGACATTTTGGGCGGTTTCCTATTGGGGAGCCTGGTCAGCGTGGCATTGATCGTGACGCGCAATTATACGAAGTCGGTCCCTGATTTTTTCATCAAATGGCATCGCAAAGTTTTTCGCTAGTTTTGAAGAGGCGGAGCGGCGATCATCGAATAGGGTAAAAGCAAAAGCTTGATGGATGCTGGCCAGGCCAGTAACCTCAAGTTTTTTTGAGTTTTGCGGAAGTTATATGAAATTTGAAAAAATATCGAATGGCTTCTCTATAATCGTTGCCGATTTTTGTCGATATACTATAGGTATGTATCAGTTAAGGAGTGGGAGCCATGAAGGATGCCGGGGGAACGGCACAGAACAGATTTAAATTAACGATTCGCATGAAATTGTTAGCTGGATTTTTAATCGTGGTAGGTTTACTGGCATTTGTAAGCGTGTATGCCCTGACCCAGATTCACAACATGTCAAAGAAAGCGGATGAGATTGACAAGACGTGGATGCCTGTCGTTACTCTTCTTGGGGGAATGAACGGGGATGTGTCGGATATCGAAAGGCTGGCACTGGGGATCATTGTGGAACAAAATCCAAGCGAAACGGAAAAAATGAAGGAAGCACTCGATCAGCTGCTGGACAAAATCAAGGGCGAAAATGAGCAGTTGAAAACGTATCTTTCGGGAAATGCAGATGCGCTGAAGATGTACGAGCAGTACATTACGAATTACAACGCTTATATTGAAAAAATGCCTGGATTCATTGAATTGGGATTGGCCAATAATTACGATGAGGCAAGCCGATTGCATACGGAAGCGTATCCGTTATGGTATGCAGCGAACGATATGATAATGAAACTCATCGATGCGGGAAATATGGCGTCCGAAGCAGCAACCAGTTCTTCGGTTGAATCGGCGGAATTTGCGTTTAACGTGATCTTGGTCGTGACGATCGTTTCGTTTGCGCTGGCGATGTTCATCGCTATCTTTATTTCGATTATCATTTCAAAACCGATCAAACAAATGAATGAAGCGGCCACGCGTATTGCGAGCGGTGATCTTACAGGCGAAACGATCGTCCTCAAAAACAGGGACGAGCTCGGCACGCTCGCCGGCTCATTCAATACGATGACGGCGAACTTGCGCGTCATGATCGAATCGGTGGCGACGACCTCGGAACAGGTAGCAGCCTCTTCGGAGGAACTGCTCGCCAGCGCGGAGCAAAATACGAAAGCATCCGAGCAGATTTCCGAAACCGTGGAAGAGTTGGCCGTAGGTACGTCCGAGCAGGTGAACCTCGTCAAACGTTCGTCCCAAGCCATGAGCGAGATGGCGATCGGTTCGGAACAAATCGCGCAGTTGGCGACGAGCGTATCCACATCGGCCGTGGATGCGGCCAACATGTCTGCCGAGGGCAACATGATCATCAAGGAGGCCGTAACGCAGATGGCTTCCGTGCGCACTTCGATTGCTTCGTTATCCAAACTGGTGACAGGCCTTGGAGAACGTTCGGCCGAGATCGGCACGATTACCGAAGTCATCAACAACATTGCACGCCAGACGAATCTGCTTGCTCTGAATGCGGCCATTGAGGCAGCCCGGGCGGGAGACCATGGACGCGGTTTCGCGGTCGTTGCCGGCGAAGTGCGCAAGCTGGCCGAAGAGTCTTCGCTGTCGGCGCAGCGCATCACGGAGCTGGTACACCTGATTCAGTCCGATACCGAGCAAGCCGTAGAAGCGGTGAAAGTAAACAGCAACGAAACGGAAAGCGGCATCGAAGTCGTGACGGCGGCCGGGGATGCATTTGAACAGATTTCGAATGCCGTCAGCAAAGTTGCCGGCGAAATTCAGGAAGTGTCGGCAGGTGCAGAGCAGATGGCAGCGAGCACCGACGAAGTCGTCAAATATGTGGAACAGGTGTCGGCCATCGCGGAGGAAGCTTCCGGCGGAGTGCACAATGTATCTGCAGCCACGGAAGAGCAGTTGGCCTCGATGGAAGAAATCGCATCTTCGGCAGCTTCCCTGTCGAAGATGGCCGAAGAACTGCAAGAACAGATCAACAAATTCAAAGTATAGTTCCGGTGCCTTATCCCGAGCCCTTGTTTAGCGGCGCGGGATAAGGTTTTTTTGCATGCCTGATCCAGGTCACAACAATGTTATTCCGGAAGTCACCAAAGCTTATATTGCATCCGGTGCAAAAGACTATAATGGAAATTAATGGTGGAAAAACTTGGAGTCACGCCATGGAAAGGAGCGGTTTAAACAAACCTCGACATGGGGCAATCGAACAATACGAAAGACGGAGGAGTTGAATGGTTGGAGATGAAGTCAAGCTGGCGTAAACGTCTCGTTATGTTGGCGTTATCGGCAGGACTGTTGACAGGAGGTACATTCATGCATGGGTTGACGGACAGAGCGGATGCGGCCGCAAATGGCCACAACTATGCAGAAGCGCTGCAGAAGGCGATTTATTTCTATGAAACCCAGCGTTCCGGAACTTTGCCGGAGTCGAACAGGGTAGAATGGCGCGGCGATTCGGGCTTGAGGGACGGGGCCGACGTCGGCGTGGATCTGACCGGAGGTTGGTACGATGCCGGAGACCACGTGAAATTCGGTTTGCCGATGGCATACTCTGCCACGATGCTTGCCTGGTCTGTGGTAGAATACCGCGAAGGATACGAACAGGCCGGTCAACTCGAGGAAATCAAGGATAACATCCGCTGGGCGACGGATTATTTTATGAAAGCGCACACAAAACCGAACGAATTATGGGGACAAGTCGGAGCGGGTCAAACGGACCATGCCTGGTGGGGACCGGCCGAAGTCATGCCGATGGATCGCCCGGCATTTAAAATCGATGCCTCTTGTCCGGGCAGCGACCTTGCGGGAGAAACGGCGGCGGCACTTGCGGCATCTTCGATCGTTTTTGCGGCGGATGATCCGTCGTATGCCTCCAGATTGCTGCAGCACGCAAAGGAGCTCTATCATTTTGCCGACACGTATCGGGGCAAATATTCCGACTGCATTACGGATGCGCGAACGTTCTACAATTCCTGGTCAGGCTACGAAGATGAACTGGCATGGGGAGCGACATGGCTTTATCTGGCAACAAATGATAACGCTTACTTGTCCAAGGCGATAGCCGCAACCGATGCATGGCCCTCGACCGGAGGGGCATACAACTGGCCATTTACATGGACGCATGGTTGGGACAACAAAAACTATGGTGCCCAAATTTTGCTGGCGCGCATCACGTCTGGGCTGAACATGCCCGAAGCGGCAAGGTTCATCCAATCCGCGGAGCGTAACCTGGATTATTGGACGGTCGGAACGAATGGGCAAAGGGTGAGATACACGCCTGGCGGCCTGGCCTGGCTGGACCAGTGGGGATCGCTTCGATATGCGGCGAATGCGGCTTTCATTTCGTTCGTATATTCCGACTGGGTGAATGATCCGGCGAAGAAAGCGAGGTATCGGGATTTTGCCGTCTCGCAGATCAATTACATCCTCGGCGACAATCCGCGTCAAGGCAGTTACGTCGTCGGATACGGGCAGAATCCGCCGCAGCATCCGCATCATCGCACAGCCCATGGTTCATGGGCGAACAGCGAAAACATTCCGGCATCCCATCGCCATACCTTATACGGCGCGATGGTGGGCGGGCCTGATGCATCCGACGGTTACACGGACTCCATTTCGGATTATGTAAGCAACGAGGTGGCGATCGATTATAATGCAGCGTTTACGGGAGCGCTTGCCAAAATGAACCTGTTGTTCGGGCAAGGCGATGAACCGTTGGCGAATTTTCCGGAACCCGAAGAAAAGACGGATGAATATTTCGTCGAGGCATCCATTAAGGCCGAGGGCCCCGATTATACGGAGATTCGGGCATTATTGAACAATCGCTCCGCATGGCCTGCCAAAATGGGAGACCGGCTGTCCTTCCGTTATTATCTCGATCTGAGTGAGGTATACGACGCAGGGTATACGGTCGCCGACGTTCGCGTGACGACGGCCTACAGCGAGGGAGCAGCCGTATCACAGCCCATCGTCGTTGATGAGGCTCGCCGAATCTATGCCGTAACGGCGGATTATAGCGGGACCAAGCTTTACCCCGGCGGCGAGGGGCATTATCGGAAAGAAGTGCAGTTTCGCATCAGCGGACCGCAAGGTGCATGGAGCGCGGCCAACGATCCGTCCCATTCGGGATTGGCAGCCGGGACTCCGCAAAAGAGCGCGCATTTGCCGGTATACGATGCCGGACGGCTCGTTTACGGCCAGGAACCGGGCGTCTTGCCCGTAACGGTCCCGTCTGCGCCAGCTTCGTTGCAGGCTGCTGCAGGCCAGGGCCAGATCACCTTGAGCTGGACGGCTTCCGCAGGAGCGAGCTTTTACACCGTCAAACGTGCCGAGGCAGATGGGGGCCCGTACACGGCAGTGGCTGCCAATGTGAACGGAACGACCTATACGGACACCGGGCTGACGAACGGCAAGACGTATTACTACGTCGTAACCGCCGTAAATGCGGCAGGCGAATCCGCTGCGTCGGCGCAGGCATCGGCTGTGCCGCAGGCAGGCAGCGCCTTGCCCGGCGCGTTCACGCTCGTAGGGACGGCAGGCGATGCGCAGGCGGTACTGGCCTGGGCCGCTTCGGACGGCGCGGACAGCTATGCGGTGCAGCGGCGAACGGGGAGCGGGGCATTTGAAGAGGTGGCGGCAGGGCTGACGGCATTGACCTATACGGATGCCGCCGCCGTGAACGGGACGACGTACACGTACCGGATCGCAGCGAGCAACGGCAGCGGCCAGACGCTGTCGAACGAAGTGACGCTGACACCGACAGCGTCTCCGGCTGGGACGGGAACGCTGGAGGTGCAGTACCGCAATGGCGGAACGGGAGCGAGCGGCAATGCCATTACGCCGCAGTTCAATTTGAAGAACACCGGCACCGAGGCGATCGACCTCAGCCAAGTGAAGGTTCGATACTATTTTACGAAGGACGGCAACGTGGACATGAGCTTCTGGTGCGACTATGCCCAGATCGGCAGCAGCAACGTGGAGGCTGCCTTCATCGCGCTGAACCCGGCGAAGGGCAATGCGGATACCGTGCTGGAGATCGGCTTCAAGCCGGGAGCGGGCAGTCTGGCACCGGGCGCGGAGACCGGCGTGATCCAGGGACGGTTCTCCAAAACGAATTGGGCGAGCTTCGATCAGACCAACGATTACTCGTACGACGGGGCAATGACGGACTTCGCCGCCTGGAACAAAGTAACGGCGCATATCGACGGCATAAAGGCCTGGGGCATTGAACCATGAAACAACAGATTGCAGTCAGCAGGGAAAACAACATCGATTCCATTCTATTTCCAAGATTACAGGGAGGTATGTATCATGTTGAAATCAGCTGCGAAAAAAAGCCTGGCGGCCATGCTGGCCGGAACGGTCATGCTCACCGGGTATACGGGACTTTGGGCAGGCCCGCAAACGGTTTTTGCCGAAGAGCAGTCTTTGCAAGCGGAAGGAATCAATGAAGCGCGCTTCATGGAGCTGTACGGACAGTTGAAAGATCCCGCCAACGGATATTTCTCTCCGGAGGGAATTCCTTATCACTCTGTGGAAACCCTGATCAGCGAAGCGCCGGATTATGGGCACATGACGACTTCCGAAGCGTACAGCTATTGGTTGTGGCTCGAAACGATGTATGGGCATTTCACGGGTGACTGGTCCAAGCTCGAGGCCGCGTGGGACAACATGGAAAAATACATCATTCCCGTCAATGAGGGCGATGGCAAAGAAGAGCAGCCTACGATGAGCCACTATAATCCGAACAGCCCGGCGACATATGCTGCGGAGAAACCTTTTCCGGACCAATATCCGTCAGAATTAAACGGGCAATACCAGGCCGGAAGGGACCCGCTGGACGCAGAGCTGAAATCCTCCTATGGCAACAACCAGACCTACCTGATGCACTGGCTGCTTGACGTCGATAACTGGTACGGCTTCGGCAACCTGCTGAACCCTTCTCATACGGCAGCGTACGTCAATACGTTCCAACGCGGGGAACAGGAGTCCGTCTGGGAAGCCGTTCCGCACCCGTCTCAAGACGACAAATCGTTCGGCAAAGCGGGTGAGGGTTTCATGAGCCTGTTCACAAAGGAGAACCAGGCACCGGCAGCGCAATGGCGTTATACCAATGCCACCGATGCGGATGCCCGCGCGGTTCAAGTACTGTATTGGGCGAAGGAAATGGGTTACGACAACCAGGCTTATCTCGATAAAGCCAAAAAGATGGGCGATTACCTGCGTTACGGACTGCATGATAAATATTTCCAAAAAGTTGGAAGCGCCAAAAACGGCAGTCCGGCCGCAGGTACGGGCAAAGACTCCAACATGTACCTTATGGGCTGGTACACCGCTTGGGGCGGCGGTTTGGGGCAGGGCGGCAATTGGGCTTGGCGCATCGGTTCCAGCCATACGCACCAGGGGTACCAAAATCCGGTCGCATCTTATGCATTATCCGATCCTGCTGGCGGGTTAATCCCAAAATCGAACACGGCCAAAGCGGATTGGAACGCTACGCTGAAGCGCCAGCTTGAATTCTACACTTGGCTGCAATCCCATGAGGGGGCGATCGGCGGCGGCGCTACCAACAGCTACGGAGGTGCCTATAAAGCTTATCCGTCCGGAACGAGCACGTTCTACGATATGGCATACCAGGAAGCGCCGGTATACCGCGATCCGGATTCCAATACGTGGTTTGGCATGCAGGCTTGGTCGATGGAGCGCGTAGCGGAGCTGTACTACATTCTTGCGCAGAACGGCGACCTGAGCTCGGAAAATTTCCAGATGGCGAAAAAGGTCATTTCCAAGTGGATTGACTGGTCGAAGGATTATGTTTTCGTCAATGAACGTCCGGTGACGGATTCCCAGGGATACTATTTGGATGCTTCAGGACAGCGCATTCTTGGCGGCACGAACGTGCAGGTAGCAACCACGCCAGCGACGGGAGAGTTCTGGATTCCAGGCAGCCAGGAATGGAACGGGCAGCCGGATTCATGGACCGGTTTCTCTTCTTACACGAACAATCCAAATTTCCGCGTAACGACCAAAGACCCGTCGCAGGATGTTGGGGTACTGGGCAGTTACATCAAAACGTTGACCTTCTTCGCGGCGGCGACCAAGGCCGAGCATGGCGCATTTAACGCCCAAGGCCAAGAAGCGAAGGATTTGGCGGAGCAATTGCTGGACACGGCGTGGGACTACAACGACGGGGTAGGGATCGTTTCCGAAGAGGTGCGCAAAGATTACTTCCGCTTCTTCGCCAAAGAGATCTACCTTCCGGCCAACTGGACGGGATCATATGGACAGGGCAACGCGCTTCCGGGCACGGGCAGCATTCCTTCCGATCCTGCAAAGGGAGGAAATGGCGTCTATATCGGTTATTCCGATTTGCGTCCAAAAATCAAGCAGGACCCGGCTTGGGCATACCTGGATAACCTGTACAAGGCGTCCTACAATCCGGAAACGAAACAATGGGAAAACGGTGCGCCAACCTTTACGTATCACCGTTTCTGGTCCCAAGTGGACATGGCGACAGCTTATGGCGAATTCGAACGTCTTCTTGGCGACGGCAGCGGCCCGGAAACCGAAGTCCCTGCTGCGCCAAACGGTTTGACGGCCGCCGGCGGCAGTGAACAGGTTGTTCTGAACTGGAACTCCGTTTCGGGAGCGAATTCTTACACCGTCAAACGTGCCGAGGCAGATGGGGGCCCGTACACGGCAGTGGCTGCCAATGTGAACGGAACGACCTATACGGACACCGGGCTGACGAACGGCAAGACGTATTACTACGTCGTAACCGCCGTAAATGCGGCAGGCGAATCCGCTGCGTCGGCGCAGGCATCGGCTGTGCCGCAGGCAGGCAGCGCCTTGCCCGGCGCGTTCACGCTCGTAGGGACGGCAGGCGATGCGCAGGCGGTACTGGCCTGGGCCGCTTCGGACGGCGCGGACAGCTATGCGGTGCAGCGGCGAACGGGGAGCGGGGCATTTGAAGAGGTGGCGGCAGGGCTGACGGCATTGACCTATACGGATGCCGCCGCCGTGAACGGGACGACGTACACGTACCGGATCGCAGCGAGCAACGGCAGCGGCCAGACGCTGTCGAACGAAGTGACGCTGACACCGACAGCGTCTCCGGCTGGGACGGGAACGCTGGAGGTGCAGTACCGCAATGGCGGAACGGGAGCGAGCGGCAATGCCATTACGCCGCAGTTCAATTTGAAGAACACCGGCACCGAGGCGATCGACCTCAGCCAAGTGAAGGTTCGATACTATTTTACGAAGGACGGCAACGTGGACATGAGCTTCTGGTGCGACTATGCCCAGATCGGCAGCAGCAACGTGGAGGCTGCCTTCATCGCGCTGAACCCGGCGAAGGGCAATGCGGATACCGTGCTGGAGATCGGCTTCAAGCCGGGAGCGGGCAGTCTGGCACCGGGCGCGGAGACCGGCGTGATCCAGGGACGGTTCTCCAAAACGAATTGGGCGAGCTTCGATCAGACCAACGATTACTCGTACGACGGGGCAATGACGGACTTCGCCGCCTGGAACAAAGTAACGGCGCATATCGACGGCGTAAAGGCCTGGGGCGTTGAACCGTAATGGACTGCCTCATGGGAAAATAATGAAATAAAGGAAATGGGCCGGAGAGAAACTCCGGCCTTTTTTGCGACTATATAAACCGCAAAAAAACAAACACACGTTAACGGAGAGGCAGAACCAATCTGGAGAAGCAAAGCGTGCGCTAAAAGCTTTCTGAAAGAAAGCTGCATCGGAAGATGGTACTGCACTCGAAGTGCCCTAGTGTGAACGATTAAGTGCGGTTTATATAAGTATATTGTCAAATTCAATCGGCGTACGATGCTGCGGAATGAAGGAGGAATGGGGAAAAGCACGCCAAAATGCTGCGATTTACGTGTAGTAATGTTTACCACTTATGGGATTTGAAATTAAAATATGGGTCATATGAACCATCATCTTCATCCATGAATGAAAAGAGTGCATTGCATATCCAAAATCGCCGCAGCTCAAATGTTTACAATATTTTAACCTTTTGAATAAGACGCCCGGCGAGGCATCCGAATCAAAAATATGGAGACAAGCCCTGATTCTTAGTGCTCAAATCAGCCTGAAGCAATACAGGACTTTGGACTGATGATCGTTCTGGACAGCGCCTTTACAATGGGGCAAGCCCGGTAGGATTACGGACCAGGTTAAAATTCTGTAACTTCAGGAGGAAAACGACATCATGAATTGGAAAAGCAAAATCATTACGGCAAGCGTAACGGCAGCGATGTTGATGGGAAGTCTGACGACTGGAGCATTCACGGCCCAGGTATCGGCAGCTACGATAGAAAATTCCAAAGCCAAGATCATCCAGGGAGTGAACATGCGCACGTCTCCTTCGACGTCTGCAGGCGTCGTACGTCAATTGCCTCAAGGCGAGACGGTAACCATTTTGGGCACGTCCGGTTCGTACTGGTACAAGGTACAGGATTCCAGCAACCAGACAGGATACATATCTTCTTCATCCAAATATACGCAAACGGTCAGCAGCGGCGGCAACAGCAGCACAAGTTCTTCGGTAGCGGGCAGCAGTTCAGTTACCGGCAGCGAAGCCGTGGAAAAAGTGATCGCCGCAGGCATGAAATATTTGGGCACGCCTTACAAATACGGGGCAGACCGCAACAGTACGGCCGCGTTTGACTGCTCCAGCTTCGTCCGCCGGGCATTCATCGATGCGCTGGGCATCACGCTGCCGGCAGACTCCCGCAAACAGGGCGACTATGTCAAAGCCAAAGGAGCGGTTCAAACCGATTGGACCAAGCTGAAGCGCGGCGACCTGATGTACTTTATGTCCTATAAAGGAACCAAGGCTTCCGCATATTCGGGCGTGAACAAATCGACGGCCAGAATTACGCATACCGGCATCTATCTTGGAGACGGCAAAGTGCTGCATACGTATTCGAACGAGGGCGGCGGCGTAACGGTCAGCGACATTTCCGGCAAGCACTGGGAATATCGTTTCCTGTTTGGCGGAAGCGCGCTGTAAATCAGACGCAGCGAGACAAATATTAACAAAGCAGCTGTTTGGATTGAAGCTGCGCGTCACTGCGGTGTTTATCAATGATTTTTACATTGGAAAACACCGCATGGCGTGCAGCTTTTTTGATTTTGCGCCACCCCGTATCGAATATCTCCCCCACTCTCCCCCAAGTTTGCACTCAAAGACCTACTCTTGGTAATACACCCGAAATAAAATATCCTGATTGTAATTGCCGAATCCTTCCCCGTACAAGGTGAGCCCGCCAACATGCCGTGCATCCTCTTCGACCGACAGGCGCAGCGTCCACTGATTGCGTTCCATGGGGATATCGGATAACGTGACGCCGGACATCAGCTGGCCGTCGATGAACGTTCCCTGCTCCGTAATGCGCAGCACTTTCAGCATGCCGTATTGGTTGACGCTTTCGCTCCACCAATCAGGCGTAAATACGCCGCGGCCGTTTCCCGAGTCACCAGGGCTCGTCCAGTCCCCAAGCTTGATGCCATTCAACGTAAACGTAATGTCGGAAGGCCAATTGGGGTTGACGGAAGGCGCTTCGGACCCGATCTCCAGCGAGAGTTCAATCGCTTCCATGTGCTGCCCGGCCAAAATGTAATTCGGGATTTTGTATTCCACGAATCCGCGCCCGAACCATAGAATGTGGGCATGCATGCGTTCCGGATCGAGAAAATATCGTGGATCGTCGTATTGTCCGATAATATGGCTGGAGGTGGCCAGGCCGCAAGTGGGATATACATCAAATTGCGTATAATGCCCGATGGGAATCGCCACCTCGTGCACCTTGCTTGAGCTCCCGCTTTCCTGCGGCATCGAGATGCCGATCCAGTCAACGGCAAGACTGTTCATTTTATGGGTGCCGCCGTCCTTGCGGACCATTTTGGACTGAATGATGCCTACATCCTGCAGTTTGCGCACATGCATCGTTACGATGGCGCTGCTCAAACCGAGCGCGGCTGCAATGTCCTTGACGTTTTTGGGGCTTTCGGCAACAAGCCGGATGATCTGCAGACGGACTTCGCTGGCCAGTGCCTCATATAGGGGCAGCCATTCTGCATCGGTATTTGCTCTGATCACAAAGGTCCCTCCAATAGATGTGTTTAGGATTAATTTAAACATAAATTCAAAGAATAGGATAACATTTTCAAAATTTAGTGTTGAAATTAAGCTTAACATCGATTTTAATATAAATATGAACATTGATCCATAGGTTTTAAATTAATTTTTTTATTAATTTAAGGAGTTGAACTTTATGGTGCAAAAAGCAAAAATGACGGTAGACAAGGATTTCACGATTGGAGAAGTGGATAAGCGCTTATACGGTTCTTTCATTGAGCATCTGGGTCGTGCCGTATATGGTGGTATATATGAGCCTGGCCATCCTGAGGCTAACGAAGCGGGGTTCCGCAAGGATGTGCTGGAATTGGTCAATGAACTGCAAGTTCCGATCGTGCGTTATCCGGGAGGCAATTTTGTATCCGGTTACAATTGGGAGGATTCCGTAGGTCCGGTCTCCGAACGCAAACGCAGGCTGGAATTGGCTTGGAGAACGATCGAAACGAATGAATTCGGGTTCAACGAATTCGTGGATTGGGCGAAACAGGCCAATACCGATGTGATGATGGCGGTCAACCTGGGAACCCGCGGTGTGGATGCGGCCAGAAACATCGTGGAATACAGCAACCATCCGGGAGGCTCTTATTACAGCGATCTTCGTATCAAGCATGGTTACAAAGAGCCGCATAACGTTAAAACATGGTGCCTTGGCAACGAAATGGATGGTCCATGGCAGATCGGCCACAAAACTGCGGTGGAGTACGGACGAGTAGCTCTGGAAGCGGCCAAGGTCATGAAATGGACCGATCCTACGATTGAACTGGTTGCCTGCGGCAGCTCCGCGATCGGCATGCCGACATTCCCGGAGTGGGAAGCAACCGTCCTGGATCATACATATGATCACGTGGAATATTTGTCCCTGCACCAGTACTACGGCAATGCCGCGCAGGATACGCCGACGTTCCTGGCCCGCTCGCTGGAAATGGACCGTTTCATTGATACGGTCAAAGCGACTTGCGATTACATCAAAGCGAAAAAGCGCAGCAAAAAGACGATGTTCCTGTCCTTTGACGAGTGGAACGTATGGTACCATTCCAACGAAAGCGACAAAAAGCTGGACCCATGGCAAATCGCTCCGCCGCAGCTGGAAGACGTATACAACCATGAAGACGCTTTGCTTGTGGGCTGCATGCTGATCAGCTTGTTGAAGCATGCGGATCGCGTCAAAATGGCTTGCCTCGCGCAGCTCGTCAACGTCATCGCGCCGATCATGACCGACAACGGTGGCGCAGCGTGGAGACAGACCATTTTCTATCCGTTCATGCATGCTTCCGTGTTCGGTCGCGGAACCGCGCTGGTGCCGCTGATTCAATCGCCGAAATACGATACCAAAGAAATTACGGACGTTCCTTATCTGGAAGGCATCGCGGTGCATAACGAAGAAAAGGGCGAAGTGACGGTATTTGCGGTTAACCGTCATCTGGATGAAGCGCTGCCGCTGGAAGTGGATCTTCGCAGCTTTGGCGAGTGCACCCTGCTGGAGCATATCGTACTGGAAAGCGATGATCTCAAAGCGGTCAATACGGCTGCAGAGCCGAACCGCGTAGCTCCGCATAACCGCGGAGGAGCACAGGTATCGGGAAGTCTGGTTACTGCAAGCCTGTCCAAGGCTTCGTGGAACGTGATCCGACTGAAAGTACAATAAAAGATGGCATGTTAGCGGGCGGGGAAATCATCAAACGTTTATTAGGTTCATAATCAACGAAAGCGTTCAGGTGGAGTGGTGTCCATTTGAACGCTTTTTTGTCGGTTGGTCCGGAATGTAAAGAGCCCAACCGGACATTTCTCCAGTTGAGCTTGCTACATTTCCTGTCGTTTTCAACAGTGTAATTGGGCATCTGCCCGTCTGCATGGGTTTAACTCGAAACGGCCTCGTCGTTACCCGCTTCCCGTGCATGCGCGACCAATTGGGCATATACGCCTCTGGCCGCAAGCAGTTCCGCATGGGTGCCTTCCTCCGCAATTTTGCCATGCTCCATAACGATGATCCGGTCGGCATGCATGATCGTGGACAGGCGGTGGGCGATGACGATGGTCGTGCGCCCTTTGGACACGGATTCCAGCGCCTGCTGTACGAGCAGTTCGGTATGCGAATCCAAATTCGCCGTAGCTTCATCCAGGATCAGCACCCGAGGCTGGAATACCACGATCCGGGCGAAAGAGATCAGCTGACGTTCCCCGGCGGACAGGCCGCTTCCGCGTTCGGAGAGAAGGGTATCGTATCCTTCAGGAAGCCGGCGGATCATGGCATCGGCGCCGACGAACCGGCAAGCTTCGATGGCTTGCTCCCGCGTAATGTCTTCGCGAAACATGCGCACATTCTCGATAATGGAGCCGGAGAACAGGAAGGGTTCCTGCTGGATCAAGCCGACGATCCGATGAAGCGTGGCCTGCGGAATGTGCCGAATATCGAAGCCGTCAATGTCAATGCTGCCCTCGTGGACATCATAAAAGCGATTCAGCAGGGAGATCAAGGTGCTTTTGCCGGCTCCGGTCGTGCCCACAATGCCGACCATTTCCCCGGGATAGAGATGCAGGTCCATGTTTGAGATGATCGGCTGGCCAGGCTGGTATCCGAAGGAAACATCGTTGAAATCGATCTGTCCCATCACTTGCTTTGGTTCAAGCTTGAAAGCTTTGGCCGGTTCGGGTTCGGCGACCTCCGGTTTCGTGTCCAGAATGTTTGCGATCCGCTCCATGGAAACGGTGGCCGACTGGAACGTATTCCATTGCATCGTGATTTGGTTGATCGGTTGAAAGAACTGCCGAATGTAACTGATGAAGGCATAGAGCACGCCGACTTGCAGCGATTCGTTCAATACGGCCCGCCCGCCAAGCCAGACCATCAGCACCAGTGCCGCATTGCCCAGAATGTCGAATGTGCGGTTGAAAATGACATGGGAGCGTGCTTGGCGAATGTTGGCTTGAAGGTGCTGCAGATTTTTTTCCCCGAATCGCTGCTGTTGTTCTTTCTCCTGATGAAAAGCCTTAATCAGAAACATGCCTGAGAGATTTTCGGCAGTGAATGCGATCAGACGCGCAAACCTTGTTCTGGCGTTCTGATACACTTTACGCAGATTGCTGCGGAACAAGATCGCAACAACGGCAATGACAGGCAGCACGGCCAGGGAGTAACCCGCCAGCACAGGGTCCAGTTGGAACATGAACACGAGGATCAGCACAAGCATCATGCCGTCCCTGATCAGGCTGAGCAGAACTTGGGTGAAGAAACTGCTGATCGTCTCGGTATCGCGAGAAACGTTGGTGACGAGACTGCCGATGTGATACCGATCGAAGAAAGACATCGACATGCGTGTGATGTGGTGAAAAATGTCTTTCCGAATGCGGGAAACGATGCTTTGGCCGACATGCTGCAGCAAATTGTTTTGCACGTAGGTGAACACAAAGCCGGTTATGGCGAGAACCAGGTATACCGCAGCAAGCTGCATAAGAAAACCGGTACTTGTGTTCCCGATGGCCAAATGGTCGTCTATGGCGATCTTGACCAAATAGGGCTGCAGCAGATCAGCCAGAATGCCCAGCAGCGAGCAGGCAAAAATGCCAAGAAAGGCGAGCCTGTGCGGCTTGGTATAGGTCATCATCGATTTGAAGGAGGTCCGCTCGTCGGATGCGTCAGACGCTCTGGAATCGCCTTTCGCCGGAGACGATGCATGCTGCTCGGCAGTCATCGGGTCAGGCTTCCCGCTATGTCGTTCGGTCATGGTACAATCCCTCCTCTTGCAAACGATAGGTCGCCGCATACAGCCCTTCTGCAGCCATAAGGTCCGCATGGGTTCCCTGTTCGGCAATCCGTCCCTCGTCCAGCACGATGATATGGTCGGCATGACGGACCGCGCTGATTCGGTGGGACACGATCAATGTCGTTCTGTCCTTGCCCAGCTTGCGCAAGCCGCGCACGATGCCGCTTTCGGTGACGGCATCGACCGCGCTCATGCTATCGTCGAGGATGAGCACTTGAGCCTGTTTGATCAATCCCCTGGCGAGGCTGGTGCGCTGGCGCTGCCCGCCCGACAGGGTAAGCCCGCGTTCGCCCAGCTTGGTGTCAAATCGATCCGGGAACCGAATGATATTTTCGTAAATCATGGCCTGCTTGGCGCTATGCTCTACCGTATCCATCGGCAATGTTCGATCGCTAAAAGCGATGTTGTCGCGAATGGTCGTGCTGAACAGGAACCCGTCCTGGGGCACATAGGCAATACAGGCGCGCAAGCTTTCCAGGGATATTTTGCGGATGTCGGTTCCATTGATGCGGATGGTTCCGGCAGGAGGCTCGTACGTGCGCAGCAGCAATTTGACGAGCGTGCTCTTGCCCGAACCGGTTTTGCCTACGATACCGACCGTCTGCCCGGCGCGAATGTGCAATTCCACGTTCTGCAGGACGGGGGCAGGGCTGCCGGGGTAGGCGAAGGACAGGCCGCTGATGGATATGTCCCTGATCGAGCGAAGCGACTTGGCATTCGCAGCTTCCTGAATGTCGGGCTCTTCCGCCAACAGGTCGTTTACCCTTTCGAGAGAGGCCCCGGAACGCTGCATCGTGTTGATGACATTGCCAATTTGCTGCAGCGGTCCGATAATCATGCGCAGATACAAGGTTAATGCAACGAAACTGCCGAGCGTAATGGTATGCTGCATCGTCATGATCCCGCCTACAAGCAGGGAAACGACGAGAGATAACGATCCGAATAACGGAAGAAGCGCTTGAAACAAGGAGGACATGCGCACGAGGCGCAATTGTTTGCTCCGAATGGCATCTACCACCATACCGAACCGTGCGCGGGCCTGATCTTCCACGGCAAACGTTTTGGTCACGCGGATGCCGCCGAATTGTTCCTCGGCCGATTCGGTCATGTCGGCGAGAGCTTCCTGCACGTCACGGGAGCGCTTACGAATTCGCGGGCCAAAATGGACGACCAGAAACGGAATAGCCAGCAGCGGCAGCACGCTGATCATCATCAAGGACAGCGGGATCCCGCTGAGCAGCATCATGATGATGCAGGACAATAACAGAAAGGTTGCATTGGTCAAGGTGGTCACCCCGTTGGAAATGGCCTCGCGAACGGAGGTGACGTCGTTCATCACGTAGCTAAGCAGTTTGCCGTTGCCCTGTTTGGAAAAATAGTGCTCGCTTAGTTCGGAAAACTTGCCGAAAATGCGTTCACGGGTCATGAATTCGAACCGGCGTCCCAGCTTCATGATCATGAACTGTCCGGTTCCGAACGACACGTTGTACAAAATAGCCACCGCCAGCAAGATGATGCTGTACCTCATCACCGTATCCATACGCAGGCTGTTCTGCATGAGTTGGTCCGTGAAGCTGCCCAAAATGCGGGGCAGGGAAGCCTGCCCGACATTGGAGGCGATAATCAGGACCACGGCAACCGCATATACGGGCCATTGGCTGATCACGTAGCTTCGCAGCAATTCTCGTTTGGACATAGGCATGGTTCTCCTTTGTTGAATTCAAAGATATCGATGCAGAGCGTAGAAAAGGGCCGACACCCGAATCAAGGTGTCATGCCCTTTTACTTTATGCGAACGAATTCGAAGATTATCCGTATATGAACGGATTTCCGTATGCCGATCGACGAAATCAGTTCACTGCACGACATGCAGTCGATAGGTAACGTCCGTTGACGTCCTTTCATGCTAACAACTACTATTGTTGCGCTATTGAGGAGCAATGTCAATGAAGCGGAGCAAG
The DNA here is from genome assembly GCF_032334105.1 of Paenibacillus hubeiensis. Lineage (NCBI taxonomy): Bacteria > Bacillati > Bacillota > Bacilli > Caryophanales > Paenibacillaceae > Paenibacillus > Paenibacillus hubeiensis. The sequence goes on from NZ_JAVYAE020000007.1 coordinate 284,345, forward strand.
CTGATGCATTAGAGGTAAACCGGAATGTACAGGTTTGGTGAAACATTTTGAAGCAAGGGGCCGTCTGTAGGGGTGAAGGTTGGCAATCAGGTTTAAACTACTATCGGAGGTGTCAAAATGAAACATAAAAAAGGATTGGCGGCGACACTCGCTCTTTGCGTATCATTGACGGCGGGAGGTGCATCCGTGCTCGCATTCTCGGACCTGCAGGATGAAGGACAGAAAACGATCGTGGATACGCTCAAATCCAAAGGCGTCGTAAACGGGGTGACGGCGGATCTGTTCAAGCCGAATCAGGCGTTATCCGAACCGCAGGGCATTCAGTTGATCGTCAAAGCATTTGGTTTGAAAAACGCGTACGCATCCTCTGCGCAAAGCAAAATCAGTTCTGACACTTGGTATGCGGATGCCGTGCAAGCTGCGACCCAGAATGGATTGTCCATTCCCGTAGAAGTGAATCCGCAGGCCAAAATGACGCGCGAACAGTTCGTGATCCTTCTTCAAGAAGGGATTGCCACAACGGGGAATTATCCGGTCATTATGAGATATAACGTCGTGAATGATGAAGACAGCATCGGTGAGAATGCCAAATCCGCCGTCCAGAACCTGCTCAACATGAACATCATCCAACTGGACAAAGACGGGAACTTCCGTCCGGATCAGCCGCTTACCCGCATGGAGGCCGCAAGCATGATTTTTAACGCACTGGAATTTATCGACCAGTTTGGAAACGGAGGCTCCATAGAGCCTGCACCGGTGGATCCGGGAGCGGGACAGGCGGGCATCGTGCCGACGGTAACAACGACGAAAGTGGACGACAAGACGACCAAAGTGAAGCTTTCTGCCGAGATGCCGCACCCGGGCTACGGATTGAAAATTGATGACGTCAAACTGGAAAAGGATGGACGTGCCATCGTGCTGTATTCGATCGTTCAGCCTGACCCGGACAAAATGTATCCGATGGTCATTACCAACGTCACGGCCGAAACGGACATCCCGTCCGGATACACTGTCGAAGCACAACCTTCGGGCAAATAAGCAGCGTGTAATTCCTGAAAGCCATAAAAAAAGAACCCACCGCATCCAGTTCATATGGACGGTGGGTTTTGTTATGTCGTGCGATCCGGACATCTGTTTACAGATCAGGACGGGGAGCTCACGGTCGGTTCGTAGTCGAACCAGTCGAACCGGGCAGGCGTGCCTTGGCCGCCCGGGCTGGTGGCGTACATTCCGACGATGACGCCGGTGAAGCCGCCCGCTACCTCTGTGGAGAGCAGGTGGGTTTCGCCGGAGCCGAGCTCGATCCATTCACGGTCATTCGTGCAGATGGAAAAGGCGAAAGCGTCAGGCTCGGCCTGGACCCGAAGGACGACGGGACCTTGGCCGCAATCCAGCGCGTATTCGGTACGCATGGAGCCTACGACCCGCCGAAGCACGACCGATTTGCGTCCATCGACCAGCCTGATGCCGAGATCGTAATGATAATTCCGGTTCATGAATACCGAGAGGCCTGCTTCTTCTCCATGCTGCCGGGGTTCGAAATCGAGATGCGCTTCGATGCGGCACGAAAAATGGCTCAAGCGACGTCCGATGAAGGCTGGGCTTCCACCGGCGTCAAGGGATAACGGGTTACCGTGGAGGACGAGGTGTCCCGGCTGTTCCATTAGCGACCAACTTCCCGGGGCCGGATTCCGGAGGAATAACCAGTCCATGCCAAGTTTCGGCTGATCGAAGTGATCGCGCGCGGGCGGATGCGGCCACTTTGCTTCGGCAAGCTGCGGCCCGTCCATCTCGGGATCGATGCGTCCGTCATGGCCGATGATCGGCCAGCCTGCTTCCGTCCACGTGACCGGGGCCAGAAACGTTTCCCGACCAAGGTGATGGCGAAGCGGATAGGACGGGGGACGGATGCCGAGACAGACGGCCCACCAGCTTCCGTCCTGAGCCTGCACCAGGTCGGCGTGCCCGGTCGCATGGATGCTGCTCTTCATGCTGCGGTTCGACAAAATCGGGTTGTGGGGACATGGTTCGAACGGGCCGTACGGATCATTGCTTCGCGCGATCGTTTCCATGTGGCCATACTCCGTTCCACCTTCGGCGATCATCAGATAATACATGCCGTTGATTTTGTACAAATGGGGCGCCTCCGGAGCAGCGCCCCCGGTTCCTTTCCAAATCAGACGGCTTTCGGTCCGTTTGTTGCCGGTATCCGCGTCGATTTCGCACTGGTAGATGCCTTCGCCCTCATCACCATTGCATGCCGACTGAAAATATACCCGCCCGTCATCGTCGAAGAGGAGGGACGGGTCGATGCCGTCTTGTGCGACAAACATCGGATCGGACCATGGCCCTTCCGCATGCCTGCTGCGTACAAAGAAGTTGCCGCCGCCGCTGACATTGGTCGTTGTCATGTAGAACCAGCCTTCATGATGGCGGATCGTCGGGGCATAGATGCCGCCCGAGGTCCAGGCCCGGTCCAGCGGCAATTGCTCCGGCGTGGTCAGGCAGTGTCCGATTTGCCGCCAGTTCACGAGATCCCGGCTGTGGAAGATCGGCACTCCCGGATAATATTCAAACGTGCTCGTGACCAAATAATAATCTTCGCCTACCCGGCAGACGCTGGGATCTGGATAAAAACCGGGAATCACCGGATTGGTATATTTCATCTTGCGCTGCTCCTATTCATTCCAAAGTTTTACGCGATCCTGCACGTATTTGGTGAAGCCCTGTTCCATTTTTTCGACGCCTGCGTTGATCAACTGCTGCTGGTAATCGTCCCAGATGGCATCGAATTGCTCGGGTTTGGACATGACCGCCTGCGGAATGACTTTCCACGTAATGTCCTTCACTTTGTTTTCGATGACCTTAATTTCATCGTCGGGCGGCACAGAGATATTCCAGGCGGCTCCCCAAGCTTTGGGCGGGAAGTCTTTTTCGTTCGGGAACAGGTCCATCCAGGTGGTTGCCCCGTAGGCTTTGAGCGTTTCTTTGTCGGCATCGGTGTAGTTGTTCACGATTTGTTCCGGGAAATTTTTGGTGAAATAATTGCCTGTGGAATCTTGAACGCCGTCTCCATAATGAGCGCCGAGGTTCGTGTACAGTCCAATGCCGGATTCCCGGGTAAACGGGATGTTGTCATTGACGATACGCTGCTGCACGTCGTCAGGCACAATGCGCTTGCCGTCTTTCATTTCGTACTGCTTGCCTTCGACGCCCCAATAATTCAGCACCTGTCCTTCCTCGGAAGCGAGGAAATCGAGAAACTGGATGGCCCGAACCGGATCTTCGTTGGCCGTGGTGATTCCGACGCCCCAGCCGGCCATGAACCCGGTCGATTGGTAACGGTTGTCCTTGTATTTGTCCGATAACATGACAGAGTAGTGGCCATAGGTGTGGTCATTCATTCCAGCGGCTTTCAATGACTTTTCGGCATCGCTGTATCCCCAGTCGACATCGATCAGGCCGATGACCCGACCCGAAGCGATTTTCGCTTGGTATTGGTCATTTTTCTGCACAAAGGATTCCGGGTCGAGCAGTCCGGTGTTGTACATATGGTTCAGCCATTTGAAGTATTCTTTCTCGCCTTCGGTGCGGAAGTGGTAAGAAGCTTCATGTGTCTCCGGATCGATGTAATATTCGCCGTCCCCGGATTTGCCGGTCGTTTCGGCTGCCGGGTTGGTCACCGAAATCTGGATGCGCCAGTCGTCCGCATTCAACGTCAGGCCGATGTTTTTGTTGCCGTTTTCGTCGGTCGGATGTTTTTCGAGATAGTCGCGGATGACGTTTTCATAGTCTTGCAACGTTCTGATCTCCGGGTAACCGGCTTCCTTGACCGCGCGATGCTGCAGCTCGAAGCCGCCGCCAGCCACGAAATTCACGCCGTCGATGGCAGAGTAGGTAGGAATGACGTAGATGGATGGATCGTCGTTGCTATAACGAAGCCGTTTGATCTGATCGCCGAACAGCTTTTTGAGATTGGGGGCATGCTCTTCGATCAGATCGGTCAGATCCAGCATGGCTCCGGCATCGACGAGTTTATCGAGATCGCCTTTGGGACTGATGAGATCAGGGTATTCCCCGCTGGCCGCAATCAGTGCCAGTCGTTGCGCAGGATCGGATATGGCGAATTCGGCATTCAGCGTCACGCCCGTCTTTTTGGTGATTTCCTTGCCGACGTCGTCCTGCATGTTGTTCCAGTTCGGATTATTGTCCGCGCCAAAGAACGTGAAGGTAACCGGATCGGAACCGTCTTTGCCGGCAGTTCCGGTCGTTTGGGCATTCCCGGAACTGCCGCAGCCTGCGAGCAGGCTTAACGAAAGAACCGCTGCAACCGACAATGTTGCCGTTTTTCGAATCTTATTTGTCATGTTAACCCCCCTGAGGAAAATGGTTGATAAAGCCCAAAGATCGGTGGAGCCGACGCTATTGCGTGCGCTTTCAAGAAGGCGCTGCATGAGCGTCATCTTCATGCCAAGGCTTTCGGAACACGGTTCGGGAGCCTCTTGCATCTCTCTTTTGCGCCTGCTCCATAATGGCTTATGAAGCATATTCTAACGTTTTCCTGATGCGTGAAACCTTGATTATTCGGTCGTGGAGTAGCATGATATAGACATGGTTCCAATCTATGAATTTCGGAGGAAAGACCAGTGAGCAACGCATATTTGAATTGGTTTACAACCGACCAGCATTTTCCGTTCTACATTCAATATGGGGGACATGACGAGGATACCGATCTTCATCGGCATGTCGATTTTTCGGAGCTCGTGATCGTGTTGAAGGGAAATGCAACGCATATTGTGCATACGGAAGAGTCTTTCATCAAAAAAGGAAACGTGTTTGTTATTAACGGGAGTACCCCGCACGCATACAAAGATCCGCATGACTTCAACATCTGCAATATCATGTACAGGCCTGAGATGCTGGCGGCGGCAGGGCCGGATCTGCGGACGTCCAACGGATTTCAGGCATTGTTCGTTTTGGAACCGCTTTACCGGAAAACGCACCCGTTTCCCAGCCAGCTCGCGCTGCCGATCTCGGACATGGAGTATGTCTCTTCGTTGGTTTCGGTCATGATCGGGGAATATCACGAGAAGCAGCAGGGACACCAAACGATGCTGATGTCGCGTTTCATGGAACTGGTCGTCTATTTGTCCAGGCAGTACGATTCTCAGGAACAGGGGAATGATAGCAACACATTGATGCATTTGGCGAATGCGGTCTCGTATATTGAAGATCACTACGTCGAGCCATTGTCGCTGGAGGAGATCGCAGAGAAGTCTGGCATATCGGTGAGACATTTGAACCGTATTTTTCGTACCCATTATCAAATGACGCCCATTTCCTATTTGCAGCGTCTGCGCCTGGACAGGGCAGGCACCTTGCTTAAGCACACAAACCTGTCCATCACGCAAATTTCATATGAATGCGGCTTCAATGACAGCAACTATTTCACCCGCCAATTTACCAGGGCACATGGCATCTCCCCCAAGGCCTACAGGCAGAGGCAATAATCTGGGTTCGGATTCAAAAGGTTAGGACATCTGAAATCCAACAAGGGAACCGAGTCGGTTTCGTGTTGATGACTACTGCCCGATGCACGATTTGCATGTGTCCGGGGAATCATGCAAAAGCAACCAATCCCATGTTTTCTGCGTATGAGGTATATGTTAGTTGATCAAAGAAATAATGGGGGACTGTCATAGATGGAGACACGCGAACAACTGGATCAGGAATTGGAGCAGATCCTGAAGTGGGAGAAGGAGCAGAAGGCGCTGTTTATTTGGGATAAACTCGGTCGTTTGCCGTTCGTCATGCTCGATAAGGTGATGCCCAAAGCGCTGAAAGAGAAGATCGGAACGGCTTTGAACGATGTCGGACAATACGTGCAGCACGGGGGCAAGTTTCTGGTGCAGAAACAGAAAGTAGCCAAGCTGCTGCAGGAAGAGGCCGAAAAGTCGGGATATGCCATGAAGGATGTTACAGTGACCGAGGTAGAACAAGAAACGGATTCGAAGGCAGATGGCCAGATCCATAGCGTAGAAGGGCTGCCGCTTGAAGTACTTGACCGCGTTGCGGACAGCATTACCGAGAGCCGGGCGAAGTTTGCGGCAGCGCAGGGGGCAGCGACGGGAATCGGGGGCATCGTGACCATTGCAGCCGACATTCCTATGGTCATGGGCATGTCGCTGAAGGTGCTGCAGGAAATGGCGCTATGTTACGGTTACAATCCGGACGATCCGCAGGAACGCATTTTTATCGTAAAATGCCTGCAATTTTCGTCGGCCGACATCGTAGGCAAAAAAGCGATTATCGATGAGCTTGCCGATTACGACAATCCGGAGAAGCAAGTAGAGGTTATTTCTCAGATGCAGGGCTGGCGGGAAGTGTTTCTCTCGTACAGCGAATCTTTCGGCTGGAAGAAGCTGTTCCAGCTCATTCCGATCGCAGGCATGCTGTTCGGCTCGATCAGCAACAAGGGCACGATCCAGGACGTGGCGGAAGCCGGCAAGATGCTGTACAAGAAGAGGTTGATATTGCAGCGATTGAAGTGAACTATATAGACCGCATGCTTTCGAAGCAGCTTTCTTTCAGAAAGCTTTAAGACCGCTTTGCTTCTCCAGATTGGTTCTGCCTCTCCGTTAACGTGTGTATGTTTTTTGCGGTTTATATAACAAATATGATTTTACTGGAGTTTAATGAAAAACGCCTATTCCGTTGATGACAACGAAATAGGCGTTTTTGGGATGTGCTCACGCGATGCGACGAATCTTCATGGATTAAATAGCTGTGACCCCCTAAGTTTCTTATTCTTCGCTGCCGTTTTCTTCCGCCCAACGTTTCAGCACCTTATCCGAAGGCAGCAGGAAGGTGAGCACCCCGATCAGCGGCAGGAAGCTGCAAAATTGCATGACCGTGGATACGCCGAGGGCGTCGATCCAATTTCCAAGCACGAGTGCGCCGAGCCCGCCCATGCCAAAGGCGAGACCTGTGATCAAGCCGGATACCGTCCCGATTTTGCCCGGGATCAGCATCTGTCCGTAAACGACCGTGACCGAGAAGCTGGACAGGATGATGAAACCGATGATCGCCAGCAATACGCCCGTCCAGAACAGGTTGGCGTACGGCAGCAGCAGCGTCAGCGGAGCAGCGCATGCCATGGACAGGAAGATCATGTTGCGTTTACCGAAACGGTCGGACAACGGTCCGCCAAAGAAGGTGCCAAGTGCACCCGCGGCCAGGAACATGAAGATGTAAATCTGCGCATCCTCTGTGGACAGGCTGAAGCCTTCTTTCAAATAGAAGGCGTAATAACTGCCGATGGCCGCGTTGTACAGCGATCGTACAAAGACGAGGATGATCAGCAGCGTAATGGCAGCTGCGATTTTTTTACGCAAGGCCGGGTTAGGCGCTCTGCGTGCAGCCGCCTGCTTACGCATGTAACCGGAACCGAGCATGCGCCCGTACCAACGGGCGATATAGATCTGTACCGCGATGCCGGCTGCGGCAATGCCGGTGAAACCGATCGCTCCGAACAGGCCGAACGGGATGAATATCCAGCGCGTCAGCAATGGGGCCAGCGATTGCCCGGCATTACCGCCTACCTGGAAGATGGACTGGGCGAGCCCGCGACGCTGTCCGGCGGCCATGTTGGATACCCGGGAGCCTTCTGGATGGAAAGCGGCCGAGCCCAAACCAACGAAAATGACCGAGATCAGCACGGCGGCATAATCCTCCGCAAAGGCAAGCAGCAGCATGCCGGTAAAGGTAAAGCCCATACCGATGGGCAAAATGGAAGGGGTAGGCCTTTTGTCCGCAAACCAGCCGACGACGGGCTGCATGATGGATGCGGTGAAGTTGATGGCGAACGAGATCCATCCGATCTGAGTATAACTCAGGTGCATGGAATCCTTCAGAATCGGGAAAATCGCCGGAATGACGGACTGGATGGAATCATTGAACAGATGCACCAGACTGATGGCGATCAAGATCCGGTACACGGTGCGCTGGGCATCCGATCCGGGGTCGATTTTGGAACGGACGCGGCCGTCCTTGGATAAAGAGGATTGCATAGACATGTACAGTTCTCCTTTAGGTCACAGTCGCTGGGGATCTATGCCTTCTATTCTGAGATACTTACTCATATTGTTACATAATAGGATAGATTGAGGGCACCGACAAGAGAAAATAATAACCGGGTCCATCGATCAACCGAGGGATGCGCATAGTAGGGTTGATTTTACATTAACCAAACATTTCTTGTGTTTGACCCAATGACGACGGGCATAGCCGAATGCACGGGCAACGATATATTAAATTAGGAAGCTTGCCATTGGAGGGGCAAATTTTCGCTGTGTGTCTGTCCATACAAAACCGCAGGGGATTTAACAAAAAGAAGATTTTGGCTTAACAAATGTGCGCTATGATTTTTAACGGACAACTTGTTGATTCATTACATCATGTGCCCGACAAGGTGCAAAAAGACGAGAGAGGATCTGATCGAATCATGAAATCTTTGAAAAAACAAGCTACTGTAGCGTTATTGGCTATGCCTTTACTGTTAAGCTCCGTGGGGGCGGGGTACGCCAACGCTGCAACGGGTTCTTTTAACGTGGACCCAGCGCCCGCACCAGCCTGGGGATATTTCGTGGACAACTACAAAAACAACAAAACCGATAACCAGACGCTGGAGTCCAATCCCGCACTTGGTATTTTGTCCGGCTTCTCCGACCTTTGGAAAACCGGCGATGCCTGGAATACCGGAAGCAAGCTGAACGAAAGCATTCTGGATCTTAATATTCGCAAAGTATTCAATACATATATGCGCCGCACGGCCGAACAAGCGGAGAAAGCGTACCTGGATGATCGCCGCAGCCAAAGCTACAGCGTCATTGACGGTTTCGGTCCTTATGCCGATACGTATCGTGCCAAAGCTAAAGCGGAAACAACCGTCAAGGAAGTTGCTGCCGATGCAACGACAACGAAGTACAGTGACGAAGGAAATGGCGCAGGGGACGCTGAATCCAGCCTGGGCAAAGTGGTAAGCTTGGTGAACACGCTGCGTGGCGAATATTCGTCCGGCAATCCGTCCAAATATTATTTCCAATATCCGCGTCCGTTCCGTTGGGTGGATAACTCGCTGGTCGTAAACACGCTTCTTCCGGTACAAAGCAATGAGCCTGAAAAAGACGGCGGTTTCCCGAGCGGACATACCAATGCGGCTTACCTGACCGCTTTTGCGTTTGCGTATGCTGCGCCTGAACGTTATCAGGAAATGCTGACGAATGCGGCTGAGCTCGGCGAAAGCCGTGTCGTTGCAGGCATGCACTCCCCGCTGGACGTCATGGGTGGACGCGTATTGGCCACAGCGCTGTCGGCGGCGATTCTGTCCGATCCGGCGAACAGCGAACTGAAGCAAGCGGCTTACGAGCAAGCACAGCGTGAACTGATGAACACAGAAGTTAAAGGTCCAGATGCATACGGCGATTATGACGCCAACAAAAAGAAATATACCGAACTGCTGACGTTCGGTTTCCCGCAAATCGATTCCAAAACCGAACCGATGGTTGTTCCCAAAAATGCCGAGGTGCTGCTGGAAACGCGTCAGCCGTACTTGAACGATACCCAGCGCCGTGAGGTACTCGCTACGACAGGACTGCCTTCCGGTTATCCGCTGCTGAATGATCCGGAAGGTTGGGGACGCCTGAACCTGTTTGCCGCGGCAGATGGTTACGGCGCATTCATGTCCGACGTTACCGTGAACATGGATGCTTCCAAAGGCGGCTTCAATGCTGAAGATTTGTGGCGCAATGATATTTCCGGCGAAGGCAAGCTGACCAAACAAGGTACGGGCAAGCTGACGCTTAGCGGAAACAACACTTATTCCGGCGGCACTGTGTTGGAGAAAGGTACGCTTGAGGGTGCTTCGAAAACGGCATTCGGTACGGCGAGCGTCACCAACAACGGCGGAACGATCGGTGAAGAGGTTGAAGGCCGGTTCGTGATTGGCGGCAACTTCAAACAATCCGCCAAAGGTACGCTGGAGCTGAACATCAGCAGCAAAAACGACGTATTCCAAGTGGCGAAAAACGCTACCCTTGGCGGCAAGCTGCAACTGAACTTCACGGATGGTTACGTGCCGGCGAACGGCGCAACGATCATGACGTTCGGCCAAAAAGCGGCTGGAACGAAGTTTGCTTCCGTGGACGTTTCCGGACTGCCGAGCGGCGTAAAAGCAAGCGTGGTTTACAAAGCAAACAGCGTTGTGCTGAAAGTGAGCAAATAAGAGGTTTTAGGGTAGGGTGGCAGATTCATTCCCAGCGGGATAGAAATGTTAAGCGGAACCAGGTGACTGCACAGTCTATATAGGTTGAACTAGACATTTACACGATAACGGAGAGGGCAGAACCAATCTGGAGAAGCAAAGCGGTCTTAAAGCGGTCTTAAAGCTCTCTGAAAGAAAGCTGCATCGGAAGCAAAAGCTTCACCGGATGTTCCCTTTGAAAAAAGGGGATCAAAAAAATCTGGGGATAACAGTGATCGGAAGATCGTTCTGACCACGTAGTGACTCCGTGTAAAAATCATCGGTTCAACTTATATAGAGCTAAATCGAGAGAACCCCGGAAAATGATCCGGGGCTCTTTTTTGTATTGCGTGTTAAACGCGACGGCGGCGAGGAATGAAGTAACTGCAACAACTGATATGGCGGTAAGGCTTCCATGATACCAGAGCTGTGGTAGCTGGTGATAAGGTAACGCTACCTAAAGAAGCAATTAAAGGTATTGAGGTTACGATTGCAATGAAGGCATTGGTGGGTTAACGGCAGCTGCTTGAATAAACACCATGGTTCCTATGATAGTAACAAAGTTAGGACAGCAAAGGCCGCAACGACAATGATGTCCCTAATGCGTGAAGCTACGGATGTAACGAACATGAGACACGTTAATCAGCGCAAATGGAGGCTTTTCAAGGTCTTACGAACCTCACACACCTTATTTGGGTGAAATTGGACCCAAGGCACGTAAATTATCTTAAATAGCATGCCTGATGCAGCTAGAATAAAAAGTGGACACATCGTTAAGGAACAGAAATAATAGACCTAACGAAAGAAGAGGTGTCCACGGCATGGGAGAACAACGGCAACGTTACAATGAAGAATTTAAGAAACAAACGGTAAAGTACATTCAGGAGCAAACA
>NZ_JAVYAE020000008.1:0-284090 GCF_032334105.1 Paenibacillus hubeiensis
ATCGTGATGAAAATCATCTGAGGTATTGAAAAGAGCGATTAGCTCATTTTGAATCTGACGAGATAAAATATCTCAATATTGCTCCGGTTTTTATACAGTCATACAACATGTACCAAAAACCTTCGCATTACTCACTCGTTGTTCAGTTTTCAAAGATCAAACTTCCTTTTCGTTACTAAGTTGTTGTCCTTAGCAACTCTTATATCTTATCACATCCGAACCAACTTTGCAAGCACTTTTTTAAGTTTCTTTTTTCGAAGCTTATTTGCTTTGCTTGCCACACCATATTTCTCGGTGTTTTCTTGGCCGGAATTAGAATATACCACTTTCAAATTCATAATGCAATACTTTTTTAAAAAAAATAGTGTGAATCCGTTATTAAAATTTGAAGAGATTCTACAATCTCCAGGTTCCTCGATCCAAAAGCACCCTTTATCAAAGAATGACCGAACCTCTTTCAGCCTACTATATTCGCTTCTTTTATTGCACATTTATACATTTATAAGCGGCCAACCGCTAGAGAGTCGGCCGCAACATGTTCCATTTCTACTTTCGGATCCAGGGAGCTCTGTTTTTCGAACTTGCATTACGCTTCGCCATTGCCGACTTACGTTCATTTTGTGCTTTTGACGAAACCGAAGCTTTGCTTGGTCTCTTTGCATTGGATTTTCCGGCTCTTCTTTTGGCAGCTTTACTCTTCGTCGCCGGTTCCTGCTTGCTTGCATCTTCCTTAATGAACAGTTCTTCCTTCTCAGCATCGGAATGGCTTAAATTGACGTCATGATCACCTTTTTTTCCCTTGCTTCCAGAAGGGTACATCTCCCCGAACGCACCTAATGGAGCCGGAGGAACCATATTTTGCACAGGATACGGATTCTGGTAGGTATACTCTGCCGGGTGAGCTGAAGTCATTGCAGGAGCCATCCCGGTAGGATTCACTCCGTACGGGTCATACATAGTCCAAGATGGAGACTGATATTGATGAACTGGGAATGTGTAATGTTGAGCATGCACATGACCTCCGCAACCGCATGGAGGGTATGGAAGGATGGAGTATGGCGAAATCATCGGCGGCTGATTTTCCTGCGCTCCTACAGAATAAGGAGTAAACGGGCTATTGACATGCGATGCTGGCGATTGCGGAAAGCTGTTCACACCGGCAATCTCATTCGGCATTACTGGATTATGCGAGTGGTCAGGCCACGAATAATTCGATATCTGTCCCTCCGTGGCATACGGATTCACCTGATGGATTCCAGGAAAACCAAGGTTTTCATTACTTCCTGTTGCTGAATGAGCTGCGTTCGGCTCAACATTGTACGCCTCTTGTGCGGGAACGGGAACTTGTGCATAAGGATATTCTACAGGCGCATGAAGCAATTTTTTACCACAACCACAGGGCGATTTTACCGCTTGCTCGGCTGGCCATGCTGCATTCGGCAGGACCGGCATCACGTTTGCTTCAGGAGAGAGTTTCGGCATGGTGTACTCAGGCAGAGGCTTGATTTCAGCTTGATACATTACTTCTTTTTTAATTTCAGTTTGTTTGCTCGGTTCCACTTCAGGCATTACAGGCAGTTGAGGCACAATTTCCGAATTAGGCATTACATTGGGGAGCTCCTGATTGACTTCCGGCGGGGAAGACACGATGGGAGCCTCTGCCTGCGGTTCGGTTACAGGCGCTGGAGCCGGAGCAGGCATTACCGGATTTTCGATAACCTCCGTGTTTTCCTTCACCCCTGTGTACTCCTTGCCTTCTGGGGAAAGCTTCTCGTCGGCTGCACTATTGGATGCATTGTTGCCAGTCGCAGCCCCTCCTTGACCTTGTACCGAAGGAATATACACCGTTTCACCGACAAGGAGTGCATTGGGATTTTTAAGCTGCGGATTTGCTTCGAGCATACTCTTCAACGGAACTCCCCAAGCTTGCGAGAGCTTCCATAACGTATCCCCCTGCTGCACCTTGTGACTATGCAGCACCCCATCCAGATTTGGCGTCACGGGCTCAGCAGGAATTTTGACCTTCATGCCAACGTCCAATTTGTCAGGATCAGCGATTTGCGGATTGGCCGCAATAATTTTTTCAAGCGACACATTATACTTTTTGGAAAGCAAATACAGGGTGTCGCCCTTTTTCACCATGTGTATTTTCACTAGAAACAAACCTCCTAGGCGATACTTGGGCTGTACAATCGCCCATATTGTTAATACATCCTATGCAGCAACCGCCCTGATGACATCAATAACGCAAAAAAAATCCTTCCCGCCCCGGAATCGGCATGCATTTGCATACCCATTCTGTCATTAGGCAAAAAGGATCTCTTACTACAAAATCAGATATTAAAACTTAAGCTTCCCACACTTTATGGCCGTCTTTGTCAACGATTTGACGGAACGCTTCAAGCAGCCTCAGTGTCACAGGGCCGGCTACACCTGCACCGATGGTTCTTCCATCCACTTCGTATGCCGCAATGACTTCAGCAGCAGTCCCCGTGAAGAACACCTCGTCCGCAACATACACGTCATGCAGCGTGAACGGAGTCTCTTTCAACTCGAATCCAAGTTCGCCGCAAAGGTCGATAATAGCTTGACGTGTAATCCCCTCCAGAGCTCCCAGATAGCAAGGAGGCGTGTAAACAACACTGTTTTTCACGATAAAAATGTTGTCACTCGATCCCTCGGTTACGTACCCTTGGGAGTTCAACATAATCGCTTCGCCAACACCCGCATAATTGGATTGGATTTTAACCAATACGTTGTTCAGGTAGTTCAGGGATTTGATTTTCGGATTCAGGGCGTCCGGGATATTGCGTCGTTGTGATACGGACACGGCCTTTAACCCCGTCAAATAAGCTTCCTCCGGATAAATTGCGAGCTGCTCCACGATGATAATCACGGAAGCTTTCGGACAACGCGTCGGATCCAACCCCAAATTACCTGCTCCACGCGATACGATCAAACGGATATATCCATTGCGCATCTCGTTGCGGCGCACGGTTTCAGCCACAGCATCTAGCATTTCGTCATATGACAACGGAATGTTCAACGCAATGGATTTGGCGGAATCGTACAAACGGTCCAAATGGGCCTTGCATCTGAAAATATTGCCATTGTAAATGCGGATTCCTTCAAAAATGCCATCCCCGTATAAAAAACCGTGATCGTACACGGATATGGTTGCATTCTCCTTGGTTACAAATTGACCGTCCAAATAAATCCACTGCTCTGACATAATCATTGCACCTCCGTTATATTTCAAATCACTGCTCCGAATACTCCGTCCAACTCCTCTATTGTACAACAAAAAGCAGTCAGGACGTGAATTTTCACCCATACGCATGACAACCTTCAACAAATTTCAACCCGGCCCTCAGGTCGTCTTCAACGAAGGATAGGTATAACAAGGGTAGCTTCCAAGAACACGCACCTGGCAGTTCAAAGCCTCGATTTCGGCCATGGCCGCCGTTAATAGCACGGAGTCTACCGTCTCTTCTACATCAATGTAAAAGTAGTAACTCCCCAGCCTTTTTTTCGTCGGACGCGATTCCAGCCTGGTAAGGTTCAACTTCCGCCATGCAAACGCCGATAACACCTGATGCAGCGCCCCTGGAGCATCCTCCGGAAGCGTGACGAGCAAACTTGTCTTGACATGGTCAGGTTCCCGCGGAATTTGCACCGGCTCATGGCCGATGAGCACAAAGCGAGTATAGTTGTTGTCATGGTCCGTAACCCGTTCCGCCATGATGTCCAGGCCGTGTTTCTTCGCCGCAAGCTTTGTGCCGATGGCCGCCCAGCCTTTGCCCGGATTTTTTTTGACCAATTCCACCGCTTCGGCCGTACTGTTCACCCCTTCAAGATCTGCTTCAGGGGAATAAGTACGGATGAAGTTTTGGCATTGCGGAATCGCAACGGGGTGTGACATGATTTTGGTGATTTTGCCGAAATCATACCCTCCGTCGCCTGTTGCAAATTCAGACCCGTGCCCGATCACGTTTTGTATGGAAGGATAGACCCATTCTGCTTGCATGGGGATATCGACTTCATTGACTAACCAATCCATGTGGAGGCTGACCGAGCCTTCGATCGTATTTTCGATAGGGATCACGCTATATTGGGTCTTTCCGTTGTCTGTTGCGCGGAACACATCGGAAATCAATTTGGAATGGTACAATTCCAGCGGTTCTCCATTAAACAGAAATTCAATAGCCTCGTGGGAAACCGATCCTTCAGGTAACACGGCGATTCTTTTCATGCGTTGATTTCTCCTCTGACGATGTCCAGAAAAGGACTGTTTTCTTGATCTGAAAGCACGGTCACCCCGTCCAGGTCAGGATCAAGCCACAACGCGGAAGCAGCAATGCCCTCGCGCTTCATTGTATCCAACAAATATTGCTCCAAACCGGTCTTGCGAGGATCATGTCGGTCCACCAACGTCAGTACCGTCGGTCCGGCTCCGCTCAACGCAGCGCCCAAAGCCCCGTGATCCGCAGCATGCTCCAAAATCTCAGCCATGCCCGGCACAAGCGATGCCCTGTAAGGCTGATGCACCCGATCCTTCATTGCTGCGTGGATCATGTCCAGACGTCCGCCGGCCAAAGCGGCAACAAGCAGCGAAGATCGGCTCACATTGTACACCAGATCCCCTTTGCTGAATTGATCAGGAACTACATCACGGGCTTTCGAGGTGGACAACTGGAAATCGGGCACAACGACAAGTGCCTGCAGATCCTGATGAGGCTCGATTCGGATATGTTCTACCCGCGTTCCGTCCCAAGCTGCAACAACAACCCCTCCATACAGGGAGGCTCCAACATTATCGGGATGTTTCTCCAACGACGTCGCCATATCAAACAATTTAGCGTCCGTCAGGGGGGACCCAATCAAAGCGTTCGCCGCAGCAAGCGCGCCAACGATGGCGGAAGCGCTGCTGCCTAACCCGCGGGTAAGCGGAATGTCCGAGAACATGGAGACTTCCAGCTCCGGAACAGGCACCCCGGCTTCGCGGAAAACCATTTGGGCAACCTCATAGATCAAATTGGTCTTGTCGGATGGCAAACCGTTCAGATTATCCCCATGCAAATGGAAAACGGTCTTATCCGCCGGCTTCATTTCCAGCCATGCATATAATGACAATGCCATGCCTAGAGTATCAAACCCGGGACCCAGATTGGCCGTGCTTGCAGGCACCTTTACAACAACTTTTTGATTCATGCTCATTCGGTTTGCATCTCCAATCGTTCGATTGCCGCCATTACGGCTTTCTCGCTATCTTTAACAACCAACGGTTCGGATGCCACCGTCCGGATCGCAACGTTGGGATCTTGCAGCTATGATGGATCAGGACGCCTCTACCGCGGACTCTCCGCCTTTAAAATGCCTTTTCGAGCTTCAGCCGTATACTCATACTCACGATGCACAAAAGGTTGAAGCGCGCTCAGCAAATATGCTTTAACGCACAGCAAGGTCCGATACGCTTTCAAAATCGTATATCCATTCCGTTGTCCACTGATCCATCAGGCTCTACATCGGCAGCAACCGCCGTTTCCTCGTGATTCGCGCGCGTTAACCTTCTACGCGATATACGCTCTTGATTCGGCGTATGACACTCAAGGATTCAAAATGCTTAAGCACCTTATCCATGCTTGCCTTGCTTGCATTATGCGTCACGATAATGATTTCTGCATCCGGATTGTGCTCATTCGGCTGTTGAACAACCGAAGCAAGGCTAACGTTGTATTCAGCAAAGACTTGCGTAATCTGTGCCAACACCCCTGCTTTGTCATCCACATGCAGCAGAATAAAGTTTTTGGATACGATCTGTTCGTCGCTTTGCAAACGTTTCTGCTTATAGGGAACGATAGCTTTAAGGCCGTTGACACCCAGCTTCAAGTTTTTGATCACAGCCACAAGGTCAGCCACAACGGAAGTTGCCGTTGGCAATTCGCCTGCGCCAGCCCCGTAAAACATCGTTTCACCCACAGCTTCGCCGTGGACATAAACCGCATTGAATACGCCGTTGACCGAGGCAATCGGATGATTCTGCCTGACCATCGTCGGCTGTACGCTAATGCTGATCTCGTCGCCCTCGCGGTCGGCAATGCCGAGCAGTTTCATTTCATAGCCCAAACGTTTGGCGTAGGTGATGTCTTCACGGGTCACCGACGAAATGCCTTTTACGGCGACATCCTTGAGCTCCACGTTTGTCCGAAATCCAAGCGTTGCCAAGATGGCCATTTTCCGTGCGGCATCCAGTCCTTCGACATCTGACGTAGGATCGGATTCAGCGTATCCCAACGCTTGCGCCTCGGCCAACACTTCCTCATAAGAAGCGCCTTCCTGGCTCATTTTGCTCAAAATATAGTTCGTCGTTCCGTTCACGATCCCCATGATGCGGGTAATCCGATCGGAAGAAAAGCCTTCGATCAGCGTGCGGATAATCGGGATTCCTCCGGCCACGCTCGCTTCATAGAACACGTCGCACTGCTTCTCCTGTGCCTTTGCCAAAATTTCCGATCCATGCAGAGCCATCAGGTCTTTATTGGCCGTAACGATATGTTTGCCTCTCTCCAAAGCTTCCAGAATATACTCTTTCGTCCGATCGATCCCCCCCATCACTTCTACGATCACATCGATATCCGGGTGGCGGATGACATCCCAGGGATTTTCCGTCAGCTTGGCACGGTCAATAGGAATGACACGGTCCTTTTCCGTATTTTTCACCGCGATTTTCTCAATGACAATCGGCGATCCCACTTGGCTGCTGAGATCCTCCTGATTGCCTTCCACAATACGAACAACCCCTGTCCCTACTGTTCCGAGACCCAATAGTCCCACTTTTACCGGTTTCACGAACGATCTCCCCCTAATGTCTGTTGATGGTTGCCAACCACCTGCGATGAATCCGTTGCCTTCGAATCTGGCTTTGCATGTTGCCCCGTGCAGTCCGTAATACAATCAACCTTGGCCTACAATCCGCGTACGACGAACACCAGGCAGTTCCTGCATCCGTTCCAGCATCTCCCCGATTTCGCCATGCAGATGCGACGTTTCGACTGAAATCACCACGTTGGCCCTTCCCTGGAGGGGGATACTCTGGTTAATGGTAAGCACATTGGCTCCATAACCGGCCACATGCCCCAATACTTTGGACAGGATGCCCGACTGATGCTCCAGATCAATGGATATGGTCACGATTCTCTCGCGCTCGAGTTGGTTGATCAAATGAATTCCATCTTTGTATTTATAAAACGCACTACGGCTCAATCCTACCTGTTCCACGGCCTCATGCACCGTTTTGACATCCCCTGAAGCGAGCAGCTCCTTCACTTGCATCGTCTTCACGACTGCCTCGGGCAAAATGTCTTCTCGTACTAAGTAATAGCGTTCATTCATGAACGTCCTCTCCTCAAAGACTCATGTTTTTATTTAGTGGACATTATATCGGATATGTGAAAAAAGGGCAATACATAACACGCACATTTTCGAAACGACCGTCTCCCCATATGCACGTTGGCCCAAAGTATGTAATGTACTAAAAATGACTACGTTCATTCAATACACGCCCAAGAACATAAAAAACGCAGGCAGCGGGAACATCCCGCCACGCTGCGTTCTTTACATCTTTCTTCCGGCAAAGACAGCTTTTAATAATAACTGCTGCTTTCCACGAATTCGAACTCGAAATCGCCAATGCGCACAATGGTGCCTTCTTCGGCCCCGCGCTTGCGCAGTTCGTCGTCTACGCCCATATGGCGCAGCGTGCGTGCAAGCTTGAGGATCGCTTCATGCGAATTCAATTGCATGCGCTTCATCATGCGATCAATCTTGGCGCTATGCACAACGAAGATATCGTTTTCCCGCACGATGCGGAACCCTTCGTCTTCTTTTTTGTCCAAGCTGTATACCTTGCGTTCGGATACCTCGGCCACTTCGTCCACCGTGACTTCTTCCGGCACTTGATCCAGCAGATCGGCGGCACGGTAAAGCAACTCTGAAATGCCCTTCCGCGTGAGGGAAGATATCGCCATAACTTCAATATCCGGTTGGACCTCACGAACCTGTTTCAGGAATTGTTCCAGATTTTCTTCCGAATCAGGCATATCCATTTTGTTTGCCGCGACGATCTGCGGTCTTTCCGCAAGCAGCGGGTTGTACTGTTTCAATTCTTCGTTGATCTTCTGCCAATCTTCAAACGGATCGCGTCCTTCGGAACCGGACATGTCCACTACATGAATGATGATGCGGGTACGCTCGACATGGCGTAAAAACTCATGCCCCAGCCCGATGCCCTCATGCGCTCCTTCAATGAGTCCAGGCAAATCGGCCATCACGAAGCTGCGGCCCTCATCCACGGCTACAACGCCCAGATTTGGCGTGATGGTTGTGAAATGATATGCCCCGATTTTCGGCTTCGCCGCCGAGACGACGGACAACAACGTCGATTTGCCCACGCTCGGGAAACCGACCAGGCCAACATCCGCCATCACTTTCAGTTCCAGCACAATATAGCGCTCTTCGCCTTCCTCGCCATTTTCCGCAAGTTCGGGCGCAGGGTTGTTCGGCGTAGCGAAGCGAATGTTGCCGCGTCCTCCCCGTCCACCTTTAGCCACGATAACTTGCTGACCATGACGTGTAAGGTCCGCAAGCACTTCTCCGGTATCTTCATCCATTACGATTGTACCTGGTGGTATGCGCACGACCATATTTTCCGCATTGGCTCCATGCTGGCTTTTGTTGCGGCCCTTTTCTCCGCGTTTCGCTTTGAAATGGCGCTGGTAACGGAAGTCCATCAGGGTACGAAGCCCTTCATCCACGCGGAAGATCACATCGCCGCCCTTTCCCCCGTCACCGCCTGCAGGTCCTCCTTCAGGTACGTACTTTTCCCGGCGGAAGGAAACAATCCCGTCTCCACCGTCTCCGCCTTTGACATATATCTTCGCTTTATCTACAAACATGGCTACCCCTTCCTATACCTCACACGACATTCTGAATTGGATAAACGTATCTTCAGACGGAAGTTGCTCCGTTCTGACTTTCTTTCCTTTGAGTACGGCATCAAGCTGTTTTATCGTTTCCGGGTCGGGCGTCTGATCCCCGTCCAGCCGCACAACGACATCCCCGTGATCCTGTCCAAAGCTCAAGGTCAGTTTGCGAACCTCTCCCCAAGACGACCGGCCGCCGCCATACTGATAGGCACGGATGGCATCCGCAATTGCGCATGTTAGTGACTCGCCATCCTCGGGAGAGACCAGAGCACCAAGCTGCAGGTTTTCCTCCACTTCCACGTGCAAATCGAGCGCAGCCCCGCTCGCGCGGAAGGATTGAAGGTAAAATACGAGTGAAGGAATGCCCAGTTTGGAAATCCGGCTTTCCTCCTGAACCCGTTCTTTTATTCTTTCCACACATTGCAATGATTTATCAAGCTTGCCCATTCGAAGGTATCCATACAATACCTGAAGGTCGTTCATCCAATCATGCCGGTGATGATTCAGCGACGATATCGCTCTTTCTTCCAACGATTGTATAATGGCTCTGCGCTCCGCATCCGCCTGCTTTCTCATCGCAGCTAGCGAAACCAGCAGCACAACGACGGACCACAATGCATATGCAACGATCGATACGGCCGCCGGATACAGCATGATGAAAACCAAAGGAATCAGAAGTGAACATGCCGCAATCCACGGCACTCTTTTCCAAGATTTCATGGCTTCTCCCCGTTCTACCAAACTCGGTTGGTTTATCCCACCGTTACCAAGTATATCATGTCTGATCTGCCAGTTCATTACCGAATGCACATCCACGCAAAAAAGCCTCCGGCAAAAATGCCGAAGGCTTTCTGGCGAAGAATGCCGATATTACGCCTCTACTGCAGCTGCTACTGGAGCAACATCTACAGGATAGACGCTAACTTTTTTGCGGTCACGGCCCCAACGTTCGAATTTAACAACGCCGTCCACTTTGGCGAACAAAGTGTCGTCTTTGCCGATTCCCACGTTAGTTCCTGGGTGGATCTTGGTTCCGCGTTGACGAACCAGGATGCTTCCACCAGTCACGGCTTGACCGTCAGCACGTTTAGCGCCAAGGCGTTTGGAGCGGCTGTCGCGTCCGTTCTTCGTGGAACCCACACCTTTTTTCGATGCGAACAACTGAAGATTTAATTTCAACATGATGGTTGACCTCCTTCTTTAATTATTGAACTGCTCTATTTTAATATACTTCCCGTATGACTCTGCAATACTAGTGAGCATAATCACCATGGATTCGAGCAATAATTGCACCTGAGACCCGTCTTCATCCTTATTCAACGTTGGCATGGAGGCGCTCAGAAAACCGTTTTTCATCTTGGAATTCATTTCGACACCCGTCAACGCTTCAATGGAATTGACCGTACCTACCGTAACGGCAGAAACTCCGGCACAAACGATATCTTCTCCCCGCTTGGCATAATTGGCATGCCCTTGGATCGAAAATTTCTCTATACTGCCTTCACCATTGCGAAAGATTTGAACGATAATCAATTATCGCACCTTCTTACGCGTTGATTTTCTCAATGATTACTTTAGTGTACGGTTGACGGTGACCTTGCTTCACATGGTAGTTCTTTTTCGGTTTGTATTTGTATACAACAACCTTTTGACCTTTACCATGCTTCTCCACCTTAGCTGTTACAGTTGCTCCGGATACAACTGGAGTTCCTGCAGTCAGACCTTGCTCGCTGGATACAGCCAGGACACGATCGAACGTTACGCTTTCGCCGTCGTTCGCAGCCAATTTCTCGATGAACAGAACATCGCCCTCTTGAACTTTGTACTGTTTGCCGCCTGTTTCAATAATTGCGTACATTTGCCTTGCACCTCCTCATGTCTCAGACTCGCCCGATCTCGGGTGTCAGCCACCTCGCGGGGCTGTTCTTGTACCCGGCCAGTGCGGTTACAGCATGTGCAAGACCTACCGGCTCAACACATACCTGAACATTATAGCACTACTCACGGCAAAAATCAATGCAACGGCGAAATATATCTTTTCCCCGTTCCATGACAGGAAGAGCATGCCTCCACGTAAGGGAGCGTGCTTTCCTCACGCACCTTTTTGCGGGTCATTTCAAGCAGGCCAAGCTTGGTCCAACCTATCACGAATGCTTTCGTTCTGTCTTTTTTGAGCTGGGCCTCCAGCGTGGCCGCCACTTCCTGCCGATTCGCCTCTTCCTCCATATCGATGAAGTCCACGATAATCATGCCGCCAATGTCACGAAGCCGCATTAAGCGGGCAATTTCTACTGCAGCCTGCATGTTGGTTTCAGTGACGGTGTCTTCCAGTCGGTCTCCGCCAGCACCGGTATATTTGCCGGTATTTACATCCACCACAGTTAGTGCTTCCGTGTGGTCGATCACGATATATCCTCCGCCCGGCAGCCAAACTTTGCGCGCAAAATCAAGCTTCAGCTGCTCCTGCACGCCGTATGCCGCAAAAATCGGATCTTGCCCTCTGTAAACCTGCACTTTAGGCCGATGTCCCGGTCCGATTTCTTCCAGCAGGGCGGCGATCGCATCGGCATTCGGCTGGCTGTCGGTAATGACCTCATCGCTTCCAGGCGTGTACACATCCCGGATAATGCGCTGCACCAGCCCAATATCACGATGCAGAAGTTTCGGAGAAGGCATCCCCTCGGCCTTTCGGAGAATATTTAGCCATTGTTGGCGCAGAACTTCAAGGTCTGCCTGGATGGCCTCCTGATGCTTCTCGGCAGATACGGTACGAATAATCAACCCTTCTTCGCCGTTCCGAAGTTGTTCACCGAGTGCCTTGAGTCGGGAGCGGTCCCCTTCGCGGGCAATCTTTTTGGATACGGCCACATAATCTGCCATGGGCATGTACACTAACCAGCGTCCCGGCAAAGAATAATGCGTCGTCACCCTCGCTCCTTTTCCGCCCACCGGCTCTTTCAGTACCTGAACAATAATATCCTGTCCAGGTTTGACCAACTCCGAGATGGAGGGCTTCACCTTGGGCTGTTTCTCCAGGTGTGGATGAAGCAGGTCATCCACGTACAGAAATGCGTTTTTTTTCTGCCCGATATCGACGAAAGCAGCCTGCATTCCCGGCAATACATTCACGATCCGTCCCTTGAAAAAGGAGCCGAGCAGTCCCCGGTCATTGGTATGCTCTGCCGCGAATTCTACAACCCTTCCTTCTTCCAGTAGCGCCATTTGCACGAGGTTGTGTTCATTATGTATGATCATTTGTTTCATGGCTGCACCTCAAGAAGAGCATTCAATTCTTCCACATCCGTTTCTGTATGTTAGCAATGCATGCACGCATGCATACATGAACCGTATAACCTTGATTTCGGCCGGTTAACCAGCGAAAACTATTTTTTTTCGGTATTTTGCTTGAAATAAGAACCGATAAGCCGCTGTTCCGGCAGAACGGCCATAATGCGGCCCTCTTTGTTCATGACGTATATCATATGATATCTTTCTCTCTTTAATAGACGCAAAATGGTATCCAAAGGTTTCGCCGGAAATGAGATTATCGGCTGCACAAGACTGCCAGCGGTCGCATGACGAACAAACACTTCTTCCCTATTCATCAGAAAGCGGATAAATCGATAGGGAACATTCCTAAAATCGGTTACATTCGAATACAGCAGGAACACCCCGATCAGCAGCAGGTTTAAAGGCAATCCGTCTCCTGCAGCCAGCCAACGGCTAATTGCATATCCACTAATGCCCAGGCTGCACAAGATGCCTATACGATACGTCCACATCAATGTGCTGTAATAAGGAGCAAACAGGCTGACAAGCGCCTGCACGATTTTGCCGCCATCCAGCGGCATTACGGGTAGAAGGTTGAACAAAGCGATGAGCATGTTTCCCTGGATGATGTACCGGATAAATTCAGGATCGCCCACACCCAACTGCAGTATTAGCAGTGCAGCTCCTACCATCAGCATATTCTGCATTGGACCGGCGAGCGCGATCAGAATTTCCTTTCCCGCCGTAAGATTCCCCCGATCCTCGATGACAGCCACGCCCCCGAACGGAAGCATCTGAATCGAAAGGACTCGGCAGCCCAGCAGGCCCGCTGCAGCCGCATGCCCGCATTCATGAATGAATACGATGGCGAACAAGGTCACCAGCTCGATAAAATGCCCTGTCAGCACGGAAGCCAGCATAATGATGACAAAGAACGGATGCATCG
Source organism: Paenibacillus hubeiensis (assembly GCF_032334105.1). NCBI lineage: Bacteria > Bacillati > Bacillota > Bacilli > Caryophanales > Paenibacillaceae > Paenibacillus > Paenibacillus hubeiensis. The sequence goes on from NZ_JAVYAE020000008.1 coordinate 13,201, forward strand.
TGATGCGCACGCCCCAAAACCTAATCAAGGGCAACCACTTCTGCCGGATCTACATATTGGTCGCCTTCCTTAATGGCAAAATACAACGATGCGGGCTGTTCGCCCCGGCTTGCGGGCAAGCTTCCTACGACGCCTCCGGCTTCCAACCAGTCATTTACCGCTACATCGCTCTCTCCGAGTCGTCCGTAAATGGCCGTGAGGCCACCCGTATGCTGAACAACAACCGTAATGCCGCTCTCCGGGTCCCCCAGCACCTGCAGAACCCTGCCTGCATCCGAGCTGACCACCCGCACGGAATCTTCTCCGGCCAGATCAGGAACGATCTCAATCCCTTTCATGCTCATCGCAAAAGGCTGCACAACGGTTCCGGATATCGGCTTGCCCAGCAGCGAATGCACTCCCTCCCCGCCGTTGACAGCATCCGCGGCATGCCCGAATACCGGCAAAAATGAGGGGTGTCCCCCAAAGTGCTTCTCATACCAAGCCGTTGCAGCCTCAAAATCCATCTCCCGATGCAATGCATCGGCTACTGCCGTTTTGGGAGATACCGTCCAGGAAGCATTCCATTGAAACATTCCCCAGACTGCTCCAAACAGCACTGCACTGACAAGCGTTCGCTTCATCAATGATTTAAAAAAATGGAAGCGGACGTGTCCATTCGGTCCGTACCGCCCATTCTCCTGCTTCCATAACAGCTCAGGATCGCGCTCCCGTTCCTGCATCGACGATGCAAGGTCTCCAGGCTTGTCCTGTATATCATCAGACATCGACGGTATGCGCCGCTGATTGGCTTTGTCTTCCTTATGAACGAATCCCGGCCGCTCCTCCTGCATGATCTCCTTCGCAGCTCCGTCCAGCAGCCGCCTGATCCGCTCTTCCCTTCTCTGCTTCACCCTCAGTTTGGTATCCATGGAATGTCCTCCCGCCAAGGCTTGTTCAGGATGCCGCGATTCTGCGTTAACCGCCATTCGCATCCTGTGATTTCGCCAGAAAACCTCCGTCATATGACAGACGGCTTGTCTGCTTGCGATGATCAATTCACAAACGCATTTCTTTGGTACATTCTATGAAGGGTCTGTCCATAATATGAGCAGGCATGTTCGGAGGAAAAGCAAATTCAGGACACAACAATAACGGCGTAAATAAAGAAAGAAGAGAAGCCGAAAAAGCCGCGCTTACCGCCACGGCTGTTCGTCTGAAGGAATCATGAATCGGCAAGCTAAATCTATCGCTTAACCCATACCGAAAAACTTTTTAAAGCGTGAGAATGCTCCCTTTTTTTGATCCATCTGCATCAAGGGAACGGTATCTCCGAGAATACGACGCGCAATATTGCGATAGGCAATCGCTGCATTCGAATCCGGGTTCATGACCGTCGGTTCGCCGGAATTGGCGGACTTGATCACCAGCTCGTCATCGGGCACGATCCCGATTAGATCAATGTTAAGCACCTGCAAAATACCATCGATATCCAGCATATCCCCCGACTTGACCATATTGTTGCGTATACGGTTCACCACAAGCTTCGGTGATTGTACATGGGAACTTTCGAGCAATCCGATGACCCGGTCTGCATCGCGAACGGCAGCATTCTCGGGCGTCGTAACAACGATAGCCTGGTCTGCGCCGGCAACCGCATTTTTGAATCCCTGTTCAATCCCCGCCGGGCAATCAATAATAACGTACTCAAAATCTTTTTTCAGTTCAAGGATGATATCCTTCACCTGTTCAGGCGATACGGAATTTTTATCTCTCGTTTGTGCTGCAGGCAGCATGTATAATTGTTCGAAGCGTTTATCTTTAACCAGAGCCTGATTCAGCCGGCAGCGGCCGTCGGCAACGTCACACAAATCGTAAATGATCCGGTTTTCGAGTCCCATTACGACATCCAGATTGCGAAGGCCGATATCCGTATCGACCAGACAAACCTTTTTCCCGAGCAGCGCCAGCGCCGTTCCGATGTTTGCCGAGGTCGTCGTTTTGCCAACGCCACCTTTACCCGAAGTGATCACGATCGCCTCTCCCATGAGCTACACTCCTTTAAACACATTAAAATCACGGCGTAACCGAACGATATTGCTCATTTTGTCGATCTGCATCTGATTGTCCTGCAAATAAGCAAATTCCATCCCGGCTTCGCGGCTCTCCCATTCATCGGGAGGACGGCTGATGATGTCAGCGATCCGCAACTGCGTCGGCGCAAAAAACGAGGCCGCAATAATGGATTCCTCATCCCCGCCGATCCCCGCGTGAGCCATGCCCCGAAGAGAACCCATTATGTATATATCACCGGTACACGTAACCGTTCCTCCCGGATTGATATCTCCCAAAAACAGCAGATTTCCTTCATGGTGCAGCACTTGGCCCGAACGAACCATGCCGCACATCGTTACGATTGGCGGCGGTCCTATCACCTCTGGTTTTAGGTCGGGCGAGTCGATGGAACGAATGAGCAGGTTGCCCTTTTGACTCAAAATATTCAGTATTGATTCTTTCTGGTCCTGGGTAACCTCACGTTTGCCCAATTTGACGTCGACATGAACGATGGGACCCGTCAGAATATTTTGATGGCTATGTTCCAGCTTATAGCGGAGCTCAACGAGCAGATCCTCGAATTCACATTGATCGTCCAGCAAAAAAACCAGGCCGTCTCGGATGCCTTTTATCGTCACGTGATTCGATTTGACCGTCATAAGCCTGTCCCTCCCATCTCATTACATTTCGTGCCCGACGCCTCAAGTTCCTGCTTCCCTATCCAGAAATGGTTTAAGAAGCTTCCTTTGGTTTGCTGCGCTTCTTCGCAATCTTCTCCAGCTGCTTGCGAAGCGGCACGTAAATGATCAAAGCAAACACAAAATGAACAAACAAATTCGGAATCATGTACTCGATCAGCGCCCAATCAAACGTAACATGATTCAGACGAAAAAGCTTGTACAGGAAAAACAGCATCGTATCGTTAAGAAGGCTTCCCAAAAAAACGACCGTAACCATTACCGGAAGCGGTGCGCGCGGTGCCTGGAAAATGAGGCCCATCATATAGGCGGACAATCCCATGGAGAATCCGTAAGGGCCGATCATCTCGCCATAGAATACGACATCGTGCAGCAAGCCGAATAATATCCCGAGCACCAGCGCCGTATGACGGTGGTAATAGACAGCGAAGAAAAGGATAACGATATACACAAGATTAGCCGAAATCCGCATCTGCCAGGCAGAGGGAATCAGAAGCGGCAGCACGGTTCCTTCCAAAATGAAGAGAATGAACAACAACAGAAACAGAACCTGTTTGCGAGCGCCCACTATTTTTTCACCTCTGGAGGGACAACCACCATCAGCTCTTTCCAATCCAGAAAGCTGGCATAAGGCTCAATCATTGCAGTCCGCGTCAGTCCATACTCCCCGACTTCAATGCTTTTCACTTTACCGATACGCATGTATTTCGGGAAGTTGTTGATAATCCCGGACGAAATGATTTCATCGCCTTCTTTAATTTTGGATTCTTCCGATATTTTGGTCATCTTGAACATGCCTGTTTTGGGATCATAACTTTCGATCATGCCGAATACGTTGTCTTCCTTGCCCACGGCCGTAGCGGCGATGGCATTGGAGTTGGGATCGTTGGCATCCAGGGAAGTCAACAGATTGACGGTCGACGTGTATGCACTAACATGACTAATTACACCAACGAGACCTTCTTGTGAGGTCACAGCCATTCCCGGTTTGATGTTTGCATTTTCTCCGATGTCGATATTGATCGTCCTGCTGTTTGGATCGGCATTGGCACTGATGACCTGTGCGATCCGATAATCGTAGTTATAACGGTTTCTTTGTTCTTCCGTGAAATGAAAAAGTTCTTTGTATCTTGCGTTAACCTGCTCCATCTCATTGTATTTCAATCGATCCCGCGTATAGTGACCCATGGCAATACGAAGCCGTTCATTCTCTTCATAAACGGAACTCATGTTCGCTATATCCTTAAAAAAGCCCGCTACGTAGGAAGCGGGCTTGTAAAATACGTATTGTACGAAACCGACGGAATCCTTCAGGAATTTTTCCGGCCAGGATAACGCCGTCCGCGGACCGAGCGTAAAGCCCATTAACGCGATAAATGTAACAAGGCCCACCAGCAAAACAAAAAGTCTTTTGTTGCCCAGCAGCTTAAACAGTTCGAACACCCTCTAACATCCATTATTCTCTTCCGAGCCTGGCCCGGCGGGGAGACTGTCAGGTCTATAGTCCCTTTGAGAATATTCGCCATCTCCCCGAATACGCGGGTTTAGCTCTCCCGGCCATCCGCCGGGATTATTTTCGCTGTTTATACATATTCCGGTTCACAGGGAACCAGAATGTGCTTATCTTTCAATTAACGTTTGGAGCGAACTGCCGAGCTGCTTCTGCTTTTGAACAAATGGATGTTTTCCAACGCTTTACCGGTACCGATCGCTACGCAATCCAGCGGATTCTCTGCGACAATGACTGGCATACCGGTCTCGCCCGCCAGCAGCTTGTCCAGGTTGCGAAGCAATGCGCCGCCGCCAGTCAGTACGATCCCGCGGTCCATGATGTCGGCCGCCAGTTCCGGCGGGCATTTTTCAAGCGTCACTTTAACCGCTTCAACGATGGCGTTCACCGTATCCGCCAAAGCTTCGCTGATTTCATCGGAAGTGATAGTGATCGTTTTAGGCAGGCCTGTAACGAGGTCCCGGCCGCGAATTTCCATCGTTTCCACGGACTCGAGCGGCATCGCGGAACCGATCTCCATTTTCAACTGTTCGGACGTACGCTCACCGATCATCAGATTGTACTGGCGTTTGATGTACTGAATGATGGACTCATCCATTTCATCGCCCGCAACGCGAACGGAACGGCTGGTTACGATTCCTCCGAGGGAAATAACGGCCACTTCAGTCGTACCGCCGCCGATATCCACCACCATGCTTCCGGTCGGCTCCCATACCGGCAGATCGGCACCGATTGCGGCTGCAAACGGCTCCTCGATCGTGTAAGCTTCGCGTGCGCCGGCTTGCTTCGTTGCATCTTCAACCGCGCGTTGCTCCACCGCAGTGATCCCGGATGGTACGCACACCATCACGTTTGGATGACGCTGGAACATGGAACGCTGCTTCTGAGCCTGACGGATAAAATATTTGATCATCGTTGCAGTCGTGTCGAAATCGGCAATAACGCCATCCTTCATGGGACGAATGGCACGAATGTTGCCAGGTGTCCGGCCGATCATTTTTTTCGCCGATTCACCCACGGCCTCAATGCTTTTGGTATCCGTGCGAAGAGCAACAACCGAAGGTTCACGCACCGCAATCCCTTTCCCACGAACATAAACCAACGTATTTGCTGTCCCCAAATCAATCCCTAAATCCTTACTTCCAAACATGACGTAATCTCCTTTTCTGCCTTATATAGCCGTCCTGAATTTTCAGAACATTTTCATTTTTTTAGAATGCTTTTTGATTTGACATGCCATTTTTCATCATCGTTTTCATTTCCCGGCAATCTGCAGGGAGATTAGTATTGATCAAAAATTAGTTCAACGCCACCCATTATATTATACCAAGCCCTTCTCCTTCAAACTTACATAGGTTCCATCGCCAATAACTAGGTGATCCAGCACATCTATGCCAACAATCGTGCCGGCTTCGATCAATCGCTTCGTGATTTGGATATCCTCTGGGCTCGGTGTAGGATCACCGCTTGGATGGTTGTGAGCGCACACAATCGATGCGCTGCTGCATTTGATGGCAGCACGGAACACTTCGCGCGGGTGGACAATGGAAGCGTTCAGGCTGCCCATGGAGAGTGTTTCCTGGGCAATAATGTGGTTTTTGCTGTTCAAAAAGAGACAAACAAAATGTTCTTTTTGCAGATAACGCAACTGCTCGACCAAAATATCAGCCGCATCGCGCGGAGTGCGAATCGAAGGAGACTGTGCCAGTTTGCTCTTGGCAATCCGGTGGCCCAGCTCGATGCCCGCTTTCAACTGCACGGCTTTGGCTTTGCCGATGCCCTTCATTGCCGTCAGTTCCTCAAGCGTCAAGTCCATTAGCGAGCGGATCCCGCCCGTTTCTGCGAGAATTCGCTGCGCCATGTGAACGGCGGATTCTTTTCTTGTACCGGTTCGAAGCAGAATGGCCAGCAGTTCGGCATGGCTCAAGGCGCCCGCCCCATATTCCATCATGCGTTCTCTCGGGCGTTCTTCATGGGGGATGTCGCGCATCATATACTGCGGCGACTCCATATACTCCCTCTTTTCACGTCATCCATTCGAATTATTCATGTGCCGGGGCTCATTCACGCGGCAATACATGTACCCCGAATCCGTCCAGCATATCGCTGAGCAAGGATAAAGGCAGACCTACGACATTGAAATAACATCCTTCGATGCGATCAACCAGAGAAGCACCAATGCCTTGTATGGCGTACGATCCTGCCTTGTCCATAGGTTCTTTTGTACGTACATAAGCACGGATCGTGGCTTCAGACAATGCTTTCATCGTTACATCCGTTTGCCGATAATGAACCGAAGACTGACCGCTAATGGCATCGATACAAGCTACGCCTGTAAACACGCGGTGGGTTCGTCCTTGCAGCCTCGCAAGCATGTTCTCCGCATCCTTCTCATCTGCCGGCTTGCCCAAAATATCTCCATCCAGAACAACGATCGTGTCGCTCCCAACGATGACAGCATCCCGCTGCTGGCCTTCGACGCTGCGAAAGACGGCAAGCGCTTTGCGCATCGCAAGCTCCTGCACCGTTTGTTCAGGAGTCCATGATGGGGGCGTAGCTTCGTCAGCACGGCTTGGGATTACTTCAAAATCCAACATCAGTCCGGCCAGCAGTTCTTTGCGACGTGGCGATGTAGACGCCAAAATAATGCGGCGTTGTCCTGTTTTATCCAATATCAACGGCTCCTCACATTCCAGTGGTGTCCTCGTCCTTGCATACGCTTCTTGCGGTTCTGCAGCGTTCGTTGTTGTTCAATTCATCATAATTCGTCATTCTCCTACAATCTGCGGTATAGCCATACAGCGGCGATGATGCCGATCAGACTGAGGAGGCTCATTTGAAATTGAAGTGAAATGTCATAACTGAAAATGTCAAGATCAGCCTGTGGCGACCAGCGAATGGTCGTGGCTTTGGTTAAAAAAGCTACAGCCTTGACCGGCTGCAGTGCCTTGGCGATCCATGCTCCGGCCAACCAGCCGAGCAGCAGGAAAAGTAATAACATGCCGAAGTTTTTTTTCATCCGTTATCGTCCCTCGCCATTTTTTGACACCCACATTATTATACGGGGTTTTGTACGTCAATACAAACACAAATCCGGCAAGGGGAACTATTTCCAGTTCCCTGCCGGACAAGCATTTCAAGACTGTGTTAGGAGATCCAACGATTACTGCTCCTGCAGCGTATCAAGCCATTTTTTTTGCTGCAGCACGTAGTCCATCAAATTCGTCTGCACCGACCACATATGTGCGGCAGAAGGTTTTTTGTTAAATTCGGCAACCGCCGTGATGGCGCTGTTCATCGCTTTGGCCATCGCCGCCGCATAAGGCGCTGCCTCCCCGTTCGTGTTTGCGGACAGGTCGTTGAAGCCGCGCAGCCACGATTCATGCCGATTCTGAATGGAGGTCATCGTTTCGGCGGATGCCGCTTGGGGCGCTGCTTTGCCCAGTTCTCCGATGGACAACGTCGAGAGCAGCCCGATCAACGTTTCGCTATCGTTAAAGAACTGTGTCGCGGTTGCCTGGTTAACGCCCAACGCCGCCACACCGACTTCCGGATACGGAATCTCTTTAACGTAAAGTTCCACGCCCTGGGCCTTTAGGCGCGTGCTGAGCAGTTTGGCCTCTTCGCGATCAGGGGATATGCCGGCATAGACCCGGTTGCCGTCCTCCGGGTCCGCCTCTGCAGCAATCCCGGCCTGAGTCAATTCAAGTTTGGCCTGTTCAGCACGCTCCGGGGAACTGAAAACGCCGTACTGCAGCGCATAGTAATTGCCGCCAGCCAATGTGGCCTGGGCCTGCTGCCCTGCCGAGACCGATACATTGGCCGTATTCTTTTGAGGTACGACGTTCGGAGCTGCCCCGTCTTTGTTGAAAAACGAAAGGATGACGAGGCCGAACAATGCTCCGGTGACGATTGCTCCCGTTACGGAACCAATCATTTTCCACCCCCGCGGGGCCCGGTTTCGCTGATAGGAATAGTGATTGTGCTCGCTTACCCAGTTGTGGTCTGCGTACTCCTCGTTCCATGGATCAACGGCTTCGCTCGCTTCCGGAAGATCCCGGCGCTCATTGGCATACCCTGCCTGCGGGTACTCGCGTTCAGAAGCACGCTTGTCCATTCTTTCCCCCGGTTTGAGACCCTCGGTAAGTATCGGCAGCGTTTCCCCCCAATCTCCCGGTATCTCCTCCGCAGACCATTGCGGAGCACTGTCTATGCTCGCTGGAGCATGCGTTATCTCCTCGTTCGCCGCCTGGAGCGTTGCAGGCGCGAGCCGCCCTTCGTTTTGCGGCTTGACAGCATCGTGCTCCCCGAAGCGAAACGTCATTCTAGCATTGTTCACCCCGTACCCTCTCCCTTTGTCCCATTTATACAAGCTATATGCGGGAGAGCAGCCATTCATTCCTGAAACAACGAAAAACCCGTCTCTTCCCTAATACGGGAGACGGGTTTCCCCTTGTGTTCCGATTCTATGCTTTGATCAATTTGGCGAGCGTGTCGCCCACCTTCCAGATGTCGCCTGCGCCCATGGTAAGAACAAGATCACCCGGCTGCAAACGGCTCTGCAGATCGGCAACCACGTCCTCCTTCGCAGGCAAGTAACGAGCCGATGCATTGCTGTTCTGCACGATCAGTTCCACCAATTTGGCAGAATGCACGCCTTCGATCTGTTTTTCCCCTGCCGGAGAATAAATGTCGGTAATCAACACCTCATCGGCTTCGGCAAATGCACGGCTAAATGCGTCCAACAGGAAAAACGTGCGCGTGTACCGCTGCGGCTGGAACACCGCGATGATGCGTTTTCCCGTTGCTTTCGCCGCACTGATCGTGGCCTCGATCTCGGTCGGGTGATGTGCGTAATCATCGATAATCAACATGTCGTTGGCTTCGCCCAGCACCTGGAATCTGCGTTTGGCTCCATGGAACTCAATGATGGCTTCGACGATTTTATCGAATGAAATTCCTGCTTCCAAACACGTAATGACCGTTGCCATCGCGTTGTATACATTGTGCTTGCCTGGTACGGAAAGTTCAACGGTTCCGAGCGTTTTGCCCTGGTGGTTCATCGTAAAGGAGATTTGACGGTCTCCCAATTGGATATCCGTTGCAGTGTAATCCGCATCCCGATCAATGCCGTACGTAGTAACGCGTGCCTGCAGCTGAGGCAAAATACTTTGAATGTTCTCGTCGTCGGCGCATACGATAGCCGTGCCTTCCGGACGAATCTGGCTAAGGAACTGCACGTATGCCTTTTTGAGCTCTTCAAAGTCGCTATTGTAATTTTCGAGGTGATCGGCTTCGATGTTGGTTACGATGCCAAGCCATGGATGGTATTGCAAAAACGAGCCGTCGCTCTCGTCAGCCTCCGCAACGACCCAATCGCCTTGACCCGCTTTCGCGTTGGTGCCCAGGTTCATGATTTCCCCGCCGATGATGTATGTCGGATCCGTCCCGCATTTATCCATGACGAGCGCGATCATCGAGGAGGTTGTCGTTTTGCCGTGTGCTCCCGCAACCGCCACGCCCTTGCGTTCGTTAAGTAACCGTGCCAGCATCTGGGCCCGGTGCAATATAGGAATGTTCAGCTGCTGAGCAGCCACACGCTCCACATTGTCCGCCGGAGCTGCCGTCGAATAAACGACCAAGTCGGCCCCGTTTACATGCTCCGCAGTATGTCCGATGTATATTTTCGCCCCTTTGGCTGCCAACTTCTCGGTCAACTCCTGGGAAGCGACATCCGATCCGGTCACGGTGTATCCCATTTCAAGCATAACTCTGGCAATGGCACTCATGCCATAACCGCCAATCCCTATAAAATGAACGTGTTCCGATGTATTTAACAAAACCTTCACCAACCTTTTTCAGAATCGGTTTGATGCAAAAGGGCTGCCCGCACATCCGCAATCAAGTACAATGTGCCGGAGACTACCCCCAGATCTTCCGCTTCCGTCCGTGATTTCAATAATTCAAGCGCCTTCACCCAATCGGGCTCGACGATGATTTCAAGTTCCTTCTTCGCGAAACCGGGACGCACCTGTGCTACAACGTCCTGCAGCTTGGCTGCATCCATTTTGCGCCTAAAGTCCGGCTCGGTCAGGATCAGCGTATCCACTAGTGGCAGTATATGCTGCAAATATGCTTCATGATGCTTATTCTCCAGCATGCCCATCATCAAATTTAACCTTTTGTGGGGGTAGACCTCCTTAATGCTTTGGGCCAGCGATTCCGCCCCTTCCGGATTATGTGCTCCATCCAGAACGATCCGCGGATCATCAACCACTTTTTCGAAGCGCCCCGCCCAAAATGCATGTTCAAATCCTTGCACGAGATCCTTGTCTTCCAATACAAACGCCATGTATTGCCGCAGCACTTCAAGCGCCATAAGCGCGCCTGCGGCGTTGTCGCATTGGTATGTACCCTTCATGCAAATGCGAATGTCCAGTTCGCGGAAAGGTCCGGCAAAATGAATGGTCTGACTGTTTTCGTCGCGATCCACTCTGCGATAAGAAAACTGCTGCCCTGCCACATAAGCCGTCGAACGAAGTTCTTGGGCCCGATCCGTGATGACCTTGATGGCTTCAGGCTGCGACGCACAGGTGACCACAGGTACCCCCGGCTTGATAATGCCCGCCTTTTCCCACGCAATGGCCTCGACCGTATCCCCAAGCACATCCGTATGGTCCATGCCGATGTTGGTAATGACCGAAACGACTGGAGTAACGATGTTGGTTACGTCCATCCTTCCCCCAAGCCCAGTCTCCCATACTACCACGTCGGGGTAGCACTCCTCCGCATAATAGAGAAGCGCAAGCGTCGTCGACACTTCGAACATGGTTGGAGAACCGAGCGGAGTCGAAGCCATCTCCCGCACGAGCGGATGCAGCCGATTGGCAATTTTCAGCAGCGTCTCCTCAGGGATATCCTCTCCGTTGTATTGAAAACGGTTCGTGAATTTGGTGATGTAGGGCGACGTGAACGTACCTACGTCATACCCTGCCTGAAGAAGTACCGACGTCAAAAAAGCGCAAGTCGAACCTTTTCCGTTCGTTCCCGCGACATGAATGAATTTGAGACGCCGATGCGGATTCCCCAGCCGTGCCATCAGCGCTTCGATACGCTCCAGCCCCGGTCTGATGCCAAAAGGAATAAGACCATTGATCCAGTCTACCGCCTCGACATATGTCTGCAAAGGTGCCTTTTCGCCTGCTCCATTGATTTCCGTCATCTGATTTCACCTTCGGTCCCAATGTAATTGAAAAAATCGGCCGGATGGCGAACAGCCGCCATCCGACCCAGAAATGCCTTACGCCTTCAGTTCATTGATCCGGGCAATGACTTTATCCCGTTTGTCCGAATAATCGGCCATTTTGGCGCGTTCTTCTTCAATAACCTTGGCAGGAGCCTTGGATACGAAGCCTTCGTTCGCCAGCTTTTTCTCTACGCGCGACACTTCGTTTTCCAGATTCTGCAGTTCTTTCTCCAAACGGGCAACTTCCTGCTCGATATCGATCAGTCCCGCCAGCGGCAAATACAATTCGGCGCCTGTGATGACTGCCGTCATCGCTTTGTCCGGAGAGCTGAGGTTCAGACCGCTGTCGAATTCGGACGTGTTGCAGAAACGTTTGATGAAATGGCTGTTGCGTTCGATGATGCTGTTGGCCTCGGCGCTATTGGCTTTGATCAGCAATTCGACTTTTTTGCTCATCGGCACGTTGACTTCGGCGCGAATGTTCCGTACCGCACGGATCGTATCCATCAGCAGGTTCATTTCGGCAACGGCTTCCGGGTTTTCCATGGCCGGGTCATACGTCGGCCAAGCAGCCAGCGTAATCGTCTCGCCTTCATGCGGCAGATGCTGCCAAATCTCTTCGGAGATGTAAGGCATGAACGGATGAATCAGGCGCATGGTCTGATCGAGCACATAAGCCAATACGGATTGGGTTTTCTTTTTCGCCACAGGATCTTCGCCGTAAAAGGACAATTTTGCAAATTCGATGTACCAGTCGCACAGATCGTCCCAGATGAAGTTGTAGAGGAGACGACCGGTTTCGCCAAATTCATACGCTTCGATTAGACGCGTAATGTCACGGGAAGTTTCGTTCAGACGGTGCAAAATCCAATAATCCGCGGTCCCAAGCTCGCCGGAAATGTCGCGATCCTCGATAGTGAAGCCTTCCAGGTTCATCAGGGCAAAGCGGGATGCATTCCAGATTTTGTTCGCAAAGTTGCGGGCCTGCTCCACGCGTTCCCAGCGGAAACGCAAATCTTGCCCCGGCGTGCTGCTCGTCGAGATCATGTAACGCATGGCATCCGCGCCGTATTTCTCGATAACGTCGAGCGGATCAACCCCGTTGCCAAGCGACTTGGACATTTTGCGTCCTTCCGAATCACGCACCAATCCGTGCATGAGTACGTCCTTGAACGGAATTTCGTCCGTGAATTCCAGCGCAGTGAAAATCATGCGCGCAACCCAGAAATAAATGATGTCATAACCCGTTACAAGCACGCTGGTCGGGTAGTAACGTTTCAGGTCGTCCGTATCTTCCGGCCATCCGAGCGTGGAGAACGGCCACAGCGCGGAGCTGAACCACGTATCGAGCACATCCTCGTCTTGTCTCAGGTTGCGGCCCGCATATTCAGGGAGCGTTGTCGGATCTTCGGCGGAGACGATAATTTCGCCAGTTTCGTCGTCATACCAGGCAGGAATCCGGTGACCCCACCACAGTTGGCGGGAAATACACCAATCGCGAACGTTCTCGATCCAGTTCAAATAGGTTTTCTCGAAACGTTCCGGCACAAAGCGTACGCCGTCGCCTTCTTGCTGTTTCTTGATGGCTCTTTCGGCGAGCGGCTTCATTTCAACGAACCACTGCGTGGACAGATAAGGCTCGATTACGGCCCCCGTACGTTCGCTGTGGCCAACCTGATGGACATGGTCCTCAATGTTGATCAGCACGCCCAGCTCTTTCAGGTCTGCAACAATTTGTTTGCGGCAGTCGCTGCGATCCATGCCTTGATACTTGCCTGCTTCGGCATTCATCGTTCCCGTTTCATCCATGACGATAATTTGCGGCAGATCGTGGCGCAAACCGACTTCGAAGTCGTTCGGGTCATGCGCAGGCGTAATTTTAACGGCACCGCTTCCGAACTCTTTGTCGACGTACTCGTCCGCAATAATCGGGATTTCGCGGCCGATGATCGGCAGCACGAGCGTTTTGCCAATCATGTCGGCATAACGTTCGTCTTTGGGATGCACGGCTACGGCCGTGTCGCCAAGCATCGTTTCCGGACGCGTCGTTGCCACGGTAATATGGCCGCTTCCGTCCTTGAGCGGGTATTGCAAATGGTACAGGTGGCCCTGAACCTCTTTATATTCAACCTCGATGTCGGACAACGCCGTCCGGTTCACCGGATCCCAGTTAATGATCTTTTTGCCGCGGTAAATCAGACCTTTCTCGTACAGCTGCACAAACACTTTGCGCACCGCTTTGGACAAACCTTCGTCCAGTGTAAAACGCTCGCGGGAGTAGTCCAGCGACAGGCCCATTTTGCCCCATTGCTCGCGAATCGTCGTTGCATATTGTTCCTTCCAGTCCCAAACGCGATCCAGGAATTTCTCACGGCCGAGATCGTAGCGGGTCAGTCCTTCTTCCCGAAGCTTTTGTTCCACTTTGGTCTGAGTCGCGATTCCCGCATGGTCCGATCCCGGCAGCCACAGCGCATCGTAACCTTGCATCCGTTTGGTACGGATCAGGATGTCCTGCAGCGTAAAGTCGAGCGCGTGCCCGATATGCAGCATGCCGGTTACGTTCGGCGGCGGAATTACGATGGTAAAAGGCTCAGCGTCTTTGCGCTGTCCTGCTTGAAAATATCCTCGCTCGATCCAGGTCTGATACCATTTTTGCTCCGCAGCCTTCGGGTCATATGTCGTCGGCATTTCGGTTGCGGCTGACTTGTTTTGTTCCGTCATTTGTCATTCCTCCGTTACTCATCATCTTCGCCAAAAAACAAAAAAACCTTTCATCCCTCAAAGGACGAAAGGTTAGCTTTCGCGGTACCACCTTTGTTTCACGCAAGCACAGACCAAGACAGAGCATCCTTGAGGCTTCGCGTGACACTTTAAGCAGATAACGGCTGCTACCGGCCCATTCTATCAAGCAGGGATGAAGCTCATGCCGCTTCACGAACTCCCGCGTTCAAACAGGCAACTCCCGGGCGACTTCGATCAGCTGGTTCCTGCGGAATTTTTCAGCGCTGCAATCCCGCTCTCTGAAAGGTCATACTGTCTACTACTCCCGATCTTCGTCTTTCCTTAAAATTCCCATGAGGCTAATGAAATAACCAAACACCCGCCATTCGCGGATGTTAGGAAAAAACCTAAACACATCATACCTTGCCCGTGCCCGATAGTCAACCTGGCAACCGCTGATTCACGTCCCTGCCATGCGTTTTGCGGCATACCAATGGCAAAAACCCGCAATCCAAACGGATCACGGGTGAAACAGGCTTGTTTTTGATTCCAGAACAAACCCTTAACGGCATTGCCATTCAAGGGATGTAAAGGACCTGACCCTCTTCGACGACCTGTTCGGAGAGGCGGTTATACAACTGCAATTCCCTCGTCGTCAATTGATAGCGGTCGGCGATGGTATCCAGCGTTTCTTCCCGTTGAACGATGCACATTTTCACCTTTCGGAAAGGCGTCTGCTCTACGAGCGAACCCAAAAACAGGTTTTTCCACTGCACCTCTTCCGAAGCAGCAGACGGTTCCCGCGACGTTTCTGCAGCCGCCTCATTGGGGCGCTCCTCCTCTGCCTCTCTCGTGCCTTTGCCCGAAATCAAAGATGAAATGCCAAACCCATCCTCCTGGGGCGGACGCGTCTCCCGTTTGCTGCCAAAAGCCACCTTGAGTTCCGGCTTGTCTTCCGTTTCTGCCACGGGTTCGGGAATCGCCGATGGAGTTTCTGCCGGGGGATCAGCCAGCTGCACCTCATTAGACTCGCGTTCCTTTGCAGGAACAACCGCTTCAGAAGCGGCAAACACGTCCTGCCAGTTTTCCCCTCCTGCCGACTCTTCCTTCTGTTCTTCCTGCGTTGGAGCGGATCTTGTTTCTCCAAGGGTCCATGGGTTCGCAAAGGCTTCACGGGATTGACGAGATTCCTGAGCTTCCCGCTCCTGGTTTGCATGTTCCGGCAATGACGATGCCGAAAGTGCATGCCATGCAGGCAAGCTTGGTTCAGGTTCCGGTGGAGCCGGTACCTTCGCGGCATCCGCAGCGGTTCTTTCTTCGACATCCGTATTAGCGTCCGGGTCCGAAGCCGTATCGATCGGCTCGGAATATGCCGCTCCAAAGAAGGATAGATGGGCTGCTCCGTTCGCTTCAGCCGCCTCGTTTGCTTCCGCCTCTTCCACCACTCCCGGCTCACGCTCGGTTGCCTCCTGCGCAAGGAGTTGAGGTTGCTCCGCCGGAACCTGCCCGGAAACAGGACCGTTGATCGTTTCAGGCTCTAACGAATCGTCCAAACGAAAGGCATTGTCCGCTTCAGGCTGGTATAGAAGCCCCCTAGCCGCCTCGTCCAGTTTGGGCGCTCCAATAAGCCTCTCCTCTTCGCTTCGCTGCAGCAGATATTCCTGGGCGTGAACGTTTATTTCGCTATCAGGTTGCTCCGGTTCCGTTTCGAAGCCATCCTGCGGCAGCTCCGGCGAATGAACGACTGTGAACTCGTCTGCCGGCCACCCTTGGTTCTCCTCCGCCGCAAAACCCTGAATGCCCCGAAGCGACAACACGCCGGTAATGTTCAAGCTTCGCTCCGATAACAGATCAACATCAAAGTTTTCAATTTCGATCGAAATATCATCAAGGGACCGAACCCGGTTGAGCGGAACCGTGATTTCAACAGGAATGAAATGTTTCAACTCTTCGGAATAGTCATTCTCTCCCCTATAAGCCCCCGTTAGCAGCAAATGCCCCCTAAGTGTCGCGTAATCTTCCTGACCGATCACCTGAATGCGCGGAAAAAGCTCAATTTCCTCCAGTTCCTCAATCGCAGGGACTCCCTCTGACAAATGAACGCGCTCATAAATATCGAACCGCAAACCATATGGTTGATTCAGCAAAGGTGGCGTCCTCCTTTCGGCATATGTTCACCATAATCCTTCTCATGGGACTGATGCATGGTCCAAATGTTTCATTACCCCATCTATATGCCCTGCATGAGATAAGCATGCCACCTTTTCCTCAAACCTTATGTTTTAATGGTCCTGGCCCTCCCGCTTGGCCAACTGTTCGAAATCGGACGGCCACGGATCGGCGACCTCCACCTTAGCTCCCGTCAGCGGGTGCGCAAAAGTCAGCCTTTCCCCGTGAAGCGCTTGTCGGCCGATCTGTTCTTTCCGGCCTCCGTATAACACGTCCCCGACAAGGGGATGACCGACGTGAGCCATGTGCACCCGAATCTGGTGGGTGCGTCCCGTTTCCAGCTTTAACCGCACAAGCGTTGCGTTTTCCCATACCTCTACAACCTGCACACGGGTAATCGCCTCCTGTCCCCCATCGGACACGCGCCTTCGCTGTTTGTGATGCCTGTCTTTGCCGATCGGTGCATCAATGATTTTCAGCCGCCCCGGAATCTTGCCTCCTGCAATGGCAACATATTGCCGGTCGATCTCCTTGCGGCGCATGGCTTCGTCCAGCTTGGCTAAAGCAAATGCGTTTTTGGCGTACAAAACCGGACCTGTCGTATCCTCGTCCAAACGATGAATGTGGCGCACGCGGGTTTGTATCCCGTTCATCTCATAGTAAGCTGCCACGGCATGATCCAGAGTGACCGCCCGGTCCTCGCGGCTGCCGTCCGAATGCAGCTTCATGCCTGCCGGCTTGTGTACCACAAGGCAAAAATCATCCTCGTATAATACGTCAATATCTGCCCAGCGCGGCTCCACGTCCAGGGGAAGAGAAGCAAAAAGGGCCAGCCTTAGCCGGTCCCCTGCCAGTTGTATGCCGCCTGTCGCCTTGAGCTGGCGGAGCATTTTGTCGGGCATGCCAAGCTCCGAGAGCAGCCACTGCTCGGCTGCAGCTTGTCTGTCAGCACTGCCCGTTACTTTTTTTCCCGGCGTCAGCTCAAGCCAATCCCCGCGGCGTTTCCAACTTGTTATGCTCATAGCGATTGCAATGCCTTGCGGTTTGCCTCGATCGTGTCGTCGATGTCTTGTTCCGTGTGGACGCCCGATACGAACATGCCCTCAAACTGGGACGGTGCCACACTGACACCTTGATCGATCATGGATGCAAAGTAGCGACGGAAATGATCCAGATTGCTTTCTTTGGCTATGTCATAGCTCGTCACCGGAGTCCCCGTAAAGAACGGGCAGACCATGGAGCCGACCCGGTTGATCGTGACCGGAATGCCGGCTTCCGCCGCATTTTGCTCGAATCCGGACTGCAGGCGTGCAGATAGCGTTTCAAGCCGATCATAAACTTCGGGCGTAAGCAGCTTCAAAGTTGTATATCCGGCAGTCATCGCAAGCGGATTGCCGCTAAGCGTTCCGGCCTGGTAGATCGGTCCGGTCGGCGCGATCTGCTCCATCAGGTCCCGTCTGCCGCCGTAGGCACCAACAGGCAAACCGCCGCCAATCACTTTGCCGAGACAAGTCAGGTCAGGCGTTACCCCAAAGCGTCCTTGGGCACAGTTCAGGCCAACCCGGAAGCCTGTCATCACTTCATCGAAAATAAGCAAACTGCCGTATTGTTCCGTCAGGCTGCGCAGCCCTTCAAGAAATCCCGGTAGCGGCGGCACAACACCCATGTTTCCGGCCACGGGCTCCACGATCACGGCGGCAAGCTCCTCACCATAACGCTCGAATGCCAGGCTTACGGATTCCAGATCATTGTACGGAACCGTAATCGTATTGCTTGCTACACCTTCGGGCACGCCAGGGCTATCCGGCAATCCAAGCGTGGCCACGCCCGATCCGGCTTTGATCAGCAGGCTGTCCGCATGTCCGTGATAGGAGCCCTCGAATTTCAAAATTTTGCTGCGGCCGGTCACGCCGCGAGCCAAGCGGATCGCACTCATCGTCGCTTCCGTACCCGAATTGACCATGCGCACGATGTCGATCGAAGGTACGCGCTCGCACACGAGCTTGGCCATTTCCGTCTCGATGAGCGTTGGAGCCCCAAAGCTCGTCCCTTTCAGGGCAGTCTCGCGCAAAGCTTCCACAACATCGGGATGGGCATGCCCCATAATCAGCGGTCCCCAGGAAGCGACATAATCGATGAATTCGTTCCCGTCGATATCGTAGATTTTGGAGCCTTCGCCGCGCTCTGCATAGATTGGCGTCAATCCAACCGATTTGAATGCGCGAACCGGACTGTTCACTCCACCGGGTATGTACTGCTTGGCTTCCTCAAATGCGCTGCGGGAGCGCTCGTCGTTCCGACGGCTTCCTTGTTGTGCGGTCATTGAACATCCTCCTTTGGATTATCCTCCGGCTGTCCATACAATCAAGTACCGACAGCCGGATGGAAACTTCAACATCAATTTGCTATTTAACGATGGAGTAATGGCTCGGGTGCCATGTCCATGATGCTTATATGGTCTAACCGTTTATTTCTCGGCAAGCCAGCGGCAAGCGTCCTTGCCATGATACGTTATGATCATGTCCGCGCCGGCACGTTTCATGCTGAGCAGGATTTCCATGGCCACTTTTTTCTCATCGATCCAACCTTGCATCGCAGCCGCTTTGACCATCGCGTATTCACCGCTCACATTATAAGCAACCAGCGGCAAGTCGAATTGATCCTTGATCGTGCGCATGACGTCCAGGTAGGAAAGGGATGGCTTCACCATCAGCATATCAGCGCCTTCGAGTACATCTGTCTCCGCTTCGCGAATGGCTTCCCGAACGTTAGCCGGGTCCATCTGATATGATTTGCGGTCCCCGAATTGCGGCGTGGAATCGGCAGCCTCACGGAACGGACCGTAGAAGGCGGAGGCGTATTTGACGGAATAGGACATAATCGGAATATGGCTGAAGCCATTTTCGTCCAGTCCCGCCCGGATGGCTTGCACGAAACCGTCCATCATGTTGGAAGGTGCGATGATATCCGCCCCCGCCTTCGCTTGGGATACCGCGGTTTTGACCAACAGCTCCAGCGATTCATCATTCATCACATCGCCGCATACATGCCCGTCCACTTCGGTGGTATGCACCATGCCGCAGTGGCCGTGATCGGTATATTCGCACAGGCAGGTATCCGCTACAACGATCAGTTCGGGATACCAGGATTTGATCAAACGCGTCGCTTCCTGCACGATGCCGTCATCGGCGAAACCGGAAGTGCCTACACTATCCTTCGTTTCCGGAATGCCGAACAATAAGACGGCCGGGATTCCAAGTTCAACAATTTCGGTGACCTCTTCCTTAAGTCGGTCCAACGAGAACCGGAATACGCCGGGCATCGATTTGATCTCGGATTTGACGTTCTCTCCATAAATAACGTAAATCGGCTGGATGAAATCATCCACCGACAGATGTGTTTCTCTCACCATATTGCGAATGCCCGCTGACTGGCGCAAACGGCGATGACGTACAATCGGAAAACTCATAACGTAATGCCTCCCTTAAAATATGTTCATGCAAAAAGGGAAGCGCGCCGGGTTCATATCGAAATCAGCACGCTTCTGTCGTAAGCGCAACCTTGCAATGATCGCACTCTTCGGTTCAGTTCATTAACACCCGATCAACGTGAATCCTTGCCTGCAAGTACAGGCTTTCTTTGCCACTCGCACAGTGCCGAAATCAGGCTCTCCATCGTCGCTTCTTTCGCCATCATCGTTACATGCAATCCGGCCTTCTCGGCCGTTTTGGCTGTAACCGGCCCAATGCACGCAATTTCCACGTTTTTCAGCAGCGGCAGCGGATCGGACAACCCCATGCGCTTTAACATTTCCATAAAGTTCGTCACGGTGGAAGAACTGGTGAACGTCACCGCATGAATTCCGCCTTCTTCAAGCAGCTTCAGCAGCTCGTCGTCGTTCTCGCCCGCAAGCACCGTATCGTAGATAATCGCCTCGGTGACCTCAAGCCCACGTTCCCGCAGCTGCTCGGGCAGCCACGACCTGGCGAGGTCGCCGTGCGGAAGCAGTACTTTTTGCCCCTGGATCAGTTCGCTTTCATAGGCGTCAAGCATGCCTTCGGCCTGGAACGGTCCGGGAATCAGCTCGGCAGCAATGCCGCGTTTGCGCAAGGCTTCCGCCGTGGACGGGCCTACCGCAGCAATTCTCGCTTTGTACATGGAACGAATGTCTTTGCCCTGCTGCTCCAAATGGCGGAAGAAAAATTCGACGCCGTTAACACTCGTAAAAAACACCCAATCATAAGCATCCAGCTGATGAAAGGCTTGCTCTACGCCATGTAAAGCAGCCTCGTTCGTTGGCATCACCGTTTCGATGACCGGGAACTCATAAGGCTCCCCGCCAAGCTCTTCGATGCGGTTCACCAGTTCGCTCGCCTGGCTGCGCGCCCGGGTTACCAGAATCCGCTTGCCAAAGAGCGGCATGAATTCCGCCCACTTCAATTGTTCCCGCTGCTTGACGACATCACCAACGACGATGACTGCCGGCGGCTGGAAATCGGCAGCGAGCACTTTGGCCTCAATGTCCGCCAGCGTACCCGTGAGCGTGTCCTGCTCGGCCCTTGTCCCCCAACGCACCAGCGCTACCGGCGTTTCCGGCGGTCGGCCGTGTTTGATGAGCTGCTCGCTGATATAACCAATTTTCGCTACGCCCATCATAAATACCAGGGTACCCGTAGCGTTCGTCACTTTATCCCAATGAATGCTCCGGTCCAGCTTGTCCGGGCTTTCATGGCCCGTAATGATGGAGATGGATGAGGCGTAATCGCGATGGGTCACAGGAATGCCTGCATACGCAGGCACGCTAATCGCTGCGGTTACGCCAGGTACGATTTCGTAAGGAACGCCGTTTTTGCGCAGCAAATCGGCTTCTTCGCCTACCCGTCCGAATATTGTGGGATCTCCGCCTTTAAGGCGGACCACAACTTTGCCTTCAAGTGCAAGATCGACAAGCAGCTGGTTGATCTCTTCCTGCTTCATCGTGTGTCTGTCCGGCCGTTTGCCCACATATATTTTAACTGCGCCAGGCTTCATCAGCTTGAGCAATCGCGGACTGGCCAAACGATCATAAACAACCGCATCCGCCTTGCCGATGGATTCCCATCCTTTTACCGTGATCAGCTTTGCGTCCCCTGGACCAGCACCAACCAAAAACACCTTTCCCACCATATCCTCATCCCCTAACTTCTGCCAGTATCTGCTCTGCTCCCCGTTCAATCAGTCTCCAGGCCACTTCTTCTCCGAGGCGAACCGGGTCCTTGCCGGTAAGAGTCTCCTTCAAAATCAGTCCGCCATCCGGCGTACCGACCATTCCCGTTAATTGTAACGTGTTTTGTCCATCGGGGGAATCCACTTCTTGTTTCGTCCAGACGGCATGTGCACCGATCGGAACCTGGCATCCACCGTTCAGCACGCTGAGAAACCGTCGCTCGGCCATTACCGGCAGCGCTGTCTCCTGATCGTTATAAAGACTCAGCAAGTGGCGAAGCTCCGCGTCGTCCTCACGGCACTCGATGCCCAGCGCACCTTGTCCTACAGCCGGAAGCGACTGCCCCTCGTTCAGATATTCGGTAATGCGATCCTGCCAGCCCATCCGGTGCAATCCTGCCGCCGCCAAAATGATGGCATCCAAACCTTCGGTCTCCAGCTTGCGCAGGCGGGAATCGATATTTCCGCGCAGCGATTCCAGCTGAAGGTCAGGACGGTAGGCTTTGATCTGGCTGGAACGCCGCAGGCTGCTTGTGCCGACCCGCGCGCCTTCGGGCAGCTGATCCAGTGTAAGACCTTTGCCTGAAATCAGCGCATCCCGGGGATCGACGCGACGGGGAACCGCCCCGTTGATGAGTCCTTCCGGCAATTCTGACGGCATGTCTTTCATGCTGTGCACCGCCATGTCGATCGTATGATCCAGCATGGCCTGTTCGATTTCTTTGACGAAGAGGCCTTTGCCGCCAACCTTGGAGAGTGTTACATCCAGAATAAGGTCCCCTTTGGTGACGATCTTATGGACCTCAAAATCGAACTCCAGCCCCTCGCGTTTGCTTATGCTGCGCAAATCGTCGATGACGTGACCCGTTTGGGTCAATGCCAAGGCACTTTGCCTGCTTCCCACTTTAATGGTTCTCATGTTCTACGTCCCCTCCTGAATTACGGGATATCCAGCTCCCGATTTCTTCTTCCGTCCACCACTTGAACTGGCCGGAACGAATGTCCTCCAGTAGATTCATCTCGGTCAAGCTTCGCAGCAAGATCGCCCGTTTCCGGGGAGATGGCACACGCGCCTTCACTTCCTTGCGCATCCGATGAAGGAATTCGATATATGTTTCGTATTCATCGCCGAACTGCTCTTCCAACGTGGCACGGATTGCCGCAGCTGCGGCCGGACCTGCTCCGGCAGTGGAAATAGCAATGCTCATTCTCCCCCGTCTGACCACGCTCGGGGTGGTGAATGTACTCCGTTCGGATGACATCGCATCGTTGACCAAAATATTTTCAGCCATTGCCTCCTTGACCACGGACAAGTTGACGTCTTCCCGGTCTGTAGCCGCATATACGAGAAAGGCCCCCCGCAAATCTCCGTTGCGGTAGGCCCGGGCCATCCATTCGATTCGGGAATCCTGATGCAATTGTTTCAATTCCGGCGTCGCGTCCGGACTAATGACTTTAATTTTGGCCCCCGTATTCAGAAGTCCTCTGACCTTCCGCTCAGCAACGCGGCCTCCGCCGATTACGCAGCAGGTCTTCCCGGCTGCATCTACAAAGAGCGGCGTGTAACACTCCATGATTCACTCTCCCGTCCAACGATGAAATGCCGAATATGCATTGGATAAAAAGCTTATGATGACCAAACCATAACCGATCAGCGTCCATCTTGCCATAACGATCGCGGAGAACTGCTTTCTTCTTTTGGAGATAAAATACCCGATATAGATCGCGATGGCCAGGCCGGTGGCCAACACCTTCAAATCCAGCAGCAGCATCCAGCGGGTTTCCGCCACGATGGACAACACGGCCAGCACGACCGATACACCTAAGAGCGGCGTTCCGATCAGTGTGGCTCCATCCATGGTTTTGCTGATCACTTCAAGACTGGGCAAACGACGCATCGTTTCATTCCATTTTTTGCTTTTCAGCTTGCGATGCAGGAAGATGTAAAGCAACGCAAACACGGCAGCTACGGTCAAAGCCGCAAACCCCAGATTGGCAAGCGTAATGTGCATAATCAACAGACCGTGTACCGTTTGCCAATTATGGAGCGAAATTTCGCCGGCCGTAAACCACAATCTGTTCAGGACGGTGACCGCAAATCCAACGATGTTCAGCAGCAGGATCGCAAATTCCGAACGCGGAATCCGGGTCATCGCCAAAGACATCAATACAAGGCTGAACGAAAAGATGCAAAGAAAATCAAAGGTCGTATAAATGGGAAAATGCCCCTCGGTCCACATACGCATCACGATATGCGTTACCTGGAGCAACCATACAACGATAAGAAACCCCAAGCCCGTCCGCTTCGCCCCCACATTGCGTCGAATGCAATCCGAGAAATAGAACAGAAGGCTCAGGGCATACATGTAAATCAGAGCTTCATAAATTTGTTCAGCAAGGGTCAAGCCGTCCACCCGCCTTATACACTTGCCGGAGCATATGTTGTCATTGCGCCTTGCCGCGAGTCGTTCATGCGTACAGAACCCGATTTGCGCAATGCGGAGGCGTCGCTTTGATCCACCTTCTCAGCAGCAGTCTCCACGGCATCTTCCAAGGCAAAAATTTGGGTGAACATGCGCAAGGCGTCATCGCCCTGCTTTGTTCCCGCCATTTCCTTGATCCGGTTAATCGGATCCGTGGTCATCTGGTTGACGATGCTTTTGGTCAGTCGGCGAATGACCTTGCGCTGGTGCTCATCCAGCTCGGGCAGCTTGTTGAACAGGCTCTCCATCGTTTCTTCATGGATGGAAGCCCCCTTCTCCTGCAGCGCACGAATGACCGGACGAACACCCAACGTTTTGAGCCAATGATAATAATCTTCCATGTCCAACTCGATCATTTTCTCGATCTTCGCCGCTTCCGCTTTGCGCATCTCCAGATTGCTTTCCACGATCCCTTCAAGGTCGTCGATATCGTACAAAAATACGTTGGACAGCTCTCCAATGGCCGGATCGATATCGCGGGGAACCGCAATGTCGATCAGGAACAACGGACGGGATTGACGGTGTTTCATGCTCTCCCTCACGACTGATGCGTCCAAAACGTAGCGATCAGCTCCTGTCGAACTGATCACGATGTCCACTTCATGCAACCTGTCCAGCGCCTCTTCCACGGTGCACGGCGTCCCCCGGAATTTGGCTGCGAGCTCCTCGGCCCGCGCCAGCGTCCGGTTAGCGACAATCACCTCGGAAGCTCCACTCGCGTACAAATGCTTAACGGTCAGCTCGCTCATTTTACCGGCCCCGAGAATAAGCACCTTCTTGTCCGTAAACATGCCAAAAATCCGCTTGCCCAATTCAACGGCCGCATAACTGACGGAAACGGCGCTTTCGCCGATCGACGTTTCGGAATGCGCACGTTTGCCGAGCGTAACCGCCTGTTTGAACAGCATGTTGAACCAGGTCCCCGTCGCTTTCTCCTCTTGCGCTTTGAAGAAGGCTTGCTTGACCTGACCCAAAATTTGCGTTTCTCCGATGACCATGGAGTCCAGGCCGCAAATGACCCGGAACAAATGGCGGATCGCCTGGTCATCCTCATATATATATAAATGCTGCGTAAATTCCTCGCGCGGAACGCCGAACCACTGTTCCATAAAAGTGCGAATGAAATAACCGCACATGTGAAGACGGTCTACCACGACATACAACTCTGTACGGTTGCAAGTGGCCACGATTACACCTTCCAACACACTCTTGGTCAGCTTGAGCTGCTTCAGCGCTTCGGACAGATCTTTTTCTGCAAACGTGAACCGTTCCCTTACCTCTACAGGCGCCGTGCGATAATTCAAACCAACGACAACGATGTGCATTGCAAGTTCACCTGCCTAATAAATTTCCAATCATAGTGTTTTCTTCATATCTTCATCCATCTTGGATCAACATAGTTAATTATATCACATATCATGGACTTGACAGGGGCGTTTTTATGAAATGTTTATGAAATCCCCATGAGCATGCTTCGCTTGCAATGCCAATAATGGTAGTGTTTCACAAATCTCCAGCGTTATGCGCGCACATCCGATTTAACATGCTTAAGCCAATAGCCACGGAAAAATCCATGGCCATTTTGGCATTCGACTCTCCTTGAAATCCATTGAAATCAAGCAGCCTTGTCATTAAGCTCGCATCATGGCAGGTCGACCCATCACGTTCAGGTGTCAAGCTTCGGTTTCGTCCTGCGGTTGATCGGTTTGTTCCTCCGATGCCGGCGTTTCGCCGATGCCGGCATAACTTTCAATGATCGCCCACAGTTCTTCTTTTCCCCATCCTTCTTCAGAGGAAAACGGCACGAACGGATCATCGGCACGAAGGCCCAACGCTTCCTTGATCACCTTCAGGTGTTTGGGGCGGCGCGTTTTGGGGATCTTGTCCATCTTCGTCGCCACGACCACGACGGGCAAGCCGTGATGCCGCAGCCATTCATGCATCATGACGTCATCCTTGGAAGGCTCGTGACGCATGTCCACCATTTGCATGACCAGTTTGAGCTCATCACGCTCCAGCAAGTACTTTTCCATCATTTTTCCCCAGGCAAAACGCTGCTGCTTCGACACCTTTGCATAACCGTATCCCGGAAAATCGACGAAATAAAGATCCTGGTTGATCCGGTAATAGTTCAATTGCTGCGTTTTCCCCGGCGTTGCGCTTGTACGGGCCAGGTTTTTGCGGCTGATCATGCGGTTGATCAAGGATGACTTGCCCACATTTGAACGCCCCGCCAAGGCGATTTCCGGCAAGCCGTCGGCTGGATACTGCTCAGGCCTCACGGCGCTGATTACAAATTCGGAATGCTTTACTTTCATGTCTGCTCGATCCTCTCTTTACCCCTGCCCACTCAACGAGAATCGATGAGGGCAGGTCGTTCATCATCACCATCATACCAAAAAAACCGTTCCAGCGGACGCCGAAGCCTCCGCAGAACGGTTTATTCTTCATACGCTCCCTCGGATGGCGCGCTACAATTGGATTCCCGTTTGCTCTACCAGTGCATGCTGCAGCACTTGATCCATGTGGGCTACGGGCACAAATTCCACATCTTCCTTGATGCTGTCCGGAATGTCCCGCAAATCCCGCTCATTGTCCTTGGGCAATAATATTTTTTTGTAACCCGCGCGATGGGCAGCGAGGGACTTCTCCTTCAGGCCGCCAATCGGCAAAACGCGTCCACGCAGCGTGATTTCGCCTGTCATGGCGATGTCTTTGGAGACGTGTTTGTTGGTCAGCGCCGAGATGAGAGCCGTCGCCATCGTGATTCCCGCCGACGGACCATCCTTCGGAATCGCTCCCTCCGGTACGTGAATGTGAATGTCGTTTTTCTCGTGAAAATCGGCCGGAATGCCCAGCTGAGCCGCTTTGGAACGGGTATAGCTGAATGCCGCCTGGGCGGATTCCTTCATGACATCACCGAGCTTGCCCGTCAACGTCAGCTTGCCCGTACCTGGCACCACGGTGACTTCAATCACAAGCGTGTCCCCGCCGACCTCGGTCCATGCCAGCCCCGTCACCGTACCGATTTGATCTTCCAATTCGGCCATCCCGTAACGGAATTTGCCCGGGCCCAAATATTCCTTAACGTCATCCGGCTCGATGTTAATCGGCGTTTCCGCGCCTGAAACGATATTTTTCGCCGCTTTGCGGCAGAGCGAAGCCATCTGTTGTTCCAGGTTGCGTACGCCGGATTCGCGGGTGTATTCTCGAATGACGCGCAGCAAGCTATCGTCTCCCACATGCAGTTGGTTTTCTTCCAGGCCATGATCGCGTTTCTGCTTCGGAAGCAGATAGTTTTTGGCAATCTGCAGCTTTTCCAGCTCCGTATAACCCGGAATGTTCAGCATTTCCATGCGATCCAGAAGCGGACGCGGAATGTTGTGCACCGTATTGGCCGTCGTTACAAACATGACGTTGGATAAGTCAAAAGGCAGCTCCACGAAATGGTCGCTGAACGTATTGTTTTGCTCCGGATCGAGCACTTCGAGCAGCGCAGCTGACGGATCGCCCCGGAAGTCCGAAGCCATTTTGTCGATCTCGTCCAGCAGGAAAACAGGATTCAACGAACCTGCCGTCTTCATGCCTTGAATAACGCGCCCCGGCATCGCCCCTACATAGGTGCGCCGATGACCGCGAATTTCGGCTTCATCCCGCACGCCGCCCAAGGAAATGCGCACAAATTCCCGACCGAGCGATCTGGCAATAGAACGGGCCAGCGACGTTTTGCCGACCCCTGGCGGTCCTACCAGGCATAGAATCGGTCCTTTAAGCTTTTTCACCAGCTTCTGAACGGCCAGATACTCAAGCACGCGTTCCTTTGGTTTCTCCAGGCCATAATGATCGGCATTCAGCACATCCTCGGCCTTCTGGATATCGAGATCGTCCTCGGTCATATGGCTCCACGGCAGAGCCAGCAGCCAATCCACATAGTTGCGAATAACCCCGCCTTCGGCGGAGCTTGCGGGCATTTTTTCAAGGCGGTCGATTTCCTTCTCGATTTTTTCCTTGACCTGCTCAGGCAGATTCAGTGCTTCCATCTGGCTCCGCAGCTCTTCCACTTCGCCGGCACGGCCTTCTTTTTCGCCGAGCTCCTTCTGGATTGCTTTCATCTGTTCGCGCAAATAATATTCCTTTTGTGTTTTTTCCATCTGTTTTTTCACGCGCTGGCTGATCTTTCGTTCCAGTTCAAGCACTTCGCGTTCGTTATTCAAAATGTCAAGCAGCTTCTCCAGCCGCTCACGCACGTCGATCGTTTCCAAAATCTCCTGTTTGTCCTTGATTTTAAGGGACAGGTGGCTTGTGATCACGTCGGCAAGACGTCCCGGCTCTTCAATGTCCGACACAGCCGCAAGCGTCTCGGGAGTTACTTTTTTAGATAAATTAATATAGGTTTCGAACTGGTTAAGCACCGTCCGCATAAGCGCATCCGTCTCCGGATGAACGTTGTCCTCTTCAGGCAGCTCCTGCGCGAGCACCTCGTAAAATTCCTCGTTATCCGTATATTCAATGATTTCAGCCCGTTCCAGGCCTTCCACCAGCACACGAATCGTTCCGTTAGGCAGCTTCAGCATTTGTCTGACTTTGGCTACCGTTCCGATTTTGAAAATATCCTCAGGGGTAGGTTCCTCAATATTGACTTCGGCTTGGGAACACAGGAGAATCAAATGTTCTTCTACCATCGCTTTTTCTAAAGCCTTGACCGATTTCTCCCGGCCCACATCGAGATGCAGTACCATACTCGGGTAGACGAGAAGTCCTCTTAAAGGCAGTAAAGGAAAACGACGACCTTTCGTTTTGCTCGGTCCCATCGCTTTCGCACCTCCAATGGCTCTCAGGTTGTAATCCATATTATTTTATCAAATGTTCACATAAAAAACCAATGAAGGGAAGCTCTTAGCAGCTTCCCGAATCGCTAACCTGTCCCGGGCGCGGCAGATCCGCGCGCAAAATGGAGGCAGAGGCCGGCGGAAAAATATCTGAGGCCGGCGCAGCCGGTTCCTCCACCATTCGCTGCTCCTTGGCCTGCTGGGCATCCGGCACCCATGAGAAAACCTCTTGGAATACCTCCTGCACCGTACTCACAGGCACCACCCGCACACCGTCCAGGTTTTCAAAAATGGACTGCCAATTTTCAGCCGGGATGATGACCTTTTTGGCCCCCGCCTGGAAGGCTGCCTCCACTTTGGCCAACACGCCGCCGATCGGCTTCACGCGGCCATGGATGCTGATCTCGCCCGTCATGGCCATTTCGTGGTCTACCGGGCGCTCCTGTATGGCCGAAGCGATCGCAGTTGCCATCGCAATCCCCGCAGACGGGCCGTCAATGGGCGTACCTCCCGGAAAGTTGATATGCAAATCATAATCATATGGGCGAAGTCCCATCGACTTCAGTACGGTGAGCACGTTTTCCACCGAGCCTTTGGCCATGCTCTTGCGCCGAAGCGTGCGGGATCCGCCGCCGATTTCTTCTTCATCCACTACACCCGTAATGTTGATGCGTCCTTGTTCTTTTGCCGCCGGCACAGCCGATACTTCAATTTCGAGAATGGTGCCCATGTTCGGCCCATATACGGCCAAACCGTTTACGAAACCGACCTGCGGATGCTGGGGAATTTTGCGCTCCGGGCGTGGTTGAATCTGGCTGCTGCCAGCTACCCATTCCACGTCAGATGCCTGCAGCATCTCGCGCTTCTCTGTCAACGCAAGCCCGGCGGCAAGCTGAACGATGTTTACCGCTTCGCGTCCATTGGTCGCATAGCGCTTCACAACGTCCACTGCCTCGGGGCAGGGGTTGAAGCCAATCTTTTGAATTGCGTCCTCGGCGATCCGCCCAATCTCCTCCGGCAGCAGTGGACGGAAATATACTTCCATACAGCGCGAACGCAATGCAGGCGGAAGCTCATGCGGCGAACGCGTGGTCGCACCAACCAGACGAAAATCAGCAGGTAGACCGTTTTGGAAAATATCGTGGATATAAGCAGGAGTATGTGTGTCCTCTGAATTATAGTACGCACTTTCCAAAAAGACTTTGCGGTCTTCCAGCACTTTTAGTAATTTGTTCATCTGAATGGAGTGCAATTCGCCAATCTCGTCAATAAAAAGCATGCCTCCGTGGGCCTTCGTCACCGCCCCGGGTTTCGGCTGCGGAATGCCGGCAACACCCATGGCCCCAGCTCCCTGATAAATGGGATCATGTACCGATCCGATCAACGGGTCAGCAATTCCGCGCTCGTCGAACCGGGCGGTCGTAGCGTCCAGCTCCGTAAACTTGGCGTCCGGCTTAAACGGGGACGACGGATTTTTTTTCGCTTCCTCCAACACTACCCTTGCGGCAGCCGTTTTTCCGACGCCCGGAGGTCCATAAATGATGACGTGCTGCGGGTTGGCACTGCATAATGCCGCTTTCAGAGCGCGCAACCCGTCCTTTTGTCCAACAATATCGTTTATCGTCATCGGCCGCGTCTTTTCCGCCAGCGGCTTTGTCAGCGAGATGGAGCGCAGCTTGCGCAGCTTCTCCAGCTCCTTGCGGGATTCGCGCTCAACCGCACCGCGGTTTGTTTTCTGGCTCCGAAGCAGATTCCAGAAGTACAAGCCGATCACCACGCCGAAAAATAGCTGAATCAACATGAATACCATACCTAATTCACCCATGTCTCCACATCCTCCTGTCCAGTATTCATTATTCTGAGACCATGCTAATACTTGGTAGTATAGCCTTTTCCCTAAGACGTAAACGGGCAGGAATGAAATTATGTGGATTAACGTTACGGCTCGACGGTTGGTCGGCTTGCAAACACAAGAAAACCCGCCATCGCTGACGGGTTTTCTTGTATTTTGCATATGAATGATCGAGCAATCAGTGCGATCGACCAGGAATAACTCCTGTCTTCTCATAGGCTTCGACGATTTGATCAATTTCCTTTTTGAGTTCGTCGACCATAATTTCTTCCGGTACCTTGCGAATCATTTGGCCGTGACGGAACAGCAGTCCTTCGCCGCGCGCTCCCGCAATGCCGATATCCGCTTCCTTCGCCTCTCCCGGACCGTTAACGGCACAACCAAGCACGGAGACCTTGATCGGCACTTTCAGCTTCGAAATATATTCCTCGACCTCGTTGGCAATCGAGAACAGGTCGATATCCAGACGTCCGCATGTCGGACAGGAAATCAGCGTCGCTGCATTGGAAATCAATCCAAAGGTTTTGAGCAAATCGCGGGCAACCTTGATTTCTTCCACCGGGTCCGCGCTGAGCGAAATACGCATCGTGGAACCGATGCCCATCGACAACAGCGCGCCCATGCCGGCAGAACTTTTGATCGTTCCCGAGAACAGCGTCCCCGCTTCCGTAATACCCAGATGCAGCGGATACCTGATCAGCTCGGCTGCCTTGGAGTACGCCGCAATAGCCATCGGCACATCTGAAGCTTTGAGCGATACGATAATGTCGTGGAAATCGAGTTCTTCCAGAATGCCTATGTGATAAAGGGCACTTTCTACCATAGCATCGGCTGTAGGATATCCGTATTTTTCAAGCAAATGATTCTCAAGCGACCCGGCATTGACCCCGATCCGAATCGGAATGCCACGTTCTTTGCAGGCTTTGACGACCTCTTCGACTTTCGCACGTTTACCGATGTTGCCCGGATTGATCCGCACTTTATCGATCCCGTTCTCGATCGCCAGAAGAGCAAGCTTGTAGTTGAAATGAATATCCGCCACCAGTGGAATATGAATGCGTTTTTTGATCTCCTTGATGGCTGCGGCAGCTTCCTCATTATTCACTGTTACACGCACGATCTGGCATCCTGCTTCCTCAAGTCGCAAAATCTCTGCTACGGTTGCCTCAACGTCTGCCGTCTTGGTTGTACACATGCTTTGGATAATGACTTCGTTGTTGCCGCCGATCGTTAAGTTCCCGACTTTGACGGGACGTGTATCTTGTCTTAAATACATGAGTGATTTCTCTCCCCATAACGTCAAAGCTCCACCTTAACAGAATGCCTTACGCCTTCTGCCAAGGTGGAGAACTGACAAGTCTATATTTCAGAGCCGGACGGAAAAGCGCCTGATTCAGGCACTCTCCTCCTGCTTGTCGTCCTTCGATTGGCCAAGTTCAGGCACGACTTTTTTCTCTACGACCTCTTCGGTAATCACGCAGTTCGTAACATCTTCGCGCGAAGGCACTTCATACATGATATCCAGCATGATGCCCTCGATGATCGCACGCAATCCGCGTGCACCCGTGTTACGTTTAATCGCTTCTTTGGCGATGGCAAGCAAAGCAGCCGGTTCGAAGGACAGATTAACATTGTCCATCTCAAGCAGCTTCTGATATTGTTTGGTCAACGCATTTTTCGGCTCGGACAAAATCCGTACCAGCGTGTCTTCATCCAGCGGCTCCAACGTGGAGATTACTGGAAGACGACCTACGAACTCCGGAATCAAACCGAATTTCAACAGGTCTTCCGGCAGAACCATGCCCAGGTATTCGCCTGGCTTCAGGTCCTTTTGCTCGGATACGGTGTTGAAACCGATCACTTTTTTGCCGATCCGGCGTTTGATCATTTGCTCCAGACCATCGAAGGCTCCGCCGCAGATGAACAAAATGTTCGTCGTATCGATCTGGATAAACTCTTGATGCGGATGCTTGCGGCCACCTTGCGGCGGAACCGAAGCAACCGTACCCTCCAAAATTTTAAGCAATGCTTGCTGCACACCTTCACCCGATACGTCGCGTGTAATAGACGGATTCTCGGATTTGCGCGCCACTTTATCAATCTCATCAATATAAATAATTCCGCGTTCCGCTTTTTCCACATCGTAGTCCGCAGCTTGAATCAATTTGAGCAAAATGTTCTCAACGTCCTCACCTACGTAACCTGCTTCCGTCAAGGAAGTGGCATCCGCAATGGCAAAAGGAACGTTAAGGATTTTGGCCATCGTTTGCGCGAGCAACGTTTTACCGGAACCGGTTGGACCGAGCAGTAGGATATTACTCTTTTGCAGCTCGACATCCTCAATTTTGTTTTGTGTGTTGATCCGTTTATAGTGGTTATACACCGCTACGGAAAGAGATTTTTTCGCAAAATCTTGTCCAATGACGTATTGGTCGAGAATGTCGCGGATTTCTTTCGGTTTCGGAATATCTTTCAGATCAAGCTCTTCATCATGTCCGAGCTCTTCCTCCACGATTTCGGTGCACAACTCGATGCATTCATCACAAATGTAAACACCGGGTCCCGCAACAAGCTTGCGAACTTGCTCCTGAGATTTACCGCAAAAAGAGCATTTCAGCTGCCCTTTCTCATCGTTGAATTTAAACATGTGAAACCACCCCTTTAGGAATTGATCGGTCTGGTGAGCACCTGGTCAATAATGCCGTAAGCCTTGGCTTCTTCAGCGCTCATGAAAAAATCACGGTCCGTATCCCGCTCAATTTTATCAAGGGGCTGACCTGTACGTTCGACGTAAATTTGGTTCAATTTTTGGCGCGTCTTGATGATCCAGTCTGCATGGATTTTAATGTCCGCAGCCTGTCCTTGTATGCCGCCGAGCGGCTGGTGGATCATCACTTCGCTATTGGAGAGCGCATATCTTTTGCCAGGCGCGCCGGCTGTCAGCAGCAACGATCCCATACTTGCCGCCATCCCTACGCAGATGGTAGAAACATCTGGCTTAATATATTGCATCGTATCGTATATACCCATTCCTGCGGTGACAGAGCCACCCGGCGAATTAATGTACAAGCTGATATCCTTCTCGGGATCCTCGGCCGCCAAGAACAAAAGCTGTGCTATGACAAGATTGGCTACATCGTCATCAATCGCACTGGTCAGAAAGATAATGCGATCCTTCAGCAAACGCGAATATATATCGTAAGACCGTTCGCCTCGATTGGTTTGTTCCACAACCATTGGCACCAGACTCATGAGACCAACCTCTTTTCTACATGTAATTGGACATCGGGCCACCATTAAAGCATACCCCAAATTTTATTCTAACACGTTCCGATGACAATGTCATTTTTCCAGGAATGTGTCAAGTAAAAGTTGGTTTGCTTTTTAGCCTGATCATATTTAACCATGTTTTCTATGTATGTGCAAATCGGAGGCATCCTATGCCCTTATCCCTTTTTAATTCGCTCCGCCGGGAATCGGAATCTGCAGCCGGTAAAAAACCATCCATTTCGTGAATCATTTATGCATAAAATGGATGTCGTAATTTAAAAATAAGGCACGCAATGAATCACGTGCCTTATCGTTATTCAGCTGTTATCCAACAGCTTGTCTTATTTTTCGTCAGCTTCTGCAGCAGCTTCTTCCGCTGGAGCTTCAACCGGCTCAACCACAGTGCTGTTCTCCACGAGAACGTCGATGGTTTTGCGCAGTTTCACTTCTTCGCGAAGGCTGTCAAGGGAACCGTTGCTTTCCAGAATGCCGCGGATCTCTTCAGCGGAACGCTTGTAGGACTCGGCCATTTTTTCAAGCTCTTGATTCACTTCTTCGTCGGAAACTTCGATGTTTTCCGCTTTACCTACAGCTTCCAACACGAGGTTGTTGCGAACGCGCTTCGCTGCATCGTCTTTCATTTGTCCTCTCAGGTCAGCTTGCGTTTGACCGGAGAAGCTCAGGAACATTTCGAGGTTCATGCCTTGGCTGCGCAGACGGTTGTCGAAATCGCGCATCATGTTTTGAACTTCGCTGTCGATCATCGCAGAAGGGATTTCCACTTCGGCGTTTTCGGCCACTTTTTCCACAACGGCATTCTCTTGAGCGCCTTTGAACTCGTCCGCTTTGCGGGATTCCAGTTGTGTTTTCAGGTCAGCTTTGTACTCTTCCAGAGTATCGAATTCGCTGACGTCTTTAGCAAACTCGTCATCCAGCTCAGGAAGCTGTTTGCGTTTGATTTCGTGAACTTTCACTTTGAATACGGCTTGTTTGCCAGCCAGTTCGGCAGCATGGTACGTTTCAGGGAAAGTCACTTCCACGTCTTTGAAGTCGCCTGTGGACAGACCCACAACTTGCTCTTCGAAACCTGGAATGAATGTGTTGGAGCCCAGCTCCAAGGAGTAACGCTCCGCTTTGCCGCCTTCGAAAGGAACACCGTCAACGGAGCCGTCGAAGTCGATTACAGCGATATCGCCATTTTGTGCAGCGCCTTCGTCGATCACAACGAGTTCTGCATGACGTTGTTGAAGACGCTCGAGCTCTTCATTTACGTCTGCTTCAGTTACTTCAGCTTTTGCTACAGCAACTTCCACACCTTTGTAGTCGCCCAGCGTTACTTCAGGCTTAACGGTTACTTTTGCTTTGAATTTGAAAGCTTGTCCTTTGCCAAATTGCTCGATGTCCACGTCAGGACGATCTACCGGGAAAATATCCGTTTGATCGATCGCTTCAGTGTAAACCTCTGGCAGCAGAATGTCGATTGCATCCTGATACAGGCTTTCCACGCCGAAGCGCGCTTCAAAAATCGGACGTGGCACTCTACCTTTACGGAATCCAGGCACGTTCGCTTGTTTTACCACTTTATTAAAAGCTTTGTCGAGAGCTGCAGCTACACGTTCTGCATCCACTTCAACTTCAAGAACCCCAACGTTCTTCTCTATCTTTTCCCAAGTTGCTTTCATTATAAACTGTCCCCTCCAAAATTCACATGTTCACGTAGGCGATCACAAAATAACCATTTTAGTATAAACAAGTTTACATTCTTTTTCAAGGGGAATCCCTTGAGGCAGGTTAAGGAAAACGTTTCCGCCCCTTACCCGCCCTCCAAACCTGTCGAAACAAATTGTTTCATGGAACGATATGCCTGCTCCAATCGGAAGCGCAAAGGCCCCGAAACGGCATACATGGAACGAATTTCTTCCTCGTCATGTGCCCCGCCCAAACTGTCAGCCACGGTCATGTGCAGGGCGGCTGCCCAAATGTCGGTCATCAAATCATCATCTTCAAGCATCGTTTGGTAATCACGCGTTCCGTACACGGCCATGACAAACTGCACCCATAATTCCTGTGCAAAATAAAAAAGCGTTGGCTCGTGCACTTCCGTTTGATCGGCGACCCTTTCCAAAATGTGAACAATCTGGATCGGAAAATCCTCCGGACTAAGCGGAACCGTTTCTACATCCACCTCGATCCGTTCTTCTCCCCGTGTAAAAGACACGACCTGCTGCACGCCTCTGCGCCTCAGTGTCTGAAGCACGCGGAATTGAAGCAAAGGATGAAGCGCCTTTTCCTTTAACCAATCTATAAGCGCGTCATCGATTTCCGGCAGCTCCAGGTAAGCCAGCTGCTCCAGAGCCAGCATCGTTTGTTCGGATAACGGCTCTTCCTTTACCGTGCGAAGCAGTTTGTCTGCATAACCGCTATCCTGCTCAAGCTTAAGTCGGGCATGCTCGCGAGCCATGTCTTGTTCGCTGATTTCTTCGTCCTGATCCTCCTGATCGGTCTCCGCCATCTGCTCGTATTCGGGAAAAGCAGCCTCAAGCCATTCGAGCAGCGCTCTCCATTCCTCATGATGCCGTTCCTCTTCCCCTTGGCACTGCAACAAGAATCGCAGCATATTCATCGCTTCGCCATACCGTTCGTTCTCCAGCATAACCGTCAACTGAATTTGGTAATAGTCCAGCGTTTTCGGAAAAAGAATTAAATTATTGTCCTTACCGGTTTCCCGATTATTGGATTCCTTGATAAGGAGCACCTCCTCATATGTCCTGAATCATCAGTGGCATCAAACCCCGATTCGATGTATATTAAACGAAAAACGCGTCCATTTCCCGAGTTCACCTGATATTCTAACATAATGCCAAATATAAGAAAAACTTCAATCGATGTATCACCAATGAAGACAGACCGCGTTCATCGGTTGTTTTTCTTGCAATATCCAGATGTGTGTCTTGATGGATCTCAGTTTGATATTATAAGAAAAACTTCAATCGGTGTATCCGTCAAAGAAGACAGACCGCGTTTATCGGTTGTTTTTCTTGCAATATCAGAAGTGCCTCCATTTTGTCGGATCAACAGGTGCTGGAAGTCGCCAACGGTCAGCACCTGTACCGAACCTACCTCTTACGAATCTGAGACACCTCATTTACTGCTTTTCGGGCATGTTCATTTTCTAGCGAACTTTAGACACGCTATTCAGACGGTATATGGTATGAACAGGCTAAACACCACCAAATAGCAGCGCTCAGGTTCGTTAGAAGTTTCTGCCCCCTTAAAATCAGCATATAAGACTTCTTATGTTCGTTAGAGCTTGAAGACTGAGGGAATTTTTCGATCT
Source organism: Paenibacillus hubeiensis (assembly GCF_032334105.1). Taxonomy (NCBI): domain Bacteria; kingdom Bacillati; phylum Bacillota; class Bacilli; order Caryophanales; family Paenibacillaceae; genus Paenibacillus; species Paenibacillus hubeiensis. The sequence continues at coordinate 50,555 of NZ_JAVYAE020000008.1, forward strand.
GGTATTCGGAAGAAAAATATCAGTCATATATTTAGGCACCCTTAAATCCCAATTCCTCAGTTTGGTCAACTCTGCAAGAAATCATACAGATCTTTAATTTCAAAATAAAAGAGGGGAACGAGCTCAACCCTGCCGAACATCGTGGCAATTGACCAACATAGAACAAAAGACTTGATCTCCCGAATTCATTGTGATATAATCATTTTTGCGCGAAAAAAATATGTCCCAGTAGCTCAGCTGGATAGAGCAACGGCCTTCTAAGCCGTCGGTCGGGGGTTCGAATCCCTCCTGGGACGTAATGAAAAAGCTCTGTTAAGAGCTTTTTTTGCGTTTCGGGGATGAGAACCCCATTGGTTCGTCGGAGCATAGGCTTCGGGAGGATTACATCGCAGTCTCGACTGTAAGGAGAGTATCCCTCCTGGGACGTAAAAAGAAAAGCTCTGAATAAGAGCTTTTTTTGCGTCCGGGGATGAGAATCCCATTGAAAAATCTCTAAATAACTTGCGCCAGATTCGACGCACTCCACTTTTTATCCACTCTGACTACTACTCCCCTCCATTTATATGTGTTTATAATTACATATTAAACCGATACATCTTAAGCATCGTATCTTTTGCCCTCCCATTGAAGGCATTGACATGTAGTGTTATGCTTGCAGATGTATATGTATCAATGCATACATATTCACTTCATAGAACACAGGAGACTTTACCATGTCATTATCAATACAGCAACACGCTTCTTCCCCTTCTTCTGCAGAAGAGCATTCGGCTGCATCGAAGAAATTCGGCCTGTTATTGGCAGGCATTATCGTTATCGCGGCCACCATGCGTTCACCGATTACGGCCACCGGTCCCGTCGTGGAAATGATCCGCGCAGACACGGGAATCGGCCATACGATGGCAGGGCTCTTAACATCGCTCCCTCTGCTTGCCTTTGCCGCGGTCTCTCCCTTCGCACCGCGCCTGGCCAAACGTTGGGGATTAGAAATTGCCTTGTTTATGGCCATTATGATCGTGACCCTTGGGGTGGCCTTAAGATTGCTGCCCTCCGTTTTTGCTTTATATGCGGGAACGGCCATTCTGGGATGCGGCATAGCGTTAAGCAATGTGCTGCTTCCAAGCTTGATCAAACGGGACTTCCCTTTAAGGGTAGGCATCGTAACCGGACTATATTCCGTATCGATGAACATATTCGGCGCCATCGCTTCCGGGATCAGCGTGCCGGCGTCGGGGGCAACTTCCATGGGATGGCGCGCCTCATTAGGCATGTGGGCTTTATTATCCATCTTGGCGCTTGTGTTGTGGATTCCGCACGTCGCGGCAGGACGCCGGCAGAAGCTTCAAGTCTCAGGCCATGTACAGGGAGCGACCGTACGGCTTCGCACTTCTTCGCTCGCATGGGCCATTACCATGTTTATGGGGCTGCAGTCTTTAATATTTTATACCACGATTACCTGGCTTCCGGAGATTCTTGCCGAACAAGGCTTTAGTGCCACCTCTGCAGGCTGGATTCTTTCTCTCATGCAAATGGTTAGTGTGCCAGCGAGCTTCATCGTTCCCATTCTTGCCGGAAGAACCAGAGATCAACGTGTTCTTACCATCATGACTTGCTCGTCTTTGATTATTGGGTATTCCTTCTTGTTAAGCGGCATTTCTTCCCTCGTGACCACGGGCGTCATTTTGGCAGGCATCGGAGCAGGCGCTTCATTCGGCGTAGTAACCATGTTCTTTGTTCTTCGCACAAGTGACGCGAGGCAGGCTGCGAGCATGTCGGGCATGGCCCAGTCTTTTGGTTATATGCTGGCAGCAGGTGGTCCTTTGTTATTCGGCGTGCTGCATGATTGGACGAAAGGATGGACCATTCCCCTGTTGGTTCAGGTTATCCTTGCCGTTGTTTTATTAATCGCAGGCATCCAGGCAAGCAAGGATCGCGTAATCGGGTAAATTTCACACCGCCGAAACGAAAATACGAATCCAATCAAAACGGCCTTCATCCCTTGAAATCAAGGATGAAGGCCGTTTTGATGTTGTCCTATATTCTACTTCACTTTTACCGTAATTTTATCGGTGCTGGTCACTCCAGCTTCGTTGATTAATTCCGCCCTGTACGTATACGTACCTGAAGCACGACCCGACAGCTCGCTAACCGCACGTTGAGCAGAAGGCGTAGCTGCGCCCAGTGCTTGAGTATCGATCAACTGATCATTTTCGTAAAGACGATACTCCGTCGCATTGGTTCCCCACCACAAGTTCATGGTGATCTTGTAGTTTCCATCTCCATCCCAGTTATCGTGGGAAAGTACAGCCTTGCCTGGCGATGCATCGGTAACCCGGACAGTCAGCGTTTGACTGCGCGTTGTGCCCTTGTCGTTTGTCAGTTCAGCTACATACGTATAGGTGCCATTTGTTTTGCCCGTAATCTTCGTTTGGGCAAATTGTGCCATAGGCGCATTATAGGTCAGCTTCTGGGTATCGATTAACACGCCGTCTTCATAAAGCTTATAGCTTGTGGCATTCTCCCCCCACCACATGTTCATGCTAACGGTATACGAGCCTCCGAGCAGGCCATTGGCATGACCGTTGTTGTGGGACAATACAGGGGTTCCTGGCGCCCGGGTTGCCGGTGTTTCCGGCTCAGGCTCCGTGAACTTCAAGCTGAGCGCCGTTCTGGCGGTACCGGCAAGCCCCTGTTGATCTTTTACGCTGAACTCGACGACATATTCGCCGGCTTCGATGCCATCCAAAGGAAGACTGAAGGTACCGTCGTTCTGCAGGTCTAACTTGCCTTCCGCATAGACGGATCCATCCTCCTTTTTCACAACATACGCAGCGTCCAACGAGCCTGCAGGGTCAAACTCGATGTTCCAGCCGCTTTGGAGCGCTGGGGCAACCTGAAAGTACAAATCTTTCACGCTGCCGTCAACGACAACCGTTTCATCATGTTCGAATTCAAGCTTCTCTGGAGCCGTCACGACCGGGGCTGTCTTCTTTACCAAAAACGGAGGCGTGTCTTCGACATACGTTTTGCCGTCCGTTCCAATCGACGTAATATCCACGGTGTACAATCCGTCCGGGATATCCATTGCTGCTTCTGTCGCATAGTCCAAATAATTCCCGGTCCAAGCCAAATTGTATCTCGTATTTGCATTGAAGTTATAATAATTTCCGAAAATGTACCCGATGTATCCATCCTGGTAAGGGCCACCTTCCGGATCCAGGCCGTTGAAAATTTCGATCAACGCAAAATTCATCGGATTGTGGAATTCCATCGCCACGTTCAACGTATCCAACGTACCGTCCGCCTTGAGCGGATAATGGAACGGATTCGTTTCATTGCCATATTTCGTTTCGATATACTTGACGCCGGATTGTGTCAGATTGAAGTGGGCTACGTACGGCACGCTGTACGTTTTCGTTCCATGGCTGAATTGAAGGTAACCTTGGGCTTCTCCTACAGTGGTCACGCCTTTTGGAACTGTAATCGTAACCTGTACTTCTTCCTCCCCGTTCAGCGTGAAGGACGCCTTGTCCACGGATACCGAAACACCGTTCACGGTGCGCGTCGGATTGACGGATACGGCATAATCCCCGCCTTCTCCCTTAAGCGCCTGTACCTTGATCGTTTTGCTGACCGTTTTTTCGTCCGTGCTCAAGAAATTGCCAAAGTTGATGCTGCCCGTTATGTTTTCTTTTTCGATCTCTTCGCCGCTGACCGTATATTTCGTCACGTCCATGACTTTCACGAAAGCCTCGGGATCGAACGCTTCAACCGCCTGAACGCGGCCAGCCCCTTGATCGAATACGTCATAGCTGGCAGTATCCAGAACCTTGGTGTTGTTCATGAGCGCAGCTTTAATGTCAAAAGGAGTCCAATCGGGATGTTTCTCGATGAGCAAAGCAGTTAGTCCCGCCACATGCGGGGTAGCCATGCTTGTCCCCGTTTTGCGGCCATAGGCCTGCGTATAATCCGCTCCCGGCTCATCTTTGCCATAAGCAGGAATCGTGGACAAGATGCTTGTTCCCGGTGCCACCACGTCCGGCTTAATGTCTAGCGTAACTTTGGCAGGTCCGCGGGAGCTTGAAGTATATACTTCGTCGCCTGGTGCCATGTCTTTGACAAAATCGCTGAAGCTGACCTCGACCTTAAGGCCGGCATCCAGTTGAGCCTTGATGGCTTCTCCATCTTCCTTGCTCATGCTCAGGGCGGGAATGAATTCGAAATCATCCCCCAGGCTTACCCCAATCGGGCCAGGAATATTGTTAAACACAATGACCGCTACCGCGCCCGCCGCTTTGGCATTGGCGATCTTCTCCACGAACGCCAGCTCGCCGCGTTGGATAAGCGCAATTTTACCGTTTATCTCTTTACCTTCGAAATCGGCCGGTTTGCCCAAACCGGTGTACACCAATTCGTATTTTCCATTCAAGACCGCCTCCGGGTCTTCCGCAAGATTCCATCCCATCAAATCCAGATGATAAACGGACTCTGTTACCGACGAAGAATCAGCAGCCGCTGCATCAAGCGCAGGAAGACCTGCTTCCACTGCAGGCGTTGAATTGGAGTCTTCTTCTGCAGGCGCAGAAGGTACACTTACAGGACGTTCTTCATTAGCAACACGTTCCTCAAGACCCGATTCTCCATCAGCATCGGCTCCCTGTTCAGGCTCGGTGTGCTCTGCGGCTTCTTCCGAAACAGCAGGCTCCTCTTTGGGGGCGCTCAACGAAGAATCATCGGATATTGCCCCATTCTCGGGCATGCCCTGAGCAGAGACATCCTCATCGTTTACCTCTGGCACAAGACCCAACTCGGGTGTTTGCTCTGCATCAGGTACGGGTTGTTCCTCAGGCAGTTCCCCTTTGCCCTCCGTGCCGATCCAAAAATGCGCATCTGCCGCAATCGTCTGGCTCGGTCCCGTGGAATTCCCTACCGTGATCGCCATGGCCGAGGCCCCCGGCGAGCCCAACGTATAGCGATTAGGCCCATCATTGCCGCTTGCAACGACCGAGGTGACGCCAGCCAGCATCGCGTTGTTCAACGCCACAGAGGTCACATAACTAGGATCGTTCGACTTATTGCCCAATGAAAGGTTGATGATATCCATATTGTCTTCCACCGAACGGTCAATCCCGCCCAAAACCCAGGAGGTTTGGCCGCTGCCGTAAGGGCCCAGCACTCGGTAGGCATAGATTTCGGCCTCAGGCGCTACTCCTTTTACGCCAAAATCGCCTGCTTCGCGGGCAGCGATGGTACCGGCAACATGCGTTCCGTGAGAGGTGTAGTATGCACTGCCGTTTTCGTTAAATTCGGGTTGCCCCGAACCTTTCCACTCTTCATGCGTCGTTTCGTACGGATCATCGTCGTTGTCGACAAAATCCCATCCGCCTTTATAGGCGTCCTTGAGGTTGGGATGCTCGTAATCGATCCCCGTATCAATGACACCGACTTTGACGCCCTCGCCCGTGTATCCAAGCTCCCAAACTTCAGGGGCTCCAATGAAAGGCGCCGAATCCTTCATATAAGGATTGACTTCTTCGTTCTCTGGTGCCAGAGATATTTCCGTATCGGGATAAACGCTGACCACCCCTGGCATACGAATCAATTGCCCCAACTGGTTTCCTTTTACCTCAAGGGCAATTCCATTAAGTGCATATTCATAGTTTTCCACGACCTCGTGGCTGATGTTGTTCTTTGTGAGGTTATGTACAAATGTCTGTTGTTGTTGTTCTACTCGCGCGACAGCATTTGTTTCCATAGAGGAGGTGAATGATCGGCCGGAAAGGGTCGCTTCCCCTTGCGCTACAGCCACGGGTTTATCGGAAAGCTCCACGATGACTTTGGTTGTCTGTCCACCAAGGCCTTCAAGGCTTTGATCCAGATAGGGTTCGGCACCCAGTCGTTCTTCCCGCTGCTCCAAAATTTCCTTCCACTGCTTAAATTCGGCTGCACCAGGCGCTTCAAGCGAAACGGCCGGATCGGCTGGAGCGGCTCCAGCCGCCGGCAAGATGGCAGTACTCATCAACAATGCGCTTAAAAATGCGGACAACAATCGTTTACTCATGGCCAAGCCCTCCTTCTCATGGTTTTTTCGCTAATTCGCTAAAACGGTTCGGGTCACCAAGCAACGACACAGCATCTCTCCCGATCAACGATCCCTCCTTCAACCAGAGTTTGACCCTTGGTAAATTATTCGAGCAGAACACCACGTAAACCTTCTAAATAATTACATTTTTTATATAAAAATTGGTGATATGGGTCCTTTTAAATAGAAATGTGACAAACTGCTTATTTTGTCGATGCTATCGCCCGTGCCAAAAGTCCATGCCATAAAAAAAGGACCAGGCTTCTCGTTGAAGAGAACGTTCCTGATCCTTCGGTTCACATACATGCTCGGTATACTTTACCAACCAAAACCGTAACTTCGATTTAAAAACACTCTGGTTTGATCGCTTCAATCCGAATGCGTTTATAATCGGCATAGACGGCATTGCCGTTCCATAACTGCGGCACCACAATCTCGCTGACTTCCTGACAGATTGCGTTAACCATATCATCATTCATGCCTTGAAAATAATCCCCGCCAAAGTTGGCGAGCCACCCTTCAATACCCGATTCTCCGTCGGCCAATTTGGTCGGACGGTCATAGTGGTAGGCCTGACGAACCATAAAGCCTTGTTTTTCCAACAGAGAGGTGTAATCCCCGATCGTCGGAAAATACCACGGATTGCGTTCGGCGGCGTTGATGCCCGTTTTGCGCTCAATCACTTCTTCCAGCGACTTCACGATCGTTTGCACATTTCCCTTTCCTCCAAACTCGGCCACAAAGCGACCTCCGGGTTTCAGCACGTCCCATACCCGGCCGGCAACAAGCTCTGGGCCTCGCATCCAATGAAGGGCTGCATTCGAGAAAACGGCATCATAACGTCCGCGCATTTCAAAGTGATGTGCATCGCCTTGGATAAATTCAAGCTCAGGGAACTTCTCCTTCGCGCGGTGAATCATGTCAGAAGATGCGTCCAAGCCAACAACTTCCGCTCCCGATTGCGAAATTTCGAATGTTAGATCCCCCGTCCCGCAGCCCAGATCGAGAATGCGTTCCCCCTTCTGCGGCTGTAACCATGAGATTAGCGTCTTCCCATATTCCGATACAAAGGCCAGCTTGTCATCATAATCCGCTGCCTTCCATTGGTTGATGGATTGCATAAACACCACCTGCGCTTTCGATAAGATATCTATATTGTGGCACAAATTTATTTATAGATGAAATATATAAAACTAATTTTGTTGATAGGAATTACCTATACAAAAGGCGAATGGCCTCCCTTTGAACAGGAGCACCAAAAGCTTTCTTTCAAAGGCCATTTACTCATACAATGAATCATGAAAAGCGTATTTGCGGATGAAATCGAGGTTAAACGGAAACGTTTTGTGCATGGCTTTGTTTTTCAAGCGTTCAAGCGCATCAATGGCTTCAGACTTTAACTCCACTGGGTATCGGTACATCATGCTGTTAGACTCGAACTCGTCCTCATCCACGACGACCCATTCCTTATCCTTTTCCCGGATCAAATCCAGATCCAAATCCGTAAATTGAAGCCCCTTATCAGTCCAAACAGAAGGCATGGCCACATTGCAATACGTGAACGAAACCTCCCCATCGACAACAGCCATGGCAGCCGTAAACCATTCCTTCAGGGAAAAATATTCGATGGACGCATGTTCCATGGTAAACACCTTGTTTTTGGTATGATGGATCAGCTGCCTGCCTGGTTTGCAAAAGACGATCACATGATCGGGTGTACTTTCAATCAGCTGCCCCTCCCATTCATAGTGCGGAATATCCGGATATTTCAAAGCTCTGATTTGGATCATTTTGTTCAAGATCTGTTCTCCCCCTTATCAACGGATGCCACCAAAGCTTATCTCAGGAAGCTCCTTTTGACAAACGCCCGCAGAAAGTGCTGCTCCCACGAACCTTTGGGGTTCTCATCCCCTAATGGAAGCCTTAACAATAAATCACACTAGGCCACTACGAGTGCAGTACCATCTTCCGATCGCTGTTATCCCCAGATTTTTTCCGATTCCTTTTCCCAAAGGAAAAATCCGGTGATAAACGCGCCCGCTTCGCTTCTTCAGATTGGTTCTGCCTCTCCGTTAACGTGTGAATATTTTTTCGGGTTTATATTAAGAGAGCTTATTTTACGTCCCAGGAGGGATACTCTCCTTCTAGTCGAGACTGCGATGTATTCCTCCCGAAGCTTCGCTCCGACGAACCTTTGGGGTTCTCATCCCCGGACGCAAAAAAAGCTCTTCTCAGAGCTTTTCTTTTTACGTCCCAGGAGGGATTCGAACCCCCGACCGACGGCTTAGAAGGCCGTTGCTCTATCCAGCTGAGCTACTGGGACAAGTATGTATTATTTTTTTCGGAACGTTCTCTATTATACTCCAATTTCTATAATTTTCAATACTTTTTTTAAAAAATTAATAATCCTTCTCCATCATCTTCATGCTTCAGACCGATATGGAGAAATAGGCCAAGACCGTTAAAACATAAAGCAGTAAAACCCGTCGTTACAAAGAACGACGGGCCTTGCATTCCGGTTACTTGTTTCCCTGACGCCACGGATTTTTCTGGGCGGCATGCTTGCTGTTTTTCGCCAGCACTTCCTCGGCAAACTCGGTATGATGCGCGTATTGGTTCCCTTTGTTTTTCTTGTACTTGGAAGCCATTGCAATCACCTCCCCGGAACTGTCTATAGTATGCTCCGGGGGAACAAGCTTACTCTCGAAGCTGGCAGGTAGTTGATGGAGCCATCAACTCGCCCAATCTCAGCGTTGACCAAGCAAATACCGTTGCAAAGTCGGACCAAGCAAACCAAAGCCGAAAAGCTCCTGTTCGAAACGTGCTTTGTCCTCTCCTGAGGTAATGCCCTCACTGTTCTGAAACGCCGTTTCGGTCGCTTCCTCAAAAGCGGTGTGCAGGTTATTGTTGTACCAGTCGAGGGTGGAATCCGAATGATTGCGCACGATCCGAGTGATTTGCAGCGTATTTTGCGGCTGGCTTGCTGCCACATAGACCAGCAACGACGGATCTCCGACATTGGCAGGCTGGACCTCAACTTCGGCGCAAGACAAACCATCCACTTCGGTTAATCTGCGAATTTTGGCATCCTGAATAGCATACATGTTATATCGCGCTCCTTCTCCATTCATGTCGTTTGCTCGATTTCACGTCTCGTTTCGGAAGTCCCCAAACGGTAGATCTCTCCGTATACGTTTTGCAGCGCTATTTCGTAGGCACGATTTACGGATTCCTCCGGTGTATCTGGCCAGGGCAATACCATTCCCGGAAAAGCCTCCTCTTCCTTCTCCTGCATTACATTAAGCAGTCTCTGCAGCTGCAGGGCTTCATCCGGTGTGGCTTGGATGGTCCATTCGTACGATGCAGCATGTTGGTCCGGTAACACGGAACGGCCAGCCACCGAAACGTAGTAAATGGGCTTTCCCATATTTAGAAATTCTCCTTTGCGTGGCATGCTTCGAACCTGGTCCTCAGATATAGTTTCCGAAGCGGACAGACATTTTATGCCTACTTTCGGCATATATTTGTTACACTTCCGACGAAAAAACCGTATTTGCTGGCCGTGATTACAAGATAAGAAAACATCTATACAGATCAACACTCGACTAAGAAAGGATGAACAAACCATGTGCGGTATAACCGGCTTCATACAATGGAATCGGGATTTGACCCAGGAATCGGAGCTGCTTGTCCGAATGACGGACAGTTTGTCGAACCGGGGGCCCGACGCTTCAGGTACATGGATTTCCAACCCATGCGCTTTTGGTCATCGCCGGCTCAGTGTCATGGATCCGGAGAACGGAGCCCAACCGATGCATGCGTTTCAGGGAGATACCTCTTATACCATCGTGTATAACGGAGAATTATACAATGCGCCCGAGTTGAAGAAGGAACTTCTTCAGCGAGGATATCATTTCCGCACGCAATGCGACACCGAAGTGCTGTTGACTGCTTATATCGAGTGGGGACCAGCCTGCGTGGAACGCTTTAACGGCATTTATGCTTTTGCGATATGGGATGGGGCACGGGAGCAGGTATTCATGGCGCGTGACCGCCTCGGTGTCAAACCCCTGTTCTACAGCCACGTAAAGGACACGCTCGTTTTTGGTTCGGAGCCCAAAGCACTTCTTCTGCATCCGGACGTGGATGCAGCCGTAGGCCCTGAAGGATTGGCAGAAGTTTTCATCATCGGTCCGGCACGAACGCCCGGCCATGGCGTATACTCCTCCATGCATGAGCTCAAGCCTGCACATGCGCTCGTTTATAACAGGGATGGTGTTCAGATCTATCCGTATTGGAAGCTTGAAAGTGCGGAGCATGAGCACAATCTGGACGAAACAGCCGCCCAGATTCGTCTGCTTCTGCAAGATACGCTGGAGCGGCAGCTCGCTTCCGACGTTCCCGTATGCTCGCTGTTGTCCGGCGGACTGGACTCCAGCGCCTTATCCGCACTCGCCGTGGACTACTATAACCGGACGGGACAGGGGCAGGTGAGTACCTATTCCGTAGATTACGTGGACAATGCCAAGCATTTTCAGGCCCATTCCTTTCAGCCGGGTGCGGACGGACCATGGATTCAACGCATGGTCGACGAATTGAAGACGGACCATCACTGGATCGAAATCGAGAATGGCGACCTGGTCAAGGCCCTGACACAAGCGATGCTGGTACGCGATCTTCCAGGCATGGCGGATGTAGATTCTTCCTTATACTTGTTTTGCAAGGAAATTAAAAAAGGAGCTACCGTCGCCATTTCGGGCGAAGCAGCCGATGAAGTGTTCGGCGGATACCCATGGTTTCATCGGGAAGAAATGCTGAATTCGGGAACGTTCCCCTGGTCCGTTGCGCCTGACATGCGAGCCAGCTTGTTATCCCCTGACGTCCGGGAATGGATTCGTCCACTGGACTATCTCGCAGACCGATATGCAGACGCTGTAGCTGAAGTACCCGTCCTTCCGGGCGAAAAGGGAAAAACGGCACAAATGAGGGTCATGTCCTACCTGAACATTACACGTTTCATGCCTACTCTGCTGGATCGCAAAGACAGGATGAGCATGGGTGCCGGTTTGGAAGTACGCGTGCCTTATTGCGATCATCGATTGATTCAGTATGTATTCAATATTCCTTGGGAAATGAAAATAACGGGAGGACGGGAAAAAGGCATTCTCCGTAAAGCACTGGAAGGTGTATTGCCGGATGATGTACTGTACCGCAAAAAAACCCCGTATCCCAAAACGCATAACCCACAATACTTGGCCGAGGTCAAAAAACAGGTGCTGGATATACTGGACGACTCGTCCTCTCCAATACTGCCCCTAATCGATAAAGAAAAAATTCGCGATCTGGCCTCCTCACCGGATGCTTCTTCCAATCTTCCGTGGTTTGGCCAGTTAATGTCGGGTCCGCAATTGTTCGCCTATTTATCGCAAATCAATTCGTGGTTGAGCACATATAAAGTGAGCATTCGTTAAGCTCAAAAAAGCACCCTTCTTCAGTAGCGTTTAACTGAAAAGGGTGCTTCCATATGGGCAAATCTTTATCGCTGCATGGCCGTGATCGCATTACGTTCAAGCAAACCTTCGCCGAAAAGCTCTGCAAACGGAGAATCGGCCATATGAATATAACCAATGTAACAACCACATTTGCTCATGCCGCATGGCCGGTCAGCCGCCAGCGATTCCAATCCGTCACGGTACAGATGACCGATGATGCGCCGATCCTTGTAGCAGCGTCTCACATGACCGGAGCCTTGGACATAAAACACCGTCGAACCAGCGGCACAGGCTTTGCCCAAACTCGGATAGTCGCGCAAATTCCCCTCGAACAACGGATCGATCGATTGCAGAAAACGGATCTCTTCAACAGAATAATAATTGGGCTTATCCTTAAATGCATTTACCCACAAATATACGTCCTCCGGCAATGCCTGACGCATCGATTCGATCGCAGGAAAGGCGCTTCGCAGCCCCACAGTTCCCACACTGAAATCAAGTCCCAACTCACGCAAAGTCAGACACTGCCTAACAAAGTTTTCCTCTTTGGTTTCCCGCGGATGATACGTCGCCCAGAAGGCTGCCGTTTCCCGATTCAATTCCCCGGCCCAGTCCAACTTGACAGACAGATTGGTCTGCACGGCCACTTTCTCCACATGCTCCATATGCGAAAGCTCCACCATTGCCTCACGGTACCAGCTTCTTATGAGCGCTTCTCCATACGGATTAAAGAAAAGGGACAACCGGTGACCCGCGGCGGACTGTTCTCTCACCCAATCCACAAACTGGCGCAGCTGTTGTTTATCGAGTTCCAGCGTTTCCTTCGAGTCCACCGTTTTGCTGAAAGGACAATACGGGCAATCGTAATTGCAAGACGACAACTTGCCGCGATAATACAGGGTAGCCTTCATGAGAACACGAATCCTTCCATCCGGGAACGGATCTGTGCCGAGATCAGCCAGTCTCCGATCGCATCCGAATAACCGAGCCCGTCCTCGTTCAGCCTTAAAATCGTTTGGCCGTTCTCCTGCTCCAAACTCGCCATGCCTTCCGTCATGAGCTCGGATAACCATGAATAATCGCTCATAACGTCTGTCCCAAACCTGTTCTTGTAATCGATCAAGGCGAGTCCTTCACGATGCAGGAGAGCCTTCAGCATAAAGCGCCGTTGCTGTTCATCCCGGGTCAGCACGATCCCGTAATCCGCTTCATCATATCGTTCGGCGGCCACATAATCGGCGATGATGCTTTGGGTTTCTTTGTAGCTCACGCCATACTTGGAAGCATAATGCACCTCGCGTGTATAGGAGCGGGCACCGCAACCAAGCCCGACCATGCCTTCCTCCTGACAGCTGTAAGGCAGAAGCCGCTTGTCTGAAACAGATGGCTCTTTGGCAAACCGACGCATGGAATGCTGCACGTACCCCCGGCTTTTCAATACTTCCCGAGCAGCCTTGTATAACTCCATCCGAATGTCAGGCCCCTGCCGCTCAATGTCATCGGGCTTTACGATCGTATTCTCGCGCGTATACAGCGGATAAATGAAAATCTCTCCAGGTTCATAGGAGAGTGCACGCTCCAGGGAGTATAACCATGATTCAACGGTTTGCCCCGGCAGGCCGTAGATCAGATCCAGATTGAGCAGCGGAAACGAATAACGGGCAAGCTTCTCCAACGCGCGCTCAACCTCCATCGGTTTTTGCGGGCGATAGATCGCTGCCGCTTCTGCCTCGATAAAACTCTGGATGCCCATGCTGACACGATCCACCCTGCGCTCCTTCAGTATGGATAACTTTCCGTCGGTCACGGTATCCGGGGATGTCTCGACCGAAATGGAAGCCTGATGCGCATCAAGTCCCATTATGTTTTCCGCGATATCGAACAGTCGGTTCAACTGCCCTTCATTCAAGAGCGTGGGGGTGCCTCCGCCAATCGCAAAACGCGAATACGGCCTGCGCGACGTAAGCGGCGCCCACTGCCTGGCCTGGCGTTCCAGAGCATCCACATAGCGCTCATGGGTATCGTCACGCCGGTCAGGCAGCGTGAACAAATTGCAAAATCCGCAGCGCGCAGCGCAAAACGGAATATGCATGTACAAAAAATACGTCTCCGTCTCTTCCCGCCCCCAGAGCGGCCCAAGCGGAATCGGCGGGTCCAGTTCGCGATATGCCGTCTTGTGAGGATACGAGTACAAATACGAGCGGTAGGGTATAGAAAGGGCTTCCCTAAGTCCGATATGAGGTCCGAACCCGAGTCCGAAACCGGAGTCGGGCTGTACGGAATTGCCCGGCGTCACCTTTTGAATCAAGTCGTCCATCCTGTGCTCCCCTTTACAAAAAAAATTCCCGGTAAGGCACGTTCCAGACTGCTTCATGCGCTAACCGGTGCCCCTGATAACCATCCTCGCCATAACAGGTGCCGTGATCGGAAAAAGCCAGACAGAACGTCGGCCGCGAACGCTTCCTCATCGCATCAAACAACGGTCCGAGCGCCTTGTCCACGTACCTTAGCGCAGCCCGCTGCGTTTCGACGGAATCCTCCCGGGCCCCCTCCACGAAATACCGATTCGGGCCATGTATGGCAGATACGTTCAGAAACAGAAACAACTTTTCGTCCGGCGCTGCCTGTTCAAGTAATTTCAAGGCATGCCGGACCTGATGTTCCGTGGAACGCGGGTTCGTGACGCCAAAGTTCATGCGCCAGTAACTTTGCTGGAAATAGCCGGGCAGCACTTTGGCCAGCGGGTTCTTTTTGGTAAAGAAAATGACGCCGCCGATGCAGATCGTCCGGTACCCTTCCGCCGCAAGGCCGGATACGATGTCGGGGGTGTCAAAAAGCCAAGTATGGGGGTGCGTCTTTAGCCCGGTATTCCGGGAATGGAACAGGCGCACATGAGATGCTTTGTCCGTATTGGCGGGCGTCGGCATGAACCCGCCGAAAAAAGCATGGTGGGCCGCATAAGTAAAGCTGCCAGGCGTATGACGTTTCTCCCACCCGCCAGTGCCGCACAGGTTGGGACAATTCTCTTCCTCCAGCTTGGCTGCGTCGTAACGAAGCGTATCCAGCGTAATCATCAACAAATCATGGGAGCCCACGATGGTGTTCATATCAGGCATTGGTGCAAAGGCTCCTTTCGCAATAGTTCCATTTCCCATTCGTAAGTTCCGAGTCCGTTCCATTCTACCCTGTACAGCAAATCGCCAAAAGGGTTCACGTCAAGCACGTAAGCGCGCGGTTCCGATCCGCTCAGCATGACGTCGATGCCTGCAGACCAGGAATTCGGAAAGGCGGACATCGTCGCCATCGCGGCCGTCCGCACGCGTTCCATCCGCGCTTCGGACAAGCCCGCCGCCTTCGGCAGCATGCGCTCGTTTCGCAGGTGCAAATTTGTGATCGGGGTACGGCTCAGCCGTACGATCGCGTGTCCGGCAAGACCACCGGCCACCAGCTGCCGTACGTCATAGCTGCGACCCTCCAGGGTAGCCTTGGGCATCCAGCGCTCGATCCGCGCCTCCTCCGCACACAGCCAGTCCAACAGCGTTTCGATGTCTTCCCCGGACGTATACCGGCGGAGTCGTCCCTCATTATAGAAAAACGTTTCGCCTGCGCTGCGCTCCATGCCTACAGTCGTCACCGCGATTTCCGCGCCCGTACGCGGGTTCAGCTGATAAGCGACCACGCCCGAAGCACCCGACCCGCTGGCCAATTTCACAAAGACGCGATGCATGCCCGAGTCCAGCATCGCCGCCCGCAAGCCGGCGTAACTCCTTACATGTTCCGATTGCGGCAGCACTGGAGGTACGGATATGCCATGATCGCCCAAATGCCGCTGGCATTTTCTTTTGTCAAACATGATGGCGATATCCTTCGGTTCATTCAGGAAACGAGCACTCGGCCACAACTCCCGCACCTCTTCATCAAGCCGATGCAAACATGCCTTCCAGCCACGAAACCACTGGCGTGGAGCGTAAATGCGTCCCCACACGTACTCCATACTCAGCGCATCTTCGGCAGCAATAAACATCGACCCGGCAGAATCACGATTGGAGTCCTTCTCTTGACCAAGTCCCTCTGCCGCACCAAGCGCGATCAACTCACGTTCCACCATCCAGTCCTCGCCCGGCGCATCAAGCCGGACCAACACGGGGCCGCCCCCCCTCGGCTCCCGCCATTCCTGTCCGGCAGCATCAGCTATCGAACCGCCCAATCGCCAAGTCTGAAGCAAGCGGGCGTAGGGCAGCACGATCGCAGGTTTTAAACCGCATCGGCGCCTGGCCTGCTGCATGTCCTCCGTGCGGCGGTTATCCGGGTTGCCGATGACCATCATGGGCACGTCTCCCCACGTCTTACACCGATGATCCGGCAAGCTTCTGCCGAAACCCGCATTGGCATGATCAAGCATCATTATTCCGTTAAGGCCGGATAACGCCAATCATCCTCATCGCCGTCCTGTTGATCGCTGACGTTTACAGGTAACCCCGAGCGCTTCCAGCGAATCAGCATTTCATCCGTCATGTAGTGGTAATGAAGATCAAGATGCTTCAGCCCCTTGATTTTATCGCTGGCCAGCAGCGCTTCCGCGCCTTCATCGGATAACGTGCCTTCGGAAAGGTCCAGCACCTCAAGCTGATCCATGATCGGTGCCTGCACCACCGCTTTGGCGATTTCGTCCTGAATTTCGCTATCCTTCAATCCGAGGTATACCAGTTTCGGAAAACGTTCTTTATCCATCAAAGGCAGCACATCCTCCAGCGAACCGTCAAATCCGTAATCCTCCACGCCAAGATACACTTCCAGCTTGCGCAGTTCAGGCAATTCCGCTTTGGCGATGGAAGCCAGCACCCCTTTCGGGAGACCTCCGCAGACAATGACGAGTTCCTCCAGTTTGGCATGCCGCAGCGGTTCCAGGCTAAGCTCATTGCTCCCCTGTACCGTGAACGATGTAAGCTCCGGAAATGCTCCGAGCAAAGGCGTCAAATCCGTCTGGACGATCCACGACACCTCGCATTCCTCACTGTCCATTTCTCCTATGTACAATTTCCTCAGTGCCGGAAAATTCGGAGCCAGTCCGACCAGCGTGTCGATGAATTCCTCCGGCGAATTTTCGTAAGCCTGCCCCCAGTCGCCGATGATGAGGCTTTCCAACGTTTTGCTTTCCGGCTTGCCCGCGAGTTCCTTCAACAAACCCTCCATGCGAATGCCTTCCTCATAATCGTCGTAAGAGACCGTAAGCTTAACTTCCTGCATGCGCTATTCCCCTCCATTTGAGTTCATAAAATGGTCCGTCACCCTGAAATGGTACCCCATATCGCCCAAGGCTTGCAACTTCTTCCAACCGCTGCCCTAGACGAATGCAGAAACATGAAACTGCTAATTCAACCCCTGAAAAAACAGGAACATATGTTTCCATTCTAAAATATGGATTACGCTCTTGCCAATAGGTATTTGGGTGGAATTACAATTACGGAAGGCTAATGCCAAAACGAAAAAAAGCGTTAATAACAGGTGGTCCTCCCCGTAAAAACGTAGAAAATGACCATCCTGCAATAAACGCTTTAGTTCCTTCAAGCCGTATTCACACGGGAGCAGCAGCAACTCATCTCTTATAATCCGTCCGTTTTATCGCTTTCGGTCCCCGAATGCTAGGCCTTGATTCTGTCTACGAGCGCTCGAAGCGCATGACCCCGATGGCTGATGGCCTGCTTTTGCTCCAACGAAAGTTCAGCCATCGTTTTTTCGTATTCGGGCACGTAAAACAGCGGATCGTAGCCGAAGCCGCCTTCGCCGGCGGCATCGCTCGTAATCCAGCCTTCCACGGTTCCTTCTGTCTCGTATTTGTCTCCGGTAGCGGGATCGTACAACACCAATGCGCAGACAAACCGTGCCGTGCTGAGCAGCGGCTGCTGCGTGTCCTCGCCGGATTTGAGCGATTCCAGCGCGGCCAGAAGCTTCGTATTGTTACGTTCGTCGGTGGCGCCTTCTCCAGCGTAACGGGCTGAATACACCCCCGGCTCGCCGTCCAGCAGATCGACGCAGAGACCGGAATCGTCCGCGAGCACAGGCATGCCAAGCGCATCCCCTACCGCTTTCGCTTTCTTCCAGGCGTTCTCGGCAAAAGTAGTGCCATCCTCAACGACGTCCGGCAGTTCCGGATAATCGAACATGCTTTTGACCTCTTTGCCAAGCGGCGCGAAGGCATGGGCAAACTCCCTGACCTTTCCCTGATTGCGAGTAGCAACGATGATCGTTGGGCTGTCCAGTCTCATCTCAAGCCTCTCCCAAACCTTTGGCGCCGATCTTGAGCGCAATCGGTCCGAGCACTTCTTTCTGGCGTTCGATCATCTCCAGAATGCCGCGCTCGCCAAGCTCCAGCATCGTGTTCAACTCGCGACGGTCGAATGGGGCTTCTTCGCCCGTGCCTTGGAGCTCAACGTATTTACCGCTGCCGGTCATGACCAGGTTCATGTCCACTTTGGCCTTGGAATCTTCGTCGTAATTCAAATCGAGCACAGGCTGCTCGCCTACAACGCCAACGCTGACCGCTGCGATGAAATCCGTAATCGGGAACACCTGCAATTTGTGCTGCTGGGCAATTTTGTTTACGGCCAGCGCCAGCGCGACGAAGGAACCGGTAATGGACGTGGTGCGTGTCCCGCCATCCGCTTGGATGACGTCGCAATCGAGCGTAATCGTCCGTTCGCCAAGGGCCTGCAAGTTGACGACCGAGCGAAGGGCACGGCCGATCAAACGCTGGATTTCCATCGTGCGCCCGGTCAGCTTGCCTCGGCTCGCTTCCCGCTGGTTGCGCGTATGGGTTGCGCGCGGCAGCATCGAATATTCCGCCGTAACCCAACCCTTGCCTTGTCCTTTCATGAAAGGAGGAACCCTTTCTTCTACCGTTGCGGTACATATGACTTTCGTATCTCCGACTTCAATCAATACAGAGCCCTCGGCGTATTTGTTCGTATTAATTGTCAAATTCATCGGCCGCAGCTGTTCGCTGTTTCGTCCGTTAGATCTCATCATTTCTGCCTCCTACGACTTAAGCATCCTGTAATGTCGAGCATGTATTGCACATTAAGCATCCCTTATATTTTACCAAAGAGTTCTTCCAAAAGCACCCTAAACGGAGTCCTATATTAAATCGGAATTTCGTTGATGTGCTCGGGTTTGGAAACCGGAGCGCTGTAATCCTGATTATCATCGGCCATGACCGCTTTCTCCCCGTTCCATTCAATCTGCACTTTGGCGTCCTTGCCGGATGCGTTTTCCGTCGTCGTCAGCACGACCGATTGCAGCAGTTCGCTCGGCACCGGATCCTCTCCGGTGAACATGTCGTCCTTGAGCGCCACCGTCACGGTGCCGTCTTCCTCCGTTTTGACCGATTGCAATTGCGTGCCGCCCGTCATGACCTCTTGAAGCTCGGTATTCTTCGCAGGTCCTTTAATCAGCTCATTCAGCGCGGCTTGTACCTTGTCCCCGCCCGGAGCGACAAATCTCGTGACGGGAACATAATATTGTATTCCTGACGGAGAGGCTGCGGAAAAGTAGACGGTTACCGGACTGCTGTTTGTTGCAAAACTGTCGCCAAGATCAAGGTTGATGCCCACGGTGCGGTTCAGCCGTTCGGACAAAGGCGTGCCGTTGACCGGCATCTGGGACAGCTTTTTGCCGTCCACCCAAATCTGTACGTTTTCCACGTCCGGCAAACCCGTCAATGTCCAGGTAATGGCCTCCAGGATCTGCCGCTCGTTTTTGGCTTCGTATTTGGCAAAGTTGCCCGAAAACTCCACCACGGCCAGCTTGTCATCCGGATGAACCGTTACGTTCTGCACCACGGTCCCCTGCGGGAGCACGCCCTGAAATCCTTCAGGCAGCATGCCGGCATAAGCCCCGCCCAATACCATCGCATCCAGCGCCGTTTTGGGATTGCTTGCATCCACGCTTGCCGGCAGATTGAAGGATACCGGAGCAAGCAGCCCCTGTTGATCCTGCAGGTAGACGGTCGTGAGCGGAAGAGTCGCCATCTTGCCGTTGCTCTCGGCAGCCTGGATCATGGCCGCCTCCTGGATCGGCGGCGGCGGATCGATGGCCTCGGATGACTGTGCCCCCAACATGCCGCAACCGGACAGAACAATGGGAATTCCCAGCAGCGCTGCTGCCGATGCGGCACGCAAATGACGGATCTTTCTCATGATCACGTTCCCCCTCATCATTTTTACAGTTTGTACTACCATGTATACGAGCCTCTGTTCAAAAAATAACTACTTTTTCAAACAAGCCCTGCTCTGAACAAACTCTACATGGTAATGACGGTACTTGGGCGAAACAGACAAGGAAACCAAATCCGCCGGATGACGTATTAGGAGACTAGGGTAAGGACATTGCTAATCTCAGAGGAGGCATCGCCCATGACACATCCCGAACACGAAAAAATCCCCTACAGCCTGAACAGCCGCAAAGTGGCTGAGGCTACGAGGGAATGGCTTCATAAGCGCGGCGTCACGATCCCCGAGATCGCCGAACTTGTCATGCTTTTGCAAAAGAGATATTATCCGGGTCTAACCATGGAGGAATGCATCGAAAACGTGGAAATGGTGCTTCGCAAACGCGAGGTCCAGAACGCGGTGCTGACCGGCATTCAGTTGGACTTGCTCGCAGAGGAAGGCAAACTGATCAGTCCGCTGCAGGAAATGATCGAGAACGACGAAAGTTTGTACGGCGTGGACGAGATTCTTGCGTTTTCCATCGTGAACGTATACGGCAGCATCGGCTTCACTAACTATGGTTATGTGGACAAGCTGAAACCCGGCATACTTGATCGTCTTAACGATAAAAGCCTCGGACCTGTCAACACCTTCCTCGATGACATCGTTGGTGCCGTTGCGGCAGCGGCCAGCAGCCGGATCGCCCATCGCAAACAGTCTGAACGCGAAGAAGCGATGGGGCAGCAACCCGTCAGGGATGACGGCATCTGATCCATCTCCCTTCAACTATGTCATTTCCACACGATGGGGTAAACTGAAAAAAGCGGCCTTGGGCCGCTTTTTTCGCTTCCGTTTTTTGCGTTTCCGCCGGGTTAAACTTCCCCTGCATGCTCCTTCAGCCGTTCCGTCCCGTCAACTCTCGCAAAGGCATGCCGTCGGCCGATGGCCTTGGCGGTGTATGGTTTGATCCGATGGTGATCTGAGGGCCTTTGCGTTCCCGCATCATTGCGCGCAGCACCGTCATGCCGATGACGCAGAGCCCGGTGAACACATACATCAAGCGAACGATCACGTGATCCGAATCCGTGCCGGTCATTAATCCATGGAACAACAAGCCGATGAACACGGGGTATGATAACAAATGGATCATGAACCACCACTTGCGGCCCAGCTTGTTCCGCAGATCGCTGGATAAAAGTACGACGATCAGGCCGTAAAAAGCCAGCGTGCCCAGTCCGCTGCCAACCGGATGCACCGAAGCCGTGAACGGGATCAGCAATTCCCCCCAGCTGAACGGGCTGTAATAATCGATATACAGCGTTAATGCATGAACCAGGCCGATTCCGAAGGCCAGCCAGGTTGTTTTGGTATGCCATTTGTACATTAGCGCTTTCGGCTTTCCTTTGGCTGCCGGCATTCCCTGGGCAATTCCCAGAAACACGCTTGCAAAGAGCATCAGATAAGCGGCGATGCCCGTTATTCGAATAATGCCCCACGTCGGCAGGTAATTCACGATCCATTGTGCCATATCGGCTCCCCCATATCTAATCATCTTTTCTTACAGCAAATGAAAACGGTGATCGGGATCGATGCCGGGCCAGCGTTTCTCCAGCAGCTCCGTATCTCCCCTGAATATTATGTTTCCTTCCTTGGTAATCCACAGAACATCATGGGGATCATGATGCCGGTTCAGCCAGCGCAAAGCGTCCTCGCTTCCCAAGATGCAGACGGTCTTGGCGATGATTTCGCACTGCGAAGCATGTTTGCCAAGAACGGTGCATTGAAGCACATCCGTCTCTGCCGATGCCATCGTGCGCGGATCAATGAGGTGATGGCTGATGCTTCCGTTCGTCAGCATCCAGCGCCTGCGCCAAATACCGGAGGTCGCCACAGCGCCGCACCGCAATTGGATGCTTCCGGTCAAATTCCGCTTCTCTAGGAAGGGATCGGTCACATAAATCGTCCACGACGGATGATCTGACGTCCCCCATGTCTGCATATCGCCCCCTGCATTGATCATGCCTGCCGGTATGCGCAGCGTCCGCCGCAGCCACTCGGCAATGCGTTCTACGGTCCAGCCCTTGACGATGCCGCCCAGGTCCAGCTGAGTTCCATGGTCAATGTGCACCATGCGGCTGCCCTCGCGCTGTATCCAGCGGGGACGGCTGTAATCGTACGGCTCTGTCGTCGAATGCACGGACCGCTCATGGGTTCGCATTATCTCAGTAATCCGAATCTTATCCGTCATCGACGGCTGCGGTGCAAATCCATTCATTTCTTGCCCAAAGCTTGCCTCATACCCTTGCTCGCGCAAGGCTGGCAGAATGCCGGGTTGAAAAATGCCTTCCGTCTGGCCCATGTATCCGTAAGCCAAGCTCAGCACTTCATCCATGGCAGCGGATACCGGCATCCAGCCTGTTGAGCGATTCAGGCGGCTCAATTCGCTATCGGGCAAAAACCGGCTAAAGCGCCGTTCCTGCGTCTCGAACCAGTCTCTGATCAGCGCTTCGGCCTGCATCGCTTCTTCCAATCCGGTTGCCAGCTGCACCTCCACATCCGTATTCATCGCACGGAAACGGAAACGGACAGGACGTACGCCGTGCTCCGTACGGCTCATGAGGCACCTGTGCGTGACTGGTAGCTGCCACTGTCATAACCGGAGCCCGAACCCGTACCCTGACTGCCTTGCGAGGAAGAGCGATCCGCATCGGAACCGTCCGTATACGAACGTTCGGGAACCGCATTGCGCCCGTCTTGCATCCCGCTTCGTTGCCCCGCTCTAAAATCGTCGTGCCATTCGTCCATCACATCGTCCCGATTCTGGCCAGCGCTGGAAGAAACATCCGTGGCATCCGAGCCATTCGCTGCCGCATAGGCGGCATCAAAGGCATCGGACGATCTTACATATTGAAAGAGCCCAGCGACAGCCAATGTGGCAATCGCCGATATTTTCCATTTTCTCCATGGATCTTGCCTGGTTTTGGTCATCGTGTTCCCCTGCCTTATTCATCAAAGTTTATGGTCCCATGTTATGCCCATTGGCTTAAAACAACATGAATGAACCGTTAAGGCAGGCTAAAGCTTGCGCAAAAGACGGCCATGAACCCAAAAAAGCCCGCAAGCGGGCATAATTCCGCTTGCGGGCCTTTGAACCCGGACAACCGCTTCAACCTTTGCTGAAACGTTTAGTGCAGGCTGCTTCAGGCGGTTCCATTGGCGACAAAAACGAATTCCCCCTCGGAACGCTGCTCCTGCTTGACGATTCCCCGACTTACAAGCTCCTGCAGGTGGGCCAGCGTTTCCCCCATGGCAAATCGAAGCTGCTGCGTACCAAGACGATCGCTAAACATCCAAATGCAAAGGTCATATGCGTGCGTATCCGCCTCACGAATCCGTTCCGCCATCTTATTCAGCCGTTCTTCATGATGCGTCAGCAAATAGGAGACTCGTTCGGCAAAAGCGGCAAACGGATTTCGATGGCCAGGATAGGCAACGGCCACATCCAAGGTGCCGAGACGGTGCAGGCCGGCGATATACGTGGCGAGCGGTTCGGGATCACTCCCTGGCTGCAGGCTGACGTTCGGCGAAATTTGCGGAAGAACGGCATCCCCGCACAACAGCTCTTTGGTTTCCGGCGCGTAAAATGAAAGATGCCCCGGGGCATGTCCCCCCGTCTCAACAGCCGTCCAGCGTTTATTCCCCATGTCCAGCCATTCCCCATCGGCAACATACGTTACTTCAGGCAGCGGGGCAACCTGGGTGTGAAAACTTTTCATATGCAATCCAAGCTGCTCCACTTTGTCCGCAGGCATGCCATGACTTCCGAAATAGGCAGGGAGCACCTCATCTATCGCTGCATCCTCCCCCCACATCGTTTGCGCCTCCTGATAAGATCGCTTGGACATGCGTACAGGCGCACCCGACTTTGCCTGCATCCATCCGGATAGACCCAAGTGATCAGGATGATGATGCGTCAGCACAACCTGACGAATGTCCACAAAGGAAATGCCCAGCCCTTCCAATGCTTCAGCCCACTCTTGCTCCGTTTCGGACGTGCGCGGTCCCGGATCGATAATGGTCGCTCCTCCATCCGCCTCGAGCAGAACATAGCTGTTCACCCAGCGTAACGGATAAGACATGCTGATCTGTATTCGATGCATGCCTTCCGGCAAAGGTATCGTTTCTGATCGTTTCATTGGTTTCTCCTCCCGGCTTACTCCTCTGGCCGATGGCCCACAAAAATCATGCGCGGCGACGACGTGGCATCATAGATTTCTTCATCGTAACCGCCATGGACCTGGTCCACCTCAAGCCCCGCTTGGGCGAGGAGATCTAGCATTTCATCGCGTGTATACAGTTTGACTCGTTCTTCATAGTTTCGGGGATCTCCCCCTGTTTCAACATCGGTAATCCGAATGTGTTTATGTACGTACCCGTCCCGAATAATGCGCTCTTCTTGAATCCGTTGTCCTTCATCCTCGCGTTCGGATCGGGCAACAAGATGCCGCTTTACATAGGCCGGGTTCAGAAAATCGATGATATAACGGCCCCCCGGCTTCAGCACCCGCCGGATTTCGCGCAATACCTTGAGCTGTTCCGCATCTTCACGGAAATAGCCGAATGAAGTAAACAGATTAACCACTGCATCATAATCGTTTTCCTGCGGCAGATTGCGCATGTCCGCCTGAGCCCACCGTACACGCTGCCCGGGATCCATCCTGCGCGCTTCACGAAGCAGCACTTCCGACAGGTCGATTCCCGTGACACGGAATCCGGCCTCAGCAAGCGCAAGCGAATGCCGCCCCATCCCGCAGCAAAGATCAAGCACTTTAGATCCCGGTTTGAGCCGCAGCCACTTAATCATGTCATGCACTTCATGCTCCGCACCTTGCACATCCCGGTGTTTATAGACAAGCAGGTAATCCTCTCCAAAGCTCTCTTCATACCATTCCGTCATTGCAGTTCGCCCTCCAACATGGTCAATAGCTTGTGTCTGTTTGAGTGTGCTTACATTGCATGTGCTGTATGTGGTACAGGCCAGGAGCGTTTCTCCAATGCTCTAGTCATTGTATCTCCTTCACCACCCAAACTCAAAGCATTCCGTATCTTCGTGTTGAACACCTATATAGGCAACAATATAATGGTAAACATGATCGCATGCCTTCAAACGGGTAAAAGATAACATACATATCATGCCGCAGGAGGTGGAAACTCATGATTCGAATCGGACTAACGGGCTGGGGAGATCAAGATGACCTCTATCCGCTTCGTACCAAAGCCAAGGACAAGCTTTCCCTGTACGGGCATTACTTTTCCACCGTCGAAGTGGATAGCACCTTTTATGCCGTTCAGCCCAGGGACCGCATGGCGCGCTGGGCGTCGGAAACGCCGGACGGATTTTCTTTTATCGTCAAAGCCTATCAGGGCATGACCGGCCATTTGCGCGGCAAGCCCTATTTCAACAGCACCGGGGAAATGTACAAAGCATTTCGCGATTCGCTCGAACCCGTCATGGAAGCAGGAAAAATGCAGGCAGCGCTGTTCCAATATCCGCCATGGTTCGACTGCAATAAAGACAGCGTCCGAGAACTGCGCGAGGTCAAGCTGCGCATGGAAGGCATTCCGTGCGCCATCGAATTCCGGCATCGCAGCTGGTACGAGGGAGACATGCGTGAGCGGACGCTCGCTTTCCTGCAAGAGCAAGGCTGGATCCATAGCGTGTGCGACGAGCCGCAAGCCGGGCAAGGCTCCATCCCCATCGTTGCAAGGGCAACTGATCCGGAGATGACGCTGGTGCGCATGCACGGGCGCAACGTTTCCGGCTGGCATCAGAACGGCGCACCGAATTGGCGCGAAACGCGGTATTTGTACCGCTACAGCAAGGAAGAGCTCAGCGAGTGGAAAGTTTATCTGGAGGAGCTTCAGCAGCAGAGCAAGGACGTGTTCGTCATTTTCAACAACAACTCCGGCGGCGATGCCGCAGCCAATGCCCAAATGATGATGGAGCTGCTGGATCAGCCGGTTAAGCCGTTCCCCGACCGGACAGAGCCAGAGGAAGAAGAAGGCCCCGAGCAGCTGGAGCTGTTTTGAGTCAAATCATTCTAACGAACCCAGGAAGTCTTATTCGGCACTTTATCGCAGGTTTGGGTGGCTAACGAACCACAGACACGCTATTGTACGTAAAATCAGCCTTTTTCACCAAATTGGCCTTTCATAAGACCGCTGATGTTCGTAAGCATCCATCTTGCGTTCATACTCCGAAAATAAGGTTCAAGATTCGTTAGTCCTGGCACCGCTGGTTTAAACTTAAGAAAAAAAGGAGCAAATCCCAACCGGATATTCTATTCCGCTGGGTTTTGCTCCTTTACTTTTTGCGTTGGGTTGGCTCTTTCTATGCGTAGTAGCATCGCTTTCGGTTTGCCTATGAATCTTAACGGTCTAGTTCATGGGTTGCATGGGTTGCCGGACGTTCATCCCTATCGTTGCAGCGCGGCATCCGAGTCTGCGGACGATACATGGCCTGCAAGCTCTTGGTTCATTTTATAGGCCTCTACCCCGGCCAGCAGCACGATGCCGATGCCGTGGGTATCGTTCAGGATCCATCCCAGATCATCCCGGTAGTATAAAGCGGTAAACGAATAGCCCGAGCCGCGGCATACACCGTAAACGTTGCCTTTTGTGTCGATGGACAGACGAGTCATGCCTTCCCATCCTTTACGTACGGCCTCCAAGTATGGCTGCGGCTGCTCCAGCCAGCCCTCGCGAATGCCGCGGGCGAAGGCATAAATGAACATGGACGTGCAAGAGGTTTCCTCATAGGAATCCGGACGGTTCAGCACCTGATGCCAAAGCCCGCTGCTGCCTTGAAGCGCAAGATAACCTTCGCATAGATCGCAATAGAAATCGAGCAAGTCCGCACGTTTAGGGTGCTCTTCTGGCAGAATGGACAACAGTTCCGTCAACGAGAACAATACCCAGCCATTCCCGCGTCCCCAAGGAATGCCCGTGGCGCTGCCGCGCACGAAATCGTAGACGTGGGACATGATCTTCAGCTCCGGGATGTACAGGTACTTGCGGAACATGAAAAATTGGTTGACCGCATCGTCCCAATACGACGAATCATCCACCCACCGGCCGTAACGCATCAGAAACGGCGTGCTCATGTACAGATCGTCGCACCACATCGTTTCCTGGCGCATCTCTCCGCTGCCGCGGACCCGGTAAAAGGCCCCGTCTTCCAGACGTTCCTGGTCGTCCTTCATATAACGCGCAATCCGGTGAGCCGTATCGAGCCCTCCCCGTATTTCGCCCAGCTCCATCGCCGCAAGCAGCGTAGAACCGAACGAGCCGCAATCGTCAAGGCTGTCGATCGCGGACAGCTGATTGTTGATCCCGGCTGCCCCGTAATTGGCCCTGTCCCAGAGTGCATAGCGATCAAACGAGGTGCTGAGCCCGATATGGTCGCGCACGTACTGCACGTAATCGCTCCGACCGAGCTCCTGCCCGGTGCGCAGCAGCCCAAGCAGCGTTACGCCGAGCGGGTAGTTCCATTTGCCGTAATGCGTGTTCTCCAAGTACGGCCGCACGCTGGTATCTGGCAGGTCCACTTGCCAGTATACGCCTTTGTCGCCATCGTCGAACACGGTGTCCGTAACCGTGATTTCATCCGGTCCCGGCTCGCTTCCTGCAGCAAAAGTTCCCGTGTACAGCCATGGGTCGGAACATCCGCAGACCGGATGAGGCGGCCTTAACCTCCAACCGCCACCCTGCGGCTCTTCCAAAGTAAATCCCCAGTCGTTCTCGCCCTGCTTCCATTCGCCCCTGGCGACGAGATCTGCCGGGCCGTAACGGCGATCCAGCTCCACCCGATATGTGCCGCTCTCCGATGAGACGTATGCCTGCCTGCCATCAACATACAACGTCAATGCACCGATATGCTGACCTTCCAGCACCACGGGCGACGTTCCAGGCTCTGTGACGTCCAGCTTCGTCCAGGCATAAGCCACTCCCGGCTGGTCCATCCCGAAAATCCGGGCAAATGAACCCGAATTCAGCTCCTCTGCACTCCATTCACGGCGAGGATACCATGTCAAACCGGTATCTTCCTCGCTCATGCCGTCGCGGGGAAGCGAGGAGAGAGGTTCATCCAGCGGCTCGGAGTAAAGCCAGCCCTCTTGTCCGGCACGATCAAGCCCTGGCGTGAGGAAGTGCAGCGGAAAGTTTTTGAACGAACCCGTTCCGTAAATGCCGCCGAAACCGACCTTCGTTTTCACAAAACAAAGCAATACGTCGTTCCATCCAGCATTGACCCCGATCGGAATGGACGTCCTTCTCTCGGGAAACAGCTCCTGCAGCAGCTCTGATCTGAAAATTTCCTCGCCATTCACGTACACCGTGACCGGGCTGTAGCAGTTAAGCCCCGTATTCAGCGTTGTTTCCTGCTGGCTCCACAGCTTGCCCCATACGTACACGTACTGCCCAACCTTCGCATCTGCCCACTTGTCGGCCAAATTCAGATCGTAACGGTAATCGCCCAAACGGCGGAATCCTCCACGATGATAGGCCCTGAATAAAAAGGAATGCTTGGGATGATCGCCAATGTAACGCTGGGCCACCGTCGTCAAAATGTCCGGAATCGAATCATGTACCTTGCCTGCTATCGCTTCAGTTTCATGAAAATAACGAATGATCGTCAGCTCCCTTCCCCGACCAGGATTTGTTCCGCGAACTTGCGCGTCTCCCCTGCCTTCACTTCGACCACTTGCTGGTCCAGCGTAAACCAAACGGACATGGCTGACGGATTATGCACGATCGTGCGGTCTGCCGAGCATTCGAGACGTTTGACGGCTTTCCAGTAAGCAAGCACCTCCCGATTGGTGGCATACCACATGTCGTCCCGTCCGCCGATGGTTTCCGCAAAGGTTTCGATGATTTCCCAATTGTCGTTGTCATTGAATTCGTAACTATGTCCCCACACATACAGCAGCAGCGGCGTGCCTGTCTTCGTATGCCGGATGAAACGATCCGTCTGTGCGGCCAGATCGTGGCTGTGGTGGCAAGTCGGATGCCATTCCAGCGGTCTCTCAGGCAAGGTGAATTGCCCATGGGAGCGAACCGTACGGGCATAATCGATGCCGAGCCACTCCAATTTCGTGCTAAGCACCCGATCATATCCTCCGTTGGGGTACGCCATGCCTCTGACCGGATAACCGACGAGCTGTTCAAGCGCCTTGCGATCCTCCGTAATTTCTTCGACCAACACTTCATCGGGAACATACGTCAGCGTAGGATGCGTCACCGTATGCACGGCAACCTCGTGTCCGGCATATAGCTCTGCCACTTCTTCCTTGGCGACTTTCCCTTCTTTGCCGAGCAAGCCCGAGTTCAGGTTAAACGTGCCCCGCAGCCCATGCCGGTTCAAGATGTCAACCAGCCTGCGGTCGTGAATCACGCCATCGTCATAGCTAAGCGTCACGGCTTTCATCACGCCGCCCGGAAAGCGATCGAACTGAATGCGATGTACCATTGAATAGCCCTCCCCAGAATTGAATTCCACCAAAACTTTTGCAGCAGCCATCTTTCCATTTGCAGCGTACATCTCCCATGCCGATGAAACATCTTTGTGTTACTCGCCCGCTCGTGGAGACCTCGCCGTCTCACGCAAGCTGTGGCTGACGAGATCAAAATATGTGCCTTCAAGCAGGCCGATCAGCGTATTCGTAACGCAAACTTCAATTACGTTCTCCCCTGGTCGAAGCCATTCGGCTGCGCCCGTCCATTGATAAGGGGACCAGCATCTCACGCCAAGACTGTGCCCGTTCACTTTCACTTCGGCGGCATCCTGTACGTTCCAATCGCTAAATTCCAGTTCGAATGAGGATTCTTTCAAGTCGCCGAGGTCCAGTTCGACGCTTTTTCTATAACTCATTTCCCCGGCATAGTGAGGATATAATGCTTGCGGCTCTGGCGTTATGCGATCTGCCGTATCCGGTTCCCGCACCAAAGATGGAATGGGCCTGACCCCATACTCCACCCCGAAACGCCCTTGCAAATAAATCGGATCGACGATGCCATGCTCATCCTTAGTTACCTGTACGGTCACGGTCAATTCGTTCAGGCCATGCCGGATCAGCGTTGAAATATCGCAGGCTACATTATCGTGATCCGTAATTTCAACCTTGCGGAATTGGTCGGGACGTATCTCCTGTCCATTGAGTTCCATGACCCACTGGCCCGTCACTGCAGCCCGGTCCATAAACAACGTGCACTCGGACGATGATACGTCCCATTCGAATGAAGTTTGATAGCGGCACTCTACCGGATAGGACAGGCTTGCTTTTTTCGGGGTACCGAACACCTGCGAGAACCGAAGCGGCAAACGGTGGCGCTCGGACAATCCGGCGGCCTGATCGATAAACGGCTTGACCTCAACCTGCTCCCCGGTGATGAACTCGCCTTGCGCATCCGATGCTGTCAACCGGAAATGTCCAATCCGCAGCATGTTGGACTGCATGGCCTGCACGCTCCAAGGCCCTTCCGCAGACAGCGTGATCCGCGTCGGCTCTTTTCTCTGTTTCTCGTTACCTGCACCGGTTTTCACCAAGGATTCGGACGTATCCGCTTGCACCAACGACAATTTAATGGCATGGGCACCATAAGGGGCGAATTCAAGCGAAATGCACCATTCCGCGCCATGTCTGGAACAAAACAACGCTTCCAAGGCACCTGTCTCCAGATCAAGCCGTTCGGCAACCAGCAACGATTCAGGCACCGACTTTGCATCCTGCCAAAGCCTTTCGGGCACGATATGCAGCTGCCCTTTCAGCCGCTGTCCCTCCTGGTTGGTCAGAAACACCATATGCTCGCCTTCGGATAGCTCCCTCGTTTGCATCAGCATGGAGGAACTTTCTTCCTCCATGCTCCAGCTGACTGCCTCGGGCAGCACCTGGTCAAGCAGCAGGGAGATCAGCTCCAGGGAAGCATCGTCTCCGCTTCCGGTCCCTGCGGGAAGAAAGTAGGAACTCCCTTTGCTGCCGCCGCCCCCGTCACTTTTTCCATCGCCCTGTCCCTGATGCCACATGGCTTCCGTGTCGTAGGCATCTGCTTCGCCGTGCAAGCCCCAATACTCTTCCTGGGCCAGCTCCGTTGCGCCGAAGAAACGGCCTGCCTCATCACCTGCCGGGCTGCCGGGCTGAATCGGAACATGCGGCGGCAAGCCAACCGAAACGACGGTTCCGCCCTGCTCTACGAATCGCTTCAACTGTTCCCAGGCCGCTGCCTCCAGATTCAGCATCGGCGGCAGGATCAGCACCTCATAACGTGCGACCCCGATCCGGATTACGCCGTCAGCAACATCCGCTTCAGCGAGCAGTTCCGGATCCAGATGGTCATAATCCCGCCGATTCTCCAGCAGATGAACGCCGATGCGCATCCAATCGTTCGTAAGCCGTTCCAGCTTGGCGCGTTCGTGCTCGTCCTGACCGCCGTATTCGAAACCGTGCAGCGGATTGCCCATCAGGCTCCAAAACGTGGTTGTCGGATCAAGCAGGGCGATGCGGATATGGGCCGTGCCTGTGCTCATCAGATAACCGAGACGTCCCGCATAATCCGCCAACTGGCGAAAATGCCGCCAATACGGGTTCTGCAGGAACTGCGACGGCGGAGCGTCGTGCTTCGCCAAACCTCCGATCGTATAGAAAAAGGCGTGGAAGTTATAGAAATTCGTGCCCATCGCCGCCATGCGGTCGATCATCCATTTGGCGTCCTGCAGCGTCATTGACCAGCCGACGCTGTGAAAACATTCAATCAGGTTGCGATCCCGTCCGAGCTGTCTTGCGAGCGAGCTGACCATTTTCGGATTCTCGCGCAGCCTTCTGCCGTAACGCTCCAGAATCCAGGAAAGGGAACGCCCGATTTTCTCGTGTGCGGAATCGCCTCCTGGCATATGGCTGAACAATTGGGTCGTCATGCGTACGCCGGGCACTTCTGCCGCATATTGAATGCCTGCCTTTTCGCACCAATCGTGCACTTGCTCATGATATGAGGACCGCAGCAGCAAATGCAGCGTTTGGTAATAGTCGTAGCGAATGCGCTCGGCTCCCGGCACATCGGCGTATAACAGCGCTGGCAACGCCTCTGTAAGACTGTAACCGCAGCGTTCGGCAAAATGTCGGGGGAGCTGCGGCGACCATGGGATGGCACCGAGCGGCGCGATTTCGTCGGTAAACATGCCCTTGATTACGCTTTCAAAGTGCTCTCCCACCGCTTCACGGTAACGGTCATGCGTCAGTTCGATAAATCGGGACATCGCCTCCCGGTGACAGGGGTCGACAAACGTGCCGTAGTACTTGAAATCGTCGATCTCCCGTTCCTGAAAAACGATGACGTCCCACTCTCCCGGCGGAGCATCCCACAGCAGTCGAAAGGCCGTCTGATATGTAAAAAACCGTTTGCGGTTGTAGGACGTCAGGCCGGTCTCCTGGTACACTTGCTCGGTCTGAATGTTGCCGATGAATCCGCGCACGTCAAGGGCATCCTTCCATACCCTCTGCCCCTCGTCATTTTTGGGAATCGCCCGGGCATACAGTATCCGTCCCCATGGCAGTTCCTTGTCCACATGATCTCCGCCTTGGACGGCAATCTGATGGTGAACGAGTTGGCGCTGCTTCGCCTCGGGATAATCAAGCGTCACTTCCCCTCCGGCCATGCCGCTGGGATAAGGATACTCGTCATACAGCCACACCTGCATGCCGCACTCCGCTGCAGCCTCAACCGCGATGCGGACCTTGTCGAACCAGGCTGCCGACAGATAAGGAACCTGCAGGCCCTGACGCGGGCAGATAAAAAATCCGCCGACACCCTGCCTGTGCATTTCGGCGATCTGCCTGCGGATTTGCCCTTCCTCCATGTCCCCGTTCCAAAACCAGAAAGGGTGTATCCGGTACTGCGCCTCGGGATTCAGAAACGTCTCCGAGTTCCACATGTTCGCCTTCCTCCCCGCATGTTCATGAATGATCTCCGCTTGCCTTTTCAGTGCGTTTAAGTTTGAATGCGTTTGTTTTTCTTTGATTATACATCAATCCCCAACGATGGAAACGTGAAATCAGCGTTCATTGCCCTGTTTTTTCAACAATTCTGTCCGATTCGTCCTAGGGAAACGGCCCGGCTGCCCTCGTTAGGGAACGCAAGGCCGCCGGGCTCCGTCATGTCATTTCTACTTCAGTGCTGCATACAGCTCGTTGACTTCCTTCACGTACTCGTCTCCGCCGCTGCTTTTCCACAAGGCAACCGCATCCTGGAAGCCCTTCTCGTCGATTTGGCCGACGATGTATTTGATGCGTGCATCGTTAATGATATTGTCGAGCTGAGGTCCCTTCTGAGCGTACACATCGGAGATCAACGGTTCGCCCGGATTGGGAACGACGATCTCTTCGTTGGCTTTCTGTACTTCAATGACTTTCTCGCGCACTGGCGTCGGCTCGATGCGGAAAGCCCGGTCCTCCGGCACGAACATCAGAATTTGGTTCAAGCCCTGCAGATCGCGCAGCTTGAGCTTATCGGTCGTCGGAACGATATAATCTCCTTTTTTCTCGTACTGCTGGCCTTCCAAGCCGTTGGACAATAGCGCCTGCAGCTCCTGGTCGTTCAATTTATCCAGGAACGTGAGTACTTTTTTCAAATCTTCTTCGGTTTTGACGCTGCTCTTCGACACGGCAATGAGGCCGTTGTATCCCGACGTCGGCATATCGCGAAGCCCCTTCGGCCCCTCCATCGCCTGCAGCACGTCGACGCGTCCGGTCGCCGCCGGGTCCTTCTCCAATATTTTCTGATCCATGCGCTGGGCATTGTCGGCCACGTCGACCATCACTCCGGCTTGCCCGTTCACGAACGGATCGGACAGCTTGGTCGCATCCATGACGGCAAAGTCCTTGTTGACCAAACCTTCGCTGTATATTTTGCGGAAAAAGTTCAATGCGTCCATGTATTCCTGCGTTTCGTGAGCCGGAACGAGCTTGCCGCTCTCGTCCTCGCCCCATTTGTTCGGTGCGCCGAACCAGATCTGCATGTTGTCCCACGGACCGGTGAACTTGCTGGCAACCAGGCCGTACGTATCGTCCTTTCCGTTGCCGTCCGGGTCGTCATGCGTGAACGCTTTGAGCACATTGTAGAACTCGTCGATCGTCTTTGGTTCCTTCAGTCCGAGATTCTCCAGCCAATCCTTGCGGATAGTCACCCCGTTGCGGCCGAGCGGGCGAGCCCGGTAAATGCCGTACGTTTTGCCGTCAATGGAGGCGTTGTTCGTGATGATCTCGTTCATTTGGCTCAGGTTCGGATAATCCTTCAGGTAAGGGCCAAGCTCCCAGAATGCCCCTGTCCGTGCAGCATTGATGAAACTCGGTGTTTTGCCCAGCACGACCATAATGTCCGGCAGCTTGCCCGATGCAAGCGTAATGTTGAATTTGTCGTCATACGAACTGCTCGGCACCCACTGCAGATTGACATCCACGCCCGTCAGCTCCTCTAACTTTTGCACGACAGGGCTGTTCTCCGGCGGATTTTCCGCTTCGAAGTTCGGCAGCATAATGGTCAGCTGCTCCTTGCCCTCAGCGCTTCCCCCGCCTTCGGCCGGTTTATCGGTCGAGCACGCCGCCAGAATCGTTCCCAATAACATGGATGCGCAAATTACAAGCGCCACCTTTTTCAAACCCGTTTTTTGTCCCATACGTTCTCCCCCTTGGCTTTAACCTTTGATTGAACCTAACATGACACCTTTGGCAAAATGCTTCTGCAAAAACGGATACACCAGCAAAATCGGAATGGTGCCGACGACGATGACCGCCATTTTCACCGACTGCTCCGGCGGTTTGACGAAATTGGGATCCATGTTGGCCATATCGCCCACGCTGGCCTGCGATAGCAGCACAATCTGTCTCAGCATGACCTGCAAGGGCCATTTGCTGCTGTCCGAAATGTACAGCAATGCCGAGAAAAAGTTGTTCCAGTGTCCTACCGCGTAAAACAGCGCAAACGTGGCAATGACCGGTTTGGATAGAGGCAGGATGATCCGCCACAATACCCCAAGATCGGAACAGCCGTCGATCCGGGCCGCTTCCTCCAGCCCAGGCGGCATTTGCTGAAAAAAGTTTTTGACCACAATCAAGTTGAAAGCGCTGATCGCGCCAGGAAGCATCAGGGCCCAGTAGGAATCGAGCAGTCCAAGTCCACGAATGACAAGGTAGGTCGGAATCATGCCGCCCCCGAACAGCATGGAGAAAATGACCATGTTCATGATCAAATTGCGTCCCCAGAAATCGCTGCGCGACAGCGGATAAGCCATCGTCATCGTGAAAAACAGGTTCACCAACGTGCCCGCAACGGTAATGAAGATGGAGACGCCGATGCTGCGGAAGATGGTGGATGAAGAAAAAATGTATTCATACGCGCTAAGCGAGAACACCTTGGGGACTAGGAAAAAGCTTCGTTCGGTAATTTCAGCCTCGGTGGCAAACGAATTACCGATAATGTACAGGAACGGCAGGACGGTCAGGATGCCCAGTATGCCGAGCAGGATGTAGTTGAATACGTCGAACACCCTGCCCGCAGGGCTGTTGAACAAACGGCTGTTCATGGGCGGTGCCTCCTTTTGAAGAATGGGTTACATTGCGTGCAGACCAAGCCTGCATGACAAATACCGGGACCGGGACAATACCGTGATGGCTAGTGCTAGTAAATGCCCGGATGGCCGAATTTTTTGGCAAGCTTGTTGCTGCCGAGCACCAGAATGATGCCGACGACCGATTTGAACAGGCCTACCGCGGTACTGTAACTGAATGCTCCTTGCGTGATCCCGACGGTATACACGTAAGTATCGAAGACATCCGCCACATCGCGATTGAGCGAATTGGTCATCAGGTAGATTTGCTCGAACCCGGTGTCCAGAAAGTTGCCCAGCCTCAAGATGAGCAAAATGACGATGGTCGTGCGGATCGCCGGAAGCGTCACATGCCACATGCGCCGCAGCCTGCCTGCACCGTCCACAATAGAAGCTTCATATTGTTCAGTATCCACACCGGCCAGTGCCGCGAGGAAGATGATCGTGCCCCACCCCATCTCCTTCCACATCATCTGAATGATGATGAGCGGACGGAAGGCGTCCGGACTGGAAAGCACATCAATCGGTTTGCCTGTGATCCAGGCGATCAGTTCATACAGAATGCCGCCCTGAGGCGTCAGAAATACATATGTGATGCTGGCGATGATGACCATCGACACAAAGTGGGGCACGTAGACCAGCGTTTGAATTGTTCTTTTGAAAAAGGCCATTCGGATTTCATTCAACAATAAAGCGATGATGATCGGTGCCGGGAAAAAGAAGATCAAATCATAGATGGCAAGGATCAACGTATTGCGAAGCAGCCGGAAAAAATCCGGATTGGAGAAGAAGGTCGTGAAATTCTCGAAGCCTAC
Organism: Paenibacillus hubeiensis; assembly: GCF_032334105.1. NCBI lineage: Bacteria > Bacillati > Bacillota > Bacilli > Caryophanales > Paenibacillaceae > Paenibacillus > Paenibacillus hubeiensis. Next base: position 86,803 of record NZ_JAVYAE020000008.1, read on the forward strand.
CCACTCCGAATTGCGAATGCCCAGAAACGGCTGGTAATCCTGAAAAGCAATGACGATCCCCCACATGGGCAAATATTTAAAGATGACGAAGTACAAAAAACCGGGAAGCACAAGCACGTATAACCATTTGTTGCGTCTGATCTGCCTTTTCCAGTTCGCCTCCTGTTTCGTCTGCAGCCCGGAGCCTTCGGTCTGGATCGCGGCGGCGGCATTCCCATTCTTCCCGCTCATAGCTCTCTCCCCTCTCTCAATTGAAAGCGTTACCAACATGCCTGTTAACCACAGTATACATCCGGTATTTTTCCGGCAACCTTCATTTTTTGCAAAGGGACCGCAAGGCCGCACCAAGCCCGCTATAGCGCCATTTCCAAAACGGCTTGCACCTTTTTGGACTTAATGCATTGCACATTTTTGCAACTTGCTACATCTTTGCTTTGAGAGCAGTTCTAGGCTTTGCGGATAAACAAAACCGGAATCCGTGAAGCCGGATTCCGGTGATTATTTGCCACCCCATTGATCGCGATATTGACTCGGCGTGATGCCTTCCTGTTTTTTGAAGATGCGATTGAAATAACTATGCTGGTACCCCACCTCGCCTGCGATATCGTTAATCTTCATCGTGGTCTCGCGCAGCAGTTTCTTGGCGGCATCCATGCGGACACGGGTCAGGTAATCGATAAAATTCATGCCTGATACCTGTTTGAATGCTTTGCTTAACGCATAAGCGGTCATTTGCTCCGCATCCGCACAGCTTTCGAGCGAAAGTTCGCTGCGATAGTTCTCCTCGATATAACGCATCGTACGCTCAACGACCTGCTTCAGCGGTTCTTGGGCGCGCTGTTCGATTTCCACTGCATACGGCCGGATCACCTCGCGAATCATCCACTGCGCCATCTGTTCCGGTTCGCGAATCGCCGATAAACGCTCATACATATTGATGCCTTCGAACAGCCTGTAAGGCGTTACCCCGGTCTGCAGCATCGTATGCTGTATGCTTCCGAGAAGCTGCAGCATCATCTGCTGCAGGCGGAATTCGGTGCTTCCGCTGTGCATAATCTCGGCCATGAAGCGTTCAAGCCCTTGCTGCGCCTCGTCCTGCTTGCCCATGCGAATCGCCTGAATGATCTCCCGCTCCAGACCAAGAGGATATGTTGCCTCGTCCATGCGGCGCCGGAAACATTGCTCGTCCTCCAAATCGAGCACCTGGTTCCCTTCCTCCACGCTTCGGTAAGCGACGGCTTGCTCCATTTCCACATAAATGCCCGGCAGCTCCTTGAGCTCTGCTGCCGCCCGGCCGATCATCAGCGTCACGTTCATTTTAAGCGTGCGGTTCATGACGTCTATAAATTCCTGCGCCCAGGCCATGGCTTGCTGTTTGGCGTCCAGCACGTTTGGCGTGACCACCAGCATCGCTGCCGACAGATCATGGAAATTCATGACGCTGACCTGGGTAAAATGTTCCTTCGCGACCTCTTCGATAATATTGACTGCCGCAAAGGTAACGAGTCCGGTATCCTTCGTTTCGAACCGGCCCTCCAGCCGGGAGTACCCGGTGAAGTACATTTGCATCAGCAAATAGCGATGCGCTTCGACATCAAAGCCCAGATTACGCATCCGTTGTCTCAGATCCTGCTCGTTGTAGGCAAGCAAGTGACCCTGTACCAACTGCAGCACAAAGCTGTCGCGCAAATGCGGAAGCTGTTCCTGCAGTTGGCGGTGAGCAGACAAACTCTGCGAAGTCAGTTCATGCCACTGCTGTTCCAGCAGCTCGAATTCGTCCAGTCCCATGCCGGGAAGCGTTTCGTTTCTGTTCGGCGACAACAAATGAAGCATCCTGGCGACCGGAGAATAGATCCGATGGGAGGCGAACCACGACAGAAGCAGCCCCAGCAGCAAGCTGCCTGCGCTGGCGATCACGATGATTTTGGATACCAGCTTGACCGGAGACGTCACGGACGATAACGGCGCGGCCGATACGTACGTCCAATCCGAATCGATCCGGCTCAGTGATCCATAGGAAACCGAGTAGGTCTCATCCCCATATTTATACAGAAAGGACGGATTGTCTGCATGCTCGGCCAACGCTTCCTTAAGCCGAAGCTCAAAATCCTTCTCCTGTTCGCTTGCTCCCGGGTTTCCGGTGACCAACGTGTTTCCTTCCCCATCCATCAGGAACGTGAAACCTTCGTCATATGGAGTAAGCGTTTTCAGCAAACTGGCGATTTTATCATTATCCACCGTGATGATCAAGGCGCCAAAGGGATTGACGCTCTCCCCCGGTATTTTGTGCACCAGCACCAGCCCTTCCCCTTTCCCCATATTCAGCAGGCTGCTGCCGGAAGGCTTGGATTCGGATTCGGAGCCGAATTGGCCGGCCGTCCAGTCGGTCCAGTAAACATGGTTGCCCATCGAGAGGTAGCGGTCGTACGCCCGGATCTCTGCTTCATTTTTCAATTCGTTGTATTCGTGGTTAAACAAAATCGGCTGCGGTTCCCTCAAATACATCTGCACGGATTGGATCAGCGGATGGGAACCCTGAAGGACGTAAAGCGTCGTCACGATCTCCTGCGTTTCCTTGAAATAATAGACGAAATCCAACGTGCGCAGAGCACTCCCGAACCGAGGTTCGAACGCCCAATGGGACAGGTTCATTTCCAGATAAGCCAATTGGTCGTCCACGTTGCGGGCCCGGTTCTCGATCTGGCTCTGATGCATGCGGTTGAATTCACTCTCCATCTGTCCTACGACCATCCGATACATGACGCCGCCGGTAATCAGTCCCGGAATGCTGGCAATGAGCAAAATCAACATCAAGCTGTTCCGGTAAAAGCGGCCCCGCTGCCGCCCTGATCCCCAACGGTTCGTGCGCAGCCAGCGTCCGGCGGACATGCCTGCTCTTCTAATCGGTTCCATCGAGCCCCACCTGCCTGTCTGCATATGTACTCCATGTCATGGAAGTTCCTCATCTCCCTTGTAACATGATCTGCCCTCCGGCTTTCCGCCTTGCTTTTTTCGTTCATGGAACCGAGGGACGGAAGGGTATGATGCGATCCATGCGCAATCGTATTCCTGTATCTTCGTAGTTTCTTATTTTCCCATCAACCTTGATGGATTGTAAACCCTTTCCTGTATTATAAGCTCATTCCATAGCCGAAAGAAATGGTGCAAAAACAAACATTTTTTAACCGATGTTTTATTACGCGGGCAAAATGGATTACAATGGAGTTAAGCAGACATGAAGGAGGCTCTTGATCGATGAAAGAACAAGCTTATTTTCAGGAAAATAGAGAAAAACACCTGGCAGAGTTGAACGAATGGTTGTCCATTCCGAGCATTTCTGCCATTTCCACGTATAAAGAGGATGTACAACGCGCCGCGAAATGGGCAGCGGATGCGCTCACGCGCGCAGGCATGGAAAACGTGGAAATCATTCAGACCGCTGGACACCCGATCGTGTACGCCGACCATTTGCATGCCCCAGGCAAACCGACGGCCCTGATTTACGGTCACTATGACGTGCAGCCGGTCGATCCGCTGAATCTGTGGGAGACGCCTCCGTTCGAACCGACAGTGCGCGACGGCAAACTGTACGCTCGCGGGGCAACGGACGACAAAGGCCAAATTTTCTTACATATTAAAGCGGTTGAAGCCCTGCTCGCCGAAAACAAAGAGCTGCCCGTCAACGTGAAATTCTGCATCGAGGGCGAGGAGGAAATCTCCAGCCCGAATTTGCCGATTTATTTGAACGACAACACGGAGAAGCTGCGCGCAGACATGGTGCTGATCTCCGATACGTCGTTGCTGGAAAAAGGAAAACCGGCCATCTCCACGGGCCTGCGCGGCTTGTGCTCGCTCGAAGTCGATCTGTACACGGCCAACACGGACCTGCATTCCGGCAGCTTCGGCGGCGGCGTGCCAAATGCGCTGCATGCGCTCGTATCGCTGCTCGCTTCGCTGCATGACGAGCAAGGCCGCGTTAGCGTCGACGGATTCTACGATGGCGTGCTGCCATTGTCTGCCGAGATGAGAGAAGAATTCGTGAAGCAAGGCTTCAACGAAGAACAGCTTCGCCAGGACCTGGGACTGGAACAATTGTACGGTGAAGAAGGCTACTCCTTCGTGGAGCGGGTCGGAGCGCGTCCGACCTTGGAGCTGAACGGCGTTTGGGGCGGCTTCCAGGGAGAAGGCACCAAAACCGTCATTCCAAAGGAAGCCCATGCCAAAATCACGTGCCGCCTCGTGGCCGATCAGGACCCGCAGCATGTGCTGGACCGCATCGAAGCCCACCTGCACGCACATGTGCAGCCTGGCGCAACGATTCAAGTGAAGCAAATCGAACGCGCTTTTGCATTCAATACCGATCCTTCCAATCCGATCCTGCAAAAAGCGGCAGACGCCTACGAGCAAGTCTACGGTGTGCGCGCGTTGTTCACGAAGGACGGCGGCTCCATCCCGATCGTCGAGAAGCTGTCCCGCGTGCTGGGCGTTCCGGCCGTCATGATGGGCTTCGGCTTGCCAGACGAAAACCTGCATGCCCCGAACGAGCACTTCAACCTGGAGAACTTCGATAAAGGGCTGCTCACCATCGTGCAATTCCTGAAAAGCCTGTAAGCAAACGATTTGTCCTTGATATGGTTCGATTGTTATTAATTTGATGGGTTGGTTACTGTTTATGACCGATTCTATGCTTGCATGGCGAGCCTGCACCTCTGTATGAAGAATGGGATTTGACCCTGGGATACGGACGGTGACCCCCGACTTATAGGTTGAATTGAAATGGATAATTGACGAAACACCGCGTGCCTTTGTTGGCGCGCGGTGTTTTTACGGCGTATGGTGATTGGAGAAAAACATTGCGGGTTAAGGCCGAAGGTTTGGCGTGAAGGGATTTGGTGCGATGGCTGCGAGCATGGGCGTGCACGGCCACTCTCTCGCAAGCACACGGTACACCGCTTCACGACAATGGTGGTTAGCCACACAACTATGTTACGTGACTCGCTTGATCCCCAAGTTGCTGTACGTTGCCAAGGGCAGGGCGTGTTGCCCCGTATCGCTTAAACTCTTACGAACCTGACACATCTTATTGGCTCGACAAACGGTGTATTCCAAATGTAACGAACCTCAGACACGTTATTCGTACCAGATCGGCTCGTTCGGGGCCAATTTCGGCAAAATAACGACGCTGAAGTTCGTTAACATTTCTAGACAGCTATTTTCAGCCAAATAAGCGTTCTGATGTTCGTTAGAATTGAATTCCCCGTCTCCTTCCGCTTGCCTCCCTTCTTTTTGTACTCTCCACAGCTCCCCAAGATACGTTATCTTGTATCACTTTTATTGGGCAACCCAGCACGTACTACCACTGTAGCGCACCTGTTGTCCAGTCACCTATTCCCCTTTAACCTGTCCCATCAACTGGTCGATCCACGTTTTCTCGCCCGTGATCTGGGCCAGGGACAAGTTAAGCACTTCTTCGCGAAACGTGTCCGGCTCGCGCTGCTCTTGCCTTTGCAGCAGATCCGCTTCAAGCGTATCGAGCTGCTGCCGCCTCAGAGAAAGGATGCGCAGCCGATTCTCGGCGGTAATGTGGTGGAACAGGGATACCCGGATCAGGAATTCCACCTGGCTTTTGGCCTCCTTTTCGGAAAAGCGATTGACCAGTTCCGTAATCTTTTTTTCGCCCAATTTCGTCAATTCATAGATGGTTTGATTAGGCCTTCCGGCCTGCTCGTTCAATCGTTTGGTCACCAGCCCCTCTTCCGCAAAACGCCGCAGCGTCGGATACAGCATGTTGTGGTTGATGTCCGTCAGGTAACCGATGTCGTGCTGGATTTGTTTTTTGATTTCGTAGCCGTGCCGCGGACCTTTCTCGATCTGAATCAATATTAGCAGCTCTATGTACATAGTTTTCGTACCTCTCGTCGTGTGATTTGCCTTGGAGTACATGTTTAGTATCAGATTATCAATTAGCGCCGTTTCGTTCAATCGATTAATCCCCGGGAAAAGAATGACATTCCAGCAACATGGGTCGCAGGGACGTGTTATTCCATTTATTGATATGTTAAAATAACATATGTTAAACTAACACACAATTACTTATGCTTTTCATTATCCAAAGGATGGGGAGGACTCGTGCATGAATCATGAAATTATCTCCTTGGAAGCCATTACGCAATTTCGTTCGCCTGTGGAAGAATTCAGTCCTTATGAATGGTACAAGCAAAAGCTGGAGCATGAACCGGTCAGCTACCATGAAGTGACCCGAACCTGGAACGTATTTCGCTATGCAGACGTGAAACGGGTGCTGAGCGACTACGAGCACTTCTCCAGCGTCAGGGAACGCACCACGATCAGCGCTGGCGCCGACAACGATGAAGGCAAGCATGCGGGCCGAATCGATTTCATGACCGATCCGCCGGAGCACCGCAAGAGCCGTGCCCTGCTATCTGCCGCGTTTACGCCGCGCAGCCTGAAGCTGTGGGAGCCGCGCATTCGCCAAATCGTAGACGGGCTGCTGAAGGACATGCAGGATGCGCCGACCATCGATGTGGTCAAAGATTTCACCAGCGCGCTGCCAACGATCGTCATTGCCGATCTGCTCGGCGTGCCATCCACTGACCGCTTGCTCTTCCAGCAGTGGGTTTATGACCTGTTCCTGCCTTTGCCGCAAGATCACGCGGAAGACGTCAACGAACGCAAACGCAATGCGGCTACTGCCTATTACAGCTATCTTCTGCCCCATGTCATGCACAAAAGAACCCATCTGACCGACGATATCATTTCCGACCTGATTCAGGCCGAGGTGGACGGCGAACGTCTCACCGATGACGAAATCGTACGCATGACGATGTTCATCCTCGGAGCCGGGATTGAAACGACCAGCCACTTGCTCGCCAATACGTTCTACGCTTTCCTGTACGATAAGCCCGAGATCTATGGCGAGGTACGGGCCCAGCGGGGACTGCTGCCCAATACGGTCGAGGAAATGCTGCGTTACCGCTTCCACATCGCCAAAATGGACCGGACCGTAAAACAGGACAATGAACTGCTCGGCGTGCCCGTCAAAAAGGGCGACGTCGTCGTCACCTGGATGAGCGCAGCGAACATGGATGAAGCCGTATTTGCCAATCCGTTCACGCTGGATATCCACCGGGCCAACAACAAACAGCATCTGACCTTTGGCAACGGTCCTCACTTCTGTCTCGGAGCTCCGCTGGCAAGGCTGGAAGCCAACCTGGGCATCGGACTGTTCATGGACCATTACTCAAAAATCGAGCCTGTTGCAGGTTATAAATTCGAAGATCACCTAAGCCCGTCCGCGGCGGGACAGATGTTGACTTCATTGCCGATTCACGTCACTCGTTAATTTATTTTCGTCAGGGAACACGTCGATTGACGATTCTCCATCTCGAAGTGAGATTATCGCCCGCGGCATAATAAACGCTCCAGAAACTTCACACGTTCCTACACCACGAAAAAACTCCCTTACTGCGGACAGCACACGCATTCCATTCTAGATGGTTTAACTTGCGCTGTTTGTGGTAAGGGAGTTCCGTTTTTTTCTGTAACACATACCGACTTATGTTCGAAAAACCGTAAAATTCAACTGATGGGTCAGCTGTTTCAGATGGTCTATATCCCGCTGCACCTGTTCCGTGCTGTCCCCGTTCATCGCCTGATTGGCCCGCAGCGTCCGGCGGGTGTTCAGCATGCCGTCAATCAGCTTCAATACCGCATTCCGGCCGCGATGGTCCACGATCATGTACTTTTTGCGCGCATCCAGTTCAACCCATACGATATGGCTGAATTTGGAAAACAAATGCCTGCGGTAATGTTCCATGTCCGCTTCCCTGTAATGCTCGCCGTAAAAGGCATAATACCCGTGCACGTGCAGCTTCTCCGTAAGCTTCGCGATGAATGGGTCCGATCCGAGCATCGCGTTTCGTTCCATTGTCGTGCCTCCATATTTTCCGCGATCCAGTTGATCCCGTTTTTTTGCACTTATTGTAGCATAGCAGATGCAGCATGTGAAATATGTTGACCCATACGCTTAGCGCCTCATGTTTCGTCCGAAAGGGGCACTGCTCCGCCATAGACATACCAGACTTTTTTGCCCCAGCCCTCTTTTTTCGTTTTCAAGTGAATCATCATGTAGGTTCCGTCTTTTTTCTCCCAAAATTCGATCACTTCGGTTTGGTCTGGGTTGACCAAAAGGGCCGGCATCCAATCTCCGATTTGCATATGTTGTGCCCGTTCATCGTTGTAGTATGCATCAAGAAATGCAGATTGTTCCTTCATGGAAAACTGCTGAAACAGATCGTTATGCATGTCCATGATGGCCCAATCCTCAAGAGGCTGTTTTGAATTCAACTCAGAAAAGGATGGGATGTCCGAAGCGTGCGCGATAATCTTGTTCTTCCCTGCATTCCACGACTTCTCCAGTTTTTGTTTCAGGACTAATTCCATCTCCTTCTGGTCGGCTGTCATTTCGAGAGCAGACGCCTCGCCGGAAGTTGAATGGTTATAAACAAGCGTGCCTGCGATCACAGTCATCACCAAGATTTGAGCGAGGAAGGTTTTGGTCCGCAATGATATCGTCATCATTTCCTCCTTGTACAAGGAACATGAACCGTTAAAGTCCACTTATTCTTCCCTGATCATTCTACGAAATATTTATTTACCTACATTTAAAGAACACCTCAAACTTCAGATCGTTATGGAAAATCGTCGTTCTTCTTTATATTCACTGACTAATATCGACACCTTAATGATCAAGCTCATTCTCCACACTAAAAAAGCGTTATGCGGCGGATGATCCTTTGCACAACGCTTGTTCATTTCGTCGTTATTATATTTAGGAAGAAACATTTTCTCTATGCATGAAGTCTAATCTAACAAATACCCTGAATTTTAGGAGGCTCACAAATGTTCAAAAAAATATCTCTTACGATGTTGGCAGCATCTATGCTTGTACTACCTAACTTTAGCTCATCTAGCTATGCCGCTGAAGCACCAGTTACAATAGATCGTGGTATTTTAAAAAACAATCGGGTGCTCATACCTCTTAGAGCTGTTTCTGAAAACTTAGGAGCAGACGTTGATTGGAATCAACAACAAAAAACAATTACAATTACTAAAGATGCTACAGAAATGGTTCTTATCCTTAATTCTAACAAAGTTTTGCTCAATCAATCGGAAATTCTTCTCGATGTTCCAGCAGAACTCCATTACAACTCCACTTATGTGCCGGCCCGTTTTGTAAGTCAAACTTTAGGAGCAGATGTAAATTGGAACCAACAAACTGGTCAGGCAACAATCACGTTGGATGGAAAACAACTTCAGGTAACCATGCAAAAACCACAAGTTCAAGTTCCGAATGCAAAGAAAATAACAGATAAGCAAAGACAAGTGTTCGTAAACAAATTAAACGAAGCAACCGACTTATCTTCAATCAAGCAGATCAGAACTTACTTCAGCCCGTACTTTACGGATAAATTTATCAATGAAATCATACGCAGCAAAGGATTGAAATACAACTTTAAGTTTACAACGATTTATCCATCGGCCATCAGTTATACTGATACCAATAGTGCCAAATTGACTCAATCTTCAGGTCCTAACTCTAAATATGCACCTAATGAAACACTCTACAGAACGGCCAAACTGGTTTATACAAGTAAAGGCTGGAAAGTGGATTCGGTAGATTTCTCCTTGGTCAAAGAAGTATTGAATCCGTAATACTAATCCCCGTAGGATGACCCCTGTTCAGTACAGAGATCACCTTCTTCAAGCGGCACAGGTCTATGTCCTTTACATAGGGCAAAGTTTATTACGGAAGTCCCTTTTTAATCGGGAAGGGCTACCGCCTTTTTTCCCTTCACCCAGACGCCCTCGATTTCCAATGCCTCATTCAGCAGCACGATATCTGCCTGTTTGCCCGGCGCGAATGAACCTGTGCGATAATCGATGCCCAGCAGCCGTGCGGGCGTCAGGCTTGCCGCGCGTGAAGCGGCATTCAGGTCAAGGCCGACCTTCTGCACGAGATAGCGGAATCCGCGCACCATGGTCAGGGTGCTGCCGGCCAAGGCCCCGCCTTCTTTCAGGCGGGCCACGCCCTCCTTGACGATGACCGGCAGATCGCCGATTTTGTATTCGCCGTCGTCCAGCCCGGCGGCGGACATCGCATCGGTGATCAGCACGAGCTGATCGGCAGCCTGCTTCAGCTGCGCCAGGACGGAAATCGCCGCCGGGTGCACATGGATGCCGTCGGCGATCACCTCGGCGCTGATGCGCGGATCGCTCAGCACGGCTCCGGCCGCCCCGGGATTGCGGTGATGCAGCGGCGTCATCGCGTTGAAGGTGTGCACCGCATGATGCAGGCCTGCCTGCACGGCGCGCTGCACGTCTTCATACGTGGCGTCCGTGTGCCCCAGAGCCGCCGTAATGTGCCGGCTGCGCAGCCACGAAATGACTTCCAGAGCGCCATCGCGTTCCGGCGCCAAAGTCACCTGGCGAATCAGTCCTGGATATTGCGCTTCCCAGTCCTTCAGCCAGGATACGTTGGGCAGCACGATATGGTCCGGATTTTGCGCGCCCGGCCATTTCGGGCTGAAAAACGGTCCCTCCAGGTGCACGCCTTCCAGCTGTGCGTACGGCATTTCGCCAGAACGATAGCTGTGCACTTCGCTCAGCACCTGATCCAGGCGTTCTTTCGGCGCGGTCATCGTGGTCGCCAGCATCGCCGTCGTGCCTTGTGTCGCATGGAACGACGTGATTTTGTCCAGCACCTTCGGACTGGCGTCCATGAAGTCTTCGCCATTGCCGCCGTGCACGTGAATGTCAATGAACCCGGGCACGATTACGCCCTGCTCCGGCACGGGCAGGGTGACCGCATCGCGGCGGATCGACGCCGGAAGCCCTTCGGGCCGTCCGGCATAAAGGATTGTGCTATCGGTCCAGGCGAGGAGGCCGTCCTCCGCCAGACCGTCTGGCAGCACCATTCTGCCGCGCAGAAGGTAAATGGGGCTGCCGCTCTCTTTTCCGTATGCTGTTCCTTGGGCTTGTGCTCGTGTGTCACTCATTTAACCAACCTCCCCGCTGCGCGATCCAGCAGCACCACCACGTTCGGATGGCATTGCAGCAAAGAAGCCGGGCACGCCGTCGTGATCGGTCCCATGAACGCCTCGTGGATGATGTCCGCCTTTTCCTCGCCGCGCGCGATCAGCAAAATCTGCTTCGCCTTCAAAATGCTGCCCACACCCATCGTAATGGCCTGCCTCGGTACCTCATCGATATGATCGAAGAAGCGGGCGTTGGCTTGGCGCGTTTCTTCTTTCAAATCCACGACATGGGTGCGGCCTGTCAATGCGCTGCCCGGTTCGTTGAAGCCGATGTGCCCGTTATGCCCGATGCCCAGCAACTGCAGATCGACTGGACCGCGCTCTTCGAGCATTTGCTCATACGCCTGGCATTCCTCGTCCAGATCGGCGGCACTGCCGTTCGGCACATGCGTCCGCTCTGCATCGATGTCGATATGATGGAATAACTGCTCGTTCATGAAATGACGGTAACTCTCCGGATGATTTTTCGGGAGCCCGACATATTCGTCCAAATTGAAGGAGGACGCCTGGGCGAAGCTCACCAGCCCTTTCTCGTACAGAGCGATCAAATGTTTATAAATGCCGACCGGTGAGCTACCTGTAGCCAGTCCCAGCACGGCTCGCGGCTTCGTTTGCAGCAGGCTCGCGATCAGTCCGGCCCCGGTAGCGTTCAAATCTTCTTCATGCTCAAAAATGCGAATGTTCATGTCGTCAGGCACCTCCGTTGTGATGAACTCGATAAGACTGCACGTTGTGATACGATTGCTCCAGCTTGGGAATGAAACGGTCGAAATCCGCGCTGACCATGCCGGTGAACAAAATGTCGATGACATGCAGCAGCGCGATGCGGGAAGCCATGTCTCCGCGCCGCATGCCTTCTTCCAGCGATGAAGTGAACAGCGGAATGTCGGCCTCATTGGCCAGCTTGTTGCTCCCGTAGGACGTCAGCGAAATCGTCGCCGCACCCGCCTGCCGTGCGCAATGCAGAGCATCGATCGTCTCCGGCGTTTCGCCCGAATACGATACGGCCATCGCCACATCACCCTCGGTCAGCGAAGACGCGGACGTAATCTGCATATGGGAATCCGAGAAGGCCGTGCAGCTTTTGCCGATACGGACCAGCTTCTGATAAAAGTCCTGCGTCACGATCGACGAGGTGGCCACCCCGTACAGATCGATACGCCGGGCGTTGCAAAGCAGCCGAATGGCCTGCTCCACCCTGCCCAGGTCAAGCAGCCTAGTGGTGTCCGAGATGGAAGCCAAATGGTTCGCCTCGATGGCGGCCACGATTTTGGACAACGGGTTGCCTGCCACGATATCCTGATACGCCGACTCCTGCGCAGGCTGGGACATTTCGGCGGCCAGCTTCATTTTGAAGTCGGGGAAACCTTTGAAGTGAAAGGATTTGCAGAACCGGGTAACGGTCGCCGGACTCGTTCCGCTTTCCTGAGCCAATTGATTAATCGTCCAGCCCGGAACGTCGGAGGGAGAGGCGAGAATAACCTCGGCTATACGCCGCTCTTGCGACGGCAAGCTGTCCAGTTCCTGTCGTAATGCATGCAATATGGCTGCCATATGAATTCCTTCTTTTGAAAATTATTTTTATTATATATTTCGTATGTCGGAAAATCATTTTCATTCGTTAATTTCATTGTAAACATTCACACGAGGCAAATCAAGAAGCTTACGCCGTTTTAGGGATAAAATTTAGAGAGATATGGATTGACCCAAGTTCAGGCCAGCTTGATGGAAAAAGCTGCGTGTTTTATAGTGGAAAACAAAGAGACGGGTTCATTCCCGATATGGAGGAACTGCGTATGAACGGGCGACAACGCCAAAAAATGATTCCGTCCCTATGGATCATTGTGGAGGTACGATCCGGGGAACATCCTTTCTTTTCGCTGTACGCGGTGGATTGGAAACGTGGCGGCCGCTTGAGTTGGGAGGGCTGGGAGCGTCTGGAGGATTTGATCCAGTTCCATGTTCCGATTCGGCGCAAAGTTGGAAGCACACGAACGACGACGGAGCCTTCCGCCAAAATTGCCAAAAAAGCGCGGCATCTTCGGTTAAACGAAGCAAGCCACGCAGAATTGGAGCGGTTGTTTTATCGGAAGTTTTCACGTAAAGCTTGGAAAGCATTTGTGAGAAAGCATCAATTTTTTCATTAAAATCTAACGACGAACAGGATGATTATATTATGCTTTGTTGCTATAAGAACACCATCACGCTCGGCCTGTAGATGCATGTCCCCTTGGAACTTCTGCGGGCTGGGCCTTTCCCAAGGGAGCGTGATGGCAGTGAAGCAATACAGAACAAATTGGAATCAAGCTTACATCCGGCACCAAAGACAACGTGTGATCCAGCGCAAGATGAGGATCGCTCAATTACGAGGCTGGGCCTATAAGTATAAGGGCATGTTTGCCAAAGGCAAAGTCCACTGCTCATGCTGGTGGTGCACCCGCAAAACATCCCGGCTTGGTTACTCCAGGTCAGATCTGGCGAAGATTTGCCGCTGTGAAGAACAGGTACTTGTATGGGCTGATTAACAGACAAAGAAGAGGACATTATCCTTCAACCATGAGCTTCAAGAGTTGGTTAATTTCCATAATAGACAATGAAGGGCATGATCTTATTCTTGTTTTCGCACCTTCCCATGGAGCTCCGGGGGATTCAACCAGCTATATACAAAGGAAGGTGTAAATTTGAACAAAAAGATAATCTGGGGTCTGCTAGTCCTGGTTATTGCTATTGCAGCCTTTATTATTGCCCGTACACAAAGCGAGACATTCCAGACGGTCTATAATATCTCGGCGATCGTGGTTATTATTCTGATTTCCCTTCTATTTTTCAGAAAAAAAACGTAGGAGAGCTTGCGTGAACTACCCTCCACCTACGCTAAACGCTTAGAGGTCGGGGCTTCTAAGTTAAATGTTTCGAGTGCCTCATTGTGAGTTGTACAAACCAGATTATCCCAAATGATGCCTCGGTCATAAAGACCAGGGCATTTTGTATGCCTGCAGTGAAGGAACTATGCGAATGTACATATTCTTCTGTGCACTCTTCTTACCGTTATGGATTAATGAACGAATGGTTTAGTTAATCAAAGCTTTTCCAATGGGTTATGGCTTGTTCCCCGCACCAGCTACAACTGAATAAATCCCCTGTTTGTCATGCTTCAGTATAACGATAAAGGTGCCTGGATTAAATTCAGGATCATCTTGTTGCATATCATAAAAACTCTTTAAACGTTTTGCTAGCAACTTACTCTCGTACTGGATAACATCCCGATCCTCATCGGCCTTATATTCTTTGATTTTTACAGCATCACTTGGAAGTACCGAAGCGGCTTCAAGTAAAGCTTCCTTTTTTGAAAGCCTTGGACTATCCGTTGATTCAAACTGCAAAGTCACATTGAAAGCTGTTTTGTTCTTGGTTACTTCATCTTCCGAATATAAAACCAGAAGCTTATCATTTTGATAAGTGCTGATCGCTGCATCCTCTCCCCTTTCATCTGCTCCGCGAAGTTGTTCAATAGCCTTCTTCGTATCACCAAGCCCTCCATCTTTCGTAATTAAAGGCTCAATTGTTGGACTTTCGCTTACTAAGGTGTTGCTATTTTCTTTATTTATTCTATTTTGTTCCGCAGCCGGTTCAGTCACAGGGCTTGTAGCCTCTTTTACTACCTCATTGGTGTTTACATTTTCATAGACCGATTCACTACAACCTATTAATGCTACAGACAAAGAAATACATCCGGCCATTATAATTAGTCTCTCACTATTACGCACACTCAATCCTCCATGTATGTATATGGTTAATCCTAGCACAAGGGGTTAATTACCGCGATATGGAAAGACCGCCTTTAACTCAGCCGATCTCCTTCCTATGGTTACATCCCTGACTTTAGAAGAAATTGAGGAAATTTTAGCTGGATGGAAAGTAAAAAGCAAACAACTCCCTGAGAGTATCACTTTTGTCCAGAACGACTTATAATTCTTCCTGTTAGTAAATATATTAAAGGGTTTAAGTCGATAAGTCGACAAAAACCCTTATACATCAGTACTTTTATCCCTTCTTCAATCTCCTATCATACATCAACTGCATATACACCCCGAACGGATCGCGCACAATGCCGTATGCCTCGCTAAACACGATCGGACCAAGCGGCGTAATCACTTCGGTTCGCGGGTCCCCGACCAAAGAGTGATATATCCGTTCAATCTCCTGCTTGTCCGCCGATTGGATGCAAAGCGACGTGTTATTGCCCACGATGTAGTCCAGTTTCGGCACCATCGATTCTTCCGCCAGCATGATTTTGTGCACCCCGACTTCCAGGATGGAATGAGATATCCATTGCTCCCGTCCCGGTTCAATCACCATCGCCGGGTCCATTTTCTTCATATCTTCGTACGTGACCTTAAATACAACGTTGGCCTGCAAATGCTCGGTATAAAACGCAATGGCTTCCGCCCCTCTTCCATTCATCGACAAAAACGTAACCACTTCATAACTCATTCCATTCGCCTCCTGATTATTTTGCTGTGTTCCATTGAACAATGTATACTATACAATTCAAAGGTTTCAGAAATGGATACCATTGGCGGGCATCATAGAAATAACTTCAACCAATGCACGTTCCCGGCAAAAATCAAGCGCGACGCAGCCTTCACAATAAACCAACCGCTGCACTGGAGGACCCTTTACAATGATGAAAAAATACGAATCCCTCTATAAAATGATGAACTACGTATACAAAAAGGACCGCTTCACGCTTCAAGAGCTGCGGCAAGAGTTCGGCATTTCCAAAAGCACCGCGCTTCGTTACATCAAAGCGTTGGAAGACATCGGCGTGCCTTTATATTCCGAGATGGGCCGATATGGCGGCTATCGCATACTCGATACGTACAAAGTGCCTCCCGTGACCTTTACGCCTCAGGAAACCTATGCGCTGTTTTTTGCGTTAAAGGGAATTGAACTCTTGGGCTCCATGCCCTTTCGCGCCGAATACGGCACGATCCGCTCCAAATTTCTGGAGACTGTATCGCCGAAAATCCAAAACACGTTAGCGCTTATTCAAACCCGCGTTTCCTTTGGAACGGTCAAAATGACAGACAACGCCCCCTTGCTGGAAGACCTTCTTCAGGCGGTCATGGAGCCAGCCATTATTCGTATCGTTTACCAATCCCCGAACAAGCAAACGGAACGACGTGTTCAGCCGATCGGCATTTATGCCAATCACGGCCATTGGTACTGTCCGTCCTATGATCTGGATCAAGGGGAGTACAGAGTTTTTCGCTGCGACAGGATTGTAAACGTCACAGTACTGGACGACGAACAGCCCTTGGATCTGATCAAAGAAATGGATTTGGACAATCGCTTTCAACTGGTTAACCAAAGCAAACAAGCCATTGAGTATGCAATTGAAATTACCGCTGAGGGTCTAGCCATTTTCGAACGGCACCACTACCCCAACATGTCCCTTTCCGAAAAAGACGGACATTTTTGCATTACCGGTTGGATTGAACCGGCGGAGAGGCATTTCTTGCTGCAGTACTGTCACCGGTTCGGAACGACTTTGCTGGATATACAGCCTCCAACCTTAAAACAGGACTTCGTCAAACAACTGCAAGAATTAGCCTTCCGGCTACATTGAGCGGCATAATAGCAACGCTGTTTTCAAGCCCGAAACAGGCATGAGCACCCGTATGTAATCTGTTGATCCGCCTTCGTTGTACCCTAAAACATGACGTCAATCTTATTAAGAATCTTAGGCGCATATTATGCTGCCCATTTTTAAGTTAAAACTGAACCATCGCGCTTGACCTTACATAATATGAGTTGACTGTATCCCCTTAACCTTGTTACACCAACCAAACCCGAGCAAGGAGGGGTGAACATTGAAGGGTATCGATCATAAAAGCAAATTTCTGTTGACCCACCGTGAACGCGAAGTTTTCGAATTGTTGGTTCAGGACAAAACAACTCGCGACATTGCAGGGCAGTTATTCATCAGCGAAAAAACGGTGCGTAACCATATTTCGAATGTGATGCAGAAACTCAATGTTAAGGGTCGTTCGCAAGCCGTCGTTGAGCTGATCAAGCTTGGAGAACTAAAGATCTGACGCGAGCGTACACAGTTGTTAAAAAAGCATGAAAGTCTTTTCCTATTCTTCAACTACGAAAAGAATGGGGAGAGGCTTTTTTGCTTCTTGGACCTTTTCCATTGCTGCCGCTACAATAAAAATATGCCTTTGCGTCCGATGTATTCATCTGCGCAAAGGCATATTTTCCATACTTGCTGCTTCTTACCGAAGATTGTTCATGCGACCGTTGGAACGTTCTGTTACGCCATGATCAAGTACGCCATCACGATGATGATTCATCGCATTCGTCGGGAAGATACGTTCTACCATGCTTGAGAAGGTATCCAGCATGCCGCTGACAGGTTTGCCGTTGCGAAGATCCGTCGAATATTTCTCGGCATGTTCCACGAATTCCGGGTTAGACGACACATAGACATTCTCTACGTTAGGCGCAAACTGCTTGACTCTGGCTGCGATTTTGCCCTTGATTTCGGCAGGCGTATTGTCGTCCGAGCTGTTTACCCGGTTTTCGCGCTTTACGCCATAATCCCCCGTATTTTCGTTGATGGGAATTCTGTCGCTCCCGGTCAATCCGCGCATCATGCCGTACGAACCGGTGCCCATCGTACCGTAAAGTCCGCGATCATTGCTCAGATGGCTGCGATCCGTTGCGGTTCCCGTGTTTAATCCTGGGGTAACCCGGTCAACGCTGTATGGGGACCTCGCTCCCGCACCGTCATTTACGCGAAGTCCTCCCATGTCAGGGGACAAGGTACGGCTGCGCATCGTATCATCCGCGTAGCCGGAATAACTGCGAGCACGGTATGAATTCGTGTTCAACTTGCCCGCGTGACCATCGGTAAGTCGAACAGCAACATATGCATTGCGATCGGTCAACAAAACATTCGCCGATTTCACTTCTTTCATGTCGGCAATGTGTTTGGCCAGCTCGTCGCTCGTCTTCAGGCTGGTCACGTTATGGGCGCGGTAGTTCCGAGCACGGATCCCATCCAGGCCGTTGGTTTCGACGCCATAACGATTGATCCCTCTTGCTTCGTGACGCACGCTTTTCGTTTGCACATTGCCGGCATCCCGGCTGGTGCCGCAACCCGTTAACCCTGCCATAACAAAAATTGCGGTAGACAAAGATAAAGTAATGGCTTTTGCTTTTTTGGCTGCTGGCATTAGCTCATCCTCCAATGTGGGTATTTTGGTCACGAAAATAGGATGCGCCCTAGGCCTTTGCGATATGCTGAAAGGATATGGAACAGCAGGCTGAAAAATATAAAAGCGGCGCATGCACCGGAGTGCAGCACCGCTTTCTGAATTTTAGTTATTTGAAGTAGAAGTGGAAGAAGTGGAATCCGATTTTTGACTGTCCGCTGACGAATCATTTGCCTGTTTCAGCGTTTCAGGGAAGTTTTCCGCTTCTTTAAGTGCATCTGCTTGCAAAGCATACGCCCACTTGCCATCCGTTGTGATCACCCAGATCGTATCGGGCTGCGATTTCTCGACAAGGCCGCGATACACATCTGTAACCGTTGTTCCATTGACCGTTTGTTCAATGGACAATGTGAAACGCGGCACGGTATTTTTCAGTTCCGATGCCTTGCGCACGTCGTCCGCGGTCGCCAAATTTTTGATTTTGCCCAGCAAAGACACGGCATCATCAGCCTTGGCTTCCTTACCGTTCAAAGTCCACGTTCGGTCCGCTGCCCCTGCTTCCGAATTCGTCTTCAACAGCCATGTCGCTGCCTCGCCTTCCCAATCGGCAGACTGTACATTGGCTTCATCCAGGTTAAACGGCGTTGTATCCAACAATTCCCGGCGGGTAAGATCGATGCCGGTCACCGTATCGGTTTGGACGGCAACGACAGGACCGTCGTTAACACGTACATAACGAGCATTATCCGCCGGAAGCTGGCCACCGATGGTCACCGTCAATTGCTTACCGTCTTTCAAACCGATGCCGATCCGGCTTGCACTTTGTCCAAGTCCGTATTTCTCCAGGTCCTGCGGTTGTTCCTCTACGACCATCTCCTGTTCGGCAGCGCTAAGCGAATCCAGCCAGCTGCTTACCGCGTAGCCGTTCAGGGGATAAGATTCGGGTTCCGTCATGGTCCATACCCCTTCTTTAAGCTCAAGCTTGGAGGCTGGGGATGAACTGCTGCCAGACATAGACGCGGAGGCAGCATCCGCCGCCGTTTCCGTGTTTTCACGTTCAATGGACAGCGACTGAATGTCGCCTGCTGCAATGTCCAGCAGCTTTGCTTTCTGTGCTTCTTCTTCCCGAAAGTAATTCTGGTTCGCGGCATAGATCCAGCCAACGATCAGCACCAAAACGACCAATATCGTAGGCATCCATTTCTTCATACGCGTCTGCGCCTCCACCACAACAGCACACCGATCAATACAAAGAACAGCGGGAATCCGACAATAGCGGCAAAGAAAATGATTCTGGCCTGCTCACCGCTAAGGTAAGCGACTTCGTAACCCGGATTCACCCGGGCCCGGATCGTTACGCCATCCTGCTTTTCGCTCAGATAGTTGGCAATGTTTAAAATAAAATCACGGTTGCCGCCGTTGGCGATCTGCGAATCCTGCATAAAGATGGATGAACCCAGAATGACTGCCTTGGGTTTGCCGTCCGTTGTATCTGCTGCATACCCGATTTCGACCGGCCCTTGCACGTCCTGATCCTTGTCATTGGTCGTTTCGTTTTGCAGCAGGCCCTCGATGTTCGTTTCGCCATAACTTTCCACGCTGGAACGCAGCAGCGGCGACAACGTATATTTGTCCTGCCCCTTGCTTGTCAATGCGATGGACAACGACAGCATAGGGTACAGCTTGCTTTCCGAAAGTTTGTCCGTGATGGCATGACTTCCATACTCCGGCACAACCCACAGCGGACCCATGGTGCTCGCTTGTTGATGATCCACCATCACTGCATGTTTATCCACGACGCCATAATCGGCCATTAACGCATCGATGTTCTTCCATGAGGACTTCATATCTTCGCTGAATCCGAGCGATAGCAGCAGTTTGCCGCCATTCTCCAGATATGCCCGAATTTCCTTAAGCTCAGTATCGCTAATGTCTCGCTGCGGTCCAATGATCGCCAGCACATCCGCGTCATCGGGAACTTTTCCGGCCTGATTCAGCTGCAGTTCCTCCGTGGTCACATTGCTCTGCTCGAGCGAGGAACGCAATGTGGAAAGCTGATCCAGTCCAAGCTCTTCATGACCGGAAAGGAAGACCATCTTGTGTTTTTCCGTAGACGTCAGGTTAATTAGCGCTTGGGTAAATTTCTCTTCACCCGTAAACTGGTATGAACCATCCGCGCCGTCTCCAGCTGCCGTAAACAGGCTTCCAATATCGATAACCTTGTATTGATCGCCCCGCTCAAGCACGATGGAGCTGCCGGTGATGCCGTATTTCGAAGCCAGGGCTGGCTCTTGCGAGAGATTGTACTGTTTCACCTTCAGCTTGCTGTTTCGTTTCGCATATTCCTGTACCATGTCGGTGACTTCCCGGTTCAATACCGTATTGTTGGCATTTTCCACGATGAGCACCAATACGTTGACGTCTTCTTTTACGTTTTGGATCGCGCTAAGGGACTGATCGGATAAGGTATATTGTTTGTTTGAAGTCAGATCCAGCTGAAAGCCGCTGAGTGAATTCAAGAACAGGGTTACCAAAACGAATATGCCGATTACAGCGACAGACAGCACGGTGCTGTTGGTGTGACTCAACCATTTTTTCATGTTCTCACCTCCACCGCTTCCGTTCGACGATTTGAATGCTTAACAGCAGAAATACCCCTGTGAGCGTAACGTAATAGAGAACGTCCGGCCCGTTCAACACGCCTTTGGTAAAGCTCTCGAAGCGGCTGGTCAATGCAAACGGCGCGAGCCATTCCTGCAATGCCGAACCCGTGTTGCCCCCGAATGAATCAAGCATCCACAGAACGAGCAAAATAATGAAGCCGGCTACCGCAGACACCATCTGATGCTGGGACAAGGTCGAGGCAAACAGACCGATGGCCATCATGCTTCCCCCCATGAAAATTAATCCCAATGCAGACAGCCACACCGTCGTCAGGTTCAGCGTGCCGAAAAAGGACATGATGAATGGGTAAACCAGACTGCATAGGATCAGTACGAGCAAAATCGCGAGCGAGGCCAAATATTTCCCGAAAATAATCTCGGTTACCCGCGCCGGCGAGGTAAGCAGCAGTTCGTCCGTTCCCTGCCTGAACTCCTCGGCGACAAGCCGCATGGTTAACAGAGGCACCACGAACAGCAGCATCGATAACGTATCGCCAAGAACCAGGCGGTAGTCCACAATGCTCGGCTGGTAATACACAAAGCTGGAATAGAACAAAAGACTCGTTAACAAAACATAAATGGCAAAAGCAAAATACGATGTGGGCGACAAAAAGTACGCCTGCAGCTCTTTATTGCATACCGCCATCATTCTTCTCATCGGGAACCCTCCCCTGTACCGCCGTCGGATTTGGCACCCGGTGGTTGCTCGGTCTCATCGACCGCTGCCGAGGGGTCATCCTTGATATCAGGCCCAGGCCGTTCGGGGTTTTCATCATTTGCGTATGTAAACGCATTCGCTTCCGTTGTTTCAGACCCCTCCCCACCGCTTTCGGTTGTCGTGAGTTTAAGGAAGACCTGTTCCAGACTGAGATTTTCCTTCTTCATTTCCAGGATGGGCAGTCCCGCACCGGATAAAAGGTAGAACAGTTCTTCCCGGAAATCTTCCGGAGATTGCCCGGTCAGCAGCATTTTTACGGTTTCTCCTTCCGCATGGCCATGGCCGGCTGCCGCTCCTGGCTCCCGCACCGTTTCATGCTGTACCTTTTCCCAAGGCTGAAGCACGTTCTTCAGCTCTTCCTCGGTCGCCTTGACCTCAATGGACACCTTGAACCGGTCCTCCATCGATGAACTGAACTGCTGCGGCGATCCATCCATGACGAGTTGGCCCTGATTGATAATCAGCATCCGATTGCAGAGCGTGCTAACCTCAGGCAAAATGTGCGTGCTGAGAAGCACCGTGTGATTCTCGCCCAATTCCCGGATCAGGTCACGGATTTCGATAATTTGGTTCGGATCCAGCCCTGAGGTTGGCTCATCCAGAACGAGCAGGTCCGGTTTGTGAATGATGGCCCCGGCCAAGCCAAGACGCTGCTTGTACCCTTTGGAGAGTCCTCGTACCAATTGTTTTTCCCGATCCTGCAAACCGAGGCGGCTGACCATTTCGCTAACTCTCAGCTTGACCTCTCGTGCCGGCACATCCCTCAGCTTGGCAACAAATTTGAGATAGGTCTGAACCGTCATGTCTGGATACAGGGGCGGCGTTTCCGGCAAATAGCCGATTTTGGAACGAATGCTTCGTCCGTGATCGTGCACGGATATGCCATCGACCATGATGGAGCCTTCCGTGGGATGCAGATACCCGGTGATCATGCGCATCGTTGTCGTTTTTCCGGCACCGTTCGGGCCAAGAAAACCAACAATCTCTCCGCGCTCCATGGTGAAATTCAGTTGATGCACGCCACGGCGTCCATCATAAACTTTGCTGACCTGCTTCACTTCGAGCACATGCTTCATCCTTTCCCGTTAACCGTTAAAATACCCGTGCGCCATCGATTGCTGCAGACGGTGTGCACGGGAAGTCTCCTGTATCTTACGAATTGTATCCTAAACCCAGCTTAGTGCTACTTAAAAGATTGCTTAAAAAAATGTGTCTAAAACGTGAACAAACATCATTTGCTCACTGATGAACAACCAAAAGCTGCCGGAACGGGTTTGCAAGAATCGCATAAAACCGCATGTCCAAAACCTTCTCGTCAGACCGTTACGCCATATCCTTTCGAGAAATGATGGCGCGCTAAGCATCTTCTCCAGATTCGTTTGCACTTCCCCGCAAAAAAAGGCAGTCCGGAGAAAATACTCCGAACTGCCTTGCTCCGACGATGCCTCAATGGCCCATCATCATGGCTGGATCCACTTGTTCTTCTGTCTGTGTCTCTTCCTTGCGATCCTGTTTTGGCTTACGCAAAATCAGGCTCAGTAGACATCCAAACAGCGCGATGCATGCTGCCAGCAGAAACGTATCGTTGAAGCCGGCAATGATTCCCGACATCATGTCCGAGGGTGCGCTGCCGGTCGTATGAATCTCGGTGCGCGACGTCAGGAACCCCGTTAACCCTGCTACCGCAAACGAAACTACGACTTGCTGGGCTGCCGCCGTAAGCGGAGTCACCCTAGCCACCAAATGACGCGGAGCAGCATTCAGTACATGCGTGTTAAGCGGCATCATCGAGAAGCCCATGCCCAGGCCCATCATAGCCAACGCAACAATAATCAAGGCAAGGCCTGTATCTGCCGTAATCGTCGACAGAATGAAAAGCGCTACCGATATAATTCCGAGACCTGCAAAAGCGAGCGGCCTTGCCCCAACCTTGTCGAACAGTCTTCCGCCAAGCGGCATTCCCACACCGGAAGCCAAAGCTTGCGGCAAGAGGATAAGCCCGGTTTCAAGTGCTGTATACCCTTTGATCTGCTGCAAGTACAACGGAATCAGAAGCATGGACCCGAATAGCGCAACTTGCGCAACCCAAGCCAGAATAATACCGCGCGTGAAGTCCGAGGATCCGAATACCCTGAGCTCCAACAGCGGATTTTGGCGACGAAGCTCCACGATCACGAACAAGATCAAGGCAACGCCGCCAACGATGATGCCCGTTAAGCTGGAAGCGGACGTCCAGTCGGTACCTCCTTCGCTGACACCGTAAGCCAGCATGGAGAACGCGATCGGCGCGAGAATCATGCCGAGCAGGTCTAGACCCGGCGCGCGTCCGCGATCCGTGTCCGGCAAAAATCGAATGCACAGCAGGAAAGCGGCAATGCCGATAGGCAGGTTGATCAGGAAAATCCAGTGCCAGCTCCAGGATTGAATGAACCAACCCGACAATACCGGCCCAAGCGCAGGCGCAAGCAGCATCGGAATGCCGAGCATGCCCATGATTGAACCTCTTTTATCGGGCGGGGCCAGACGAAATACCATCGCCATACCGATCGGTGCAACCATGCCTCCGCCGAGGCCCTGAATCACGCGGAAAACGATCAGTTGTTCGGGCGACTGCGCAATGGAACACAACACCGAGCCCAAGGTAAACATGGCAATCGTGAATAAAAACACCCGCTTGGCTCCGAAACGGTCCGTTAACCACCCCGCCAGCGGAATAACGGCAGACAGGGCCAGCGTATACCCCGTGACGGTCCATTGGATCGTTTGGAGATCCGTTTTGAAGTATTCGACCAGGTTCGGAATGGCAACGTTAACGACTGTGCTATCCAGAATGACCATAATCATGCCGACAATGATGGAGAGAAGCGGCAGGAGGATCGATTTGATCGAAAATGCCTCCGGGTGCTGCCGTGCTTGATTTTGCTGTTCCAATAGTTCACACTCTTTCCGGCCTGCGGGTAAATCCCCCGTTCATTGGCCTATAATTTTAAAACATTTGTTTTAAACCTTCGTTTTAGCACTGGTTTAATTCTAATGAAAATACCTTTGCTGTCAAGGTATTTTTATGTAAAAATTTCAGCACTATTATCGCCGGAGAAATTGCAATTATTTTCCATATTACGGGCCAAGGAATCGGAAAAATGCGTTATAATTCATTTTGAGACCACACGTCTTTCAAGAGCCTGCTTTCTTGTCACGAACCGCGTGAAGTATTTTGCAACAAACGATTGATTGGATGGAAGGTGGAGGATCGATATGGAAGAGATTCAAGCACACCTGCGAACGCGGCTGGCATCGCCGGAGGAAGCGGAGACGGTATTATCCCTTTGGTTGGGCTCTGCCAGGTGGCTGAATGCCAAAGGCATAAATCAGTGGCGACCCGAGTATTTCAATCTGAAACAAGTGTTGGACTTCATGGATGACGGCTCTGATGTTTATCTGGCCGAACTTCAAGGCGAAATTGTGGGCACGTATGTGCTGACTTGGTCCGATCCCGTTATATGGCAAGAGCTCGATACCACGGATGCGGGGTACATTCATCGCTTCGCGGTAGAGAGGAATCACCGGGCCAGAGGAATCGGAAGCAGTCTTTTGCAGTCGGCCGAGGCGCAGATCTATCAAAAAGGAAAACGCTATGCCAGGCTGGATTGCATGGCGGACAATCCGAGACTGAACCAGTATTATAGGAGCCACGGGTTCCAATGGGTCAGAAGAATGGAATTGGACATGAACAACTGGTCCGCCAATTTGTATGAAAAGAGGCCTTCAATGAACTACGATTCCGCTTCTGAACCTGCGCGAAAAGAGGTGCCCTTCTGATCTACCGCCGCAAAACCTGCATCGTTGCGTCGGCTGACGTGGAGGAGTTTAATGCCTTTTAACGAAATCCTTCTTCCTGCTCAACTAAAATATGGGGCTAGACTGATCGGAAGGTGGCATGCGCACGTGACGAAGAAACCAGCGAGATTTTTGCCGTGTGGGAGTAAGCTCAGGAACCGTCGCAATGCGAGAAAACAAAAAAGGGAGGCTGCCTTAAGTCAGCCATCCCCAAGATGCTTAACCTCCCAATACCGCGATACGATGCAGCAGCGCTCCCCGATATCTGTTCCATACCATGGAAGCTTCTCTTCCGATCTTTTCCGCATGCCGCAGCGATCCCATTCCTTCATGCCATCGATAAGCGGTTAGCGGCACGTTCAGATACGAAAAACGATATCCGTTCAGGACGATTCGCAGCCATAAGTCCAGATCATGCGTATAGGGCAAATGCTCATCAAAGAGCCCCACGGCGGAAAATAAATCTTTACGGATCATGACCGTGCACCCATTCACTGGATTGCTTTCCACGAAGCGGCGCAGCAGCCCGATTTCGTCTACCGGTTCGATCCCGCAGTTCATGCGCGTTACCGCCGATTGCCCATTGATATAATGGAAGTTGGTATGTGATATCAACGTCCCCTGTTCGCGCATCAACCCCACCTGAAGGCGGATTTTGTCCGGATATAAGAAATCGTCCGAACTGAGCCAAGCGACGTATTCTCCCGAAGCATGGCGAATGCCGTGATTGAGAGCAGATGCCGTTCCTCCGTTGCTTTTCCCCAGCACATTGATATGCGGCAGATAGGGCTGGAGCCGTTCGGCATGCGCGGTGGAGCCGTCATTCACCACGATAATCTCCACATCGCTGTAGGTTTGGTTCAAAGCACTTTGAATCGCCTGAGGCACATAGGGGCAATTGTAAAAAGGGATGATAATCGAAACCCTGGGATTCACCTGCTCAACCTCCCCAGCCCTGACCGGGCATCCTCTAGAATATCCCGAAGCGACTGCGAAAAAGAAATCATCGGTTTCCAACCAAGGTTCCGGAGCAACGATGCACCTTCCTGGTCCCCCGCTCCATCCGGACCGGAAGAGGCATGATCCCAACGCACGGGAATTTCAGCGTCGGACATTCCTAACAGCGCATCTGCGATCTCTCCCAGGCTTCGTTCCTTGCCGGAAACAACGGGGTATACAACGCCGGACGTTCCTTTAATCAACAAGGTGGCGTAAGCACGTACGGCATCCCGCACATCCAGATAGTCACGGGTGCTTTCCCTGCCGGACAGTCCGAAAGCTTCCGTCTTGCCCGCGATTTCGCAAGCCGCTATATGGCGTGCCAGCAGAGAACATATACCCGTGGAAGGTCCTGCGCCAATGAGGTTTCCCGGTTCGGCAAGCATGATTTGTTGACCGAACAGGGACATCCAGGCCAGGGATACCGTCTCCTCCAGCGCTTTGCTTAGACTGTACGGGTGAGACGGCTGGGGAGGCAAACCCGGCATTGGAACATATTTCAGCCGGGAGCCCACGATCACGATCCTTGCCGCCTTGAAATTGCGAAGAGCATCGAGCAAATACAAGGCGGCCATGACATTGCTTTCTATAGCAAGGATCGGATTGGCCCAGGAGTCCGGAACGGAGTTTTTCCCCGCCAGATGCAATACGTCGTCCGGCTGCACTTTGGTGACAAGCCGGCATACCTGTTCTTTGTCGTTCAAATCGCATACATGCACGGCTACGCCTTCCCCGAACGAGTACGATCCTGCTTTCCTAACCACGGCGGCCACTCTGGCGCCCATGGATTGAAAATAGGCTACGGCGTGCCGACCGGTGAAACCGGTGGCACCCGTAATGAGCACTTTCCTGCCTTTCAGCTCCGTTCCATCCATAACGCTAGCTCCTTCAGCATCGTAGGATAGTCCGGGAAGTTCGTCTGCACGTCCGCACGCGTGCATACCAACGTACGGTCCTGCACCACCCGGTCATCCGGAACGATGTTGACGTCCCGTTTGTCCCAGGTCTTCTGAAACAGTACAAGCAGGTCATGCTTGTTGATCGGCTTGGGGTGTGCGAGATGGATGAGGCCGCTCACCGGCGAAGCCAGGTAATGATCCACCCACTTTGCCAGTTCGAGCGTTGTTACCCCGTTCCAGAAGACACGGGTATACCCCCCGACCTCCCCTTTGGTCGACATGAACCAGTGCATGAGGCCAATGCCGCTCTTTCGGATTTCAGGTCCGATGATGGACGTCCGGATCGTCAGATGTCCGGCATCGTGCACTTCTCCAAGCGCTTTGGTGATTGCGTAGGCGGACGTCCCGTCCGTGGCGTCATCCTCCCGGTAGGCTCCCCGGTCCCCGCTGAATACGCAATCCGTGCTGATGTGGATCAGGCGCGCGCCGATCGTATCCGCGACGCGGCGCAAGCGATGCGGCAGGAAACCGTTGATATGGTATGCCGCGATCTTATCTATATCCGCAAAGCTGTTCAGCACGCCCACCGCATTAATGATGACGTCCGGATGGACCGCTTCGACGATCCGGTCGACCATGAAGCTGTCGTTCACGTCGAGCAGCAAACCACCCGGGTCTGCTGCATCCCGTGTCGTGTAGAACAGATGGTGCCGCCCCTGACGGCGGAAATATTCGACCAGCATATGGCCGGCCATGCCGTTTCCTCCAAGGACAAGCAGCTTCATGATAAGAATCCTCCGCGCTTCAGAATATCGCGAATTTCGTCCTTCGTCATCAACTGATGCTCCGAACTGAAGCTGCTGAAGGATACCGGGCGGCAGTGGCTGTAATGCTCCCGAAGTCCCGGAATGCCGACCGTAGGCAAGATGACCAAGTACTGCTCGTCATAAACAACGGTGGTCATGCTCTCGAACTCGCTCATCAATATTTCGTGGATTTTCTCTCCTGGACGCGTGCCACTTTCCACGATCGATACGTCCGCCACGCCCGAATCCTCGATCAGCACTTCAGCCAGATCCACGATTTTGCATGTCGGCATCGTCATCACGAAAATTTCGCCGCCCACGCTCTCCACGGATGCTTTGAACAGCAGCGAGATGGCATCCTTCAAGGTAAGGAAGAAGCGGGTCATTTTCAAGTCGGTGATGGACACCTCGCCCTTTTGGCGAATCTGGTTTTTGAACAGGTGCACCACGCTGCCGTTGGTACCGAGCACATTGCCGCCGCGGACCGTAACGAATTTGGTATTGCTGTTCAGCAGATTGGCATACACGATCAGCTTCTCGCCGATCGCCTTGGTCATGCCGTAAAAGTTGGACGGATTGGCCGCTTTGTCTGTCGAAATATAGATCACTTTCTTAACATGGTTTTCAATGGCCGCCTCAATGACGTTTTGCGTACCGATCACGTTCGTTTTCAACGCCTCATATGGCTGGTCCTCGCAGACCGGCACGTGTTTGAGGGCTGCGAGGTGGAACACATAATCCACGTTCTGGCACGCCGCGCTGATCGCTTCCTTGTCGCGAATGTCCCCGATCCGGAAATGAAGACGGGAATCCTCGAATTCGCGGCTCATCGCAACCTGGCTTGATTCGTTGCGGGAGTATACGACGATTTGTTTCGGCCGCTGGGGAAGCAGCTGGGCGACCAGCTCATACCCCCACGATCCGGTCCCGCCAGTCACGAGTATACGCTTATTTTCAAACATTCAATTTCCCCCCAAGCAGAAATTTGACCACAATGCCGGATACATTCTTTGCTTTATAGCCGTCGGGACATTCCCAGTCGGCTGGAAGAGCGGTCATGACTTTGACGCAATCGGCAATGCGGTCTGCATCGAGTCCGGATACCACATTGCTGCCGCAATCCACGGTTTCGGGACGCTCCGTCGTGCGGCGCATGGTGACGGTTGGCACGCCCATAATGCAGCATTCTTCCTGCACCGTCCCGCTATCGGTCAGCGCGCACCGGGCGTGCCGTTCCAGCATGACAAAGTCGAAAAACCCGAAAGGCTCATGGAATTCCACCAAGGGATGCATCTCCAATTCCAAATGCTCGGCGATCCGGATGGCCGTGCGAGGGTGAATGCTGCAAATGATGCGCTGCCCTTGTTCTTTGGCTACGCGGTTCAACCCCTTCATGATCTCCAGCAAATGCGGAGGATGGTCCACGTTTTCGGCTCGATGGGCGGTAACCAGAAAGTATTGGCCGGGTTTGAGTTTTAACTTGTTTAGAATATTGCTCGCGCTCACCTGCCGATCATAATGTTGCATCACTTCATATATCGGATTGCCCGTCAGCACGATGCGGCGGCTCGGCACGCCTTCCCTGACGAGATGTTTCTTGCTCTGCTCCGTATAAGGCATGTTGATGGTCGATATGGCATCGATCACCCTGCGATTTTTTTCTTCGGGAACGTCGAGATCGAAGCAGCGGTTGCCTGCTTCCATATGAACGACGGGAATGCCCATGCGTTCTGCCAACACGGCGCAAAGCGCGCTGTTGGTATCGCCGAGGAGCAGCACCTTGTCTGGCTTCTCTTGGCGCAGGATATCCTCCATTTGGGTAAACATTGAGGATAACTGTCTCCCAAGCGAAGCTGCCTCATCCTGAAGCACGTAATCCGGCGCACGCAGACCCAACTCCTTGAAAAACAGGCCGCTCAGGCTTTCCGTGAAATTCTGTCCGGTATGGACCAAAACATGTTCGGCTGCATACTGGTCCAGCTTGGAGATGATGAGGCTGAGACGAATGATCTCCGGTCTTGTGCCCAGCACCGTCATGATTTTCATCGCTATCCCTGCCTTCGTCGTAAAATGGATGTCGGCTGTCAAGCCAGCCTTCGCTTACGGGTTTTAACTTTTACGGCTCGCGACGGCCGCTTCCTTTTGCTCGCCCGCCCTTTTCTGCCTCCGGTCCTTGCTTTGCGGCCCAGCATCCTCCGTTTGGCCAAACGGTTGCCGCTTTCCCTGCGCTTTCTTCTTTTCTTGCCTCGCTTGACGGCCGCGGGATACATGAGCGGGCCATCAACCACCCCGCTCCCTCCCTCAATGGCAAGCGGGGGAAGAGGGGATTTGGGCAGGGCCTCGATGACGGATAGCGGGAACCGCTTTGCATGCACTCCATTCCGGTCCGATGCCAATACGGTACGAAGCCCTCCTTCTCCCCATCCATATACAGGACCCGTGGGCGACTGAATATACGGAAACCATCCGGGAAAACGCAACAACCACTGGATCACCATCGCGTGCAGCGAGGTTCTGTATGCATCGTTTCCATACATCCGTTCGGCCTCCGCCCGGTTTCTCCACCCCGTATCGGAAGCTAATTCCTCATTGTCGATCAGACGGGCGGCCAGCTCCGCGAGCGCCGCGCTGTCCCCTGGCGGCGCAAGAAACTCGCCGCTGCCGACGCCCTCCATCAGTTCAGCCAGCCCGCCCTGCGTGAAAGCGATGACCGGTTTGGCAAAGTGCATGCCCTCCAGCGCGGTCATGCCGAAACCTTCCTTCACCATGCTTGGAATGACCAGAATATCCATGGCAGGATAGGCCATCGAAACGTTTTCCACGAATGGGGTCATCTCGAATCGACGCTGGTAACCCGATTTTTTGACCCGCGATATGCATGCATCGTAATACTTTTTGTCCGCCGGCGTGCCGATGATCCAGAAACGGGCCCGCGGATGCGTTTCGCAGATTCGCAGGCACATATCCACGAAAGGTTTCAGTCCCTTGGCATCATGGATGAAAGAGGATATATAACCTATGCAGACATGCGATGATTTGAAGCCGAGTTCCTTCCGCTTCCGTTCCCTGAAGTACAGCCATCGGTCCGGGGCAGGCAGAGAGGAATCCCACGTAGGAGGCAGAACCGTGAGTTTGTCTTCGATCCCGGCTTCTCGAAAAGGCAAGGCCGCTGCATTGGAGATCGTAATGATCCAATCGGAGTAGCTGGCGATCAAGCGAATGGCGTCCTGCAGATGATCCGTGGACTGCATAATCTCGGTGATCTTCCAGATGACGGGGATTTGCAATGATTTCGCCGCAATTGCAGGCAGGACGTTGACGCAGGTATTGGTCAGGACGAGATCAGGGCCGGTTTCCCTGATCAGGGAAACCACGGCCTGGAATTCAGGTTTATGGCGCAGTTGTTCAGCATCGTCCCCAATGCCCCTATATGGCGTATAAACGCCATATAACAGCGGGAACTCGCAGACCTTGACCCGGATCCCCGATCTTTGGGCAAGCCCGGCAAGCTTTCCTTCACGGGGAACGACCAGCACGCAGTCGAAAATGGTGCCCATCTCCCTCATGAAATGAAGCAGGAGCTTTTCCGCTCCCGTAATGCTGCGGGTATTGCATACATGGGAGAACAACATCAATTTCGGTCTAGTCTCCATGGCCGCACGGGCCCGTGCATGTCGGCATGCAGAGCCCTATGCACACCTCCTCTAACCTGAATTTAAGAGAAGACGACGGACAGCAATTCATTGATCCGTTTGCCGTACGTGTGATCTTTCAAGGTCCGTTCGAGCCCGCGCAGCGCGATCTCTCGGCGCTCCTTCTCGTGGGTCAGATAATATTCGACCTTTTCGATCAATTCCTGCGGAGAGGCATACGTTTCGATCTCCACTCCCGGCTGGTAAAATCTCGTTAAGTCATCGCGTGCATCCGTGAGTTGGAGCGTCGCACACGCCGCAATTTCGAACGTTCTTGGGTTCGGCGAGGCCGGAGGTATCCGCAAATGGTTGTTGTTGACCGAATCGTCTTCATGCGAACGGTGCAGGTTAATGACGAGTTTGGTGCCGTTGTATACGTCGTTGGTTTCCTGGGGATTCATCCAGCGGCCAAGCTCTATTTTTTCGCCGTAAGCCTCGTAGCCGGGCAGGCGATCCCACCAAATCCCGTTGAATACCGTGTTGTGGGACATTAATTGGGCCATGATCGGATTGAAGAAATACACCCGGTTCCAATAGGCCGAGCCAATGAAGCTTACGTCGCGTTTCAGCGGGGACGGGGTAGTAATCGGAAAGTAATGCGACGTATAAGCCGCAAATGGCAGGTAATGCACCGAAGCGCAACCGTTCTGACGGTAAAGCTCCACGCAATTTAGTTCTAATGTAAAGACATGATCGAAATGCTTCGATACTTCCAGCGTCATGTCGGTGTAATAAGGATCGTCGGTCAACCAGATGGCTGTCGGTATGCCTGCCTGACGGATGGCATCGATTTGGTCCAGCGGCAGGTCCATGCCGTCCAGGGCAAGCACAAGGTTCGGACGGGTCGCCAATGCAGTTTCGGCAATGGGTTGACGCGGATCGGATAAAGTGACTTTAGCCACCATACTCTGCAAGGTTGCGGCGATCGCTTCATCCAATGGGGAATACGGGAAGCCTTTGCCCGATGAAATATACATGATATGCACGGGGCGAAAAGGAAGCGGCTCCTTAGCACAATTGACAATATAGTTTGCGCGTCCGCGCAGATAGCCTTCCTCCTTGCCAGCTTCGTATCCGGCACGCTGCCCGTTTTTGCGTGCCTGGTCAGCCAAACCGAGCACCGGGACATGAGACTGTCTGTGTTTACGGTGTTTGATAGGCATATTGCCACTCCTTTGTATGGGGATCATTCCGATCCCTGAATAAGAACCTACAGATGTTCCAGAAGCTGAGACATGCGTCTCGCAAAAGTATGGCGACTCATCGTGGTGATCAGTCCGCGCATCGCTATAGCCAGGCGCTTATCCTCGTTCTCGAGGTAGTATTGGATCTTGTACCGAAGTTCGGACGCGGAAGCGAAAGTTTCGATATCGTATCCTGGCCGGTAATATAGCGGGAGATCGGCGCGCAGGTCCGTAATTTGCATCGTTCCACACGCGCTGATTTCATAGGTGCGCGGGTTGATGGACCGGCCTTCGATCTGGTGCACATTGCGATTGTCCTCCCCGGACTTATCCGTGCGATGAACATTGATAACGATTTTGGCTCCATTGTAATAATCCACCGTCGCGTTGGGATCGATCCAACCTTCATGCAGAAAACGTCCCAACAGATCCGAGCGCTTCAGGCGATTCCACAGACCTCCTGCGATGAATACCTTTTTTCCGGCAAGAAAAGGAGCCAACTCGTCGAACAGTGCGATTCGGTTCCAGAAGCCCGTTCCAATAAAACACACGTCATACTGGTGCTGAGGCTCGGCCCTCCGCGGCTGAAACATTTCCGGATTAACCGCAAGCGGAAGATAGATGACCCGACTGGCTCCGTGTTGATGATAAAAAGCGACCGTCGCTTCCTCATGGGTGAATACCACGTCGTAATGACGGCAAATTTCCAGCGTGTCCTCGGTAAAATAAGGATCATCCACAAACCACACCGCCGTTTTGATCCCCAACCCACGTATGCCGTTTACCTGCTCCAGGTGGTCCGCAGGAAATACATGCAACCCATTCATGACCAACACAACATCCGGCCTATGCTGAGCCGCTTCCTGCAGCATCGCTGCAGGGGAACCGACGATGCATTCGCGTACCGATTGCTTCAATGCTCCAATGACGCCAGCATCGATGGCATCGAACCCCTGAGGAATGTAAAGCACCTTTATATCGCGCAATGGCGGCTTGAACCCCTCCACTCTTGCCATCACGGCCTGACAACCACCGAATCTGCGGCCTTCCGCGTATCCGCAGCGATATGCCGCTTCCGATTCCGTCAATGGCCGGTGCCTTTTTTTTGTCACATCCTTCACCCTGACTTCCTGCAGGAGAACCCGAATTGGATTCTCCCCGAGATTTGATCTTCCCTCTAAAGGATATGCCCTAGGGTCAGATGCATCATGGACGGCTGTCCTGCTAAGCGCAAAATTGGCGCATGCCCGAGCCAATAGCCTGTACGGGCATGTCCGCTCCTGCGGGGACGCAAAAAAACCCGGGGGAAATATCCCGCCGGGCAACATCATGTCGCTGGTCCGGATGAATGAGACGGTCTGGAAAATGACTCCATTAGTCTGCTACTGCGCCTTGTACGCCAGTTGATGTCCGTCCTCGAATCCCTTCGCGAAACCCGCGTTGAATCCCTCGTTGTACGCTTCGTTGTATCCCTGGCCGTACGCATTGTCCGGATTGGGATCGGTGGGCGTAGCCGGCGCGACCGATTGTACGGGATCTTGGCGCCGTACGGCCGTACGTTTCTTTTTTCTAAGCCACGCTTTGCGTCCCCGAAGCGTGCGTTTGCGAAGCACGGGTTTGCTTTTGGCGGCTCGCGGCTTGCGAACTTTGCGCAGACGAGCACCGCGAGCTACGAGCGCTCTTTTTTTCAACCCTACTTTTTTCTTCTTCAACATCTCAACATTCCTCCTGTATGCCCGGAACGATGCGTACTGCATATCCGGGTTCTTTGAGCCACGGCACGCTTGGCTCTCCCTGCTGAATGCGGGCCAGCCTGATTCCCGTCACCATACAGGACATTTCTTCCTGATACCGGCTCAGCAAACGAATATTCTCGGCAATACTGCGAGCGGACAGCTCCGAAATGGCGGATACGCTGGCTACGCTGTCCAGAATACGGGCTAACGCCTCCTGGCTGTGCGCAATGGATTCAATGAGAGCCAGCTTGACTTCCTGTTCACGCCTCAACAGATTCATTTTCCCATGTCCCCCATGTCCATACCGCCAAACATGCCTCCGTCCATGCCGCCTTCTTGCTCATTCTCATCCTTGACCATCAGTGCTTTCAGGTTGTTGCACAGGCCGGTCTCCATCCGTGTTAAGCCTTCCAGCACTTCAATGAGCTGATCATGTACTTTGAGCGGCTCTGCCACCTGATCACCGTGGGTCAGAAACGTGTCGCCGTTCAGATGATTCAACATCCATGTCCTCACCTTTTCGGCCTCGATCGCCTTGGCCTCCAGAATAAGCGCAATATTCCACTGCATCTTCGCTGCCGCATCCAACATCTGAATCAAGCTCTTCTCTTTGCTCATGCCCCTTCACCCGCCTTCCGGGCCCTATTCTTCTTCTTCTTGATCCGCCATTTCACGCATAACCTGGGTCAATGTTTCGGCTACCGCCTCCTCCAGATCCGCCAAGCCTCCCAAGTAGGAGATGATGCTTTTGTTGATGTTTCCCGAGCTGCCCAACAGACCCTCAACGCCATCGAGCTCCGGCTCGATATCCGGCAAATGATTGATGATTTCAGCCATGCGCACAGCGACTTGGCGCTTGGCGTCCAGCACGCGTGCAAGCTGTTGGTGGGATTGTGCAATGTGCGAGAATATTTCATCGATCTTGCTCTGCATGGTTCTCCTCCTAACCGATGCGGCCTGTTCAATCCATACGAAAAACCCGGCCTATCAGCATTTGCCTGCTACAGCATATGCCGGGCCGGGATCGTCAGTTACTCCAGCTTGCGCCTATATATCGTCAAATCACATAACTCCAATCCGGCGAATACCGGCTGAGGAACTGGCGAGTTCGTTCCTGCTTGGGCCTCACAAAAATTTCCTCGGGCGCGCCTTCTTCGACAATGCTGCCTCCATCCATGAAAACGACGTGATTCGCCACCTCGCGGGCAAAACCCATCTCATGCGTAACCACAATCATTGTGATCCCTTCCTGGGCAATGGAGCGGATGACGGACAACACCTCGCCTACCAACTCCGGATCGAGGGCGGATGTCGGCTCGTCGAACAGGATGACTTCCGGATTGAGCGCCAGCGCCCGGGCAATACCCACCCGCTGCTGCTGTCCACCCGAAAGCATGCTGGGATAGGATGCGATTTTGTCCGATAAGCCCACCTGATCCAGGACGCGAAGGGCACGCTGGCGAGCCTCCTCTTTAGGGACCCTTTGGGCCACGATGAGTCCTTCCGTCACGTTCTCCAGCACCGTTTTGTGTTTGAACAGGTTATAATGCTGAAACACCATTGCCGTCTTGCGCCGAAGCTGCAATATATCCTGCTTTTTTGCATGTTTGCAATCGACGGTTAATCCGCTGATATCGACTTGCCCCTCATCTGCCCGTTCCAAAAAATTGACGCACCGCAGCAGCGTGGTTTTGCCTGAACCGCTCGGGCCGAGAATCGCCACGACGTCCCCTTGCTCCACGGTGAGGTCTATGCCTTTCAGTACCTCCTGTTTGGCAAACGATTTGCGTATGTTGGTCAACGTAATCATGAGACCCCTCCTTTGCTGTACCTTGCAACCCTGCGCTCAAGCAGCGCTGTGATCCGCTCGGCAATGATGGTCAATCCCCAGTAAATGAAAGCCGCGGCGATAAAGGCCTCCAGAAACTTCAGGCTGACCGAGGCCACGACGTCCGCCTTGCCCAAAATATCCATCTGGGATACGGTAAAGGCCAGCGTCGAGCCGTGCAAAAAACCGACAAACATGCTGCACAGATTCGGCAGCACTGCCCCGATAGCCTGCGGAATAATGATCCTCCGCAATGCCTGGAGCGTGGTCATTCCTACGGCGCGTGCCGCCTCCATCTGTCCCGGGTCCACCGCAAGAATGCCGGAGCGGATAATTTCGGACATGTAAGCTCCCGCCGTGAGAGAGAAGGCCAGCAGCACGAAAACTAGAATCGGAATCGATGCCGAATGAAACCCCCAGCCGTAACGCTCCGACAATTTGTCGATAATCATCGGGATGCCGTAATAAATGAGAAACAAATGCATCAGCATCGGCGTGCCGCGGAAGAACGATACATAGAACCCGGCCGCCCGATGAATCCATCGCACCCGGTAGATACGGATCAGCGCGGTGGCGAGCCCGATGCCCAAACCGGCGATGAGCGGAACAATCGTAATGACAAGCGTCAGCGGCAATGCCTTCAGGATCTGGAAAAAAGACGTGAATATAAAATGGAAATCAATCGACATAGGTTCACCCCGCAATCCGTTTCAGCCATTTGGCGCTGGCTGGCGGCAGGCCCGCTTCGTTTTTGCGCTCATGGCGCTGCAACCTGCGTTCCGTGCGCGCGAAGCCTTTTTCCAGCACAATGACGATGATGTAATAAATGATCGACAGGCTGATGTAAACCTCCAACGCGTGGGAGGTTGCCGAAATCAGCGTTTGGCCTCTGCCCACCATATCCATGACGCCGATGGAAAAAGCCAGCGATGTATCCTTGAGCGAACCGATCAGCGTATTGGCCATGTTGGGAAAAGCGACGACCAACGCCTGCGGTACTACGATCCGGCGAAAAGATTGAAATGCCGTCATGCCCGCAGCATAGGCTGCCTCGGTCTGTCCTTTGTCCACGCTGCGCACCGCGCCGCGGAAAATCTCCGCAAAGGATGCCGCTTCGCTCAGCGCATAAGTCACGATGACGAACAGCAGCGGATCTGCCCGCGAAAGGTCAATGCCTAGCGGCTTCAACAGTTCCGGCAAGCCATAGTACACCAGAAACAGCTTGATCAGAATCGGCGTGCCCCGCATAAAAGAGACATATAGGGTGGCCAGCTGGCTCAGCACCGGAACCCGATACAGCCTGGGGACAGCCAGCAGCAGTCCACCGATCAATCCTAGCACGATGGAGCCGCCGAGCACGATGAGCGTAATATGCAAATATCGCAGCAGTTCCGGCACAAAGTCCAGAACAAGCGACAGATCGAACGATTTTCCCATGTCTTCCCTACGCTCCTTTAGGTCTACTCCTCAACCGTATAATCCGCGCCAAGCCATTCGGTGCTTAGCTTGCTCAACGTGCCATCCTCTTTAATAGATTTGAGCGCTTCGTCGATTTTGCTCTTCAGTTCTACCTCATCCTTGTTCAGGATGAAATACACCTTGGAATTGGATAGGGTATCCCCCACCGTTTTCAATTGCGCATCCACGGCCTTGTTCTGATAATCGATGGCAAACGGCGTGCTGATCGTTGCGTCCACCCGGCCTGTTTTGATCTGGGTTATTGTGTCTTCACCGGCACCGGAGTAAACGATGTCGATGGCGTTGTCGTGCTCCGCATTCCACTTTTCAGCCAATACCGCCGCATTGCTTGTGGCGCCTACGATCAATTTTTTGCCTTTCAGGTCGTCGATGGATTTGACGTCCTGGTTTTTCTCGCTCACGACCACTTTATTAGGGAAAATGTTATATGCTTCGTCATTGAACAAGAACTTGGCCTGTCTTTCCTCATTCACTTCCATCTGATGGGCGATGACGTCTATTTTTTTCGTTTCGAGACTGAGCAGCAGGTTTTTGAACTCCATCGTGCTGAATTCGAATTCGTATTCCGGCAAACGTTTGTCGATTTCGCGAATCAATTCCACGTCATAACCCGTCAGCTTGCCGTTTTCGTCAATGAAGCAAACGTTGGGAAACTGCGTGCCGGTCCCGACGATAATTTTCTTTACCGTGCCCTGACTGGAATTTGTCCCAGAGCTGGCCTCATCCGCTCCCCCTCCGGCACTGCAGCCTGCAAGCACCGCCAGCATGGTGATGAACAGCATCGCTGTCCGCATCTTTTTGATCCCCTTTTGCTTACCCATTCCCGATCTCCTCCAATGGCTTTGGCGCCAAATATGATGTGTCCTCCCATTCCCCTCTTCCGATTTATATTAACAACCATTCTTACTTGTATAGTCGGAATTAGATTGAACCAAGAATATCATCGCGCCCATGTCCAGGCAATATGCCAGGCAATAGGAGATGTTGATATCGTTATAGAATTTCTCTATTCCTGGCGGTGGCCCCTCGCCAAAAAAGCCGCTCCCCTTGGACTCGTCCGGGAAACGGCTTCTTTCATTCATGATGCTATGCTATCTGCGACTGGCCCATTTGATTTTGCGGGCGATCTCTTCCCGCTGCACCTGCAGCAGTCCGATCCGTTCCTCCCATTTCTCCCGCTCATCATTCGATTGAGCCACTGGGAGCTGGCCCAGCAACCCAGTCAGTCGACTGTTGATTGTCGTAAATCTCGTCCATAATTCATCTTCAGGCGATTCCTGCCGCTCCACCCCGGGCTGAAAAATTTTGAGCTGATGGATAAGGGACTGCTGCCATTCCTGATCCTGAATTTGGATGGCAAAATGCAAAAGATCCAGATAGTCGTCGATTTGCAATGATACGCCGCAATCAGGTTTCGTTCTCATAGTCGTCTCTCCTTAGTTCAGTGCTTTGGTTGGAGTCAGTCTCTTCTATTTTACAGGATGAAGGTTCGTTTAGGCGATAGTTTGCAGAAGAAAAGTTGTAAATTTTTTGTTTAATCAGATGGTGATTTGCCACAATTGGATCGCGGGCTTGCCGGATGCATAGAAGCCTTCAATGAACATATAACCCGCCTCAAGGACATATCCTTGCGCGGGTTATTCTGGATTCGATGCAACGTACCCTTTCAGACCTGTCTGCACAGTTCAAGAGCCGTCTCGATGAGATTGCCTCGTACATAACAGCATCAAAAACGAAATGACGATGACGGCTCCCGTCCAGGCCCAGGCCATGGGCTGATTTCCCGAATCCACAGCTACATAGATCGCGGTAGGCACCGTTTGCGTTTTGCCCGGAATGTTTCCCGCAATCATTAACGTAGCTCCGAACTCCCCAAGCGCCCGGGCAAAGCCCAGGATAAAGGCCGTCATGAGCGCCCTCCCGGCGAGTGGCAACGAGATATATCGAAATACTTGCCACTCGTTCGCACCGATAGATCTCCCGGCATCCTCCAGATCGCGGTCGATGCCCGCAAAACCGGACTTCATCGTCTGATAGACCAAAGGAAAAGCCACCACAACCGAGGCGATGACCGCAGCCCACCAGGTAAAAATGACCGGAGCGGAGAAAATCGCTTCAATCCATCGTCCGAGCAAGCTTTTGCGTCCGAGCAGCACCAGCAGCAAAAATCCGACGACCGTTGGCGGCAGCACCAAAGGGAGCATAAATGCCGTCTCCAGCAACACTTTGCCCCGAAACGAACGGCGGGACATGAACCAGGCTACGGCAACGCCTACAACGGCTGCAACGATGCTGGATAATAACGCGACCTGCAACGATAAGCGAACGGGAGGCCAGAATGCCCCCCAATCGATGGTCGTTCCGCTCATTCCGCGATGGAGAAACCGTATTTGGTGAACACGTCCAGCACCTCGGGCGTTTGCAAATAGGCATAGAATTTTTCGGCTTCCGCACGATGCTTCGTAGCTGTGATAATACCTGCCGGGTAGTTGGCTGGCGTATAGCTGGCCTTGTCCACTTCAAAGGCAATCTTTACCTGGTCGGATGTCAAAGCATCCGTTTTGTACACGAAGCCTGCATCGGCATTGCCTGTCTCCACATATTGCAGCACCTGTCTAACATCCTTGCCCTGCACCAGCTTGCTTTCCAACTGGTCCCACAGTTTGGAGTAAATCAGGGCTTCCTTGGCATATGTACCCGCAGGCACGCTTTCCGGAATGCCGATGGCTACGGTACGGATCGCATCAGATGTCAGATCCTTTTCGCTCGCGATGTTGTTTTGGCTATCTGCGGGCACGATGGCAACGAGTGCGTTTTGCAGCAGGTTTTTCTGGTCTGCCGAAGCGATCAGCTGTTCATCGACCAGTGCGTTCATGTTTTTGGTCGCAGCGGACACGAACACATCGGCCGGCGCTCCTTGTTCAATTTGCTGCTGCAGCGCTCCGGATGCTCCGAAATTAAAGCTTAAATCGATGTTTGGATTTTCGCTCTCAAATCCTTTTTCAATCTCGCCCATGGCATCCGTAAGACTTGCCGCCGCCGAGATGGTCAATGTTACTTTTTCCTGAGGCTCCGTACTGCCTGCAGAAGCGTTATCGCCAGTCGTTGCCGTCGTCGAAGCCGCTTGGTCACCCGTGGTGGCCGATTCTGCAGCATTGCTGTTTGCTCCGCAGCCGCTCAGCACCAACGCCAGTCCCAATGTCATGCTTCCCAGTATGTAACCCAATTTCTTTTTCATTCGGTCTCCCCCAATGTTATGTTTCGTTATAACTAGTTATAATTAATTATAATTCATTATACATAAGATCGATCAAATGAAAAGGTGACATAAAACACACTTGCCCTATTTTTGGCTTTCTTTATGGCTCGCTGCGCCCCTTTTGGTTTATCGCGCCCGGCAGGAATGGTATAGTACAAGAGGCACGGTAAATTGAACACGCCCCAACCGGAAGCGGAATCGCAGCAACGAACCATAGATGACATACATGTACCTTTTTGAAGGAGGCGCTTCACCATGACAGAGGAGCAGTCCTATACCACGGAGGAAATCTCCAAGCTGTTGAAAATATCCAAATTGACCGTATACGATCTGATTAAAAAAGGGGAACTGGTCGCCTACCGCGTCGGCAAACAGATGCGTGTCGATGCCACGGACCTGGAAGCCTATAAACGTCGCGCCAAACAGCTGCAATCTCCGGGGCAACGGGGACAGGACACCGGAGCTGCAGCCCCGTCCGCTTCGAGGCTCATTCACGAACATGCCGAGATTGCTGCCCATCCTGCGGCGGCGGCATCCGGGGACTTAGCGTTTTCGGCGCCACTTGCCCCTTCCCGCCCGGAGCAGGGTCATTTGCCCGGGGCGGGAGCGGCAAGGCATCTTGTCATAACAGGACAGGACGTTAGCTTGGACATTCTCATGCGGCATATGGAGAAACACACCGGAAACCTTCGTCCCTTGCGCTCCTTTATGGGCAGTCTGGACGGTCTCGTCTCGATGTATCGGGGAGAATCCGATCTGGTCAGCACCCATTTGCTCGACGGAGATACGGGGGAGTACAACTTGCCTTATATCCGCAAAATTTTGACCGGCAGGTCTTACGTCGTGGTAAACCTGTTGTCACGGCCTGCCGGCTTGTACGTGCAGCGCGGCAATCCCCGAGGGCTCCGGAACTGGACAGACCTTGAACAGCAGGGGCTCAGGCTCGCTAACCGGGAAAAAGGCTCCGGGGCCAGGGTTCTGCTCGATGAGCAGCTTCGTTTGCACGGCATCCCCGCCTCCAACCTCTGGGGCTACGACCAGGAAGAAACCAGCCATATGGGCGTAGCGGCCAAAGTAAGCTCCGGCGAAGCCGATGTCGGAGTCGGCATCGAGAAGGCTGCGCGGATCGTAAGCGGGGTCGACTTCGTCCCATTGGTGCGGGAACGATACGATCTCGTCATGCTCAACACGAAAGGTAACGAAGCCTGGACGGAATCGGTGCTCCGCATCCTGCAGTCCCCGGAATTCAGGCAGGAACTTCAGGCCTTTGAAGGTTACGACGTCTCCCGGACCGGCGAAATTTTATTTGAAGCATAGGGCGGCGAGGCAAACGGAAGCCACGTGATCTTTCTTATGCTTCATCTCGAACCCATACTATGGCTCGGATGATTGGAGCAAGAACCGTCCGTCTGGAAGTTTGGTCCCCTGCTCGCCTCCAAACATGCAAAAAACGCCGCTGCAGCTTCTCGCTGCGCGGCGTTTTCTTCTTTGCGGGCATCATGATGTCGTAACATTTGTCGCCATCCAGCGTCTTCCCGCCGTCATTGCAAATTCGCAGGGCTCTATTGTTATCGCCAAAACAGGCCTGCTTCATCCCGCTCCACTTGTTCAAGCAAATCCTCGAAGCAGGCTTGGGGTCCAATTCCATCTACCGTATGCCATGTGCACCCGCCTTCCGCAGGCGCATACACCTTCCACTGCTCCGATTCCCAACAAAAGCGTGCAATATGCTGTTTCTCCCAAGGGGTCTGCCTGTCTACGGGACGTTCTTCCGTCAGAATCAATTCGTCATTGTTGAGCTCGTATGTCAGCTTGACCATCGTTCGAAGCGATGCGGGAATTTTGGCGTCAATGTACCCGTTCAATAGTGCCTGGATATTGTAGAGGGTGAAGTCATCCA
Organism: Paenibacillus hubeiensis; assembly: GCF_032334105.1. Lineage (NCBI taxonomy): Bacteria > Bacillati > Bacillota > Bacilli > Caryophanales > Paenibacillaceae > Paenibacillus > Paenibacillus hubeiensis. The sequence goes on from NZ_JAVYAE020000008.1 coordinate 130,146, forward strand.
CGTTTGGTCTCATCTCCCGCAGCAGTCCAAATTTTAACGATTCATGATCGTTTTTAGGTTGCAACATATGCTTCATCTCATCGCACGTTCCTCGCTGCCCGTTTCATACATGAACAGGCTTTAACAAAACATGGCCTCACCAGCTCGATTTGGTTACCCCGGGAATTTGCCCTTTGTGGGCAAGCTCGCGAAACGCAATCCGGGATACTTTGAATTTGCGCAGATATCCTCTCGGTCTGCCGGTCAGCTCGCAGCGGTTTTTCAACCGGGTCGGAGAAGCGTTGCGGGGCAATTTTTGCAGTGCTTCATAATCTCCTTTTTCCTTCAGCTCCCGGCGGAGTTCAGCGTATTTGGCAACGGTTGCCTGTCGTTTTTGTTCACGGACGATTTTCGATTTTTTGGCCATGGTTGTACATTCCTTTCTGTTATATTTAAACCGCACTATCAATCACACAAGGCCAATGCAAGTGCAGTACCTTCTTCCGATCGCCTGTTATTCCCAGATTTTTTGTTTCCCCTTTTTAAAGGAGAAAGTCCGGTGATAAGCCTATGCTTCCGATGCAGCTTTCTTTCAGAAAGCTTTTGGCGAACGCTTCGCTTCTCCAGATTGGTTCTGCCTCTCCGTTGACGTGTGTATGTTTTTTGCAGTTTATATGCATGGTTTTATTGCAACAGGGGCTGCGCGGCTTCGATCGGCCATGGCAGCGGATTATCAAACCGTGCCCAGTCCGCCTGCATTTCTTCGTCGTTCAACAAACATTGGTCCAACTCTTCTTCGATCTGCGCACGTTCCATCTCGATGCCGATCATGACCAGTTCGGTTTGGCGGTCTCCCCACTCGGCATGCCACTGCTCCATGATCTCCGGTTCGGTCTGCAAAATGGCTTCCCTGTCCGCTTCGGGCAAAGCCGCCGTCCAGTACCCTGCCGGTCCGAATTGAATGGATGGCCCGGCTTGACTGAGGCTTGCGGCGAGATCTCCCTGTGCGGCGAGCCACACCAACCCTTTGGCTCGTACCACTTCTTCCGGCCAATGGCTCATGAATGCGGCCAAACGAGCCGGATGGAACGGTTTGCGGCGACGGTACACAAAAGAGCTGATGCCGTATTCTTCGGTTTCCGGCGTGTGGGATTCCCGTGCCAGCTCCTGGATCCAACCGGCCGACAGGCTTGCTTTTTCAAAATCGAACAAACCGGTATTCAAAATTTTGGACGGGTCGATCTGCCCCTTCACGGTACGGATCAATTTGGCATTGGGCTGCAATTTTCGGATAACATGTTCCAGCTTCAGCAATTCGGCCTCGTCCACCAGATCACATTTGTTTAGCAGAAGTACATCGCAAGTCTCGATCTGATCGATCAGCAGATCCACCACATCGCGGGTATCGCCTTCATCCGTTGCTTGATCCCGGTCCAGCAAGCTTTCGCCCGAGGCAAAGTCATGCCAGAAACGGTGGGCATCCACTACCGTCACCAGACAGTCCAGTCGCGCCAGCCCTGTCAGGTCGATGCCGGTTTCCTCATCCGCATAAGTGAACGTCTGCGCCACAGGTACCGGTTCGCTAATCCCGGTCGACTCAATCAGGATATAATCGAAATCACCCTCATTGACCAACTTTTCGATCTCCTGCATCAAATCGTTGCGCAGGGTGCAGCAGATGCAGCCGTTCGACAGCTCAACCAGCTTTTCTTCCGTACGGGACAAGGCTGCTTCTCCCTTTACCAGCGCCGCATCGATATTGACCTCGCTCATGTCGTTGACGATGACGGCTACTTTAAGCCCTTGCCGATTATGCAACACATGATTGAGGACCGTTGTTTTGCCTGATCCGAGGTAACCGCTAAGAACCGTTACCGGGACTTGTTTTTGTACCATGAAATTCTTCTCCTTTTGAAACGAGTAATGAATTGTTTTATCTTTTTTTATTTAATAGTAATTATTACGATTAACAACAATGACTATACTCTGCTTGCTTTAAGATGTCAAATCCCTTTTTCATGTAAACGTGCGGGCAACATTCCATAAAAATGTTGTGAGAAGAGCCATGAATCGGCCGATTCATGGCTCTTTGGCTCACTTTTCCTACCACGCTACATCTTTAATGCGGTACCTGTGACTGAAAATCGTCCCGGCTGGATCGACCCGCATCGTAAAAGACCACATCCCCATCCATCAAAGGCCATGTGTTTCCTTGGCCGTTCAAAGGGCGTGTATCAAAACCCTCCAACTTCCACTGATTCATCAGCGGAGCGTGGATATATTGCAAATAAGGCTCGTTCACATTGCCGTTACGCAATGTCTCGATATTAAAATTAACCACGATATACCCGTCTCGCAGAAACACGGGCGACTTTTCATCCAATGACTGCTGTCTCGCAACGGCCTCCAGATCGGTGCCTTTGGGAACGGCATATACATCGGCCGGCAGGCTGTACTCTCCATACCAACGCTGGACAGAGGCTAAGGCCCGGTCGGCATTTACGCTGGCTGGCAGATCTGTCTTGGGCCCGATCAACGTCCGGATGGAGTCAGGCAGTATCATCCAGTCGTAACGGCCGACCCACGTCTTTCGCCGCGATTCTTGTTCGGTTTGCTGGACCATATACTCGACCAACGTCCTCCGCCCTCGTTCCTCGGCCGTGAGTTCGTTGGCATATCGATAGCGGGCCGTATCCCCAAGCTCGCTTCCAGGGACATTGCGCAGCCGTTCGTTAAGCACGACGTACCGTTTCTCCAGGTCCTGTTCGGAACCGATCCGAATTAAACGCTCCTGCCCGCGATGGTAATACAAGTCCACCTCTTGCCTCGACTTGCCGTCCCGGCTCACAACGTAGAAGCTCGGCGTGATTCGGATGCCATCCTGCCCTCCAAACATGTTGCCTTTGGTTTTCAAGTCGAACCGGAAAAGGTAACCCGTTTTTACCGCTACGTTGCCAAAGCCCTGCACCGGATGACTCCCTGGACGGATTGGCAGCATATAAGGCGTCAGGTTCCCACGCGGATCGCCATCAATACCGAAGGGACCCACCCAATAGTTATTTCCCGTTGTTTCAGGACGTCCGATTTGTTTCCGAAATACATTTTCCCAATAATAATCGGCAATATCCGTTATTTTAAAATCATACACTCGACCAATCACTTGCACAGGCACTGTATTCACGGCGACATGGTTAACCAAACCCAAATTTGCCTTGTCCTCGTAAGTAAAGCCTGATTCGGGCGAGTTCTCTGCAAATGAGCGATAAGAAACCGAATAATCCCCCTCATCCACCCAGGTCGGCAAATAAAAGGTGGTCTCCGTCTGTGAAACCGGAATATCGATCCACGTACTTGCCGGATAAAACGTGACTTTATTCGCCGTATACACGTCAAACGGGAATAACACCTGTTTGCGCTTGATATACTTTGCATAATCTCTGTCCCCGTAGCCGGGAATATTGCGATGCTGTCCATTGGTGGGCAGCGATACGGTAAAAGGCCGGTCCAGAATAAAAGCTCTGCGTGCATAATCCGGCGTCGTTCTCTGATTGTGCTCCCGGTCATCGGAAGCATCGGAATACATAACGGTCGGTGTATGCACCGTTACCGTATTAATCCCCTGAATCGGATGCTCTTGATTGGCCCCTCCATTCACATTGCCTGGAAGCAATTCATAAGAAACGTTTCCGGAACTGCCCGTGTTTTCTCTGTTCAGCAGCGTGCTGCTGATCATGTTTCCAGGTTTGTATAGTACATCCCGCCCAACCTTTGTTGGATTCGGAATATTCGATGGGTTCGGTCCATCTTTCGTATATTCGGCCCCATCCATGATCGTCTGGTTGTTAAACTTGACCAGATCATTATTCACTTTGCTTTGCGGTGTATTGGTCTCGGCCATCCCCTTAAGCAGTTCGGTGTCATCACGAACATCAGGTGGAGCGTTGAGTCCCCCGGTTAATTTGGGCGGTGTATACGATATTGCTGCCGTTTGCCCAGGACGCACGTGGCGATCGACGGCTTCTTCATGTCTCGATTCCAGCGTTGGTGCGGTGTACCCCGCTGGCATCATCGTGACCGTGCCGCCAGGCAGCGCATAATTGCTCATCGTTGCTTTGGCGAGTTTGTACACTTCCAGATTGTTGATTTTCCAGTACGAGTAGTCGCGGGTCATTTGAAATTGGTACGATTTCGTAACGGTATCCCGCTCCGGTACAGGGTCTCCATCCGTACAGTTGCCCTCTTCATCACATACTTCCGGACCTGGAACCGTCCATTCTCTCTCATACGTAATGGAACCACTGCAATTGTAGGTCACTTTTCCGCTCATTTTTGCCCAGGCTTGCTTAAACAGGTAATTATCCGTCAACGCATTGGTATAGAGCGATTCCGAGGTCGGGATTCCCTTCGTCACATCGAATTTCTCCGCATCCCGCTGGTCCGCGCGAATGACTCCCGTCGCATTGGGATCGAGATCGCTCATGATCATCGTTGTGCCCGCAGAAGGCGGACCGATGGTGGGAGCACACACCACGTCGCCCCCGCCTGGATTGTCACCTCCGTCATCAGTACCTTGTCCGACCACAATATTTGTTGAGGTTGTCAAATGATAGCCATCTTTTACCCATAATACCGTAATCGTCGTCGTTCCTTCGGTTAAGGCATGAACAACCCCTGAACTGCTAACAGTAGCCACAGTTGGATTGGAGGAAGTCCATGTGATATCTCCATTTCCACTGTTTACATTCGTTTCTGGGCCAAAACTGCCATCGCCGGTTTTGGTCTTTACTGTTGCATTCAGTTGTTTTGTATCATTCTTGTTAAGAGACCCACCATTAGTAAGGTTTATTTCTTTGGTGACCTCAATTAACCCTTTCCAATACAAATCCGTATTAAAGATGTAGTCTGCTGACCATTTTGGAGGATTATATGGCCTAGCATCAGTGGGAAGGATTACTCCACCTATTTTCATGGTGAAAATTGCCCTCCTACCGTTAAATGAATCTACAGATACTAGCTTAGGCATGTTTAAATCAGGATCATAGTAATCGTTATCGTCCATGTAATGTGGTAATAGAGATATGTCGGTTAATTCTGACATGGGGTATGGGTTATTATTTTTATCAAAGTAAGTTGTTGGTTTATACTCTTCTCTATCTAGATCTAAATTGATACAAACTGTTGATGATACCGGAAAATCATTAGAGGCATCATTATTCAGTATCGTATTATTGCATTCACCGTCAACTCTCCATTTCAAATTATCAAGTTGATATATATATATTCCTATATTTGTCTTTTTCTCTCCTTCAACGGGTATGACTTTTTTCTGTAATTTTGCTGGAGTATCGGGGACCATGTATTGAGGTTTTATGTCAGGTTTAATGCCTGGCCCTCCACCAGCTTGTACTGAATACGGTTTAAATAATAAACTAAATATTAAAATCGGAAACAACAGTTTAACCGTGAGGGATTTGAACCTCAATTACAACTCCTCCCTTATCTTGTCTCAATAACACTAAATACGGTTCCTTCTTTGGTTTCTAATGTTACAGCTCTTATCATAGATTGATTGAAATGTAGTAACCCTTGCGCCCAATAAATAGGATTATCAATTGCAAAAACACCCCTATTTTCGGTGTAATCCCCTGTTTTTGGAGCACCATATGACAAGAATGCTTTTGAACTAGGTGAAGTCAAAGGATTGAATGTTGCCGAGCTCAGCAAACTCCCTGCCTGAAGCTGATTCATAGATGAAGATTTAATATTCAGATTAAACTCAACGAAAGAGAGGTATTTACCGTTTTGAAGCTTAACACCTTCATCTACAAAAACAGGATAATAAACACTTCGATTATTGCTAGCAACACTTGTATCAACAATGATCCAATTCAACACTTTAAGATCAGCATAGTTGGTGTCCGTCACAATTATCTTATTTCTTACCTTGGAAAAGTCATCAGTCACAGCAACTTCATACTTCAAATTACTTGGTAAAAGAACTTGGTTCTGAGGTGTTTTTTTAAAAACACTCGTAATAATACTCAAGTTCGTGCCCGTTAAACCTACCTGGCGCAACTCATTCAAACCTTTAAAATCGGACGGCTTCGCCTTTGCCACCGAAGAATAGCGTTCAATGAGGACGGCTACCTCTGCGCGTGTGGTTGTGCGATCAGTTCCGAACATTTTATCATTCGCAACGCTCATCAGCCCCGTGCCCATCGCTACTGCCACCGCATTTTTTTCGGAAGCCGCGAGTTTACCTGTAAAATATTCTTTAGCTGGTACAACGGTATTGGTAACGTCAGACAGCGCTTGCTTGTAATCGGCATCAACAGTTGCCAAACCTTGAGTAAGCCAAACTGCCATTTCCCCTCTTTTAAGGGAAGCACCGGCATCCAGTTTTCCTTTGTAATCGGATGGATCAATGAACCCTTTTTGAATAGCCGAGTCCACCCCGTCTTTCGCCCATGCGGGAATGTCTGTAAATGTATTGGTTTGATGGATTGCCGAGTTCGGCTGGTCCCTCAGCCTTCCCAAAATGCTTGCCATTTCTGCCTTCGTTACAGGCGAACCGGGTTTAAACGTTCCATCGGTGTATCCTTTTAAATATCCCTGTTCCACTGCAGCATTAATGGCTTCCGATGCCCAATGCGTTGCCGGCACATCTTTAAATTTTACCGAGGAAGCAGCCTCCGAAGAGGACCCACCCGTTCCCATAACGCCAGCTAACAAAGATAATGCCATCAATCCGGAAAACAACCTCTTTTTCATGACATGCACTCTCCTTCAATTGAATTTTTCGAATCGATACCCGAAGCGTCTTGACTCATTTTTGCTAACTCCATGCTTTACTTCCTCGTCTGCCCTCAGCCTGTTTCTATATTGCTGCATGTTCCTATGTACCTGAAAGCAGACATATTCCCTTGCTCCACTTACTCCACCAAGCTGTCCTCACCATTCGAAAAATCTAATTTTGTCAGAATCACCTATATTCTACCATGCAACATGGGAGATTGGGATTATTTTTCATTAATTCCATCCGACTAAAAACGCACCTCCTCCTCCTAAAGACCTACCTCACCTCCTGTCAAACAACAAAAAAAAGGCCACGAATCCGCAGATTCATAGCCTTATGCTTTAAGGTCGTCGTCGATCATATTTCATGCTTGCAATCAAGCATAACTGATTTCTCGGTCTTTGAACAGAGGGCAACAGGAAAATATTTCATCTAAATCGTCCCATATCAATGACTCAACCCATTAAAACGACGCTTTCGCCGCCTCCATCCGCTTCCTGCAAACGACAACCGGAATCACTGCCAACACCGACAGCAACGTACAAATCATAAACATCGCGGAATATGACGCAGCCTGCACAATCACTCCCATAACAAGCCCGCCTAATGAGAATCCAAGGTCGTACGAGGACATGAAAATGCCCATAAGCACGTATCTTGATTCTGCCGGAAGCACAAATGATAGAAACGTCGTGAGCGTCGGATAAAGCAGCGCCACCGCAAACCCGCTGCACACCGCAGACAAATAAACCAACGGGCCGATCATTTCCATCATCGATAGCAGCTGGGTGCCCAGCGCGGCAGACAGCAACAATCCGGCCATCAGCCACGTATTCCAACTGCCGTCCGAAGGGATTTTTTTACGCAGCACGAAGCGGCAGACAATCACCACCAGTCCCTGGAGGGTCAAGAACAACCCTGCACTAGCCCCACCGTTCGCTACCATGTACAAAGGCAAAAAGGTCGCAGTCGCGCCGAACACGCACGAAGCAAACAGCATGACCACCGTGCTCACCAGCAAAGGAGTGCTCCTCCAAACGCCGCCAAGGGAACGGAACATATCCGTTAGCGTATACGATTTGTTTTGCACCGTGCTCTCCGGCAAATCCAGACGAAATCCGAACAATAGCGGTAATCCGGCCAGAGCAGCAAGCATCAGCACAAACCAGAAGCCGCTTGCCTGTTCCCAGATTTGGATCGCCAGCACGGGAATGACCAGCGAAGGAACCATCGTAAACAATGTGTACATTGACAATCCTTGCGCCCGATCCTTGTCCTCCAGCCTCTCCACGATCCCCGCCTGCATCGTCATCGAAAAAAAGGCCGTAGCCACGCCCTGCAACGCCCGCAGCCACAGGTAACTCTCCACGCCGCCCACCATGAACAGCAGCAGCGTCGCTGCATGCAAAACAAGCAGCCCCTTCATGACGCGAAGCGGCCCGCAGCGTCCAAGAAGCTGGGCTGCGAAAGGACGCAGCAGCATGCAGGTGAACATGTACGCGCCCATCATCAGACCGATTTCGGACTGGCTCAAGCCAGCAGCTTCGCTGCGGAGCGGAAGAATGATCGTCAATGCCGAATTGGCGGCAAAAAACAAAAAAGCCAATATATAAAACCGGATAAACGATAAGGAACCCGGATTCAGTTTTTCAGATTGCTGTGCAGCTCTATTCAACAGTGCGCCCTACTTTCTCTCTTTCAAATCCCGACCCCATCTTGATGAAACCGAGAGCTTCTCATCCTCGGCTTCATCCAACGATACAATCATTTGACTTTGGAAACAAGTAGGCGGGTATAATCATGGCGTTCTGCATCATAAATCCGTTCAGTTTCAAACAGGTCAACACGTCGCCCTTTCTTCATCACCAAGATGCGATGGCTAATAGAGGCTACCGAAGCAATGTCATGCGATATAAACAAGTAACTGATGCCCAGTTCCCGGCCGAGCCCCTTCAGCATACGCAAAATTTCGGCCTGCACCGTCACGTCCAAGCTGGACGTCGGTTCATCGCAGATCAGCAGTCGGGGATTCAGCGCAATGCCGCGCGCAATCGCCACCCGCTGCTTCTGTCCGCCGCTCAATTCATGCGGGTAACGGTCCAGGTACTCTGTTGAAAGCCCGACCATATCGAACAGTTGCCCGGCACATGCCCGGCGTGAACCCCGAGCTTCGCTCAAAAACGGTGGAACGATCTCCGGAAAGTTGTCCAGCGGCTCAATGACCGAACGCCATACGGGAAGCCGCGGGCTTAACGACGATGAGGGATCTTGAAACACGACTTGCATATTTTTCCGCATTTGTCGAAGCGCTTTTCCTTTCAAACCAACCAAAGATGTGCCACCAAAGACGACCTCGCCTTCATCCGGACGTTCCAGACAGAGCAGGATGCGCCCAATCGTGCTTTTGCCGCTGCCGCTCTCGCCAACAACCCCCAAACACTCGCCCTGCCTAATCTGCAAAGAAACATCCTGCAGTGCTGTCACCAAGTTTCCGGCATGGCGGTAGCTTTTGCACACGCCCCGAAGCTCGGCCAGTACAGGCCGCGAAAAATCCTGAACCGCTAAGCGCTCACCTAAACGAACAGAGCTAACCATGCTTCACCAACTCCCGATCCGAACGTTCTACAGTATCTCCACGCTCCTGCTCCTCAGCATCACCATCGGACTTATCCTCCTCCACATCATCCTTTACCGGCATTTTTGGGCAGCTGTCCAACAGTTTCAACGTATATGGATGCTTCGCTTTCATGCGAATATCCGATGCCGTGTTCTGTTCAACGATCTGCCCCTCCTTCATTACGGTAACATGGTTGGCACGTTTAAGGACCATCTGCAAATCATGGGAAATGAGCAAAATGGCGCATCCTGTCTGCCCTTGAATGTCCTGCATCAGATCAAGCACGGTCTCTCCGCTAATGACATCCAATGCCGTCGTTGGTTCATCCGCGATCAGCAGCTCCGGCTCCAGCATCAACACCGCCGAAAGCGCTGCACGCTGCAATTGCCCCCCACTCAGCTGAAAGGAATAACTGGAAAAGATTCGTTCTGCCGGCAAACCTACCTTGTCCAGATGCTCCAACACCATTTTTTTGCATGCTTTGCGCGTGAATGCTCGGTGAGCACGAATCGCATCCATCAGCTGGCTGCCGATCGTTCTGAACGGAGCGAAGCTGCCCCGATAATCCTGGAATACGTAACCGATGGATCGGCCCGCCAGTTTCCTGCGCTGTTTGGCATGCTGCTGCAACAGGTCCTGCCCTTGAAAAATCAGTTGTCCCTGAACGACCTTTATTCCCGGCGGCATCAGACTAATAATGGCATTGGCCGTCATGCTCTTTCCGCTTCCGCTCTCGCCAACCAGCGCCAATATTTCTCTGGAACGAATGTCAAAAGAAACGTCCTTCAAGATCATCCGCCCCCCGTCAGCCGAACGAACGGATAAATTCCGTACGCTTAAAATGGGCACCGTGCCTGAATCCATGAGTATCACCTCAACTTAACCAATTCATGATCAAAGTCATCCTTGTTTGCCACGAACGTCTAACCCCTCCCTCAGACCTTCCCCGATCAAATTAAAAGCAATGACCACCAGCATAATGGCCAGTCCGGGATAAATCATAAGTTCCGGTTGGGTTTGGAAAAACGGCCGGCCATCGTTCAGCATCGCTCCCCATTCAGGGGAGGGCGGCTGTGCCCCCAGTCCAAGATAGGACAGGGACGAGATGACCAAAATCGTTTTGCCGATATCGAGTGCGGCATAGACGAGCACCGGAGGGAGAACTGCGGGCAATAAGTGTCGCCACAGGACGGTCCATGTGTTTCCACCGGCGACCTCAGCCGCCGTAATGTAGTCTTTTTCCCGCTCGGACAGCACGATCCCACGTACAATGCGCGCATATCCAAGCCAGTTGATCAATACGATGGACACCACCATGTTTTCCATGCTTGGCCCCAAAAAGCCGGAGATGGCAATGACCAACAGAAAATCAGGCAGCACGCTAAGCCCATCCACAATGCGCATAAGGAACGTATCCACCTTGCCGCCAATGTATCCCGAAAGCAAACCCAGCGGAATGCCGATCAACATGACCATAACGATGACCATCGACGAAATGCCAAGAGTCGAACCCGCACCCTCTACTAAACGGGAGAACAAGCATCTGCCCAGCTGATCCGTACCGAAGGGATATGCCAGGCTGGGCCCCTGCAGTCTGATCGACATATTGACCAGATCGGGGTCATTCCGAACAAACAACGGTCCGAACACAATCAGCAATATCATCAACACAAGTATGGACGAACCAGCCACGATGCCTGGTCTGCGCAGCAGCCTTTTGAAAGAAGGAGATTTGCCAGAACTCAGAGAGCTCTTCCCACGAGCTGTAGCCATTCTCACGAGGAGACTCCCCCTTTGCGCAAACGAATTCTCGGGTCGATCCAGCCATAGAGCAGGTCTACGAGCAGATTCACCAAAATGGTAAACGCACCTGTCATCATGAGATATCCTTGTATGAGCGGATAATCTCGCTGGAAAATAGCCTCCACCGCCATGCTGCCCAATCCGGGCCAGGAGAACAGCGTTTCAACAACGACCGAGCCGGCAATCAAACTGCCAAAGGTCATGCCAAACACCGTCAGCACCGGGATACACGCCGCACGCAGCGCATATTGCAGGACGATTTTGAATTCGCCGATGCCTCGCGCTCTTGCAGAACGGACGTATTCCGTGGACAAACTTTCAAGCATGCCGGTTTTGAGCAGCTGTGTGTGGACCGCCGCCAGACCGAAACCAAGCGTAATGGATGGCAGCACCAGATGTTTAAATTCGCCCTTGCCCATCGTGGGCAGCCAGTGCATTTTGGTTGAAAACAGGTAGATCAGAATCAGACCGATCCAGAACGTCGGCATGGATGCCCCCAGCAAAGCAAACATTTTGCCAAAATGATCAGGCAATCTTCCCGGAAAACGCGCAGCCAGCAAACCCAGCGGGACGGAAATCAGCACCATCACGGTTATGCCGCCTATCGCAAGCTGTAACGTGGCTGGCAAACGATCAAGCAATTCGTCAAGGACCGGTTTGTTCTTCAACAGCGAATCGCCCAAGTCAAGCGTCATCACATTCGTCATCCAGCTCCAGTATTGAACGGCCAAAGGCCGGTTGAAACCAAGCTCCTCGCGCAGCGCCTCTGCCTGTGCCCGGGTTGCCTGCATTTCATCCGCTCGCAGCAAACTCATCACCGGATCGCCGGGAGCAAGCTTCATCAGCACAAAAACGACAATCGATAAAACAAACAACACGATGACCAGTTGAGTCAGCCGTCGCCCTATCCATTTCAACACGTCAGTTCACGTCCATCTTATTCGTCATAAAGTAGTAGTCCTCGGCGCCCGGTTTCCAGCCTGTGACACGGTCGCTCATACCCACGATGATATTCGGATAAACGATATAAGCATGCGGCATGTACTGCTTGGAAATTTCCACCGCTTCCTGCGTCAGACGGATTCGCTCGTTCATATTGCTTGCGGCATTCAACGTGTTAACCGCGCCCGACAGCTCATCGATCTCGATATCGGCAGCGTTCAGTGCCCCGCCGGGCATCAATGCCGAATTAAGGAAATATCCACCATCGCCGCGAGGCGCGGACAGATTGCTGTACGTCACGATATCCCAGTTGTTATTGTCACGGATGGCCGTGTCTACATTCTCCACCGTTCGGATGTTGATCGTTACACCGGCTTTCTGCGCTTCAGATTGCAACACCTGGGCAATAAGCGGCAGCTCCGGACGTGCCTTGTACGTCAACAATTCCAGCGTCAACGGTTGTCCGTCTTTCACCATTTTCCCGTTCTCGAGCACATAACCGGCCTCCTGCAACAGCGCTTTGGCCTGCTCGACGTTTTCCGGTTGAACGGGATCTGTGCTGCCGAACGGAAGGTTCGCATTAAACGGACCGTTGGCTGGAGCGGCATACCCCAACATGACGTCATTCGCAATGCTTTGGCGATCCAGCAGCAAATTCAGAGCTTGTCTTACTTTCAATTCCTTCGTTGCCTCTCCGGCCGGATTAAACAACAGGAAGTGCACGCGCAATCCCGGAAGTGATTCCACATGCAAATCGGAAGACTGCTCGATCGGTTCCACGGATTCAGCAGGCAACTGCGTGGCAATGTCGACCTCGCCCGATTGCAGCGCCAATGATCGCACGTTACCATCCTCGTTGAATTTGAAATCGACCTGCTGCAGCGGGGAAGCGCCATCCCAATACCCGTCATAACGTTCCAATTGAATTTGGATACCTGGCGAAAAGCTCGTTACCTTAAAGGGGCCCGTACCCACGGGCGCCAGATTGAAATTTTTCATACCCATTGCTTTTTCCGCTTCAACGTTAATGATCGAAGCATAAGGGTTGATCAGCTCCGATACGAGGGCAGGATTCGGTTTGTTGGTCACAATGGTCAACTGCTGCCCTTGAGCCTGCATGCTTTTGATATTGAGTGCATTTTTCAATGCCCCATTCACGCTAACGGCACGCTCCAGCGAAGCTTGGACCGCCGCCGCATTGAGCGGGGCGCCGTCCTGGAAGGTCACGCCGTCCCTGATCTCAAAGATCCATGTATCATCTCCTTGTACATCCCATCGGGTGGCAAGCCAAGGCTGAACGGCCAGATTCTCGTCTAACCTGACAAGGGTTTCCGTAATTCCTGCCCGTACCGCCACAAGGTCATTGGAAGGGTCAAGCATACTGCTCTTGAAATGGAACAACAACGTCATCTTTTTAACCGCAGATTCACTTTGGGATGCTGAGCCCGCGGAGGTTCCTTCACCAGACCCGCCACCTGCCTTTGCGCTGCATGAAGACAATATCATTGCCGAGGCAAGCACCGTTAGCGTCAATAACAACCATTTTTTACACAACACTCGCTTTTTGTTTTTCAATGAATGGTCAATCCTTCCTTCTGCTTCTCTTAAAACCGCAATCAAAGCTATTAAGACAGTAATTTTCACACTATCGGAGAATCCCTTTATTTCCCTGTCATATTTTCTATCATTATATGTAATTCAATCTATGTTGTACACACAAAAAAAGACTGACACCAATGTGCCAGCCCTTGCTTCATTTATTTTTCATTTCCGAAGTGTGCTTTCCGTGCTTGTCTCAGTGCGTTCTCCGCGAGAGATGCAAGCAGTTCAGCCCCCAGCGGCAGCGCCCGTTCATCCAAATCAAAAGCAGGATGATGCCATTCGTGCGACCCGGAAGTACCTAAGAAAAGAAACAGGCCCGGAACCTCCCTTTGATAAAAAGAAAAATCCTCGCCTGCCGGTGACGGCAGCGGCCTGACGCCATTCAATCCTACAGCTGCGGCGGTCTGTTCCGCCAAGGCTGCAAGCGAAGGGTCATTGACCACGGCAGGAGGTCCCTGAATCCAACGGACCGTGGCGGTGGTGCCGTATGCCGCGGCTACGCCAGCCACCACCTGGTTGAAGCGCTCCCTGATGCGTGCCCGCACCTTCTCTTCAAACGTACGAACCGTGCCGTCGAGCACCGCTTCCTCCGGAATGACGTTCCAGGCCGTGCCGCTATGGATTTTGGTCACGCTGATCACGGCGCTTTCCTGTGCTCCGACATTTCGGCTCACGATGGACTGCAAGGCCGTGACGATATGGGATGCCACCACGATCGGATCAATGCCTGCCTCAGGTACGGCCGCGTGGCTTCCTTTGCCCTGCACCTTAACAACAAAGCCGTCCGCGGCGGCCATGAGTGCACCTTCGCGGATGCCAACGCTGCCTACCTGCAAGTCAGGTTTGTTATGCAGACCGAAGATGGCTTGAACATCCTGCAGCGCACCGGTTTGAATCACTTGTTTGGCCCCCGTCGCTTTTTCTTCCGAAGGCTGGAACAGAAGGCGAACCCTGCCCGGCAGCCGCGATTCGCGCTGTTTTAACAATTCGGCAGCGCCGATCAGTATGGCCGTATGAGCGTCATGTCCGCAGGCATGCATCTTTCCGGAAACCTGTGACGCATACTCCAGTTTCGTTTCTTCCTGGATCGGCAGTGCATCAATGTCGGCCCTTAACGCAACAACCGGACCTTCGCCTTCCCCGATTTCGGCAACCAGTCCGGTGCGAAGCGAGTATTCCTCGGCAATGCGAATACCTTGTTCCTCCAGCCAGCCCCGGATGGATTCCGTCGTTTCCCATTCCTCGCCCGACAATTCCGGATGACGATGCAAATGACGACGGATAGCCGTCAATCGTTCCGCGAAAGAAAGATCCTGGCCGCGATCCGCCATATCCGATAAGGATGTTGGTTCTTTAGGCGCATCCTGCGAATCCTGCGCCTCTCGCTGCTCCAATTCGCTTTTCATGAAATGGCCCCCTTGGTTCAATTTCCGATCCATCAAATCGTTATGAAACACGTCATTTCGCCATCAAAGCTGCAACTTCTCTGGTCGTGGCCCGATTCGCGGTAATTTAATTTTGGCACAACAGAGGTTAGCCGACAACGGTCTGGATAGCTTCATGCTCTGCCTCAAATGCATCCAGCCCTTGCTCTACCAACGCCTCGCGCAGCAGCTCGAAGGAACGCAGTCTTTTGCCGAAATCGCGGGTTGCCGTTGTTACGATCAGTTCATCAAAGGCAAAATCCCGCTGCAGCTTGGCCACAACCCGGCCTACGCTCTCCTTGTTGCCCTTGATCGTGCTTGGTTCAAGCACCTCGATCCGGTATTTTTCATTCGATTGCTCGCCAAACTGTTCCGCTTGTTCAATCGAACCGACCGTCAGCGTTTTGCCGCCTTCCAGGTGAATTTTAACGAGTTTGTGCTCGCTGGTCAGTTCCTTGGCCTCTTCCTCCGTCTCCGCCACGATGAGCGCCGCTGCCAATGCCACGTAAGGCTCGGAACCGCCGGAACGGTCGAATTGTTCGCGATACACGCGGAAGGCCTCCTGCGCCACCTCCGTGTTGCCGTTAATGAACAGAGAAAATACATAAGGCAGTCCTAACTCGGCGGCCATCGCCGCGCTATCCACGCTGGCTCCAAGTACGTAGAGCTCGGCAGGCGCATCGACGACCGGTGCGGCACGCAAGCCTGCCAGAGGATGCGTCTCGTCCGCAAGCGGTTCATTGTGAATATACCGCTTGACTTGCAGTATCTTTTCTTTCAGTGGAGCCGCATCGCTCACTCCCTCCTGCAGGGCTTGGGTGGAGCGCGGCAAACCTCCCGGCGCGCGACCGATGCCCAGATCCACCCGTCCCTGACCAAGGGCGGCAAGCACGTTGAAGTTCTCGGCCACCTTATACGGGCTGTAATGCTGCAGCATCACTCCGCCGGAACCCAAACGAATCCGCTCCGTATGGGCAAGCAGGTGCGAAATCAATACCTCGGGCGACGAGCCGGCGACATGCTCCGAATCGTGATGTTCCGATACCCACAACCGATGGAATCCAAGCCGCTCCGCCGCCTTGGCAAGCTCGATCGTATGCCGGAAAGCCTGTATCGGCGTTTCTCCTTCATAGATCGGGGTCTGATCCAAAATACCAATACGAATACTCATCCTTTTTCCTCCTTCGCATGCCAACCTGCCTTGCCTCATCTATAACTTCCGCAACAGCTCCCCGAAAGGCTCCGCAAACGGCGAATGTTGTTCTTTCAATGTCACGACGCTGATCTGTAACGACACACCCGCGACTTCATGCACCTGGATCGGAAACAATTCCTGTTCCCCAACTTCCTTCTGCACCGTCAATCCGGGCAAAAATGCGATGCCCGCCTTCTGAAGCACAAGCTTCTTCGCGGTTTCCGACTGATCCACATGGTAGGCGATATCCGGCGGTTGCTCCAGCGAGTCGAATGCCCGGTGAATCCGCAGCCAGTCGAGCGATCCACATTCGAAGAACACAAGCAGCTCATCCCGCAGCGCTTCCATGCTGACATGTCCTTTTTCAATGAACGGATGTCCTTTGTACACGTAAAGTTGAATGGGATCTTCGTAAAAAGCGACCGTGCGAATGGCCGGATGCATGACCTTGCGCACAAACGCCAGATCAATTTCCTGGTTCAACAGCTTGGCAACCAGTTGGTCCGTCGTCGCCGTCGTCAATTTGACCGTTACATCCGGATAGGCTTCCCTGACCTTCGGCAGGAAATCGGGGAGGACATAGGTGGACACCGAGATGGTACTGCCGAGTCGCAGCGCATTCGGCGTCGTGCGCCGCTGCTGCAGCTTCTGTTTTCCCTTCTGGATCACCTGCAGCACCTGCTGGGCGTACGGCAGGAATTTCCTGCCTTCCTCCGTGAGCACGATCTGTTTGCCAAGCCGGTCGAACAGCTTGCAGCCGAGCTCGCGTTCCAGCGACTGAATGCGTGCCGTTACGGAAGGCTGGGACAAAAAAAGCACTTCGGCAGCTTTATTGAAGCTTCCGTAATGATTGATATATACAAATGCTTCAATGTTCTCAATGTTCATAAGCGCCTCCGTATCCTTATCCATTGACGATAACGTCAATATTGATTTAACCCATTAATTTACTTGGTTTTAGGAGATCGTAATGCTCTCCCTGCTTAATGTCAATACCAATTCTTCCAAAGCGCGATCCAAACGTGCGGCGATCTCCGCCGAGAGGGCATAGGTCCCGTCTTCCAGACGTTCAATGCCCTGATCCACGGCATATACGCCGCCAAGGATATGTCTTCCGCCGAGGGCGGCCAACACAGGTTTCAACGCGTAATCGATCGCCAGCAAATGCGCAATGGAACCGCCGATGACGAGCGGAAGCGCAAGCTTTCCTTTCAATCCCTCCTGCGGGATCAGATCCAGAAACAACTTCAGTACGCCGGAATAGGCAGCTTTGTATACCGGGGTGGACACAATCACCGCATCTGCTGTCTGCACAAGCGCAAGCGCATCCTGAATGGCAGGACTGTCGAATTTGGCCTGAACCACATCTTCTGCCGGCAGATCGGCGACATGAATAATATTTACCGTAGTGCCTGCTTCACCCAATTTTCCTGCACTGTAATCGATCAGTCCTGTCAGGCGGGAACGCTTGGATGGCGATCCCGCGATAATTACGACGTTTGACATTAACAATCCCTCCTCAAGCGATCTTGGTATGTGTTAAGCCGTTCCTTTGGTTTGCGGGTCCAATCGGTCGCGCAGCACGTCGCCGATCAGATTGACCGCGAGCACAAACAGCGTAATGACGAGTCCCGGGAATGTGCAAATCCACCATGCCACGGTCAGGTAGCCCCTGCCCTGTGAGAGCAGCATGCCCCAATCCGGAACTTCCTTGAGCACGCCGAGCCCGAGAAAGCTGAGCCCCGATCCCGTCAGGATGGAGGTACCTACGCCAAGCGTAGCCATAACGAGCAGCGGAGACAACGAATGCGGCAGGACATGCCTCCAAAAAATCCGCGCGTTCGAACCGCCCAAGGAACGGGTAGCCGTAATGAACGGCAGCCCCTTTACCGACATGACCTGCCCGCGAAGCACGCGCGCATATCCCGGAATGGCTGCGACGGCCACGGCGAGCGCGATGTTCATCAGTCCGGGGCCAAGCGCGGCCGCAACAGACAGTGCCAGCAGAATCCCGGGAACGGCCATCAGAATATCGACGGAACGCATAATGACGGTATCCACCATTCCGCCCGCGTACCCCGAAATGATGCCAAGCGCGCTCCCCACCAGTCCCCCCACCAGAACGGAGACGAGACCGATGAGCAGGGAATCCCGGCTGCCATGCACAACGACGCTAAAAATGTCGCGTCCGAAATAATCGGTGCCGAACCAGTGCGCTGCTGAAGGAGCCTGCAAAATCGCGTCCGTCATCATTTCCGTCGGCGAATACGGAGCGATCCATCCCGGCACGATGGCACAGGCCACGATAAAAGCAACCGCGACCAGTGCGGAATAATAAAACCACCGCGATATCGCAAACGATGCTTTGATGCGTTTGCGAATGCCGCCCCGCCAACGAATGCGCCCAGCGGTTCGGTTCCATGCTTTCTTTTCCTGAGCCAGCGGCTTCATGCTCATCTGCTTCTCCTCCCTGCTTCGTGCAAATGCCCTTCGATATTCCGCACATCTGCCATCGTCATGCCTTCACCGCACGCCTGATCCTTGGATCGATGTACGCGTAGGAGATGTCGACCAGCAAATTCAGGACCACGTAAATGATGGCCGTAAAAAAGACGACGCCCTGCACGACAGGCAAATCCTTGGCCATCAGCGCATCCGCGATGATTCGCCCGATGCCTTGTCTGGAGAACACCGTTTCTACCACCACGGTTCCTGCCAGCAAGTCGGCAATCATCATGCCGATGACGGTGACGGCGGGGATCAGCGCATTGCGTAAAGCATGCCCGTACATGATCGTTCGCTGCGTCAGCCCTTTGGCTCGCAGCGCAACGACAAACGGTTCGTTGATCACTTCCAGCATACTGTTGCGCACCATGCGCACGATAAATCCTGCACCTACCAGCCCAAGGGTTGCCGCCGGAAGCACCAGGGAACTGAAGCCCTCCGACCCCATGGCCGGGAACCAGCCCAACTGTACCGAAAATAACAGGATCAACAAGATTCCGGTCCAAAACGTCGGCATCGAGATGCCGAACAACCCGACCAGTCTGGCGACAATGTCAATGACGCCATTGCGATGAATGGCGGACAGTACGCCGAGCGTAATGCCAACGACGATCGCGATAATGGCGCTGAGCGCCGTCAAGGCAAGCGTAGCCGGGAAATGCTCCAGTATTTTCGGCAGCACCGGGTCGGAATTCAGCATGGACTTGCCGAAATCGCCGCGCAGCATATCGCCGAAATAGTTGGCAAACTGGATATAGAAAGGCTGATCCAGCCCAAGCTGTGCCCGCAGGTTTGCGATCATTTCCGGCGTGGCCGAGGAAGGGTCCAGCATGAGCAGGACCGGATCCCCCGGCAGAAGGTACATGATGCAGTACACCAGCACCGAAGCTCCAAAAATGACGAACAATGAGGTCGCGATCCGGGTCAGTATCGTTTGTGCCATGCCGGGACATCTCCTTCCTGAATGTAAATTCATGCATCGTCAAAATGCATCAAGCGGCGTCACTGCTGGATCCGCGCATCATTGAACAGCGGATAACCGAGCGAATCGAATTTGATGCCCTGCACGGTTTTCGATGCCGCCACCGTGTAAGGGAACACGTAAATGGGCAGGATCACGGCCTGATCGATCAAATACTGCTGAATTTGTTTGTAGATTTCCACCCGTTTCTCCGTATCGCTCTCTACCGCACCCTGCTCAAGAAGCTTGTCGATCTCCGGGTCCGACAGGCCCGACAACGTTGGGCGTTCGCCTTCGGCAGGCGTGTGGTAAAAGGCATACAGCGCATGGGGATCGGAATTAACCTGGCTGTTCCCGTACAAATCATAGTCCCAATTCTGGTAAATGACCGTGGCAACGTCCTTCGTAATCTCCACCTGCACCTCGATCCCCACTTGTTTCAACTGCTGCTGAATCATCGCCGCGATATCGTTGCGCTTCTCCCGGTTAGGCGAACCGTCTACGTACCGCAAGGTCAGCCGTTTGCCGTCCTTCTCCCGGATTCCGTCCGCTCCCTTAGTCCATCCTTGCTCATCCAGCAATTGGTTGGCTTTGGCAATATCCGGCTTGATGCTGCCTTCCAGCGAGCTGTCGTAGCCGAGGATGCCCGGGGACAAGGCGGACCATGCTCTGTCGTAAGTGCCCAGATACAACGTTTTAACGATGGCATCCACGTCCACTGCGGCTTGCACGGCCTGACGGAGCTTTGCGTCATTCCACGGTGCCCTGCGTTCGTTGAAAAAGAGCGTATATGGCAGCCCTACCGTGTTGGCTTGCAGCAATTGCTGGTTCGGATCGCTTTGGAGCGCAGCGACGTTTTGCGGAGGAACCGTCTCGGCCGCAAGCACCTGGCCGCTCTGCACGCTTCCGATCCGCGTGGCTTCTTCGGGAACGATTTTGAACGTAATCTGATCCAAATGAGGCGCACCGTCATTGTCGACCGTCTCCGGTGCCCAATGATAGTCCTTGTTTTTGGCAACGACGATGTCGGCATTTTCGGACCAGCTGACAAAGGTATACGGCCCGGTACCTACCGGATTTTTGCCCAGCTGATCGCCGTACTTTTTCGCCGCCGTAGGGGACACGATGCCGAGCAGTGCCTGACTCAGGTTACCGAGGAATGCTTCAGATGGTTGGGACAGGTTAACCTTGATCGTGTACTCATCAATGACCTCGGAGGAGCTGTAGGGTCTGATCAGGGCAAGGGCGTTGGCGGCTTTGGTCGCCGGATCGATGACCCGGTCCAGGTTGTATTTGACCGCTTCGGCGTTGAACGGCGTGCCGTCATGGAACTTCACGTCCTCACGCAGCTTGAACGTATAACTTTTGCCGTCGTCCGACACCGTCCACTCCTTGGCCAGCCACGGCTTGATGGAACCGTCCGGCAGCTGCACGACCAAATTGTCGTACAAGGTTCGGATGGCCCGCACGGCCACGGCCAGGCCGCTGCGATGAGGATCAAGCGTATCGGGAGAAGTGGCGAGGGCATAGGTCAAATTGCCGCCTTCTGCCTTCGCTTGTTCCCCGCCCGACGCCTGAGCCGGGCTGCTCGCCCGATGGCCTGCACCGCAACCGGACAATACCAGCATTAAGGCCGACGCAAGCGCCACATATTTAAACCACGAAATGGACCTGATCATATCGCTTCCCCCTCTGTATACAGCAGTCATCAATGTTTAAATATATATTTCCTATGAGTTAACTTGGTTTTAGATTGCAACATGCGCAGCCCTAGGAAGTTTCGATACCTTGTCAGATACCAACTTCTTGACGGGCAGCCGTGTATCGGTTAACGGGAATGTTCAATCCAAGATTGCCGCGCAGCGTATCATGCTCGTAATCGGTTCGATAGATGCCGCGCTCCTGCAGAATCGGCACGACCAATTCGACGAAATCGCTCAGCCCGCTCGGAAGCTCGGAATGAATGATGAAGCCGTCGGCGCCTTCTGCTTCGAACCACGCCTGGATTTGATCCGCGACCTGCTCGGGCGTACCCAGGAACTTGCTTCGCGGTGTTGCAGCTCGAAGGGCAACCTCGCGCAAGGTCAAACCTTGCTCTTTCGCATCCTTCTTGATTTTGTCCGTGGTGCTGCGGAAGCTGTTGCTGCCGATGCCGTTCAACTCGGGGAACGGCTCATCCAGCGGATATTGGGTGAAATCGTGATGTTCGAAAAACCGGCCAAGGTAATCCAACGCTTTCTCGATCGTCACCAGACCCGCAATCTCGTTGTATTTCCGCTCAGCCTCTTCTTCCGTGCGTCCGATGATCGGATTGATGCCCGGCATGATGACGATATCGTCCGCGGAACGGCCGTAGGCCACGGCACGCTCTTTGACGTCTTTGTAGAAAGCCTGCGCATCCTCCAGTTTGTCATGCCCTGTAAAGACTGCATCGGCTTCTTTGGCAGCCAGCGTTTTACCGTCGTCCGACGATCCTGCTTGGAAGATGACCGGCTGCCCCTGTTTCGAGCGATCGATGTTGAGCGGTCCTTGAACGGAGAAAAACTCCCCTTCATGATTCAGGGTGTGCAGTTTGGAAGGATCGAAGAACACTCCGCTCTCCTTGTCTCTGACAAAGGCGTCGTCTTCCCACGAATCCCATAGCCCCTTTGTGACCTGCAAATATTCGCTGGCGATCCGGTAACGCTCCGGATGAGACGGATGATCCTTTTTGCTGAAATTTTTGGCCGAACCTTCCAGAGGGGAAGTCACGACGTTCCAGCCCGCGCGTCCGTTGCTGATTTTGTCCAGCGACGCGAATTGCCTTGCCACGGTGAACGGTTCGCTGTAGGAAGTCGACAGCGTGCCGACCAGCCCGATGCGCGACGTTACGGCAGCCAGAGCGGAAAGGATGGTGATTGGCTCGAAGCGGTTCAAAAAGTGAGGAATCGATTTCTCGGTAATGTAGAGTCCGTCCGCAATAAACACGAGGTCGAACTTGCCCTCCTCGGCTTTCAACGTCTGGCGTTTGTAAAATTCGAAATTAACGCTGGCGTCCGGTAAAACCTCCGGATGCCTCCAGGTTGTCATGCTGCCTCCCACGCCATGGACGATGGCACCCAGCTTTAATTTTCGTTGCGTTGTCATATGCATTCCGCCTTCCTCGAATGGGATTGAACTGAAGTCAAAAACTTCGAAATCAACGATGAAACGAACCAACCTTGGGCAGCAAGCTGATGAAACGGAACGACAGCGATAAGATATTGACCTTAACACCAAATAATAACTATTCCTATGTGTTTGGTATGTTTTTAATTTCCACAAATCTTATCACCGCCCTCGAAACGGGTCAACCATGCTGCGATAGAACTTTTCTATAAGAACGAATCCCGGCCATCTCCAACGGAGACAGACTCGCAGCCAATGACCGGGAGACGTTGGCTTCGCTTATGCAAACGGCTTCCGGCCCACTATCAGACGGCTGCCGTTTCTCCCGGCTGTGCCAGCAGGGCTGCCAGCTTTTCCAGGTCCGGCTCCAGCAGCGCTTCGAATGTTCCGTCCACGCCGACCTCGACGACAGGCACATGCCGAATGCCGTACTTGGCTTCGAGGACGTCCCTCAACACGTCATGCCCTTGTACCTCAATGTTTTCGAAAGGCTGGTTGCGCTCATTCAGGAATGCTTTGACTTCTCCGCAAAAATGACAACCCGTTTTGCTCCATAACACGACTTTTTTGCTTGCAGCAGACATCGACATACCTCCTGTTTGTCTTCATAATAAAGGTCCGAAAGAACTGTCATTCTTAGACCATTAATTCCTACCTGTTAAATAAGAATTATGGCTTTAAATGTACTCCTCGGGCCAGGAAGCGTCAATGGAATTGCTAATAGAATAAACCTATAAGCACATAGAAAGAATGTATTCGATCTCTCGCAGCATATGTAATTGGCGAATGCGGAATGAAACCCAAGGCGGGTCTCCCTGCGATTCATTCCGCACCACGGCCGACCTCCATGCAAGCCCTCCTACAGCTGGCAGCCCAGCAATTTCGGCGGCGCTATGATCGGCCATCCTTCTTCTAGAGCATGCAGCTTTTCATAAGGAACCCGCATGACTGCATAAGGGTAAACTCCCCAGCATTCGGCGGCGTATGCCGAAGCATATTTTCTCCGCTTTCCGCCGCTAATCTGGTACCATATCTGCGGTGCTTCATTGGCCGCAACAACGCTGCCTTCCGGCCATTCCGCCGAACTTCCTTGCAGCAGATGGGCCGATGATTGGCCGGAATCCGAAGCTTTTCCCTCGATCTGCATGGAAGAATCGATGGCATTGCCGACCGGAATGCCCAGCAGATCGGGCTTTGCCAACCGAACGGGAGAGATGCCCCGCGGAACTGGAATGTGCAATTTACGCCGACAACCTCCAGACAAGTGATATACGTCCCCATTCACATCCGTCAAGAAGCTCCCCTCCGGATAGAAATCGCTGCTGCGCCTGAAAGGCTGGCGTCCGTCAGCGCTTCCTTCCGAGCGCTCGCCGACGTCGAACGAAGCAGAAGCCTCCTTTGCCATGCGGGCAACTTCGGCGATCAAGGTGTGGGGGTCTCCCCATTTTCGCTCATAAAATTGCTCATTGTCCTTGTTCAGAGCCGCGAATCGCTGCTCTTCCACCGCCTTCATGCTGACGCTCCCGAAATGATGGATAAAGGCATCCCCTGCCACAGCGAGCTTGTATCCCGCAAGTTTCGCACGCACGATCCAATCGTCGTCTTCGAAATTGCCTATGGCATAACCTTCGTCCAGATAACCTACCCGTTCGAACAATTCCCTTGAAAACAACCAGCAAAATCCGACGAGACGATCCGTCAGGCGGTGTTTGGACGCATCAGGCCTGTTGTAGTTTGCGGCAAATGCCCACATCCCCGATATGTCATCATATGGCACTTCAATCTGCTGTTCGCCGCCGATATAATTCGTCACCGGACCAACGACCCCGATGTCCGCTTGACTTTGAAGGCATGCCATCATGTTGTCCAGCCAACCCGGCGTGACCAGCGTGTCGTTGTTCAGCACGACGATATGCCGTCCTTTGGCCATCATGAGGCCATGGTTCACTCCGCCGGCAAATCCGCGATTGCCATCCAGCGCAGCTACCCGAACCATGCCCCCGATCCGTCTTAGCGCGTTGGCGGTGCCGTCCTGAGATCCATTGTCCACCACGATGATTTCGTAGGGAGCAGGGGTGTGCTTTTCAATGCTGGATACGCATTTCAGTACATAATCCTTCTGATTGTAAGTCGGGATGACGATGCTTACCCCGTCAAACACGGCGCCGAACGAATTTTTCCCTTGGCGCACGCCGTCCTCATACCCTCTTTTGTAGCCCTGATTGTATATCTTCATCCTTCGGACAGCCTGTTGTCCCTTCCGGCTTGCTTTGGATTTGCTTCCCTTGCCGCGGGCTGCCGCATGCAAAAAAACAGATGGGGCCGACGCCCGATTCCTGTTCCGTCGTTTTCCGGGTTTACCGGAAGAGCGCAGTCGGATGGCCTGCTTGCCTGACGCCTTCCCCAAAATCCGCGCTCGCTCCTTCGCACGGCATTCGGCCCGGCGGGAAACACCCCCGGCGAAAGCAACTTCACCGTCGTACGTTTCATCTGTTTGCCTATAAAGCTGCCCTCCGTTTGTCTCATGATCCGGTCTGCCCATACCGCTCCCTCCTTTTTAGTTCCAAAGCGCTGATGTTTTTACATAATCAAACTGGAAGCGCGTCAATATTGAAGTTCTCCCGTAACCAACTTGTTTGCCAGATGACCGAAATCGATGGCCACCTTGCCGAGTTCATCCGCAATATGACGGCACAGTACGATTGCGGGAATGCCCGCCGCCACCAGCGCCAGATCGAAATCATGCTTCCGAATTCGCTGCATGACTCGCGGAATGTCGGCATATCCGGCAACCGGTGCGATCATGCCGGCGACATACACCCCGTGGCTCTGCAGCAGCGCCCCCAGTTCGGATGCCAAATCGCCGATCACAAGCACGCGCCGGTTCTGCAGAAGGGACGGCAGCAGCCTGGAATGATGTAGGCTGTAATTGATTGTGGAGTCGGTCAACTTCAGGCTCGACCAATCGATCGCGAAATGACGAAGCACCGGAAACAGCAGGCCTTGGAACGTAGGTGCCCGCGAGATGGGCACCCCGACCCAATCGGCTCGGCGAATCGCTTCCGCCAAGGAGGCACGCACATCCGGCGTGGAGCGCGGCACTCCCGCATAAGGCAGAAAAGGGGCCAGCTCTTGCACTTCTTTGCTGGACAGCACGGTGTCCGCTGCCAGCGCAAGCAATTCGCCGTCGCCTAGGCGAATGACCGACAGCGGGCGCCTGGCGTCCAGCGCCGCGTGAATTTGGGCAGCCACCTCATGCGGGCCGGCCAACCGGGCAAGGCGGGAGGCATATTGGTTGACCCCCGCCGCGATCAATTCTGCCGCGGCAACGTCCGGCAGAATATGGTCGGGCGGAATACGCTGCTCCACCAGCGCCTCCCCGCCCGCGTACACGCCGTCGCGGAAACCGGCGGCGTAGCTGCTATCCCGTGCCGCCCGCTTCGCAGCCTGCGGCGGCACGCCCTTCGCGCTGCCCCGAGCACCGGCAGCGCCTTCACCCCCCGCAGCGGCGCGGGGCCGCACCTGGCCCGCTTGCGGCGGTGCTGCGCCGACAGCGCCCGCCGGCAGTGCCTGCGGTGCCGGCGAGTGCGTGCGGCGCACAGCCTTGCCCCGCTTGCCCCGGCGGCGGCCGGGCGCCGCGCTCTGGCCGCGGGCAGTGCCCGCGCGCGCTCCGGCATTAAGCTTAGCGCGCCTGTGCTTTACGCCCGCCCTTTTGCCTGCCCGGCTGCCTGGTTTCCTGCGCCCAAAGCCGGAGTGCCGGGACATTTTTCCTTTTCCGGCACCATACCTCCCCCGGCGTGCAGAAATGGACACTCGCTGCTTGCAAGGCGCTATCTCGCCACTTCTGCCATTTATATCCATGGGTTCGTCGCTTTCGTTGACGATGATCTGCTCATCACTGCCCTGGTTCATTCCGACATTAAGCTGCCCGTCTTCGTTTGCATCAACAAGACGTCCCATGCGTTTAACGAATGGGTTTTGCACCGCTCTTCGGCGGGCTGCTTTATTCTTAAGCTTGGCTGCCTCTACTTCTGGACGTTGAACCTGACTTGCCATCGTTGATGGGTCCCTTTCGGGAAGCTTGCCCTCTCTTCTGCTTGCTCCGGTGTTTTTCGCTGCTGTCACCCCATTCCCCCCTTGCCGGCCACAGAAAGTGCCACTGCACAAAACGCCGGAGCATTGGGGCTCCAGCGCGGTTCATCCACCCGATCGAGGTGCCGCATGGCGGCAACTGTGGCTCATCGACTTATGGCAGCTGTCCTTTCATGCGGACGGCCGCTTCCTGCAACGATTCAAAGGTGCCTGCATCAGTCCAGTAATTTTGCAATATATCGTACTCCAAGCTTCCGGCGGCAGCATAATGGTTATTCACGTCGGTGATTTCCAATTCTCCGCGCGCCGACGGCGAGATGCCGGCAATGAAATTGAAAACATGATCATCATACATATAAATCCCGGTGACACAATACGAAGTTTTCGGCTGACTGGGTTTCTCTTCGATATGGGCAATCCGCTCCGGGTTTGCCGGGTCGAACACAGGCACCCCATAACGCCGGGCATCGTCCACCTCTTTCAAAAGGACCCGTGCTGTCCCTGCCGGTTGTGCCATATAGCGCTCCACATAAGGCTTGAGGTCATCGCTGAACAGGTTATCACCAAGCAGTACAACGAACTTTTCGCCGGGTGCGACGAAACCTTTGGCCAGGTTCAAGGCCTCCGCAATCCCCCCGGCCTTCTCCTGAATGCGATAGGTGAGCTTGACGCCGTACTCTTTGCCGCTTCCCAGAAATTCCGTGTACAAACCCGCAGAATGAGTGCCCATCACGATCATGATATCTTCGATTCCCGCCTGGCGGAGTCTGTCGAGTCCGTATGCGATCATCGGATGTTTGCCGACCGGAAGCAGGTGTTTGTTGATCAGGCGAGTCAAGGGATATAGTCTTGTTCCCGTTCCGCCTGCAAGAATGACACCTTTCATTCCTTATCCCTCCTTCGTCTGATGGTCAACATAGTCAAGCGGATCCACTTTCCACTTATGGATAAAAAGCTTTCTGTTCCGTTCAATCAACCGGTTCCACTGATCCCGGTCCGTTTTCTTGAAACTTGCGCTGCCCTGATGGTGGACCAGCACATCGCCGCACGCGAGCAGCCGGTAGCCTGCCAGACGGGCTCTATAGCAATAATCGTCATCTTCGTAGTGCCCCGGGGAATACGCTTCATCCAAAAGACCCACGTTCTCCATCATGTCTCGCCGAAACATCATGCATAATCCCACGATCCTTTGGACTTCTCTCCATCTGCCCGGATCGGGTTGGTTATTCACGGCGGCCAGTTCCTGAAAATGCTCCATATCCCGGAAATCCACGTTGACCTGCTGAATGCCGCTTGCATAATTGGTCATCGGACCAACGATACCGATGCCGGCATCGCTATGCAAGGCAGCATGAAGATTGCGAAGCCAGCGGGGCGTTACGGTTACGTCGTTGTTCAGCAGCAGCAGGTCATCTCCGCATGCAGCACGCATGCCCGCATTGCAAGCTGCCGGAAATCCGCGGTTGGCCGGCAAACGAACGAAACGAATCCGTTCGCTCGCGCAAAAGGAGGCCGTTCCGTCAGTCGAGCCGTTATCCGCCACGACAATTTCATACGGCGTGGCGTCGTCGGTATGCCGGCGAATGGCCGCGATGCAAGACTTCAACAGCTCCAGGCCGTTATAGGTAGGAATAATGATACTGGTCAATGTCATCTGCCGTTCCTCCTGTAGGCCACTTCGATACGCGAAATGCCCGGCGAAATCCTCCCGCTTTCTTCCGACAATTTCAGCCAAACCGCCAACGCTTCAAGATGGTCGCCGATGATCAGCTTCGCAACCTCGTTGCCGCTGCCGATATTCGACTTGCGCAAACGATTGGTCCGGATAACGTCAACCCGTGCGGGAGCAGCTATTGCCAGACCATGATGGATGGCAAGGGTTTGCGCTTTGGGCGGCACAACGAGCGATTCCGGTTTGACGGTATCGATCATGCGGCGGGATACTGCATGGGGGACGGCGGTCATGGAGTTGGAGCCAAGATCCGGCCTTCCCAATGTACGGTTGAGATAGGCCTTGATGCGGCTAACTTCATCCTGCCTTGCAAAAGGAGGAATCAGCGAGGAGATATCGTTCAGCGCAACATCGCTTCCACGGTCGATTTCGTACAGGAAAGGTGCAAGCTGTTCGGCAGGAAGCACCATGTCCCCATCCACGAACAGCACGGAATCCGCCATCGTCATTTTGGCTCCCAATGCCCGGCCCACGTCATGTCCGGCCCGTTCCGGTTCATAAACAATTGTGATGCCTTTCTCGGAAATCACCCGTTCCAAACTGTTATCCTTCGTTCCATTCAGCACAACGATAATATCCTCCAAAGGCAAACGTTTCAGCTGTCTCAGCACTTGCGGAAGCGTCTGCTCTTCATTGCAGGCACAGACTACGGCCGCAGCCGGGCGGCGCAGCAGCAAAGGGACCAGATCGAGATTGCGGCCGGCGGCATGAGCGTATCCTTCCATGAACGCCTTGCCTGCCAAAATCGCACTATCGTACGTGGGAAACGTTCCCTCGACCGCCTTGCCGTGTTCATGCCATGACTGGAATGCATGCCTGATGAATGCCTCCCTTTCTTCGGGGGCAGCCTGGCCTGCTTGTTGTCCCGCCCTTCGAAAGACATCCAAATTTACTGCGTATGGATGGATAGCCATCCCCGGACGTTTCCTTTTATGGATTCTGCGGTTCCGACGCACTCTTCTATTTATTGCGGGCCTACGTCGCCCCGTTTGCTGCTTCATGGTTTCACCTCCGACCTGCTCATCTTGCCAAAGCGCGGACACGGTTCAAATCGGGAAATCCTCCTCGTGGACCGCGATGACCCGTAATCCATCGGATCGCGGCCAGATGATCGTTCAGCACGATTTTTTCCAACGGGTCTGGCCCTGATCGCTTCAAGGCGCGCAGCCGGTTCATTTTGCCGACAGGAACATGATGCACCGCCCGTACCCGAAGTCCCGCATCCACGGCCTTTGCCAAGGCCAGCGGCGGAGTTTCCAGCGCTTCCACGCCGATGATTTCCAGTGCCTTGCGGCTCATCGCGTGAGGTATGGCAGTAAGGGAAGCTCCTTTAAGGTCCGGTCTTTCCAATATGATGTTCAATGCATGCTTAGCCTCTATGACCGGATGCACGGGATTGCGCTTTATTGGCCCGGTGTAGTCATTAAGAGCCACATCCGTTCCGTCAACAATCGCTTGCACGAAAGGCGCCATTTGTTCGGCGGGAATAACGATATCCGCATCGGTAAAGAGCAGGATATCGCCGCATGCCTCCGTTGCGCCTACGCGCCGTCCTCCGTCATGGCCGAGGGCATCGTCATGGACAAGTACTCGTGCGCCCGCGCCTGCGGCTAATGCCGCCGTACGGTCCGTAGAACCGTTGACGACAACGATCACTTCGGTGCTCGGGCTGATTCTCTTCGCTTCGCGTACCGCCCTGCGGACGGTTTTCTCCTCATTCATGGCTGGAATAATGACCGAAAGCAACGGGTTTCCTGAATTAGGCAGACCTATACGGGGCAGAACATACCTTCGGCGTTTGGATTTGTTGGAAATCCCCGTCTTTCGGACGTCTCTTCTCCGGCGATTCTTTTTTCGTCCTGCACTTGCCTTTACGACAGCACCAACCTTCCGTCTCCGATTCTGCAATATGGTCACCTCCCGTATTCTTTCATCATCCATCGCCAAAGGAGCACACAGTATTCTATGTATCTGTGGAGAAGTGGAAACGGCATTCGCCCTTGAGCAGTTTTCTTCACTTATGACTTGCTCCGTCCGTTTCGACATGGATCGTTTATGGAAACAGCCGACAAAGCCGTTCCACTTGCTTTACCATTCGGTGATCCCCCCTTTGAAGCCACGTCCAAATATCCGGCTGCCAAAACTGATATCATTCAGCCTGCACTCGACTTGTATGGACCCAACTCATTCGCTGTGACAACCATTGCAAAAAGTGTTCCGGGCCGTCGGCCTCCGGGCATGGAATACGGGCATGACATACGGGACTGCCCCTTTATACTGACCTGGCCTTCCCTGGTGATTCTGACAGGACAATCTTTATACAGATAGTAAAAAAGGCGGCATTCCGGATTTTCCCGGATACCGCCTTTGCAGCATTAACGGCTGTTATCCCCGTTATAACGACGGACCGGCCGCGATCCATGACAACAGTCCGTACGTGTGCTTGCATCCTGCTGTACGTGTAACTTCCAACACTGCTTCGTCTTCGCTCTGGGACAAGAGCGATACCTGAAATCCCCGGTCATTGCACATCGCCACAATGACGTAGTGCTCCGATGCAAAAGCTTCTTCAAATATTACCGTCAGTTCGACCGAGGAATCTTCTTCAGGCAGGATGAAGGCTTCCATGCCGAACTGTTGAACGATCGGCTGGCGGCTGGAACTTCGCACCGGATGGAAAGATAAATGTTTTGGGGTTACGGCCCCTGCCTTCAGCTCCCGGCTACCCACCGCATCCTCGCACAGGTGATCCCCCCGAACGGAATTTTCACTGATCCGTTCTGCAGCTTCGAGGCTTTCCCTTACGTCGGCAGCCGGCTCCGGATTCGGTTGTACGTCCACCTGGTTCGAATCCTGAATCGGTTCGTCTTTTAGAGTAAATGCTGCTGCCTTTTCCGACTCTTGTTCTTCCTGCTGCTTGGCGGCAACCAATTGTTCCAACGTATCTCCGCTGAGTTGGCGAATCGCCTCCCAGACTTCCGCACTCAAATGCTCCGTCCCCACGATCCCCCCATTTAAGTGAAGGGAACTTATGCTTTGTTTGCCAAGTTTGCTGCCATCCACGCTGCCATTTGCCAGTTTTGGACCGGTAACCGATCCGTCTTGCAAGTTTAGCGTGCCGACCGCTTCTTCTTCCAAGTGCAAGCTGCCGATGCTGCCATCCAAAATGTGGTGCGATTGCACGGAACCGTCCGCCAGTTTGCTGCCGTCGATCGAACCTAGCTCGATATGCTCCGCGCGTACTGAGCCAGCGGCAAGCTTGTTGCCTTGTACCGCTCCGTCTGCCAAATGCTCTGTGTTGATGCTCGCTTTTGCAGGTTCCCTGTTTTCGATGATATCTGCTGCCAGATGTGCCAAACCAACCGATCCTGCCGCCAGTTTGCTGCCGTCTACGCTGCCTGGGGCCAGCTTGGAAAGCGTGACCGCGCCATCTTGCAAGTTCAACGTTCCGACAGCTTCCTCTTCCAAATGAACACGACCAATGCTGCCATCGGAAATGTGATAGGAGAATACGGCGCCTTCGGCCAGTTTGTTTTCATCAATGGAGCCATCTGCCAGTTGCTCCGAGCCGATGCTTCCCTTAACAAGTTTACTGCCATCAATGGATTCTGCCACGAGATGCTCCCAACCGACGGATCCAGCTGCGAGCTTGCTGCCTTGCACCGCACCGTTCGTCAAATGCACCGTATCGATGCTGCCTTCGGCCAGTTTGCTGCCATCCACGCTGCTTGGAGCCAGCTTGGAAAGCGTGACCGCGCCATCTTGCAAGTTCAACGTTCCGACAGCTTCCTCTTCCAAATGAACACGACCAATGCTGCCATCGGAAATGTGATAGGAGAATACGGCGCCTTCGGCCAGTTTGTTCTCATCAATGGAGCCATCTGCCAGTTGCTCCGATCCGATGCTTCCTGCGGCCAGGTTGCCGCTTCCCAGCACTTCTGCCGACAAATGCTCCAGGCCGATCGTTCCTGCTGCCAGCTTGCTGCCATCGATCGCACCTGACTTGAGATGCTCCGGACCCACAGATCCCGCTGCGAGCTTACTGCCTTGTACCGCACCATCCGCCAAATGCACCGTTTCGATGCTGCCTTCAGACAGTTTGCTGCTTTCCAGCACTTCTGTCGACAAATGCTCCAGGCCGATCGTTCCTGCTGCCAGTTTGCTGCCATCCACGCTGCCGTTGGCGAGTTTGGAGGCCGTCACTGCTCCGTCTTGCAAGTTCGCCGTACTGATCGCTTCTGTTTGCAAGTGCGCGCTGCTGATGCTGCCTTCAGCCAATTTGCTGCCTTGTACCGCACCGTCCGCCAAATGCACCGTGTCGATGCTGCCTTCAGACAGTTTGTTGGTCTCCAGTACTTCTGCCGACAAATGCTCCAAGCCGATCGTTCCTGCTGCCAGCTTGCTGCCATCCACGCTGCCATTGGCGAGTTTGGAGGCTGTCACTGCTCCGTCTTGCAGGTTCGCCGAACTGATCGCTTCTGTTTGCAAGTGCGCGCTGCTGATGCTGTCCTCGGCCAGTTTGCTGCCATCCACGCTGCCGTTGGCGAGTTTGGAGGCTGTCACTGCTCCATCTTGCAGGTTCGCCGAACTAATCGCTTCTGTTTGCAAGTGCGCGCTGCTGATGCTGTCCTCGGCCAGTTTGCTGCCATCCACGCTGCCATTTGCCAGTTTGGAGGCTGTTACTGCTCCATCTTGCAAGTTCGCCGAGCTGATCGCTTCTACTTGCAAGTGCACGCTGCTGATGCTGCCTTCGGCCAGCTTGCTGCTCTCCAGCACTTCTGCCGACAAATGCTCCAGGCCGATCGTTCCTGCCGCCAGTTTGCTGCCTTGTACCGCCCCGTCCGCCAAATGCGCCGTTTCGATGCTGCCCTCGGCCAGTTTGCTGCCATCCACGCTGCCATTGGCGAGTTTGGAGGCTGTCACTGCTCCATCTTGCAAATTCGCCGTACTGATCGCTTCCGCTTGCAAGTGCGCGCTGCTGATGCTGTCTTCGGCCAGTTTGCTGCTTTCCAGCACTTCTGCCGACAGATGCTCCAAGCCGATCGTTCCCACCGCCAGCTTGCTGCCATCCACGCTGCCGTTGGCGAGCTTGGAGGCCGTCACTGCTCCATCTTGCAGATTCGCCGAACTAATCGCTTCTGTTTGCAAGTGCGCGCTGCTGATGCTGTCCTCGGCCAGTTTGCTGCCATCCACGCTGCCATTGGCAAGTTTGGAGGCTGTCACTGCTCCATCTTGCAAATTCGCCGTACTGATCGCTTCCGCTTGCAAGTGCGCGCTGCCGATACTGCCTTCGGCCAGTTTGCTGCCATGCACCGCCCCGTCCGCCAAATGCGCTGTGTTTATGCTGCCTTCAGCCAGTTTGCTGCTTTCCAGCACTTCTGCCGACAGATGCTCCAGACCGATCGTTCCCACCGCCAGCTTGCTGCCATCCACGCTGCCGTTGGCGAGCTTGGAGGCTGTTACTGCTCCATCTTGCAAGTTCGCCGTACTGATGGCTTCTGCTTGCAAGTGCGCGCTGCCGATGCTGCCTTCGGCCAGTTTGTTTTTCTCCAGCACTTCTGCCGACAAATGCTTCAGACTTATCGTTCCCGCCGCCAGTTTGCTGCCGTCGATCGCACCTGCCGCAAGATGCTCCGGACCCACGGATCCTGCTGCGAGCTTGCTGCCGTACACACTGCCCTTGGCGAGCTTGGAGGCCGTCACTGCTCCATCTTGCAAGTTCACCGAACTGATCGCTTCTGCTTGCAAGTGCACGCTGCGGATGCTTCCTTCAGCCAGTTTGTTGCTTTCCAGCACTTCTAACGACAGATGCTTCAGGCCTACCGTTCCCGCCGCCAGTTTGCTGCCATCCACGCTGCTGTCGGCAAGTTTGGAGGCCGTCACTGCTCCGTCTTGCAAGTTCACCGAACTGATCGCCTCTGCTTGCAAGTGTTCGCTGCCTATGCTTCCTTTGGCCAGTTTGCTGCCGTCGATCGCACCTGCCGCGAGATGATCCGAACCTACAGATCCTGCTGCGAGCTTGCTGCCATCAACCGCTCCGTCCACCAAATGCGCTGTTTCGATGCTGCCTTCGGCCGGTTTACTACCCTCCAACACTTCCGCCGACAAATGCTCCAGGCCGATCGTTCCCGCGGCCAGCTTGCTGCCGTCCACGCTGCCCTTGGCAAGCTTGGAAGCCGTCACTGCTTCATCTTGCAAATTTGCCGAACTGATCGCTTCTGCTTGCAAGTGCACGCTGCCTATGCTTCCTTCAACAAGTTTGCTGCCGTCGATCGCACCTGCTGCGAGATGATCCAACCCCACGGATCCTGCTGCGAGCTTGCTGCCTTGCACCGCTCCGTCCGCCAAATGCACCGTGTCGATGCTGCCGTCGATCAGTTTGTGCCCATCCACGCTGCCATCGGCGAGTTTGGAGGCCGTCACTGCTCCATCTTGCAAAGTCGTTGTGCTGACCGATTCTTCTTCCAGATGGGCATTGCCGATGCTGCGCTCCAAAATGTGATGCGAGAGCACGGCGCCTTCCTCAATATGACGGGATTTCACTGCCCCTTGCTGCAGATGTACAGGACCTGTCGATTCCGCCTGCAAATGCAGGCTGCTGATTAGCCCAGGCTGCAAATGGACTCCCGATATCAACAGGGGTGCCAAGTGTTCTTCTTTGATCGATGAAGGCGCCAAATGCCGCGCCTTGATCTCATGGCTGGCAATGTGCTCGCCATTGATGCTTTCTACCTGCAAATGCTGTGGGCCAACAATCCGTTCGGCCAGATGGTCCGAATTCACGCTGCCCGCGGCAAGATGGGCGGATTCCACTACCGAGGCCTGCAGATGTTCCTTCCCGACGGCGCCAGGCTGCAGCGCGGTGCCGGATACGGAACCTGAAGCCAAATATTCCTCCCGAATCAGACCCGGTTGCAATTTATTGCTGGTGATGCTGCCATCGGCGAACAAATCAGGGGAACGAACCTCATCTGCCAAATGCTCCAAGGAAACCACATGCTGTTTCAAATGGTATCCGTGAATCGTACCTGTCGGAATATGTTTGGGCGCAATGCTCTCGGCCATTATTTTGGCAGAGTTCACACTGCCGTCCGCCAGTTTGGCCGACGTCACCGCCTGATCGGCAATTTTATCAGTGGACACACTTTCCGGAGACAGCTTTGGCGAAGTGACGGCATGGTCCGTCAAATGCGGAGGGAAAATCGAGCCATTTGCCACTTGTGCAGAAGCTACGCTGCCTGGTGCAAGCTTTTCTCCCGTCACGGCTCCTTTAGCCAGCGCCGACGTCTGCACGCTCCCCGGCTGCAGATGAGGGGCTCCTACAGCACGCTCGGTCAGATGCTCCGATTTTACCGTATACGGCCGTAACGCCTCTGAACTTACACTGCCTGGAGACAGGTGACTGCTCGTCACTCCGCCATTGGCAAGGTGTACTGTCGAAACGCTGCCTGGTGCCAGAACTTTGCCATTGACCGATGCCGGTCCCAGTTTGTCTGATGTCACGCTTCCTTCAGCGAGTTTTTTACCCGTGATCGCTCCGTCTTGGATCTGATCCGTTCCGACGGATGCTTCGGACAGATGTTCGGTAGACACCGCATTCTCTGCCAATGCTGCACCCGAAACGCTGCCGTCTGCCAAATGCACAGCTTCCACGCTTCCTGAAGCGATATGAATGGAATGGATCGCGGCATTGTCGATGTGGACTGGAGTAATTCCCCGGTTGGCGATATGTTCGGCACGAATGGAAGCCTGGGCCAGATGTTTTCCCTGAATGACCTCGTCGGCGATTTTGGAGGAAACAATGCTTTGATCCGCGATTTTGGAGGCCGTCACCGCTTGTTCCAGAAGCTTCGCCGTTCCGATTGACTGATCCGCGATCTTTGAGCCGATGACGGCTCCTTCCGCCAAATGCTCGCTTTGCACTTCCCCTGGTCCAATTTGGTCCCGCCCCACCGCATAAGCACCAATCTGAATTTGGCTGATGGAACCGCTGGCCAAGTGTCTGCCGTTTAGCGCACCCGGTGCAATATGCCTCATTTCGATCGCGCCTTCTTCAATCTGCTTGCTGCCAACGCTTTCGTCCGCCAGTTGAGGTCTTCCCACCAAACCTTCGGCAAGATGACTTTGTTGAATAGCCCCTGTCTGAATGTGTGCCGACGTAATGGATTGTTCTTCGATCTTGCTGCCCGTTATCGCGCCTTCACGGATTTTGGACGTTGTAAC
This sequence comes from Paenibacillus hubeiensis, assembly GCF_032334105.1. Classification (NCBI taxonomy): domain Bacteria; kingdom Bacillati; phylum Bacillota; class Bacilli; order Caryophanales; family Paenibacillaceae; genus Paenibacillus; species Paenibacillus hubeiensis. Next base: position 167,164 of record NZ_JAVYAE020000008.1, read on the forward strand.
CGCATCGTCGGCAAGCTTCGAGGTATGCACGGCCCCTCCGGCCAAATGACGGGTATCAATGCTGCTGACAGCAATCTTTTCTCCGGTGATGGCCTGATTTTTAATCAGATCCTCGGTAATGACCATGTGATTAAAATGCCTTGCACTGATTGATCCGTCTGCGATTTTGGAGGCATCGATGACCTGATTGCCGAGCTTCTGCGACGTGATGCTACCATCCCTGATTTTATCCCCCGAAATCGAGGCGTTTCGGATTTTGTGGCCCGATACGGAACCATCAATCAAATGCTCCTCCGACACGGAATTTTCGGCAAGCTTGGCGGACAGGATCGCTCCGTCAGCGATATGAATGCTCGTTACGGCATAGTCCTGAAGAGCCTCGCTTCCAACGGCACCCGGCTTCAGTTTGCTTGCATCCACGGACAGCGGGGCCAACCGGCTCTCCGTAACCGCATGCTCGCTTAAGTCATCGGTGTAAATATAATGTCCGACTTGGCCGGGCATCTGGTTTTGCCTCAACTGTTTGAGCCTTTCTCCGGCAGTGAGTCCTTCCTGCTTGTTGTCTTCTACTTCCGCGGACCATTGGGCTACGCTGCTGACTTTCATCTGATCCTTCTCGAGAGCAGTTGCCTGCGCAGCTTCCGTAACCGCAGTTTCCGGCGGCGGTTGAACGACTTCAACATGAATTTCGGGCTGCTGCGCATTTCCAGATGGTTCATCGGTTTCCGGCAATGCGGGATCGGATGGCTGTAGAGGTCCGTCTGGCTCCTTCGATGACGGAACATGGGCATTCAAACGATCATCCTTCTCGAGAGCAAAGCTTGAACGAACCGGACTAGTGCGGCGTTCCGTCAGCTCCAGCTCCCTAAATGTGGGGCTCAGATGACGAAGTTTCGGCGTCTGGGCCTTTTTTCTCCCTTTTTTACTCATGCAGCTTGCTCCTTCCTCTAACCTTCGTCTCCGCCATCATATGCGCTGATTTGGGCATATGCCACTATCTTTGGAGACATTGGCGCAGAAAGGAGCAGCCTCTGCACGAGAAAGAGCAAACAACCTGTCCCGTATGAAATAGGCTGTCCCCCTCCATGCCGGTCAGGCGGGTGTCCAAGCATCGGTCCGGCGGCGTCATACGATATCTATATACACCGTTGGCACACACCCAAGAAACATGACTGCTGCATGTAAGCATTGCCAAAAATAAACGTGATTCAATCTGCATTCGTTCGCCAACATATCGGCTTCGTAAGTAATACTTCTCGCATTTACTCGAAAGGGGGAATAATCAATGCCGCAAGAACTGATCGGCATTTTGCTCGATACACGGATGTACCGCGGCATACCGAATGGCAAAACCGGCCAAGAATCACTCGTCAATTATGAGATGGCAGCGGCACTCTACAATTTGGTGCCCTGTTTCCTGCGGCTGGAGGATATCCATCCCGAAAGCAAAACCTGCTTGGCCTATATCCGCATAGGGGAAACTTATGTCCGGCGGAGGATACCCCTTCCTGCGGTCATTCATAATCGCGCTTTCCAGCTGCGCCGGATGGAACAGCACAAAATTGCCCAGTTGCTGCTGCAAGGCATCCAGATTTACAACGTCCGCAACCGTTATCGCAAAGACTACATCCATGACATGTTGTTTCAAAATCCGGTTTTGCGTGAACATCTGCCTTATGCGCAAAGGGCCACGCAGCAATCTTTGGCTCATATGATGGACCAATTCGACGATCTCATTATCAAACCGTGCAGCGGAAGCATCGGCCATGGAATCATGCGTTTGTTCAAAAAAGAAGGGCAATGGCATTTAACCTGTCAATCCAAGGCTTCACGAAAGGGATGGGCTACCTTCCGCCTGCACAAGGGCCAGCTGCCATCGACTGCGCTTCGGCGAATATTCCGCCATGCCTATTTGATTGAGGAACGAATTCCACTGCTGCGTTACAAGGGAAGGCCCGTCGACCTGCGTATATCCGTGCAGCGCGGAAAAGACGGTTTGTGGCAAGTGACCGGCATGTTTGCCAAAGCCGCTCCTGCGCATACCTTTGTCACCAACATCGCGCAAGGCGGAAAAGTCATGAAGCTCGGAGACGTGCTGGACAGCGATTCAACCACTCTGGCCCGCGCCGAGCTCGAAGACTCGATTTGTTCCATTGCGCTCCAGGTGGCCTACACCCTTTCGGCGAACCTGCCGCATTTGGCCGACCTTGGATTGGACATGGGCGTGACTGAACAGGGAAGGATCTATTTTATCGAATGCAACGGAAGAGACCAACGTTACGGCTTTCGCAAAGCCGGGATGAATGAACACTGGATGGCCAGTTATCGGGAACCGATGGCCTACGGCCGTCTGCTGCTTGAACAAAACGCCCGCATTTCCCGCCAAACCCAAACGTATCATAGGGGCCTGTATTGATTTCGCTTGCATTCTGTGTCAATATTATGCAGAATGGTTGGCCATTGCCGATCCTGATGTTTTGCATTAATTAAGGGGGATATTCATGGCAAAAACGCTGTTACGGTTAATGACCGAGCTTTCTTCTCGCAAATGGATCTCTCAAACCGTAGGGGGATTTTCCAAGAGCAGGATAAGCAAGGCCTTTATCCCTTATTTTGTTCGAACATACGACATCCCTTTGCATGAAGCCGAAATGGACTGGAAGGACTATCGTTCACTGAATGATTTCTTCACGCGGAAATTAAAGCCTGGCATGCGCCCGCTTGATCTTTCGGAGCATGCTCTGATCAGTCCGGTCGATGCCAAAATCACGGCCTCCGGACCCATCTCTTCGGGCACGCTCCTTAACGTGAAGGGACAAAATTATACACTTGCCGAGCTGTTGAACCATTCTCCCCACCAGGAGAAGTACAAACATGGTTATGCCTTTGTCCTTTACCTCAGCCCTCGCGACTATCACCGCATTCATGCACCCGTAAGCGGCCACAAAATCGAGACGGAGCATGTTAAAGGCAAGGTTTACCCCGTGAACGATTTCGGACTCACCCATATGCGAGCGGTGTTAAGCCGGAATGAACGGCTGATTACCTACATTGCTCACGATTTTGGCGAAGTGGCCGTCGTCAAGGTCGGCGCCATGAACGTAAGCAGCATCCAATACGCCGATGAAACAAAAAGTGCCTGGGCACAAGGCGATGATTTGGCTTATTTCGAGTTCGGTTCAACCGTCGTCCTGTTAACGCAAAGCGGGACATTTGAACCTCGAACGGACTTGCAGCCTGGAGATACCGTCAAAATGGGAACACTTCTTGGACGGTTTAAACGGGTCAATCCATAACGACTGAACGCAGGCAAAAAAGGCACAGCCCCTGAACCAGGTACTGTGCCTTTTTTGGTTTGATCGGAAAACCCGTCCGCCGCATTTCTCCCATTACGTGGTGTTGAGATTGTAAACCGTCATTAACCTAACGGATCTCGGATGGGCTTTTGCCGGTGTATTGCTTGAATTGACGACTGAAGAAAAAAATGTCGCGATACCCGAGCGCATCGGCCACCTCGGTAACGTTCATGCCTGTATGCACGAGCAGATGCTCGGCACGCTCAATGCGCATGCGGATAATGTACGATTGCACGGAGGAACCGACAAGTTCCTTGAATTTGATGGAAAAATATCGCGGGGATAATCCCGCACGAGCTGCCAGATCCTCCACGCGATGGGTTATTCCGGGATGCTGCCGGACATAATTGGCGACTTCCTGGATCACATCGGAGAGCTGGTTGCTTACTTTCCGTTCGGCAGGCGGTTCCGTATCGGCCCGCAGCAGATGAATCATAAGCTGTTTCAGAATCAGCTTGCTCTCCTCTTCCCGTCCGTACACATCGGACAAAAACAGCCTCACATACCGGGCAAGCAGATGCTCAAACTCCACCGTCTCCTGTACCGTACGGTAGGGCTGCGGAGTTTCCGTAACATGCCCCTCCACATCAAAATGAATGTACGTGAGCACAAGCGGCTTTTGCCGATTATGAGTCGCACTGGTATGGTCTCCCGGCCGAAACAGGAAACAACTGCCCTTGCCCACCTCATACGGCTGATCATTAAGGACAACCGTACCTTCACCGCTCCATACATAAAACAAATCGTAATTCTGCATCGGTTTTTCCCGCTTCTGCCACTTCCAGCCCGGCTCGCAGACAATTTTGGCGACTGCGGGCAAAATAACAAAAGATGACGGCGATGCCTGCAGCATGTCGCCACTCCCCCTTGAATGTTGATCTCTCTTCATGCGTGCCATACTGTTCGTCCAACATAAAACGACGCACGGCACGCTCATCTATGGATGTCAGCTCCCTCCAGAGCATAAAACCATACAACCTTATCCTATTATACAGCGGAATTCACCGAAACGAAAATATGCACTTCTCCCACGCACGCCGCATGATGGCGATGCCTTCGGCCAATGCCTTCTCGTCGAGATGGGCAAATCCAAAGCAAACGGCAGAAGAGAACGGCTTCAAGTGATACCGGGCCGCATCACGAAATCGAACGCCTTCCTGCGCAGCCAACCGTTTGAACCGTTCAAAGGATTCGGAACTGCCGTTCCATGTCGCATAAACGTGCAAGCCTGCATCTCCCGGCTGCACCGTAAAAGCTTCCGGCAGCTGCCGCTCCAGCTCGTTCACGAAAAAATCATGCCGCTCCCCGTACAGGCGCGTCAACCTTCTCACATGCCGCAAATAACAGCCCCGGGCCATGAATCGGGCCAATGCACGCTGCTCCAGCAATGCGGGGGAAACAGGTTCATACAACGTTTTTGCCGCCAAAACCGGACCTACGAGGCTTTGCGGCAAAACGGCATACCCCAGCCGAACCGCCGCCGGCATCGTCTGCGAGAACGAGCCGATATAGATCACTCGCTGTTCGCGATCAAGTACTTTGAGCGGTTCGATCGGCCTGCCTCCCCACCGGAATTCGCTGTCATAGTCATCCTCAATAATGACGGCATTCCGCTCCGAAGCCCAGGTCAGCAGTTTTTTCCGACGCTCCAGGCCCAGCACCGCCCCTGTAGGATATTGTCTGGTCGGCGTAACGAACAACACGCCTGCTTCCCACGCTTGCGGAATGATTCCGCCCGCATCCACGGGAGCCGGCAGGAGACGGCCGCCTCCCGCCTTTACAGCTTGGGCAATGCCCGGATAACCTGGATTTTCCAGCACAACGAAGTCTCCTTCGGAGACGAGCAGCTGGGTCAGCAGCGTTATTCCCTGCATCGACCCGCTGAACAGCACAATCTGCGAAGGCTCGGCGTGTATTCCTCTCGTCCATCTCACATGCGAGGCGATGGCCTCACGCAGTTCCAGATCCCCTGCCACGCTGCTCTGCCTCCTCCAATCACTGCGCTGGGCAGCGGCAAGCGCACTTCTCCACTCGGCTTGCGGAAAATGCTCGGCAGGCATGCGCTGCATGTTGAAATCGATGACGGGCTGGCGGACGGCGTCGATGGGCACGTCCCCGTTCACCATATGAAGGTTGGCTACCCTCTTCCCCCAAGGGGACAAGCTGATCTTGGCCTCGCGCCCAGTATACTCCTTTTCCGTCAGCGTGTCTGAAACATATGTCCCTTTCCCACGGTAGGCGCGCACGTATCCGTCTGCAAGCAGCATGTCGTACACCTGGGCAACGGATCCGCGCGAAAGATTGTATTGGCGGGCCAGATCTCGCGTCGACGGCAGCCTCGTTCCGCTTGCGAGCGTTCCCGCATGGATGGCATCGCGGAGCGCGTGATACAATGCGGCATATTTGAAACGGTGCTGGCGTTCATAGCTTTCCATGGGGAGCCAAAACTCCATAACAACCATCACCTCCACGTTACCCGATTCAAATTGGCCTATAAAAATGAATGTAAATTGGATCTATTTTATTGTCAATATAGCTTATATCTTAGAAGTACGCTCTACGACGATTCAGGCCATACCAACCAAGGGGGATCTTGCAGATGAGAAGAAAAGAATTCAGCGTAAGTGAAGAACAGGAAATCGAAGCATTTTTGAACGAGGCTTCATTTGGTTTTCTGGGAACGATTGGCACGGACGGCTCGCCTCGGGTAACGCCGCTGAACTTTGTTTATATGGAGGGATGCTTCTATTTCCATGGCAGTCTGGCCGGAGAGAAGATGAAACAGATCAAACAGGATTCCTCCGTCAGCTTTACGGTCGCCGAGGAGTTTTCCTTGATTCCTTCCTACTTCAGCGATCCCGAGCTCGCTTGCCCGGCAACCTCGTTTTTTAAAAGCGTCATGGCTTTCGGACAAGCCGAAGTCGTCTCCGACCTGCATACCAAAGGGAAGGCGCTGCAACGATTCATGGAAAAGCTTCAACCGCAGGGCGGTTACGTTCCCATCGATGCGAATGATTCCCGTTATGCAGGCCGCCTCAAAGCGGTCGCGGTGGTCCGCATCGTTCCCGAACGCCTCAGCGCCAAATTCAAATTCGGGCAAAACCTGGCGGCAGACCGGTTCGAGCACATTAACGGCGAACTGCAGCGCCGAGACGAAGGCCGGGATGCCGAAACCGCCGAAATGATGCGAAAATACTGTCCTTTTCACCAGATGTGACCGTTCATTGTATGTGAAAACAGGGAGCGCTTTTTCGTCTTTCCAAGCCAATTCTCCTCCTGCAACAACGCGGTGAAGTGTAATAACTGTCATTATGCGTAATTTCCGTGACGGGTTGCATGCAAGGTGATATAATGTTAGGCAGTTGAATCCCAAAGACTTGGAAGGATGAAAATAATGAATCCACTGGCTGAACAGTTGAACGAAAGTATTCAGGCAGGCAGCAGTCACGTCTACTCCATGCTGTCGCAGCTCGGAAAGGAAATCTATTTCCCGAAAGAAGGCATTCTGAGTCAGTCTGCCGAAGCGGCAAGCCTGGCCAAAACCTATAACGCAACGATTGGTATTGCCCTTGAAGGCGGCGTACCGATGCATCTTCCTGTCATTCAGGAGAAGCTCTCCGCATATGAACCCAAGGATCTGTATCCTTACGCTCCGCCTGCGGGCAAGCCTGAGCTGCGGAAAGTTTGGAGAGAGAAGTTGCTGAAGGAAACGCCTTCCCTGGAAGGCAAAAGCTTCGGCAATCCGATTGTAACCAATGCATTGACGCACGGACTCAGCATCGTAGCCGACCTGTTTGCCGATGAAGGGGACGCTGTGATTTATCCGGATAAAAACTGGGAAAATTATGAGCTGACCTTCGGAATTCGCCGTCACAGCCAGTTGGTTCATTATCCCCTGTTTAACGAAGACTTGACGTTCAACAGCGAAGGTCTGCTGAATGCACTTCTTGCACAGAAAGACAAGGGCAAAGCCATCGTGCTGCTTAACTTCCCGAACAATCCGACAGGTTACACGCCGGGTGCCGAAGAAGCAGACCTGATCGTGGATACGATTCGCCAGGCTGCGGAAGCAGGCGTCGATGTGGTTGCTGTTACGGATGATGCCTACTATGGCTTGTTCTTCGAAGATTCCATTCACGAGTCGTTGTTCGGTAAGCTGGCCGGCATTCACCCGCGCGTCCTTGCTGTCAAGATCGATGGCGCGACCAAGGAAGAATTTGTATGGGGCTTCCGCGTCGGTTTCATCACGTATGCCCACGAGGACGCCGGCGTTCTGAATGCGCTGGAGCAGAAGACGCTGGGCATTATCCGTGCCACGATTTCCAGCGGTCCGCATCCGTCTCAAACCTTTGTGCTGGATGCACTCAAGGCAGAAGGGTTCGAAGCCCAAAAACGGGAGAAGTTCGAAATTATGAAAGGCCGTGCCAACAAAGTAAAGGAACTGCTTGACAGCGGCAAATACGGCGATGCACTGCAATATTATCCGTTCAACTCCGGTTATTTCATGTGCCTGAAGCTTAAAGATGTCAGTGCGGAAGCACTCCGCAACCATCTGCTGCAGCAATACGGCGTAGGTACCATCGCATTGGGAGAAACGGATTTGCGCGTAGCCTTCTCCTGCATCGAGGAGTCCTCGCTTGAGGATCTGTTTGATACCATTCATCGCAGCGTTCTGGAACTGCAAGCCAATTAAATATAGGATAAAACGCCTATTCCATAAAAACGGAGACGGGGCTGCATTGCTCTCCTCATTCCGAACACCTCTCTTGAAACATGCCCGCATGCGACAAGGGAGGTGTTCTTGCGTTTACGGAAGTGCAATCCGGCGCCCAAACCTCCTTTTTCCTTTGGAAACGGGGCACTTGCCCAATCAACTTATACCCACGGCTCATAATATACGGTGTACGCAAAGGCGTGCCAACAACGAACCGAAAGGGGAATGACCATGTCTGGCGTTGAAGAAACAAGAGGCGGTTACGGATACTGTGGCGGTGGATTCACAAGTACAGGTGCTATTCTTGTACTGTTCATCCTGCTTGTGATCATTACGAAATCGTTCCTCTGTTGTTAGTACCATAACTCCGGCGCGGTATAAACGCTTCGGCCCGAACTAACGCAAAAACGGTTGACCCGGAACTTCCCCTGGATCAACCGTTTCTTCAACTCTAAGAACTGTCGCAAATGCCGTTAACCAAATAGCGAATGAGCTCTATATGTCCTCTTCTTCCTTCAACCATTTGTTTCTCTGGGATCTTCTCATCAGGTACGCAACCGCAACGCCAAGGACCAATGCTGCCCCGATGATCCCCAAACCGTCCATTCCCGCGGTGAGCATCGGCAGCCATAGCAGGAGCGCGAAACCCGCATGGAGGTGAAAAATAAAACCAAGCACCTGGGAACGACGGCTTTCTTCGGTAATCGGATAAATCATGATCCAGAACGATTCGGCATGGGCACGGCGCAACGACCCCAGCTGGACCCCGGCGATCAGCAGGAAGAACAAATACACGCCGAGGCCAAAGTAAGTGCCTGCCGTCCACCACGTCAATAACATGCCCAGCAAAATCAGACGCACCACGATCGGAAATACTTCGGTCCGAATAAACGTTTTGGTGATCAAATACCGGTAAGCCTTCTCGGGTTTCCAAGGCAAGCCGCTTCCCCACTTGCTCAACCAGCGGCGTGCGCTGACCTTCTGCCCTGAAGATGGGACATCCACAAACCATCCCAGCGTTTGCATGACTCTCGCGCTTTGGGATTGCTCCACTCGAATCAGGCGTTCCCAGGCTACCCGATGTTTATGCGGAATTCGCAATGCCACGAGGTAAAGCACGGCAAGCAGCAATTCGAACCAGATGCTTCGCTGCGGCGGATGCCACAACCAGGCGGCCACCGCCAGAATGACTACAGCCCAGCGCAGCAGCCGGTACCCTCGGGCTGCGCCGTATTGGACCATGCGGAGCTCCTGCCAAGCTCCATAGCTGGACAATCCTTTCCATGCGAGCAGCAGCAGCAAAAACCACCCGAACGGACGCGCATCCGCGTCGGCGCGCACATAGAGCGGCCATAACGTCACGTAAACGATCAGTAGTCCGATACACTTATAGATCACGCCGCGCGAGAAACTGTTTTTCAAATACTCTTGCATCCGATGCTCCTGCGGCCTGAGAAAAACGATGTCTGCCGGCTGTAAATACGTACGATATCCCGCAAAAATGGCCAGCGGGGCAAGCAAAAGCAACGCGACCCAGCGAATTGGAAAACCTGCAGGAATATGTTGTACGAAAGAGGTATACCAGGCGGAAAATGCAATGACCACAAACAGAAAGACCATGGCAACGCCGCTCTGGATCACGTAACCTATGTACGGAACGATGTTGTTCCAGAACCCTGTGCGTCTTTGCTTCCAAAGCTGTTTCAGATCCATGCCTAATCCCTGCCTTGCACGAGCGAATAGAACATTTGCTCCAGCGTGGCATCCGGCTGCCCGGACTGGTTCCGAAGCTCGCCCAGCGTGCCTTGGGCAATGACATGCCCGCGATGCAGCACCACGAAACGATCGCAGTAATTCTCGATGGTCGACAAAATGTGGGAACTCAGCAAAATGGATGATCCGGCCGCTTTCATCTCAAGCATAAAATCCAGCAGGGAACGTATCCCTAGCGGATCAAGCCCGAGGAAGGGTTCGTCAATGATATAGAGCGGCGGCCCGGCCACGAACGCACACATGATCATCACCTTCTGCCGCATGCCTTTGGACAGATGCGTGGACAAGCTGGCGCTCTTTTCGCGCATGCGGAACAAGTCCAGCAGCTTCTCCGTACGCTGCTTGAAATCGGCTTCCGATACGCCATAAGCCCGTGCCGTGAATTCCAAATGCTCCATGACGGTCATCTCATCATATAACTCCGGCGACTCGGGGACAAAAGCCATCGCAGACTGATAGATTTGCGCATCCTCTTCCCGCGTCTTGCCCATCACCCGCACATCGCCCTGCTGCGGGCTCATCAAACCCAAAATATGCTTCATGGTTGTGCTCTTGCCCGCGCCGTTCAGGCCAATCAGTCCAACCATCTCTCCGCGTCCGACCTGAAGGTCGATGCCATGCAATACAGGGCGCTTGGCACTGTAACCTCCGCTCAGGCCGCTGATTTGCAACACAGGTTCAGTGTTATTCATGCATCCATGCACCTCTTTCGTCAGCGATTATTGTTCGGAACGAGGCTTGTTCTCCTTGCTCCATTTCGGCGCTCCTTTGTTTTTTCGATCCTGTTCGCGCTCGGATCTGCCGCCGGCGGCTTTGCTGCCTCCGCGCTGGTTGGATATCGCTGCCCGCGCTCCGCTGCCACGGCTCGCCTGACCAGGTTTGCGCCCCTTGGAAAGGCCGGCAGCCCCTGCTGCTCCACGTTCGCCGCCTGAGCGTGCATCGGTATGCCTGTCGGATTCGATGACCTTGCCGCCGTATAGTGCACGTTCCTTGATGTCGATACCCAGTTCACGCGCAAATTTGCGCATGATAAACACCTGTTTCTCGTCCACGATCGACAGCACGATCCCGCTGCGTCCCATTCGCCCCGTTCGGCCCGCACGGTGGACATAATGTTCCGAATCGAAGGCCGGGTCATAGTTGATGACCATAGGCAAGCCTTCGATGTCCAGCCCTCTGGCCGCCACTTCGCTGGCGATCAGCAATTTGATTTTTCCGTTGCGGAAGCTGGACAGCACGTTGCTGCGCGTCACTTTGTCGGCATCCCCGTACAATGCGGCGGCGGACAAGCCGAGATGGTTCATTTTCGCCTCAACCTCGCCAATGTCCTCGGTTGCGTTGACAAAAACGATGGCCCGATCCGGATTATATTGTCTTACCAGACGACGCAGCAGGTCGATTTTATCCCGTTCCTCCCCGACGAAGTAATAATGCTCCAATCCTGAAGCCGTAGCTTGGTCCGGCGCAATCCCGATATGCACCGGTTCCTTCATTTCGCGTTTGGCCAGCGCCGACGTATGTTCGTCCATCGTGGCCGACAGGAAGACGAGTTGACGATCCCGCAGCGCGCTTCGCAGAATGAAATCCACGTCGCTGGCTCCGCCAAGCTGGAACACCTGATCCGCTTCATCGATCACGATCGTCGATACGTTGTGCATTTTCAGCTTTTTCATCGTAATCAATTCCTTGAGCCGTCCTGGCGTACCTACGACCAATTCCGGGTGTTCACGCAATTTCTCTACCTGACGTTTAACCGCTGCGCCTCCGATGAGTCCCAGCACGCCAATGCCGCGACCTTCTCCATACCGTTGTCCCTCCCGCACGATTTGCATGGCGAGCTCTTGAGTCGGGGCGATGACCAGCTTCTGCGTTCCTTTCACGTCGCTTTTGACGGTTTGCAGCAGCGGCAGCAAATATGCCAGCGTTTTGCCTGTTCCCGTTTGGGATTTGGCGACTACGTCGCGCCCTTCCAGCATGACCGGGATCGTCTGAGCCTGCACGGGGGAAGGCTGTGTAATGTCATGGCTGGCCAGTACCGCTTCCAGGTCCTGATCCACGCCAATTGAAGCAAATGTTTCATTCGTCATGATTGTCCATCCTTATTTAAAGTAATAGTTGCGCCAGTCTATCTTCACATTACCTTTCATTATATGCGAAAAAAGTCCACACACCAAATATCGGTTTGCAAAAAGTAGCATGTTCAAAAAAAATAAAGCCCCTCGCGGAGCTTTTTCGGATGTTCCATATGATAAAACGATGGGTGCGACCTTATTTCTGATTCATCATGCCGTGGGTCAGACGGTCGGCAAGACGTGGGAACAGCTGGTACAGGCGTATGCCCGCCGACGCCAGTCGGGGCAGATTCACTTCTTCCTTGCGTTTCTTCATCGCCCGGATCATGTGCGCGGCAACATCCTCCGGCTTCAGCATCATCCAGCGCACATTGTTGACATAGTTACCGGACGGGTCGGCACGGTCGAAAAACGGCGTATCGATCGGTCCTGGATTAATCGTGGTCACCACCACGCCCGTTTTGCGCAACTCCTGGCGCAGCGCATTGCTAAAACCAAGAACGGCATGTTTCGTCGCCGTGTAGGAAGCCGACTTGGCTGTACCGATCTTTCCGGCCATAGAGGCCACATTGACGATCTGGCCCTTGCCACGTTTCAGCATTTGGGGCAGCACGGCTTTTGTACAGCGCACAATCCCCATGTAGTTGACATTCATCATCTCTTCGAACTCCTGCACCGTCATGTCTGCGATTGCCGCAAACCTGCCGTAGCCTGCATTGTTCACCAAAATGTCCACTTGGCCGTACTTCTTCATCACGCTGTCCACGGCTGCCTGAACCTGTGTATCATCGGTGACATCCAGCTCAAGCAATTCATGTCGTCCTGTTAACGAAGCTCCGATTCCTTCGAGCCTGTCCCGCGAACGGGCAGCCAAAACGGGAATGGCACCTTCTTCAATCAGCATTCGGGCACAGAGCTCGCCGATGCCGCTCGATGCGCCCGTAATGAAAACGATCTGGTCCTTCAACATATCCGAAATCCTCCCGTAATGAACGCTAATGCCCTTTCAGGCGTTTGGTTCCATTTTACGAGATCATGACTTGAATATCCATCTCACCGATACCGTCCATCATAAGCGGTATGCATAGTGCTTTCGAGGCATTGAACTCCGTCAGATGTTCCGACTTCATGACTTGTGGAGGCGTAATGTCTACAACTACGCCCTGGCTGGATAATATGGTGCTTGCATTCCCGCTGATCATGTTGCCAAGCTCCGAAATGGCGCTTTTGCTCATATCATCCATCTCCGTAATCACAAAACCGCCCATCATGGCAGAAACGATTTTGAGCGCAACCTGCTCCTGAATGCCAAATACGATGTTTCCGCTCAGCTGCCCTGTCATGCCGATCACGATCCAAACATGGTCAGCAATGTACTCCACGTTCTTCACGCCCAGATTCCCGGTGGAAGGTGAAACCTGAATGAGTTGCTCAAATACGTTTCGCGCGGATTCCAGGAAAGGATTAATCACTTCCGCTTTCACTGTTTAATGTCCCCCTTACACTGGGTTATGGGTCACACACCAAAAGTCCCATTTTCAATAATTTCATTATACTTTATCACGTCCAAGAATTCATCATGAATTCGGCAAGGCATGTGCTCTATAATTTATCGTCATTGATAGATCAAATGTTTATAGCTGTTATTGGCGAATTCTCACAGCTTTTCTGCCCTGCCGGGCAAGAATTGGCGATTCCAGGGGGTAGAACTTTGGTTTTAGGACTATTTTACCTATATTTCGATGAGCTTCGGCGGGGAAAGAGAAGAATCATGTCCAGTGATATATGTACCAACCCGTTGTACAGATTGTGCAAAAGTTGCTTCCATCTGCTTCATTGCCGTGCTGCCCCGTTTCCCATATAATTTAAAGTAACAGAACGATGACATGTTTGCGGGATTTTTTTACTCCCCCCTATATAAGTTGAACTATATATTTACACAACAACGGAGAGGACAGAACAAATCTGGAGAAGCGAAGCATTCGCCTTTATCCCCGGATTTCCCTCTTTGAGAAAAATTCAAAAAAATCTGGGGATAACAGCGATCGGAAGATGGTTCTGACCGCGCAGTGGTCCTGTGTAAAATCTTTTATTCAACTTATATAGTTGACAAGTTGATCGCAAGGAGGCCAACCATGAATATCAGCCAACTGGAAACGCTGATTACGATTTCCAAAACGATGAGCTTCCGCAAGGCAGGCGAGCTTTTGAATCTGACTCAACCTGCCGTTTCCGCCCAGATCAAAAGTCTGGAGGACGAATTCAACACCGTGCTCGTGGATCGCAATCAGCCCGTTACCCTCACGGACCGGGGGAAAGTATTTTTGGAGCATGCAGAGCGCATGCTGGATATCGTGGATGAGCTGAAGCAGAAACTATCCGACCTGGATGAGACCCCTCAAGGACATATCGTATTAGGGACAACCACTTCCATTGCCATTCAGATTTTGCCGCGCGTGCTGTCCTATTTTCAGGATCAATTTCCCTTGATCAAGACGAGCATTCAATCCATGCCCTCCTCGCAAATTTATACGCTGGTGGAGAGCGGGTTAATCGACATCGGCATCGGGTATCTGACGGAGCGCAATCCAAACCTGAATACGTCCGTGTTGTATTATGATACGTTTGAACTCATTGTTTCTCCTGCCCATCCTTTGGCCAAACTAAAACATGCTTCAGTGGACGTGCTGCGCGATATCCCGCTGATCCTGCTGTCGCCGGACACGGTTGGCCGCAAGTTTACGGAAGGCATTCTCAAAAAACACGGCATCGAACCGAATGTGGTCATGGAGCTGTCCAGCAGCGAGGAAATCAAAAGGATGGTTGAAATCAACCTCGGAGCCTCGATCATTTCCAAGCAGTCGGTCGCGCATGAACTCCGGCAAGGGACGCTGAAAATGATCCCGCTCGGCGAGCTTGAAGTCAGCCATCCCGTGGGCGTCATTTACAAAGCAAGCCGTTATCTCAACTCGGCCATGCAGCAGTTTTTGAGCGACCTCAAAGGCATGCCTGAAACGCAGTTCATCAGTTCGGAATAAGAAATTTGCCCGAGAAAGGAAGAACAGTCATGAAATTCGATCTTCATACCCACCATTTTCGCTGCGGTCATGCAGACGGAAACATTCGCGATTACATCGAAGCAGGCATCCGTGCCGGACTGCAAGCGATCGGCATCTCCGATCATACGCCGTATTTCGGCAGCGAAGAAGAGCATGCATTCCCCCGAATTGCCATGGCTAAGTCGGAATTGCGTCATTACGTGGAAGAAGTGCTTGCATTGAAAGCCGAATATGCAGGCAAAATCGACGTTCTGCTTGGCATCGAGTCCGACTTTTTCCCAGCCCATGCCGAGTTATACCGAAGCACGCTTGGTCAATATCCTTTTGATTATGTGATTGGTTCCGTCCACCATACCGAAGATGTCAGCATCTTCAACAAAACACGTTGGAAAGGACTAAGCGATGCAAGAAAGATCGAAGTCAAAGAAAAGTATTACGATTTGATCAGCCAATCTGCACGCAGCGGCATGTTCCAGATTCTCGGCCATATCGACGCCATGAAGGGCAACTATCCTCCTTTTTCGGAAATCAAGACGGATCAAGCGATCGATCATACGCTTAAAGTCATTGCCGAATGCAACGTGGCCATCGAAATCAACACTTCAGGCAAAACCAAACTGAGCGGCGGCTGGTATCCTTCGGATGCCATTTTGGAAAGAGCCCGTTTTTACGGGGTCAAAGTCACGTTCGGATCGGATGCCCACAAGCCTGCACGCGTAGGAGACGAACTGGAAGCGGTCCGCGACAGGCTGAAGCAGATCGGTTTTACCGACTGGGTATATTTCAAACAGAAGCAGATGCAGGTGGTGCCACTGTAACCATAACCCGTTGCCAAGAGCAGTGCTCTCTTCAGGCAATGGGTTTCTTTTTGTTCATGGAACCCTGATTCTGGAGGCAAAAAAAATGAACCCGTTCGCACGGGTCCCAACAGCATAATCTATTTATCAAAAAGGGGGTCATGAGATAAGTTTACCCCTTGTCTGTTAGAGTTCAATTGCAGCTATATTTCAATTGTGTAACAAATGATCGATGTTTGTTACATCCTGATGGCTAATATAAATTATTCGCTTCAGGTTTGCCGAATGCCACCGGTTGCAACGTATGCAGAAAATCTTGTTTTTGAGCGAATTCATGCTGTTCCTTGCAAATGCCGTAAATGTGCACGTCCAGCTCATGGCCTGGCATGGCTGCATCCGCCCGAGCCGGCCCGTATGACGCAATTGTCCGTTCCCGGCTCATCCCGAGTTTGCGCAGTACCTGAAGGGACATTTGGTTTGCTTCATAACAGCGTGCCTCCACTTTGGAGAGCTGCAATTCGCCAAAACCAAATTGCAGCAAACGGCGTACAGCTTCCGTCGCGACGCCTTTGCCCCACATCGACTTGTCCACAATGTACCCCACTTGCGCGGTTCGCCCATGTTCGTTCCAATTCTGAAAGGAAGCAAGGCCAATTACGCTTCCCGTCTCCCTCCAGCAAATGCCGTAATGAATCGAATCGAGATTGGCGCTGCTGCTGCGGATTTGATTCAGCAGTCTTCTCGCACGAATGGGCGCAGGCTGACTCCCCCTGTTCACGTACTGGATAACCTGCGGATCGGAAAGCAAATCGGCGATCATGCCGAAATCGCTCTGGCGCAATGTCCGCAAAACCAGACGCTCCGTCTGCAGCATGGGCAATCCTTCCATCAGCATCTCTCGCGTCAACATGATCATCGCTCCTTTTGCCTGTCGAATAAGGTTCCGATAAGACAAGCTTGCTCCCAAGAAATTCCGGCAGCAACCGTATGCATCGACGATCCAAATCAAAGTGTAGCTTTCCTTCAAACGCCCTTTTCTATACTGCGGCTCTATTGATCCTGCAAACCGCGATAAACGCCTGTTCGCAACTCACGGATATAAAAATCCAGAAACGGCACATTGGCCTGCTCCGCCGCGCGCACCTCTTGTTCGATATCATAAGGGACACGCACGAATTGCAGATTAAAGGCACTTTTAACATCATTGCTGTTTTCGCCTTCGATAATGCAATAGGACGCTTGAGTCATATCCAGAGGATTGCCCACGCTTCCAACATTAAAAAGCATCTTGCCGTTCAGATGCTGCAAAAACGCATTGTGCACATCACCATAACCGACGATATCGGCTGTTCCGAATCCCGTCGCCTCTTCCGGAGCATCGAACATCGCCATTCTCTGCTCCAGCTCATCCCATGGCTGCACGCGATGATATACGCTCTTCGGCGAAGCATGCACCAGACGGATGGCACGCCCGCTAAGCCGAAGCTCATAGCTGAACGGAAGATTGGCCAAATAGGCCAGGCGGTTTGCTCCCAACCGTTCTGCCTGCCAGGTGAAATTTTCATTGTCCTTGTTCACGGCCACCAACTCGTCCCAATTGCCGCGGATCACCTGCTCGCAGGTTGTTCTCACGGAATCCACAGCCTCGGCAGGTGCCGGGCCTTTGCCCACGAGGTCGCCGAGACAAAATATGCGCGTGATTCCGCGATGACGAATATTATCCAGCACTGCATTCCACGCCGTCATGTTACCATGAATGTCCGAAACGATCGCTATTCTTTCCATCCGGCTGCCCTCCTTTGCCAAAGATCATATTTATATGTTCTCCAATGAAGCGGACGATCCTGCCGTTCTTTCAGGCATCCCTTTAAGTTGAAATACCGTTAACTCCGGCCTGCACAAAAACCGGATCGGCAGCTGTGTCATGCCAAACCCTCGGTTAACGTAGACCGGCATCCGCTGCTGCCCAACGTGATACAAGCCTTTAATATACTTGCGGGAACCCCGTGGTGTCGTCATCGCCCCAAGCAAAGGAAAACGCACCTGCCCTCCATGGCTGTGTCCGGATAGCTGCATTCCAAAGCCGAGGGGAGCGGCGAAATCTGCATAATCCGGCTCATGCATCAGCAGCAGCTTCCATATTCCGTCGTCCAAGCCTTGAACTGCCTTTTGTGGATCCGGATTGCCCGTGAGCCCATCATCCAGACCGACCAACGCAATCCGGGAATTACCGTTTTGCAGCACGGCATGACTATTGCATAACAAAATAAATCCGGCCTCCTGAAGCATGGCGGCTACTTGATTCTGCTCTTTGCCCCGATAATCATGGTTCCCCAACACTGCGAATTTACCATACTTCGCTTGCATGGAGCCCAGCACGGAAATATAGTCACGCATCGGAGCGGCTTCCCGTTCGACCATATCTCCGGTAAAACAAATCACATCCGGCTGCAGCTCCCCAATTGCGGAAGCGAGCTTCTGTACCTGCTTCAGATGGGTATGGAATCCGAGGTGCACGTCACTGAACTGGACGATGCGCAGCCCGTTCCATTCCTTGGGGAATCCCGGCAAACTCAGATCGACTTTCACCACATCGAGTAAGCGAGGCTCCCATAAGGCATACCCTCCAGAGAAAATAGCGGCTATGGCCAACATCAGCCTTTTTTTGAGCCGATCACCCCATCGGGAGGCGTCATGATTTTTCTCCTCTCCGGGGAATAACGGAGGGGCTGTGTGAAGATTCGGGATTCGAGACGACGGTTGGCTGTTTCTGTTTCCGTAGTTTCCCATTCCTGTCTCACCATCCGCTCATATTAATTCCATCAGTATATCATATTCTTTACCCATTCACGCTCCCCTTTTCTGTGTTACGGGTCGGGGGATGTATTTGTTATATTTATGCCGAATGCGTTCAAGCGAAACATGTTCAGTCGAGGAAAAAAAAGAAGCCGAATCCTCGGCTCCTTTGTTCGTGTTCGTGGTTTGTTCCTTTGGCAAAACGGAACTACATGCCCAACCAACGCTTGAACATGTGTTTCGTTGTTTGTTTGTTCATTTCTGCAATGGATGTCGTAAGCGGTATGCCTTTTGGACAGGAACGAACGCAGTTTTGCGAGTTTCCGCAACCTTCGATGCCCCCGGACTCCATGATGGCGTCCAGGCGCTCCTCCGCGTTCATTTCACCTGTCGGATGAGCATTGAACAACCGTACCTGCGATAGTGGCGCTGGTCCCATGAAGTTGGTCTTCTCATTGACGTTCGGGCAAGCTTCCAGACATACGCCGCAGGTCATGCATTTGGACAATTCGTACGCCCACTGGCGTTTTTTCTCGGGCATCCGTGGTCCTGGCCCAAGATCGTATGTGCCGTCGATCGGAATCCAGGCTTTGACCTTTTTGAGCGAGTTAAACATGCGGCTCCGGTCAATGACGAGGTCCCGTACGACCGGGAACGTTTTCATCGGCTCGATCCGGATCGGCTGTTCCAATTTGTCGATCAAAGCGGCACAAGCCTGACGCGGCTTACCGTTAATCACCATCGAACAGGCGCCGCAAACCTCTTCGAGACAGTTCGATTCCCAACATACAGGGGCAATCGACTCTCCCTTGTTATTGACAGGATTGCGCTGAATTTCCATCAGGGCGCTAATCACGTTCATGTTCGGGCGATAGGGAAGCTCGAATTCTTCATTGTACGGAGATGACTCCGGACTGTCTTGACGGGTAATGATAAACTTGACGGTTTTGCTGGCTGTTGCTGTTTCCGCCATATCGCTGTCCCCTCCTTGTGGTGACGATGATTGATCGTTGCTCGTTATTAGGATCGATAGTGTCAGCACACAGTCACTCCGCTGCAAAAGTTACTTCCGATCGCTGTTATCCCCGGATTTTCTGATTTCCTTTTTCCAAGGAAAAAATCCGGGGATAAAGGCGAACGCTTCGCTTCTTCAGTAATCTTTTGACGCTTCGTTTGATGTGCAATCCATTTCATCCTGCTAGACATCAACGTAAATAATCTTTGGGACGTATTCAGAGGAAGCGCCGCTTCTACAGGATATTGCCGCTACCTCCGCTACACCGTGCAGCACTGCAACGTTTTACTGAAATATTGCAATATTCATGCTGGAATATAGCATTTAAAAGCTTACTGTACGCTTCGCTTCTTCAGTAATCTTTTGACGCTTCGTTTGATGTGCAATCCATTTCATCCTGCTAAACATCAACGTAAATAATCTACTTAATCTTTAGAATAGTCGCGTACCCGCGGCGGGATCAAGGAAACGTCCACAGGCTCGTACGAGATTTGCGGGCCGTCGGCTGTCCATGTCGCGATCGTTGTTTTGAGGAACTCCTCGTCGTTGCGTTTCGCAAATTCAGGCTTGTAGTGTGCGCCGCGGCTCTCGTTTCTGAGCAGCGCGCCCAGCGTCATCGCTTCGGCCAATTCGAGCATGTTCCACAGCTGACGGGTAAATGCCGCTCCCGGGTTGTTCCAGCCGGATGTGTCGTACATGTTGATTTTCCGGTAACGCTCTTTCAGTTCCTTGATTTTGCCGATCGTTGCTTCGAGCTTGTCGTTGTAACGAACCACCGTCATGTTGGCGGTCATCCACTCGCCCAGCTCTTTATGGATCACGTAGGCATTTTCGTTGCCTTGCATTTTCAGGATGCCTTCGTATTTGTCGGTTTGGCGCTTCGTGTATCCGTCAAACACGCTGGAACTGATGTCTGCCGACGACTTTTTGAGTCCTTTGATGTATTCAACCGCTTTGGGGCCTGCAACCATGCCGCCGTAGATGGCGGACACGAGCGAGTTCGCGCCCAGACGGTTTGCGCCGTGGTATTGATATTCGCATTCTCCCGCAGCGAACAATCCCGGAATGTTGGTCATCTGATTGTAATCGACCCACATGCCGCCCATCGAGTAGTGGACCGCCGGGAAAATTTTCATCGGGATTTTGCGCGGATCGTCGCCCATGAATTTTTCGTAAATCTCGATGATGCCGCCCAGCTTGACGTCGAGTTCTTTCGGGTCTTTGTGGGACAGGTCCAGATAAACCATGTTTTCCCCGTTAACGCCCAGCCCCATGTCCACGCACACGCTGAAGATTTCGCGGGTTGCAATGTCGCGCGGGACCAGGTTACCGTAGGACGGATATTTTTCTTCAAGGAAGTACCATGGTTTTCCGTCTTTGTACGTCCAGATCCGTCCGCCTTCGCCGCGTGCCGATTCGGACATCAGGCGCAGCTTGTCATCCCCCGGGATGGCTGTCGGGTGAATCTGGATGAACTCACCGTTGGCATAGTTCACGCCTTGTTGATACACCGCGCTTGCAGCCGTGCCCGTGTTGATGACCGAGTTCGTCGTTTTGCCGAAAATGATGCCCGGCCCGCCGCTGGCGAGAATAACCGCTTCCGCAGGGAACGTCTGCACCTTCATCGTTTTCAGGTCCTGCGCTACGATGCCGCGGCAAATGCCTTCGTCGTCAATAACGGCCTGCAGGAACTCCCAGTTCTCGTATTTTGTGACGAGTCCGGCAGCTTCCCAGCGGCGCACCTGCTCATCGAGCGCATACAGCAGCTGTTGGCCTGTCGTTGCACCCGCAAATGCGGTGCGGTGATGCTTCGTTCCGCCGAAACGGCGGAAATCGAGCAATCCTTCCGGCGTGCGGTTAAACATAACGCCCATCCGGTCCATCAGGTGAATAATGCCCGGTGCTGCTTCACACATCGCTTTGACCGGAGGCTGATTGGCAAGAAAGTCGCCGCCGTACACCGTATCGTCAAAGTGTACCCACGGGGAATCGCCTTCCCCCTTGGTGTTTACCGCGCCGTTGATGCCGCCCTGGGCGCATACGGAGTGGGATCTTTTTACGGGTACCAGCGAAAATAAATGAACATGGACTCCGGCTTCAGCCGATTTGATCGTCGCCATCAAACCTGCGAGACCTCCGCCCACGATGATTACGTTAGATGATGCCATTTCTTTCACTCCCTTATATGTCGGCATTGAGCCCAATGCTTAGATGAAAACCGATTTGACTGCTTCGATCATTGAAGTGGTCGTTTGGAAATCCACGTTACGGAACGCGATCAGCGATGCGATGAACATGATCGACACGATGCCGAACAAGCTCATGCAAATGTAGGAGGATACGCGTTGAGCACGCGGCCCGACGGTAATGCCCCAGCTGACGAGGAACGACCACAGACCGTTCGCGAAGTGGTAGGAAGCCGCGATGACGCTGATCAGGTATAAAATGAACGTCACGGGATTCGTTACGACATCATGGATGATGCCTCCAAGTTCCTCATGCGTGACCTTACCGAGCGCAACCTGTACCCGCGTCTCCCAAACGTGCCAGATGACGAATACAAAGGTAATGACGCCGCTGACCCGCTGAAGCGTATAACGCCAGTTGCGCTCATTGCCAAAGCGGCCAACGTTGGGCTTCGCCTGATAGGCTATATACAGTCCATACACGCCGTGATAGAATAGCGGCAACCAGATCAAGAGCGTTTCAAGTACGATCACGAGCGGCAGGCTGTTCAGAAAAGCAACAGCGCCGTTGAAGCCTTCTTTGCCGCCCTCTACCGCAGAGAAGTTTGTCACCAGATGCTCAATGAAAAACAAACTGAGCGGGATGACGCCAAGCAGGGAGTGCAGCTTTCTGGAGTAAAACCCTTTCATAAAATGTCGTTCCCCTTTCGAAATAACAACGTTTTCATAAATTCGTTCACACATCCGATGAGTTGATCTCCCCAATGGGGGGGATTCAAACAAATTGTTCTGTTTTATTCAGGTGTGAACAACTTGTGTCACAATTCATGTTACTCTTTTTTTTCTTATAAGGGAATTGCAATATAATTATTAAAAGATATACCCTATATGCATAAGGGATAAACGCTGATGCATCTTTTCTTACCTTAAAGGAACGCCACCATCTATGACAATCATCACTCTCACTGGAAATGGGGTCTGCCGACATGTTCGAGGAATTAAACGCATTTGCCGCAGTTGTGGAGCAATCCAGCTTGAACCGCGCCTCCAAACTGTTGAATCTGTCTCAACCTGCTCTCTCGCGCAAAATTGCCAAACTGGAAGACGAGCTCGGGGTCACTCTCTTCCATCGCCGCGGCAAACGTCTGGAGCTGACCAGCGTGGGGCAGCTCGCTTACACCTTTGCCGTGGAGCAGCAGCAGCAGCAGCACAAATTTTTGACCATGCTGGCACAATATAAAGAAGAAGAACAGAGCTCAATCACGCTGGGAGCCAGTCTCACGACGCTCCAAACAACGCTTCCTCCGCTCGTAAACGCCTTCATGGAGAAACACCCCAATGCGGAAATCAAGCTGCTGACAGGCAAAACCCATGAGATCGTCTCCTTTGTCCGGGAAAGGAAGGCCGATGTCGGCATCGTTGCATCTTCCATCAATGAAGCGGGTCTGAACTGCATTCCGCTGTTCGATGACCATCTTGAGCTGGTTGTTCCGCGAACGCATTCGCTCGCCGGACAGGAGGCAGGCATGGAGCACCTTCAGGATCTGCCGATGATCATTTTTTCCAAAGGCACATGGTACCGCAAACTCACCGACGACCTGTTTCAGCGCTGCGGGGTCATGCCTGACATACGCATGGAGATCGACTCGTTCGAAGCCATCATTCGGCTCCTTCCTACGGGAAAAGCGGCGGCACTGCTGCCCAAATCGTATCTTCGCCCCCAACTGCTGGCCGACAATGACCTGGTATCCGTTTATTTGCCCCAGCTTCAGCAAACCCGCCGCACCACAAGCATGATCTACGGCGGAAAGGAATTCCTGAGCGAAACGGCAAGGCAATGGGTCAAGGAGACGGCCGCTTTATTTACGACGAAAGCGCCGTTATCCTCCAGGAGGACAACGACGCCTACGTAAAATACACGGCGATGTAGATCGCCTAAGAAGCAATACATCAGCCTTCCTGACTGACGACCTGTTCTTCGAACCGTTCAATGTCGTCATTATTGCCGATGATGACCATAATGTCTCCCAATTGCAGCGTGTCCAGCGCAGTCGGAGCAATGATGACCCCGGCTTCCTTCTGCAGCGCCACGATGCTGATATTGAAGCGGACGCGCGCATTCAGGGTGGACAAGGTCGTATTGTGCATGCAGGCTGGAACCTTCATCTCCACGATGCTGTAATTATTGGAAAGTTCAATGTAATCCATCAGGTTCGGAGTCACGAGCTGGTGTGCCACACGAATGCCCATGTCACGCTCGGGATAGACCACGCGATCGATGCCCAGTTTGTCCAGGGCGCGTCCGTGCAGCACGGAAATGGCCTTGGCCACAACGGTTTTCACGCCCAGTTCCTTCAACAGAATCGCCGTGAGAATGCTCGTTTGAATATCGTCACCGATCGCCACGATGCCGCAGTCGAAATTGCGGATGCCGAGGGAACGAAGCACTTCCTCGTCCGTGGCATCCGCAACGACGGCATGCGTGACCAATTCGCTCATATCCTCCACAACCTCTTCGTTCTTATCGATGCCCAGCACCTCATAACCAAGCTCCATTAATTCCTGCGCCAGGCTTGAGCCGAAACGCCCGAGCCCGATGACCGCAAACTGCTGTGTTCTCATCGTTTTTCACGAACCCCTTATCCAATAATCATTTTGCCCTCAGGATACCTGTACAGTTCCTTACCCTTTTTCTGCGTAAGCGCATATGCCAGCGTGACCGGACCCAATCTTCCCACAAACATTGTCAGACAGATCATCACTTTGCCAAAGGTCGTCAGCTTCAACGTAAGCCCCATGGACAGACCTACCGTGCTGAATGCGGAAGTGGTTTCGAACAGGATCACCAGGAAGCTGCTGTCCTCCGTCGTACTGAGCACCATCGTCACGCCGATGATAAGCAGCAAGGCCAGCAGCGTGATCGTCAGCGCTTTGAAAATCCGTTCCTGCACCAGCCGGTAGCGAAAAAACACGATATCTTCCCGCCCGCGCATCATCGCGATGACGGCCCCGGCCATGATGAGAAACGTGGTTGTTTTAATGCCCCCACCCGTCGAGCCGGGGGAAGCCCCGATAAACATCAATATAATGATAAAAAATTGCGTGGCCTGCCTGAGGCCGGCAATATCCACCGTGTTGGCCCCTGCCGTACGCGGGGTAACCGATTGAAAGAACGATCCCAATATTTTGCCGCCCCAGTTCAGTCCGCCAAGCGTGCGTGGATTGTTGAATTCAAATATAAAAATGACAAGCGCGCCGAACACGATCAGCAGCCCGGTCATCATGAGCACCACTTTGGTATGAAGCGAAAGCTTGCGCGTTTTGCGATATTCCGCCAGATCGGACAACACGACGAACCCGATGCCGCCGGACACGATCAGGAACATCGCCGTAAAATTCACCATTGGATCATACACATACCCCGTCAGGCTGCGGAAATCCCCGAATAAGTCGAACCCTGCATTGTTGAACATCGAAATTGCATGCCAGTAGCCGTAATATGCCGCTTTTCCCAGCGGCATGTCGAACGCCCAACGTATGGCGAAAAGGGTCCCGCAAGCCGCTTCGAGAATAAGGGAGTATGCCACGACTTTGCGAATTAACCGCACGATGCCTTCCATCGTGCTCTGGTTCATCGCCTCCTGCAGGATCAACCGCTCGCGCAGCGAGATTCGCCGTTTGAAGGCAATGGCCACAAGCGTTGACATCGTCATGAATCCCAGCCCGCCGATCTGGATCAGCACGGCAATGATTACCTGGCCGAACACCGAGAAATGCGTGCCTGTATCCACGACGACCAGTCCTGTGACACATACTGCGGAGGTTGCCGTGAACAGCGCATCGATAAACGGCAGGCTCTCCCCGTTTCTGCCGGATAGCGGAAGCATCAGAATGAACGTGCCGAGCAAGATAATGCCCGCAAAGCCCAAAACGAGAATACGCGGCGGAGATTGCAGCAGCGATCGAAACATCGGTTTCACTTGGTTATCAACCCCCTTTGCCGAAATGAAAATGACTCCAAGATGGAGTCGTGTCCGAAGTCACGCAAGGCATACCCATGGTGGATGTGCTAACAGGCGTCTATTCGACTCATGATGAATATATCGTGTTTCTGTATCATTTCCCGTAACGCCGCATATAGTGCTTGGCGGGTTATTTTTATTCGTTCCCTTGTTTGGCCGAAGGCATGCGATTTATACGCATTGGCATCAAAAATTATAAGCGTTCCGCTTCTTGCAAACAAAACGGCTTTTCCCGGAAATAGCATCGAATTTCGCCGAATTGGGAAAAACTCTGATATGTGGATGAATGAAACCAACTGTTTCGATCGTTTTCATTCATTTTCAGGGATTTGCACCCGTTCTTGTTCCGGGATTGGCGCTCCATATCCACCCTATGATATCTTTACTGTTATAACACATGGTTAAAGGAGGAAACATATTCAATGAATCCCTTAGGGCAGCCTCTGCGGGTTAAGGCCAATTTCAAGCGCTTGGGGTTGCTTGCGGCGATCGGTCTGATTTTATTTGCGGTGCTGCAGATTTTCCCTTCCACCTCAACACAAACGACGGATATCCAGTCTGCACCTATTATTACCAAGGCACAGGCGGTGCAATCTGCCCGATCCTTCGCGGCGTCCCTGCCGGACTATTCTCTTCCTGTCGACGAGGACGATGTGCTGGTCACGTACCAGACTCATTCCGATGTGTACGGGTATATGGCCAAAACCAAGCAGCTGAACGATTACAACCGGAAATGGGAAGAACAATACCCTTATGACGTGTTTCGGGTCCGGCTGCCCGATGAAGTCAAAGGCGGTTATCTGCATGTTGACGTACATATGAGAACAGGTAAAGTTGTAGCTTTCAAACACGAGCTTCCTTCTTCATTATACGCATCCATCGAAGCGGAACCGGACAAGAGCAAAACCAACTCCGCCTTGCGGCTGGCTGAAGACAATATGACGTTGGAGCAAAAAGTGCAAAGCGCTGCAGGCATTGTAAAAGAGTTCGGATACGATGCTTCGCAATTGGAACTGGAAACCGGAGAAAACGACGGGGGGCTTGTATACTCCGATCCCACGAAACAAATTGGCGATTCCCGGCTTGAACTCCGCTTTACCTTCCAAAATGAAGAAGTCCGTTCGTTTGACGCCGTCTTCTCCGTACCTGACGCGCACAATGCATATGTAAACCAACAGACTCGTCAGGCCAACTGGATGACGTACGCCGGCTATGGATTTCTAACATTTGTCCTTGGCGTGCTCGCCATCATTTACAGCATCCTGACCCGGTCCCATACGTCGTTCAAACGGGGCTTTGTGCTGGCACTGGTGCACTTCGCCGCTTCCGTCATCGGCACGCTGAATATGATGCCGCTTTTCGAAGCCCAAGGATTGTCCAGCTTTATGCTTGTGTTTCTAATGGTCATTCAACTGGGCGTCAATCTGGTCATGAGCGCAACGATCTACTTGTCACTCGTGGCCGGCGACGGCATGTGGCGAAAAATCGGTTATAATCCTTGGCCTCGTGCCAAAGAACCCGGTTACGGAAAATACGTGCTGGACAGCATGGTTGTCGGTTATTTGTGGGCCTTCATTCTGCTCGGCGTGCAGTCCATTTTGTTTCTCGTTCTGGAAAACAGCATCGGGACCTGGTCAACCACCTCGGCAGACCAATCCACGTATAATATGACATACGCATGGGTTTTCCCGATCATGGCATGGATGGCAGGGATCGGCGAAGAAGCGGTATATCGCCTGTTCGGCATACGCATGATGCAAAAAATCGTGCGCAATACGTTTATCGCCTGCTTGATCCCTACGCTGATATGGGCGCTCGGACACACCCTGTATCCGATTTATCCCGTCATTACGCGTCCGATCGAACTGACGGTCATCGGTTTGTTGTTCAGTCTGATTATGCTGCGGCACGGTTTTATCGCGGTCGTATTCAGCCACGTCATTTTCGACAGCTTGTTGATGGGTCTTAGCCTGATATTCATGGGAGACGCACTGAACGTTTCTGCCGGGATATTCTGGATCGTGCTTCCAGCCATCGTGGGTTACGTGATCTATCGTTTCAATCCACGCAAAAAAGAGAAGCCGTATGTTACGACTCCTCATCACGAAGCGCTGCAATAATTTGTTTGGCGAGCTTGTCGCCGATCGAGAGAGGCCGGAAGTCTTCGACGCTGGCCTCTTTGATTTTGCGCAAAGACCCGAAATGCTTCAGCAGCAGCTTGCGCCGCTTCTCTCCAATACCCGGAATCGAATCGAGCTTGGAGGTAACCATCGATTTGCCGCGCTGCTCGCGGTGAAACGAAATGGCGAAGCGGTGAACCTCCTCCTGGATGCGCTGCAACAAATAAAATTCCTGGCTGTCGCGCGGCAAAGCCACGACTTCCGGCGGATTGCCGATCATGAGCTGCGACGTTTTGTGCTTGGCATCCTTGACCAGGCCGCATACGGGAATGTACAGCCCGAGTTCATTTTCCAGCACGTCCACGGCTGCCGAAATTTGCCCTTTGCCGCCATCCACCACGATCAGGTCCGGCATGGTCAGGTTTTCCTTCAGAACGCGTTCATAACGCCGCCGGATAACCTCTCTCATCGTTTCGTAATCATCCGGTCCTTCGACCGAACGTATTTTGTACTTGCGGTATTCCTTTTTGTCCGGTTTGCCGTCGGTAAACACGATCATGGCCGAAACCGGGTTCGTGCCCTGAATGTTGGAGTTGTCGAACGCCTCGATCCGGCGCAGCTGGTCCAGACCGATCCAACGTCCCAAACCTTCCGACGCTTTGGATGTCCGTTCCTCGTTGCGTTCGATCAGCCTGAATTTTTCTTCAAGCGCAACCTTGGCATTGTCGACGGCCATTTTGATCATTTGCCGTTTCAGTCCGCGCTGCGGCACATAAACCTTGATGTCCAGCCATTCCTGCAATGCCGCGGCAGCCTGTGCCGGCTCTTCCAATCCGGACAACGGCTGGTCGGCCGGCTCCATTACCGATGCGGCAGACTCATCCTGCGGATGCATCGAAGGTTCGCCCGTTTCCCCGAGATCGCCGGACGGCGCATAATCTTCTCTGGATTCGGCCACCAGCAGCTCTTGCCCGGCATCCGATTCACGGAAAGACGTTTCCGTTTCGACCGTTTCGGCCGTTACCGCAGCCGCCGTGTCGCTATCCGTTTCCCCGGCCTCTACATCGTTCAGTTCGAGCAATTCCTGCGGCATCTCCGGCAAAAGGATTTCTTGAGGCAATGCGGGGTTGTCGCTGTAGTACTGCGTCACGTAAGTCATGAAGTCGCTGTACGCATCGCCATAAAACGGGAACGTCGACACATGGCGTTCGATCATTTTGCCTTGGCGGACGTACAAAATTTGAACGCACATCCAGCCTTTGTCGATCGCGAAACCGAATACGTCCCGGTCCCTGGCATCCGCCATCGTGATTTTTTGCTTTTCCATAATGGCGTCGATGGCAATGATCTGGTCGCGCAGTTCCTTGGCCCGTTCGAAGTAAAGGTCTTCTGCAGCCTCCTGCATTTTGCGCTGCAGGTCTTTTTTGATTTCCTCATGTCCGCCGCCCAGAAAGGACGCCATTTCCTGGGAGATCTGCTCATACTGCTCCTTCGGCACTTCCTGCACGCAAGGCGCCAGACATTGGCCCATATGATAATACAGGCAGACTTCCTTCGGCATCACGCCGCATTTGCGCAAAGGATACATCCGGTCCAGCAGTTTCTTCGTTTGATGGGCTGCATATGAGTTAGGGTATGGGCCAAAATACTTTGCTTTATCTTTAAGCACCCGCCGGGTGACTTCCAAACGCGGATGCTGTTCATTCGTAATTTTGAGGTAAGGAAACGTCTTGTCGTCCTTGAGCAATACGTTGAAACGCGGCATATGTTTTTTGATCAGGTTGCACTCCAAAATGAGCGCCTCCATGTTGCTGCCGGTCACAATATATTCGAAATCGCGGATTTCGGAAACGAGCCGCTGTGTTTTCCCGTTGTGGCTGCCGATAAAATAGGAGCGGACACGGTTTTTCAACACTTTTGCCTTACCGACGTAGATGATGGTTCCTTCGCCATTTTTCATTAAATAACAGCCTGGCAGATCCGGCAGCAAAGCCAGCTTGTGGCGAATCCGTTCCAGTGCTTCTTCTTGTGCTTGTACCGTATTGATAAATTGTTCCATGCTTCAGCGGGTCCTCCCTCCCGATGAATTGTGACGCAAAACGCCCCCGGCGCATAACCGGAGGCGTATGTGTGTAACCCATGAATTATTGATGTTTTTCAATGATCCCTTTGAGAGCTTCTTTGGAGTTCAGACCAACCACTTTATCCACAGGTTGACCGTCTTTGAAGAAGATCAAGGTAGGAATGCTCATTACGCCAAAGCGGGAAGCAGATTCCGGGTTTTCATCCACATTGACTTTCGCGATTTTGACGGAATCGCCAACTTCGGAAGCCAGATCCTCCAGGATTGGAGCGAGCATTTTGCAAGGACCGCACCAAGGCGCCCAAAAATCAACAAGAACCGTTCCTTCGCCTTCGACTTCGGCGTTAAAGGATTGATCGGATACGTTAACAATAGCCATGATATTTGTCCTCCTTATATATGCTTTACGGTTAATATAACCTGTAACGTCGTGAACGACACTGCCATTATAACACAGGAGCGTTAATGTTGTGAAACCAACTTGGAAATGTTCATCTCGCGAACATCAAATCTTCATTTTCCACCTTTAATGGACCAAATGCTAAATCTTTACAAACGCTTTCTTTTCCAAGTATACTAAAAGCACTTCGGGCTCAGCCACCATCGCGGCAGGCTGCTCATCCCAAAGGAGGCAATAACATGGACACCAATGTGAGAATCAGCGACCCGCGCGAACATGTCAATGAGGAGCCCCGCAACGACCTGTTTGATCTGGTTGCGGGCGTAACAGGCATGTTTGGCCTGATGACCGTCATCTTTTTCGGTATGGTGATCTTTAAGTTTTTGACCGAATAAGAGCCGTCTGCACGCAGGGACCCAAAAAGCCCGGTTTTCGCAGCTTGCGAAGACCAGGCTTTTTGGGCTTATCGCTGTATCCGGGGTCCTGTGTCCCCAATAAGCACATCGGCACCGATTCCCACCTTAAAGGTTAGTCTTGCTTGCCTCGTTGGTTTTCACCGCGAACGGCCACGACATCCACAAACGGGCGAATACGGTCCATCAATCGCTGCCCCTTGTTCGTATCCTCGCCTTCCCTGCTCGTAAAACTCAGATGCTTTTCCAGACCATCCAAGTTGTAATTGGACGTATAAAAGGTAGGCTTGCGGTTCATGCGGTAGTTCAAGATGGATCCCATTACGTGATCCCGTACCCAAGGATTCAGGTTTTCCGCACCGATATCGTCAAAGATGAGCACATCGCAATTTTTGAGGATTTCCGTCGTTTCCTTCAACTTCTGGCCCTCAGTGATCATGGATTTGAGGTCTTCCACGAAATCCGGCATATAAATGATGACCCCGGTATAACCCGCAATGGCCAGTTCATGCAGCAAGTAACACATCAAGAACGTTTTCCCCGTTCCGAAGGAACCCTCCAGGTATAAACCTCGCGTTGAAAGCCCGTTAACCTTTGCCTCATTGACATAACGCAGTACCTGGTTGACCGCAGGCGCACGCATCCGATCCCTGCCCATGATTTCCACGTCGTTGTATCCTGCATTCAACGCACGCTCGTCCACATAGAAACTGCGGATCCGTTTGCGGATACTCTGTTCGTTTTGCCAGGCCAGATGTTTGGCGCAAGGCGCCTTTTTATCTATGATTTCGGGTTTGCCGTTAAAATTCTCTACTTCCAGCTTGCAAAAGTGCCCCTGAAAATCGTTCGGACAGTTGTCCAATCCCGGGCAATTCGCGCAGTTTTTCGAATCCCTCGCAAATTGGTACAGTTTGCTCAGGTCGGTGATCAGGTGCGCGTCCTGCAATTCGGGATGCTTTGCGCGGAATTCCCGCACGTACGGGTCCTGAATCAACTGCTCCGCGATCCGCCGGGACTGCTCGCGAAAGGAAGGGTTCAGCTGCTGAAGCAGTCCTCCCAAGGATTCCATGGCTTCAAGCCCCCTTGTATATGCATTGTTGGAATTCACGATTAATGTTGCCTGCCCTTGAGACCATCCGCATTAAAACCTCGACGAGCGCATGGATCGGCACATCGGAAGGCAGCATTCGATTGAATGAAATCCTAACCTTCATTCTATAATAAGTTCGGGGAACAACTCAACCGCTTCGTTCGTCAATTTTTTGCCAGTTATTCATTCGATTCGACGTGTAGAATAGCGAAAATGCCTTCTCATGTAGAGCTTCTCGGTTGTTGATCTGGTCAAACCATCCCGAAAGAAAAAGTGTTTACTCTATTTACAAACCAACGGTCTGTTTGTAAAATAAACATATTCATTAAATTATAAAAAGCTTTGCAACTATAAAACAAACCGCTTGTCGGTTTATTATATACTTTTGAACGACCCGCACAGAAACCTTAGGAGGAGAAACTCTTGAAAAATGAAGACCGCAGAAAACAGACCATCGCCCAGCTTCTGGGATCGACAAAGGAATTGCTGCAGGATAAGGGATGCCATGCCATCACTTTAAAAGAAATTATGCAAAAATCGGGACTTTCCAAAGGCGCCATCTTCCACTATGTGAAAAGCAAGGACGAAATCTTCGTCTGGATTCTGAACGAACATTTGGAAAAGATACACGCTTCCTTCCTCGCCACCGTCCATCACGCCAAAGTAAAAACGTTCCAGGAACCGATGGATATCATCCGTTTGAATCTAACAGGACTCGAAGAAAAGGAAAATATCACCAACAAAATTTTATTGTATTTATTCGGGAAAGAAGAGGATGCCCCTCTGGTTTCTGAAGCACTACAGCAATTTCACGAGAAATCGGTCAGTTATTCAAGGCAATGGATCGAGCTTGGGCAAGAGCATGGTGTCATCTCTAAATCGGTTCATGCGGAACAGATGGCAGAATTGTTCGTGCTGCTCTCCTTGGGAATGCGAATAAAAAGCTCGTATGGTTCGAAAGACACATCAAGCTTGGGCTCTAACGAAGTATCCCAATTTATAGCCCGCATGCTGACGCAGCAGGATTAATCGGAAAGCCGATCGTTTTTTTCGGCTGATATTATTCAAACCATGCGCGTCATTATTGAAGATAAACATTGATAAGGAGGAAATTACATGGCACCCTTATTGACCCTCTGTACCACTTTTTTGCTGCTTCGCGGACTTGGTTGGATCGGAGTACCTATGCTGGATCATTGGCATCCTGCCCTCCAAGGGGGCGTTGCCTGCATGTTTCTGCTGACCGCTTCTGCGCATTGGGGGAAACGAAGACCCGACTTGGTACTTATGGTGCCTCCGGGTTTGCCATATAAGGAAGGCATCGTGACTTGGACGGGAGTCCTTGAGATTGCGGGCGCCATCGGCATTCTTATTCCCGGCACCGCCTGGCTGGCTTCCAGCGGTTTGCTCTTAATGCTCCTGTTGATGTTCCCGGCAAATGCATATGCGGCTCGAAAAAAAATGTCCATACACGGAAAGCCAGTATGGCCGTTCTGGCCCCGTTTAATGCTCCAATTGATCTTCATCGCGGCTGTTATATTAGCTTCCCCCCTGTTCCTGGAAGGCGCTTAACAGCGCAGTACGCTCTTTAGAAGCATTCTTGCAGGTGAAGAGGAAGAGGCGAGCCGCCAGGATTCGGCGGCCCGCCATGATGTTTAATGCGCATGGTTTCGGGAAACCATAACCATGCTTCCTTCGTTTTTTATCGCCGGATCCCGATCGTTATGATTTCGCAAGGCCCCGCTGACACCAGCCAGCTTTCTCTTAACATGGACGTGCCTTCCTTCTTCTCCGGTGCGTGCGCTCCGATTGGAGCCGCTGACTCGCCCGGGATCTCCAATATGTTGCTTTTGTACAGTGCTGCTCGGGGTTGGGCATCCGCCTTAGGGAGCGTCACCTTCAATGCCGTGCCTTCACCCGTCATGTTGTACCATCGCAGCATCAGGTCACCCGTCTCTTCGTTCACTTTCAATGAAGAAAAAGCAACCCCTTCTCCATGCCAATCAAACGGAGCGTGGCAAGATGCAAGCGTGCCCGGATGAACCCCGGTTTGTGCCGCCGTCCACGGAATCTGGAATTGGTATGCTGTTCTATACGCACCGTTTGTCGCTCCATTCCCGTCATGAGGGATCAAGCATAAATGAAATTCATGCTCTCCTTGGCACTGCGCCTCCGGTGTCGGAAAGTATCCCCAGTCGCCGAGCTCGCCTACGGCACGCAGCAACGTCACGGCAATCGTATTGCGTTCATCCCGCAGCACTTCATACTCGTTCAACCCAAGGTTCGCAACGGTAAGTCCGGCCTGTTCTCCACCAACATCGACAAAACATTGCTGATGCTGGGCATTGCTCGGGTTTTGCCATTCGGAAGCCGGTATGTTGTCACGCGTTGCGATTTCGAAAATCGAATCGACGCGGTGCACGTCAGCCTCAAGATCGGTCGGGAAAAGCACGCGAACCCGATGATCGCGAGCATGATTGTCCAACTTGACCGTCATTTCAACGCCTTCGCCATTCCGTTCAAGCGATACGCGGGTACGGATCGTAAGAACTGTGGTCTTGTTGGAGCGATTGGCTTTCCGATTAGGGTAATAGGCCAATTCTCGCTGTTCCTCATCCAATTTGGCATCGGCAGATTCCGGTATGCTCCATTGATGAACGATCTCATAAGCGGCCCGATAAGGGGTGTCTTCCACGACATGAATATCTGCACGCAGATCCCGAGTCGTCAGCGGAGCTTCTCCATCCGGCTGGCGGAACATATACTCGTTGCCGATATCCCCGGTATTTTCGAAAATGCCCTGATCGTTATAGACTTGGCCGGTGCGTTTATCCTGAATCGAAAATGAACCGTTGTCCGCAATGCGCACGATGAATTTGTCGTTTTCCATCCCACGGTCATGGCGCAGCAAGCTGGATTCACCGTTCAGGCTTCGGTCTGCCGTCGCCCTGCCACGCTCATCTCGTTCTGCACGGTCGGCTTTCACCAAAGCATACGTTTTCCATCCCAAGGCGGGAACCTGCCCGGCTTCGAACGTCAATTTGACGCGCCGGCTGCTGTACGGCTGGCGGAACCGGTCATCGGGCAGGTCATACCCGAATTGCAGCCCCATATCCTCCAGCGTGCAGTCTACTTGGCCTCCCTGATCATCTACCAATAGATATCGGGATAGATCAATGGATTTCATGCGGAACGCATTTTCTTCCAGACCAAGCCCATCCCTAAAATAAAGCCGGGCTGCGTCCATTTCCATCTGCACGACGCCGCTGCGCACCCACCCCGACGTGTTGAACACGACCAGTGGACGAGCATCGTTTCCGTATTCACCCAACCGGCGGGTGTCTACGGCTTCCGCAATAGCCCTTGAGCTGTCTTCAATCAGCGCTTCCGCCGCATGGCGACTCTTGTCAAAACGCGTGACCATCTCGCGATGCACTTCGTCCACGCTGCAGCCGCAAATGCTGTCGTGCGGATGGTTCTGCATCAGCGTTTTCCAGGCATAGTCCAACTGATCATGCGGGTAAGCATGGCCCAACGTGCAGGCAATAGATGCCAAGGGCTCCGCTACCTTTTCCAATAATGCCTGCCCCTTTTGGTTCATTTGCTTCAAATACACGCGTGCGGAAGCGGTGTTTACGAGCGTTCCCCAGCCGTCGGTGCGCTGGCTGCGCAGCTCGCCTTTGACGACGGACAGCTCACGGCTGGAGGATGCCTTCAGCGCATCCAAATAATCCTCCAGGCTGGAATGCACGAATTCAACGTCAGGGTGCAGCTTGCGGGCTACACGCAGCGCTTCGGGCAAATCCAGCTGGATCGGTTGATGGTCACAGCCGTTCATGTATAACAGCTCGTCGGTGGACGCATACTTCACCGCATCGGTAAGCTTGGTATGCCAATACGAGCGGGCCGATGCTTCGTCTGCCGGAATCTCGTTGCCGTTGGAATACCAGTTGGCAAACAGGATGCCGAGCACCTGCGAGCCGTCCGGACCCTCCCACGTCAACTCCGAATAGCTGGACTCATACCCTTCGTCGGACACGGTATTGTTGAAGCCCGTCGGTTTGACGCCTCGCCCGAAAAAAACGTTGTCGATGCCGGATTGCCGCATCAGCTGCGGCGTCTGGCCGACCAGTCCGAACGTGTCGGGGAAATACCCGATTTTGGCCGGCATCCCGTAACGTCTCGCATCACGGTGCCCGGTCTGCATATTGCGCACATGGGCTTCGCCGCTCGTCAAAAAGGCATCCTGCAAAATATACCATGGTCCGATGATGATCCGGCCGCTGCGGATATGGTGCTCCAGCCGCTCTCTCTGCCCTGGGCGTACCTGCAAATAATCCTCGATGATGATCGTCTGCCCGTCCAAATAAAAGCTGCGGAACTCCGGCTCTTCGTCCAGCCGATCCAACAGGGAATCCATCAGGCGCACGAGGCGCATGTGATGTTTTTCGTAAGGCAAATACCATTCGCGGTCCCAGTGCGTGTGGGAAATGATGTGGGCTCTTTTGGATGTAGTCATGTGGTCTGTCTCACCTCGGCATCAAGTTGTGTAATTTCGACTTCTTCAGGACGGTAAACCGCCTGTAACTGACCGGATGCATCCGCGGCAAACAGGACGCTGCGATTGCTCTCCAGCACGAAGGAATACGTGGCTCCCGTGCGGGCATCCCGCACGCAAACTTCGGCATCCCGGCCATACTCGGAAACAAACACATACAGGCTTCCTTCCGCAAATGTCAGCTTACGGCCATACACCCCGGCAAGTTCGCCTCCGGTCAGCCATTCCATATCGGAAACGATCCCCGCCGAATGCATGGCATACCGATACATGGCCGCGAGCGCTTCTTCCCGTTCGTTCAGCTCCAGCGGCAGCGGGCACCAGATCAGCTTTCCTTGACCCAACGTCACCTTTGTAATGGAGTCTAGCTTTGCTTTGCTTCCATCCGTTTGATTATGACCGTTCCCGTTCACGAGGACCTCTTTGCACACTTCGGCAATACGGCGGCGACCATAGGCAAGCGCATAAGAGGTTCCGTCGATATCCAGCATTTCTTCGCGCTGCACGTTACGCTGCTCACGTTCGCCGACGAGGAGGTCTGCACGATCCGTCTTCTTCCAGTAGGCATCCAAGCCGAGCGGCCCGGTA
The DNA here is from genome assembly GCF_032334105.1 of Paenibacillus hubeiensis. Lineage (NCBI taxonomy): Bacteria > Bacillati > Bacillota > Bacilli > Caryophanales > Paenibacillaceae > Paenibacillus > Paenibacillus hubeiensis. The sequence goes on from NZ_JAVYAE020000008.1 coordinate 204,206, forward strand.
AACAGCAGCGTGGCCCCTGCCTTCTCCGTGAACGATAGCAATCGTTCCAAAGCACCGCTGTCCATATTGTGCGGACTCGGCACGATGATCAGCTTCGGCGGATGTTCTTCCAAATGCGCCAGATGGTACTCGGACATGGCCCTGAACGGTTGTTTCAGTTGATAGGCCAACACTCTCGTAAGCTTGGTCGTGGCATCATAGGCAAGCGCGCGATTGGAAAAATCGTTGGAATACGGGAATACCACCGCGATATCCTCCAGCTCACGTTCCCGGAAAAGATCGCGAATGCCGCCCATGAAACGGCCGAAATCATAGGATACGTCCGCCTCCGGCTTCTCTGTGCCATCCGCCCTGAGCGCACCGATATGGGATTCGTTGGCATTGTCCATGTAAAAATTCGTGTTCCAGATCCATTGCACGGCCCCCGCGCCGCCTGTGGAAAAAGCATACGCGTATTTCCGTTCCAGGATGCTGCGCAGTTCCTCCTCCGTGCGTTTGGCCCGGCCGTCCGGCGTTTCGACGTACATTATGCCCGTTTCCTGGATCAGGTTCGGTTTATGCGGCGTTTTCGCAAAAATGCCATCCCATACGAGATCGTCGTTGAGCCACCACGAATGCACGGTCGTGTAGTCCACTTCGCTTTCATAGAAAAACGGAGAGGGCCGCTGTGCGCCCAGCGCTTCATCTTGTCCCACCGTCACGAGGTGATCGGGCACCAGATCCTTGATCGTTTGCACGAGTTCCCGCGCCCAACGGTTGTGCATCTCCATCGAGAATAGGCAATAATCCAGCCAGCGGGTTCCCTTTTTGGCCTGATGCATGTCCTGCACGTCGAAATTGATCTCTTCGGCTTCGGGGATGCGAGCGGCTTCAAAGTTCGGCAGCTGCGCCGGAGACATGTTCCACGCTTCCTGCAACACCTCGATCGTGTCATGACGTTCACGCAGCCATTGCACAAACGCCTGCTGTTCGTGCAGATCCCTAGATGAGCGTGGCCCGCTGGAGAAAATGCGCGCCGGATCGAACATCGAAGGTTCGTTGATCAGGTCCCAATCTACATGCGTCGCATGGGTATAACGACTGACGATGCTGCGAATGAAGCGTTTCTGGGCTTCAACGCTTTGCGGGTCCAGATACGGATTCGTCCCTTCCCATGTCTCTGGCGTAAATGAAAAGAAGGTAAACGTCACGCGCAACCGGTGGCGCTTCGCCGTGAGCAGGAAGGCGTCGATCGATCGCAGCACCTCTTCCGACATGTGGCCGTCCACCTGCATCATGTTGCGGTAAGCGGTCCAAATGCCGGTGCGAATCCAGTTGATGCCCGCTTTGGCCATCTGGGCCATGTCCCGGTCCCATACCTCGGCGTTGGGCAGGAACAGGAACTTTCGGGCCACGTCGGATGCCATGTACGTCATGCCCACTACGGGAAGCGGGCGACCGCCCTGCAGGAAGTAATCCCGGCCGCGAGTCAGCAGCTCCCCTGCTGCGAGCAATTCAGCATCCTGTCCCCAGAAGCCTTGGCGAAGCATGCGTGTTTCGCCATCCGGTCCCGAAGCCTGGCACACGATCCGATAAAGCCCGTTTTGAATCTCAAACGGGAGAGGAATTCGCGCAAAACGCTGTTCCCCCGTCAATGCCAGCTCCAACTGGTGATGCCATACTTGTTCAGCCTGACCATTTTCAGGGTCTGCCCGCTCTACTGCAAGTTTAAATATCCATGTTTCCGCCGTATCCATGCCAACGCTGCCGCGGGCTCTATGCTGCAAAATTTGTCCTTGCAGCGTCAGGATCGCCCGTTCTCCGGGTTCATACGAAGCATAGTTCGGCTTCAGCGAAAGCTCGGTCACACCTTTGGCGCAAAACTTCGCCCACCTTGCGATCTCTTCCACTCCATCCTGCTGCCAGAATAAATCGGTTAAGGGTGCATGAACGAATAGCCAGCGCGAGCCGGCAAACGTACCGCGGGAATTTTCCCACAAGACGACAGGGGCGGACACGCTGCGGCCATCCGTGCTGATTCCTTTGAGCAGGGGATAAATCTGGGTGCTCATCGGACCGGCGGAACCCATCTGGTGGGGCAAATCGCTTGATTTTGTCGTATGCGGAACCAGATTCCACGTCGGCGCAACAGGAAACAAGCCTTGTCGTCCCTCCAGCAATGGTATGCTCGTGGACGGCTGCAAGCTAGCCACATTGTCCCCCGATACGCGCAGCGTTTCATGGATATAAAGCTCCTGATGATATGCCGTCTGTTCCGACTCCGCCACCCATGCATCATGCTCGCGCCGAACCGGCCGCTTGAATGGTGCGCCGCCGACGCTGACCAGGCTTCCTCCTTGATGAAGGAAATCGCAGATCGCCTTCCAGGCTGACTTCGGAAAATAAGGCGCATGCAGATTCACCAAACAACCTTGCCCATTCATCGATTCCAAGGCAGCTGCTAATTCATCCGCACGGACGACCAAAATGCCCTCCGTTTCCGGCCAGTTCTTTTGCTCTTCCGGCGCAGGCAGAGCGATCTCGGCCGGAAAGCCGGGATCGCACAACATGACGATCGGCGAGGCGGATTTACGTTTTTGCGCATCGTTCAGGCTCATAACAACCCATCCTTCATCGCTTTATAGACCAGCTGGGAGAACAAGCTGTTGGACCAGGCAAACCATTTCCGCGTAAACACCGTCGGATCATCGGCATGGAAGCCTTCATGCATATATCCCGTATCCGCATCCGTCGCTTCCAGCAATCGAATCATCTCCAGCTTCTCTTCGGCCGAGGTGGCCGTCAGTCCTTGCATGGACAATCCCATATGCCAAATATAATCCGGCGGCGTATGCGGGCTGCCGAGGCCCTTCGCCACTTTGCCTTCATAATAGAACGGATTTTCTTTACTGAGGGCAAAGCGCCGCGTATTCTGGTACACCGGATCATCCGCAGTTACGTAGCCGAGGTACGGAATGGACAGCAGGCCAGGCGTGCCGGCGTCGTCCATCAGGCAATAATTGCCGAACCCGTCGGTTTCGTAGGCATAGATCGGGCCGAATTCGGGATGGCGGTAAATGCCGTACAGCTCGATGCCATGGCGCACTTCCTGCTCCAGCTGTTTCAGCTCTTTCAGCAAAGCCATGTCACGGAACACCCACTCGGCGAATTCCTGCATCTGGCGCAGCGCTACGACGGCGAACATGTTGCCTGGAATGTTGTAGTGGAAATCGCAAGCGTCATCGCTGGAACGGAAACCGGACCAGATCATGCCCGTGTAATTGACCGGCATGCCTTGCCCGTTGTTGCGGATAGAGTCCGTCGGAATGCCATTATCCCTCGTGAAGCGATATGGAGACTGCTCCATATGCCGCTGCTCCGTTTTGAACAGGTCCACGATTACACGCACGGCTGCTTTGAAGCTGGCATCGAAAATGTCGGTCAGCTCCGTTTCTTTCCAATACAAATAGGCGAGCCGAATCACGAAGCATAACGAGTCGATCTCGAACTTGCGCTCCCACACCCAGGGGGACATTTCCGTTTCATCCGTCGTGTTCCAATGCCAGTCATTGGCCGATTCGTTGAACGCGTTGGCATACGGGTCGATCTGCACGTACCGGATGTGGCGTTTGATCAGACCGCCGATGATTCGCTGCAGCTCCGGATCTTCCTTTGCAAACGGCACGTAATGGACCACCTGTTCCACCGAATCGCGCAGCCAGCAGGCAGGAATATCACCCGTGATGACAAAGGTCGTGCCATCGTTCATCAGTTTAGTCGTCGTTTCCAGCGTATTCGGGAAGCAGTTTTTGAACAGCTGGAGCAGCTTCGGTCTGTGAGCCAGCTTATCGTCCGCCTCGGCGAGTACCGCTTGAACCGATGGCGGCAGGGCAACCGGAGGCATCGGTATTTTGGGTAATCTGAATTGTTCCATGGTCGCTTCTCCTTTAATCTTTTTCCGTTATTTAAGCCGGACTAATGAATCGCACCAGGACACTTCGAGTGCAGTACCATCTTCCGATCACTGTTATCCCCGAATTTTTTGAACCCCCTTGTCAAGGGGAAAATCCGGTGATAAGACTACGCTTCCGATGGAGCTTTCTTTCAGAAAGCTTTTAGGACCGCTCCGCTTCTCCAGATTGGTTCTGCCTCTCCGTTGATGTGCTTATCTCAGTTCCTCTTATATATCGCGCAAAAGTACGGTTTTGATTTCGTACGGTGCGAAATGCAGTTCAATCTGCCGGTCGTTGGCTTCAAGCGGCTCTCCAACCTCTTCCAACGCATTGGAGAGATAAGCCTGCCCGAAGGCATGAGGCCATCTCAGGACGATCCGCTCGCGCGAGCCCGCCGATTCATAAAACCGGAGCACCGTGCCGTTGCCATCCTCAGCCGTTTTGACTGTATCCAGAATGACGTGTTTGCTGTCCAGCCGAATCCAAGCATCCCTGTCAGATGATGGACTTAACGCTGTATTTACCGCGCCATCCTTGTCTTCTCCTTCGATCCGCATTACGGCTGCTTCACTGTTTAGTTCGGATGCCCGGCGCACCGTATGCGCGCTTCGCCAATCCCCTTCATGTGGATACAACGCATACGTAAAGTGATGCTCGCCCAGGTCTGCAGTTCGGTCGGGCCATCTTGGCGCGCGCAGCAATGAAAGCCGGATGGTGCTTCCCTGCACGTCGTATCCGTATTTGCAATCATTCAGCAAACTGACGCCGTACCCATGCTCGGACACGTCCACAAAGCGATGCCCGCATACTTCATACTGGGCTTGCTCCCAGCTCGTATTGCGATGCGTCGGCCGCTCCAGCGCGCCGAACGGGATTTCGTACGTCGCCTTGGACGTCACCACGTCGATGGGAAAGCCCACTTTGAGCAGCTTGTGCTCTTCCTTCCAGTTCACCTGTGTTTTGAAATCGATGCGGCGGTCATGATGGTAGAACACGATGTCCTGCGTAATGAACGAATCATGCAGCCGCCAGCGGAAACGCAGCACGTCCTTCGTCCGGCCAGCGAGTACCCACTTTTGCTCCAGCAGCTCGGCTTCGCCAGCAACTTGATGTTCATAACGGCTGTCGATATCCCAAGCATCCCAGAGCGTCGGACGGTCATGGAAAAAATAAAACCGGTTGCCTCCCTCCCCGGGCTTGAGGACGTTGCGCTTCGCCGTTTTGTCCCATAAGCGGATGATTTCGCCATTGGCATTGAAGCGTACCTGATAGAACGGGGTTTCCCAGGTATCCACGAATTCGCTGCATCCTGGGCTCGGGTCAATCACTTGCTGTGAATTGTCTTCTCTCGGTTCAGCATGTGTTTCCATCGACGCGGCCAACTCCGCCATAGGTTGTTGCCGGGAATCACTTTCCGCCAACGCATCTTGATTCATGCCGTTAACCGTTCCAGCATCCCGCTGACCATCTGTGCCGTAATGGGCTTGCACATCGCAGGCCGTTAGCCAGATGACGCGATATCCGAAGGCCGGAATATCCTCGACGCGTACAGAAATGCCATCTTCTCCAACATCCATAGGCAATTCCTGTCCGGCACCGTCTGTGACGACATAGACTTTTGTTTTTGCCTGTACATCTATATCGTGGCTGTCCGTTCCCGGCAGCTTCACCACCGGGCTGCGTTTCCAGCCGAAGCCGTTGAACACCGCGTATGGCACGCCGTCCCCCGGCCTGTTCACATCCATGCCTGCGGCCAGGCAATGCAGTCCTTGTGCAAGCCCCTGTTCTCCCAGCTCCATAACGCGCACATACTCCTGCTCGGAAGTCACGTAAGACTCGGTAATGGCCGAACCTGGGATGATGTCGTGGAATTGGTTAAGCAGGATCAACTTCCAGCCATCATGCAAACTCGAACGGAGCGAGGTATCGCTTTGCTCATCCAGTTCCGGCCGAGCCAATACATGCCACAGCTCCGCTTCCCGGTACAGATTCTCAGCCCGGCGATTATGCTGCTTGTTGCGGGCGTGCGTGGTGTATGTGCCCCTGTGCAGCTCCAGATACAGGTCGCCATGCCACGCCGGAAGCTCCGGCCCCCGCTGTTCGATCCCTGCGAAAAAAGCAGCTGCCGTGCTGTAACGCTGGCTCGGCTGGCCGACCATCAGCTCGGTGCGCTGCACGTACTCCAGCATTTCCCGGGTTACGCCGCCCCCGCCGTCTCCATGCCCGTACAGCAGCATCTGCTCGGGATGTTCGGCTTTTTGGCGGTACGACTGCCAATGGTCGTGAATGTCCTTGGGCAGCGTGTGCTCATTGACGCCATGATTGAGGTAGGACAAAATAGCCGTGCCGTCAATCCCTACCCAATGGAACAGATCATGCGGAAACACATTGGTATCGTTCCAGCCCAGCTTGGTCGTCATGAAGTAATCCACGCCGCCATGCTTCAGGATTTGAGGCAATGAAGCGCAATACCCGAACGTATCCGGCAGCCATTCGATCCGCGACGTCTTGCCGAATTCCTCCTGATAGAAACGCTGGCCGTACAGCATTTGGCGCATCAGCGATTCGCCGCTCGGAATGTTCAGGTCAGGCTCCACCCACATGCCGCCAACGAGCTCCCAGCGCCCTTCGGCAATCCGGGCTTTGACCCGTTCGTACAATTCGGGATCGTTCTCCTTCAGGAAGGCATACAGCAAAGGCTGGCTTTGCGTATACATATAATCGGGATATTCGTTCATCAGAGCATCGACGGTGGAAAAGGTGCGGCTGGTCTTGCGCACCGTTTCCCGCACGGGCCATAACCAGGCAATGTCGATATGGGATTGGCCGATCATATGCTCCAGCCCCTCCGCATTGCCGCCGATGCCGCGCACGTTCGTACGCAATTGCTGCTCAATCGCTCGGATGCCTTCACCCTGCTCGATCTCCTGTTTCGTCATGCCCACGAAAGCATCCATGCCCTGGTGCAATGCTTCCAGCAAACGCACCCGGCGCAGCTCAGCTTCCGGCATTAGCGCCGCCGAATCACGCACGATGGTGACCGTGTACATCAGACTGCGCACCGCCTCGTTCGGTCGGACCAGCAAACTTGTCACGGACGTAATCGGCGGTTGGATCACCGCTTGATGGTTGAGCGGATCGACGGGCTCCGGCACAGGATCGAACAGTTCGATTTCCAGCTCGGGGCGATCCCCGATCCGGGAAGCATCCAGCGTCACGTAGGTATGATTGCGATCCAATCCTTGATAAGAGCACCCATTAACCCTTAACAGCCCTTCTCCTCCAGACTCGAATACAAGGCCGAAGGGAGCATCCCTCCATGATTCCGGAATTTCCAGTCGTGTCCGAAAAAAATACGTCGTGCCCTGCACGCTGGGGAAAACATCCAAGCCTTCGCCCTCGGTATACGCCGTCTCTTCCTCGTATTGTCCCGGCAAAACATAATTGGCGCGGCGGATCTCCCAGCTGCGCAATTCCCGCTGTTCCAGCCATTGATGCCGGGACAGCTCGGCGATCCATCGTTTGATACGTTCCATGTTCCTATCCCTCCCTTACGTGCAGTTCCGCATATTGCGTATCGTTCACGTTTCTGCCGATATGGACGCGAAACAGCCCTGGCTCGACAACAGGCTGCAGATGCCGGCCAATGTATTGCAGCTGCTCCGCCCCGACGCAAAAGCTAACCGTCTTCGTTTCGCCGGGCTCCAGCATGACCTTTGCGAATCCCTTCAGCTCCTTCGTCGGACGGGTCATCTCGCTGGTGACGTCGGTGACGTACATCTGCACCACCTCGGCACCGCTTCGCGGCCCCACGTTGGTTACCTCTATCAATACCGTAACCGTTTCGTGCAACGTAATGGATGCGGCATCGAGCTTTGGCACGCCATACTCGAAGGTGGTATAGCTAAGCCCGTATCCGAACGGATACCGCGGCTCCAGGTCTTCCTCCAGATACCGTTTGCCGCGCGAACGTTTGCCGTTGTAATAGACCGGCAGCTGGCCGACATGCTTCGGAATGGAGATCGTCAGCCTGCCGGACGGATTCACGTCGCCGAACAGCACGTCGGCGACGGCATGGCCGCCTTCCTGACCGGGATACCAGGCCTCCACGATGGCATCGGCGTGTTCATCCACCCATGGCTCCGCGATGGGACGGCCGTTGATATACACCACGATCAGGTTTTTGCCCAGCTTGCCGATTTCCTGCATGAGTTGCAGCTGCACGCCGGCCAATCCCAACGTCATGCGGTCGATGCCTTCCCCGCAGTCCATGTCGTTCCACGAATGGCCTGATACGACAGAAGCTCCTGTTCGGAGGTCGATCGTGCCCTCGCCGAAATCGCGCGCGCTGGAGCCGCCCATCACCATGATGACCGTATCTGCGGCTTCCGCCGTGGCGATTGCATGCTCGAAGCCTTCCGCAGCATCCCCTTTGATGCGGCAGCCTGGCGCATACAGGACCCCGTCGTCCTGTTTCGCCCGCTCATCTTTCAGCGCCTCGTGCGAGACGGCCACTTTGGCGCGAATGCCGTCCAGTACGGTGACGACCCGCGATCTTGGCTGGGGCGATGTATAGTCCCCAAGCTGGTTGTAAGGCTGATCGGCGTTTGGCCCGATCACTGCGATGCGTCCTGCCGAAGCCGTGGACAACGGCAGCGTCTTATGCTCGTTTTTGAGCAAAACGATGCCCTCTGCTGCCAGCTGGCGAGCCAGCCGCACATGTTCTTCGCTGCCGATCACGTCAGCGGCCCGGTCCGCATCCGCATAAGGATGTTCGAACAGGCCCAGCCTGAATTTCAGCGTCAGCACCCGGCTTACGGCCTGGTCCAGCTCATGAGGCTCGAGCTTGCCTTCCTGGACGGCCTGCACCAGATATTGCCCGAACATCGTGCCGGACATCTCCATGTCGATCCCGGCCCGCAAAGCCTGCACCGCTGCATCCTTGCCGTCCACCGCCACGTCATGACCGCTGGCAAGCATGTCGATGGCGCCGCAGTCCGTAATGACCAGACCGTCGAACCCCCATTGCTCGCGAAGAACGCCATCCAACAGTTCCCGGTTTACCGTGCAAGGCGTACCATCAATTTCGTTGTAAGCCGGCATCACCGATTGCGCGCCAGCCTGCACCGCTTTCCGGAACGGGTACAAATCAACCTCCAGCAGCTCGCGCCACCCCATATGCACCGGTCCGGCATTGCGCCCGCCTTCCGAGCTGCCATAACCCACGAAATGCTTAAGCGTAGCTGCGAGTGCATCTTCCGCGTCGAGCCGTTCGCCTTGCAGCCCCTCCACGGAAGCGACCGCCATTTCCCCGATCAGGAACGGATCTTCGCCAAAACATTCCTCCGTGCGTCCCCAGCGCGGGTCGCGAACCACGTCCAGCACCGGGGAATACGTCACGGCTCCCCCCTGTGCCCGGGTCTCCCTCGCAACGGCACGGCACATCTCCCGGTAAAGATCGACGTTCCATGTGCTGCCGAGCAGCAGCGGGACCGGAAATACGGTACCGCCAATCGCCATGTGGCCGTGAGAGCATTCTTCCCCGATGAGCAGCGGAATGCCGAGCCGGGAATGCTTCACGGCGTATTTCTGGATCAGGTTGATCGCTTCGGCTCCTTCCCGTGCGGACAATCCGGTGTCTAACGCCACTCCTGTCCACGGATCGGCGCGCAGGGTGCCGTACAGCGAGCCGATGCCTCCGCTTGCGATCTGATCCTTGAATGCTTCGGTCAGCGTGATCCGCCCTGCCTCATGGCTGTACACTTGCCAGCCGAAAGGCTGGACAAGCTGGCCTACCTTTTCTTCCGTCGTCATCAGGCTCAGCAGGTGGTTCACCCGCTCTTCAACCGGTTTGCTGGGATCCTTGTAGATCATCATTGTGTGAACCGCTCCTTCCATCGAATATCCCGATCAGCTCTTATGCTTTCTCTCTCGACCCTATTCTTTGACGGCTCCGACCGTAAGTCCCTGCACGAAATAACGCTGGAAGAACGGATACGCGAAAATGATCGGCAGCGTCGCCAGCACAACCATGGCCATCCGCGACGTGTCTTGCGGAATCGACTGCATTGCCGCCAAGCTCATCGAGCTGTTGGCCGAATTTTGCTGGATGAACTGAATGCTGGATTCGATTCGCATCAGCATCGACTGCAGCGGCACCAGGTTGGGGTTATCGATATACAGCAGCGCGTTGAACCAGTCGTTCCAATAACCGAGCGTGCTGAACAGCCCGATCGTGGCCAGTCCCGGCAGGGACAACGGAAGCACGATTTTCAGGAACACGTAAAATTCGCCCGCACCGTCGATTTTCCCGGATTCGATCAACGCGTCGGGAACGCTGGTGGAATAAAACGTACGCAAAATCATGATATAAAAGGCATTCATCGCCAGCGGCAAAATCAGCGCCCATATCGTATCCTTCAATCCGAGCAATTGGGACACGACCATGTACGTCGGGATCATGCCTCCGTTGAACAGCATGGTCAAAATGGCGAGCACGGAGAAAAACCGGCGGTAACGAAAGCTTTTGCGGGAAACGGCGTAGGCGTACAGCGACATCAAAATCAAGCTGATGATCGTGCCCAGCACCGTCACCAGAATGGTGACGCCGTACGCGCGCAGCAGCGTATCCCCGCTCTGCCAGATAAATCGGTATGCGGCAAAGCTCCATTCGGACGGAATGACCCGGTACCCTTCGCTCGCCAGCACCTTCTCGTCGGTAAGCGAGATGATGACCACGAACACGAACGGAAACACGCAGATCAAAGCGAACAAGCCGGCCACGATATTCAAAATGACGTTCCAGCCGCGGGATACGTGGTGGAAGTCGCGTTTTTTAACGAGTTGTGCCAAGGTGAATCTCCCCTTTCCTTTGCGTCAGAACAGGCTGCTGTCCTTGTCGATTCTGCGGACGACGTAGTTGGAAATGATGACAAGCACGAAACCGACGACGGATTGATACAAGCCTGCGGCAGTGCTCATGCCGATCTCTCCGCTGACCTTCAGACCACGGTACACGTATGTGTCGATCACGTTGGTCACGGCGTATAACGTTCCCGAGTCGCGCGGCACCTGGTAGAACAGCCCGAAGTCCGCATAAAAAATGCGCCCGACCGCAAGCAGGGTCATGATGATAATGATGGGAGACAGCATCGGGATCGTAATGTTCCGAATCTGCTGCCATTTGCTCGCGCCGTCGATCATCGCGGCTTCATAGAGAGAACGGTCGATACCCAGAATCGAGGCCAGGTAGACGATGCTGTTGTAACCCACCGTTTTCCATAGAGCGACGAGAATCAGGATGTATGGCCAATACTTCGTTTCCGAATACCACTGAACCGGTTCAGCTCCAAACCAGCCCAAAATCTGGTTCAGCATGCCGCGGTCCATGCTCAGAAAGCTGAACACGAAATAACCGACGATGACCCAGGACAGGAAGTATGGCAGGAACATGGCCGTTTGGTACGTTTTCGCCAGCCGTTTGTTCACAAGCTCGGATAACAGAACGGCAAGCCCGACCGCAAATACGAGGCCCAGAAAAATGATGGCAACGTTGTACAGCAGCGTGTTGCGCGTGATCAGCCAGGCATCGTTGGTGCTGAACAAAAATTTGAAATTGTCCCAGCCTACCCATTCGCTCTTGATCAGGCTTGCCCAAAAACCTTCGCGGCTGAATCGGTACTCCTTGAACGCGGCGATGGTGCCTACGAGCGGCAAATACGAGAAAAATAGAAACCAGATGGCGCCTGGCAGCACCATGAACAGCAAAACCCGGTTTTTGAACAGGTTTTTCAAAAATGCAGTCATCAAAATCCTCCCCCTTCAGGCATGAATGGAAAAGGACCGGACGCAAGCATGCAGCCGCCCGATCCTTTCTCCGTCAATCTTATTGATTTGCCGCTCTCCACGCGTCCAGCTGCGTTTGCGCTTCGGCCATCACCTTCTCCAGCCCGGCCTGATTGAACTTCTCGATCACTTGGTCCAGGTTGGTTTCCGGGTCGAGCGTGCCGGTCATCAGTGCCGCCCAGTATTGTTCTTTCACGTTTTGCACGGCCGTCAGTTCGGCGGATACGTTGCTTGCATCGAAGTTGAAGCTCAGAATCGGGGAGTTGACCCCTTCTTCGTTGAATTTTTTGAATTGATCCCACTTGTCGTCCGGATCGTTGCTGTTCAGGTTAAGCAGCATGTTGTTGCCGAGCGAGTAGGAAGGCATGTCGTAATTTTTGGACTCAGGCAGATTTTCCATATGCAGGTCATCCACCATTTTGTAATGTACGCCTTCGATGCCGGAATCCACCATGTTGCGCAGAACAGGGTCCGTATTCAGCAGGTTGAGGAATTCCATCGCTTTCTCCGGATATTCGGAATTCGCGGAAATGGCCATGATCGAACCTTGAACGGATGTGTTCGTAATGATCGCGTCACTTGCCGGCGTCGAAACAACCGGGTAACCGTAGCTTGCGGACCACAGGTTGTCGGCAAGCGGCTGCGTCTGCGCCCGATCCAGGAACCATTTGCCCGACGTTGTCAGGTCATTGGTTGAACCGGTGGTTGCCGCTTCCGGCGATACGTAACCAGCCTTGTAGTATTTGCGCATCGTCGTGAGCGCTTCCTTCATTTCCGGCGTCTCCAGAATATTCACGATTTTGTAATCCGTCGTATCCAATTTGACGGCCATCGGCAGGTTTTGAATGACGTAGTCATACGGAACATATGGCACGTAGTTTTTGTCCATGGCAAACGGTGTGATGCTCGGTTCCTTTTCCTTGATGACTTTCAGCAGCGGCTCCAAACTCTCCAGGCTGCGAACGCCGGAAATGTCCAGGTTATATTTGTCCAGCAGCGTTTGGTTGAATCTCCACACTTCCTGCTGCGGAAGCTCTTTGTTCGCCGGAATGCCGTAGTTGTGCCCGTCCACCTTCGACCCTTCCAGGAAAGCAGGGTTGATCGTTGCCGTCAGGTCCTTGCCGTACTCGGTAAGCAGATCGTCCAGCTCCAAGAAGGCGCCTTTTCTGGCGTTTTGCACGTAATCGAATCCGCCCGAAGCGGTAAACAGAATGTCCATCGGTTCACCCGAGGCGACGTTAACCTGCATTTTTTGCGGGTAATCGCCCCAGTCCACCATTTTCATCTTTACCGTGGCATTGATTTTTTCTTTGGTATATTTGCTGACTTCCTCCATGACCTTGTCGACGTCTTTTTGCGGCGTGCCGATGGTGTACCAGATCAGCTCTACCGGCTTGTCATCCGCATTGTCCGAATCTCCCGGTTCTGCGGCGTTGTTGCTCCCCCCGCACGCTGTCAGAACAAGCGTAAAGGCCATGAATAATGCAAGGATGTGAGAAAAACGTCTTCTTTGTTTACTCATTTCTAATCCTCCCTTTTTGAGTCGTTGTGTGATGCCCGCAATTGGTGCTGCGTTGTTCGACCTGCTTTAACCTTAACGAATGAAAGCACTTTCAAATAGAAGATAAACTTAATATTTCGAGGTACAAATTAAATGGATGTATCCGATTGCCCCTAATCCTGCATGCCTTTTAGCCCAAAATCCTTACAGCAAAAAGACATGCAGCGTCACATGAAGCTTCCTTTCTGGAAGACCTTTGTTCATCTGCATGCCTGTGCCGACGTCACCTGCCCATCTGTAGCTACCCCATCACTTTGAAATCGGTTGGCGATATGCCCACGTATTTGCGGAACTGTTTATAAAAATATCCTGTCTCCCAATACCCTACGTTTCTGGCGATTTCATGCACTTTCCGGTTGGAGCTTCTCAGCTGCTCCTTGGCGCGTTCGATCCGGTATTTGTTGATGTATTCGGCAAACGTTTCGCCCGTCTCTTTCTGAAACAGCTGTCCCAAATATACCGGATGAAGATGATATTTGGCACCCAGAAGCTTCAACGACAGCTCCTCTGCATAATGTTCGTCGATATGCTGCAGCACTTGCGCAACGATCGGGTTTTTCATGTCCTGCTGCAGGCAGCGGATCGCCTCCGTTCCGACCTGCTGCAAGGCACTTACCAAGTCGTCGAACGTCTCACTCTCCGTAATGCGGCGGAGGGCCTGTTCGAAGAGGGGCAGTTCTTCCGCATGCCGGATGCTCTCCAGTTCCATTTTGAAACGAATGACCAGCTCCAAAGCGGTGCTGCGCAGAACGGCAGGCGTCGCCCTCTCCCTGTAATGTTCGAAATCGGCGCGAATCGTATCTGCCAGCTGCATCGTATTCCGGGCCAGCATCAGTTTGGCGTATTCCTTCCAATCGAGCGAAAAAGAAGAGCGTCCGCCTTCGACGGACACGTCTGCGGCTGCCAATTGCGCATGGTCAATCACCCGCAGTTCGGGATAGATCATGACATATTGGAGCGCCCTTTTCGCCTCCTGATAGCTGGTAGATGCCTGATCCAACCCGGCAACAAGACTTCCCACTCCGATCAACAGCGAGGGATGTGTGCGAATCAGGCGTTCCGACAGCTCCGACATACGATTCACAAAAGCCTGCTGCGCAGCCTGCGTCTCGTTCAGGTTTGCAATGACAACGACATCCCCATCCTGATCGCGAAACGTGTGAAGATGCTCTTCATTCGCCAGCTGCTCGACCGTTCGAGCGAACAAGCCGGATTCTTCTCCCTTCGCACGAAGAATGGCCACGGCAAAATGCGATGCCGGCAAAGAGAGATTCATCGTTCGGGTCCGTTCCTCGAACTCCCGCATGGCGATCTGCCCGTTCAGCCAGCGATGAAAAATGTTGTCCTTCAAAATTTGCATGCCGTACGCATCGTAAGGCGTATCCGCCGCCGAAACGTGATGAAGCTTGGAGACGGCATTCCGCAGCGTCGATTCGAGTTCTTCCACATTGATCGGCTTGAGCAAGTAATTTTCGATGCCAAGCTTCATGCCTTCTTTTAAATATTCGAATTCGTTGAATCCGCTAAGGATGATGACCTTTAACTCCGGCTGCGCCCGTCTTGCCTCCCGGATCAGCTCAAGCCCGCCCATGACCGGCATCGAAATGTCCGTGACCAGAATATCCACCCGCTGCTCCGCAAGCACGTCCAGCGCGGCCTTTCCATGACTTGCATGCCCCACGATTTGAAGACCGAATGCGGGCCAATCCACCAGATCGTATAACCCCTCAATGATAAACGGCTCGTCATCCACAATGCACACGTTGTACATATCATGCACCTTTCCCTTCTGTATAAGGATATCGCACCTGAATGAATGTCCCTTCCCCAACGATGCTCTGCACCCGAATCCCGAATCTCGGACCGTACAGGAATCGCAGTCGGCTGTGCACGCTGCGCAGTCCGAACATCTGGCCCGACTCCTCCGGCCGCTCCAATTCCTCCGCAATTTCCGTCAACCGCTCGGGCGTGATGCCTTTGCCATTGTCCCTAATGTCCACCTGAATGACGTCATTGTCCCGTTTGACCACGATCGACAGCTTGTTGTCCGAGCATTCGGTCCGCATGCCGTGCACCACATAATTTTCGACGATGGGCTGCAGGGAAAGCTTGACCGCAGGAAGTGCGTACAGTTCGGGGTCCAATTGGATCGTATAGATGAAATTGTCTTTGTACCGGATGCGAAACAGCTCCAGATACAATCGGCAGGCTTCCATCTCGTCCCTGAGCGTATAGTTTTTTTTCTGCTGCACCAGGCTTTTGAACAGTACGGACAGGCTGTAAATCATTTCGCCGACGTCCCTCGCCCCCTGCGACACAGCTCTCATGCGGATGACCTCCAGCGTGTTATACAGGAAATGCGGATTGATTCGCGCCTGCAATGCCACCAGCTCCGTTTCCTTCTGCCTGATCTCGGCTTTATAAACGCGTTCAATATACAAGTTCAGCTCATCCAGCATGTCGTTGAAGCTGTGCGAGATTTGACCCAGTTCGTCGTCGCGCGGATCGTCGATTCTCGCCTTCAGGTTGCCGTATTTCACCATTTGCGTGAACCGGATGATTTTGCGCGCACGCTTCGCGAAGTTGATGATGAAAAAAGCCGGAACCAGCACCGCGAACAAGATACAGACCGTGCTGATCATCAGGATGGTGTTGCGAATGCCTTGGTAAGCCTCGGCCATCTCCGCCGCAGGAATGCTGCCAACGACGACATATCCCTGGTCGGCGGAAACGAACTTGTTGATATACCTGTTGCGTTCTTTCTTCATCGAGTCCAGATCGGTCTGCTCGAAGAGGGATTCAACGACATTCAGGTAGGGGTAGGATTTTCCGTAAAATTCGCTCTTCGAGTCAAACAATACGTTGCCCTTGGCCGACAACACGACGATTTCGCCCTTAAGGTTGTCTTCGTAGCTTGCCAGTGAGCTGGCAATGTCCGCCGAGTCGAGAAACACGAGAAATTGTCCCATATTTCTTAACGTTTGCGGGTCGTTCAGCGGTACGCGGATCGAATACAGCGCAGGATCAAGCTCGTTTACCGCTTTGCGGATCCACGGATTCGGCGCTCCGATGCTGGGCGACTCCATTGCCATCACGTCGGGAATGTACGAATGTGCCGAATTGGCGTCCAGCTTGCGGAACGGCCTGCCGTTGCCAAAGGTGGACATGTCCTGACGCTCCGCGCTGTAAAGGATCACCTGCTTCATATCCGGATTGCGGTCCATCGTGTTCTGAAAATGCTTCAGCACGTCAGCCGAATAATCATCCTGGTTCGCGTAATACCCGTTCGTCAGATGCTGCACGTAATCGGCATAATCATGGTTCATCAAGTAAACGACATTGGACAGCAGCGCTTCATTCTGATGGATGTCCCTGACCATGTTTTGCACCGATTCGGCCTTGAGGCGAAGATAACGGTCCACGCTTTCCATCGCCGCTTTCTGGATATCCAATTCCCGGCGGATGATGGAATCCGATACGGAAAGGTAGATGATGTAGGACAACGTGATCACCGTGACAATGGAGATGACCGAAAAAATCAGCAGCATTTTCATGAACATGTTGTTGTGGAAGAATTTTTTGTAAACGCTAACAATTTTCAAGTCGCAGACTTCCTCTCCTTGCCGTTTTGCTGTCTCGATTATAGCATTAGCACTTTGACATGAACGTGCCGCACCAACATTTTCTTTAGTTTGTACCTGCCAATCTTTAATTTGGCCCTATTTGAAAACGATTTCATATATTATGTTAGCCATACCTGTTATCCCCAGATTTTTTTGGATTCCCCTTATTAAGGGGAAAATTTGGTGATAAGCCTATGCTTCCGATGCAGCTTTCTTTCAGAATGCTTTCCGGCGAACGCTTCGCTTCTCCAGATTGGTTCTGCCTCTTCGTTAACGTGTGTATGTTTTTTGCGGTTTATATATTTTCGATTTTACGATGTAATTGCGTGTTCATAGCATGACAAAGGCGAGCCCCTTCACTAGGGAAGCTCGCCTTTGATTTATACAGGATGGTTGCATTCGCATAACATCACTTTGTGCAAGACGCCATCGGTGCGACGAACGGTACTCGGCGGAACATTCATATACTGTGCTCGGCACGTTGCCTTTGGCAGCCCTCGTTCCCCTTGCGGCGCTAACGAACCTCACACACCTTATTCCGGGTTATGGTACCGTCTTGGGATTCTAACGAACCTCAGGCACGCTATTCGGGCAACCGACGCTACTTTGAGGCCAAATAATGCCAAATAGCGGCGCTCATGTTCGTTAGAAATTTCAGCGCACCTACAACCTGCAAATAAGACGTCTCATGTTCGTTAAACGTTATGCGGTTAAACGTTAGCGTTGTGCGCTAAGCGTTTAGCGTTAAGTGTTGACGTTCTGCGTCTGCGTTAGCTGTTAGCGTTAAGCGTTTTTGCGTTAGCCCTCCGCGTAAGCTTTCTGCGTTAAGCTTCAGCGCTTAGCATTCGCATCCAGGCACTGCCCTTTGCGTAATCTTAGCCCGCTATGTCCCTCTTGCATAACGCCCTCGCCTAACCATTTCCCAATCTATGATGTCCCTTGCTGTTTGCTGGCCTGCATCTGCTGCGCGAACCGCATCATTTCCTCGAACTCTTCCTCGGATATGGCGTCGCTGTCCGCCACGGCATCCTGTACGATCGGAATTTCCGGTTTAGGTTTGGTGCCCTTGCCGTATGTACGCGTGCGTGTTCCGGCTGCACCGGCAGCCTGCTTGCCTTTGACCTTGGATTGGTCACGTATATACTGAACGGCCTTCTCGTACGTGTTGACTTGTTTGAGCAGCATGTTGGACGCGATCGCTTCGACGAAATTGCGGTTGATCCGCTGCTCGCTGCCGGAAACCATCAATGCCATCAAATAATGAATGAGCACGTTAATGACTTCGCCCGGCAATTTGTAGCTGAGATCGATTTTCTCGAAGATGTCGATCAGGTTGTCCGGCACAGCCCCGGGGAAAAAGGTCTGCAGCAGCCGGGTATACGGCTCGTTGCGCAGCATCATGTTGTACTGATGAATGTCGCATTTGCTCGCAAACTGCGGAGGCACCTCGACGTAATACTCCATCTGCACCACATGCTCCACGGGCGGTTCCGCATCCGCCTGCTGCGCCGATTCATCCATAGTCTGCCTTAGCGCAACCACTTTCGCCGCCTGCACGGTCTGTTGGTCCCGGCGCCGTTTCGTTTGCCGCGACAACAGACTTGCATTGCGCTGCAGCTCGTCCAGCAGCAGTTCGCCCTGCGGCGTAAAGATATCGTCTTCGTCCAGCAAACGGCATACGTCCTGCACGCTGAGATTGAATTTGTTCACCACGTAGTTGACGCTGCCCAGCTGCTCATGGTCAAAACGAAGCTTTTCCACATGGCGGCGATTCGCCGACTCGCGCGGAAAACGCAAAATGATGTCGGCATAATTCAATGTCGGTTCTTCCATGCCAATCTTCGCGACCCCACGCTGAGCCGACGTCGACACCTCGGACAGCGCCTGCTCCAGCTCATAATCGATCACATGGGTGTTCAGCTCGAAAATCTCGTAAAACGGAACCGAAATGTTTTCCTTGTTCGCCGCTGCCGGATATGGCGCCTCGCCGCTCTCCAGGGCAGAAAAACCGGCACGAAGGGACAGAACGGCGAATTTGCCGATTTTGTCGCGAAGCAGCAGCGTCAGATGCTGGGTCCTGAAAAATTCAGCCGGAGACAGCGGTGCCTGCAGCTCGTATTCGTAGATGTAATCGTCGTTTTCCGGAATATACAAACGCGAAGTCTGAAGGAGCCCTACTGCTTCCAGTTTGGACGCTTGCTCCGCCAAATATTTACGCCCTTTTTCGCTAGGCTCAAGCCCCAACGTCATAAACAGCCTGCGCTGCTGCTCCAGAGGTGAATATCCGACCTGTTCTCCGGGGAGATGCTGGAATAGCAGCCGATAAAGACCAATCGCAAATGCACCTACCATAGGCTGGTAAGCCCCTGTCAGCATACGGTCGTCCAGGGCGCTAAGCCCAAACTCCCTGTATACGCAATAGCGGTGATGTTCGGTAAAATGCAGCAAATTGTTCATGCGCATGGCCAGTATCTCCTTCTCCCCAAAAGTTTGTTTATCTATTCTATCACAAATGCCCGATCCTCAAATGCCCAAAAACAGGCGAAAAAAAGGTCCGTTCTCGCTCCGTTTCGTCCTAGGTCGACAGCATTCACGTTTTCGCAAAGTTGCTAGAATACTATAAAAGCTGCGGCACCGAAATACAAGTGAAACTATTGAGAAATAGAGGATCTTTATGGAAAATACGCTTGTTTCCCTATGCTATGCAGCCTAATTGCAGCAACATTCCTTTTTTGGACATAAAAAAAGAAACCCTGTTCTCGCCCCATTCCGCAAAAAGCGGAAAAGAAGGCACAAGGCTCCCCTTATTTAACGGCTGTTGCATCAAACCAACTGCTGTCTGTTTCAAAACATTTTGTAACCGCCAAGCCTGAGTTTCCGAATAGCCCAGCCGCTGATGACGGCTCCGGCCAGGCCGGCCACACCCGTGAGATAGTCAACGATCTGGAATGAAGCCAGATGAGACATGAGGGTGCTCGCATGATCCCATAGCGAATAAACCACGACAGGCAAAATCACGATCACGAATAGATAGGAAGGAAACCATGTCGTTTTCATTAACATATTCAAAATGAAACCGATACCAAACATCATTACAAAAAACAAAACCATCAGCACCAGCACAGGGATAAACTGCATCGGGCGACGTTCACCTCTTCCTTCCGCTCTTGGGCATCTCTTCCGGTTCGTAGTTAGTTTACCGTAAAAAATGTGGCGAAGCAACGAACTTTCTGGATAAAATCCCCTTTTGTTTGCCGCGAATCATTTGCCCTTCCGCTTCCGATTGGGATACAATGAAAACGGTATTGTCACTAACCCGTCCCGTTCGCGGGATTCGGAAAATATAAACCTCAGGAGGAACAAGTCAATGAACGAAGCAGCATCAACGCTGGAGGGCTGGTATGCCCTGCACGATTTTCGGTCGATTAACTGGGCAGCCTGGAAAGCAGCCGACGATGAGGAACGCGCCGTAGCGCTGGACGAGCTGCAGGAATTTTGGAAAGAGTGGAAGGACGTTGAGGAATCCTCCAAAGGAAGCACTGCGGTATACACCATCGTCGGGCAAAAAGCCGATTTCGTCATGATGCATCTGCGCGAGACGCTGGAAGATCTGAAAGCCGTCGAGAACGCGTTCAACAAAACGATGTTTGCCCAATATACAACCAAAGCCTACTCCTATGTAAGCGTGGTCGAGCTCAGCAACTACCTGGGCAAAGACGGTGGAGACCCGATGCAAAATCCGGAAATCGTCGCTCGCCTCAAACCGGTATTGCCTCAAAAACAATACATTTGCTTCTATCCAATGAACAAAAAACGGGACCTGGCCGACAACTGGTACATGCTGTCCATGGACGAGCGCCGTTCATTGATGCGCAGCCACGGCCTGATCGGCCGCAGTTATGCCGGCAAAGTAAAACAGATCATCACGGGTTCCGTCGGTTTCGACGACTGGGAATGGGGCGTTACGCTCTTCGCGGACGATGCGCTCCAATTCAAGAAGCTCGTGTACGAAATGCGTTTCGACGAAGTCAGCGCCCGCTACGGCGAGTTTGGTTCCTTTTATGTGGGAAGCTTGCTGAACGAAAGCTCGATGGAAGACATGCTGAAGCTGTAGCAGCGCTCGTCCGGTCCAAGGCGCAAAGCAAGACCAAAAAGCACCGAGCAACATCCATCCCCGGATGCCTGATCGGTGCTTTCTTTCTATGCTATTCATCTTCGGCGTCTACCGCTTTCAACGATTCCAAAAATTCGGCTGTAGCACGGTCCCTGTCCCGGCTCTTCTCCTTCAATCGCTCGATGGCAGGCAAAATAAGAATGTCGACCTCTTTTTGCACGATGTAGGCGAGGTCGTACTGATTTTGGTCCTCCAGATAGCCGCCGACCTTCATCAGATCGTTGTACCGGTCAAGCTCATCACGCGTCAGCAATCCCCGAACCTGAACACTGCAATGTCTCATCCAAAAAACCGTCCTTTCTTCAGCACGAGAGGAATGCCTCCAATAATGAACAGATAACGAAGATCCACCAGCTTTTTCAACTGAGCCGCCTTCCAGCCCTTGTATTTCTTGCCGTTGACCACGGCGATGGCTTCTCCTTTTCCAAGCGAAGCTACCGTACCTTTGCTGGCAAATGCAAAAGACTGCGGCGCTTTGCCGCGAATGTCGGCCACGATGTTTTTGGCACAGTTGACGCCTTGCTGCATTGCGATCTGGGCCGTAGGCGGATACGGTCTGCCTTCAGGGTTAAATACGATCGAATTGTCGCCGATGACATAAACGTGCTCATGTCCGGGCGCACGCAAAAATTCGTCCACCTTCACGCGGCCCCGCATCACTTCCAGTCCGGCCTGCTCCAACAATCCATTGCCACGAATGCCGCCGGTCCATACCACGGTTGCAGCTTCGATTTTTTCCCCTTCGCCCACAATGACGCCATCCGGCAAACATTGTTTGATCGGAACGCCGATTTTGAAAGTGACGCCTTTTTTCTTCAGCACGCCCATGGCATGTTCAACCAGTTCGGGATCAAAGCCCGGCAGCGCCGACGGGGCAGCCTCCACATTGTAGATGCGCACTTTTTTGGGATTCACGTCGAACTCCTTGCATAATTTCGGAATGCGATCGGCAAGCTCTGCTACAAATTCGATGCCGCTGAATCCTGCCCCGCCGACGACAAATTGGATCCGGCTAGCTTTATTGTCGCTTTTATATAATGCAAACTGATATTCGATATGCTCCCGAATCAATCTGACCGAATTGATGCTGCGAATGGTCATCGCATGTTCCTGCATGCCCGGAATGCCAAACGTCTCGGGTTCCCCGCCAAGCGCGATAATCAAATAATCATAGGAAAGTGTGCCGTCTTCCAGAATGACCTTGCGATCTTGAAGTCTGATTTCCTTGACGGAAGATTTGACCAAGTCGATTTTGAACTCGTCAATCAGCTTCGAAATCGACACCCGCGAATTTTCGATCGTATCCGTGCCTGCTGCCGGCATATGTAGGTGAGTCGTAATATAATGATAATCATGCCGATTCACCAAAGTGACGTCGGCTTCATTATAGTTCAGTTCTTTCTGCAGCCTCTGGGCCGTCAATACTCCGCCATACCCTGCCCCGAGGATGACGATCTTGGGAATGCTGCTCATGTCTTTACCCCTTCCGGTTTCGCTTGCATCCACCATATGTCTGAATGGCTGCAACTTGCATTTACTTACAACTATTGAACAGGTCTTATCCATTATGACAACAAATGTAAAGTCGAAAAAGTTTGATGGTTTTTAGGAAATCGTTTTACGTTTTACGTTCTACATTCATCCAAACTCCGCTTGCGGAATGCATCCGTGTTAAACGTTCGGTGGAATCGCATGCATAATATGAAAGAATCGTTTCGAATCTATATTTGTCCCGTTGGAGGGCCGCACGCTCATTGCAACGCAATTCAACTGTGAAATTGGACACATGTATGCCTAAAGTATGGATGCTGTCCTCCTCCGCCAAAAAGGAAAGGATTCTGACAAAAAAACACATAGTACAGGACAAGAATAGCTGTAATCCTAGTAAATATCAAGGCTTTTTTGCCACTTTTCATAACCTTTCATTTCCAATTTCATCCTTTTCTCACCGGATCTTCATCAATTATTCCCATATTCAGCGAATACGCAACTTTGCAACCCCGTTTTCAACGTTTATAATTGAGAAGGATATTCAGTTACGCGTACGGATACGGTTCGATCCGTCCATTTTTTTTCGGTAACTACCTATATAAACTAGAAAGGTGTTGTTGATTGTTGACTGCACAAACGAACGGTCATGAGATGACCGATTTGCTTATTATCGGCGGTGGACCTGCGGGATTGTTCGCTGCGTTCTATGGCGGAATGCGCCAAGCGTCCGTTACGCTGGTAGAGAGCATGCCGCAATTGGGCGGACAGCTGGCCGCACTCTATCCGGAGAAATACATCTATGATGTTGCCGGATTCCCGAAAGTGACTGCACAGGAACTGGTAAATAATCTGATCGAGCAGATGAGCCACTTCAACCCGAATATTCGTCTGGAGGAAAAAGTCGTTTCGGTCGAGAAAAAGGACGAGCGCCACTTCATCGTCAAAACCGATGCAAACGAATACCATGCCCAAGCCGTCATTATTACTGCGGGCGTCGGCGCATTCGAACCTCGCCGCCTGGAACTCGAAGGCGCGGACAAGTTCGAAAAAACGAACCTTCATTATTTCATTAGCGATCTGAACGCGTTTGCCGGCAAAAAAGTGCTGATCAGCGGCGGCGGCGACTCTGCGGTAGACTGGGCGCTGATGCTTGAGCCGATTGCCGAGCAAGTGACGCTCGTTCATCGGCGGGATAAATTCCGTGCGCATGAGCATAGTGTCGAAAACCTGATGAATTCGAAAGTCAATGTCGTGACGCCGACCGAAATTTCGGAAATTCACGGTGACGACCGCATTACCAAAGTCACGCTGTCCCATGTCAAAACCAAAGAAACACAAGAGATTGAAGTCGATGACGTTATTGTCAACTTTGGATTCGTTTCCTCGCTTGGACCGATCTCCGAATGGGGAATCGCCATCGAAAACAATTCCATCGTCGTGGATTCCCGGATGGAAACGTCTATTCCTGGCATTTTCGCTGCCGGCGACATTACGACCTACCCGGGCAAGCTGAAGCTGATCGCCGTAGGTTTCGGAGAAGCGCCTACCGCCGTCAACAATGCCAAAGTATACTTTGATCCGGATGCGAAATTGTCTCCGGGACACAGCAGCAACATGAAGCGTTAATCGGCTGCCAAGCCCCTTCATAAAAGACACAAAAAAGGGTATCTTACTCCTGAACAACGATCTTATCCTTCAGGAGGGATACCCTTGTCTTATATATGCCCGCTTTGTAATGGCCTTATTGTTCCGGCGCAGGCTTGTCCCCACTGCCTTCAGGGGCTGTCGGAATGCGGCAAATTGGACGATTACACCGGTCCTTACAGCCCCTATACTTCCGGCATCACTTCTACCGGCGATGCGGAGGAGGCAGGAAGCGGTTGCATACATGTGCTGTACTGCGACCATTGCCAGACCCGTACGTTATGGTCCGAACCTCTATGGGACATATCCGGAAACCTGTAGCCTTGCCTGCAGTGAGGAGTTCTTTAGTGAAGAATGGCAGAAGCATTGGTATCCAGTTTGCGCTTATGGATTTCAGCCAAGAGCAGGGCGATGAAATCTCTCTCGAGATTGAGCTCAATCGCTTGATGGTAAGAATCCAATAACATCTCATCGGATAACATAGCCATTTCCACCCACAACCTTTCCTTTTTTTTCCTCGAAACTATCATATCAGAGATCCATAAAGAGAACAAGCGTTCTGTTATCCACAACAATTTGTGGAAATCCTGTGCATAGTTTGTTGATAAATGGCAAGAATGTTGACTATCCAACGTGGATAATGTGGACAGAATTTATGCACAGGATTTGTGGATATAACGGTAGGCGATATATTAAAAAATATTTTTTGCATGATTCATAGTTTTACAGGCCGATACGTCTTATTACCCTATGCACCGCGGATTAAACCTGACCTGATCCTGACCTGCTTTCTTTTATTATCGGCTGGCATTCGGATTTGTTTAAGCTTTTCATGCGTTTTATTGGGGTCTGGTGTTCACTTCCAAAATCCATATTTTCCCTGAATAATCCAGGCCGTAGTCAAATCCAAGCTCTCCTATTCCTGGAAAGCGGCTCTCCATGATTTGGGTACAAGTCAGTGTAAGCGAGCGCATTTCCCGCCGTTTTCGTGCAGTGGACACATGCGGCAAGGAGTGCTTCAAAGCCGTTCTTCCATTTAGCATAGTTCCACCCCTGCTCAGATTGGTCACGCACAGGCCGCGCCGGGCCCATCGGCCCACCATGGAACGAAACGTCCATCCACGCTCGGTTTTGACGACCTTCACCCTGTAGTCCACGGCTCTTCCATGAATGGTAGCGAGGTGAATACCCTGTTGAATCAAATATTTTCGTTTAGCCTTTACCCGCAAAAGCGAACGGTACATCCTTTTGTAGCTTGAATAAGAACGTGTCGTTCTCTTATATTTATAACGGTATACGCCCCCGTGTGCGGACACCCGAATGACGCCGTAGCCCCCTGCCCCCACGATCGGTTTCACGTATACCATTCCATACGTTCGGAGCATCTGTCGCAAATTCGGGGCATTGAACGCTACGGTTCGGGGGATGTGCGCAGCAGCAGCCGGATACTTCAACAGCGTTTCTGTTTTCAACCATTTGCTTGCAAGTTGTCTCGACATGATTGATCTCCTTTCGTGAACAATGGTCCTTCCTTATACATACTCAGCAGAAACCTCCCATTCTTGGATGTTTGTCCAAGGCCAGGACCCATTTCCTTGGGGGCCGTTCCCTTATGGGCTTGTTTGTCCGAAGGTCAAGTGCAGTTTGTTCGCCGCCTGCGTCACGTTGCTTTTCAAACGCTTTAATCTGTAATATGCTACTTAAGAATATATGGGTAATAGGATCAATAAGAGGACCGAAGGAGCGTTCATTATGGAATCGTTTTTCAAGTCATTGTACGGCATCGCCTATGTCGCCATGTTTATTGTGCTCTTGGCTGTCACCGTGCTGCTTTTTGTTACGGGAGTACGGCTGTTCATCCAAAAGCGGAACCGCGGATTCGCCGTAAGCTGTATTTTGTTCGCTTGTTTTATCACGTTCATCGTTGTTGTCATGCTGACAACACCCTTCTCCCCGCTTCCGGATTCGTCCGGAGCGATGGCCGCACTGTTGCAGTTTGGATAGATCACCCTGCGTAGAAGGAGATAAGTATGAATCAAAAAGGAACTCTCGGCATTATCGACATCGGCTCCAACTCCATTCGCCTCGTCATCTATGAGATGGATGCAGAAGGCGCTTATCGAATCATTCATGAGGATAAATATGCGGCAAGATTAAGCAGCGTGGTTGAAAAAGATGGACGGATTTTGCGTTCTTCATTGGACACCGCCATGACTGTACTGCAGCAATTCAAGGCAACGTGTGACGCATTTCGCACGAGCAGAATTCACGCAGCCGCTACGGCAGCCATTCGGAATGCAGCTAACGCCGATCAGATCATCGGGTGGCTGGAGGAGGGAACCGGGCTTGAAATCGAATGCGTATCCGGAGACCGTGAAGCTTATTACGGTTTTCTCGGAGTGATCCAGTCGATTGGCCTGAACGACGGGTACGTCGTCGATATCGGGGGAGGCAGCACGGAAATTACCGTTTTCCGCAATCGGGAACGGCTGCATAGCATCTCTTTGCCCATCGGTGCCGTGAACTCGCATGCCCGCTATGGGAATGAAGACCGCTGGACGGAAAGCCATATCGAAAGCCTGCGCAGCGAAATCGTCCAGGCCCTCAGCGGGCAGGAATGGATAAGCCAATACGCCGGACTTCCCCTGATCGGCTTGGGAGGTACCATGCGTACACTTGCCAAAATGGAGCAGAAGCGGACGCAATATTCGTTGCCGGTCACGCATCATTACGAGATTAGCGCTGCGGCGATGGATGCCATGTATGAGTCCATGCCGCAGCTGACCTCGGCCCAGCGTAAAAAGATCCCGGGATTGGCCAAAGACCGGGCCGATATCATCGTGCCTGGCATCATCATTTTGCGCACGGTATTCGAACTGATTCAAGGAGACCGTTACGTCGTCAGCGGAGCGGGCTTGCGCGACGGAATTTTACGCGATTTGCTGGCTCCATTCTATCCCTTGGCGCCGACGGCACTGGAAGATAGTGTCCGCAATTTCCTTCATTTCGGTCCAGCTATGCCAACCGATCGGCTGAAACGCGTATACGAGGACTCTCTTACCCTGTACCGTGCTTTATACGGCAAGGAGCCGTCGCCCGAAGATGACCGCATTTTGTACGTGGCCTCGATGCTGCATGGCGCCGGCAAACAGATCAATTACTTCCGATACAGCCAGCACTCTGCATATTGGATCATGAATGCCGGCATTTACGGACTTTCACACCGGGAAACCGTGTTATCCGCATTGGTCGCCGACTATCATCCGAAGAAAAGAACGAATCAACTGCTGCAAAAACACAAGGACATCTTGCTTGCATCGGACGATCACCATGCACACCATCTTGGCTCCATCGTGCAAGCAGCCCAAGTCATTCATCGTGCCGGGCGTATATCGTCCATGACGGCAACGCAAAAAAACGGCTCGCTGCAGATGAATTTCACCTGTACAGCCGAGCCGTTACTCGAATTGAAAGGTTTGGAAGATGCCATGAAGGATCTGGAAGACGCATGGAAAATCACGTCAGCATATTCGATTCTTCCGGCTTCCAAGGAATGATGCCCATCGCCTCCGTCTGACTTCTCAGCGGGGGTTCTTCGTTTTGCACAAACACGTAATTGCCGCTAGGCAAGAGCTTTCTCGCCTTCACGTTGTCTCTGAGCGACAAATTCAAAATTTCCACAAGCATCCGCTTCAAATCCGGATCGAATACGGGACACATCAGCTCGATCCGGCGCTGCAGGTTGCGCGTCATCCAGTCGGCGCTGGATATATACACATCCGGATTCCGGTTATTTTCAAAGTAGAACAATCTGGAGTGTTCCAGGAACCGATCCACAATGCTGATGACGCGAATGTTTTCGCTCAATCCCTCGACGCCGGGACGCAGACAGCATACGCCTCGGACGATCAGATCAATCTGCACGCCGGCCTGGGAGGCCAAATAGAGCTCGTCGATCATATCCTGGTGCGACAGCGAGTTGATCTTGGCGATGATCCGTGCCGGACGCCCTTTTAGAGCATGCTCCTTCTCCCTGCGGATCAAAGCAAACAATTCATCTTTCATGCCGTCAGGTGCCACGCGGAAAGCTTTCATCGATTTGGGCCCGGAATATCCGGTAATCTCGTTGAACAACTCGGAGGCATCTTCCCCGATGACCGGGTTGGAGGTGA
The DNA here is from genome assembly GCF_032334105.1 of Paenibacillus hubeiensis. Classification (NCBI taxonomy): domain Bacteria; kingdom Bacillati; phylum Bacillota; class Bacilli; order Caryophanales; family Paenibacillaceae; genus Paenibacillus; species Paenibacillus hubeiensis. The sequence continues at coordinate 232,648 of NZ_JAVYAE020000008.1, forward strand.
ACAGCCCTACGTCCGTATATACTTTCGCCGTACTCTCGTTGTAATTCCCCGTCCCCACGTGCACGTAACGACGCAAGCCGTTTTGCTCCCTGCGCACGACCAGAATGATCTTGGCATGGGTTTTCAAACCGACAAGCCCGTACACGACGTGGCAGCCTGCCTTCTCCAACTTGCGGGCCCAGGCAATGTTCCGCTCCTCATCGAAGCGTGCCTTCAGTTCAACCACGACCGTCACCTGTTTGCCGCTCTCTGCAGCATGGGCCAAGGCCGGAATCAGGCGAGAATCGCCGTTTACCCGGTACAGCGTCATCTTGATCGCCATCACTCTTGGATCTTCCGATGCTTCAACGACGAAGTCGGTGACCGGTTCAAACGACTCGTACGGGTGATAGACCAGCACATCCCGCTTGCGCAGCAACTCGAAATGGCTCTCCCGCGGCAAAAATTCCGGCGGATAGATCGGCTGCACGGGACTATACTTCAGATGGCTAAAGCCCTCAATGCTGTCCACGAACCCCGAGAGGAAGCTGAGATCGAGCGGTCCATCGATTTCGAATACCGGGTCCTCGATCTCAAACTCCTCCTGCAGCTCGGCCAATGCGTCCGGCCGGAAATCCGTGCAGATTTCGAGTCGGACGGGTGCCCCCCGGCGTCTGCGCCGCAATTCTTTCTCAATCGCTTCGAGCAGATCCTCAGCTTCTTCTTCATTAATGGAAAGATCCGCGTTGCGGGTGACCCGGAACTCCTGCACTGCCAGCGGAATGAACCCGCTGAACAGCGTCGTCATATGATGCTTGATCAGATCTTCGATCAGAATGAACGTTTTCTTTTTGCTGTTTGCACGCAGCGGCACTTGAATGACCCTCGGCAGATTGGAAGGAACCTGAATAATCGCGAATAAGGGCTCGCCCTCACTCTCCTCTTCCTTCTGAAGAAGCACCGACAAATACACCGATTTATGATGCACCAGCGGGAATGGACGGCTTTGGTCCACTGCCATTGGGGTTAACACTGGAAAAATGATGTCATGATAATATTGATCCATGGCGCGCTGCTGCGTCACATTCAAGTCATCATATTCCTGAAGAACGACGCCTTTTTTGGCAAGCAGACGAATCAATTCACGATAGGTTTTGTATTGTTCGGATACCATTCCACCAATGCGCTTGATCAATCGCCGATACAGACCGGAAGGCGTATACCCCGTAAAATCCTTTTGCGTAAACCCGGCCTTGATCTTTTCCTTCGTTTCCGCTACCCTGACACTCATGAACTCGTCCAGGTTGCTGGCGACGATTCCCAAAAACCTCAATCGTTCCAGTAAAGGCGTTTCAGGATCCTGTGCCTCCTGCAGCACGCGCCGATTAAACTCGACCCAGCTTAAATCGCGGTTTACATAATTGCCTGTTTTGATATCTCTTTGCATGTCTGGCCTCCGAATGTGTTGCATATCCATCAATGTTACATGTACTTGTTATAATTGTACTATTCGTGATTGGCAGCAAGCGTCATCGCAGTGTAAAATCAGTGTAAAATTTACGTAAATCATACCGCATCTCGGTGACTTTTTCCATCCCTTTACAAAGGGAGGCAGACAAGGTAAAGTGATGTACAGAATCGCTTGAGCCGGCATTTTTTTATTCGGAAATCCTCCGAATTCATATCGCATCTATATATAAGAAGGAGTTTAACATGAAATCCAACAAACCCAGAACATTGCATAAAAATATAGAATTTTTTGCGGCTGCGCTTTCCCAGTGTACGGTAACGGCATGGCAGGAAGATCCCGCAGGCGTATATTGCGAGGTGGGCCGCGGCATCGTGGAACGCATCAGCGACGAAAGCGTACGAATTCGCAACGACAACGGCACGAAGAGTCATTTTGCACGAGACATGACGATGTTCCAGACCGAGAAATAAAATTTTGCGCGATTGTAAAAAAAAAGCAAAAAAGTGCTGGCATTTTAAGCGCCCGTGATGTATACTCGTCTCACAAGGAAAGGAGGTGCGTCAACATTAGTTATTCCATGTTGAACGTGTCCCTTACCCGATTCAGCCGTTCAAATTAAGTTGAATGGTTGAAGGCGCGGGATACGGATCAAGGCTTCACATAGCGCCACGGGTAGAAAGACCGTCTTCGGACGGTCTTTTTTCATGTCCGAGAACGCGTGCCAGCGCAAGCTTGTTGCAAAAACAACCAAAATATTGGAAATGGACCCTGTAGGCAGATGCCCCTAGGCAACTATAATGAGGGTGCAACTCATCCTAATATTCAGGGAGGAATATTTGAATGCCGAGATTTGTAAGGGGTTACAAAATATCCATCGTATTGGTCTTTGCTTTGCTGTTCACCTCGATCGGGCTGCCTGCCAGCCAGCATGCCGATGCAGCGCCAAGCTTTGCCAAAGGGGCCGACATCAGTTGGGTTCCGGGGATGGAAGCACAAGGGTATAAGTGGAAAGATAAAAACGGCGTGCAGCGCGACATTATCGATATCCTCAAAAACGACTATCAAATCAACTCGGTTCGTATCCGCGTTTTCGTGAATCCTTCGAATGATTACGGAAACGGGTACCTGAACAAAGATCGCGCCGCAGCGCTGGCCCAACGTGCCAAAAACGCAGGCATGAGCGTGATGCTCACCCTGCACTATAGCGATTCATGGGCCGATCCGGGCCAGCAAACCAAACCTGCCGCGTGGAAAAACTACACGTTCCAGCAATTGATGGATGCCGTATGGAATTATACGCGCGAGGTCATGACGGCCATGCAGAGCAAAGGCGTGACACCCGACTGGGTGCAGATCGGAAACGAAACGAGCAATGGCATGCTGTGGGAAGACGGCAAAGCGTCGGTGAACATGAAAAACTACGCCTGGCTTGTCAATACCGGCCATAATGCCGTCAAATCCATGAGCGCCAACACCAAAACGATCGTTCACCTCGCCGGCGGGGATGACAATGCCTTGTACGTCTGGAACATCGGCGGGCTGGTCAGCAATGGCGCCAACTTCGATATGATCGCCATGTCCCTGTACCCATCCGCTTCCGGCTGGAATACTGCAGTAACCAATGCCGTGAACAACGCCAAAGACCTGATCAACCGTTACGGCAAAGAAATCATCGTATCCGAAATCGGCATGGACAACAATCAGCCTGCCGCAGGCAAAAGCTTCGTTGCCGCCATGAAAAACCAATTCCGCAACCTTCCTAACGGCAAAGGCAAAGGGGTGTTTTATTGGGAGCCGCAAGCCACTCCGGGCTACAATGGCGGATACGGCAAGGGAGCATGGCAATCCAACATGATGCCGACCATCATGCTGGAAGGCTTCATTGACTAAAAAGCAGATGCACCATATGTTTGATCTTTCGATGAATCAAACAGCCTTGGCTCGAATACCCGAACCAAGGCTGTTTGATTATATAAAGCTGGATGTACTTTACTACTTTACTTTACTTTACTTTACTTCGCCGACTACGGTGAAGCGCTCGTTAACATGTTTCGCATTCTCGATCTCATCCACCAGAGCGATTGCATAGTCAGCATAGCTGATATAGCTGTTGCCTTCGCTATTAACCATGATAACGTCATGGCCTGCCTGGTATTTGCCAGTGCGAGCGCCTTTCGGATTAAAGAAGCCTGCCGGGCTCAGAAACGTCCATTGGATGCCTGTGGAAGCTTGCAGATCCTGGAGGTTTTGCGTTTGGTTCGACGCGGTCGCTTTATATGCTTCCGGGAATCCCGGGGAATCGACAAGACGCTGCGTCTTGGACTCGTCCGTGAACAGGCTGCCCGCACCGCCGACAACGATCAACCGGGTGTTTGGCGCGCTTTTCAAAATTTGAATCAAGGCTTGTCCCACTTCTACATGCATATGCTCTTTGCCAGCAGGCGCACCAAACGCGTTGACGATCACGTCAAAACGTTGGGCATCTTCGGAAGTCAGGCTGAACACATCCTTCTCCAATGCGTTCACGCTTTTGTCCTGCAGCTTGGATGCATCACGCACGATTGCGGTGACTTCATGCCCTCTTGCTTTGGCTTCCTCCAAAATGAAGTTGCCGGCTTTGCCCGTTGCTCCGATAATTCCGATGTTCATCATGATCTCTCCTTTAACGTTTGGGATGGAATATACTATATAAACCGCACTAATCATTTTCACTAGGGCACTGCGAGTGCAGTACCATCTTCCGATCGCTGTTATCCCCAGATTTTTGGGATTCCCCTTTTCTAAGGGAAAATCCGGTGATAAGCCTATGCTTCCGATGCAGCTTTCTTTCAGAAAGCTTTTAGAACGCTTTGCTTCTCCAGATTGGTTCTGCCTCTCCGTTAACATGTGTTTGTTTTTTGCGGTTTATATAATCATATTATGTTCAAACTTTATAATGTAACTATATCGGTTACAACATTATTTGTCAACCGACAGGCACAAAGAACCTCTGCTCACCCTGACGATGAGCAAAGGTTCTTACTTGATATAGCGTCTTGAAGTCAAAAACGGCTCGTTTATCAAAACGCTGCTTCTTTACCGCCTCTACGCACTCTTCCGGCTGTGCAAACGCCATACCTCTGTTTGATCTGCCAAAGCCAAGGGATTCTCGAACGGGATCGTCCCGTAAGCCGTCTGTGCTCCGGACGGCACACCCGGAGTAATGTTCCCCGAATGGTAGGTACTATTGCCAAGCGGGAACATATAGTTTTTCCCACCATTGTTGTCCCATGTGCCGCTGCCGTTGTTGAACACGGCCTCCAATCCCGATGCGGCTCCTACGTCAATCGTGATTTTATAGTAACCGGGAACCTCCGCCGCCGTCATGGCTACGCCGGGAGGTGTCGTCCACGTCCCTCCTGCAGGGCGATAATGAATATTTGGATTCGCGTATCCTTGCTTATAATAGATGGTTACGCTATTGCCCTGCGGAGCTTCATCCGTCGTAACGCCCTGTTCTTCGCTGGCTTCCGAACGATTGGAGGCAGCATCATAGGCAATCAACTTATATCGGTACGTCGTTGAAGGTTGCAGCCCTTGATCGGTGTAACTGGTCGCTTCGCTGCTCCCTACCTTCGTTCCGTCACGAAAAATCTCATAACCGACCACGCCGACATTGTCCGTCGACGCATTCCATGACAGCGTCACGGAATGGGGCGTGGTAGAGGAAGCTGCGAGCCCTGTCGGCACGCTTGGCGCTGTCGCGTCCACCTGAGGGGCACCGGGCGTTATTTTGCCATTGCTGTATGTGCTTGTGCCTAAGGGGAACATGTAGTTTTTCCCGCCATTGTTGTCCCATGTGCCGCTGCCATTGTTAAATACGGCCTCCAGTCCGTCCGCCGAGCCTACATCGATGGTCATTTTGTTATAGCCGGTGATTTCGGCCGCAGGCATTTGCACACCGGGAGGAGACGTCCATGTTCCGCCAGCAGGGCGATAATGAATGTATGGAGTGGCATATCCCTGCTTGTAATAAACCGTAACCACGTTTCCATCCTCCGTCTGGGCCGTTACCGGTAAACTGACGGGAGACTTGTTGCCGGCAGCATCGACGGCCTGAATCGTATAGGTGTAACTGGTTGCCGGCGAAAGCGCAGCATCCATAAACGAAGTGCTTGCGCTATCTCCCACTTTAATTCCATCACGGTAAATGTCGTAACGGGCCACGCCGTAATTGTCGCTGCTGGCGTCCCATTCCAGCGCTACGGACGATGCGGTAACAGCCTTCACCGTCACGTTGGCAGGAGCGGTTGGCGGCTGCGTGTCGGCTTCCAACGTTCTCACTTTTAACGGTTTGCTGAATTCCGAGCTGTTATTGGCCTTGTCTATGGCCTTCACGGTGTACTCATAATCCGTTTCGGACGTGAGACCGGTGTCGGTAAAGCTCGCAGTTCCGGAACTGCCGGCCTTGATCCCGTCACGGAAAATATCGTATGACTCCACGCCGACGTCATCTTCGGGCACTTCCCACTCCAGAGTAATGCTGCGATCCGTAACCCGGGACGCGTGAATCCCTGTTGGTGCAGCCGGCGGCGTCGTGTCCACAACAAGGAAAGGATGTGTGCCCTCGATATTTCCTGCGGCATCCTCCACGATTTTCCCGGCAGCGTTCTTGCTGTACTTGCCTGCGCCGACGTAAACGGTCTGAATCTCGCTGCGCGTCACGTTTCCGTTCTCATCCACGGCTTCGACGTAATAGTCCACCAGTTGATCCCGGAACTCGTTAAAATACGTGTAGTACAGGTCGCCGATTTCTTGTGCAGGCACTCGCTTGAACATATCGGTGCTGCTCGGCTGCCAGGCAACGCCGTTGATATCCGGTTGTAGATCCCGCTTGTTCATCGGGTATTCCGTCCACCCGCTGACTTTGTCCGGATCGATGTTCGGCACGCCTTCGGCTTGAAGTCCCGCCGGATCGTATACGCGGAACGTATTATCCCGGGCATCCGCCTCTTTGTCCCGATGCGTGCGTACCTTTACCTTGATATCCTGGATTCCGCTGACATCATAAGCGTACGTATAGATGCCGAACGTATTGTCAAAATAGTGCAGCGTCCATCCTTCGGCTTTGCTGACGTTTGCGCTGCCCGGGTTATACGGATAACGCTGCGGCCACCAGACCGAAGGGCCGGTTCGATCCTCCGCCAGCTGGCTGTTCACATAGGGCTTGGAAAAAAACAGCGACTGGTTGAAGGAGAGCGTCGGTTTCACGCCGTCATCGACATTTTCGTCGTAATATCCGAAACCGGAATCCAGCCCGGGCAGCAGAAAATACCAGCTCAGTTCGGCAGGATTGGCACCGCCGCTGTAATCGTTGGCCGGGTCTCCTTTGACCGGATATGCCATCATCCATGGATTCAACTGATTGCCCTCATACGTAATTTCGTGATCAAGCGCCGTCGTTGGCTGCCAATGGTTGGGGTGGCTGTCAAGCCATATCTGTTCCGCGGTTTTGGCGTAATTGAGGGCAGCCTGCTCCAGAGCGAAGTTACGCTCCAGATAGTGGTATCCATATTCGAACGACACCGTCATGCCTTCTTCCACGCCGTCCAGATTCTCTTTAGGCTTCAGATCAAGGCCTGTGGCTTGATTAAAAGCATCAAACTGACCCTTCCAAATACCAAACGGTAGACGCCAGTGATACCAGGTCGGATCGGAAGACGAGTCTCGCGTATCAATCCATGAGCCGTCCTGAACATGGACTACGTCTTCCTCGTCAGGCGTATTTGTGCGCAAATACTCGTTAATGCTCTCTCCCTTCACACCAGACTGCGCATAGGTCACGTTAGCCGCGTTTCTCCATGTTTCCTCGGAGCCTGCGCGTCCCGAAGAGTTGTCTCCGTCATGGGCGATGACAAAGAACTGCTTCTGGTCGACCAAACCTTCGAACGGTTTAAGCGCATCCGCCTTGGCCGATCCTTGATATCCTTCTTCCCACGACTCGGCCTGGGCAACGGGAATGCCTACGACTCGGCTCTCCTCACCCGTCTCCGGATTGACATGCCGAACCCAATGCGGCGTGGAAGCAAACGGATATTTGTTGTAGACCACCTGCTTTTCGTTAAACATAGGCGAGGATACCCAAGACCCAACGTCGCTGGTGTTCTGCAGGCCGGCCCGGTTCGGTGGCGAGATCATCGTATCTTTGCCGGGATCGTTCAACAGCGGGTAATCCTTCAATGTACGGGAGAAATGGTTGTTGCCGATGACCGACCACTCGATGCCGAGTTTGTCGAGCACCGGGATGATCCGTTCCGAGAAGCCAAGCTCGGTCGGGAAAAATCCTTTCGAGGATTTAAACGAATCCCCCAGAAAGAAAGGCTGTGCCATCACTGCATTCTGGTAAATCAAATCCTTGAGCAAATATTCGTTGCCCGCCAGCGGTCCCATCGAATGGTGCCCGGAGAAATGAACGAGGTCCATCGTTCGCTCCCCGTTGGTTGTTTTGAGATTGTTGTATGCATTTTTCCAGGGAGCGCCCCAATTCACATTATTGTAACCGTTTACATTATTGGTGTACATAAAACTGTTCACGTTATTGAGCAGCGACCCTGACATGGTAACCTGCATGCCCGCGGCAGGATGAAGGTTTTTCAAGTCGCTTGCCACCTGCCAGGGCCAGGACAAGTAAGCTCCCGTTTTGGCATGGTGCGTGTAATAAGCTACCAGATCATCATGCGGCATGGGTGCTCCACTGGGCAAATGATACGGATAATTGGCTGGAGGATTGTTTTTCAAGTCGACGACCTGCCCGTCATACGTATAACGGATGGGAGAACCCACCGGGGCCGAATGGTATGTGGACGTGTCATAGTAAGCCCAGAAATTCGGCATATGATTGTGATATACGTGGGTTGCGGATATTTCAGCGAAAACAGCCGATGTCTGTATTGTAAATACAAGCGGTAATGTCATAAGAATGGCACCAAGCTTGCGTACAAACTTCATGTTTTACCTCCCTTGATCTGATCCTTTGCAAAATTCACCCTAAACAGTCCTACAGTCGGCATATGCATGATATGCCTTTGCGGTCAGGTCATTATTCCCTTGCTCCATAACCGTTCTGTTCCATCTTCCCTCCTTTCTGTCGATCCCCGCAATCCGTGCCAATGGAGCTAGGTCGCCTTTTGCAATCACGGTTCATCCTTCATAAGAAATGCGATGATCTTTTTCCTTTTTTGTTATTGCGCAAACGTTTGTTCAAATTTCAATGAATTTTCGTGCGATCAACCTGCTTAAACCAAGGAATTCTAAAGTAATCGCACATTTCAAACCCCTTATTATTGCAAACGTTTGCACAAATAATATACCTTTGAATGGAACGAAATGTCAATCATTCATTTTCTGCGTCGTCCTCTATTTGATGATGCAGTTAGGGGATGAGACAAGCCAAAACAAACGTTAGCAAAAAGGACCAGCCAGTCACCCTGGCTGATCCCATATGCACCATCCCGCTTAACCTTTTTCAGAGCTCAATTTCTTCGCCAATTCGCTCATATCGCGGCCCTGTAACGCTCCTGCCACCAGTTCAGGAAGCATGCCGGGCGTACAAGCAAAACACGGTGTGCCGTCACGGGAGAGCTGCTTCGCCAACCGTTCGTCATAGAATGGCCGTCCGCGATCCGACAGTGCCAGCAGGCACAACGTCCGCACGCCGGATTCCCGCATTTCACGCATGCGGCGCACCAAAGCGGATTGGTTGCCGCCCTCATACAAGTCGGTGACCAGAATGAACAGCGTTTTTTTCGGGTCCTCAATAAAGGGCTCGCAATACGCGACAGATTTGTTAATATCGGTTCCTCCGCCGAGCTGAATACCGAACAACATATCTACAGGATCATTGGCGCACTGTTCCGTCAGATCGACCACTTCCGTATCAAATACAACGACCCGGGTATCCAGCGCGGGCATGCTTGCAAAAACCGCTCCCGTCACCGAGGCCCAGATGACCGATTCGGCCATCGAACCGCTCTGGTCAATGTCGAGGATGACGGTCCATTCCTTATTTCGTCGTGCCCGGTCGAAATAATAAAATTTTTCGGGAACGAGAATGCTGCGTTCACGGTCATAATGCTTCAGGTTGCGCTGGATCGTCCGTTTCCAGTCCAGTCCGCTGAGCGAAGGGAGAGGGGTATGCTGGCGCTTGTTCAGTGCGCCTGTCACGGCCCGCCGCATGTCTTCCTTCATGCGTGCCATCAGGTCTTCGACTACGGCCTGTACGAGCAGACGTGCCGTTTCCTTCGTCTTTTCCGGTATTTTTCCCTTAAGCGCCATCAATGTGCCAACCATCTGAATGTCCGGTTTGACCGTTGCAAGCAGTTCGGGCTCAAACAACAGCTGCTTCCAGCCGCGGCGCTCAATCGCGTCATTCTGGATGATCGAGACAACGTCTTCCGAGAAGAGGCTGCGCACGTCGCCTAGCCAACGGGACAGATTAACCGCCCCCCTGCCGCCGCCTGCCCCGCGGCCCGAAGCTCCGCTTCCCCCGGCACCTCGGCCCGAGCTGTTGCCAGGTGAACTGCCGTCGGTATCATCGTAAATGGCGGCCAGGGCGGCATCCATGATCGCTTCTTCTTCGGTCAGCTGCAACGCTTCTTCCCCGGTCAACCCCTCCAGCTTTTCCTGAGCCGCCTCGCCCAGAATCAACCGCCAGCGGGAAACGGAGTGTTCTTGTCTTTTTTCCGCCTGATCCGTCATGTCAAAAGTCCCCAAAATCAAATTCGTTCAATTCGTCCAGCATCTTGTCCTCTTCCTCCTTCATATCCCCGGTTAAAACCTCTGCCGCTTGTTCCGCGTTCACGCCCCACAACTCGCCCAGTGTTTCGGCAATCATCGTTTTTTCGTGCGGCGAAAAGGAGCTGAATGCCCGGCGCAAAAAGACTAGCGCCCGTTTGAACTCATCGTTGTTTAACGAGTTGATGTAATCGTTCAGCTGCTCCCATAGGCTCATGCGTGACAGCAGCGCATACCGGTTCCGCATGGACAAGCCCTCGAACCAGCCTGCGCCAAGATCGGACGGAATGCCCGGAGAAAGCCGCCGCGAAACTTCGGCCGCGCACTGCTCCGCATCCATCTCGCCTCTTTCGAGCAGCAGGGCGCAGGCGAAGCCCGATAACTTGGGATTGCGGTCATCCCGTTCGGAGAGCTCGTTCAATTCGGCCGACCACATAGGCACGTCAACGACTTCGTCGTGTTCTTGGGCAATCCGGTTCAAATCACTCATAGCGGCGACCATGGCGTATGCTGCTTCGTCGTTGCAGTTTGCCGCATCCGACAAATACAGGCAGCCGCGGTAGAACAACTGTTCAAGCAGCGGCACAAGCGGTGCCGTTTCCGTACGCCGGATATCGCCATACGCGATGATACGCGACAGCTCTGCCGCAGCGGACGCGATCTGAGCCACGTCACGGCTGTCCGCAGCCAGCGCCTGCAGGACGCGGCGTCCGTCTTCCATTTGCGCGGTCATGCCGCAGCGGACAGATACGCCAATCAGCCGGGATGCTTCGGCAATAGACGTACAGGCCTCCAGCTTTTCGCGCAGCCGATGCGCACATGCAATCTCGACGGTTTCGCCGAGCAGCGTGGATTCCACGACCCTGATTTCGGCCTCAGGCGTCCATTGGATGACCCAGTCCTCGGCCCATACCGCGCGATCGCCACCATTGGTATTGTTTCTTGCGAATGGAATCTCCAACAGTTCCAAGCGGTGGAACAGAACGGAGCGATTCAGATCAAGAAACGCCGATTCGTGCGAGGAAACCCGGCGATTCTCGCGAAGGTCAAGCGATAAATCCGCGGCCACCGCGCTCTTGTATTTGGTGAGCTTAAGCCGCTTGAGCTCACGGTTCAAGTCATCCTGAAGCGGCGTTTGGCTAACGCCTTCGGCCAAGCTGCCGATATCCGTGCCGATGTCGAGGCGGGCCAGCGCCTCGGCTACCACCGACAGCTCGCCTCGACCGAGAAGCGTCTGTGCCGCATCGCGCAGCTCAAGGAGCGTGGGCATGCTGCCGCCGTGAAGCGAAGCCAGTCCTTCGGCCAACCGCACAGCCTCAATCACTTCGGCGGTGGACCTGTGCGTGCCTGATGACCGAAGCAAACGGGCAGCCGTCGACAGGTACAACCTCGGCAACTCTTCCGGCGATCCCGCCTCCATGGCATCCCACATCATTTGAAAATAATGCGGAGCATGATTTCCCGCGCCATACCCCGACAGACTGGAAAGCCGATAATATGAATAAGGCATCAGGGTCAGTTTGGAGCTGCGCGAAGGCATTGCCGCCAGCTCTTCATCACTCATCGCGCCTCCGGCAGGATGCTCCAAAACCGATGCATGGTACGCTCCGCAGACCACTACGATCTTCTCGGGATCATGTCCTGCTTCGATCGTTTTTAGAATTTGCCTCCGCATGTATGCTTCGCGCACATGATTATACGCGTGCTTTTCCGCCTGCTCGGCCCGCTCCCGCTCTTCGCCAAGACTGCGCATTTCAGCCGAAAAAGCGAGGATCGAATCCCGATATGCTTCCGGGTTGGCATTATGTTCGTAATGGCGTTCCCAGTACGTTTCGTAATCATGCTCGCCTGCCAGATCGGCAATCCGGTCGTATATGGATCCAGCCTGTTTGTCATTCCGAGTACCGCCGTCTATTATTTCTCCCTCGCCGTTATCGGTCGCTTCGTTTGCCTTCGTTTCGTTTGCTGCCGTTTCATCCTGCTCTGTCGTGCCATTCCTGCCACGGGACAAGAGCGATTTCTGTTTCAGCTCTTCCAGCGCCAGTGCTGCGCCGGATGGCAGGTCGATCAACTCACAATGCACCTCATTTTTGGCAGCCCAACGCATCGCCTGCAGTTCCGGAGAGTATACGGCGAATGGCCATAACGCTGTTCGAACGGGCATTTCATCCGTAAACGCCAGCAGGGCTACCGGAGGCACGGTCGATGGATGCACCAGGTCGGCGATCCTGTCCGTCGCATCCGAAGGACCTTCAATCAATACCGCCGTCGGACGGACCCGATCCAGATATTCCAGCAGATGGCGAGCACCTCCGGGGGACAGGTGCCGGACGCCGAAGACGGAGACGCGTGCGTCTTCCATCGTCTTCACTCGTTCAACTCCCTGCACGCCTGGTACAGTCCGCGCCACTCCGATCCCCGCTTCTTCATGACGTTGTCGAGGTATTCCTTCCACACCAGCTTGTCCTTGTCATCGTCTTTGACGATGGCCCCCTGCAAACCCGCAGCCAGATCTTCGTCCGACAGCTCGCCATTGCCGAAACTGGCGGACAGCGCCATGCTGTTGGTAAGCAGCGAGATCGCTTCGGCAGTGGAAATAACGCCGCCCGGAGACTTTAATTTCTCCTTCCGGTCGAGCGTCATGCCGCTGCGAAGCTCGCGGAATATGGTTACGACTTTCAACAAGGCTTCGTCCGCCGGCGGAGCTGCGTGCAGTTGGTACGAAGCAGCGATTTCGCTTACCCGTTTTTTGACGATGGAAAGCTCGGTTTCAAGATCGGAAGGCGCAGGCAGCACGATGATGTTGAATCGGCGCTTGAGGGCCGCGGACATTTCGTTGACGCCGCGGTCGCGCGTATTCGCCGTTGCGATAATCGAAAACCCTTTACGCGCACTCGTCTCGCTGCCAAGCTCCGGCACCGAGACGGTCTTTTCGGACAGAATGGAGATCAAAGCGTCCTGTACTTCGGAAGCGCAGCGCGAGATTTCCTCGAAGCGGGCAATGCTGCCGTCTTCCATGGCCCGCATGATTGGGCTGCGTACCAGCGCCTCCGGTGTCGGCCCGTTGGCGAGCAGCATCGCGTAGTTCCACGAATAGCGCACTTGTTCCTCCGTCGTGCCCGCCGTCCCTTGAACGACGAGTCCCGAATTGCCGCAAACCGCGGCAGACAGGTTCTCCGACAGCCATGACTTGGCTGTTCCCGGCTCGCCGATCAACAGCAGCGCACGGTCGGTAACCAGCGTTGCGATAGCCATTTCGACCAGTCTTCGGTTCCCTATGTACTTGGGCGTAATATCCACTTTGCCGGCTTTGCCACCGGTAATGTAGGTCAGTACGGCACGCGGGGACATCTGCCACCCTGGCGGAACCGCTCCCTTGTCTTCCTTTTTAAGCGCCTCAATCTCTTCGCGATACAGCAGTTCAGCCGGAAGGCGCATGACATCCTGTGCTTGTTTTTTCGTTGCGGCCATTTCGATATTCCCCTCTCCATGATGGACCTATTTCTTTCACCAATCTTGTTCCAAAATCCAAATCACCCTTCGCCCGGTGCTGCCGGGCGGCCTGAAATCGAAAGGATATTCTCTGTTTATGGAAAACCGGTTTACACCGATGCTGCCCGGCGCCGAAGCGTATGAACGATCTCTTCGAGCCGCTCCTTAAGGCCTTCATAGCGCACTTCCGGGAGTAACGCCTCTACCCTGTCCGCCACTTCTGCAGCCAGATGATCGGGGACGCGAAGCAAACGTTCGCTCTCTTCGGAGTACATGCTATATGTGCGTTTCCAATCTTTTCGCTCCATCCATTGCACCAGAAGTTCGGCTTTTATATCCTCCGCAGCACCGCTGGCATCCAGGGCGGAGAAAATGTAATGCGAGTCATGATTGTTGGCTTTTTCTATGGCTTTTTCGATATAAGGAAGCAACCTGTCATTTCCGGGGGCTGCCAGCGCGGACACCAGTTGCAGCTCATCGCGATCCATCAGCCAGTCGAGCCAGCGGGAATCCCATTCTGCTTCGATCCGTTCCTGGGGCAACCGGCTTCTGACATACCCATGATAAACGTACAATTCATCGCGAAGTGCATCCAGCAGCGCCTTCTGCGCCAGTTGAGACTTTCTGGAGACCACGGTTTTGAGGCGTCCCCACCCGGAACCAACATACCTGTCGTAAAGCTCGGCTGGCGCAAGCTGGCGTCTGGCAGCACGGAATGCATATGGCAGATACCCCGGGTCTTGATCTTCCAATTGTTGGAGCACGGCAAGTGCCTCTGGCGAATCCGTTTGCGCCAAATAACCCGCGACCTGTCTCATTATTTGCACATGATCGCCATAGTCGAGCCTGCCCAAGGAAGGGAAAGCAGATTCGTTTCCCGCCACGTCCAGATACAGGCGCTCCAGCTCGGGATGACGCACGTCTCTGAGCGCAATGGCCAACGGCTCAAGTTCTTTCCATAGCTTTCCCTTGCTTTTTTTGTCATCTTCGCCTACATGCTCCTTGCGAAGCCGTTCCTCGAAAAGAGGCAGCAGCATGTCGACCATTTCCTCGGCAGGTGCATAACTGATCGCTTCGGCCACGAGCAATGCGTCTTTTCCTTGGATTGCTTGATATAACCGTTCACGCGCTCCTTCCGAATTACGGACCGCCAATGCACCATAGGCCCCTTCGCGTACCGGTTTCTTTTTGTCCTGCGACCACTCAAGCAATCGGTCTTCGAACTTTGGATGAGGCCCGAGGCAGGCAATCGCCGCGGAGCGGATTTTGTCTCCCCCTTCTTCCGCGGCCTTGACCAAACGTTCCAGCGACCGTTCATCCTCCGGATCGACACCGAGCGACCTTACCACCTGCAGGCGCCGTTCCTCTTGACGTCCTCCATTGATGTCCATTCCCTCAAGCAAGTAAGGTACAATCGCCGGTCCATATGCCGGCAGGATGTTCCGCGCCGCAAAATCCGCAATTTCCGAATATGAATCGCCCAAGGCCCTCACCGCAAACGGGAATAACCTTAAGTCACGGAACAGTCCCTGTTCAAAGGCAGAAGTCACAATCTCGTACCGTCCGCCTCCCGAATCCGACAATGCATTCTGCACCTCGGCCAGCTGTCGGTACGAGTGGCTGGTCGTTAACCCTGACAATTCGACCTCCTTCCTATGCTCCGCGCATACGTCTCCTTCTGCAGCCACGATCCCCTGTGTCGACAACACCGAATTCAGCAGCAGCGCCACGTCCTGCAGCCGGGCCGCTCTTGCTTCCGCCTCTAAAGGACCTGTCAGTGCGGCGACTCCCTCGGCAAGTTTGCCGAATACCGGGGCCCGCTCCCCAAGCTGGGCCAACTTCGGCTCCAGGCGTTTCAGGCGGAAATCGTCTCCCGCCAAGTCGCTGCCTGCAATATATAAACGGCGAAGTTCGCCCTGTAATTCTTGCAATAAAGTGGTGCTCATTCGCTTCTCCTCCCGATTCCCCGTTTTGATTCCAGCTTCGATAACAGCGATCAGTACAGCAGCCGGGCAATCCGGTCTCCCTGAATCACCGTTAACGGCTGTGCAGCCAGCCGCCCTGTATCCATCTGATGCTCGAACATCGCCAATACGCAGCAGTCGCTGAGCAGCGAAGCATCGACGAGCGACAACAGCGGCGTCGATTGCCCGGGCAGGCGGTAAATATCGCTGAGCTCCAATGTATTTCCTGCCTCATCGACCAGGGCGAAACCTCCCATTTCCGTGCGTGCGATGCGGGAGGCCTTCAGTAACGCGACCGGGGCCCGATCGCCCAGCGGATCTTTCAGTTGGTTTTTAACCGCCTTGACCGCCTCCGGTATCGATGACCAAGCCGATTCGCAGGCAGCCTCAAGATCGACGGCTTTCGTCTCGCGCGGGATCATGCCTTCAAAACGCACCCTGGCGTTCATGCCGCCCGGATAAAGATACAATTCGGAAATCTGCGCCACATTGAAGAAACTGTCTTCTTCCTTCATGAATTTCAAAGCCTTAAACGGTCGATAATGTACGGTTCGATGAATGCGTTTGCTGCCAAGCTCCAGCCAATAACCGGTGTCTATGTATTCTCGGCGTGCGTCATCCTTGTGGCAATAGAAAGCAAGTTGAAGCAGCTCCACATTCTCGCTTACCCGTCCGGCTTCCTTAAGTTCGGACAGCTGCCAAGCATGACCAAGCCATTCTTCAATCGTTGATTCGCTATCCGGTTTGAGTTCCGGATCTTCCTGTTTGGCTTGTAAATATGTCCTGCCTCTTTTAATAAAAGCATGCAGCAAAGTCAGCTGCTCCATCGCATATGTATAGCCGCTCTCTCGGTCTTCCTCTTCCAACAGCAGTGCAAGCCGCCGTAATTCGTTCTCCGCTCCGGTAAGGTAACTGCTTCCGAGCCGCTTGGCATGCTCGTTCAGGCTTTTCACCGTCCGTGCATCCGCCGTGCCCAACCCACCGCGAACCAGTGAAAGCACAAGCTTCTCCAATTCGTCCAGCGCTTCAAGCTGCTTGGCGATTTTCTTCTTGAGCGCGCTTTTATTGACCTTTTTCGGCTTGTCAGGCAGCTCACCGCTTTCGCGCTTGGCTTTGTTCTCTTCGCGTTTCTCTGCCTTCTCCCGCTTGGACGCAATATCTTCAGGCACAGAAGCGTTCTCAAACGGCAATCCTTCCGCATAGGCATACATCAGTCCAAGCGCATGTTTGCATGGAAACTGCCGGCTCGGGCAGCTGCATCGCGAGACCGGATTGTCCGGCATGACAAAATCGACGGAACAAACATAATTGGATTTCCCGCTGCCGGCACATTCACCAAACAACAGGTTCCCTTCCTCCGATATGTTAAGTTTGACGAATTTGTTTTTCTGGACCAGTCCCCGTCCGTTCTTGGCCGCAGCCGCGTTCGGGGCCAGTGAATCAATATAGGTTGAAGCCAGTTGAAGCATTTCGCGCGCCTCCTCGCTGGAAAATTGAACTTGTGAAAATTATACTGTAATCTAACGCAAATCTCACTCGTGCGCATGGCATGGGCCGTTTGGCATTTATGATGCGGATTTGCGAAACAGGAACACCAGTTCCCTTTTTATTTGAATATATCATGGTCTTCCGTTATTTTCAAATCCGCCCATCCAAAACCTTGCATGCCGAAATCACACTCGATCGCTTTCCAATACAAAAAAAGCCCCCATATCGCAATTAGAGAAAAACTAATGCGCTACGGAGACCTTTATTGCACCGGTAATACATATACCAGGAACATCTATTTCCGAATCAGCAATCTTTATCCGGCACGCCTGCTTCTTCGCGTGTGCGGAAGGAAGATCCGCAACCACATGTCGCTACCGCGTTCGGGTTATGGATAGTGAAGCCGCCCGTCATGCCGGATTCTTCAAAATCAATTTCCAGGCCATTCAGGTATTTCAGGTTTTCCTTCTCCACAACAACCTTCATGTCGTGAATGTTCATATAAATATCGTCTTCGGATTCTTTATCGTCAAAGCCCATGGCGTACGAAAATCCGGTACAACCGCCCGGTGCTACGCCAAGACGCAGGAACATGTCCGGTGTCTCTTGCTGAGCCAGCATATCCTTCAGCCGCTCGGCAGCCGTTTCGCTGATGCTGATCATGCCAGGTCACTCTCCTTTAATTTGAACTCTTTCTAAATTATACTCCACCGCGTCAAGGGGCTCAAGTCATGTTTGCCCGTGTTTTCTTGCCTCCGCTCCTCCTTTTTCTTTCCAGCATATTGAACCCCCGGGACACGAGGTTTATAATGGATAGGTGATCGATTTGAAATGTCGATATTTTGTCATGACTTCTTCAAGCGATGGTCATATTTAGAGTTGTAATTTTTTTCACATTTCGAGACTGTGCTGCAGTCCCCAATGCATATAAAGCCGGAGGGCTCATTTCGCGAAAAAAAACAGCTACGCAATGCAGCATGCGCTGCAACCGGGTCAATACGAGTTGGTTATACGGAAGGCGGCAAACGACCGCATCTTTGTTATGTAGTTCTGCCAGCCAGTACTGCGCGCAACTCCAATCCGGTCAAGAACAGGAGGAAACAACATGTCTACATTGGTAACACCGTTCACGGACAAGAGAATGGCTGAAATCGTCGAGAAAGTACAGAACGGAGTAAGGCTTAGCGTAGAGGACGGCGTTTATCTGTACCAGACGGATGACCTGCTAACTCTGGGCCAGCTGGCCAATGAGGCCAACCTGAAGAAAAACGGCAAAAAAGTATATTTCATCGAAAACATGAGCCTGTATTTCACCAACGTGTGTGAAGCCCACTGCGCCTTTTGCAACTTCCGCAAGGATCAGGGTGAAGAAGGCTCTTATACCTTGTCGGGACAGGAAATGATCGATTACGTAGAACAGCATATTCATCCCGGCGTACGCGAGTTCCATATTGTAGGCGGACATAACAACCATGTTCCTTTTCAATATTATGTCGATTCCTTGCGTGCATTAAACGAAAAATATCCGAACGTTACGCTGAAGGCATACACGGCAGCAGAGATCGATTTCTTCACACGCATCAGCGGACTAAGCATTAAGGAAGTGCTTGAGGAGCTGCAAAAAGCCGGACTTAAATCGCTCACTGGGGGCGGAGCCGAAATTCTCTCCGATGAGTACCGCAAAAAAATGCGCGTGGACAAAGCGAACGTCGATCGTTATCTGGAAGTTCACCGCACGGCTCACCTGCTCGGCATGCGGACGCACACCACCATGCTGTATGGTTCGATCGAATCCTATGAGGACCGCGTGAACCATATGGCCCAAATCCGGGAACTTCAAGACGAAACAAACGGATTCATGGTATTCATTCCGCTGTCCATGCAGCCAAAGAGCAAAAATGCAAGCATCATGCGCCGCAACTCGGCGTACGAAGACCTCAAAACGATCGCGATCAGCCGCCTGATGCTGGACAACATCGACCACATCAAAGCCTACTTCATTAATATTGGTCCACAGCTGACCCAAGTCGCGCTCGGCTTCGGAGCATCGGATGCGCACGGTACGATCGTACGTGAACGAATCAGTCACGCCGCTGGTGCCCTGACACCCGAAGGGCTGACCCGCAAAGAGCTCATCTGGCTGATCAAAGGTGCCGGACGAATCCCGGTGGAACGCGATACCTTCTACAACGAAATCCAAGTATACGAGTAAACCCGAGCATCGGGCTCGAGATCCGCTTGACCGAAAAGGGAGCGGATCCCGAACCGATGCTTTCCATTGGAATAATGCCCCTAATTTGAAAGACCTGAATTTTCGATATACTAATTTAGATATACTAATTCAAACCTAAAACAACACATGAGGCAGATCGCCATTATGGCCCTGTGCCTCACGGGTACAGCCCCGCTTCCTGCGGGACTGGTGCAGAAAGGAAGCCAATCATGAAAAATTTCGTCATTCTTGGGGGCGGCTACGGCGGCCTCACGATTGCTAAAGAACTTCTGGAAGGCAAAATTCCGGCAGACACTCAAATCGTTTTGGTGGATCGAAATCCATTCCAAGGGCTGAAGACCGAATATTATGCGCTCGCAGCCGGAACGGTATCGGATTACGACCTCCGCATTCATTTTCCCGTGCATGAAAAGCTTACCCATCGGTATGGAGAAGTGACGTCGATCAACCTGGAAGCCCGTCAGATCGAATTCGAAGGACAGGATCCGCTTCCTTACGACAGACTTGTCATCGGGCTTGGTTGTACGGATCGGTTCCACAATACGCCCGGAGCCGAGGAATTCAGCTGTACCATTCAAAGCTTCGGCAAAACAAGGGAAACTTACCTGCGCTTGAATGAGGTTAAACCTTACGGCCACGTGCACATCGTCGGCGGCGGGCTTAGCGGCGTTGAAGTAGCGGCTGAGCTGCGCGAAAGCAGACCCGACCTGAATATTACGATCCTCGATCGGGGTGAGCGCGTGTTGTCCGCATTCCCGCAACGCTTGTCCGCTTACGTACATGAATGGTTCAAAGAACATCAAGTCGAATCGCAGCGCCATGTGGCCATCTCCAGACTGGAGCAAGGCGCCATTTACAATCGCGACGAAGAGATCATGACCGATGCCGTTGTCTGGACAGCAGGGATTCAGCCGGTCAAAGTCGTGCAGGATCTGAATGTCGCCAAAGACCCGCAGGGCCGTGTCGTCCTGAATGAGTATTATCAAATTCCGGAATATACGGATGTATATGTGGTGGGAGACTGTGCCAGCGTGCCATTTGCACCTAGCGGTCAGGCTGCCGAGGTTCAGGGTGAACAGATCGCTCATATTCAGCATGCTCTTTGGAAAGGCGAAGAGCCCAAACTTCACCCCCTCAAGCTTCGCGGCACACTCGGCGCACTCGGCAAGAAGGCTGGGTTTGGGCTGATGGGCAAAACGTCCATGATGGGACGCGTGCCGCGTATTTTGAAAAGCGGTGTGCTCTGGATGTCTAAACGGCATCTCGGTTAGTCAAGATCCAGCTCGTCCCAGGCGTCCGCTTCGGCAATTTTGGCCAATATGGCGTTATACAGATCTTCCACTTTGTCCGTGATGACAAGCTCGCCATTCACCAAAGCAAAAGGAGTCATGTAACATTGGCCGCAATTGCTGAGGCACCCGTACTCGATGACGTCAAAGTCAGGATTTTCTTCCAGCATGTCCATCACTTCATCGGTACCGAAATGCATATTATTGGCACAAAATTCAATAATCGGTCTCATTTGTTGTTCACCTGCTTGCTTTGACCATTTGAATTTATGGCCATTTGTAATATAATATATGAAGGAAAGGAGTTGAAAATATGAGCGAAAACGCACAAAGCACCATGTACGATGAGGTATCCGACGTGCTTGACAAACTTCGTCCGTTCCTGCAGCGCGATGGCGGTGACGTGGAACTGGTCGACGTGGAGGACGGCATCGTGAAGCTGAAACTGGTCGGTGCCTGCGGCAGCTGCCCAAGCTCCACCATTACATTGAAAGCCGGGATTGAACGCGCCCTTCTTGAAGAAGTTGACGGTGTGGAAGAAGTTGTCCAAGTATTCTAATCAATCCTTCACGAAATAAACCTCAAGAGCCTTTCGCTTCTTATGAAGCGGAGGCTCTTTTTTCGCCTTGCGTCACGGAACTGTACTCCTGACCAGCCAAGCGGAAACATTTATTACAACGCCTGCGCTCGCATCACTCGCTTTTCCCGGCCTCATGCTGCTCTGCATCTTCGCGCCAAATATTAGGGCGGATCGGATCCAGGCCGCCGGATACATCCATAATGTTTCCGGTAATGAAATCGGAGTGATCCTCGCACAGATACGTGATTACGCGTGCGATATCCTCCCCGCTTCCCGGGCGCCCTCTCGGTGTTTCTTCATCCTTGATTTCCCGGATTTCATCGATCGTCTTTTCTTTGTTCGCGCCGCGAATGTCGCCAGGGCATACCATATTCACCGTGATCCCATATGGCGCTTCTTCCACGGCAAGCGTCTTCGTAAACGAAACCAGGCCTACCTTGGCCGCTGCATAAACCGCGCGATGGGGCCATGATCTGGCCTCTCCTGCATGGCTAAAGCCGAAATGAATGATCCTTCCCCACTTCTTGCGCCGCATCTCCGGGAGCACGAGCTGGTCCAGCAGCATGGGCCCGAGCAAATTGCCTTGCACAAGCATCTGGATTTCGGCTGCGGAGTAATCGGCAAACCATCTGCGTTCCCGGACAAACGGTCCCGCATTGTTTATAAGTATATCAATATCGCCCAGCTGATTTTGCACACGTGCGATCAGCCTGGTAATGTCTGTCGGTTGTGAAATATCGGCCTGCACCGCGATACAGCGCACGCCTGTGGACATAATCTGGGATTGAAGGCTTTCGGCCTCGCTTTGGCTGTGCACATAATTCAGAGCAATGTGGCATCCCTGTTCCGCCAGGCGCAGTGCCGTCATTTTGCCAAGACCTTTGGCACTTCCCGTTATGAGGGCCACTTTACCTTTCACGTCCATCCCCCTCTTCCAAGAACACAGTCACTCATTCAGTATAAAAGATTTGACGTTCCCTCACAACTTCCCCATCTCCAAATGCTCTTGCATATATTTGCAAAAAATCATTGGAGCGGGGACGATCCTCATATGTTGTCCATTCACAAAATAAAACCGAGTAGGACTTTAGAAGGAAATATAACCCCAATTTTCCAATTATCCCTTGATTAATGTATGAGGTATATGTTAATTTCGATAAGTCATTATTTTCTATACAGAAAAAGACATAATACATACGCTCATGCTAGGCTGTAATCAGCACTTTCCTGCCCAGGCATGGGGCCCTCGAAAGGAATCCGAAATGAAAAACAACAAAAGATGGTTGACCTCCCTTGTCGCCCTTATGCTGGTGACCGCTTTGCAATTTCCGCTCGCTCTCACCGCGTCTGCCGAAAGTGCTGCCGACAGCACCGCAGATGACTATGAATGGATTGACGGTCCTGCCACCGTATCGCTGGATGACAAAGCCACCCTCCAAATCGCACCCGGCCTGACTTATTTGGACGCAACCAATACGAAGCGTTTTATGGAAGATACGGAATCATTTCCGAACGGCACTGAAATCGGAAGCCTATACGGCGAAGGCGAGCAGTCCAGCTGGTATGTCATTTTCGAATACAACGACACGGGACATATCGATGATAGCGACAAAGACAATCTGGATGCCGAAGAGCTTCTCGACAGCTACAAACGCGGTACCGAGGAGCAGAACGAAAAGTCTTCTCCGGAAAATCGGCTCTACATCACCGGTTGGGAAATCGAGCCTGCTTACGAGAGTGCGAAACATCAGTTGATTTACTCTCTTGGCGCGAAGGACGCGGCGCAACAACCGATTGTCAACTATAACGTAAACGTACTGACACGCGAAGGATATATCGGCGTGATTCTCATTACGGATACCGCCCATTTCGAACAAAATCGCAAGCAGTTCGAGGAAAGCGTGCTTGGGCAGCTTCATGTTAACGCTGGCGAGAAATACGAGGAATTCGACGAGTCGGTCGACAAATCTTCCGAGCTGGGGTTAACCGGCCTGATTCTAGGGGGCGCCGGGGTTGCCGTAGCCAAGAAATTAGGATTGCTGCTATTGCTGAAAAAAGGATGGTTCGTCATCGTGGCCGCCATCGTCGGTATATTCGGATGGCTTCGCCGCAAATTGACGGGAAGAAAAAATCCAACGGATGCACATGGACAACAGGATGAACTTACGCCGACTGAAGAAGCCTATCAACAAGTTGCGGCCGGACAACAGTCTACCAATCCGGATGATTCATCACCGAACGATCGTTCCAAACCGGATTTGGAAAAAAAATAAATTGCATCAATGCATCTCTATGACCATGCACAAAAACAAGCCGACGTCGCTTGAACAGCGATGAACGGCTTGTTTGATTTGCGCATCTATTTAGAATGCAGGTTCCACTGCGCCTTTGTAACGTTCTTTGATGAATGTTTTGACGGTTTCGGAGTTCAGTGCGGCTGCCAATTTTTTGATGGCATCTGCATCCTTGTTATCTTCACGCGCAACCAAAATGTTGGCATACGGATTGCCTTGCAAATCTTCGATCAACAGGGAATCCTTCTCCGGATTCAGGTTGGCTTCCAACGCATAGTTGGCATTAATGAAGACCAGATCGGCTTCATCCAGTTGACGAGGCATCATGGCTGCATCAAGCGTGATGAATTCCAGGTTTTTCGGATTAGCCGTAATATCCTGCACTGTAGACGAGATGTTGTTGTTGTCCTTCAACGTGATCAAGCCTTTTTTGGCCAGCAGCAGCAATGCACGTCCGCCGTTGGACGGATCATTCGGAATCGCTACTTTCGCGCCGTCCTGCAGCTCATCCAGCGATTTGATTTTTTTGGAGTATCCCGCAAACGGCTCAACGTGCACCGGAGTTACGGAAACAAGATTGAATCCGCGTGCTTTGTTCTCCTCATCCAGGTACGGCTGATGCTGGAAGAAGTTCGCATCCAGTTGTTTGTCGGCGAGCTGTTGGTTCGGCAGAACGTAATCGTTGAACGTTACGATTTGCAAACGGATGCCTTCGGCCTCCAATTCGGGTTTGATGGCTTCCAGAATTTCGGCATGCGGCGTAGGCGAAGCTCCGACTTTCAATTCGACGGTACGTGGAGCGCCTCCTGCGTTATCTGCGCCGCTGTCGGCATCCTTGTTGTTGCCGCATGCCGCAAGGACCGCGATCATCATCAGGCTCAGCAAAGCGATGGACCATTTTTTCATGTGTAAAACCCCTTCTCCTTAAAATTTGATCTATGTG
Source organism: Paenibacillus hubeiensis (assembly GCF_032334105.1). NCBI lineage: Bacteria > Bacillati > Bacillota > Bacilli > Caryophanales > Paenibacillaceae > Paenibacillus > Paenibacillus hubeiensis. The sequence continues at coordinate 257,153 of NZ_JAVYAE020000008.1, forward strand.
TTATTTCCGGGTGAACTTTTTGACGAGACGATCGCCGCCCATTTGCAGCAATTGCACAAGAATAATCATCAAAATGACGGCCACGATCATGATTTCCGTTTGATATCGGTAGTATCCGTAGTTGATCGCCAGCGTACCCAACCCGCCGCCGCCAACCATGCCCGCCATTGCCGTGTACGATACCAGGGTCACGATCGTAATCGTAACGCCTGCCAGCAAACCTGGCAGTGCCTCGGGCAGCAATACCCGACGGACGATTTGGCCTGTAGAAGCACCCATGGACTGAGCGGCTTCAATGACGCCGCGATCCACTTCGCGCAGCGTCGTTTCCACCAATCGCGCAAAATACGGGGCAGCCGCAATAACCAACGGAGGAATGGTGCCCAGCACGCCGGTTGCCGTTCCAACCAAAGCTCGGGTGAACGGAATAAGAGCAACAATCAAAATAATGAACGGAACCGACCGAAGAATGTTAACGATAATAGAGAGAATGGTATATAAAATCTTGACTTGCGACGAAGCCGAGCGTGCTGTCATGAACAGCAAAACGCCAAGCGGCAAACCGATAATAACCGTGAATAGGCCGGACGCCCCTAGAATCTGCAACGTTTCAACGGTAGCCTGGCTGATCTCTTCCCATCGAATGCTTGAAAAATCCATTATTGTAGCACCTCCACATCAAGCCCCTGCTCAACCAGTTCGTTCATCGTCTGCCTGATGGAAGCAGGCTCGCCCTCAAACCTTACCGTCAATTGTCCGTAAGGAACTTGTTTGATGGTCGAAATCGTGCCTTGCAAAATGGCAAAATCCACGCCAGTTTTGCGGACCGTTCTGGACAGAATGGCTTCATATGTCTTTTCTCCCAGAAAAGAGATTCTCACCAGTTGGGAAGCTCCGTTAGCCATAGCGTCACCTTTGACCGGTGCGCTGACTGCCAACAGCTCCGCCGAGGCATCGTCCCGCTGGATGAAATCGCGGGTGACCTCATGCTGCGGCTTGAGAAATACTTCCGTTACAGGCCCTTGCTCCACGATGCCTCCCTGGTGAATGACCGCCACACGATCGCATATGCTCTGGATGACATGCATTTCATGCGTAATCAGTACGATCGTAAGATTGTACTTCTCGTTAATGTCCAGCAGCAGCTTCAAAATGGAGGCCGTCGTCTGCGGATCAAGCGCCGAGGTCGCTTCATCGCAAAGCAGGACCGCCGGATCGCTGGCCAGCGCGCGGGCAATGCCTACCCTTTGCTTCTGTCCGCCTGAGAGTTGGGCAGGATACTTGCCGCTGTGGTCTTCCAACCCGACCAGAGAAAGCATCTCTTTGACCTTGCGGTCGATCTCCGCCTTGGGTGCATTGGCCAACTTGAGCGGAAATGCCACATTGTCGTACACCGTCGCGGATGACAGGAGGTTGAAATGCTGAAAGATCATGCCGATTTTGCGGCGTTGCTTCTGAAGCCCCTGTTTCCCAAGCTCCGTTAAATTGACGCCGTCGACCCACACTTCGCCGCTCGTCGGCCGTTCCAGCAAATTCATGCAGCGAATCAACGTGCTTTTTCCCGCCCCGGAGTGGCCGATAATGCCGAAAATCTCGCCTTTTTGAATGGTCAGGTCGAGTTCGGCTAACGCTGTCGTTGCTTTGGCGCCTTTGCCGTATGTTTTGGTTAATGCCTTTAATTCAATCAAAATAGCTTCTCCTTCCCGCCATTACATGTATCTTTACCCGAAAGGCTGGAAAAACTCCTTCGGAGCCGAGAAAAACGACTTTAGTCATATCTCCCGAGCAAACCGATCATCGTTTGGCGAGTAATCATAAACCTGTATTGCAAGCAGATCCTTCCGATCTGCATTCTCCCCGAACCAAAAAAGAGCCCCTCTGCAGAAAAAAGGGCTCTTTGCGTGAAAGATTATGCCTTCTCATCTGCCAAAATCGTGCTCTGCACCATTTTGTAGGAATTAGCACCTAACATCTATAAAGAATGACATCGTGTCACACCCCATAAATCGGTTGCCGGGCTTCATCGGGCCTGTCCCTCCGCCGCTCTCGATAAGAATATATGATTTTTAATCAGTATTGAATATAGGAACTCAGTATAATCCAAGTATTCCGGTTTGTCAAAGGTAAATATTACACCCTAATGGGTGCTGTTTTTGCGATTCAAGCCGTGCTCACGCCACAAGGCATTAATGTAGCCATAAGCCGTCTTGATAGTTTCGCACACCATGTCCGTTCCTTGCCTGAGCTCATGAAGATGCTGGTCCAGATCCTCCAGCTGCACTTTGCCCTGCAGCGTTTGATGCAGCTGCCACAGGTCATCTTGCATCTCCCAGTTCATGTAATGAATCTCCATGTTGCGTCGCTTGCGCAATCGGCTCATCGGTTCGCGGTATTTTTCTTTGATCCGGATCAGCGCTTCGGCCAAATCGGCATGAACTTTAGCATAGCCGAACTGCCTGAGTACTGTAAAGTAGGAAAAGTGGGCTTTGACCTTTGAGGTATTCAGGTCGAAAATTTCGTTGATGACCGTTCCGGTTTTGTCCAAAATGGCGAAACAGCGAATGAAGCCGTCCTTATAGAAATATACGTAGCGCGCATATTCCGCCTTTTCGGCAGCGGTCATGTCTTCCGTAGAGCCTGCTTTCACCTTTTTCCGAAAATGGGAAGCCGCAAAACAGCTTTGCTCCAATTCATCCAGCGAGGATATCAAACCTTGGGTCCAAACATACAGTTTGCGGTAATCATGCGTCGGGTCCTGATTCAGGTCCAACTGTCGCTGCAGGAGCTCCAGCGTTTCCACCATCGCTTCGATCGCTTCTTCCAGAACGCCTTCATTCCGGCGCGGGGGTTCACCCAGTAGTGTTCGCAGCATGAGCATGCCTCCTCTTGTCCAATCTGTCTCAACCACCCAACTTAAGCATAACCCCAACCGGAGACCGAGTAAACGCACAGCGCTATTGCACCATAGCGTACCCGAATCCGGTGCGGATCAAACAAAATCCACCCGCATCCGTGACGATGCATCACGAGGGCAGGTGGACTTGGGAAAGCAGATCAGAACCGATTAACCGGTTTGTGCAGTTTGTATACCAGAAAACTCATGTACGTCAATATGCCGAACAGGATGGCAATATCAAGCATGTGCGACAAGGCAACAAACATGTACACTTCCGGACGATTCATCGTAAGCATCATCAGGAAACCGATAAACACTTGCAGCAACACCAGCACAACCGACACCACACCCAGCGTTCTAAGCTCCTTATTATCCGGATGTTTGCGGTATGCATAGTGCCCCAGAATCGCAATCACGACGACGAGCGACACCGCTGCTAAACGGTGGATGAAGGCTACGGCAACGCCGCCGGACAGTTCAGGAACGATTTGCCCGTTACATAGAGGGAATCCGGAACAGCCGCCAGCCGAATCCGTATGGCTTACAAAAGCCCCCGTGTACACAACCAGGTACGTGTAAATGGTGGAGAACCACACGAGATTCCGGAAATTTTTGCTCACTCGCGGATATTTGTTCAAACGTTCCAGTCCGCCATGCTTGGCCTCTTGGCGAATGCCCAAAGCCATCATGAGCGAGCTGGCAAAGGCGATCAGCGCAAACCCGAAATGCAGCGCCATGACCGCCGATGACTGGGAAAAGACGACGGCGAATGCGCCCATGATCCCCTGTATGATGACAAATAACAATGTCAGCAATGAGAACAATTGCAGATCTCGGCGGGGCTTGCCGAACCGTAAAAACGCAACGAACGAGGCAATGGACAACAGCCCTGCCAACGCACTGACGGCACGGTGGGAAAATTCGATCAAGGAGGCAACGGTATGGGCCGGAACCAGTTTGCCGTTGCATAGAGGCCATTCGGCGCCACAGCCGAGTCCGGACTCGGTCCGCGTAACGACGCCGCCACCAAACGTGGCCATGAACATGACAAGACAGGTTAATACGGTCAACCATTTAAACAAGGTTAAATGCTTCAATTTTTCTCACCTGCAGTTAAATTTTTAAATTGCGAAGGAATGACTCCCTTCATGAGGTTCGTTACTTTGACATTTATTTCACAACTAAATCCATTATAACGGATAAAAGAGTCATTGACGGCGCGGTTTGTGACAAAATGTTAACGTCTGGGTGAGATTCGGACAAGCGGATCACGTGCAAGCGGCCTTCTTTCAGCATTCCCTAAAAATGACAAAACAAAAGCGCCTCCCTCAGTTGGGAATGGCGCTTTCGACCAAAAGCTTATTTATGAATCGTGTTATACACTTCAACCGCACGTTGCAAAAACTGCTCGATCTCTTCTCTGGATTTGCGCAGTTTGTTCACGAAACGAACGAGTTCCCGGCCATCCGTGTAAGCGACGAAGCTCGGAATGCCCAAAATGTTCTGCTCTTCGCTTACCGTTCCGACCTGATCCACGTCTACCTCGACCAGAGTCAGTTCGTTTGCATATTTTTCCTCGACTTCCGGCATGAACGGGTCAATGAATTTGCAATCCCCGCACCAATCGGCCTTGAATACGGCAACGGTAAGCCGCGAAGACTGAATAGCTACGTCGAATTCCGGTTTGGACGTTATTTGTTGCATCACAGCATCTTCCTTTCTTTTTTAGCAGCATGTCTCTTCTTTATACACATAAGCATGTTGACGAGTGGAAGTCAACTCTTCGGCACATACTTAAGATAACCATCAGTAGAAAGGATAGTACGCCATGATGTTCCTTGGCACCGATTCTGCCCCGTTCGGAGCCATGCTTCAGTTCATGCGCTCCCTTCCGGAAGCGGCCCGCGAAGCATGGCGCGGCAAACAGGCCGCGTGGCATGCCTCCGCACGGCTCAGGCACCCTGCGCGTGACCTCGATTGGAACGAGGATACCGCGGCAGCGCTGCGTTCCGAGATTCGGCGTTTGCTGCCTGGCAAAACCGGCACAGACCATGCCGCAGCCCGCCTTGCCAGAAACGCTCCCCTATGCGAGGAGGATTGCATCATTCTCGAAGACGTCTCCCGTCAAACCCGGGAACACAACCGGAGCAATATTACGCGAACCGCCGCTTATCTCGCCTGCTACGAGGAATGCCCCGAATTGCACTGGGCGCTGCTTGCCCATATGGTGTCCCGAAATGGCGGCTATCACATGACCGACCTGCAAAGCGGGCTCATGCGCAATTTGCAAGACGAAACCTCCCGGCAGCAGACGTACCGTTTGCTGGAGCGGTGCAATGCTCTTATTTTCCAGGACGCTTATCCGCAACTGTTGTTATATCAGCATAGCCGCCGCCTTGGACGAAGCTGCTTTCATTTATTGTCCCATTTTCATGTATCGGCGTTCATGACGCCTTTCTGGGAGCGCTTCTGGCTGGAGAAGTGCAGCTCGCTGCTCAGCACGGCATTAATTATTAATGAGCAAAACTATATTGAAGGCCGGGTCGTGCAGCACCCGTATTTCCACAAAAACGTAATCTCCAGCCCTTCCTTCCGATTGCACAACCTGGCAGGGCTGAACCAGATCGTATTTCCTCTCGGAAAGGGCTTGGGTATCGTCGGGCGAGTACTGGAGCGGTTCGACAAGCTGGATGAACGCATTGCATTTGGCAAAAGCCTGTATGCCATGCTATTTGGCATGGATCAGGTGCTGGACGGGGTATTGAAATTTGCACGAGCCGTTCCCCATCAAGGCTCTCGCGCCGAATATTGGCCAGGACTGTTCACCGCAGTTCAGCATGAATCGGGGAATAACACCTCCCAACGAAGCAGCGCTGAGCTGATGGACGAAGAGTGGCTTCCGGAAGGACAGCGCTTGTACAGCCCGAGACTGCTTGACGTCTGGCATGAGACGCCTTATGAACCTCTTCCGAGATACGATTGGCTGCAGAACGCCGACTGCCTCTCTCACATCAGCACGCCCAAGCGTCCTTGGATCTTCGAGATCAGTCACGAGCATCGATTCGGCATCCTGAAAACCGCGCTGGCCCACGATGCCCGGACCATCCTGCACTAGGTTGGATGATCCTGGAGAATCCAGTGATCAACGCGAAGCGTATGCTTTCGATGGAGCTTTCTTACAGAAAGCTTTTAGCTCCGCTTCTCCAGATTCTTTCTGATCCATCCGTTTTTGAGCAAATTTCCAATTCGGCCTATATAGCCCAACGTTTCATCACAAATATTGAAAAAAGGTCCTGCCAGCTCTAGAGCGGACAGGACCTTCTTTTATTTTTATCTGAGAACGCCCATTCGCGTTCCAATCAACGATTCTCCCTTGCTTACCCACGTTGTGCCTGTCCGCGCTGGAACCGCATCAACGGACGCAATACTTTTTGCAAAATTCGCGGATAGCTGCCCAGTTCGTCCTTGCGTAGCACATTCATCACGACCAGCAGCAGCAGGTAAACCGCAACGACCAGAACGCCTACCACCATACACGTCAGCAGGAAGGAAATTCTCGCCGGCAGGAAAGCACCGAATACCTGATTGCCCGTCCAGTTCGCGCCGAATCCTACCGCCGCTGCGATCAAGACGGTAACGGCAAGGCCTGTCCAACGGTTGCCCATGATGGAGAAGGAAACGATTTTGCGCAGCACCCTGAGATTGAGGTACGTAATGACCAGGAAACAGAGAGCCGTGGCCATAATAATGCCGTAAATCCCCATCAGCGGGGCCAAAATCAAACTCGCCACAAACTTGACGATAATGCCTGCCGCCACGCTGATCATCGTAATGCGCGGCTTTCCTACGCCCAGCAGAATGGCATTCGTCGTCATCATCGTGATCTGGAAAATGGTCCCGATCGTCAATACCGCAATGATCGACGTGCCGCCCAGATCGCTGAACAGCAAACCGTTGATCGAATGCGCTGCTGCGCTCAGCGCAATGACGATCGGCAGGCCTGTCAGAATCGAAATGCGCAGGGCCAGCGTGATCTGGCTTTGCAGATGAACTTCATCCTTGCGGGCAAATGCCGCCGAAATGACCGGCACCAGCGACGTGCTGAGCGCAATGGCCAAAATCGGAGGAATTCCGGCAATGCTCTGGGCTTTCATACCAAGCACCGCCAGAACGGCCGTCGCTTCTTCCAGACCGATCCTTCCGCTCAGCAGCGGAACGACAAGAGAAGTGTCGATGAAGTTGATGGCTGGAACCGCCAAGGAAGAGAGCACGATCGGAATCGACAATTTGAATATGTCCCCATAGATTCCGCCCAGCGGCAGCTTTTCTGAACGCTCCTCGATGAGTGCTGCGGCGCTGTCCACGCGCCGCTGCTTCATGGTGAAGTACAGCATCACCGCAAACGCCCCGATGCTGCCGAATACGCCCCCGAACGATGCCCCGGCGGCCACCGTCTGGTCATCGTAATTCCATTGCAGCAGCACAAATGCCACCAGTATCGCGGTACCCACGCGGGCGAACTGCTCCACAATTTGGGATATGCCTCCGGCCGTCATGTTGCCACGGCCCTGGAAGTAACCACGCATCATCGCGATGGCCGGGAAGAGCAGCAATGCAGGGGCCAGCGCGCGGATGGCGCTGACCGATCCCGGCACCTTGGAGATGTGCGTCGCGTAGAATGGCGCCGCTAACCACAGCAGGGTCGACATGATGACCCCGGCTGCGGCCGCAAAGATCAGCGCCGCCCGGTAAATCTGCCGGGCCTCTCCGCCGCGGCCCAAGGCGTAACGTTCAGATACCATTTTGCTCAGTGTACTCGGTATGCCCGCCGTCGCCACCGTTAACAGCATTAAATAAACCGTATTGGAAATCGTGAACGATGCATTCCCGATATCGCCGAGAATGTGATCCAGCGGCACGCGCTGAGCCAATCCAAGCACCCTTGCAACGAGCGCCGCGGCCGCCAGGATGAGCGTTCCTTTGATAAAGCTTTCTTTCTTAGACAACCTGTTTCCCTTCTTTCCCCACATGGGCCGCACCCGCCTGGATCACCAAGCCCGAACGTCTATGCGAATCTCGCCACCCAAATAATGAACAGAACAATCATAACGATCTGCAAAATGATTTTCATCACCGTACTGGTGAACAGGCCAACGACCGAGCCGAAGCCGACCTTGGTCGCCTTGGAAGGCGAAGATCCGCCGATCAGCTCACCCAGAAACGCTCCGATAAACGGACCGAGCACCAGACCAAATGCCGGAATCACAAACGGGCCGATAATGACGCCGATTGTGCTGAGCGTGGTGGATAGCTTGGAGCCCCCGAACTTTTTGACCCCCCAGGCACTGACCACGTAATCCGCGACGAACAGCACCACGACGATCAGAATCTGGAAGATCCAGAACCATACCCCGAACGGATCAAAGCTGAAGAACCAGCCATAGACCAGAAACGCGAACAAAATGGCGATAGCTCCCGGAAGAACGGGGTAGACCGTTCCTGCCATTCCCACCGCGAACAGAAGCACGATCAAAATCCAGCCAACGGTTGCGAGCAAGGTTTATTCCCCCTTCAAAATATGATCGCGAATGACCTCAACGATGCCATCCTCATTGTTGCTCGCGACGATCAGATCCGCCGCTTCCTTCACCTGATCCTGGGCGTTGCCCATCGCTACGCCCAGCCCTGCCGCTTCGATCACGGCCAGATCGTTCAAGCTGTCGCCCACCGCTACGGCCTGGGACATGTCGAGTCCAAGCAGTTTGCATACTTCGGCCACGCCGCTTGCCTTTGTAATGCCGGCCGGGTTGACTTCAATATTGACGGGCGAGGAGTTGGTCATCTGCAAACCGCCCAGCTGCTGCAGTTCCATCATAATTTGATGGCGAATCTCGTCGACCTCGGTGTTAAACCCGAATTTCAGCCACTGGGTTCCTTCGATATCCTGGGTCCAGCGGTCGCGGTTGAAAAGCTCTTCCACGGAGTATGCCCAATACCAAGTATTGTACTTCTCTCCGATCTCCCACATCTTGCGAATCAGCACAGGGTCCATCAGATGGCGAATATGCAGGTCATGCGGCGCTTTCCATACTTCGCTGCCGTTTACCGTGATCATCGGGGTTTCCAATCCGAGCTGCACGGCATAAGGCATAGCGTGAAAGACGGCTCTTCCCGTGGACAGGCAGACGTGTACGCCGCGGCGGATGGCAATCTGGATCCATTTGGCTGTTTCTTGTGAAATTTCATGGTTGTCGTTCAGCAGCGTTCCGTCCATGTCGAGCGCAAGCAATTTGTATTTCGGTTCTCCCATGTTGTACTCCTCCTTGGTTCTCTCTCTGATGTTTTTATGATGCGAAATCGGATCTCACAAAAAGACCGTCCGGCTGCCGCAAATGCGCGGGCGCTTCGGACGTCATGGCTAACGACATTTTACCACAGATGATCAACCTGCAACAAAGGAAGCTGCAACCTTTATTGCTCATGAAAAAAGACCGCCTGCAATGCAGGCGGCCTTATGCGCTTATTGTGCTGCGGACTTGCGGCGAGCGTAGCGAAAAACGATGCCGTGCCTCGGCGACAGCAGGAAAGCCAGCACAAACAATATGCCTGCGGCAGCCACCATGCATCCGGCAATGGAAGCATCCCATACGAACGCCATCACATATCCTCCGATGGAGGCAGCGGCCCCGATGACGACGCTGTACGCGATCATTCGACCCAGTCGGTCTGTCAGCAGATAAGCCGTGGCTGCAGGCACGATGAGCATACCGACGACGAGAATGGAACCGACGCTGTCAAAGGAGGCCACCGACGCCATGGACACAAGTCCCATGAGTACGTAATGGAACAGGGCTACCGGAATGCCGCAGGCGGCGGCAAGGGCCGGATCGAACGCGCATAGCTTGAACTGTTTGTAGAACAGGCCCAGCAAGACCAAAATAACCAGCAGCGTAATGCCGAGCATCCACACCGCCCGTGGTCCGACATTCATGCCCCAGAGCGTCAGTGTATCCCACTGAACATAAGCAATCTCCCCGAATAGTACATGATCGAGATCAAAATCGATGTTTTGCGCATTTTGACTGATTAGAATCACACCTACCGCGAACAGGGCCGTGAACACAATCCCTATGGATGCGTCCGAGGAGAGTCCTCCGGATTGCAGCGTCTGGATGAGAAACACCGTAATCAAGCCAAATGCCGTCGCCCCCAGCAGCATCCAGAGCGAATCCCGGGAGCCGCTCCACAGATAGGCAACCGCGATGCCGGGCAATACCGCATGGCTGATGGCATCGCCTACCATCGTCATCTTCCGCAGAATCAGAAAACATCCGAGAATGGCACAAGCGGAGGAGACGAGCATGGCCGTTAAAATAATCCAAAACGTGGACATTACAATTCACCTCGTTCCTGCTGCGCGCGCTGCACGGGCAGCCCGGATAAGGCCATGCGTTCCTCCCGCAAATAGGCCGATCTCGCCTGCGCGCTCCGCAGTCGTCTGGCCAGCAGCCCGCGCCGCGGAGCCAGTAATGCAGATCCGGCAAAAATGACCGTTGCCGCGAGCACCGTCACAGGCCCTGTCGGCAGATTCGGCACCATCGTGCTGAACAACGTTCCCGCCGCGCCGCTAAGAGCGCCGAACAGACCCGCCAGCAGCACCATCAGTGCCAGTGAATCGGTCCAGCAGCGTGCAGCCGCAGCCGGCGTGACCAGCAAAGCCGCAACCAGCACCACGCCGACGGCCTGAATCCCTGCTACGACAGCAATAACGGTAAGCAGCAGAATCAGGTGCTCCAGCATGCCTACGGGCAAACCCATCCCCCGTGCAAATCCCGGATCAAAGCTCACCAGCTTGAATTCCTTGAACCAAGCCACACTGGCAAGGAGCAGGATCAGGCATACGCCGCCCATGACGTATACATCGGTCTGCACCATGGATGCCGCCTGCCCGAACAAATATTTGTCGAGTCCGCTCTGGCTGCCGCTTGCTCCATGCTGGATTCGCGTCAACATGACGATGCCGATGCCGAAAAAGACCGACAGCACGATGCCCATCGCCGTTTCCTGCTTAATGCGTGAATAGCGCGTAATGCACGTGATGCCAAAGGTAGCCATAATGCCCGCAACGAGGGCACCGACGAGAAACAGGCCAACCGACTTCGTTTCCGCAAGCATGAACGCTATGCATATGCCGGGCAGTGCCGCATGGGCCAGCGTATCGCCCATCAAACTTTGACGACGCAAAAACGTAAACGAACCGATAATGCCGCTGCTGAATCCAAGCAGCATACACCCGAGCAGGATCCATCTCGTGTTGGGATCGGTCAGAATCGTCATGATCCAGTTTCCCATCATTTACACCTGACCCTTCCCCGAGCGGCTGCCAATCATGGCAATCCGGCCGCCGTAGGTTTCCTGCAGCATATCCGGCACAAATACCTCGCTGGTAGGGCCTCCTGCCACCAACCGGCCATTCAGCAGCAGCACATGATCGAAATATTCCTCCACCGTGGCCAGGTCATGATGAACGACAAGCACCGTTTTCCCTTGCCGCTTCAGCTGCTCCAGCAATGAAATAATCGCTTTCTCGGTCGTGGCGTCCACGCCGGCAAACGGCTCATCCATGAAGTACAGGTCAGCGTCCTGCACCAGGGCGCGAGCCAGAAATACTCTCTGCTGCTGCCCCCCGGACAACTGGCTGATCTGACGGTGCATGAAATCGCCCATGCCTACCTGCTCCAGACAATGTGCGGCGAGATCGCGCTCTTTTTTACCGGGACGGCGGAACCAGCCCAGATGGCCGTATCTTCCCATCATAACCACATCCAGCGCATGGGTCGGAAAATCCCAATCCACGGATTCGCGCTGGGGCACGTATCCGATGCGACGGCGCTGCTCCCGGTATGACTGGCCGAATATTCGCACCTCTCCGTTCATTTTCGGGATCAGCCCAAGCACGGCTTTGATCAAGGTCGACTTGCCCGCTCCGTTCGGACCGAGAATGCCGATGAGTTGACCTTCCGGAATATCGAAGGATACGCCGCTGAGCACAGGCTTTTTATGGTAAGCCACCGCCAAATCGCGAACGCTCAGGGGTGACGCCGCTTCCAAACTGCCAAGACCTTGGCCCGGATGATCTTCATTGCCTGCATAGGTTAATGACGTTGAATCTCTCATGCTGCCCACTCCTCTCATTGTTTTCCTTCATGTGGTTAACGGCTATTTCAACGCCTCGGAAATCGTATCGGCATTATGGCGAATCATTCCGATGTATGTTCCTTCCTCCGTGCCCTCGGCGCCCATGGCGTCAGAGAACAGTTCTCCGCCGATGTTTACCGTATGTCCTTTTTCTGCCGCTCCCGCAATGATGGCTTCCATCGCTTTCGCCGGAACACTCGACTCCACAAAGACGGCTTTGATGTTATTTTCCACCAGGTAGTCCCTCAATTCGCTGACGTCCTTGGCCCCGTACTCGGCCGCCGTGCTGATGCCCTGCAATCCCATCACCTTCATGCCATAGGCTTGGCCGAAGTATCCGAAAGCATCATGTGCCGTAACAAGCACGCGGCTTGGCTCAGGTATTTCCGCGATTTTCTCCCTCACCTCGTTATCAAGCTTCTCCAACTCCGCCAAATATGCCGCCGTCTGTTCCTTGTACTGTTCTGCATGATCCGGATCTGCTTCGGTCAGCGTATCCCGCACGGCTTCCACCACCACCATCCAGTGTTTGACGTTGAACCAGACATGCGGATCATACTCCGTATTCATCTCTTCGCCCGAACGCAGCTCCTTCGGAGGAATGCTCTCCGCGACGGCGGCGACTTTTTTGCCGGCAGACATTTTTTCAAGAATTTCGGACATTTTGCCTTCCAGATGAAGCCCGTTGTATAGAATAACGTCAGCCTCTTCCAGCTTGCGGATATCTCCCTGCGAAGCTTTGTATAAATGGGGGTCGACTCCCGGTCCCATCAGTCCGGTGACTTCCACATACGATCCGCCGACTTCACGGGCGATATCCGCGATCATGCCGGTCGTTGCCGTCACTTTCATTTTCCCCTCGCCGCCTGCCTCCGTGCCATTCGAACATGCCGTCAATACGACAACCATCAGCAATACTGCCGTCATAACCCCTCTGTGAATACTCCTCATCTTGACCATTAACAATGTGAACTCTCCTTTCCCTCTCCTAAAATAATTGTGACAAGTTAATTTTGTTGTACAAGGTATTAAAATTTAAACATAACTAAAAAAGTTTCCCTTGCGCAAATTTTAAGCGATGCCAAACAAAAAGGCAAGGGATATTTTCCCTTGCCTTTCCTATACAAACTTATGTTTGCCCGAGCATTCCCGGCGCTTTCTTTTGTATTATCGATATATCTGTGTCCGTGTCTGAAACCGTTCATGCAAAAGGAATCCGAAGCGATGGGTGATCCGGCAAAATGGCTGAAATCAACGCTTTCACCGCCGGATGATCGCTAAGAAACACGGATTCCGGTTCGTCGCTGTAATGCACGATCCTGCCTTGCTCCATAACGGCAATCCGGTCACAGATCGACATGGCCGCCTGGATATCGTGCGTTATGAACAAATACGATAATCCATGCTTCGCCTTTAACTCGGCCAGCAAATCCAAAATGTGCACCTGATGCACCCGATCCAAGCTGCTAACGCATTCATCAAGCACTATCAGTTTGGGCTTAAGGGCAATCGCCCGCGCAATATTGACGCGCTGCAGCTGCCCGCCGCTGAATTGTTCCGGCCGCTTGGCTCCATCTTCCGCGCGAAGACCCACTTGTTCGAGCAATTCCCCGATGCGGTGCTCCATCTCCGCCGGAGATAGACGCTCATAATTCCGAAGCGGCTCGCCGATGATCTGCGCCGCCGTCATCATCGGGTTTACAGCCGAGTAACAATCCTGGAACACAACCTGCAGATCGCGCCTTACGCTTTTGGGCATGCCCCCGTTTGCCTCATAAAGATGGCATCCTTCAAACCGTACCTGTCCTTTGCTGGGCCTTTGCAGTCCAAGGATGATTTTTCCAAGCGTACTCTTTCCTGCCCCGCTCCCCCCCAGCAATCCCAGACAACAACCCTTCTCAAGCTCGATCGAGATGTCTTCAAGAACGGGAAGGCGCGTATCTGTACGATTCCACCAGCTTTTTTTCCCATAACTATGGCTTACGCCGAGCACCTGAAGCACATTAAGCATCCTTTCTTGCACGGAGACGAGCTTGAAGCAGCATCCGAGTATACTCGTGCTGCGGCCGATCGAACAATTCATGCACGCCGGCCTGCTCTACGACCTCTCCCTTTTTCATGACGGCGACCTCATCCGCGAGTTGGCAGATCACGCCCAAATCGTGAGAAATCAACAAAATGGACGTCCCCTTCTCCCTGCGAAGCCGTTCCAATTCCCGAAGCACTTGAAGCTGATTGACGACATCGAGCGCCGTGGTCGGCTCGTCCGCAATGAGCAAGGAAGGCTGCAAACACATGGAAATGGCGATCATGACCCGCTGCAGCATGCCTCCGCTCAATTGATGAGGATAACATTTCATGATTCTGCCCGGGTCAGGAAGGTTCATGTCTGCAAGGGCAGCCACTGCCTGTTCTTTGGCTTGAGATTTCGATATCTTAGAGTGGGTGCGCAGCGTTTCAATAAATTGGGACCCGATCGTATATACGGGCGTAAAAGCATTCATCGGATTTTGCATGATAAACCCGATGTCCTTGCCTCGAACACGCCGCATATCTTCGGCTCGCAATGCAGACAACTCACGACCGTTTAACCGTACGCTTCCCTCTACCCGCATATTTTGCGGGTTCAACAACCGGAGGATGGCGTGGCACGTCATCGATTTTCCGCTGCCGCTCTCTCCGACGAGTCCCAACACTTGCCCTTTCCCAAGCGTCAAATCCAGCGGCTTTAACAGCGGAACGGTTTCTTTTCCAATATGCAGTTCGACTTGCAGCCCCCGGACCTCAAGCACGTTGGGATGATGCACTGTATCGTTCCCCCTGTCCAAATCTGTGTAGAACAACTAACGTTTCGCAATGCCGTAACGCTCCGACAGAGCCTCCCCCAGCACGTTAAACGTAATGACCACCACCAGAATCAGCACACCCGGGTAAATCATCAGCTCCGGATGGCTGCGGATGTAACTGGTTCCTTCATGAATCATGGCTCCCCATTCCGCATTCGGCGGCTGAATGCCCAAGCCCAGAAACGAAAGCGCGGAGATGTCCATGATCGCCCAGCCCATTTCCAGGGTGCCCATAACGACGATGGGACGCTGCACGTTGGGAATGATATGTCTGCGAATAATGCTCCATGAGGACGAGCCGCTGATGCGTGCCGCCGCAATAAAATTTCGCTCTTTCAGCGTAACGACCATGTTCCTGCAGATTCGTGCATAATATACCCACTGCACCATCATGAGCGCCAGCAGCACCTGCATCAAACCTGGCCCGAAAATGCCCACAATGCCAAGCACAAGCACCAGATTCGGGAAGGCCATGATGCCTTCGCAGAAGCGCATGAGCACACTGTCCAGCCAACCGCCGACATAACCGGAGATGGAACCGATGATCACGCCCAGAAACAACGACGACAAAAAGATGAGGATGGCAAATCCAAGCGATACTCTGGCTCCATAGATCAGACGGGACAGATTGTCGCGCCCCAAATGGTCGGTTCCCAGCCAATGCTCTGCCGACGGCCCTTTCAGTTTGTCCAGCAGATCCACCTTTACAGGATCATGCGGGGCAATCCAAGGAGCCAGCAGCGTAACGATAAAGAAAATCATAAGCACCAGAGAACATATCATGATTGTTCTTCGGCCTTTTAACGCCGCACGCCATTTATTCATCAATGCTCTGCCCGTCCTTTCGCCGAAATCCGCGGGTCCATATACATCTGTATCAGATCGACGAGCAGATTGCATACGATGAACAAACAAGCCGCCAAAAATACATAACATTGGATCACAGGGATATCGCGGTTAAAAATGGCCTCCACGAAGTAGCGCCCGAACCCGGGCCATGAAAAGACCTGCTCCACAATGATCGTGCCTGTAAGCAATTTCCCCAGGTTCATGCCCATCCCTGTTATCAATGGCGCTATCGCGATTTTAAGCACATGCTTCATCATGATGGCACTTTCCCGAATTCCCCTTGTTCGCGCATATCGCACATAGGTTTCCTGCAATTGTTCCAGTACGCTGGAACGAAGCAACCGCGTATACACGGCGATCAGGACCAGCGACAGCGTTATCGTCGGGAGCACCAGGTTCTCCCAGGTCCCCCGACCTTCCACAGGAAGCAAATCAAGCTTTACCGAAAAAAAGAAGATTAACAGATATCCCAGCCAAAACTGGGGAATGGATGCCCCGAAATAGGAGATGGCTCTGCTCAACATGTCAACCCAGCTGTTTTTGTATACTGCGGCGAAAACCCCGAGCGGAATGCTGACCAGCGCGGAAAACAACATGCTCCAACATGCAAGCTCCGCAGTCGCCGGAAGCCTCGTTTTAACCTCATTCCATACGGGTTGATTCGTGAGGTAGGAGGTACCGAAGTCCAGCCGGGCCATTCGCTTTAACGTATTCAGATATTGGTTGAACAGCGGTTGGTCCAAGCCAAATTCATGCCGCTTCTGTTCCAGCAGCTCGGGCGTCGGATAGATGTGTGCCGCGGTCAAATAGGCCTCTGCCGGATCAACCGGCGAAATATGGATCAATGCAAAGGTTACGAGCGTTGCCATGAATACGATCGGAATGATCGCAAGCATTCGTTTACCGACATAGCCGATCACTCTTTTTTCCTCCTTGGATCAAACTGCCTCATGCCTTAGTTCGGCTGAATTATGGAGTGACGGTTTCCATCCCGGCAAACGGGTTTTCGTCACGATTCGCCGGAAATACGAAACGGGTAATTTTTTTCTGGTAAACGGCGGTCTTCTTGATATACGAAATTGGTACGATCGCGGACTGCTCCTGCAATGTTTGCAGAATGGAGCCGTACAGCTCCTGGCGCTTCGTCTCGTCGGTCGAAGACAATACCTCCCGGATCATGCCTTCCAATTCTTTTTTCATCGGGATTGCGCTTAACGTTTCCGAAATGCCGAAGCCGGGATTCGCGACAACGTTAACGAACGAATGCGGGTCATATGGAGCGCCGTAGTTGTACCAGAAATACAGATCGAAATCGTTCGCTTTCAGGCGCTTGATTTGTACCGTCAGCTCCAGGCCTGTGAGGTTGACCTTTACGCCAAGCTGGCTCCATTCGGCCTGAATCGTTTCGGCCATCGCCTTCTGGATCGGGTCCGTCTTGTCAAAGATCATCTCGAATTCGAGCGGCTGACCGTCCTTCTCCCGCACTGTGCCGCCTGACGGCAATGTCCAGCCCGCTTCGTCCAGCAATGCCATCGATTTCTGCACATTGTATTGAATCGGCTCCAGATCGACGTTGGTATACGGATAGTTTTTGGACAACACCGAGTCGGCCGGTTCTTCCAGCCCCGACGTAATGCCTTCTACCATCGCCTGTTTGTTAAAACCCTGTTGTAACGCCATGCGTACCCGAACGTCGGCCAGCTTTGGATTGGAGGAATTCAGGAGCAAACTCCGCGTTCCCACCGGATCGGATAATTGAGTCGTGTACGCTTCGTTCTCGCGAAGCTGTTTGAACGCATCGAGACTGATGACGCCTTCACCGTAAATCAGGTCCAAATCTCCCTTTTCAAAGGCAGCCACGCGCGTTTCTGCATCGGGGATGATTTTCACGGTAACTTCATCGATGGCCGGCGCGGTTCCCCAATAATTCGGGTTGCGTTTGAACACGGCATACTCGTCCTGTTTATATTCAGCCAGCATCCATGGACCTGTTCCGACAGGCTCCTTTATGCCCTCCGACGTGTCTCCGTTATCGGGAAAGCCTGCCTCGCCAAGGAAGCGAAACGGACGGACGACAGACAAATCCTGAAGTACCGGATAATACGGCTCGGTGAGCGTCAGGCGAAACGTGTGGTCATCCACCGCTTCCGTCTTGGCGATGACATTAACCACGCCCAGCCAGCTGTGGGTGTCTTTATGTTTCATCACCGCATCAAAATTCTTTTTGACGATCTCGGCGTTAAAATCCGTTCCGTCCGAGAACTTTACGCCTTGGCGAAGCTTGAACGTGTATGTTTTCCCATCATCCGAGATGGTCCATGATTCGGCCAAAGCCGGCTCCAGCTTTCCGTTCTCTTGGTAACTCACCAGCGGCTCGTACAGCATGGATTGGGCAAACAATTGCGAAGGGTTATACGTGTGAGGATTCATCGTGCCGATATCGCGAGGCCAGGACATCGTGATCGATTTGGCCTGGGATGATCCGTTTGAGGATGTGTTCGAAGAATCCGCGCCGTTCTCTGTATTGCTGCAGCCAACGACAACAAAGAGAAGCAAGAGCGTGGTCGCCAGCAGCAGGGCCGCGGTTTTACGATGATGTGTGAACATGGATGCAGTACCCCTTTTCAGTATTATGCAAAATATGATAATGATTATCATAATCATGGATTAAGAATAGGGACGAGCGCCGATTTTGTCAATATAAATTAAATGAAATGCACCTCCGGAACATATAGACAAAAAAAATATGCCCGTACAGAGCCGCTTGCACTCAGCAAGCTCTCTTACAGGCATATCCATTAACTCATGCTATTGGTCGCTGTTATTCTCCTTTTTTTTGTTCTTCGGCGTACCGTCGAGGCCATAGACCTCGTCATAAGCTTCAAAAATTTTACGGGCAATCGGAGATGCGCTAACCGATCCGAACCCGCCTTCAGGAACGACTACAGCTACGGCCAGTTTCGGGTTTTGCCTTGGTGCAAAAGCAATAAATACGCCGTTTTCTTTCTTGTTTGGCCCGCTGCCCTGCTGTGATGTGCCTGTCTTACGCGCAAAATCGTAAGGAAATCCGTCAAACGTGCTGAGCTTGGTCGCCATGCCGCGATGAATCTCGTCCCAATAGGCATCGGGGAACTCGACTTCGTTGAGCACCTTCGGTTTGATCTTGCGAACCACGTTGCCGTCGGCATCGCGAATTTCCTTCACCAGATGCGGCTCCATCCGTTTGCCCTTGGTCGCAATGGTAGTCACGTATTGGGCTAATTGCAGCGTCGTATATTTCGCCTGTTGGCCGAAGGAAGCAAACGCCAATTTGGTCAAGCCGGATTCAGAGGACTCATTGTATTCCAGTCGGCCCAAAAACTCACCAGGCAGATCCACTCCCGTAGATACGCCCAGCCCGAATTGCTTCATATATTCGTCCCATTTGTCGACGCCTTTGTCACCTCCATACTTCGCATACAAGCGTTTACCCACCATATCGATCATGAAGGCGTTGGAAGATTTCTGAATGGCCTGTCTGGCGTTGATGTGGCCGTTGTAAGCGGCGCCTGCGTTCTGGATGCGTCTTCCATCCTTGCCCAAGGTGGTATACCCCAGATCGGGATACGTCTCTCCCGCTGTAAAAAGCCCTTCCTTCAGACCAATCAGCACGCTGAGCGGCTTGATGACCGACCCCAACAACACAACAGATTCGGCTCGCTTGCGCGAATCGTCGGGCGGGAAGGAAGCAATCGTCCCGTTCCGGTACACGTATTTGATTTTGTCGTAATCCCATTCGGCATTTGGATCGTAATCCGGCATGCTGGCCATCGCCACCACGTTGCCAGTATCGATTTCCATGGCCACCGCATAACCGGTTACGGCATTAGGCAGCTTGCGCAGTTCATCCGTAATAGCCTGCTGCGCCGCCATTTGAATGTCTTTGTGGATGGTGGAAATAAGGCTGTATCCCTTTTCGGGAGGCGTCTGCACGATGTTCCCCTCCGGCAAGTTGCGCGAATTGATGTCGATGGACTGGTATCCGCTGCGCCCGCGCAGTTCTTCCTGATATTGATATTCCAGCCCGTCCGCACCGACCATTTCTTCCTGAGCGTAACGAAGGCCCGGATCACGCTGGTCGACTCCGCTGCTGGCGATCTCCTGATACTTTTTCAAGGTTCCCAGCCCCTTGTACTCCCGCGTATACCCGATAACTTGAACGGCCACTCCGTCCGGGTCGTATCGGCGCACATTTTCCTCAAGCACCATCACGCCGGGATGCTGGGCCTTGTTTTCCATGAAATATGCGATTTCTTTGGTGTTCAGATCGGATTTGACCAAACGCGGCGTGTATCCGTGCGTCTTCTGGTAATCCAGATCAAGGCGTTTGATGATTTCTTCCGCGTCCGGCTGTTCTTTGTCCCCGGGATTAAACTGCTTGAATATGCCGGCGAGATCTTCTGCGAGCTTCTGTGCCTCTTCCTGTCTAGCCCCATTGCTGTAATCTTCGTAAAGCAACACGTATAGCGACTGCACGGGCTCGGAATAAGCAAGCGCGATCTTGCCCGTAGCGTCATAAATCGGGCCGCGCACAGGCGCCAGCGGAATGTCTTTCGTATTCCGACTGGTTTCCATGTACGTCAGCTCCGGCCCTTCGACAAATTGAATATAAGCCAGTCTGAATATAAGAACGCTGAAGATGACAAAGGCCACGAAAAAAAACGTATTCATCCTTAAGCTTGAAGGCGTGTTGATCTGCCCATCCTCTTGAGTTTTCTTTTTCTTTCCCCAAAGCTTGAACATGCTGTGTACCTCACCCATTCCCTGTCCAAAATAGTCTATACTTCATAAAACTCCCCCAGTGAAAGCACAACTCTGGATATTAACAGTCTACCAAAGCCACACTCCCATGTCGCCCAAATTTTGGTTACACTTTCGTCATCTGGAGGTTGGCATGGTATACATAAATAACGTGAAAAGGCCATTGCACGTTACCGGCATTTTTCCTCAAATACTAAAAAGGCCTTCTTCTTCGGATCTCTTCCCAATCCATACTCCGTACGACCTAAAAAAGACGACCTCCCTCCAGATCCATCCGAAGGGAAATCGCCTTGGTACTTATTCATTCAATTGACTCATTGTTGCGTGTCAGCATTTTCCGTTTTGTCTTTTTTGGGAACGCCATCCAAACCATACTCTTCGTCATACGCGTCGAAAATCGCGCGCGCAATCGGCGCGGCACTCGTCGAACCGAATCCCCCTTCCGGGATGACTACGGCTACGGCCAGCTTCGGGTTGTTGCGCGGAGCGTAGGCGATAAATACCCCGTTATCGACATTTTTTCCGCCGACCAACTGGGTAGACGTTCCTGTTTTCCGGGCAAAGTCGTACGGGAATCCACTAAATGAAGAAACTTCGGTGGCCATCCCGCGCTGCACTTCGTCCCAGTATGAGGAGTTGAAATCAACCTTGTCCAACACCTTTGGTTTGATCTTTTCTACAACGTTCCCCTCGGAATCGCGAATTTCACTGACCAGATGCGGCTCCATCCGTTTTCCGCGGTTTGCCAGCATCGTTACGTATTGCGCAAGCTGCATCGTCGTATATTTCCCCTGTTGTCCAAAGGAACCATACACCAGTCTCGTCAACGAGCTCTCTGTCTTGTTCGTATATTCGCGGCGGCCTAGATATTCATTCGGAAGATCAACGCCGGTAGATACGCCCAGACCAAACTGTTTCATATATTCATCCCAAACATCGATTCCTTTTGCTCCGTAACGGTCATACAGTTTTTTCCCGATTTCATCAATCATGAACGGATTTGAGGAATGGCGAATGGCGTCGCGTGGGCGGAGCGGTCCGTATACGTGTCCGCCTGCATTCTGCACCCTGCGATTGTCTCCGCCAAACGTGGTGTATCCTTTATCGCTATAAACGGTATTGGCCGTAAAAAATCCTTCTTTGAACCCGATCAGCACACTGAGCGGTTTGATGGTTGAACCGAGCAACACGACGGATTCGGCACGCTTGCCGCTGTCATCCGGCGGAAACCCTCGAATCGTGCCGTTCTGATAAATATACTTGATATCATCATACTGTTGATTGGTGATGCTTCCCGTTCTCCAGATGTTGGTATCGTAGTCCGGCATGCTCGCCATGGCAACCACTTTGCCCGTGTCGACTTCCATCGCAACGGCAAAGCCGGTTTTGGCATTTTGGTGATACTTGCCGGACACCAGATTGGTATGCAGCCATCTCAACTGATCCGTGATCGCCTGCTCTGTTTTGACCTGAATGTTTTTGTTGATGGTGGTGATCAGGTCATATCCTTTTTCGGGAGGGGTCGAACCAGCTACGCCTTCCGGAAGGTTGCGCAGGTCTACGTCCACCGAGTTATACCCGCTTTTGCCGCGCAGAATGTCCTGATACTGGAGCTCAAGTCCGTCAAAACCAACGAACTCGTTCTCGGTATACACGAGTCCAGGGTCGGTTTGCGTTTTATTTTTCGCATCGATCTCTTTGTACTTGTCCAGCGTTTTGGAACTTTTGAACTTCTTGAGATACCCGATCGTCTGTACGGCGACCGTGTCCGGATCGTAGTAACGAACGCTTTCCTCCACGATCTGGATACCTTTGAACTCATCCTTGTGCTGGAGGAAATACGCTACTTCCTCGTCCGAAAGATCGCTCTTGATCAAACGCGGCATGAACCCGTTTGCTTTGCGCGAATTCAGGTCCATCTCTTCGATGATTTCGTCGACGGACAATGAGGGCGATTCCTTTTTCTTATACTGCTCGAATACGTCATGCAGCCGCGTCGCCATGTCCTGAATTTCGGCGATATATGGACTCGGCTCGCCGTTCACGTCTCCATAATTTTTGTACAAGGTCAGGTAAAGTGATTGAATCGGCTTGGAGTATGCCAATTTCACTTCGCCCGTCGCATCGTAAATCGTGCCCCTGACCGGAGCTAGCGGAACATCCTTCGTAATGTTGCTCGCTTCCTCCTGGCTTAATTCGGGGCCTTCCACGAACTGCAAATAGGCCAATCGTACGATGATTACGCTAAAAATAATAAAGGAAGCAAAGAAAAACACGTTCATCCGGTAACTGAAACGCCGTTTGTCCGTAAGCTCTTCCTTCTCTTTGGAACGATTGTTCATCCGTTTTACCTCTTTCATGACTTGATGCTTTCCGCTCTGGCTTTGAGGTGATTATGAGTACAGGCAATGTCTTACAACATCCGTCCTGCGCCCATTTGATTTCATATCCTTTTTATGCTGTCTCATCCTTCAGATGGGTATCTGAGAAATTCGGCGGATTGAACCAGTCCCCGCTGACTGCCCATGTCGAATCAAGCGGAATCCAGCTCTTCGAATCGCTCAAATAGATTTCATTCCAAGCATGAGGCCCATAACCGCCCTGTCCGTTATATCCCAAGCCGGTTACCACCTTGACGTCCAGTCCTTGGGACCGTGCCATGACCGCATATAACCTCGCATAATCGATACACACGCCTTTCCGCGTGTCGAATGTGTCCTGCGGCGTCTGCTCATGCCAAATGCCTCGCTGT
Organism: Paenibacillus hubeiensis; assembly: GCF_032334105.1. Lineage (NCBI taxonomy): Bacteria > Bacillati > Bacillota > Bacilli > Caryophanales > Paenibacillaceae > Paenibacillus > Paenibacillus hubeiensis. The sequence goes on from NZ_JAVYAE020000008.1 coordinate 280,494, forward strand.
TCGTAATCTTCAACCTTGCCATAGTCATATTGAATGCGTGATCCAACCCAGTCATAAAGCGCCCTTGCTTTCGCTTCTTCGGTGGATTTGCCCTTCACGATCTCGGCTGCGGCCGCTTCGATATCCGTTGGGATGTTATGATCAATGACCTCATATTTGCGCTGCAGAATGCCGCTAAGCTCCTTCTGTACCGCTTGGGTAAACACCGGAAGCTGATCCTTGATCAGGTTGCCCGACAAAGGTTCAATGACCGACTTGGCGCCTTGCATGTAGATCGGCGACGCCTCAACGTACCTGCTGAACAGGCTTCCCGGATACAAACTCACGATCATGAACAGCACAGCAATAACGATCATGCCGCGTGCCGAACCGATGACCGTGCCGATCAGCGCGCCGGTAAATCGGCTGACGATCCCTTTCGGCCTGTTCCCGGGCTCGGCGTGATGATGCCTTACGTTAAAGAACATCATCGAGAACCATCCCAACAACATTCGAATGATCCCGTAACTCAATACGAACAGGACGGCAAACCTCATTAGCGGAAAATCCGCCACTGCCGTGACAAGGGTATAATACACCTGCTCCATGCGGCTTAATTCACGGCCCGGCATCGCCTGTGCATGATCGGACAGCCATTGCTGCACATAGGGTGCAAGCCATACCGTCAAACCTATGGATAACAAAATGCCTACCACGGTCATAATCCCGTCCAGCAGAAAGGAAAACAGCCTCCCTGCCGAACGAGAAGCTCCCCTGGACCACCCTTGCAGCAAAGACGCCGCAACAATCAACAACAACAGAATCGTGATGCCGTTGAATTCCTTCAGGCTGTCCAGCCAACTTTGAAACACGTTGTCCATTCCTCCTTTTGCCTAAGAAGCCGGGGCTCCCACGTTCCCTTCCGCCTGTTTGATGAACGTCCGGATCGTGTCATTGTCCAGCTTCCATTCGCCGAGCGAAATGCCGCGAAACGTGACGTCCACTTTGTCCGAGCCAGCGGTTCCCTGAATCTCCACATTAGGACTCTTGATCGTAAACGCCCCGCCTTCGCCACGGCTGTAGGTTGCCTTGGAAGCCTCCTTAAGCATGATGCTCGTCGCTTCCTTCTTCAACGTATCCATTGTGCTGCTCTGCACGTCAGATACCGTTTGCTTGATCTGATCGAGGGAGATGCCGCTGTATATCACCAGAGCCGCAACGATGATAATGGCAATCGCCCATTTCAAAACCGTTCGGAGCACATTCATAACAAAAACCAGAATGATCATCGCAATGACGATCACAAGCCAGTTCTGCATAACAAACTCTTTCCAAACTTCTATGTTCATGATTACACCTTCCGAATTAGAGTCGAGAAATGAATCTTCCCGAATATTATACATGATTTCCGGAGCCGCTGTCAGCTAAGCCCCATTCCCGTAAAAATAAGCGGTATAAGTTCGTCCCAATGCACGTACAAGTAGTACTACGGTTTTGCATGATCGGCATGGCCCGTCTGCAATCTTCCACATTTCAACGGCATCGCTTAACAAGGAGGGGCTTTTGTGAAAACGGCCATTTGGCTCTATCTGTTTTTGTTTCTCGCTGTCTTTGACCTGCACGCTCAATATCCCATACTGACGCCGTTCGCCATCTCGCTCGGTGCCGCCCCTACCTTCATTGGATGGATGATGGGCATTTACTCCCTGACGCATCTGCCTGGCAACCTGATTGCCGGTACGCAGATCGACAAACACGGCAGCCGCCGCTACATCGTATTCAGCCTGCTTGGCGCCGGGATCATTTTGCTGTTACAGGCATACGTCCAAACACCATGGCAGCTCTTGGCCCTGCGGGCCATCAGCGGCTTCGTGCTTGCCTTCTTGTCTCCGGCTTGCCTTGCTCTTCTGGCCCAGCTCTCCCGCGATCCCGTTACTCAAGGCAAATATATGTCCGGACACGGGGTTGTGCATACATTGGCTTCGGTCGTCTCTCCCGCGGCAGGCGCGCTGATTGTGGCAAGCATCGGATTCTCGGCCACCTTCTCCAGCCTGGGTTACCTGCTCATTCTGACAGGCGTCATCGCTTTTTTGTCCATGCCCAAGGGATTGGTAGATGCAGCCAACGAAACAGAAAAAATTAAAGAAACCGTCCCGCCGAGCCCGTCCTCCGTCACTAAAGGGAGCAGCTCCGAAAAAGCGGCATTCATGCCTGTCTCATGGCGTTATTTCGCCCTTCCGCTGTTCATTGCTTGTGCCCAAGGCATCTTATTTTTTGAATTGCCGCTGCGCAATGGCGGCACAACATCCATCATGTCCACAGGGCTTATGTTCTCCATCATCAGTCTGGGCGCGCTGCTTACGCTGAGCATGCTGTTTCTCAACCGGTATTCCCCGAAGCTCCGCCTGACGTTGGGCGTGCTGCTGATGTCCCTGTGCTTCTTTGCTATGGCTGCATTTCCGGCGTGGCCTCTGCCCGGCATTCTGTTCGTGCTCGGATTGGCCAAAGGAATTACTTTTCCAGCCATGGCAACGCTGTTCATTCGTTTAAGCGGGGGCAGCAAGCTGGGCCGCATCTTCTCGTTACAATCCATCTTCACCTCGATCGGTTCGTTTATCGGACCCATCGCGGCCGGACAGCTTCGGATCGGGGTCTCTCCTTATTTCATTGCATTTCTATTGTTGATGTTAGGCATACTGCTGCTTCCCTATTTCAGATCGCGACATGAAGCGTCATCATCCCGTTCAGACCCGCATAGCATATTAAGCTGATTTCCCCGGTTTTCTGCCAACGAATCGGCTTCTTTTTTCCTTTTGACAGCACCCGAGCCGGTTCCGAGGTTTTCTTTGCATTATTCACCCGTTTACAGCTACACTATAGGTATTCCCGGTCGATTTCCGCTGTAACATTTCCCGGGTAATGTCGATACAAGCACTCGTTCAAGGGGTGAATAGGATGCCAATTCATGTCATTGTGGAAGGAAAGAATGACCGCAGTAAACTGAAACGCCTCGTTTCTCCCGAAATCAACATCTTATGCACGTTCGGAACATTGAATACCGTCAAACTTGAGGCCCTTCGCAAACAGGTCGGATATGACGAAGTGTACCTGTTTGTGGATAACGACAGCTCCGGCAAAAAAATCCGGGGTGTGCTGCGGGACGCTTTTCCCGACGCCGTCCAAATCTATACCCGGCGCGGCTATGCGGGCGTCGAAGGCACTCCGGACGAATACATCATCGCCCAACTCGAAAAGGCAGGTTTGGAGGAATATATCCAATATCCCGAACTGCCTTCGCTTTAATGGTTCTATATTTACCTCACAATCAATCACACAAGGCCACTGCGAGTGCAGTACCATCTTCCGATCGCTGTTATCCCCAGATTTTTTTCATTCCCTTTTTCTAAGGGGTAAATCCGGTGATAAGCCTATGCTTCCGATGCAGCTTTCCTTCAGAAAGCTTTTAGAACGCTTCGCTTCTCCAGATTGGTTCTGCCTCTCCGTTTATGTGTGTATGTTTTTTTCGGTTTATATAGCCCCGAAAATCAGGACCACCCGTCCAACGGGTGGTTTGCTCTTGGGGTATAACCCCTTGTTGCCAAACTGCGCCTAAAGACG